>NZ_OZ195515.1:0-1403370 GCF_964277345.1 Wolbachia endosymbiont (group A) of Therophilus tumidulus | reverse complement strand
GGCAAGTATTTATCAATAAATATCCTCCTGGTTCTATTGTTTCTGGTGAAGTGAAGAATAATACCGGCTCATATGTATCTGTTGCTTTCGGTGATTCTGAAATAGATGAGAACGTAGAAGGGACAATATATGTGAAAGATTTTAGTTGGTCTAAAAATGGTTCAGATGAGATAAAGAAGTATAATGTAGGTGATAAAATAGAAGCAAAAGTAATAAGGGCTAACGTGAATCGGGCAAGAATTTATCTTGGAATAAAACAAATAGAGTATGATCCTCTTGAAGAACTGATAAAGAAAGTTAAGGTAGGTGATAAAATACAGGTTATTGTAGGTAAGAGAGAAGATAATGGACTAGTCGTTGAAGTTGAGAACGATGTAACCCTTCTAATAGATCAAGAGCATTTACCAGAGAATAAAAAATTCTCTATATCAGAAAAAATAGAAGTTGAAGTATTGGGTGTTGAAGAATATAACATAGCATTATCTGCTAAGTGATAAGGTTTACTTATTTTGGCTTCATATAAATGGCAACAAAGTCTGATATAATAGCGAGGGTAGCAAAAAGACATCCTTTTTTAGATAAGATTGTTATAGCAGCTATAGTTGATAGATTTTTTGGGATACTTTCAAGCACATTGAAACATCATAATAGAGTTGAAATTAGGGGGTTTGGTTCTTTTTCAGTTAGAAGTTATAACTTGAAAGAAACAAGCCATTTAATGTTACAGAAGTTTACAAAGAATCAATACTTTAAAACATATTTTCGTAGCAGTAAAAAATTATCTGATTTGATAAATGAATAAAAATTTATACCATAAATAAGATGAAAGTAGGGGTTTGAGTTTATACTGTACGATAGAAATTTTTAGCACCATATGCAAGTAGTAGAAATAGTTATACGTAATAACACATATAAAATATCTTGCGAAAGTGGGAAGGGGAATCATTTATTACGCCTTGCTAATAGTTTTGACAAGTTAGTTAGTTCTGTATCTCAAAAAACTGGAGGTAAGGGTTCGGATGCATTAAATTTCTTACTTGCAGCACTAATTCTTGAGGATAAAATTTTAGAATTAACAAAGCGATTAGATGAAGTAAATCAAGAGCGCGAAAAGTATAGAAACGAGAAAAGAATAGAATATACTGAGGTACTAGATAAGGTAAATAAGATTATCACTAATCTTGAGTGCATAAAGGATTAGCTTCAATAAAGCAAGCAATTAAATTGACTATCTGACTATTCAAGCCAGGAGGGAGGTTTGTCTTACGAGTTATGTAACAATATAATTCGTAATCATCAAGATCAACTATTTTTTCGTATTCGATTAGTTCGCTTAAGGAAAATTTATCAAGATATTTCAATGCGAAATGCCCTAAAAGTATATCGGTTTCTTTGCAACCCCTATGCCAGCTTCTATATATTAATTTTCTTCTGAGTAGTGAGGTATCTGTCATTACAATTAAACTTTTTTTAATTTAAAAGTTAAACTAAATACTTGTCAAGCGAGGCGCATTTTAATATACTTAACATTTTGTTAAGATCTAAATATACAGGTGGAATTAATTTCTAATCTTATCCATCAATTTAGCGATGGAATATATTATTTTTTATCATTTTCTTTAATAATTTCTGTCATAGTATTCGTGCATGAATATGGGCATTATGTTGTTGCCAAAGCATGCAAAGTTAAAGTTGAATCTTTTTCCATAGGTTTTGGTCCTGAAATTTTTGGTTTTAACGATAAGTCTGGAACTAGATGGAAATTAAGCGTTGTTCCATTGGGTGGTTATGTTAAAATGCTAGGAGATACTAATGCAGCGAGTGTCCCAGCTGATCAACAAGAATTAACGGAAGAAGAAAAATTGTATTCATTTCATACAAAACCGCGTCATAAAAAAGCAGCAGTAGTTTTTGCAGGGCCTTTTGCAAACATGGTATTTGCTGTTATAGCTTTTACAATATTTTTTAGCATAGCAGGTTATTATCGCACTCCACCGGTGATTGAAAATGTAATCGAAGGTAGTGCAGCTAAGCAAGCTGGTTTGTTGCCAGGTGACACTATTACACAAATCAATGAGCATAAAATAAAATACTTTGAAGATATTTCACGTGTGATAATGTCGAATCCTAAAACAAGAATGGAGATTGAGTATAGCAGAAATAATGAGAAGCACAGGACCAGTTTAACTCCATTAATAATCAAGGACAAAGACGTTTTTGGCAACACAATAGAAAGAGAAACTATAGGGATTATTTCAGTCAATACATTAAAGCAGTCGTCTTTTCTTGGGGCTGTGAGCTTATCAGTAAGTGAAACTTACCACACTATGTGCTTAACGATTAAAGCTATCTTTCAAATTATTGTTGGTAAGAGGAGTGCAAGTGAAATAGGTGGACCAATAAAAATCGCAAAATATTCAGGACAATCAGCTAAAAAGGGATTTATTATGGTTCTATATTTTATGGCAATCATTTCAGCTAATTTAGCTGCAATTAACTTGCTGCCAATACCACTGCTAGATGGTGGGCATTTATTTCATTATATCATAGAAGCGGTTATACGTAGGGATTTAAGCTTGAAATGTCAAAAATATGCAGCTATTTTTGGTGCTTTAGTGTTGTTTTTGCTTATGGCAACTGGAATGTCAAATGATATTAGGGATCTTTTTTGAAATAAAATATGAAAAAGCTATTTTATATACTGGTAGTGGTTTTTATTTCTTTTCCTGCCCTGCTTGTTGCTTTAGGAACTGCGGAAAAAGTGCAGGTGAAAGATGTCAAATGTATTGGTAATGAGAGGGTAAGCAACCAGACAATAGGGTTCTATATAAAACTAAAATCTGGTGATTATATAAACGACGATGATATAGACTCAATTATAAAAGATCTATATAAAACAAAGTTATTTGCTAGTGTTAATGCTTACATAGATGATAAAAAAAATTTAGTAATAAAAATTCAAGAAAATCCACTGATTAACAAGGTAGTGTTAAAAGGCAATAAGTTATTTAACAGCAAAGAGCTGCTAAGTAATGTGATTCAATCAAAGTCGCTAACTATTTTAACTGAAACAAAATTGCAAAACGATTTAGTGAATTTAGTCACTACTTATAGAAATAACGGTAAGATTGGTGTTAAAATTGAATATGACCTGAATAAGCTTGATGGCAATAGAGTCAATCTAATTTTTAAAATAAAAGAAGGCAAAACCTCTAAAATTAAGGATATAAGATTTATAGGCAACAAAAACTTTTCTGAAAATGAGCTAGAGCAAGTTATCAAAAGACATAGTAATGACATATTTAGTAAGTTATTTAGAGCTATTTTTAAAGGCGGAAATCATTATTCACCGCAATATCTATTGATTAACACAGAATTGCTCGATCATTTTTATTCATCTAAAGGATATATTCAAAATAATATTCAACCAATTGTTGAGGTTGATAATAACAATCAAACAGAGTTAACTTTTTTGATTGACGAAGGACAGCAGTATTTATTTGGAAATAATGAGGTTAATATTGAAACTGAAATTCAGGATTTGAGCCTAAAAGAAGAAATATTGGATTTTATAACAGAGGAAAACGATAAGATATTTAATAGAGTTAAAATTAATAATACAGTAGAAAAAATAAACAAATATTTAAATGAGAAAGGATATATATTTGCAAAAGTTAATCCAGAGTATGCACAACGTGACAATGTTGTAGATGTAACCTACAGAGTGCTGCCGGGTAAAAAGATTTATATAAATCAAATTACAATTGATGGTAACGATCGCACTTTAGATAAAGTGATCAGAAGTAAGCTAAGTGTAGCAGAAGGTGATGCGTACAATATATCTGAGATTCAAAAGTCACGTAAAAAACTAATGAGTAGTGATTTTTTTGAAACAGTGAAAGTAAATAGTTATGCAGTTAATGATAATGCAGTAAATCTTGACTTAAGTGTTAAAGAAAAAAACACTACTTCGTTGTATTTGGGAGGAGGTGTGTCTCTTCCTGGTGGAGCATTGATTAAAATTGACCTCAAAGACCGTAATTTATTTGGTACTGGAAAAGAGCTCTCTTTTGCTCTTGAAAAAAGTCAATACGTATTTTCTACTGATTTAGAGTTTGTTGAAAATAATTTTAACGATTCTGATACGTCACTAGGCATGGGTGTATTTTATGAAAAACAAGATAAACCAAACACTACTTTTGATAGTTGCGATATGGGATTTTTTACAAAGTTATCATATAAAGTCACAGAGAACTTAACTAATTCCCTTCGCTATTCTTATAAGTATAATCATATACACATGGATAATAAGGGTGGACAAGACACCGATATCTCTGAAATAATACTGGACCGAAAAGGTAAACATCAGATTTCATCAGTGGGATACACGTTGGCATATAATAAACTGGATAACCTCTATACTCCAAAAGAAGGGTATTTACTGCGTTTAAGTCAGGATATTTCAGGATTGGGAGGAAACGTGAATTTCCTGAAATCTGAATTCTTATCTTTTTATACGCACCCTATATTAAGCAAAATTGACGATGATATAACGCTACGCTTTAAGATGGCGGCAGGTCATATTTTTTCTTATACTGATGAAAATCTAAACATTGGCCAGCACTTTTTTAAAGGGGGTAATGAGATTAGAGGGTTTGACCTTTCCGGTATTGGACCAAGAGCAGAAGACAAAAATAAAAGCTCATTAGGAGGCAAAACTTATTTTAATCTAACACAGCAAGTGGATTTTCCTCTACCAAAACTATATGACTATGCTGGTATCAAAGGCTCACTATTTGTTGACTATGCAACACTTTTTGGCTTAGATGATAAAAATAAGAAGTATGAAGGGAAATACTATGATAGCAAGCTTGTGAGAGTGTCACCAGGTTTTGGCTTTTCAATGCTTTCTCCTTTTGGTAGACTTAGATTGGATTTCGGGTTTCCTTTAGTAAAGGAATCTTATGATATAATACCATCACCAAATGTTAAATTTTCTATTGAAGCGGGGATTTGAATGAAATATATACAGTTATTTATATCAGTTATTGCCTTAATTATTTCCTTATTTGTGGGGTATAAGTTTGTAGGATATCAACCTCAGAACACAAAGGCTGCAATTATCGATAGTGACAAAGTCATCAATGAATCTCTTGCTCTGCAAAATATACAACAACAAATAAAGGAGCAGAATTCTAGATTACAACAAGAATTTGAAAATGAGTTAGAAAAACTTAAGCCATCAAAAGAAGAATTTGACCTTTTGTCAGAAGAAGCAAAAAAGGAAAAGACAGGACAATTTAATAAGCACACTGTAAATGTTAGAGATAATTATGCTAAAAAAATGTTACATTTAGAAGAAAGCTATAGAGAAGCAGTAGAGAGTGTTTTTAACAAGATAAAAGAAGTCGCTAAAAAAACGGCAGAAAAAAACAACATAGATTTGGTACTATTTATTTCAAAAAAGAACCAAGTTTTATACTCCATGGATGAAGTTGATTTATCAGATGTGGTATTAAACAATATAAACAAGGAAATACCTGAATTTGCTTTAAAAGGCATTGAATAGACTTATGCAATTTAATATCAGTGATATTATAAAAACACTACCACATTCTTATCCGTTTCTCTTAGTAGATAGAGTTATAGAGTGTGATCCTGGTAAAAGTATAAAAGCAATCAAAAATGTGACTTTCAATGAGCCATTTTTTATTGGCCACTTCCCTGGTCATCCGATAATGCCAGGAGTCTTGATAATTGAATCTCTAGCTCAGGCATCTGCTATATGTGTTCTAGGTAAAGAAACAATAGAAAATAAAGTTGTTTACTTGAGATCCATTGAAAATGCAAAATTCAGAAAGCTAGTTACTCCAGGGGACACATTGATTCTTCAAGCTAACATTCAAAGTGTGTGTTTAGGTGTATACAAATTTAGGTGTATTGCATCTGTTAGCGAAGAAAAAGTTGCAGAAGCAACAATCTCAGCAGTATTGCAAAATAAATAAAATCTTCATCTGTAAGAAACAGCATGTACACTTTATAGTATAGCAATGAAGCTGAATTTCAAAATCTCATTTTCGAATCTATATACTCGCAATGGATTAACAAAATTAGATGAGACATTTTTGAATTATATTAAATCATGTGATGAGAGCTTGTTTTGTTCATTAATTGAAGCAAGAGAAAAAGCAGCTTCTTCTTCGATGTCATCCCAGTGTCACCTCCCATCATCCCAGTGTCACCCCCCGTCATCCCAGTGCTTGACACTGGGATCTAGAAAACAAGAAGGACGGTCAGCTACTTGGATGACAGATAGTCAGTTAATAGTAGACCTCTCATATTTACTTGATGAATTTATTGCAAAACTTTTCAATGTTGAAAAAGAAATAGAGGAGCTAAAGAAAAAGCACAACGACTTTGCTGTAATATATAAGTGCAAAAGATTATTTGTCCAACGCTATGCATTGAAGAAATACACTAATGTGGCGAATATAGATATTACTAACAAACTAAGTCATTTTCTCACTTTGCCAACAACAGAAAAAAATTTTGCTGAGCAGGTGATGCATTGGTTTGAAGATAAAGAAAATCACAAAGAAGAAATAGAACTTGCAGCACAATATGCAGTGTGGAGAGTAAAAAATAAACAGAGTATATTATTCAGTATTCATAAAAAAATCGACCACGAAAACCTCATACCATTTTCTAAAAAAGAAGTGGACAAAGTTGAAGTGCTGTATTCAAATGAAGTAAAAAGACGATACGGTTTTGATCTAACAAGCAAAAAGGTGAGTTTGAATAAAGCACTAGATAATGCTCACTACTGCATATTTTGTCATAAGCAAAGTAAGGACAGCTGCTCAAAGGGGCTAATTAATAACGACAATACTTTTAAACAATCTCCACTAAAAGTTGAACTGCACGGCTGCCCACTAGAGCAGAAAATATCAGAAATGAATCTGGTGAAAAGCGAAGGATACAGCATTGCAAGTCTTGCAATTGTGATGATAGATAACCCATTATGTGCGGCTACTGGACACAGAATATGCAATGACTGCATGAATTCGTGCATATATCAAAAACAAGAACCCGTAAATGTGCCAGCAATTGAAACAAGGATTCTGGATGATGTGCTCAGTTTACCGTACGGATTTGAAATATATTCTCTGCTCAGCCGTTGGAATCCTTTAAATTTTCAGCGTTCATTGCCAAGAGGAAACACTGGAAAAAACGTTCTAGTTGTAGGCCTTGGTCCTGCTGGTTTTAATTTAGCTCATCATTTGTTGAATGATGGGCATAACGTTATTGCCATTGATGGACTAAAAATTGAGCCTTTGATCGATAATTTCCAGCTAATTAAAGATTTCAAACACGAAAAATTGAGTGAACGCACGGCAGGAGGGTTTGGTGGGGTGGCAGAATATGGCATTACTTCTCGGTGGGATAAGAATTACTTAAAGATTATTAGATTACTGCTGGAAAGACGTGAGAATTTCGTACTTTATGGAGGCATTCGTTTTGGTGGCACGATTAATGCTGATGACGCGTTCAACTTGGGTTTTGATCACATCGCCCTAGCACTTGGCTCTGGTAAGCCACGAATGATCAAAATAAAAAACATACTAGCTCGTGGAGTACGCATGGCATCTGATTTTCTGATGTCGTTACAACTGACTGGCGCTCTTAAATTTGATTCTATAGCAAATCTGCAAGTTCGTATGCCGATAGTTGTCATAGGGGCGGGGCTTACTGCGATTGACACTGCCACTGAAGCTTTAGCGTATTATCCAATTCAAGTAGAAAAATTTCTTCTTCGTTATGAGATATTAGTTGATAAGTATGGAAAGGACTGTGTTGAAAAAGATTGGACAGAAGAAGAGCGCGAAATTGCGAATGAGTTTATATCGCACGCACAATTGATCCGAGAAAAGCAAAAGTTAGCAAAAAAAGAGAATAGAGAAATAAAAATATTAGAGTTAATGCAGAGCCTCGGGGGAGTGAAAGTTATATATAGAAAAGAGCTAAAAGATTCACCAAGTTATCGATTAAATAGCGAAGAGGTGCAAAACGCATTATCAGAAGGGATTTACTTTATTGAAAACTTAGAGCCAGTTGAAGTTGTGACGGATAAATATAACCATGCTGAATTAATAAAACTGATAGACACAAAATCCGGCGAAATCAAACGTATAAAAGCACGTTCTATTTTTATAGCAGCAGGTACTGAGCCAAATACAGTTATTGCAACAGAAGATAAAAAGCATTTTAAATTAAGTAATGGGTATTTTACTCATTTGAATTCATCAGGAAAAGAAATAGACCCAATATTTTCTCCTAAAATGCAAAATAAAGATAGAATATTAGTGTATAAGCAAGGCAATAAAACAATCAGCTTTTTTGGTGATCTTCACCCTTCGTATAGTGGCAGCGTCGTGAAAGCTATGGCAAGTGCTAAGAACGGCTACCCTATTATTTCTCAGCTTTTGAGTGGAGTTAATAGCTTCGTTTCTGTCATTCCAGTGTGTGATGTTGTGGGCCAGAAAAAAAATGCGTGGTCAAGTGTTGAAGACCTGGCTAATAAAGAATTATTTAATAGAATCAAAGAGCAATTCACTGCAAAGGTTATAAAAGTTCAATATTTAACAGACAAAGTTGTGGAAATAGTGATCAAAGCACCACTTGCGGCAAAGAATTTTAAGCCTGGGCAATTCTTTAGATTGCAAAATTTTGAAACCAATGGCAGAAAAGCCAATAATACAAACCTTGCTATGGAAGGTATAGCCGTAACCGGCACTGAAGTAGACAAAAAAAAAGGAATTATTTCCACTATTGTGCTGGAAATCGGCGGCTCCACTAATTTATGCAGACACTTAAGAGAAGGCGAGCAAATAATTCTTATGGGCCCAACTGGCAGACCTACTGAGGTTTACTAAGTCTCAATATTAAAGTGATGCCAAATTTTATTTCAAAAAGTAAATAATTTACTAACGCTCGTGCACAAATTAAAAATAAATTATGCACGAGTGTAGCGTTATGAATTAGGAGTGCTATATTAAAGCTTACCTCACTATTAAAGCTATCGGTCAGATTAGATTAAAAACCTAATCTGACCGGTTTCTCTATAACCCTCTAAACTCTGATATAATTATATGATAATTAGTTTAATTAGTGGTTAATATGCAAATTGATTTTATTCATATATTGAGATAGCATAAACCATATTGGTTTTAATTATTGTGCAACTTTATAAATCGTCACTGTTACTTCTACTGACTGTATTAATAGTTATAGTCCTAAAATTACCTGAAAATTTGAGCATTGCAGTAAATTGGTCTCTCCCAATTCTAGATTTTGATTTATCTTTTCGTACCATACTAATATCTTTTTTATCAGTTGCATTTTTAGCTGTTCTACCAGCACAAAATTTGACTTTTTCAGAGATGCTATCTTTTGCTGCTTACACTATTAGTTCACTTTATGCAGTTTTATCTGAACATATGATATTGGTTATAATATTCTGTGAATTAATGACCATCAGTGCATTTTTTATTATCGCAGCTAGCTGTAGAGATAGTGGACCTGCAATAAGGTACGCTTGTGTACACTTTTTCGTTGGAGTTATATTAATAGCAGGATTGGCACTTCAAAGCACTAACCTGATAATTTTGGGTTTATTGATAAACTGCGCTTGTTTTCCTTTTTCATTTTGGGTTGTTGATGCATATCCTGCTGCATCGCTACATGGCACCACATATCTCTCTTTATTTACCACTAAAGTCTCTTTTTTAGTGATGCTTTTACACACTTATAACCTATGGCAAGATTGTACTGAAATATTAGCGCTTGTAGGCGCCATCACTGCAATTTACAGCATTATATTTGCTTCTCTTGAGCAAAATATTCGCAGATTTTTATGCTATAACGTTGTAGGACAAATGGGCTTGCTGATTATTGCAGGAAGTTTGCTCAGTCCTTCGGAAAAAGCAATACCAATTTTGATACTGCATATAATCTTCTCTCTTGTTTATCAATCATTATTGTTTGTGGTCAGTAATTCGATTATTTCACAAACAAAAACAATTAGTTTTAATGGAGTGGGTAAACTGATGTCAGTGGAAGGCATGTGTGCTATAATCGCAATACTTACAATGGCTGCATTTCCTGGAACCGTTGGATTTATCAGTAAATCATATATCACAGCTGAAATTGAAATGAACACTGTTGCCTTAAAAGGGTATAAAAATTTATATAAGCTTCTAAATTTGCTGCTTCATTTAAGCGTGGGGCTAAAGTTTCTTTATTACTTATTTATTGCAAAAAGTAAGTCAAAACCTTTAGCAGAGAGAGGAGGCAAAATGACTATGATTATTTTAGCATTTATATGCGTAATCGCTGGCAATCCTTACTTACCTATTTACAATAAACCTTCGATTTTCGATTTTGTGTACAACACAAAAAATATTTGGTCGCAATTTAATTTATTACTATGTACCACTTTATTGTTTATTCCTTTACGCAAGTTATTTTACCCGAGAGTAAATTTTAAAATGGATGTTGATTGGATTTTTAGAGCTTTCATACCCTATATTATCTTGCTGTTCAATCAGTTAGTCTCTAAAACTAGAGAAATGTTTGCCAGCGTAGTGCAAAACTTGACTAATCCACTTGTTGGTTTATACTTTAATAATATTACTAAACTTAAAGAAGTGCTGAGTTATAACTCAGTGAGTTTTGTTTCAGCTTCTTCTCTCTTTTTAATGAGTATTCTACTAATGCTATTATGTTTAAATCGTTAACTGAAAGTTTAAATTCTGTATTTAGTAAACTGAGAGGAAAGTCAATCATTTCTGAAGATGATTTTAATCTTGCCATGCGTGAAATACGCATAGCCTTAATTGAAGCTGACGTTTCACTTGAAGTTGCAAAAAAATTCATCAACGACATTAAAGATAAAGTGATTGGGGAAAAAGTCATAAAAAGTGTTTCTCCAGCACAAATGATAATTAAAATTGTACAGGATAATTTAGTTGCAGTTCTCGGATCAGAGAAAAGTGACTTAAATCTAGCAGTTAAACCCCCTGCTGTGATTATGATGGTGGGCTTACAAGGTGCAGGTAAAACAACTACCTCAGGAAAGCTTGCTTTAAAACTAAAAAAGCAAAAGAAAAAAGTGATGCTTGCCTCTTTAGACATTTATAGGCCTGCTGCCCAGAAACAACTTGAAGTGCTAGGTAAACAAATAGATGTGCAAACTTTACCTGTAGTAATAGATGAGAAGCCCATTACAATTACAAAAAGGGCAATAGCAATAGCAAAGAACGATAATTATGATGTATTAATACTAGACACTGCAGGCAGGCTTCATATTGACAATAATATGATGAATGAGTTGAAAGCCGTAAAGGAAATAGCTTCACCTGCAGAAGTTATTTTAGTAGCCGACGCAATGATAGGCCAGGATGCGGTCAACATTGCCAAATCATTCAATGAGGTAATAGGTGTAACCGGCATTATTCTCACCCGTGTTGATGGTGATGCACGTGGTGGTGCTGCTCTTTCTATGAAAATGATCGCCGATTGTCCAATTAAATTTATTGCTTGTGGTGAAAAATTAAGTGACCTCGATGATTTTTATCCCGATAGAATTGCAAAAAGGATACTTAGCATGGGTGATGTTGTCTCATTGGTTGAAAAAGCTGCTGAGATTGTTGGTCAGGAAGAAATTGATAAGTTACAAAAGAAAGTAAAAAAAGGTAAATTCGACCTAAACGACCTAGTGGGAATGTTAAAAACTCTGAGTAAAATGGATGGCATTAGCAACATAATGAAATTCATTCCTAGTTCATTTACAAAAAAGCTAAGTAGCAGTGTGCCAGATGACAATAAAGTGAAAAAATATATAGCCATCATAAACTCAATGACTGAAAAAGAAAGGCAAAATCCAGATATTTTAAATGGCAAAAGAAGACTTAGAATTTCTAAGGGGTCCGGAACAACTGTAACTGACATTAATCTTCTAATTAAGCAGTATAATCAAATGAGCTCTATGGTAAATAAGTTCAGTAAAGTTGACCATAGTAAACTCAAAGAATCTGATTTGATGGATATGCTAAGCAGAAAGTAAGTCAGCAGGTAGTGGAATGAGACAAATCATCAGTAAACCTTTAGCTATATCAAAAGCGGCTTAGGTCTCGCAAAAAAATTTACAGCTTCTTGCTAGCCAAGAAATTTATTATTAATTTTAAGAAATACTATAGCTGACCCAAGCAACACGTCATACCGCCGTGGTATCTCTAGATCCCGCTAACACGTAGCGGGATGACGAGGCTTACCTTATCGGATTGTTTCAACACGTCATACCGCGATTCATTCGCGGTATCTCAGCCGCTAACAAGCAGCGGGATACTATCTACACCGTCATACCGCGATTCATTCGCGGTATCTCATCCGCTAACAAGAGATCCCGCTAACAAGCAGCGGGATGACGAGTTACTATACCGCTGCGAACCGTCATACCGCCGCGGTATCTCTAGATCCCGCTAACACGTAGCGGGATGACGAATTACTTAACCACCATCTACACCGTCATACCGCGATTCATTCGCGGTATCTCAAAGCATAGATCCCGCTAACACGTAGCGGGATGACGAGGTCATGCCACCGCGCGAACCGTCATACCGTCACGGTATCTCTAGATCCCGCTAACACGTAGGGGAATGACGAGGTCATGCCGCCGCAAACCGTCATACCGCCGCGAACCGTCATACCGCGATTCATTCGCGGTATCTCTAGATCCCGCTAACAAGCAGCGGGATGACGGTTGTTGTTTAGCTATAAATATTAAGAAATTTACCAAACGAAAAAAAAGGCAAAAGAAGCCCTGGGGTTATTATCCGCTTTAAAATATTGGCGTTTTTTATGTTTTAAACGCTTGACAAGCAAGATTAAGCTGCTTTTAATTGCAACTAACTTACGCTGCAAATGTTTAAGAAGTTTACTAAGCAGAAAAAAAGACAAAGAACCCCCGAGTTAGCTAGTCTTTTACTATCTCTGTCGAGTATTGGCATTTTTTGATGTCTTGTAACGCTTTATAAGCGCGTTCAGCTTATTTAGATAAAAATCTAGATGTAGATGAAGTTTTGTAAAGACATACAGTATCTATATACTGCAAAAAATTGAACATAAGACGCCGATACATTAAGTAATCCTTACCTTTTAATCTGCAGATTGGCGAAAGCAAATACAATAGCTTCACTATCATGATAAGAGGGCTGGCGGAGTTTGTCAAGTAAGTTTTTTGTTTCTATTGAATGACAATTGTGGCTTGGGCAAGAAATCCATTGATTTACAGCAGGTTCTTTGTTACAGTCCACAGTTATGCAAAGAAACTTAAAGCCTCATGAGTTTATTTACAGCCAGTGGTTTACATAATTTGGAACTGTATAGCTGAGTATTGTATATGATAATATTGATAACAAACGATGATGGCTTTGGAAGTGAAGGAATAAAATTACTCAAAGAGGTTGCACGGAATTTTGCGTCAGAAATATGGATAGTGGCACCAGATACTGATAGAAGCGGAGCTGCAAGATCTCTTGATTATCCAGTGAAACAATCTATTGGAATAAAACAACATAGTGAAAGGGAATTTAGTGTGTCTGGTACTCCTGCAGATTGTGTCATTATTGCGCTAAATAAAGTTATGAATAAAAAACCAGACTTAATATTGTCCGGAGTAAATATTGGATCAAATGTCGGGGACGATATTTGTTATTCAGGAACAATTGGTGCTGTAATGGAAGGTGCTGCAAGGTCTATACCTTCTATTGCGCTAAGCCAAGTTTATCATGATAAAATAGACTGGCACAATACAAAGGTTTTTGCACCAAAGGTTATTGCCAAGCTAGTTAAGGTTGGTTGGCCTAAAAACATAGTGATGAGTGTAAATTTTCCTGCTACGGAAAAAGTAAAAGGAGTAGAATTTGCTGAACAAGGTGAATATAACATTGATGGGGATTTAACTTTTACTGAAAATTCGAATGGCTCTTTTAGCTTAAATTGGTCTCGAGAGCACTCAGGCAGTGGTAGTATAAATAAAATAAAAGAAGGATTTATTACTATTACACCGGTAAAATTAGATTTTACAGATTATGATACTTTGAATACTATGAAAAATTCTTGTGCAGACGAATTTTCTTCTATAGCTGACTGAGAAAAACATTTGCATTGCTCCTAATAGATATTTTCTATTGTGTTATCGCGAGCAATTATTTTTTCTTCACCTGTATCCATGTTTTTAATCTTTAAAGTTTTACTACTCAATTCTTCATCGCCAAAGATTAAAGCAGCTTTAGCATTTGCTTGATTTGCTTTTTTCATTCGGGTTCTGAGCGTTCCGCTATATTCATAGATTACATATAAACCATTTCTGCGCAATTCATTTGCAAGTGTTAAAGCATGTTTTTCAGCCTCTCTACCGATTGGAATTAGGTAAATAGGTCGCTCTTCTTTCGGAGAATAATTGATTAACTCCATTATGCGCTCAATACCCCCTGCAAATCCTATTGCTGGAGTGTGTTTTCCACCTACTGAAGATACTAAATTATCGTATCTTCCACCGGCAAAAACTGCCCCTTGTGCACCTAAATCCTCTGTAACAAACTCAAACACTGTGTGGCAATAATAATCCAAACCTCGAACTAGTTTATTGTTTACGGTATAAGGTATATCAAGAATTGTTAATCCATTTAGTATTTGTTCAAAGAAATCTGAGGACTCTTTCGTATAATAATTGCTGATTTTAGGCGCATCAGAAATTATTGATTTATCTTTCTCATCCTTGGAATCCAGTATTCTGAGTGGATTTTTGATCAACCTATTTTTGCTATCTTCTGATAGATCATTTTGATACTTTGTAAAGTATAAGATCAAAGCTTCTCTATATTTAGTTATTGTTTCACCATCACCTAAAGAGTTGATTTCCAGCTTTACATTTTTATTGATGCCAAATTCAGTTAGTAAGTGCTGAGCGAGTGATATCAATTCAATATCAGCTTTTGGATCTTCTATGCCAAAAACCTCAAAATTTATCTGATGAAATTGCCTTTGTCTTCCCTTTTGCGGTCTTTCATAGCGAAATGCAGGTCCTGTTGAGAATAATTTTATCGGTGTTTGCAGTTTTTTTTCAATGAGTAGCCTGACAATCGCTGCAGTGAACTCAGGACGTAAAGTTATGCTCTTTCCCCCTTTATCATTGAAGCTATACATCTCTTTAGTGATGATGTCTGAGCTATCACCTAAGGTTTTTGTAAAAACCTCCGTGCACTCAAATATTGGAGTTTGGGCGGGCAAAAAGCCGTATAAACTTGAGATTCTGTTTGCTGTTTGCTCTATGTATTTAAACTTGTACCATTCATCAAACAGGAGATCTTTTGTTCCTCTAACCGTTTGATTAGTCATAGTGTGGTCTCTATACCTGCAATCTCTGGTATGTGGTAGCTCAGCATATTTTGCACTCCTTGCTTTAAAGTAATTGCAGCACTTGGGCATCCAGAGCAAGCTCCTTGCAACTCAACATAAACTATTCCATCTTTATAGCCACGAAATTTGATATCGCCACCATCTTGAGCAACTGCAGGTTTGATATGACTTTCCATTAATTCTTTTATTCTATTTACAATTTCTATATCATTTTTATCAAAAAATTCTTCATCCGGTATATTATTATCATTTACTCCTTCTTTATCTAGTGCTTTTCCACCTGAAGTAAAGTGATCCATGATTGTAGTTAAAATTTCTACTTTTAATGTATCCCAATTAATTCCACCCAATTTTGTTACTGAAATAAAATCATGACCAAAAAACACTCTTACCACATGTTCTATTTGAAAAAGATTTGCTGCTAGTTTAGAATTTTTTATCTCATTCGCATTTGAAAAATCAGCAGTTTCTCCTTCGTTTAAAATTTCAAATCCAGGAAGGAATTTTAGCGTATTTGGGTTTGGTGTTTCTTCAATCTGGATGAACATGTTATTTACCATGACAATTATAATTGTTACTATTTAATCATAAAATGATAAAAAAATATACATGTCATTCATCTTTTTTCTTTTTTTAGTATTCATAGTAATTACATTTGTCTTGCCTAGCGTTGTTATATTTTTTCTTTTCCTGACAAAAAAAAATAATATGAGTTTCATGATGAACTCTATATTGAGTAAGTTTTTGAACGAATTTAGTAGCAGTAGAAGTTATACTGAAAATTACACTGGTGATAACATGTCCAAGGATGAAGCATTAAAGATACTGGGGCTGAATCCTGAGGCAAGTCAAAATGAAATCAATAAAGCATATCAAAATTTAATGAAATTAGTTCACCCAGATAAGGGAGGCTCGGAATATTTTGCGCAAAAGCTAAATGCGGCACGTGATAAATTGTTAAAAAAGTGATCTTAAAAAAAGTTTTCGTTTAACGAATTTCTTCCTTTGCTTTTTCTAAATACTCCAATATTGCTTCATGTAGTGCAGTCCATGTTATCTGTTCTTCCAGGGAAGGTATAAATTCTTGTCTCCAAGCATTCTTAAACTCCTGAAACCACTGTTTTTCAAAACCCTGAAATTCTAAAGAAATATCTACTTTAAAGCTATCAATTAAACTGGAAACTTCTGCAGCTTTAGAGCTATCTAGTGATTTTAAAGATAACACTCCACTCTTTAAAATCTCTAACTCTTCCAATACATTAAGCTTAAATGGTTTATAGAGTGAAGACCATATGCGATATCTTAAATAAGAATCATAGTATAACTTAATTTTGTACATTAAAGTGGTAGATGCATCAGGAGAAATGTTATTCTCATATTGTGCAAGAGAAGATAATAAATTCTCATAATCTACTTTGCTTAAACATGGTTGTAGAGTCGATTTAATTTTTTCACTAAAGGTTAGATAACTAGAAGAAATGCCATGACTATATTCACTAAAGAATTCAGGAAATATATCTGCTTGTTCTAGTTTAAGAGGTAGATCTTTTCTAATTTCTCTTGGTAAATTATGTATTGAAAACTGATAAATAACCCATACAAAATTCTCATCAAACTCATCTGAGTAATCAGCATTATTATCAGGAAAAATTACATTACCTTTCTTATCATTCCAAGGTTCTATCTTATAGAAAAATCTGTTCAGCCTTTGTTTTAATTTCAAAATACCTTCATTTCTATCACCTGCTTTATACAATGTTTTGCCCATTTTGTGTTTAGCATCTTTAGGGTTTATTCTGTCACTTATGTGCAATCCAATTTCATTTTTCTCTAATAACTCCCAATCAAACAATTTGTGTGGATCTGGTTTACGCATTGTATAGCCAAGCTCTGGATCATACACTATAGTTCCTATTTCAGAATGACTAAATATCATATCCCTTTTAATTTTAAAACGCTCCATAAGGTATAAAATCAGCTCTTTAACAGATCTCATTTGCTCTTCCGGAAAAGGCTCAAGTCCTGTGTTTACAATTTCAATACCTACAGAATAGTTGTTAAGCTTCCGTAACTCTTCAAGCTTACTATCTACCTTAACTCTTGCATAACTAATACCAGCATGCCATGCTTCTTTCTCTAATGGAACCATTAAGGTGATGCTGCCATCCCTATCGACAATAAAATGAACTGACAATCCTCTAGCATTCAGCGTATCTTTTGTACCTTTTAGTGTTGATGTTTCAGTATGGTGAACTATAACCATTAACACTTTTTTACCTGCCCTATCACCATAATTTAAAGCTGAAGCTGGATCTAAAAATAACAAATCCTGATCTTTCAATAATGGTAATTTTTCTTGTAAATCTTGAAAATCATTCTCGATATTGCTTGAACTGGATACTTGCCCAGATATGAGAAATGCTGAGACAGTAATCAGTAAAACTAATAAATATTTGTTGACTTTAGATAGTTGGATTTTCATACCATCTTCATAAACACTTTGTAGATAATTTTTCATTATATAGTTAGAATAGGGTTGTTGAATAAATTTACAAGACAAAATCATACTAGTCTGGTAGTAGTAACATGTTCAGAGATGGAGCATTTAAAGTGCTAGGAATAGATTCTGGAGCGAACCAAAATGAAATCAATAAAGCATATCAAAATTTAATGAAATTAGTTCACCCAGATAAAGGAGGCTCGGAATATTTTGCACAAAAATTAAACGCAGCACGTGACAGGTTGCTGAAGAGGTAATTAATATTGCTTTAAAGTTTTTATTTGTGCGTAAAGGATAAGTTGCTACAATAAAAAAATAAGATAAAAGTAGCAATGGACATGTGTTCAGAAAGGTTTAAGTTATGCAGGAAGATAACAAAAAAGAAACAATAAAAGAAGAAAAAGGCATATTAGGATGGATAGAATATAGATTGCCTATATTTTCTTTTCTAAGACACACTGCTTCTTACCAAGTGCCAAAAAACTTAAATTATGCTTGGAACTTTGGCTCTTTGGCTGGTATAGCGCTGATTTTACAAATAATAACAGGTATATTTCTTGCTATGCACTACACTCCGCATGTTGATTATGCGTTTAATAGTGTAGAGCGCATAATGCGAGATGTGAATTACGGGTGGTTAATACGCTACACTCACGCTGTTGGAGCATCGCTCTTCTTTATGGTAGTCTATGTTCATATAATGCGTGGATTATATTACGGATCTTATAAAAGACCGAGAGAGATGGTGTGGTTTATTGGAATATTTATATTTTTTGCAATGATGGCAACTGCCTTTATGGGATATGTATTGCCTTGGGGACAAATGAGTTTCTGGGGTGCAACAGTTATAACCAACTTATTTTCTGCTATACCTTTAATTGGCAATAAAATAGTTATATGGTTATGGGGTGGTTTTTCAGTGGATAACCCAACACTTAACCGTTTTTTCGCTCTGCATTATCTTCTGCCTTTTGTTATTATTGCTTTAGCTATGCTTCATGTGATAGCTCTGCATAGGTTTGGCTCTGGTAACCCAAGTGGAGTGGAGGTAAAATCAGATAAGGATACCATCCCTCTCTATCCTTATTATATAGTCAAGGATTGCATAACTTTTGGTCTGTTTTTTGTAGTTTTGTTCGCATTTGTTTTCTATGCTCCCAATTATCTTGGGCATCCAGACAATTATATAGAAGCTGATTCTATGGTCACTCCGGTACATATAGTGCCAGAGTGGTATTTTTTACCTTTTTATGCAATGCTACGTTCAATTCCAGATAAACTTACTGGTGTGCTTACCATGTTTGCGTCTATTTTAGTGTGGTTTTTGTTACCTTGGCTTGATAAATCAAAAGTTAAAAGTGGTGCTTATCGCCCGGTGTTTAAGAAATTTTTTTGGGTTTTTGCAATAAATTTTGTACTTCTTGCCTGGCTTGGAGGACAAGAGGTAAAAGAGCCTTACATCACTATGAGTAGGCTATCTACTCTTTATTACTTTGCATACTTTGTGATAGTTTTACCACTGCTTAGTAAGTATGAAAAGCCAAAAGAACCACCAAAAACCTTAAGTGATTCTGTGCCGGAGATGAGGTGATGTCAATTCAAAGCAGATCTCTTACAAAATTCTCTGTCATCCCAGAGCTCTCTTCTGTCATCCCAGAGCCCTCTTTTGTCATCCCAGTGCTTGACACTGGGATCCAGAAAAAAAATAAATGGATTCCAGCATCATGTACACAATTGTATGAACGTTGTATACAACACACAGTGTCATTCCACTATCTTCCGTTGTCATCCCAGTGCTTGACACTGGGATCCAGGTATAAAAATACTTACAAATCATGCAATGGACAACAGATTCTAGGAGTGCATGATAACCATAATGTCAGTGATGAAATAAGCTGGATTCCAGTGTCAGCTACTTGCATGACATCAATTCGAAATTTACTAAAACAGTGGTTATGCATGGGATCTAATGTATTTGCAATCTTCTGCATGTTATTTCTATCTAGTCTTATATCTGCAGAAGAATTTAAATCATCACCAAATAAGAAAATAGACTGGAAATTTGATGGAATTGTCGGATCTTTCGATAGAGAGTCAATTCAGCGTGGCTATAAAGTGTATAAAGAAGTCTGTGCTGCTTGTCATTCAATGAATAGGGTAGCATTTCGTAATTTGCAAGATGTCGGTTTTTCTGAAGAAGATGTAAAACAAATAGCAGCTTCTTATCAAGTTAAAGATGGTCCGAATGATTTGGGTGAAATGTTTGACAGACCTGGAGTACCTTCGGATTATTTTATTGCGCCTTTTGATACAAAAGAAGCAGCTGCAGCAAGCAACAATGGTGCAGTCCCACCAGACTTATCATTAATTATTAAAGCAAGGCATGATGGTGCAAATTATGTCTATTCATTGTTAACAGGCTATCAAAACGGCGAACACGATGAAAATGATTTATATTTTAATTCGTATTTTCCAACAGGCAGATTAGCTATGGCGCCACCACTTTCTGAAGGAATGGTGGAATATGATGGTGCAAGGCAAGCCACAGTTGAAAATATGGCGTATGATGTGATAAATTTTTTACAATGGGCAGCAGAGCCAGAATTAGAGCGCCGGCATAAACTTGGATTAAAAGTAGTGGCGTATTTTATAATTTTAACAGTGTTTTTTGTATTAACTAACAACAAAGTTTGGAGCAAGCTCTATAAAAAGAAGTGATAGTCAATTTTGCCTCAAGCACAATGGTTGTCATCCAAGTAGCTAACACTGGTTCCTTTATGACGGTGTCATCCGAGTAGCTGACACTGGGATGGCTTTGTCGCATCGTACCTTATACGGTAATAATTTACGATAAATTCATGTAGCCATTTCGAATTTAGCCATACCAATGTCAGTAAATTTATTAAGCAAACAGCACTTAATGAGCAGTTCTTTTTCACGATTTATAGCTCTTTTCATAGAAGTCCGGATGTGATAAGGATAGATAATGATAAGGAGGTTGAATGCCAGCAGCATATAGTTATGATTTAAGAAAAAAAGCAATGGAGGCGCTAGACGAAGGAGAAAGCAGAGAAGCAGTGGCAGCAAGATTTAAGATTGGACGAACTACTTTATGGGAGTGGCAGCACTGTAGGCTTGACCATAAATTATGTTAAGATAGAAAATGACTATTTTAGATAGAGCTTGATGTAATGCAGTGCGATACAAAATAACGGTAGAATATAATGGTAGTAATTTCTCTGGTTGGCAAAAACAGCAACACTCTGCTAACTCAATCCAGGAGAAGATAGAAAATGCTATATTTAATTTTAGTGGTGAGAAAGTTACTTTGTACTGTGGTGGCAGGACTGATGCAGGAGTTCATGCTTTAGGACAAGTTGCTCATTTTGATATGGAAAAGGAATTTGAGCTTTATAGAATAAGGAATGCAATAAACTATCATTTAAAATCAATTCCTATAGTCGTGCTTAATGCAGAAGTTGTAGATGATGCGTTTCACGCACGGTTTTCAGCAAAAAAAAGATATTACGAATATAGAATAGTTAATCGCTATGCTCCTGCCGCTCTGGAGACGGGTTATGTATGGCAAGTGTTTAGCCCACTTGATGTAAATATTATGCGTGAAGCTGCTAAACATCTACTTGGAAAACATGACCTTTCAAGTTTCCGTTCAAAAGATTGTCAAGCCGCAAATCCGATAAGAACAATTGATGATATCGATATAATACAAAATGGGAATCATATACACATCAAAATATCTGCTATTTCCTTTTTACATAACCAAGTGAGGATTATTGTGGGTACTTTAGTTGAATTTGGAAAAAATAGAACCAATCCGCAAGAAATGCTAAATATATTAAACCAATGCAAAAGAAGTGCCGCTGGAGTTACTGCACCACCTTTTGGCTTATATTTGGTAAAGATAGATTACTAATTTAATAAAAGCTAGTGAAATAAGTGCCATACCGCCACGGTATCTCCAGATTCCGCTAACAAGCAGCGAGATGACGAGTTTAAGTTCTCATTGGCATTACTACATATAATGCACTTGAATCGTCTTCATCAGTGATAATTGTAGCACTATTACCATCGGCTAAGCTAAACTTACATTTATTTTTTATGCAGGATAGAACATCAAGTAAATAACGCGAGTTGAACCCTATTTCTATAGGGGCTTCATTGTAGTCCACTTCTATGGATTCAGTTGCATCACTGCACTCTTGGGAGTTTGAATGCAGAGTTAGCAGCTTTTCTTGTAGTGAGAATTTAATAGATTTTACTTTATCAGATACAACAACGGAAACTCGATCTATAACGTCTGAAAGTTTTTTACTTTCAATAATCATATGCTTATCTTGAGATGCTGGAATAACTGCTTTATAATTTGGAAAAGTTCCATCTATTAATTTTGATATTAGAATATATTCACCGCATGTAAACTTGATTTTTCTGTCTGAGAGTTTTACTTTAATTTCATTACAATCGTCCAATATTTTTAACAGCTCCATAACAGTTTTACGTGGAATGATCACACCAAATTCGCCATTGATGTTCCCAGGCTTTGGCCTCTTTATACATGATAAACGATGGCCATCAGTTGCAACGCAGTACAGAAATTGCTCATCTGTATGTAGATATATTCCATTTAAATTATACCTTGTATCATCTAGTGATACAGCAAATTTTGTTTTAGTTAATAAGTCTATCAGGTCTGTATTTAGTAGAGTAAAATCATGTTTATAATTGTCTTCTTCAAGAGCAGGAAAGCTGCTTGAAACTACATTCGGTAAAGAAAAGTTTGCATTTCCGCAAGACATCAATAATTTTCCTTGGTTGTTTACTTCAAAATTGACATCCAAATCAGCGGGTAACTTCTTCACTATGTCATGTAAAGTATGCGCTGAAATTTTTACTTCTCCTTCTGTTAATACGGTTGCAGCAAGTGAGGCAAACATTGAAATGTCAAGATCAGTTGCCATTAATTTTATGCTGCCGTGTTGTGCTTTGATATTTATACACGCCAAAACATCTATTGCATTACGCCTTTCAACCACTCCACTTACTCTGGATAATGTATTTAAAAGACTTGTGCGGCTCACGCTAAAACGCATCTGCTCGCACACAGAATTTTGCTTTTTGATTTCTGTATCTACACCTGCAACCTCTGACATTGCTAACTCTCAAAAATATATTTTAAATGATATCCACATCCCATATAAAGTAAAGTGCTATTTATATTTCCATTGAAAGAGTAGTCTAGTTTATACTATAGCTGGGTATTCTGTTACAATAATTTACTTTGTATGGCATAAATCATGCATTTTTTGATACGCTTTTTGAAAACCAAGTAGGGAATAAGTATCATCAATGGTCACTGTTTTTGTTTTTCCATTAACTACCATTGATAATCCCTGCTTCATTTTTAGAATGAGATCTTGATCTATTTTTGTATGCTCTGCCCACGCAAAACTTCCCTGTATTATGGGCAGTGTATATTTAATTTTTTTGTCGATATTGAGAGCTACAGGCTCCTTATCATACTGAAAACCAGAGGTAACGCTTACCTCATCTGCTTTTTTATCAACATAACTAACCATTACATACGGCTTGCGATTGGTTGTATAATATTCGCTTTTTTTTTTAGGATAGGATACAATATAACATACTTTCTCTCCATCTTCCAATGCAGTATACACGAGCCAATCTTTATATTTTTCCTTCAATTGTACATCACTAACCGATGCAAAAGCGCCTATCGAAAAAAATATTAGAAATATAAAAAAACTACGCATGCAAACAAAATTTCAAACTTTCAGATTGTATATATTGTTTTACCTTAGCCATCGCCTGCTCAGCCAACTGCCTTATTCTTTCTCTTGAAACACAATATTTTTTACTAAGTTCATCCAGAGTTTGAATGTTTTCAGACAAATATCTACTGATAAAAATGTCTCTTGCCCTTTCGTTGAGGCTCGCTAGTGCATTGTTTAAAATTGCTTCTTTTAATTCTTTTTCTTCATGATTCTGATAGGTTACTTCTTGACTGACCAAGTTACATGGGATCATATCTTGTAACTCCCTTTTAGAGTCATCACCTATTTTTATGCAATCGTTTAGCGACTGATCCTTACAAGCCAAACGGTAATTCATTTGTATAACATCTCCTTCGGATACAGAAAGCTCATTAGATATTGCTTTTATTTCTTCATTATTTAAAGTTTCTCTGTTTGTATACTGTAAAATTCTTTTTTTTATTTTACGTAAACTAAAAAATAATCTTCTTTGTGCTTGCGTTGTGCCTATTTTCACAAATGACCAAGATTTCAATATAAAGTCTTTTATTGAAGCTTCAATCCACCACACTGCATAAGTTGAAAAACGAAACCCTAAATCAGGATTAAACTTTTTTACTGCATGCATTAAACCCATATTCCCTTCCATGACCAGGTCCATCAACAATAGTCCATAATTTTTGAATTTCATTGCAATTTTCACTACCAAATTCAAATGGCTGGTAATCAATTTATGAGCAGAAGAAATATCCTTGTATTGGTTCCAATTTTTTGCTAGTTGTACTTCTTCCTCTTGAGACAGCATGGGAAATTTTCGCACCCTAGCAATATATTGCATGAGATTGGTTCTGCTATCGACACATAAGCTTGCCATTGGGGTCAACATAACAACTTAAATTAAAACTTCATGCATATAATATATTGATTTTCCAGCAAAAATTCAAGCTTTGATTTGAAAAAAGTACAAATTTTCCATCTAATTTCTTGGAGACAGTAGGCCGCAGTGTTAGCTAATTGGATAACATTATGTAACTTTAGATGATATTCTACCAGTACAATGGTAAACGTTATAGCTTAAACACATAGCAAATAGTGTTATTCCAGTGCCTTGACACTGGAATCCACATTTCTTTTTTCTAGATCCCAGTGTCATGCTACTTGAATGACAAGAAAAAACCCACTGGGATAACAAGACTGAGATAGACTAAAAATTAAACGCTACTCCAGCTTCTGCACCAACAGTGCTGTAAAGGACTGTATGTCCTCCTTTGTCTTTCTCACCACCGCTTTTATCGAAATTAGCACCATAAGAACCGAAATAACGAGCTCCAGCATAAAGTTTGACTTCTGGAGTTACATCATAACTAACACCAGCTTTTACTTGACCAGCAAAACCAAATTTACTTTTTTGATCATTCACAGCGTCTTTCAAAGGAGTGCTAATATACGCTGCACCAACACCAACACCAACATATGGAGTGATAGGCATATCTTCAATTGCTATATCGTAATAAACGTTAACTAGCCCTGAAATTGCTGTTACACTGTCTGCAATAGTATCTGGCGTAAATCTTGCATCTGTAACATTATTTTTGTTTAGGTATGAATAAACTCCTTCAACATCAACCCTGATGTCGTCCATTTTGTAACCAAACGCACCACCACCAGCTAGAAAAGACGCTTTTAATGGACTGTAATCACTATTGTCTTTCTTATAGGTAATACCATCAACTTTTGTGAAAAGAGGTAAAATTTCACCGTTGTATTGCAAACGAATATAGTAACTAGTTTCTTCATCACTTATTGGACCAACAGGATCTGAAAAAGCAGAGTTTGATAAACTTAGCAACGTTGCTAAAGCGGCTGCTGAAAAAAACTTTTTATAATGCATAATTGTCCTCGTAAAAAAATTAAAATTCCACTTTAGCAGTCTAAGTAACAACTAAAGTTAAGTCAAGTGCTAACTTAATAACACAAAATATTCTACATTTTAACTAATTTTTAGGAGAAGACAAAGATTTTATTAATGAATAAATACGACTTTTGATTTTTTGGTATAGCTAACACAGGTAAGATTTACTATCGAAAGACCTCGTCATCTCGCTGCTTGTTAGCGGATGAGAAATCCACAACTGTACGAACATTGCAATTTGGGCCTACCAGGAGGGCAATGCCTCTTATCCAAGTACCATCTTCTTGTCATCCCAGTCTGGGATCCAGGAATTTTATTAAGTTGGTAAGCATAAAAGTAGCCGTTTTATGTTAAAACACAATGTTCTTGATGAGATTACGGCAAGGCTGGATTCCAGACTGGAATGACATCGTTTACTATGTGCCATATTGCAATGTTTGTACAGTTGTGGAATGAATCACGGTATGACGTAGGGCTATGCTAGTATAGGTACATTATATGAAGAAGTACTAGCGTTGGGAATATTAGAAAAAAAATACTTACACTAAAAGAAACTTCAGTAGTAAATTCAAAAAGGAAGTTTAAACCCAGATGGTAAACCCATCATACCTGCAAGATCAGAAGTTGCATTCGCCATATCTTCTTCTGCTTTTTTAACGGCATCATTAAACGCTGCTGTTACTAAATCCTCTACTATATCTTTTTCCTCATTTCTCATAAGTTCTAAGTCTATGTTCACCTTTTTAGCTTTATAGCTACCTATTTTTATGACTTCCACTAATACAGAAACTTTGCCACCACCAGAAATACCTTGAAACTCTTTTCCAACATATTTTTCTTGAGCTTCTGCAAGCTTTTTTTGCATCTCTTGCGCTTGTTTCATTATTTGACTAAAATCCACAACTTACTCCTTATTTTCTATATTAACTACTTTTGCACCTTTAAACGTGTCAAGGATATCCTTAACTGCAGGTGCATAATTTAAATTACTCACTTCCCTGTTTATATAACCTGTATCAACTGCAACAACCCACTCTTGCTGAGTCACCTGGTTTAAGTAATTTTTTAAATCATTGCAAAAATTACTATCCAACTTAGATACAGCTTTTAATTTTAAATATCCAGGTTTACAATCTATTAATTGTAGATTATTACACAGTTGTTTGTAAAGATAAATTTGGTTACTTCGCCTTAATAGTTGCAAAATCTTATCAAAATCGTAATTTTGTTGTTTATTTTCCACATGGATCCCAGTGTCACGCACTGGGATGACAGAGTGGGGTTGTTGTTTACTTTCCACATATTTTTTTGGATCCGAGTAGTCAGCTACTTGGATGACAGAGGGGGAAGGTGCAACAGGTCTGCCCTGTCTATTTCCTTGCTCTACATTCTGCGAAAGAACTTTTTTGATCACCTGTTCCGGAGAAGGCAGATCAGAAAGATAACAGAGGCTAATTAACATCATTTCAGCAGCAACATCGTTGCATGTTGAAGTTTTTATATCTTGAATACCTTTAAGCAACATCTTCCACAATCTCGAAAAAAATATTAAAGATCTCTTTATACTTAAATCTTTTATCCTATTCTTTTCATGCTCTGTAACTGCATTATCAATCTCTTTTGTAATCAAAAAACGGCATACTAACTGAATTGTTTGCAATAGACCTTCAAAAATACTAAGTGGGTTTGCTGTTTTTACCGCCTTGTCAAACACTGATAGAGCTTTCTGTAAATCACCTTCTAATATTGCCCCTAATAGATCAAATATAATATCTTTATCCACTAGGCCAAGTATGTCTGTCACATTTTTAGTGGATATTGCACCATCTTTGCTATATAGCACTGCTTGATTCATCAAAAACAAGGCGTTACGCATTGAATTTCCAGAGTGTCGTGCAATTAATTCTAATGCTCCCTTTTCAATGGAATAACTCTCTTTTTGTGCAACATCATTTAAACGTTCCACTATTTTAGCTACAGGAATGTTGTGTAAATCAAATCTTTGACAACGTGCAATAATAGTTATTGGTATCTTTTTTATTTCCGTAGTTGCTAAAATGAACTTTACACTAGATGGTGGCTCTTCTAGGGTTTTAAGTAATGCGTTAAATGCACTGCTAGATAGCATGTGTACTTCATCTATAATGTAGACTTTGAATTTAGAGCTTATAGGTGAATAGCAAATATCTCCCAGGATTACTTTAATATCGTCAATGCTAGTGTGACTTGCTGCATCGATTTCAATTACATCTGGATGGCTTGAATTTTTTATTGCTAGACAATTTTCACATGATCCGCAAGGTTCAAAAATTGGCCCCAGGGAACAATTCAAACATAAAGCTATTATCCTTGCAGTGGTGGTTTTACCAACTCCACTACTACCAGAGAGCAGTATAGATTGTGGGATTTTGTTTAAAATAAAAGCATTTTCTAATACACGCACTAATATATCTTGACCTACTAGATCTTTGAAGCTACTAGGACGATGTTTTAATGCTATATTCATAGCCTCGGATAAAACAAATAATGAAATAGGTATGCAACCCAAAAAGGTTCTGATATGGCTGCTTCATTTCTGATCTGACCAAATTACAGAGTTTTTGCCTGCATACCTTATAAAATATTATACTTTTTTTTTTATTTAGCAAGGTATATCCTATATTAGCTCTATAATTTGATATGTTAAATTTTTTACAGTGCTATTTTGAAGTAAACAAAAAGTTAGTTGTCATGCAAGTCACTACAAGATTGTCACTCCAATGTTTATTTATGTCATTTCAGCGCTTATTTATGTCATCCCAGTGCCTAGGCATACAGCTGTATGAATGTTGTGATATAAGAGCAATTTTTACCGAAAAGGATGTCATCCCAGTGCTTGACTACTTGGATCCAGAAAACTTAACTGTAAATGAGCGCACTAGGCAATTGTATAACAAGAACTGGATTCCAGTGTCAGCTACTTGCATGACACTACCTGCTACGCAAACTTCTGTGGACTACAAAGAAAGTTCGTACAGTTGTAGGTCAAGCCATAGAGTAACAAAAAAAGGATATTGGTATAACAAAAGAGGAACATTATGATTTTATATCATTTTCCTCTTTGTCCATTTTCACGAAAAGTTAGAGCTTTTCTAAAAGAAAAAAAATTAGGCTGTGATCTAGTGTATGAAAATCCGTGGGAAAAGCGGAATGAATTTATGGAGATCAATCCAACCGGGCAAGTACCAGTGTTAATAGATAATAACTTTGTAATAGCGGATAGTAATGCCATTTGTGAATATATAGAAGAGACTTACAATAGCGACGTCAAATTACTTGGTTCATCCACTATTATTAAGTCTAAAATACGCGCTCTAATCAATTGGTTCGATAACAAATTTTACAATGAAGTTACTAAGTATATTATGAATGAAAAAGTAATTACTAACCGCAGCCCTGACTCTAGATTTCTTCATGCAGCTCAGCATAACCTGCCTTGCCATATGGAATACACCGAACACTTAATTAACAAGAACGTTTGGCTTGCAACTGATAAGTTCACTTTAGCTGATATTACTTTAGCATCGCATATTTCCGTAATGGATTATGTAAGTAGTTTTCCATGGGAAAAAAGTAAAATTTTAAAAGAATGGTACTCCATTGTTAAATCAAAGCCTTGTTTTCGTGAGATATTATTAGAGAGGATTTCTGGTTTAATCCCTCCTAAACATTATGCTGACCTTGATTTTTAACTTATGTTAGCTTTAAAGCTACAGTCATTCCTTCATCAGTTGGAATCAATATAGAGAAATATTTTTTTTCATCTGATAATCTATTATTAAACTCCCTCATGGCATGCCATGATTTTTCTGATACTTCTTTTGGAGGCGATTCTAAAAATACTGTGTTAAACAGTAGAGTGTTATCTGCAACGATTAGCCCATCTTGTTTAATGTATGACTCTGCCCAATCTAAATACTTAGGATAACTACTTTTGTCAGCATCAATAAATATCATGTCAAATGGTGCTTTTGCTGATAATTCATTAATTTTTTCCAGTGCATCGCCTTCTATTAGAGTAATTTTATCACTTAGATTAAAAGCACTAAAATTTTTTTTTGCTATTCTTGAGTGTTGAGGATTATTTTCTATTGTATATATATGACCGTCTTTTAGTAGAGCTTTTGCCATGCAAATCGACGAGTAACCGTATAACGTGCCAATCTCAACAATACTTTTGATTTTTTGGATTTTTATAAATAAACTTAATAGCTTTCCTTCTTCAGGGCCAATTTGAATATGTTGCTTTTTTTCAAGAATACAATATTCTTCTATTTTTTTATATTCTTTTGCAAATAGATTTCTTATGTATGACAATTTTATACTAAAATTATTACGCATATATTATAAATTAGGGAGACTTAATTCATACACAATTTATAAATATAATAATATAGTTTAAAATAATAAAAACATTTATTTTAAGTTATTATTTCATAGTATAAAATTTTAAGTGACAAAAATTATTATATATCGTACTATAGTTAACTAGTATAATAAACAGTCGATTATTATGCTAGAATTAAAGGGATTGTTTATGCGCATTTCTCTTTTTAAAATATAATTTTTATAATCAATTAGAGGGGGTTATATGTCTTATACTATTGCTGGTGAAGTTGAAACGTTAAACAAAAAATCTAACAAGAATGAAGGGGTTATGTTACTACATAATCCAGCTTATCGTGAAAAGTATAAAGAACGTTTTGATGAAGCTCAGAGAAAAGTTATGGATATGGTTCAGTTTTATGATGGGACAATAGTATTAATAGAGAATAAAATCGCTATGTATTACTACACTTGGCACAGTAAAAAAAGAGAGTTTGAGCGTAAAAAACAACAAACAGTAGTGAAAAACAATGACTCAGCATAGAGTCTTTTATATGGTAAGCTACAGTGGTATTACTTCGCTATAGCTTTTCCATATAATTTATCTATCACATTAGTGAAATATTTCAGCTCTTTATACCCTCCATGTTTAACTTTATTATGCTCTATATATGATTTATCATCGTTAAGCTTGATGAAAAATATTGGAGTGGCTGTGATACCAAGTTTATTAATTGCCAGTGATTTATCATTTACGATTTTATCCATTATTTTCTTATCATTAATGCATTGGTTAAATGCATCTTGCTTTAAGTTGCTTAGTGCAGCAATTCTTTGTAGTAAAGTCAAATCACTTAAATTGTAGTAATTCCACGAATCTATTGAGTTAAAAACAGCTTTGTTAAAATTAAAGTAGTCTTCTTGTTTTTCGTAGCAATGACTTAGCATTGCAGCCTTTAGCCCTCTGTAATCCAAAGGAAAATGACGAAATATATATAACATCTTACCTGTGTCTATATATTTCTCTTTAATTTTAGGAAAAACATTCCTATGAAAAAGAGAGCAGTGATAACAAGTTAATGAAGCATATTCTATCATTAGAATTGGTGCTTTTGGATCTCCTAATAATTTATCATTAGGTAATGGCGATAATAGCTCATTTGATGTTATTTCATTGGGTTTTTTTTGAATGTATTGGTTATCGGATAAATCTTGCTTAACAACTGCATAAGAATTAACACTTATGAAAATTAATAAAAACAATAGTCTAAAAATCATTACAATATAAACACTTAACTTACTAAAAAAAATTATACATTTATATTAATAATGTCAAGATAACTTTTGTTTAGCAAGGCTTTCAGCCCTATCTTTAAATGCAGCAATTATTTTACTTTGTGTATACTTATATACTGAGTTTAATAAAGTGGAAAATGAGTTGGACTTAAACTTAAACTCTATATAAAACTTTACCATAGTTTTATTTTCATCTATGGGAATGAATTGCCATTCATTGTATAGATGTTTAAATATTCCATTTGATGATACAGCTTTTATCCAACCTTCATTTGTTCCACTTGGAGAAAGAGAAGTAACTTCTGATGTATATCTACCTTTAATTCCATGAAAAGCTGCGAGGAGATCCACAACCATTTGGTTGTTAATTTTTTCTTTTATATAAACGGCTTTGCACCAAGGAACAAAATCAGGATACCTTTCAACATCAATTACAATTTGGAATACTTCATTAGGCAAACATAGGAAAACACCCTGTTCTTTGTATTGATGAAGCATAAATGTTAAACCAATCAAAATAGGATCCGTATCTACCGTCAGCCTTAGTAGATTCCTGAGACTAAAGTTAAGGTGGGCATCGCGTATCAATTTCAACGAAATTAACAGAGGCAATTCCCTTGACTAGAAATTATCGCTCGGGAAATTTAACTTAACTCATAACGCATAGAACAGACCCTTAATTAATTGTAGATGATTTATACAAGGTGTGTCTATAGATATATTAAAGCTAGCGATTATTATTTAATCTTTATTAAACTTTGCATTCTAAGTATCATAGCTAATAAATATATCTTATGAACATTACTAAAGTGTTAACTATCATTGTTTTTATTGTAATTTCTTCAAGTGCTTACACTAATTGTACAGATCACAAAATTTTTGTGCATACTATGAAGCAACAAGTGGATGGTATATCTACAAAGGAGAATAAAAAAAACCGGGAATGTGTGCAAAAAAAGCTTCAGGAGGTCATTCAAAACAATGTTAACCTCAAAGGAATATCGCAATTCGTCATAGGAAAACATTGGGCTTTAGTTAAACAAAAAGAAAAAGAAGATTTTTTAAGAGAGTATGAAGTGTATCTTACGCGTTTGTGCGTTAAAATTTTATATAAATACATGCATGATAGTGAAATGATCATAATGAGTACAAAAGCAGTTGACGATGAAACTTGCTTAATTGGTACAAGATTTTCTTACGGTGATGAAGAATTTACAAATATTGATTTTAAAGTTACTAAAAATAACAGTTCTTTCTTGATAAGTGATGTTGTAATGAGTGGAATAAGTATTGCTATTAATCAACGTTATCAATTTAGTGAAAAAATCGACACACATGGCATAGCAAGTGTGATAGATGAATTAAAATGTAACAACAATCTATGATATATATGCCTCATTGGCCTAAGCCACTTGGTAGCAGGCCGAATGATTTTTCTCTTGATCGCATAAAAGGCTTTCTTAGCAAACTAGATAACCCCGAGAAAAAAATGCCTCCCGCAATTCATATAGCTGGAACTAATGGGAAAGGCTCAACACTAGCATTTATAAGATATATAATGCAAGCAGCAGGGTATAAGGTACACGCATACACTTCTCCACATTTGGTGAATTTTAATGAAAGAATAGTTATTGCAGGCAGTTATATCGACGATAATGAATTATATAGCTTGTTAGAAGAATGCCGTGCCGTAATTGCAGAACAACCTATCACTCTGTTTGAAGCTGCAACTATTGCAGCTTTTTTAGCTTTTTCTCGTCATAAAGCCGATATAACTTTAGTTGAAGTGGGTATGGGTGGAAGGCTTGATGCAACAAATGTTATAGATAATCCGATTTTAACAATCATTACTTCCATTGCACTTGATCATACAGAATATCTTGGCCCTACTGTAGAAACCATAGCAGGTGAAAAAGCTGGAATAATGAAACCTAATATTCCTTGTGTAATAGCACCACAAAAAAAGTCTATAATGAATACACTAGAATTCCATGCAATAAATAAGAAATCTCCTCTGTATAGAGGAGGCCTTGAATGGAATTGCAAAAAAAAGAACAACAAAATGGTTTTTCAATCAGCTATTCAATCAATAGAATTTCCTTTGCCATCTTTAAAGGGTGATCATCAGGTGATTAATGCAGGCAATGCTATTGCAGCATGTAGTATTTTAAGTGGAAAGTATGAATTTGATATTGGAGAAGAGGATATCACTTCAGGTTTACAGTGCACTTATTGGCCTGCACGGCTAGAGTCTATAAAAGAAGGTAATTTAATTTTCCTACTACCGAAAGATTGGCAATTATTTTTAGATGGTGCACACAATAATGATGGTGCTAGAGTACTATCTCAGTGGGTAAGAGATAACTTTGCTGAAGGTGTCTATATAATTTTTGGTGTTACTCGTAACAGAAATGTAGAAGAGTTCTTAGAACACTTAAAACCATATATCAAACTACTATGTGCGGTTTGTGTTAAGTCTGAACCTAAAGCAACAAATACAAATTTGATTAGGGAAAAAGCCAATAACATAGAAATAAAGGCAGTTGAATGTGAATCAATTGGCGATGCAATATCAAATCACATATTAAAAGCCTCTACCCAAAACGTCAAAACCATACTAATCTGTGGCTCATTGTTCCTAGCTAGAGACTTCGCTATGGAGAATAGCTAACTTTGATGATATTAACTGACCGATGGGGAAATAACTTTGATTGCTCATAGTACTGCTTGGCTTTTCGTTATCGACTTCTATAAACTGATCATCACCTTTAAATTGCTCCTCAATTGAATTTATAGCTGTCTTTTTGAGAATATAATTACTTGCAGCATTTAAAATAGGTGAAGTAACAATTAAAAGCGTGAATGGTAATGAAAGTAATAAGCCGGATAACATCATAGAGTTAGTTATACCAAAGCCGTTGGCAACTAAATCTAATCCCACACCGAAAAACATTAAAGATGTACAGATTATGTTGCTCAAAATAACTGAATTTTTTAGCCACTTTAATTTAGTCCTATCACTCTTTGAAAAATTTTCGCATTCTTGGTCAAAGTTAAACAATAATAAAACATTAGTCTGATGATTAAACTCTTTCCCATTTCTAGTATAAATGCTCTTGATAGCTGAACTCAAAATAAATCCTGCTAACAAGGGAGCAAGAAAACCTACTGCTATTGGTACATTACAAGAAATACCATTAATTATTAAAAATGCAATTGATGTGAAGAATACTAAAAGACTTCCTAAGAGACATGAATAAGAAGAATATTTTGAATAAGCAGTTACATTATTGTTAATTGACTGCTGCTTATTATAGAGTTTATTTCTGCGCTTATCATCTAAGTATTTTTGCAATTCTTCATAACTGCGACTCCACAACTTACCGCGTAATTCTTTTATTAAATTATTTCTTTTATTGAGACCTTTCTCCAATGGCTCTATTATAAATTCTTCAAAAAATGGCTTATTTAATGCAATAACCTTAAATTTCTCCTCCGCTTCTTTATTGTTTGGGTTTTTATCTGAGTGATATTTTAACGATAATTTACGGTATTGTTGACTAAGCTTTTTCTTAATATTCTTAATGTCAGAATTTACCACATCCTCCTTTTGAATATTAAATGTTCAAAACAACTGCTTTAAAGCGTGGTACTCATTTTCATTCAAAACATTTCTAGCCACATTACACCTACAAATTAACTAACTAACTATTAATGTTCTATAATATACATATTTCCAAACTATGTCAATTATTTCATAAATATCTTTGGTAAAAATTATTTCTGTTATGACTAGCATGATAAGTGTATGAAGCGACTAAAATTGTCATTACAGCGCTTAGTGTACGACAGTGCTCCAACATTTAGGGTTGCAGTTTTCATGGCAGATCTGAGTAGCTGACCCATCTAAGAGGTGTCATTCAAGTAGCTGACACTGGAATGGCTTTGTTGCATCGCACCTTATACGGTAGTAATTTACAATAAATTCATGTAGCCATTTCGAATTTAGTCATTTCAGTGTTGGCTACTTGGATGACACCACCTGCTATGCTGCAAATTGCAACGTTCGTACACTAAAGTATAGTGTGTTACTAACGAAGGCAAACAAATATCTGCTTTATGAAAACGTTAATATTTTTCATTGAAATAATACATAAATACTAGAAAAACCTTGGCAGGTTATTCGCGTTTGATTATCATAGAGAATTATATAAATTAATAAATGATCTATGGCAAGTAACCCAGAAGAAAGAAATAGTGATAAACAAAAAGCGCTAGATAACGCAATAAGCCAGATTGAAAAAGCATTCGGTAAAGGTGCAATAATGAAGTTGAAGCAAAACCCTGTAGAAAAAATAGACACAATATCCACAGGATCAATTGCGCTTGATTCGGCTCTAGGTGTTGGAGGTCTGCCAAAAGGGCGTATAATTGAAATATTTGGCCCCGAGAGTTCTGGTAAAACCACTCTTGCCTTGCACGTGATTGCTGAAGCACAAAAAAAAGGAGGATCATGCGCATTTATCGATGCAGAACATGCATTGGATGTCTTATATGCTCGTAAACTTGGGGTAAGCACTGATGATTTAGTGATTTCACAACCAGACACTGGAGAGCAGGCGTTGCATATTGTTGAGTATTTAGTGTGTTCTGGTGCGGTTGATGTGATAGTTATTGACTCTGTCGCAGCATTAACTCCAAGAGCTGAAATTGAAGGTGATATGGGTGATCAACATATGGGGCTGCAAGCAAGGCTTCTAAGTCATGGGCTACGGAAACTAACCTCTGCCGTTTCAAAAGCGAACTGTATATTGATATTTATTAATCAAATTCGTATGAAAATAGGAGTAGTGTATGGAAATCCTGAAACTACCACGGGTGGAAATGCATTAAAATTCTATACTTCTGTAAGGCTTGATATAAGAAAAGTTGGTGTAATAAAAGACAAAGAAAATATTACAGGTAATGAAACAAGAGTTAAAGTTGTAAAAAATAAAGTTGCTCCTCCATTTAGAGAAGCGAAATTTGATATAATGTACAATGAAGGTATATCAAAACTCGGAGAAATAATAGATATGGGAGCAAAGCTTGGTGTGCTTGAAAAAGCAGGCGCTTACTATTCATATAACAACACACGTCTTGGGCAAGGAAGAGAGAATGTAAAAACTTACCTAAAAACAAACAAAGAAGTCGCAAATGAAATAGAAACGAAAATCAGAGATTTACTCAGAAATCATGATAATTCTATCATAATAGACGAGGATAGTGAGCAACTTTTAGAAGAATCAGTTTTCTGATCTAAACTTAGGCATTAGATTTTGTGTTGGACGGGTTGTTACAGTATGACGGTAATTCTATGTGCTAATATAACAATCTGTAATGTTACCTTGTATCAAAAAGACTTTGCTGAAGCAGTTAAAAAAAGCTTTTCATGAGAAATTATAAATGATAAATTGTTAACAATAGGTTATTGTTAATAAGATTATGTGTTTTGGTTTACCTAATATAAACAGGGAAGGTTATTCATTTATAGTAGTTTCCTTTATAGTAACGTGTATAGCATTCTCTATATCTTGGGGGTTTGGCGTTACGTGCTTGTTTCCGACATTATTGTGTACTTATTTCTTTCGTGATCCAGCAAGAGCTGTGCCAAACAATAAGAATCTTATATTAAGTCCTGCTGATGGTGTGATTTCAAAAATTGAAGAAGTTAATTATCCTTTATCAGCAGAAAACGGAGAGGAGAAGAAGTTTACGCTTGTTAGCATATTTTTAAGTGTTTTGAACGTCCATGTGAACCGTATACCAATATCTGGTACGATAAAGGAAATGAGTTATAAAAAAGGCAAGTTTGTATCCGCAATGAGCAATAGGTCTAGTAACGAAAATGAAAAGCAGGTTATTGTAATTGAATACGAAAAGGGGAAAGAAATTATTGTGGAGCAAATAGCTGGATTAATTGCACGTCGTATCGTTTGTAATTTAGGAATATCCCAGAACGTAAAAGCAGGTGAAAGGTTTGGAATTATAAGGTTTGGCAGTAGAGTGAATATCTATGTTCCTGCTGATACAGAAGTCAGAGTTTCAGAAGGGCAAACTGTTATTGGTGGTGAAACAATTATAGCAAACTTAAATAAGGAAAACGTTCAAGAGAAGCTTACTTTTGACGTTATATGAATAACGATGGAAGTAACAGTAGATTCTTACCTATTACTAAATTATTCCCAAACTTTATAACTTTATTGGGTTTATGTTCTGGTCTCACTTCACTTAAATTTACATTTAATGAACAATGGGAATTCTCAGTAATTTTTATCATCATTGCAGCAATAATAGATGGAATGGATGGCAGAATAGCTAGAATTCTAAAATCAACTAGCGATTTTGGAGCCCAGCTTGATTCTTTTGCAGATTTTCTAAATTTTGGTGCAGCGCCTGCATTTCTTTTGTATTTTTGGAAGCTAAACGAAATCAAAGTCATAGGTTGGATTTTAGTAATGATATACGTAATCTGCATATCAATAAGACTTGCAAGATTTAATGTTTCGCTACACTCAGAACAACCATACTGGGAAAAATTTTTCTTTTCTGGTGTTCCAGCTCCAGTGTGTGCTTTACTTTCTTTGTTACCAATAATTATTACCTTTCAATCTCATGAGAGTGAATACTTACTTCTCATAGAGCGATTTTTTAACACAAGAAACGTAGCTTGTTACTTTCTGGCCATTTCATTTTTTTCGATAAGTCACATTCCAACTTTCTCTGCAAAATATATTTATATTCCCAAAAGCCTATCCTATATATTTGTGTCATTTTTTGGAGTACTTATTGTATTTTTCATCAGTAAGCCCTGGATGACTCTACCAATTTTAGGTATAGTGTATACACTTACTATTCCAATAAGCATCGGGTTTTACATATATTTTACATATAAAACTCGTTAGCTAACAAAAAATAGAAAACTGCATGATTTTGAAGATAAGTGAACTATTAAATTCATTTCTGTATATAAAGATATTCAACATTCCATTTATAATTATTTGGGTAATTGCAACTGGAATCTTTTGTACTGCCCAGTTCAAATTCATTAACTTTAGGTTACTTAAATATGGAATACAGACGCTATTCAATCTAAAGTGTAATAACAGCAACAATGGCATAATCACTCATATTCAAGCGTTTGCAACAGTAATTTCAGGAACAGTTGGTCTTGGAACAATATCAGGAGTTGCAATAGCTATCACAATAGGGGGCCCAAGTGCAGTTTTTTGGATGGTAATTACCGGAATACTTGGTATGTCGATAAAGTTTGCCGAGGTGGTGCTTGCATTTACTTATCGCTCTGAAAATACAACTGGCGGGGCTTTTTATTACATGAAGTACGGGCTTGCAAAAATTGGATTTGCAAAAACTGGTAGATTTCTTGCCTTCACTTATGCGATTATGCTACTTATTGCAATGATTTTGGGCGGTATACCATTTCAAGCAAATCAAATAGCAGCACTATCAAATAACCTCCTAGAATACAACGCATCCATTATTATATCCCTGCTTGTCTTTATTGTAATATTGGAAGGAATAAAGCGCATTGCTTTCGTTTCAACGAGCTTAGCACCAATTATGATAGTGCTATATGTGGGTATGTGTATATATTTAATTTATGTAAACGGAAGTAATTTGCTGAATGCTCTATCCATAATATTCCAAGATATCTTCAATAAATCAGCTATAGGAAGCGGAGTATTGAGCGGATTAATAGCCGGAGTGAGAAGATCAGTGTTTGCTAACGAAGCAGGTACCGGAACAGCAGCTATAGCACATTCAGCTGTAAAAGAAGAAGATCCAATTAAAGTTGGGTGCGTTGCAATGATTGCACCACTTATAGACACAATATTAATCTCATTTTTGACTGGTATTGTGATAATTATCACTGGTATGCATAGCACTGATAACGTGGGTGATATTACACTAATTAGTTCGATATTTTCAACAGCTTTGCCCTTGTTCAGCAAGTTAGTTTTTCCGCTAATGATGTTTTCCTTTGCATTTTCCACAATAATAGCTTATTGTTACTACTGTGAAGTTGCTTTGCTGTATTTATTTGGTAGTAAAAAAATACTGATACCGTTCCAAATTCTTATAGTGGTTTCAGTGTATATCAGCTGTATGTCAAAGAATATAGAATTTATATCTTATCTAGGTGACAGTTTGTTTATGTGCCTTATGATTCCAAATGCTGTTGCAATATATCTACTAAGAAGGGAAGTTTTGAATACAATAGATTCTTATTACAATTCTAAAGGGTATTAACATGATTTATAGATTGCTTTGTATGGTGTTATTTTGCCTATTGTTTAATGATGTGTACGCTGCTTCAGGTTTTTACGAAAGTTATGACGCTGTGTTGAATGGAATAAATAACTTCATGAATGAAGTACTGTTTTTCAAGATCCTTTACGTGCCATTTATAATCCTTCTACTAGTTTTTGGTTATGTGTTTCTAACATTACGTTTTGGATTTCTCAACATAAGAATGTTTAAGCATGCGTTTGCTATTTTATGTGGAAAATATGACACGAATCACCATGATGGTCATATTACGCATTTTCAGGCATTTATGACTGCACTTTCAAGCACAGTAGGCCTTGGAACTGTTGCTGGAGTCGCAATTGCAGTTTCAATGGGTGGACCAGGAGCGGTGCCTTGGATGATGATTACAGGTTTTTTTGGTATGTCAGCAAAATTTGCTGAGGTAACGTTGGCGTTTAGACATAGAACAGAAGATCAGGACCAATTGTTTAGTGGTCCCTTTCAGTATATAAGGAATGGTCTGGAGGAATTTGGATTTAAAAAACTTGGTATTGTGCTGGCTGCCATGTATGCAGTATTCTTTGTATTATCAGGTCTTGGTGGAAGTGTAGCGTTTCAAACCAACCAAATGGTTTCAATATTATCTGGCTATTCAAGTTGGGTAGATGGTCACTCTTGGTTTCTTTCTTCCATAATTTCTGCGCTGCTTGCTCTAGTGATTATTGGCGGAATTAAAAGGATAGCTAGAGTATCTTCTGCACTAGTGCCTATTATGTCACTTATATATATCTTTAGTTGTATTATTATTATTGCATTTAATATTCATAACCTTGGTTATACGTTGAAAATATTATTTTCCACTATGATAGATTTCAATGCTGTTGGCGGAGGGATGGTAGGAGCATTTGTTGCTGGAATTCAAAGGGCAATCTTTGCCAGCGAAGCAGGTGTTGGTTCTGCTTCAATTACTCATGCAACAACTAAAGATGAAGAACCAGTAAGAACTGGACTAGTCGCTATGATAGAACCATGCTTTGACACAATGTTAATTTGCTGTTTAACAGGAATAACAATAGTAATAACAGGTGCATACCAAACAGGTGTTGGTGAGGGAATATTAATTACTCACAAAGCATTTGAGACAGTTTCTCCATGGTTTCCTATCCTTCTAACAGTAGCTGCTCCTTTGTTTGCATTTTCTTCAGTAATTTCGTTTGTATATTGTTGTGAAATGGGGTGGCTATATTTATTCGGTGCAAAAAGTATAGTGATATACCGCATAGCGGTAATAATTGTGGCGTTTTTCTCTGGTCTTTCTAAAGATATAATGGCTATTGCCAATATCGGTGGAACTTTATTCTCTTGTTTAGCTCTCATCAACATGACAGCGCTTATACTGTTTAGTAATCAGATTAACGATGAAGTTCAGTGCTACCTAAAAAGGCTGAGGAATAATAAAATTAATTAGGTTCTTGGTATAATGGAAAAGTATGTAGTCCTTATACTGTCCTACATACTCGGTTCAATACCGTTTAGCTTAATCATTACAAGAATAAAAGGGATAAACTTAAGAGAAGTAGGTTCAGGAAACATTGGTGCTACAAACGTTGCAAGGACGGGAAATAAATTTCTTGCTGCTTTGGCATTATTTCTGGATTCCTTTAAGGGATTTATTGCCGTTTATATAGCACAACAATTTTGTGATAATAACGATTTTTATATATATGTATCTGCAATTTTAGCAGTTTTAGGACACATGTTTCCTATTTGGCTAAAATTCAGTGGAGGAAAGGGCGTTGCAACCACTCTAGGGATACTGATAGCATTTAACATCGATATTACTTTAGTATTCGTAATAATTTGGATAATAGTCTTTCTTGCCTTTAGATACTCTTCCCTTGCTTCACTCAGTGCTACTTCAACGGCTGTAGCATGGTCCTTTTTTTTTCAGAGGAATTTGTTCTTAACATTACTAATTATAGGAGCACTGGTCTTCCTAAAACACCACAGAAATATTGTGAATCTTCTGCAAGGTAAAGAGTATAAATTTTATAGATAATGTACTGCCAAATTATTGACACTTAAACTACGAGACAAATTGCTTGACGGTATGATTTTGTCCTCTTTGTTTAAGTCTATGATTTTTGCTTTTGTTATATTCTCTACTTCTTGAGGTGTTAAAAGACCATCTTCAATGAATTCCTTTTTTGTTTCTCTTATTTTTTCATAAAGTTGAGTAACGTGATCTTTATTTCCTTCATATACACTTTCAATTTCTAACTCTAGCTTATGTGAAGCTCCTTTTTTTAACATTTCATCCATTGCTGCTTTTGTTACTTTTAACCTTTCTTGCAAAATTTTCTTTATTTTTTCCTTATCATTTTCGTTATTTTTACTGAGTTCTACATATACCCTATAACATCTTTTTTCTCTTGGGAGCATTCTTAACCCATCTAACATGCTAATTATCTGACCTTCAATAGTCTTCTCAGCCTTTAATTTAAATTCTGCTACTTCTTCTTCTATTATCTTATTAGCTATTCTCTTAGCTCCATCCAAAGATGAATCCTTGAGAGAAAAATCTGTCTCGAGTAGATCTCGATTTAATAGCTCTAAGAATACTTTTTTTCCGATGTTTTCGAGTAAACTTTCTTGGTCATCTAAATCATGCTCCTGCAGTTTATTTCTCATGTGCTGAACCAGCTCACAACATTGTAATTTATTTAACTTTATAGAGCTAATATTTTTCATTAACGTCAGCACAATTTGTTCACTATATTGAGAAGTAATACTCAATAATTTTCTCATTAAAGGAATACTTACTTCTGAAATAAAATCATCAACTATTTTTTGACTTTCATCGTCTTCATAACCATTTTGAACGTCATACCAAGCCTTAAGAATTTCTTTATTGTTTTTCTTGTTTTTTAACCTGTCTAACATAAACTCACGTGCTTTATTTTGTGCTTCTGAGAGCAACATTTCCCTTGGGGGAGTAAATCTAATTTCTGGATCAGGATGAATACCCTCTAGCGTGCTTAACATTCTATAGATAATACCGGTGAAGCAAGTGTTAGGAATTCGCTCTTTTCTAGAGAAAGTTTGGCTATCAATTAAATTAGAAATCAATGCATCCTTTTTACTCTTAACGGCTTCTCCGTCTCCATCATTGCAAGCCCTTAAAACTAAAAGCAGAACCTGCCCACCTGTAAAGCCGGAGCTATGCTTTTGATCATCTTTGCAAAAGTCATCTAAAAATGCAATTACTCTTCCTTTATCCTCATCACTAAACTCATATGAATTGTTTATATATCCAATGAATTGAATATATTCATCATTTTTGATTACGTCTTCAGGTACTTGTTCACTATACTTACCTTTTAATTTATCAATATTTTTAATGATATCATCATTTAATTGATGGGGCAGTAAATGTTCAAGCTTAACATCAAAACTATTAACCATACCACGTAAATTCTCTTTTATACCTTCCAAAAAGAAATTTATAGAAGCTTTAAGCAGCGTAAATGGGTTAAAATCTTTTGGCCTTAGTTCACTCTGCAATAAAATTAATAGCATTGTAAGTGGTATAGTTCCCAGTAACGAAATAAGCAAGAAAGTGGTAGTGAAAGTTAGATATGTTATGAAAGCAGAAAACAAGAGGAAGGCTGCTACCTTGATTGTATTGTTTTTAAAAAATATTTCCCAATATTCCCTTTTGCTCATTTTTTGCTGTTTTGCCGTTTTTATTTCTTTGTAGATATAAAGAGTTTTAATTTCAGACCTGAAGAACATAGTACCAAGAGAAAAAAGAACATTAACAGGATTAGTGATAATGCTTAACGAGACAAAAGCTCCAAAGTAGCTAACAAATTTTAGCTTACTAGAATCCTTTGAAGGAAATTGTATTTGAGAAATACCTATCATAGCTTACCTTCAACATCATTACACTCTAGTAATAGCATAATAATTTAAAACGTCAATGTTTAAGTATCTTATTATCCGCACACTCATCGTATTCGATCTCGACTGTAGAGTGTGCTATCTCGAACTTATCTAGCAATATTTTTTTTATTTCATATAAAACATTGGTGTGCTGCACATTTTGCTTTATTTTAGCATGCATGGTAATTATAAAATAATTATCAGACAGCGACCATGTATGTATGTGGTGCACATCTATCACTTCAGGTAATTCTGATGTGATCTTACTTTTTATCTCTTCAGCAGATATACCCTCAGGCGTACCTTCAAGGAGTATATGGCAAGAATTTTTGAGAATTTTATAGCCGCTATTTAGAATTATCACACTAACAAATACTGATAAGATTGGATCTACTATTTGCCATCCAGTAAGCATGATAATTATAGATGCAAGTATAGCAGCTACAGAACCTAAAATATCTCCTATAACGTGTAGTACAGCACTTTTTATGTTTATATTGCTCTCGCATTTACTATGTAATATAAAAAAGACTATTATGTTAGAGACAAGACCGAGTGTAGCAATTATTAACATTACTTTCCACTCAACATTGACTGGAAAAATAAACCTCTTTATTGACTCAATTATAATGATTACTGCAATGAGGAATAGAGTTAAACCATTAACAAATGCTGCAATTATCTGCAACCGATGATATCCGTATGATCTCTGCAAATCGGATTTCTTAGCTGAAAACCTATGTGCTAACCAGCTTAAAACCAAGGCAAAGAGGTCAGTGAGCATATGCCCTGCATCTGATAATAGAGCAAGCGAATGTGAAATTATTCCACCTACTATTTCCATAAACATTGTTATCGCAACTATTATTATGGAATAGATTAAGCGCTTGGACTGCGCTGCTGAGTGTTTACCGTTATGCACTGCTGTCATATAAAATCTTTTCATAAACAAAAACGTGGGTAACACTGGGTTCGAACCAGCGACCGCTTGCACGTCAAGCAAGTGCTCTACCAACTGAGCTAATTACCCATCGTGGTTTTAGTATAGTGCTTTGGTGGAATGAAAGTCAATAAACCACTTTGCTTTTGTCCTTGTCCAATGTGATTCCGGAATATAGCTGTATAGAATTTCAGCCATATTCTAAATTTTACATATTAAGTTAACTATCTATACTTTATTTATTAAGATATAAATTATATTAATACAGGGATTTACGTTTTTTTTAGGGAAATTACTTTATGCTTGATATTGAAAGATCAGCAAATTAGAGGTTAAAATTATGACAATTAGTCAACAAGTAAATAAAAATATAACTAAAGCAGAATATTTCAACAATAACGGCAAAGGGTTTAATTCGCCACATGTTATAGAAGTTGAAGATTTAAATATTAAAGTAGAGGTTTATTCTCACAATTTAAGAGCAAGTAAAGTTGCTAACATTGAAAGTGAGATAAGAGAAACAGCTACTAATTTTAAAAACGCATTCGAGTTAGAACGCGGCAGTTCAGAACAAACATTTAAAATTTACATGTTTGATGACAAGGATGATTACACTCACCTTGGCGGAAGCGAGCGTTTCGGTTCTTACCTTGGAGACGAAGGTGGTAAATGTTACTACAAAGGGAAAGCTGACGTTTTTGCTGAAATGTACGTCTACCAGCAAGGTGGCATTCATAACCTTCAGCATGAATTTGCACATGGTTTAACTTACTTGGCTACAGGAGGCAAATCTTTACCTACAGTATTAATGGAAGGAATTGCAGACTACTTTGAGCATCATTCAGATCATAAATTCAATTCTCAAGGATCAAGTATCGACAAAACTGAAGCTGCAAATTTGGATTTAGATAAAATTTTAAGTTTAGAATACTCAAAGGACAGCGAAGCAAATAGCTTGGTTTATAAAACAGGTCATGCGTTGATAATGTACTTACAGGAAAAAGATCCTAGTTTATTAAGAGACTACCTAGATGCTTTACGTCAAGGTAACTCAGATGAGTCAAAAAGTTTCTTGAAAGACATAAAAGGACACGATACTGACTTCAAAAGTTGGCTTGCTGAGAATGATACAGAAACTGCAATGGAACATCTCAACGCTTTGCAAGTTACAAAAGGAGATTTCATAGCAATTGGTCAAGAAATAGTGGGTGGAGAAATTAAAAACGTATCCTACTATAAAGCAAATATAGAAAAAATGGATGGAGAAAACGTTGGAAGTTTTTCTCCTGTAGAACACGTTGCATTTTATGATGTTGCTCGTGCTATAAATAGGGCAACAAATGATACACTTGATATATCAAAGGAATATCATTTCCTCAAGGTAGTAAAAACTTCCGATGGACAGGATAAACTAACTTACTCTGACCAACAAGGTAATGAATATCGAAACAGTCAAGAGTATAAAAATCAGGCTTTAAGGATATTATCAAAATATGATACAGAAATTAAGAATCAGGTAGATGAATTTGATAATTTGAATAAAGAACGTGGTGAAATGTATCAAAAATATCATAAAGGAGAGATTACTATTGAAGAGTTACGTAATGAGGAAAATACAAAATACAGACCAGCATTTTTAAAGTTTGATCAACTAAAAAACAAAGCTGTTGATAAGATTGAAAATAATTCCCAAGCAGCAAAAATATTAGATGGGCTGGTCAATATCGATCCAAACTTAATCAGAGGTACTCATATTGATCTACAAGAAGGTAAGATTTTTTCTATGCAAGCTCATGGTCAAGGAGATATGGGTGCACTGTCTATATATGACGGAAATACAAAGCTTGGAGAATTATTGAGCGAATCAGGATTTTTTAAGCAAGTTGAAGGCCAAACTAAAGAAACTTTCGTTTTTGAGGATATATTACACAACTTAAATGTTTCATACGAAGGTGGTGCTTACATGGCAGTTACAAAAGAAAACGGTCATTATAAAGCTTCCCTAATAGATGGCAGAACAGTTGAACGTGATGAATACTTTGATGAGGCGCATTTACATGAAAATGAATTGTTGCATCCTAGCACTGGACACATCCAAAAAGATTTAGATTCTCTGCTCCTTAGAGGTACCAAAATTTTGAATCATCAGGATTCAGAGCATGCCCAATATTCTGATGAGCAAAAGGCAAATGGAGTAATCGTAGAAAAAGGAAAACTACTGGATAATAAGGGAACAGATAGGACAGACGACGATGTACACGAAGCGGTTGTAAAACAAGGAGGCGAAAATTTACATACATTCAAAAATATGGGCTTTTATATTACCGAAAAAGGTGATCTATTTATTCATGAACATGGAGCAAATGTAAGGTTTCAACTACCACAAAGTATTACTCATCTAAAATTAGTGGAAAAAGACGGAACATATAAGCTTGTTCCGGTGACGAAAGATGGAAATGAACATCGAATAGGTATGCCAAATATATCAGATGAATATAGATACATAGATCCAATATTTGCACATGAATATGAAAAGAGAGATTATTCCCATAAACATGTAAATGTGGGCCTTATAAACTTAGAGAAATATGGCTCTGGCAAACTTTTTGCTATAAAGTACGACCCAAATGATTATCACATACAAGGAAACTCCAGCGGTGAAATAGTTAGAATAAAAGATCAAACATATTTCACTAAAGTAAAATTGTTTGATGGTGATGAAGAAATTGGAATGTTGTCTAATAACTTTCACAATTTCAAAGGGAAAATATTCTTTTCTGCTGACTACAACTACAGTTATAACGATTTCCTAGCATCTGTTTCTCCTCAAGTTGAAATTGAAGATATGGGAAATGGAAGTAAAAAAATAACTTTTGATCAAGGCAGTGGCGATATCGGTGATACTAATAGAGGCTACACGGACTATCAGAGAATATTTACAAAAGAGAAACAAACCGAAAGTCCAAAAGGGCAAGTAAGTGAAACTAAGACAGAAGTTCATAGTACTACTAATGTTGTTGCACAAGCTGCTGAAGAGAAAACTGCATCAAACGACAATAGTGAAATGCAGTCTGATCAGCCACAAATTCCAACAAGGGCAAAAAGGTCAGCTTCAGTGGAGGAGAAAGAGCAAGAACAGGTAGTATTAAAAGACACAATTCTCAAAATAGAAAAGAGCTACGAGCAGGACTCAGAAGGGAAGCATAAGGCAAATGTAACGATAAATTATAATGATGTGAAAGCCTTGTATGATAGAGCGGAAGGAGCAGAAAAGCAATCTGTGTTAGATTTTTGGAACAAACTGCACACATCAGATTATAAGGTTGGTGCTTTGCCGGAAGACAAATACTATTTTGAAAAAGGCAAATTCGTAATCCACGATAGTGGCACAAAGAAGCTTATAGTGTTACCTGAAGATAAGGTGTCCATCAAGATAATGAAGGATGGTGATAGTTATAGTTTAGCTATATCAAGTGGTAATGGCAAAGTAATAAACAGCATTAGTAAAATAGATAATCCAAATTACGAATTGCTGTCAGATTCAAGTCATTTCAATTCAGGGGAGCAAGATAATATTGTATTATCAGATCAACATCACGAATATAATCTTTATCTAGAGAATGGTTTTGTGAAAATGTTCGATTGCGCAAGCGATCACATTTATCACGACCACAACTCGGCCTATATCTAATACATACAAGGAGGGCAGTGCCCTCTTCTTGTCATTCCAGTGTCAAGCACTGCCGTCTTGGATGGAAACCAGCGTCACGCCCTGGAATGACAGGGTTTGTCATCCGAGTAGCCCCTTCGGTGTCATCCCAGTGCCCAGACACTGGGATGGCTTTGTTGCATCGCTACTTATGAAAGGCTAACTATAATTAGGATTATAAGCAACCTATTGAAAATCTTGTTTTTTTGCAATCAATCTGATCAAATTTAAGAATAGTAATTTGTTATTTATATTAATAAATTTAATTCTATTGAAAATAGCTAAAGCATTGAAATTCTTGAATTTTAGCCGGATTGGTAAATGGTAGTGAAATTTCTTTTACTCAAATTTAGGTATTCATTGACCGTTCTTGTTATAAATACCAGAATAATAAGCTACTGATATTCCCTATCTTTTTTATCTTTAATCCATCATAGCTAGCGATGCAACAAAGCCCACTGGGATCCAGAAAAATTGATTGTGCACTATACAACATTTTCGATCAAACCAGTGTCAGCTACTTGCATGACATCATCTGCTACACACTTGGATTACAAGAGGAGAATTCTGAAACAACAAGTTTCAGGGAAGTCTTATGCAAAATCTAGCATTTACGGAAATTATATTATTTTTATGCACTCTATGGTTTTTATAATCAATGGAGAGTGTGATATGACGTTAGATGAACCTTTAGAAGAATCACTCATAAACAATAATGATTTTGTAAATGCTCTATTAGCAAAGCTCAAAGCAGGGGCTGATGATAATGGTGTTTATACTAAAAAAGGTGTGGATGATGAGTTGAAAAAGAAAGCTGACACAGCCGCTCTAACTAACAAAGCTGACAAGAATTACGTCGATACTGAGCTAAGAAAGAAAGCTAATTCAGCTAATTTAGCAGCTAAAGCTAATACTGCAGATGTTTACACTAAAAAAAATGTAGATGATGAGTTGGCAAAAAAAGCTGACACAGCCGCTCTAGCTAACAAAGCTGACAAGAATTACGTCGATACTGAGCTAGGAAAGAAAGCTGGTGCAGCTGATTTAGCAGCTAAAGCTAACACTGCAGACGTTTACACTAAAAAAAATGTAGATGATGAGTTGGCAAAAAAAGCTGACACAGCCGCTCTAGCTAACAAAGCTGACAAGAATTACGTCGATACTGAGCTAGGAAAGAAAGCTAATACTGCAGATGTTTACACTAAAACTGCTGCTGATACTGCTTTTGCTAAAATCAATGCTTCCAACCTTATAGAGGCAGTAAACAAAAAAGCTTTCGCGAAAGCTATACTTCCTGCAAAAGACGGCGACAAATCAATTCTAGTGGATAAATTAGGAGAATTCCTTGATAACTCTACTGACAATAAGTATGGTGCCAAAAGTGATCAAACAGCAAAGGTGTTCTTAGGAGGTAAAGGGCTAAAGGGAGATCAAGGAAACACCGGGCCAAAAGGAGAGAAAGGGGATACTGGTCTTAAAGGAGCAGATGGAGCTCAAGGCCCAAAAGGAGATAAAGGAGACACCGGGCTAAAAGGAGAGAAAGGGGATACTGGTCTTAAAGGAGCAGATGGAACAAGTCCATCAGCTACTGAAATAGCTGCTGAGAAAGCCTTACAAGAGCATGTAACAAAGATAAGCATAGAAAGTCCAGAATTTAAAAGAGCTGTGCAAGAGGAAATGTCACAACCGTATTTTGAGCCTCCAACAAGTGATGATGCTGCACTTAATTGGACTTGGTAATCCAGCGCTAGATCCAAGTAGTCACGCTACTTGGATAACAGGATAGGGAAACTGGGATAACATTCCGCTACGTCATTCCAGCGCGTGACCAGGTCTTTTTAGCTATCATAGGATGACAGAAGCAGACACTCCACTTTGTCATTCCAGTGCCTCCTTCTCCTGTCATCCCAGTGCCTTCTTCTTGTCATCCCAGTGCCCAGACTACTTGGATCCAGGAAAAAGAATGGTGTCATCCAAGTAGCTGACACTGGGATCTAGCAAGCTTTGCTTGCAAATAAGTCTAATACGCGTCGCGTTTTATGCCAAAACACAATTGGAGTTACATGCAAAATAGATCCCAGTGTCAGCTACTCGGATGACAAAAAAAGGAGCACTGGGATGACGATTGTCGTTTAGCCACAAACATTAAGAAATTTACCAAATGAAAAAAAAGGCAAAAGAAGCCCTGGGGTTATTATCCGCTTTAAAATATTGGCGTTTTTTATGTTTTAAACGCTTGACAAGCGAAATTCAGCTGCTTTTAATTGCAACTAACTTACGCTGCAAATGTTTAAGAAATTTACTAAGCAGAAAAAAAGACAAAGAATCCCCGAGTTAGCTAGTCTTTTACTATCTCTGTCGAGTATTGGCATTTTTTGATGTCTTGTAACGCTTTATAAGCGCGTTCAGCTTATTTAGATAAAAATCTAGATGTAGATGAAGTTTTGTAAAGACATACAGTATCTATATACTGCAAAAAATTGAACATAAGACGCCGATACATTAAGTAATCCTTACCTTTTAATCTGCAGATTGGCGAAAGCAAATACAATAGCTTCACTATCATGATAAGTGGGCTGGCGAAGGGTGTCAAGTAAGTTTTTTCGTTTCTACCAGCTACTTGGATGACACCACATAAATTAATAAATAGGAAAATTACTACAAATCCTTTCAACTTTAGCTTTTACTGCTTTTTCGACACTTGAGCTATTTCCGCTGATTAATCCTTGAATTACTTCATTTATTAGATCAGCTACCTCCTTAAAATTTTCTGCCTCAAGTCCGCGTGTTGTCTCAGCAGCGGTGCCAAAACGGAGCCCTGAAGTGATGGTCGGCTTTGCTGTATCAAATGGTACAGAGTTTTTATTACAGGTAATACCGGCTCTCTCAAGGCTATCTACAACGTCTTTTCCAGTTAATTTCTGCGATCTTAAGTCAACTAGCACTATATGAGAGTCAGTGCCACCGGTTATAATGTCGAGTCCATGCTTTTGCAATTCTTGAGCTAGTACTTTCGCATTTTCCACGACTTTCTTGCTATAAGTTTTAAATTCTGGCGCCAATGCTTCTTTAAATGCAACAGCTTTTGCAGCTATCACATGCATAAGTGGCCCGCCCTGCAATCCTGGAAAAACTGCAGATTGAATTTTTTTGTGTAATGCTTCATCATTGGTCATCACTATTCCACCACGAGGACCACGCAAAGTTTTGTGAGTCGTGGAAGTCATAACATGTGCATATTCAGCAGGGGATGGATATTCGCCCGCTGCAATAAGCCCTGCATAGTGAGCAATGTCTGCAAGCAAATAAGCACCAACTTTATCTGCAATCTCGCGAAAGCGTTTGAAGTCCATTTTTCTTGGATAAGCAGAAGCACCAGCTATGATCAATTTCGGTTTATGCTCCAGCGCCAGCTTTTCTATCTCATCCATATCCAGCAAGTAAGTGTCTTTATTCACTGTATATTGAATTGACTTAAACCATTTACCAGAAAGGCTTGGTGCCGCACCATGAGTTAGATGCCCACCGCAACTCAGTGATAATCCAAGTATTGTATCGCCTGGAGTAAGCAGTGAAGCAAATACCGCCTGGTTTGCCTGAGAACCAGAATGAGGTTGAACGTTTGCAAATTTAACACCAAACAACTTACAAAGTCTTTCTATAGCCAGACTTTCAATTTTGTCCACATGCTCACAACCACAGTAATATCTTTTACCTGGATAACCTTCTGCGTATTTATTAGTCAGAAAAGAGCCTTGTGCCTCCATTACCGCTTTGCTTGCAAAATTTTCTGATGCAATTAATTGCAATTGTGATTTTTGGCGTTGTAATTCTTTTTCTATAGACTGATAAACCTCGTTATCAAAAGACTTTAAACTATTTTTAGAGCCACAGATTTTCTTTAAAACACTCATCATAGATCAAACCTCGCTTTAATTTTAAGATGCACAAGCAATTTTAAGACTGCTTGTCCTGCTTTTTTAACCATAAGAGCCCAAAAACAGCTATTAGCAAACATACAGGAATAATAGATGTTGCTTTTATCAGCAATTCAGCACTATAAATAGGACTTCCATGTATAATCGCTTTATCCCAATAAGAACCTATTACCTTCGCAATTCCAGTGTGAAAGAGGTAGCCAAAAACCATAACTATCATATTTGATACAGCTGTAGTTAATCCTATTAAGTTATTATTTACATAACTTAATGCTTTGTACAGTGTTACTATTTGATATCCAGAAGCGAAACCTATAACAAGAAGTGCAGGCAATACAATATACAATCCGCCAGCCCGTGTAAAAAGTAAAAGGAAACTAGCAATCATTGCAAAGGAACAGACAATAATAACTTCATAATGTCTATTTGGGTATTTTTCTAATATGTGAGCAAAAGAGAGCAATCCAGCTGCAAATCCTACATATATAACAGAAGAAATTGAAGACGCTAGATCACCGGCCATTTGATATACCTCACATAAAAAAGCTTTTGTCCAAGCATCAGCAAAACCTTCTAGTGGACCTACCATTAAGCCACCAAAAAAACTAATTAGAATGATATATTTATTGAAAAGCACAGTTTTTAGATCCTTCATGCTAATTTTTTCTTTTCGAAAGTCGTAAGCATTGTAAGGAATAACTAAAAATAAAGATAAAGCGAGTAAGAAACCAAACCCTGAAAGAATATAAATTACGTAATTCCAACCAAACTCATCAAGCAAAAGTTCTATTGGTAGACCACCATATATTGCCCCTAATAGCCCTATAATAACAGATATGCTTGCCATTTTTGCTGATTTTTCTCGCGAAAAATACATACTGGCAACTTTAAATACTCCTATTGCTGACGCAGACGAGCCAATCCCAACAATTATTCTACCTAATACTGAATAATACCACTCATCAAAGCACACAAGAGGTAATGTTCCAATAGATACCAAGACAGCACAAATAGGTAAAACAATTTTTGGACCGAATCTATCAAAACAAAGACCAACAGGGATATGAACTAGTGTAAATCCCACATAGTAGAGACCATTAAATTGCCCTAAATCTGCAATGCTTATATTAAATTTTGTTATTAATACAGGCGCAATTATGTTTGGCATGACACGTAACACATACTGGTATGCATAGAAAAGAGATACTATCAACCATACAAAAAAATTACTTTTCGACATACCTACCACCTAATAAAACCCAATTACAATTAAAACAAAAATATCAAAGTAAAATAAAGTATTATATTTCATAATAACAAGAGCCTTAAATTAGTACATCTAACGATTTTATCATACGAGCCTTCGATAAATTATCTACTTATTACAATCAACTTCTCTAAAATCTTTATTTTTTAACCATAAGAGCCCAAAAACAGCCACCAGCAAACATACAGGAATAACTGATGTTGCTTTTATCAGCAATTCAGCACCATACACAGGATTTCCTTGTATTATTGTTCTATCCCAACACAAATCTACTATTTTTGCGATCCCAGTGTGAAAAAAATAGCCAAAAACCATAACTATCATGTTTGACACAGCTGTAGCCAGGCCTACTAAGTTATTATTTACATAACTTATCGCTTTGTAAATGGTAACCACCTGATATCCAGATGTGAAGCCAATAATAAAAAGCGTAGGTAATACAACATACAAGCCACCAATCTGAGTAAAAAGCAAAAGAAAACTAGCGATCATTGCAAATGAGCATGCAATTATTACTTCATAATGCTTATTTTTATATTTTTCCAATAAATAAGCCAAAGAGAATGATCCTGTTAACATTCCTATCAATATTACGGAAGAGAGAGAAGATGCCAAGTCTTCATTCATTTCATATACTTCAAAAAAGAATGCCTTTGCCCAACCATCGGCAAAACCTTGCATTGGACCGACCATGAGTCCACCAAAAAAGCTAATTAGAATAATATGCTTGTTGAAAAGTATGTTTTTTAAGTCTCTAATGCTAACTTTTTCCTGTTGAGCATTGCTTTCAGGCGTTACTAAGAACAGCAACAGAGCAAGTAAACACCCAAATGCTGAGAAGGTATAGATAACATAATTCCAGCCAAATTTATCGAGTAAGAAGTCTAAAGGTAATCCGCCACATACCCCTCCCAAAATTCCTATAATTATAGATAAGCTGGCCATTCTTGCTGATTTTTCTTGCGCAAAATACATGCTTGCAACTTTAAAAAGCCCAATTGCTGAAGCGGATGACCCAATTCCAACGACTATTCTGCCAAGTATTGAATAATACCACTCATCAAAGCATATAAGTGGTAATGTTCCGGTAAATGTTAAGATAATACAAATAGGCAAAACAAATTTTGGCCCGAATTTGTCAAGAGCAAGACCAATAGGTATGTGAGCCAGCGTATAGCCTACATAGTATAACCCACCAAACTGGCCAACATCTGCAATACTTATGTTAAATTTTGTTATCAATTCAGGCGCAATTATGTTTGGAATTACGCGTAATATATATTGGTACGCATAAAACAGTGACGCCAACAGCCAGACTAAAAAATTCCTCTGCAACATGAATCTCAGCTAAAATTTAGGATTATAGATACTTTAGTTATAAAAAACAATACTATATTAATCATCTAAATCTGCTTAGCTCTTTTTACAGCTTATAACTTTAAGTAGCCAAAAGCCTATCATTCCTATTAGTAGGCATATAGGTATTATTAACATAGACTTAACCATTACATCAGTTCCATAAAATGGCTTTCCATCGATAATTTCACCGTTCCAATAAAAATTCATTATATTTGCAATAATGACGTGAAAAAAATAACCAAAACTCATAACTATGGAATTACCTACAGATCCTGCACTTGCTACTGCTTCGTTTTTTACACAACTTACAACTTTAGCAGTAAAAACAATTTGGTATGCAGAAGCAAGACCAATAATGAATAGTAATATACATGCCAGGAGTTCACTAATATTGCATATAAAAAGTAATAAGAACACAATTATCATGGCCATAGCACAAGAAATTATTATTTCATAGTGCTTGGTTGGATTTTTTGCTAATATGTAAGGAAGTAATAAATGCCCAAAGCCAAAGCCTATTAGTATCCATTTTGAAATGCTATATGCAATGTGTCTATCTATAGCGTACATCTCATGCAAGAATGTTGCGGACCACGCATCTGCAAAGCCTTCTAATGGTCCAACCATAAAACCGCCAAACAAACCTATCAATAAAATATCTTTATTAAATATAACTTTGCTTAAATTTTTAATATTTAATTCTTCGTCTGAGGTGCCAACTTTAGGTATAGATATAAAGGTAGTTAAAGCAAGCAATAATCCAAGCATTATACACACAGTAAATAAATAATCCCACCCAAACTTATCAAGTAAGACATGTAATGGTTTGGTGGCAAATACACCACCTGAAATGCCAATAATAACCGATATGCTGAACATCATGGCAAATTTTTCTCTATGGTAATAGATTCTTATTATTTTAAAGAGTCCAAGTACTGAAGCAGAGGATCCAATACCAGTAATTATTCTTCCAATAATAGAATAACTCCAATCATTAGAACTGACTAAAGGTAAAGCACCTAAAGATGTTAATGCAATACAAATCGGTATAACAACTTTAGAACCAAATCTATCTAAAAGAATACCTACAGGAATATGTGCTAACACATAACCTACATAATACAGTCCACAAAATTGTCCTATTTCTGTTGTTCCTATATTAAACCTTACTACCAATTCAGGAATTATAATATTTGGAATTACGCGTAATATATATTGGTATGCATAAAACAGTGACGCCAACAACCAGATTAAAAAATTCCTCTGCAATACTTTACCCCAAAGCTAGCATTAGACTTCTTTCGAAACTAGGATAAAGCAGTAAAAATAGTAATTTTGAGGTAAGGAGAAATGAAGTATGAAATAGTGAAAGAGCTCGATAAAGGGGAGTTTCGTCGACTAACAGGAGTAAAGAGATCAACATTTAACAAAATGGTAGGGATTTTATGTGAAGAAAATAAAAAAAAGAAAGCCAAAGGAGGAAGGAAAAATAAGCTAAACGAGGAGAATATGCTGCTCATGGTATTAGAATACTTACGAGAATACCGTACATATTTTCACATAAGTCAAAGTTATGGAGTAAGTGAAAGTACGGCATATAAAACTGTAAAATGGGTAGAGGATACTCTAATACAACACCAAGATTTCGCATTGCCAGGACGAAAAGAACTCCTAAAAAGCGACGTGAAATATGAGATTTTGGTGATTGATGCAACGGAAACACCTGTAGAGAGACCAAAAAAAAGCAGAAAAGATTTTATTCAGGAAAGAAGAAAAAACATACGCTAAAAACACAAATAATTGCAGAAAAGAAGAGCAAGAAAATTATTTGTACGTCATTTTCAAACGGGAGAAAGCATGACTTTCGGCTTTTCAAGGAGTCAAAAGTGCATGTATCAGAAGGTATAAAAGTTTTAGCCGATGCTGGCTATAGAGGTTTTCAGAAAATTCACAAAAATGTCGAGTTGCCACACAGAAGGATGAAAAAGAGTCCCTTAATTAAGGAAAAAAAGGTAGAAAATCGGGAGCTAGCAAGCAAAAGAGTAGTAGTTGAGAATGTAATTGGTCTGTTAAAAAGATTCAAAATTATTGCAGACAGATACCGCAATCGGAGAAAACGTTTTGGCTTGAGATTCAATTTAATAGCAGGAATTCACAATTTTGAGCTGTCTATATGAGTTTCGAAAGAGGTCTATTATAGATACTCTGTTTATAGAAAACAATATTTTTATGAATACTTATTTTAATTTACCGGAATTTTATACAGTTGAACTCATAGCCAACATAAGTAGTTTATGCATTAACTAAATTTTCCAGGTTCAAGTTTGGATGATGGAAAAAGTTCACTTTTTCTATTTTTAAAAGAGACCTTTTATTTTACTTATAATTTTTTCTACCATATCTACAACTGGCTCATGAATAAGGTATATGAAAAAAATTACACCACAAATGATAAGTATATTTATGATTTTACCCTTATTCATCTTTATCTTGAGCTTCACTTTTGTTACAAGATCCATTTTATTTATGTTTTTATTTCATGCTGACAATTATATCTTAAATACCATAATTTTCAGTAAAATTTGACTTCAGAAGTATTCTATTAATTCAATATTAACCTTTTTATGTGTAAAATAGTTAATATAATATTAAAGCAGGCTGATGAATATAAGCACGATAGATGATACGCTGCAAAATTACATAACAAAATACATTGAACAAACATTCGCTACACACGTGCTAGGCAATAGATACGACAAATTGTATAGGAAACTTCTAAGTGGTATAGAAGAGATAATAAAGCTTGCTGTAAATGAAGCAAAACACTACGATGAAAATTTAGAAGATCTATATAACGATTCAAGATTTAATAAGAAATTTATTCAAGCTGTTGCTAAACATCAGGTGTCGGAATTTTTAAATACTTATCCGAAAAGAAAAGAAATTGTTGCAGAATTTTACAATGAACATCACATTAACGAAAGTGATTTAAAGACTCTGGAAAAGGGGAAAGATTTAGTAAATAAAATAAATAACATTAACTTACTGCAACAAAATGAAAAAAATGAGGAATTCAATATTAGAAAGACACTTGCTCAATCAATAAAAATGCCTTCCATAGAAAAACACAAGTTAGAACATTCAAAATAACCTTGGCGAAGTATGGCAAAATATACAACTTATGGATAGTCTATTTCATTTTAACTCCTGGCACGCTTTAGTAATACTATCACATCCAATTTCTAATTGTTCCCGAGAGGTTGCATAAGAAATTCTGATAAAATTTTCTAGACCAAATGCAATTCCTGGAACCACAGCAACCAAATGATCTCCCAGTAAGTATTCAGTAAAATCTAAATCATTATTTATTATCTTACCACTTTTTGTGCTTTTACTGAGCAATCCTTCACATGAGACAAATAAATAAAACGCACCTTGTGGAACAGACGCTGATAATCCCGGGGCAGAATTTAGCTCTTTCACCATAAAATCTCTACGACTCTTAAAAATCCTTGTTCTTTCTTTCAAAAAACTATGATCACCGTTTAATGCTGCTGCTGCTGCTGCTTGTGCTATCGAATTTGGATTAGAAGTGCTTTGAGACTGCAGCGTAGAGATAGCTTTTACCACATCACTTCTACCTGCAATATACCCTATTCTCCAGCCTGTCATTGCATAGGCTTTTGATACTCCATTGACTACAAAAACTCTATCATAAAGCTTCGGCTCAACCTGAGCGATAGTAAAAAACTTTTCGTCGTATATTATATGCTCATAAATATCATCTGTAACGACATTCATATGTGGATATTCAAGCAATATTTGTGCTATGTCTTTCAATTCATCACATGTGTACACAGCTCCTGCAGGGTTGTTCGGTGAGTTAAGAATTAACCATTTAGTTTTTTTAGTTATCCTGCTTTTCAATAATTCCGCTGTCAGTTTAAAATTTTGTTTGCATTCTACTACAACTGGCAAGCCGCCAAAAAGACTTACCATATCAACATATGAAACCCAATAAGGAGCTGGAATAATAACTTCATCTCCAGAGTTAATTGTTGCCATGAACAAATTGAATAACACCTGCTTAGCACCTGTACCAACACAGATTTGGTTAAGCGTGTACTCGAGGTTATTATCCTTTCTTAACTTATTAATTATTGCTTCTTTCAGCTCACGCGTTCCATCAACAGCAGTATATTTAGTCTTACCTTCACTTATTGCTTGAATAGCTGCTTTTTTTATATGATCTGGAGTATCAAAATCCGGTTCTCCTGCAGCTAAAACACAGATCTTTTTTCCTTCATTTTTCAACTTATTTGCCTTATCAGTTACAGCAATCGTAGGTGATGGTTTTATTAGGGACATTCTTTTTGCAAGGTCTGACATATCTTACTGAAGCTAAATTCAAATGATAAACCCCGTACAACAAAAAAGCTAGAATTTTGTGTATTGTATTAGTAGCTTTTTACCAGGTTTACCAATGCAGCAATATTTTCAACTGGAGTATCAGGGAGTACTCCATGTCCGAGATTAAATATGAAGGGTAAATCTCTAAAGCAATCTATTATACGTTTTGCTTCTTTGATTGCTTCCGTTTTATTATAGGCTAAAAGATTAGGATCAAGGTTTCCTTGTAGAGGGATGTTTAGATTCGTTTTCGCCCATTTTATTGGAACATTATAATCTATACTTACTGCAGATACACCTGTTTGTTCGCAGTAATCTTTATAAAGATTTCCAGCAGACCTTGGAAAACCTATTATTGGAAAATCAGAAAATCTATCCTTTATTGCCAAGATAATTCTCTTTGTTGGTTCGATAACATATTCTTTAAACAATGGTTCCGATAACGCACCAGCATTACTGTCAAATAGCTGAATAACATCTGCTCCAAATTCTATCTGTTTAATTAGATAAATAATCGTTACTTCCGTTATTCGTTCAATTATTTCCTTCAAACACGAAGGATAAAAATTTAATACTTTGGAAAAAGTTTTGCTGCTCCTACCTTCTATGATGTATGAGGCTACTGTCCATGGTCCACCAGCAAATCCTATGAGAGATTTTTCTTTTGGTAATTGGCTTCTGACTTTTTTTATAGCGTTTAGAATTGGTAAGGTTTTAGTTTCAATTTCTTGTGGACCCTTCAATTCCTTAGGACTTTCCACGGGTTTTATTATTGGACCTACACCGCGTACGAAATTCACGTCACAACCCAAAACATCAGCTATTATTAAAATGTCTGAAAAAATTATCGCCGCATCCATGTCAAATCTTGTCACCGGCTGTAACGTCAATTCTGTCACTAAATCTGTGTTGTAGCATATCTCCATAAAATTATTCATATTTTCTACTGCTTTGCGGTACTCAGGAAGAGACCTGCCAGCCTGACGCATTAGCCAGATAGGCACTCTTCCACCCGGCTCATTTCTCTTAATAATTTTCGCTATTGTTGTTTTGCCGCTTTCCAATCTATTCTATTTATTCTTTTGTATATTAAAGTATAGTAATAATAATAGTTCTATCAATAACTTGTTACTAACTTAAAATTCAGTAAAAATTGGCGTTGTTCAACTTGTGGATAAATATGTGAGTAACTTTCGTATATTATTGATTTTCTGTTATGATTTATGTGTATAAGTAAGGTGTTTAGAGTGTTAGTAATTTTCTTTTATGGAAAATACTTTACCATCATGCATTGTTACACAACTATGTATATGTTGTTGAAAAAGTTGTTGATCAATTGTTGGTATTTTATATCAACAAATAATTCACAAATTAATTTGACATTATTCACATGCTTATTAAACATTTAATAACAGTTTTCTTGATAAATCTAATCTGAAAACGTTTTTGCCATTACAGGGAATAAATTGAGTAAAAAAAGAACCTTAGTAGAAAAAATAGCATATAGAATTTTTCTCTTCCTTTTCAAAAAAGCTTCTGTGTTGAAAAAGTGTGCGACTGAGGCATTAATGAAAGATCTGCCAGACCTTAATATATTTAATGGTCTATTAAAATTCCGCGATTGTGGTATAATGGATATAATGACTCCACGTACAGAGATATGCGCAGTAGACATTGAGTCAAGCGAGCGTGAAATAATAAAGAAGATAAAAAACACTTGCCACACTAAAATACCAATTTATAAAAATAACTTTGATAACGTAATAGGCTTTTTTTATGTAAAAGATGTTATTTTTAATAGGGATAAAAATTTTAATCTGAAACATATTATACAAAGCGTAATATTTGTTCCACCCTCGATGAAGACAACTAATCTTTTTGTTAGGATGAACTCTTCTAAATCATGCTTAGCTATCGTATTGGATGAATATGGTGGAACTGATGGTTTAATTTCAATGACTGATCTTATAGAGGAACTAATACCAAACATTGATAGTGAAAACGAAATAAATTCAGAATATACCATTACTGAATTGTCTCAAAATAAGTTTGAAGTATCAGCAAGGGCTCTTATAAAAGATATAGAAGAGGATCTAAAAATAGAATTACGTGACCCTGAAGAAGACTATGTTACACTTGGTGGTTTGATTCTTTCGATTGCTGGTAAAGTGCCTTCTGTAGATGAAGTCATTAAATATAAAAATGGTATGAAGTTTATCATCAAAGATGCAAATGAGCGCTACATTAATAAAATAGTACTAGACTTAAGTGATTACAAAAATTAGATTTGGTACCCCTTGTCGGGGAATGCCTTGACACGAAGAAAAAGTTGTAATAACCAAATATGCAACTCAAGTTATAGTTAAACCTATTTCCAGCAAATTATTTTCGCAAGTATAATGCATTTCAGTGTTATAGTACTCTAATAATAAAGAGGTCATATAGATATTAATATCTTTTGTATTTAAATTAGTGTCATTTTTTTTGATTAATTTGTCTACTAATGATTTGCTTATTGGTTTGTGTTCATTTAGAATTTTTATAGTTAATAGCATTTTATCTTCTGTTTGACTCAGTAAAACAGATACTAGTTCAACTTCCGCCACTGCACTGGCTATAGTTAGCACCATATTAGAAATTATCTTATTTATCTTTTCAATTAAATCTTCCTTATTTTTTGCAGAGTATGCGTCTATTTTCCACGTAAGCTTTACTTTTTTTTTAATAAATAATTTTCGATATTAGATTTGGTCTTATCAAAGCTATAATTATCCATTGAAGAAGAATATGCCTGCTTCATAACTTTATGTTTATATATTAAATCATCGGAGCTTTCTTTAAGAAACAACAACGCTTCCTTCTGCACATCAGCATCATTCTTATCTATTACTTCAAGCTCTTCTACGCCAAACGTTATTCCATTCATAGAGTTAGCAAAGTCATGAAGCAGCCGTCCTGATAGCAGTTCCGTTATTAACAGTATGTTTTTGGTATTTTCGTTCATTGGATAATTATAAATGATTTAAGTTACCCTATATTGGTAAGTATATAATAGTCAATTAAGAGAAAGTTTCGTTGCACTTTTTATATCAAGGCATTAATATAGTATTAACAATTTTAAAATTTATAAAAGGATTATGAATACTTATACCAGATCAGGAATAGATATTGAACTATATAATAAGTTAATAAAAGAAGTCAAGCCTATTGCTCAAGAAACTACTAGAGAAGAAGTAATCAGCGAAATAGGTTCATTTTCTGCGTTATTTGATTTTGCTGCACTAAGTAAGAAGTATGACCATCCAGTACTCGTTTCCTCAACTGATGGAGTAGGTACGAAACTGTTGATAGCTCAAGAAGTGAATAAACATGATACTATAGGTATAGATTTAGTTGCAATGTGTGTAAATGACTTACTTGCACAAGGAGCAACGCCTTTGTTTTTCCTTGATTACTTTGCAACAGGCGTTTTGACCAAAGATGTTTTATTATCTGTGGTTAAGGGCATTGCAGAGGGGTGCAAGCAAGCTAAAATAGCATTGGTTGGTGGGGAAACTGCAGAAATGCCTGGAATGTATGGTAATAATCACTATGACCTTGCAGGGTTTGTGGTTGGTGTAGTTGATCGAAAGCAAATTCTTCCAAACTGTAGTATGATGAAAGCAGGTGATTATATAGTTGGCTTAGAGTCAAGTGGAATTCACTCAAATGGGTTTTCTTTAGTGCGCCATGTTTTCAAAAGCTTAGGTATAAATTATAACGATACATCTCTATGGAATAATAAATCTTGGAGTGAAATACTACTTGAACCAACAAAAATATATGTTGATTCTTTGCTGCCTATCATGTCACAAGTAAAAGGTATTGCGCACATCACGGGTGGTGGTTTGGTAGACAATATTCCGCGAATTCTTCCAAAAAACTTATTTGCAAACATAGACATTAATTCCTGGAAATGGCCAGATATATTTTTATGGCTAACAAAGGAGGGTAAAATAGAGAAGAAAGAAATGCTAAAAACATTTAATTGTGGTATTGGTATGGTATTGATCGTAAGTTCTGAGAATATGCAAAACGTGAAAAATCATTTCCAAAAACGTGGAGAAAAAATTGAAATTATTGGAAAACTTGATGAGGCATGTAACCCTCCACTTGATAGAGTAGTATTTAGTTAACCTAACTTTACTGACAGTCTTTTTGCAACTTCTAGGTATGCTTCCTTTAAATCTCCTAAATTCAAACGAAAGACATCTTTATCTAGCTTTTTATAAGTATTTTTATCCCATAATCTGCAGTTATCAGGGCTAATTTCATCAGCTAAAACGATTTTAGTACTGTCATTTATTAATCTGCCAAATTCTAACTTGAGATCAACTAAATATATACTTGCATTTGAAAATAGGTGAACTAATATTTCGTTGATTTTTAAAGTTGTAGTTTTAACTTCATCCATTTCTTTGCTAGATAGCCAATCAAAATACAGTATGTGATTTTCACTTACCATTGGGTCGGCTAGGTCATCATTTTTGTAAAAAAAATCGATTATAGGAGATGCAAGCCTCTCACCTTCTTTGATATTAAAACGTTTGCAAAAGCTGCCAGCTGCGACATTTCTAACTACTACCTCAAGAGGTATTATCTTGAGTTTTTTGACTAGCTGTTCTCTTTCGTTTAGAGTTTTTATAAAGTGTGTGCTAATTTCTGCTTTCTCAAGCTTTTCCATGATAAAAGCACTAATATGATTATTAATTATTCCTTTACCATCGATTATTTCATATTTTTCCTTATTGAATGCTGTAACATCATCTTTAAAGTGCTGTATGACAATTGATAAGTCTTCAGTTTCAATAATGGCTTTCGCTTTACCTTCGTATATCGTTTTATTCAGTGACATGTTTAATTTAACTATATATTATATCAATTTACTATTCTTAGAGTATAGCCCCAAATAACTTAAAATAAACCTTAATGGCATTCAATGTTACAATATTAACCATATTCCCAGAAATGTTCCCGGGGTTTTTGAACTATTCTCTTGCCGGAAAAGCGTTAGAAAAAAAAATATGGAACCTTGAAGTAATAAATATTCGTTCTTTTGCGAAAGATAAACATTCAACTGTGGATGATGTTCCATATGGAGGTGGAGCAGGAATGGTTATGCGTTCTGATGTAGTTGGTGATGCAGTAGATAGTATGCTCTCTGTTCATAAAAACACTAAGTTTATTTACATGACTCCATCTGGAACTAAGTTTAATCAGAATATTGCCAGAGAATTATTAGAGTTTCCTCATATAACAATATTGTGTGGTCGATTTGAAGGTATTGACCAAAGGATAATTGATGCGTATACTCCTTATGAGTTAAGTATTGGAGATTATATACTTTCAGGAGGTGAGCCAGCTGCAATGGTGGTTCTTGATGCATGCATTAGACTTCTTCCAGGTGTAGTAAATAATACCGATAGTATTACTGAAGAAAGTTTTAATTATGGTGGTGGTGTACTTGAATATCCTCAATATACTAGACCTGAGCAGTGGAAGGGATATAAAGTACCTGAGGTTTTGTTATCTGGCAATCACAAAAAAATAAGTGATTGGAGGCAGAAGCAGTCTCATGTTATAACAAAAAAGCGTAGGCCTGAATTATTGAGTGGAGAGATAAATGACAAATTTACTTAAAAAATTTAACGAACAGCAAATGCAAGTGTTAGCTAAAGAAATACCAGAATTTCGTCCTGGCGATGATTTGAAGGTCACTTTTAAAGTAGTTGACGGTACAAGTGAACGTATACAGATATTTGAAGGTGTATGTATATCAAAAAGGAACCGCGGGTTACATTCTTCTTTTGCAGTCAGAAAAGTGAGCCATGGAGAAAGTATAGTGTCTCAGTTTTTTGTTTATTCTCCTGCACTGGTTTCAGTGCAAGTGACAAGAAAAGGAAAGGTTCGTAGAGCAAAACTGTATTATCTGTGCAAACTATTTGGAAAAGCTGCAAGGATCAAAGAGCGTACTACTTATGTTAAAAAGAAATCTAAGTAGATACAATAGGGAGTGATGTCAATTGTGTCATCTCAGAACTCTCTCTTGTCATCCCAGTGCGTGACACACAACTGTACGAACATTGTGTTTGCCTCCCGCTGTGGTGTCATCCCAGTGCTCCGACACTGGGATCCAGCATTCATTATTCTCCTTTTGGTTTGTGCTTTCATGGAAAATGTAAAAATTATTTGCAGGCAAAGCCTGCAGGATCCCAGTGTCAGCTACTTGCATGACAAAAAAGGGGAAAGTTTTTTCAAATCCTCGTGTAAAGAAAAGTAAATGAGTATAAAGAAAAAATTCCTTAAATTACTTCAGTCAAGGCGTGTACATGCTCGTATAAAAAGGAAAAATAAAAAGAACAGAGCGCTACGCTTTTGTTCTTTCACGGCACTAGTTATCTCACTTGGCTGTCCTGTGTGTATATTGTTGAGTATATTAGTTAACTCTTACAGTGCCTTAACAGTAACGAAAATTTTATTGCCAGTTGAAATAAATGCTGATCTTGCTTTGGCGAGTAATCCTAGTGATTTGCGGTATAAGTCCATTGGCTTACTCAACGATTCTTTACGTAAGGTGTTTGGAGGAACTGATTTTAAAGACGGTGACGAAATTTTAAGTCGTAATTCTTACAAAGAACTAGAGAAATTTTTTCGTAAGAAAGTAAAAGATAGTGGTGAATATGAGATCTGGTTTACCGCGTCAAGTATAATTAATTCAATAAATAAAGATAAACATTTGAATGATCGTTATGCTAAATTACTTGATTGGCTAAAAGAAAAGAGGAGAGTGAAAAAATTTTTTAATAAGTCTTTATTCCTTAAATCTGACTCTCGTGAACCTGAGAATGCAGGGATTTTAGGGGCATTTATCGGTTCATTAATGACAATTATAGTGTGCCTAGCATTAGCATTACCAATAGGAATTATGTCGGGCATCTGTCTTTACGAATTTATGCCTAAAAATAGGCTAATAACTAATATTGTAGAAATTAGCATAAATAATCTTGCTGCAGTGCCTTCAATAATATTTGGTGTAGTGGGCTTAACTCTCTATCTTGGCATATTTGGGCTACCACGCTCTTCACCACTTGTTGGTGGAATGACTCTTTCATTTATGATGTTACCTAATATTATAATTGCAACAAAAAATGCCTTTGCGAATGTTCCTATTACGATAAAAGATGCAGCGTTTGCGCTCGGTGCACCTCACATCAAGGTGATATTAGATCACTCTTTACCGATTGCGTTACCAAGAATAATACATGGTACTGTGCTTGCAATTGCAAGGATTTTAGGTGAATCTTCTCCTTTACTTATGATGGGTATGGTGGCATTTATTGCTGATACACCTACGTCCTTTTTCGATCCGGCGACTGTTCTACCTGTGCAAATATACATATGGTCAAGCAATCCTGAAATTGCATTTGTTGAACTTGCTGCTATCGCAATTATAGCTTTATTATTGGTGTTATTTGCGTTAAATTTAGTAGCAAATTTTGTAAAAAGGAAATTCGAATTTTTTAATTTTTAGCAATTCATGAAAATCACAGTCCTATCTGGTTATGGCTTAAATTGCGAAAAAGAAACTGCATTTGCATTTATGGAATGCAGCAGAAAACTTGGTATTGGTAATATTGAAGTAAAAATCGTTCACATTAACGATATCATAGATAATCCAGGTGAACTGAAATTAAGCAATATACTTGCAATTCCAGGGGGTTTTTCCTATGGTGATGACACTGGTGCTGGTAATGCGTTTGCTTTACGTATTAAAAACAACTTGTTGGATGAGTTTCAAGAGTTTTTATCTCAGGACAAGCTGATTATAGGAATATGTAATGGTTGTCAGATATTAGTAAAATTAATTCCAGAGTTCTCTAATCTAGCTTTAATCCATAATGATATAGGCAATTACCAATGCCGCTGGATTAGAGTGAGAGTTAATCCGCAGAGTAATTCTGTTTGGCTACGGGGTCTGAGTGAACTATATCTCCCTATTGCTCATGGGGAAGGCAAATTTTTTATGGATCAAGATATTTTGAACCAATTGATTGAGAGCAATTCCACCGCATTACGTTACATTGATAAAAATGGCAACTATGCTAACCTACAATTTCCTTACAATCCGAATGGATCTACATACGACCTAGCAGCTTTATCAGATAAAAGTGGAAGAGTGCTAGCTTTAATGCCCCATCCAGAAAGGGGAATATTTTTTACTCAGCAAGATAATTGGCCCCTTGAAAAAGAAAAGAGCAAGCGTTTAGGTGTTGCTGTGCCAAAATATGGCGATGGAATGCTTATATTTGAAAATGCACTAAAGTATTTTTGTTAAAATTTATTGATAGGGATTTATGGTCGAAATTATCCCCTGATATTGCAAAAAACTTGCTTGACAAGCCTTGCCAGTCCCCTTATCATGAAACTGAAGCTATTTATTTATCTTCGCAATCTGTGCAGGTTAATGACAAAAAACTTAGGGTATTTGGCGTCTCATGTTTAATTTTTCGCACTACGTGCATCGCATGTCTTTAAAAATTTCTGGGTTTTTACCTATATAAGCCGAAACGCGCTTACAAAGCGTTTAAGACAGCAAAAAACGTCAAATTGACAAGGGAGAATTTGAATGCTAGCTACTACGGGGTTTCTTTGCCTTTTTTCCTGCTTAGTAAATTTCTTAAACACTTGCGGTGTAGGTTAGTTGCAAGTTAAAAGCAGCTAAATCGCTCTTAATCAAGCGTTTTAGAATAAAAAAAACGCCGATATTTTAGTACATAGTGAATAGCCAACCACCACGGGGCTTCTTTTGCCTTTTTTTTCGTTTGGTAAATTTCTTAACATTTATAGCTAAACAATAACCGTCATCCCGCTACGTGTTAGCGGGATCTAGAGATACCGTGACGGTATGACGGTCTGCGGCGGTATGACGGTTCGCGGTGGCATGACGATAAGCCTCGTCATCCCGCTACGTGTTAGCGGGATCTGCCGAGATACCGTGGCGGTATGACGTCTCGCTTGCAACCTATAGCCTTGTCATTCCAGTGCTCCTTTTTTTGTCATCCCAGCGTCACGCGCTGGTTTCAACATTATATCATGAACTTTCTAAAATTCATTGAGTTATGCTTTCAAACGGTAGTGCCGGGGTGTGAGTATAATAATTATCGGTACATAAAAGTCATAGCAGATAGGCTGGAAGCAGCGAGCGCTGGTGAAGTGAAACGAATAATATTCAATATGCCTCCGCGCTCGATGAAGTCCATATGTGTAAGTGTTGCGTGGCCCGCATGGATACTGGGAAATCAGCCAACTGCAAGAATAATAGTTGCAAGCTACTCTCGGCTGCTTAGCGAAAAGCACTCGCTCGATACAAGATGCATAATGCAGTCTAGTTGGTATAGAGAGCTGTTTCCAGAGGTAGAACTATCCAAAGATCAGAATACCAAATACAAATTTCAAACAGTGCAGAGAGGATACAGAATCGCAACGTCAGTTGGAGGGACGTTAACAGGTGAAGGTGGTGATTTCATCATCGTGGATGATCCACTGAGTCCCGCCCAAGCTTTGAGTGAAACGTTTAGAAAGCGTGCTACAAATTGGTTTGACCAGACTTTAGTAGCCAGGCTCAACAATAGAAAAAAAGGAGTAATTGTTCTTGTGATGCATAGGCTCCACCTGGAAGATTTGACCGGACACCTTCTCTCCAAACCGAAAAGCATATGGCATCATATTTGTTTACCAATAATAGCTGAAAATAAGGAGATTACTTATTAGACCTCTTTCGAAACTCATATAGACAGCTCAAAATTGTGAATTCCTGCTATTAAATTGAATCTCAAGCCAAAACGTTTTCTCCGATTGCGGTATCTGTCTGCAATAATTTTGAATCTTTTTAACAGACCAATTACATTCTCAACTACTACTCTTTTGCTTGCTAGCTCCCGATTTTCTACCTTTTTTTCCTTAATTAAGGGACTCTTTTTCATCCTTCTGTGTGGCAACTCGACATTTTTGTGAATTTTCTGAAAACCTCTATAGCCAGCATCGGCTAAAACTTTTATACCTTCTGATACATGCACTTTTGACTCCTTGAAAAGCCGAAAGTCATGCTTTCTCCCGTTTGAAAATGACGTACAAATAATTTTCTTGCTCTTCTTTTCTGCAATTATTTGTGTTTTTAGCGTATGTTTTTTCTTCTTTCCTGAATAAAATCTTTTCTGCTTTTTTTTGGTCTCTCTACAGGTGTTTCCGTTGCATCAATCACCAAAATCTCATATTTCACGTCGCTTTTTAGGAGTTCTTTTCGTCCTGGCAATGCGAAATCTTGGTGTTGTATTAGAGTATCCTCTACCCATTTTACAGTTTTATATGCCGTACTTTCACTTACTCCATAACTTTGACTTATGTGAAAATATGTACGGTATTCTCGTAAGTATTCTAATACCATGAGCAGCATATTCTCCTCGTTTAGCTTATTTTTCCTTCCTCCTTTGGCTTTCTTTTTTTTATTTTCTTCACATAAAATCCCTACCATTTTGTTAAATGTTGATCTCTTTACTCCTGTTAGTCGACGAAACTCCCCTTTATCGAGCTCTTTCACTATTTCATACTTCATTTCTCCTTACCTCAAAATTACTATTTTTACTGCTTTATCCTAGTTTCGAAAGAAGTCTATTCAATCAAAAAGCCAGCGCCTCCTGTTCCTGTCACCAGAATAGCTTGGTCAACTATAAATGAGTACACCAGAAATAAAACAGCATTACCTGCAAAAATACTATACTTAAGAGAAGAAGGTCAGTTGCTATACCACCTAGATGGAGGAAAAGAAGAAGTTGAGATGATAAAGGTTGAACTTGGAAGTTACGCTTTTGCTGCACAATATCAACAAAACCCTCTGCCACTTTCAAGTGGTATAATTAAACGAGAGTGGCTGAAGCGCTATAGAAATTTTTCTGATAGTCTCTCATATGTCACTCAGAGCTGGGACACTGCAGTTTCAACAAGCAGCATGAGCAACTTTAGCGTCTGCACCACCTGGACAAAAGTGGGCAATAAATTCTATTTACTCGATGTATATCGCGCAAAGCTTGAGTATCCAAAGCTTAAAGAGCAAGTTCTGTCACTAGCTGCAAGATGGACACCGCACGCAATTTTAATCGAAGCAAAAACAAGTGGTCAGCAATTGGTGCAAGAGCTAAAGACAAACAGTGATTTACCAATTATCGAAATAGTACCACATGATGACAAACTCACTCGATTTTATCAAATTGTTCCGATTATAGAGTCTGGCAAGGTTTTTCTGCCGCACCAAGCAGTATGGCTGAACGATTTTGAGTATGAGATTTTAATGTTTCCTGAAACTCGACACGATGATCAAGTGGATAGTACCGTGCAATATTTGCAGTGGGTGAGAGATAGTAGCTCTAGGGTCGCAGCTTTACGGGCATTGTGATTTAAGCCTACCAGATCCAAGTAGTCAGCTACTTGCATGACACCCTGACAACCGTCATCCCGCTACGTGTTAGCGGGATCTAGAGATACCGCGAATGAATCGCGGTATGACGGTTCGTGGTGGTATGACAGTTCGTGGCGGTATGACGGTTCGCGGTGGCATGACGATAAGCTCGTCATCCCGCTATGTGTTAGCGGCTAAGAGATACCGCGGCGGTATGACGGTCTGCGGCGGAATGACGGTTAAGCAATTCGTCATCCCGCTACATGTTAGCGGGATCTCTTGTTAGCGGATGAGATACCGCGAATGAATCGCGGTATGACGGTTAAGTACGTGTTAGCGGCTAAGAGATACTGCGGCGGTATGACGGTCTGCGGCGGAATGACGGTTAAGCAATTCGTCATCCCGCTACATGTTAGCGGGATCTCTTGTTAGCGGATGAGATACCGCGAATGAATCGCGGTATGACGGTTAAGTACGTGTTAGCGGCTAAGAGATACTGCGGCGGTATGACGTAGAGCTCGCGTTAGCTATAAGATTAGCTAACATTCTGCACGTCCATAAAAAACAAACCTTCTTTTTCGTCTTGAACGCTAATAATAGCGTGAGTGTTAAAAGGTAAAGGATCATTTGTATGTCCATGGCCTACCCCTTTCATAGTAAATACAGGAAAGTTAACACTTTTTGCAAACCTTTCTTTTACAACTTCAACAAGGTTATCGTTATAGCAGTTAACGAAATCCCCAAAGATTACTGCATGTACTCCATCAAAGATGTGAGCTTGTTTTAGGTGATCTAAACTGCGCTCTATTGCGTATGGGTAGACTCTTATGTCCTCTAAAAATAGAATTTTACCTTTCGCATTTATTTGCCAAACAGTTCCTATACTGTTTTCAACTAAAGTCATATTACCACCGATGATTTTAGACTTTAATCTGCCATCTTTTAGTCTAATGCCATTATTTATCGTCTTTAGGTTATCAAATCTGATAGAATCCCGCTTGTTAAGAATTAACTCTTTCAATTTTTCAACAGAGCTTTCAGAAACGGAGTTATTTACTATCATTTCCAACATGGTGCCGTGAAGAGTTTGCCAATCATATTTAGCTTGTAGATGGATGTGCAAGGCAGTTATATCGCTATAGCCTATGAGGATCTTTTTGTTTTGAGCAATCCTTTCTTTTTTATCATTGGGTAACTTTTCTAGATAGGGAATTAACCGAGAAGCCCCTTCTCCTCCTCTGATACACCAGATTATTTTACTATCATTAGTTAGTGCACTAATCAAATCATTTGCTCTGAATTCATCAGAGTTGGAATAAAATGGATTATCATTACTATATATTTTCTCCGAAATATGGGGATTAAAATCCAAAGCTTCTACATATTCTTTTATAGTAGTCAGATCTAATTCTTTTCCCTTCGAAGAAGGAGCAATAATATCAACTTGGTCGATTGCATGAATACCTGTGTTAGCACATAAAGTGAGAATGAAATATAAAAGGTAAACAATCATTAAAATATCTTATAAAACTCTTTTTTTAGTATATCATCCAATTCAGAGAGTGGAACTTTCACTCCTAGTTCTTCCATTGACGTGACGCCATAACCTTGCAACCCACAAGGAATAATACCCTTATAGTGAGAGAGGTCTGGAAAGACGTTAAGCGCTATGCCATGATAAGTTACCCATTTTCTTAAGCGAATACCAAAAGCTGCAATTTTTTTTTCTACTCCGTTATGGTTTACCCAAATGCCTATTCTATCTTCTCTAAACTCTCCAAGTATATTAAATTGCTTTAAAACATTTATGATCCACTTACTTAGATCTCTAATATATAGCTTTATATCGCATTTGTTTCTTTTTTTAAGGTTTAACATTAAATATATAATGCGCTGTCCTGGACCATGATATGTGTGTTTACCACCCCTTCCTGTTTTATATATGGGAAATAGTTTTTCAACAATATCATCAGCTGTTGCACTGATTCCTGCAGTATAAAGTGGAGGGTGCTGGAGTAGCCATACCAATTCGTCTGCTGAATTATTGTGAATTTGTTGAATTTTCTCTTCCATGGATTTTACGGCACAGTTATAATCAATAAGCTGATTAGATATTAGCCATTCTGTCATATTCTATTTCTTTTTTTTTAGTATAGCAGTTCGTTTTTTCCTGTTATTCCAGTGTGTGACACTGAGCGCAGCCTTTCTTATTCCTAATATACTTAATACTAACTTCTGTGCTATTTCTCCTTAACAAACATAGTACATGACAAATGTTTAATTATTTGTCAACACAGGTCCTCTTTACGTATAGGCAACTTTTTTTATTGAAAAATTCAGAAAAATGTTGTATAATTATTAGTAGATTTTAGGTAAAATATATGGCAAACTCAAAATTTAGCATAACTTTCAACAACGAAATTTCAGAGTGTCTTGCTGGACTGGCTAAAATAAGAAATAAGTCCATTAAAGAACTAACAGAGAAGCTAATACAAGAAGCAATTGAAAATGAGGAAGATAAAATACTAATTGAGCGTGCTGCTAAACGTAATGTTTCAGGTGTAAAGAAAATTAGAAGTGAGGATGTAGACTGGAATACAATATTATCTTCATAGAAAGCGTTCTTGAGAAAGACCTTCCAGCTCTTCCAAAAACAATAAGATTAAGGATCATAAATGCGATAAATAAGCGCCTTACAGTTGATCCCATTAACCTTGGTGAGCCATTATATTACAGATTTAAAGGACAAAGAAGATTAAGGGTAGGTGATTATCGCGTTATCTATTCCGTAAATATTATAAAATATGAAGTGGTTATCACAGAGATAGGACACAGAAAAGATATTTATAAGTAAGTACATCATATAAACATTAAATATATTTTTACTCCTTCCTGATTCATTTTCTACCTTAGGTGGCTTCGCTCAGCTCAAAAAAAAAGCTCATTCTTTTTGCTACCCCTTATTGTGCCTGCCATTTAACTACTGTGTAGAGATTGCTCTCAAACATAATGTTCGTACGTTAGTATATCCTTCCTGTGACACCAATTGATATAATTCTACCACAAATTCAATTTTTTAGGAGGCATATATGAATCTCAATATTTTTCAAAGAAAAAAAAGCGCAGTATTTACTAAATATTCTGCTTTGCAGCTAATGATGGAGCCAAGTTGGAGTAAGCGTGATTATGTAAGTTTTGCTGAGAGCCTGTCTTGAAAAGAAATGAGAAAGAGGATATGATGAGATAAGTAAAAAATAGTAGGTAAAAATGTATCCAAGTGATATAAGTGACAAAGAATGGGAAATTTTGGAGCCAAGTGTTGCACAAGGTGCAATAGGACGGCCAAGAAAGCACAATATTAGAACAATTATTAATGCAATAAGATACATAATGAAAGGTGGTTGCCAGTGGAGAATGCTGCCAAAAGATTTTCCGCCATGGAAAACGGTGTATGATTATTTTCTCAGGTGGCGTAATAGTGGCAAATTGGAAGAAATACACGATATGTTAGTAAAAAAGGTAAGAAAAATGGTTGGCAAAAATGAAATACCTTCGGTAGGAATAATTGATAGTCAATCAGTGAAAACCACTCAAAAAGGGGATCCAGAGGATATGATGCTGGCAAGAAAATAAAGGGTAGAAAACGTCACATCATTGTGGATACAATAGGCCTAATTATTACAGCTGATGTTCATAGTGCAGGCATTCAAGATCGTGATGGTGCTCTAAATCTTTTTACTCAAGCTAAACGAAAAGCTCCAACGCTACAAAGGTTTCTCGCTGATCAGGGATATATTGGTAAATTGCAAAATTACTGTTTATTGAAAACAGGATGTTTATTGACGATTACTAAAAAAGCAGCTGATGCTGTAGGATTTCAAGTTATTCCTAAACGGTGGATTGTTGAAAGAACTTTTGCTTGGCTTTCCAATTTTAGACGTATGAGCAAGGATTATGAGCATTCTCCTCTTACTTCAAAAACTAATATCTCCTTTAATATGATTACTATTATGCTTGCTAAATTAGCTGCTTAGTTCCTTTCAAGACAGGTTCTGAGGAAGGTTACATAAAAAATGTTATTGCCTTTCGAGCAATTAATATGATTGCAAGTGCTGCATCTTCGGTACCTTTTACTCTCTGCCAGCTTACTGAACAGGGAAAATCGCAATTAAAAGCCCATCCATTACTGAAATTACTTTATTCTCCTAATCCAATGACATCAAAATCGGAATTTATTGAGGGGATTGTAACTTATCGGTTAGTTAACGGCAATTCTTATATATTGATGGTTGAGTCACAGAATAGTAGAAAACCACCAACAGAGCTTTATCTTCTGCGCCCCGATAGGGTTGAAATTGTTCCAGGGAGAAATAACGTTCCTTATATCTATCGTTATACCATAAATAACAACAGTTATGACTTTAAAGTTGATAAACTAACTGGATGTTCAGCAGTGTTGCACTTAAAGACCTTTAATCCTTTGAATGATTGGTATGGGTTATCACCAATTGAGGCAGCTGCATATAGCATAGATCAACATAATCAGGCGGGTGCTTGGAATCAAGCGATGTTGCAAAATGGGGCAAGACCAAGTGGTGCAATAGTTGTAAAATCAGCAAAAGATGGAAGTGGTGGAAGTTTAAGTCAAGAGCAGTACCAACGCTTAAAAGCGCAGATAAATGATCATTATTCAGGTTCTATAAACGCTGGAAGACCGATATTGCTTGAAGGAGGCTTGGAGTGGAAAGAAATGAGCTTATCGCCAAGGGATATGGATTTTATTGAGTCCAAACACAGTTCAGCCCGCGATATCGCCCTGGCTTTTGGTGTCCCGCCGCAGTTGCTTGGCATACCAGGTGATAACACTTATAGCAATTTAGTCGAAGCACGCTTATCCCTCTGGGAACAGACGGTTTTACCAACGCTAGAAAATATTATCTGTCACCTGAATTCTTGGCTGACACCAAGATTTGGTGAAGATCTGTGCTTGTCGTATGACAAAGATGCAATAGAAATTCTCATGGAAAAGAGACAAAAGTTGTGGAAATACGTAGAAAATGCAAGCTTTATGACACTCAATAGACTTCTTTCGAAACTAGGATAAAGCAGTAAAAATAGTAATTTTGAGGTAAGGAGAAATGAAGTATGAAATAGTGAAAGAGCTCGATAAAGGGGAGTTTCGTCGACTAACAGGAGTAAAGAGATCAACATTTAACAAAATGGTAGGGATTTTATGTGAAGAAAATAAAAAAAAGAAAGCCAAAGGAGGAAGGAAAAATAAGCTAAACGAGGAGAATATGCTGCTCATGGTATTAGAATACTTACGAGAATACCGTACATATTTTCACATAAGTCAAAGTTATGGAGTAAGTGAAAGTACGGCATATAAAACTGTAAAATGGGTAGAGGATACTCTAATACAACACCAAGATTTCGCATTGCCAGGACGAAAAGAACTCCTAAAAAGCGACGTGAAATATGAGATTTTGGTGATTGATGCAACGGAAACACCTGTAGAGAGACCAAAAAAAAGCAGAAAAGATTTTATTCAGGAAAGAAGAAAAAACATACGCTAAAAACACAAATAATTGCAGAAAAGAAGAGCAAGAAAATTATTTGTACGTCATTTTCAAACGGGAGAAAGCATGACTTTCGGCTTTTCAAGGAGTCAAAAGTGCATGTATCAGAAGGTATAAAAGTTTTAGCCGATGCTGGCTATAGAGGTTTTCAGAAAATTCACAAAAATGTCGAGTTGCCACACAGAAGGATGAAAAAGAGTCCCTTAATTAAGGAAAAAAAGGTAGAAAATCGGGAGCTAGCAAGCAAAAGAGTAGTAGTTGAGAATGTAATTGGTCTGTTAAAAAGATTCAAAATTATTGCAGACAGATACCGCAATCGGAGAAAACGTTTTGGCTTGAGATTCAATTTAATAGCAGGAATTCACAATTTTGAGCTGTCTATATGAGTTTCGAAAGAGGTCTAATTACTTGAATAATTGCTCAAGCTATCAAAATAAAAGTTTTTATTCAGTAATTTGTGTATAAAGGGTACTATTTTACTAGTAGTGAAATAAATCAGAATGAAGTCTATTTTATTAACGAGGCCTTTATTGGACTCGTTCAATACAAGAAATATATTGAGAAAGTATGGATACAAAGTTTTTATAGAACCAGTATTCACAATAAAGTACTTAAATCCTGATATATCTGCGTACGAATTTGACGTTGTGATATCTACAAGTAAAAACAGTGTAAAGGCTCTTAGTCAAATATGCAAAGAGGATGACTTTCCGATTATTACAGTTGGTAATTCAACCATGCAGGCTGCAAAAAATTTGGGATTTTCTGATATAATCTCAGCAGACAGCAACGTTGATGGTCTGATATCATTCATAAAAGCTCACTATTCAAGTGCAATAAAGTTCTTATATATAAGAGGACAAGAAGTATCATGTGACCTAAAAAAGAGATTATCTGAAGAAGATTTTAACGTAAGAGAAGTTGTACTCTATAAAACAATCATTAAAAGGAGTCTAACTAATAGGTGTAAAAATTTACTGTTGGATGGTAAAATTGGTAGTGTTGCTTTTTTTTCCTCACAGACAGCAAGGGTATTTTGTTCATTAGTTCTAAAAAGTGGGTTATCTCATGTGATGAATAATGCAGTTGCATATACCATGAGTAAAAACATTGCTGATAGTTTAAAGTTAATCAAATGGAAAAAAATTATAACATCGAGGTTGCCTACTGGGGAGAGTTTAATTGATATAATTAATAAGGATTGTTGATGCTAAAGATTGCAACTTGGAATGTAAACTCCATACGTAAAAGAGTTAACCAACTTTGTAGTTTTATAGTTGATAGTCAGATAGATATAATTTTGCTGCAAGAGATAAAATGTATGGAAGAGCAATTTCCTTATGCAGAGATAGAGAAGCTGGGATATGAATGTGCTGTCTATGGACAAGTTGCAAGAAATGGCGTTTGTGTTTTATCTAAATATCCGATACTGGAGAAGTTTAAGATTGATATCGTAGAAGGTTATCAAGAAGCGCGTTATATAGAGTGCATAATAAAGCACAATAATCAGAAGGTAAGGGTGGGAAGTGTATACGTTCCAAACGGTCAAAGCCCGGACTCTCAAGCATTTGAATATAAACTCAAGTTTTTTGATAATCTATACGAAAGGATGAGCACTTTGTTAAAGAATGAAGAGTTAACTATTATAGCTGGCGATTATAATGTTGCACCGGATGAAATTGATGTCTTTGATTCAAACTTATTGAATGGCCAAGTGTGCTTTCATATAAGAGAACGTGAGAAGTTAAGAGCGATCTTGAATCTTGGGTTTAAAGATGCGTTTAGAATATCTCACCCAAATTTGCAACAATTCACTTGGTGGCATTATCAAGGCAATTCACTCAGAAATAATCAAGGAATGCGCATAGATTATATGCTGTTATCACCACAAGCTGTAGATAAATTGGAAACATGCTACATAGATGATAGATTGCGTAAGCTAGAAAATCCGTCTGACCATACTCCTGTTGTATATGCTATAGAATAATAGTAGACCTCTTACACAACTCACTTTTGGCAAACCTAGGTAATCCCTGCTTGTTTGTTGCTTGTGTTTTCTTCCTTTCGTTCGTTTTCCTTTCTTGTCCAAGGTTGATCTTGCTGTTTGCTTTCTTCGTTTCCCCTGTTGTTTTCCTGGGAAATTTGCTCAGGAACAGGTTGTTTTTCACTCTTTTCTTTTCCTTGGGAAATTTGTTCAGAAACAGAGGTACCTTTCTCAACTTCTGTAACTGGGGTTTTTAAAATATCATCAATGCCCTCGAGAATTTTTCCATTCAGTTTTGCTCTCTTTTCTGTATCATCTTTATCTTGTGAGCTAGGGTCATACAAAGTACCTTTTTTGTTATTTGAAAAAAGACTTTTGATTGTACTTACTTCAGTCCATACAAGGAGACCACCACTAACTGCTAATGCAATTGGGCCAGTGCCAAATATTAATGCTGAAAAAGCAAAAAGAGTAATAGGAAATAAAGATTTACGTAAGAACGTTTTTACCATCTCTTCATCACTAAGTGGTGGTTCATCTTCCTCTTTTTTGTCTTTACCTAAGAATGGTATTTTTTCTTTCACCCCATCCATAAAGGAGCCAGAAATATTTTTCGGGTCTATTTTGATCCCTCCAATTAGCAGCAGCGGCATTTCCAATACGAACTTTATGGATGAATCTTTAGCTTCTGTACCCCTTATATCAGCTACACACTTGGTTATTATTTGTCGTATTTTATCATCATTTAATTTCTCTTCTCTAGCTAAGCCTTGCTCCCTAATTTCTTTAAACACAGAAAGTAAAAACTGAGAAAAATTCTCTTCACTGAGTGGTTCTACATCTTCTAGCTTGACATTGTTGAATATCTTTCCACTATTCTCAAATACAAAAGTAAAAATTTTCTTTTCATTTTCATCCTGTAATCGAGGTAACCGTTCCTTTAATGACTTCAGATCACTCTGTAATTTTTGTTTTTCTTTCAATTTCTGTTTCTTCTTTTCTATTTCCTGTTCCTTCTTTTCTATTTCCTGTTTCGTTTGCTCTTCTAGTTTTTCTGGATTTTTAAAAATATCTAGGAAAGTACGATAGATTAACTGATGTTTCTCTTTTTCAAATTTAAAAACTTTCTCATCTTTGTTAGTTACCTGAGTAGGTAACTTTGGAGGTTTTGAACTTTTTACTTGTGGGCCTATCATGGCTGACCTATTTGCATTTGCTATGTTCTATTCTAACATATTTTTCGTATTAGTTCAAATGATTTATACTCCTAGAATTCACGATGTTTAAGTCATAATTAAGGGAATTTAGACCCCAGTTGTCGCCAACTTTTATTTCTACTTCAAGTGGTACAGAAATTTCTATTGCATTTTCCATTATATCTTTCATAAGTTTTGCTGTTTCTTGTACCTTTTCGTCTTCTACTTCAACCAGTAGTTCATCGTGAACCTGGAGGATTATTTTACCTACTTTTAATTGGTCAAAAAGCTGAATTGTCGCACGTTTTATTATATCAGCAGCGGTTCCTTGCAGTGGTGCGTTTATTGCTGCCCTTTCTGCAAATTGTCTTATATAAGGAATTGTATTGTTTATGTCTCTTACAAAGCATCTCCTGCCAAACAAAGTTTCTACATAACCATGCAATCTTGCGATAGACACTGTTTTTTCCATATAGGCCTTTATTTCTGGGTAACAGGAAAAATAGTAATTAATGTATTCAGCAGCTTCCGCAATGGTAATTCCAAGCCGCTTTGCAAGACCAAATGGGCTAATGCCATATATAATTCCAAAATTGATGGATTTTGCTTTGCGTCTTAATTGCTCATCTATTTCTTGCACTCCAAAAACTTGCCTTGCGGTGATCTCATGAATATCTTGTCCGTTTGCAAAAGCTTCTTTAAATGCTGCAACGTTTGCAACGTGTGCCAGGAGTCTTAATTCTATTTGCGAATAGTCAGCAGAAATTATCTTATGCCCTTTTGGCGCAATAAATGCTTGTCTGATAAGATTTCCCTCTTCGCTTCTGATAGGAATATTCTGTAAATTAGGATTGCTGGAGCTCAGCCTTCCAGTTGCAGTTGCAGTCGTTGAAAAGCTTGTGTGTATTCTACCATCAAGTGGATCAACTTGCTTTATTAATGCATCAGTGTAGGTGCCTTTTAATTTACTTAAATGTCGCCAATTTAGAATTTTACTTGCGATTTCTACCCCTTCTTCTTCGAGTGCCTCTAGAACTTCATAATTGGTGCTATACGATCCAGATTTTTTTGACTTTTTCTTTTTATTAAGCCCCATTTTGTTGAATAAAACATCACTTAATTGTTTTGGCGAAGCAATATTAAATCTTTCTCCTGCCAAATTATATATCTCATCTTCAAGCACGGCAATTACCTGCTGAAATTTATCGGACAGCTCCTGTAATTTTTGTATGTTCAGTAATATCCCATTTTTCTCCATATCAAATATTACTTTCATAAGTGGCTTATCGAAGCGCTCGTAAATTGTGAGCAATTTTTCCTGAAATAACCTTTGCTTTAGCTTTTCATGAATTGCTATTAAAGTTTTTGCCGAGAAAATTTCTGCATTTTCACTCAAATTATGCGCAACTATGTTTGGAATACTGTGATCATGCTTTCCTGTATCCAAGCTATACGACATTATCATCAAATCATCAACTGAATCTAACATCTTCTCTATTGCAGGGAAGATTTTCCTGATTTCTTTAATGTTATGTATTATTTTAAGCACTCCATTTGAGAGCAAAGTTAAGTTAATTATAATGAGTGCATCTTGTATGCTGTCTTGCTCTATATAAAAAATATTACTTTCGCTATAAGATAGACTTAATACATTGTTTTCAAGGTGGTAATGAATTGCAATTTTGCCTTCATATCTACAATGCTCCAAAAATTTCTCTAACTCTTCACTACTATATTCTATTTTCTCTTTTGTGCTAGACCCATTATAGGAAAAAAGCTTTTCCACTTTCCCTATTAAGGAATTGAATTCATACTTCTTTAAAAAGGATAATAGTTTTTCCATATTTGGAGAATGGACTTCATATTTTGCAATATCATGTTGAAGGTCTACTTTTTCGCATAGTGATAAAAGTTCTCTTGAAATTAGAGCTTTTTCCTTATGTTCGGTGAGAATATTACGAATCCTCGTTTGCTCGATATTATCAATGTTCTCTATAATATTATTCAATGAATCAAATTCATCCAGTAATTTAGCTGCAGTCTTCGGACCTATTCCCGGAACGCCTGGAATGTTGTCAGATGCATCACCAGTTAGAGAAAATAAATCAAGAAGCTTGTTTGAATTTACACCAAATTTTTCTACTATTTGTTTTTCATCTATGTATATATTTTTAATAGGATCAAATATTAGAATATTGTAATTCAAAAGCTGGAACAAATCTTTATCTGATGAAACGACTACCACTTTAAAGTCTTGGTGGTTGGCGTATTTTGCAGCTAGTGTTGCAATTATATCATCTGCTTCATAACCTTCAATCTCTTCATAGCTGAGGTTAAAAGCTTCTACCGCTTCCCTCAGTATGGTGAACTGTGGAGTTAGATCCTCAGGAGGCGTTACTCTGTTCGCTTTGTACTCAGGATATAAATTGTGCCTAAAATTCTTTTTCCCTGCATCAAGTGCTATAGTTAAGTAGTCCGAATGGGCAATGTACTTAAGAACCATATTCAGAAAGCCATATACACCACCTATTGGCATTCCTGTTGTGGTAATTAAGTGAGGTAGTACATAGTAAGCTCTGAAAAGAAAACCATAGCCATCGATGATTGTGAAAGTTTTTTCTTTCATTGTAGATATTTATGCGTGCTTTTGATGGTCCACTATTTAGCTGAGAAAATCAAGTTTTTGTTTTTCTGCTTTTGAGCGTTGTAAGAGATTTTACCGAAAATAGCATTCATGATGGGGATGTACACATATGACCTTACCCAGAAAAAGTGGAGAGAAAGTGTGGAATGTTTTTTACAAAAAGAATGATGCATCAAATTGTTCTGGAATGCAATAGTTAATAGTGACGTTGTTTGTTATAAAAAATTTCTATGTATTTAAATATTGCAGTTCTAGTTTGTTGAGCAGAGTGTTGTGAAGTATCAATAAGTATTTCTCTTTTCAATGAGCTAAAGAAGCTTTCTGCAACAGAATTGTCGTAACAACAGCCTTTATTACTCATCTATATTCTTTACAGCTAAGAGATATTGATAACCTTGCAAAGTATATTGTGAACCTTGGTCACTGTGCAGCAGTAGATTTTTAACAGGTTTACGCCTATTAATGGCCATTAATAAAGAGTTCATAACCAATTGTTTATTTATTGCACTACTCATTAACTACCATACGTGAGAATTATTGCTGCCAAATATAGCCATCCCTCCTTGGTTTTGATGTAAGTAATCCCATACTTTATTTGGTTGATCAACAATAAAGTTTTGATCTAGTATATTGGGAGCTACAGCTCTATTATCTGTTTGTTGTTTTTTAATTTTAAACTTTCTTCTCAGTATAGCCCTGATGTCATTTTTCTGCATAATACTTTGCACCGTTTTCAAATTGCAACTTTTACCCAAAGCCTTTAATTCAGCATGAATTTTAGGAGCTCCATATCTACATTTAGAAACTTGATATATTTTTTGAATAGCTTCGAGTAGCTCTTTATTTGCTGATTCTCTACTGCTTATTTTTCTTGTGGTCCACTTATAGTAGCCACTAGCAGAAAATCCTACATAATTCCTGTACTTTATAGTGTTTACTATGCTCTTTTATGAAAAAATATTTTACTCTTTTTGACTGGCCAGGGCTTTTTTTTAAATGTCTCTTTCCCTTGTTACTCTTGCTTTGTAAATCAAACCTCTCTTTGTCATAAGGTGCTACATCTGGAAATGCATTTGCCGCCGACTTTTTTTCGTTGTGTTTCTTTATCCATTTTCCTAATAAACCACCCTTTATTCCTAAATCTCTTGCTATTTTTGTAATTGTTTGACCTGCCTTTCTTTGTTCATTTGCCAGTTTAACAGCTTCCAATTTGAATTCTGCCGTATATTCTCTTACCATTTCTAATCCTCCAAAATTTTATTTTACCCGAAAAAACTCTTTTCTTTCTCTCCACTTTTTCTGGGTAAGGTCACTATTTCTTAAGTAATTTACACTTCAGAGTTTATCTGCTTTAAAGTTTACTCTATTCTGTTTCAGCATTTGTCATAAATCCTTAATTATTTCTGACTTTTTAGTTCAGTTTTTAACCATTCTTTCCTTAACTTAATGGCAGTGACAATAAGCCTATCTATCATTCTGATGTGATTTCAGTTTTTTTTACATGCAAACTCTCTAATCCCACCTTGTAGTTAGGATAAATTAGAGAGACATTAAGATCTTTTTTAATTTTAACATTACTTACTCTTTTTGATCCTAAATAAAAACTCTGTGCATAATCTGGTAACTCAATTGGCTCTGGAGGGCTAACATTGAGAAGTTTGGCTGCATACATTATCACTTCAGATTGTGTAGTGGGTAAATCGTCTGCACAATTGTATATTTCACCAGGTTTTATGTTTTGCATGGAAGAAAATAAAATATTCGATATATCTTCAACGTGAATACGAGAAAAAAAATGCCCTTCTTTTTTCACATTTCTTGCTTTGCTAAGCTGCAAGTCAATTAACACGTTCCTACCAGGACCGTATATTCCAGCTAAACGAAAAATATGTACAGGCAATCTGCTATTCAGCCACTTCCTTTCAGATCTAAGGCGCTTTTCTCCTCTGATTTCTATAGGTTTTGTTTCAGATTCCTCATTCACCCAATTACCAGAGTGATCACCATAGACGCTAGTTGCAGACAAATAACCAAACCATTTAACATTTTGCAGGCAATCACCGTATCTCTCCACAACATCATCACCATCTGGAGGAATAGAAATTAAAACGTGCGTTGCGCTTTTAAGCAGATCTTGGCTAACCTTCTCATAATTAAAGAGGATTACATTTTGTATATCTTTACTTCTTGATGTGCCACTGACTTTCCAACCTAAGTTCAGTAATTTTTTCGATAAAAATTTAGCTACATATCCATAACCAAAGCAAAACAAGTGCATGAAAATTAATTTTTAAAATTCTTCTTGATAAATTCTACTCCTAATTTTATTCCCTCTTCATTAATAATATGCCCTAATGCATGAATTGGGTGTCCTTCAACATTTACTCCATTTTCTTTCAGAGCTTTAACCGCTAAGTCGAGGGACGAAAAAGGTACCACGTCGTCAGCATCACCATGGATAACACATATGTTAGGTTTTGACTTGATCTCTGGTGCAGTTTTTGAAGGTGAAAGAAATCTACCAGAGTATGCAACAACTGATGCACAGGATTGAGAGCGGGTGAGAGCTGTATGTATTGCAAGCATTGCTCCTTGAGAAAATCCAACTAAAGAAAGTTGCGTATCTTTTAAATTAAGCTCCTTTAATTTTGTATCAATGAAATGATTTACAATTGATGTAGCATTTTTTACTCCATTATATAGCGCTTCCTCACTACGATCTTCCAAGCTGAACCACTGATAACCATCACCTATTTCTCTTTCAAACGGAGCATTGGGTACTGCAAAATATGAACCCAGTAAAAACTTGCTCATAACTTTAGCAAGGTGAATGAAATTATCGCCACTTGAGCCCCAACCATGTAAAAAAATAATCAAATTTTTCTTATTTCCGCCTGCACAAATTTCTGGGCCTTTAAGTTCAATCATTTCTTTTCCTTTTGCATTTATATTTTTATTTAACACTAATTTTCAAATTTGTAAAAACCCATGTGCAATTATGTACACTAGCTCATAACTGTATGAACATTGCAATTTGCAGGCAATTCGCGTGGCAGATGAAAGTAGCTGACACTGGAATCCAGTTCTTATTACCTGGTGTAAAGTTAAGTTTCCTGGATTCCAGTGTCAAGCACTGGGATGACACCTCTGGGCACTGCCGTCATAAAGGAACCAGTGTCAGCTACTTTCATGGCATCAATAATTGACCTCGACTTACCGTCCAACTAGAAAGTTGTATATAGAATGACAGAAATCCAGATGTTATTTACTTACTTTCGATCTTTTCTATCAATTTTTTAACTAAGCCTCTTAGCTTTTTACTGGATTCATCAAGCTCTTGAATCTGCGAGCTGTGCTCTTTCATTAGTTCCTTATAGTTACCTCTTATGTAGTCAATCATTTCCTTCATCTGAGCAATCATCTTGTTAACATCCATACTGCCCAAATCAGGTATCATGCCAGGCATAGCCCCTTCTAACATACCACCAGCCATAAGCTGCTGAGACATTTGCATAAGTGGTTTTAAAGTCTGATTAAGCAATTCAGGATCCTTGGCTAATTTTTCTATTTGCTCTTTGCAAGTATCCATATACTGCTTCATAAATTCATCTTCTTGCCCTTTGTCTATCATAATTATAACCTACCTAAAAATACGTGTTCTTTATTATATATTATTTTAAAATTAAAAACAATACAAAATACCTGTCACAATTGCATTAATACTTTTTAAATAATAAAAAATGCTCCTTTGCTTATAAAGGGTCACATACCTTCTTTAACCATTCCTTATCTTTTACGCTATTTTCTAAGTTTTTATAGACAAATTGATGGTAGCCATTTATCCATTCAATTTCATCCTTAGTAAGCATTTGCACATTTATTAGTCTTCTATCATATGGAATAGAGGTCAGTTGTTTAAAGTTTAAGAAGCCGTTTTCTTGCCTGTCAACATATATCAGATTTTCAATTCTTATTCCATACTCTCCCGGAATGTAATAGCCAGGTTCGTTGGAAAGTATCATCCCTGGCGTGAGTTTCACTTTATTACTTTTTGATATTGCTTGTGGTCCTTCGTGTACTGATAGGTAACTTCCTACTCCATGCCCTGTACCATGCATATAGTCCATTCCAAATTTCCATAAATGCGTACGTGCTAATATATCCAATTCTCCACCAGTAGTGCCAGGAGGAAAGATGACACTTGCTATAGCAATGTGAGCTTTGAGTACTATTGTATAGTGGGTTATTTGTTCATCAGTTGGATTGCCAATTGCTACAGTTCTTGTCACATCAGTTGTGCCGTCAAGGTACTGGCCACCAGAGTCAATCAAATACAGTCCATCTTTCTGAATTACTTTATTCGTCTTACTGCTTGCACGATAGTGAATTATTGCCCCATTCTCATTAAATGCTGAAATTATTGGAAAACTTAGTTGCTTAAACAAATTCTGCTCTTTTCTGTATTCTAAAATCTTTTCTTCAGCTTCAAGTTCTGTACCAACATTATTTTCAAGCCAATATAGAAAATTTGTAACTGCCACTCCATCTCTGATATGCGCATTTATAGCCCCAGCTATTTCAGTTTGGTTTTTTGCTGCTTTATAAATTAGACAAGGATCTTCTCTCTCAGCTACCTGTTTATCTTTTATTACAGCCATGATACTCATTGGAGTTGTGCTTGGATCCATGACTATTGAATTTAGCTTGTGCAGCGAATTTTCTAGCTCACTAATATCAAAAATATTTATATGATTGCCTAAATTTGCTTCTATAGTTGAATGTTCTTTATCTTGAATAAACAAACCAACATTACCGCTTTTATACAATATAGCACGGCCCAATATACATGGAGTATATTTAGCATTTTCATTTCTTAAATTTAATAACCACGAAATTGAATTTGGATCAGTTAAAAGCACTGCTTCAGCTTCTTTATCTATACTTTTAGCGACTTTTTCACATTTGTCCTTACTACTTTCACCAGCATATTCAATAGAATGTAAAACCACTGCTTGTTTTCGACAGTCACTTTTTTTTTCCAGCTAAACAGGGTATTAATTTACAGATATTCTCATACTTTCTTATATCTTCTATGGTAAAATATTGCAAATAATAACCTAGTGAGGCAGTCGATGTTAAGTTTGCTTTTATCCATTCGCGTGGATCCTCTTCTTGTATATTATATACTTGAAAATTGCCCCGATCGAGCTGATTGCGAGCTTGTGTGATATAGCGTCCATCCGTAAAAAATGGGCACTTGTTGTCTTTTGTAACGATAAGTAGCCCATTTGTTCCTGTAAAGCCACACAGCTTTGTTAGCTCCTCTGAATACTCATTTAAATATTCATCTTTAGTATGCAACATAAATGCATCAACGTTTATCTCGTGCATAAAAGAACGAAATTCTTCGATTTTTGACATAGAACACCTCATACAAAATTAGCAGCCACTTTCGTTTTCCTGTTTCTCAAATACACTAATATGCTCACTATCGCTGCAGGAGTGATGCCTTGTATTTGCTTTGCAATGCCAATCGTCGCTGGTTTTATCGTCTGCAACTTTTCTATTACTTCACTTGACAGGCCTTTAACTTGTGAATAGTTAAAATCAATTGGAATTTGAGTGTTAATTTCCTCTCGTAAAAACTTCATATCCGCTTCTTGTCTTATTAGATAAGGTTTGTATTTTGCTTCAATTTCAACCGCTTCGCATATTTCATTCTTAGTTATGCTACCCATTGCGGTGCCATCCCAGCGCGTGATGCTGCTTAACTCCGGCCATATTTCTTGTAATTTATTCCAGTCGATGTTTGGATAGCTAAGTAAATCTAGTGCCGTTTTTCTTATCCCATCATAAGATATTTTGATACCATAAGACCTAAGCTGCTCAGGAGTAATCGTCAGACTCCCTAACTTCTCTTCAAGCTGCTTAATGGATTCAAGTTTATTCTGTAAAACAGAGTATCTCTCATGCGAAACAAGGGAAATATCATAACCTTTTTGTGTTAATCTTCTATCTGCATTGTCTGACCTGATAGCTAGCCTATATTCTGCACGTGAGGTAAATAATCTATAAGGTTCGATCACCCCTTTGGTGACTAGATCATCTATCATTACGCCGATATATGAGTCTGTGCGATGAAGAACAAAGCTTTCTTTTTTTTCAGATGCAGAGAGTGCTGCATTAATTCCGGCAATAATTCCTTGCCCTGCTGCTTCTTCATATCCAGTAGTGCCATTAATTTGGCCAGCAAAATATAGGCCTTTAATTTTCTTAGTTTCAAGAGTATGGCTTAGTTCTCGTGGATCAATATAGTCATACTCAACTGCATATCCAGGTCTTAGTATTTCTGCATTTTCAAGTCCCTTGATACTCTTTATCATTTCACACTGCACTTCAATAGGCAATGAATTTGAAATTCCGTTCGGGTATATAGTATCATCATTCAAGCCCTCTGGTTCTAAAAATATTTGATGACTACTTTTTTCTGCGAATTTTTTAACCTTAGTTTCAATGGATGGGCAGTATCTTGGTGCAACAATGTCATCTAAATATGAAGAAGCTGATCTGTGAAGATTTTCTCTGATTATTTTATGCGTGTTTTCATTAGTATGGGTAATAAAGCATGATACCTGAGGTTGGTTAATTTTTTCTGTGAGATAAGAAAATGGCACAGGTGGATTATCACCCACTTGTTCTTGCAATATTGACCAGTTTATAGTGCCACGATCAAGCCTCGGTGGAGTTCCAGTACGCAATCTACCTAATTTAAAATTATATTTCTTCAACGTATTTGCAAGTTCTACGGCAGGCTTATCTCCCATTCTCCCTGAAGGAGTTACCTGCTCTCCTATATGAATCACACCCCGCAGAAAAGTCCCTGTAGTTAGAACGACTTTACTTGTCAGTATATGCTCCCCTGAGCTTGTTATTACAGCTTTAATGCACAATTCTCCATTGTTATTACTCTCTATAAGAAAATCGTCAACCGACTCTTCTTTTACCGTCAAATTATTATAATTTAGAATAATTTCCTGTATTGCTTGCTTGTATAATTTTCGGTCTGCCTGTGCACGCGGGCCCCATACTGCTGCACCTCTGCTGCTATTTAAAATGACTGAGTGTATACTTGCTTGATCGATTGCTCTTCCCATTATTCCATCAAGAGCGTCAACTTCCCTGACTACAACGCCCTTTGCAACTCCTCCGATTGCTGGATTGCAGGACATTTCCCCTATAGTTGAAATTTTATGAGTTATAAGCAGCGTGTTTGCACCAAGGCGAGCAGCAGCAGCAGCAGCTTCGCACCCTGCATGACCACCACCTACTACTACTACATCATATTTATGCATGCCTTCTTGAGTAATTCTTACTCTACTAATATTCTAACTATTAGCGGTTAATGTCAAATTTTACAGTAATTAACTATTTCAATCATCAGTGGCCAATGTATAGCTAACTCACGTCATACCGTCACGGTATCTCTAGATCCCGCTAACAAGCAGCGGGATGACGGTTTTTCAAATTATCGGGTTTTAGTGGGGCGAGCGACCAGGATCGAACTGGCGACATTCAGTACCACAAACTGACGCTCTACCAACTGAGCTACGCCCGCCAAGATATAAAATTTCTAACATAAGAGCGCAAATAGTCAATTGATTATTTAACTCTCTTTTTGCAGAGGGTTTTAAGTTTAGCCAATAAATATTTTCATTGATACTTTTACCATTATAGTTAATTGTATTGACACTAATGAAATAGTGGTATGTTTAAAAGTATTTTCACATTTAGTTTTTTTACGGCTATTTCAAGGATCTCAGGGTTAATAAGAGATGTATTGATTGCTACGGTTATTGGTGCGAACTCTCTTGCAGACATATTTTTTTCTTCGTTTCGTTTTGCCAATCTATTTCGAGCATTTTTTGCAGAAGGAGCGTTCACTACCTCATTCATACCATTATATTCGACAGAATCATATGATAATAAAAAGGCATTTAATTTTGCAAGTAGTGTAATATCCATTACGTTTATTATCTTAGTAATTTTTTGCCTTATCATGCAAACTTTCTCCCCTTATATGATTCAAATTTTTGCTCCTGGATTTGACCAAAGTAAGTTTACCCTTACTGTTACTTTATCAAGAATTATGATGCCCTACATAATCTTTGTTTCAATTGCATCACTTATTGGTGGAATGCTGCAAGTAAAGCAGCATTTTGCTTCAACAGCTATTGCACCAATCGTTTTGAATCTCTGTTTAATCATCAGTTTGTTTGTGCCTTACGTAAAAACTCCAGCGCACAACCTTTCTATAGCTGTCCTTATAGGAGGAATTTTCCAGCTACTTTTGATACTATTTAGTGCATACAAGTTAAAGGCAGCTTTTTCTTTTAGCCTTGAATTAAGCAATGAAGTAAGGTTATTTTTTAAGCGTGTGATACCTGCAATTATCAACAATTGTGTAACTCAAATAAGCTTATGGATTGATACAATCATGGCGAGTTTTATACCAAATGCGGTGTCCTATATATATTATGCCGATAGACTAAATCAACTACCGCAGGGAATAATCGGTACTGCAATTGGTACAGTGCTTCTTCCTTTAATTTCAAAACAGGTGGATAATACTGAAAATATAGTCAAAATACAGAACAAGGCTCTCAACATAGGATTAATGTTAATTATGCCAACAACTGCTGCCTTTATCATTATTCCCGACATAATTTTACTTACGCTTTTTTCTTACGGCCGGTTTGATCATTATGCAGTGCAGCAAACTGTTCCCACTTTAATAGCATTTTCTCTTTCTTTACCTGCATTTATTATAAATAAAGTATTGCTACCTACATTTTTTGCTAAAGGCAATCTGAAAATACCAACCATATTTTCGCTAATGTGTCTTGGAATTAATGTAGTGCTAAACCTTTTGTTAATGAACGAGTATCAGCATACGGGGATTGCTATTGCTACTTCCGTTTCCACTTGGATAAACTCTATTCTATTAATTAGTTATTTAACAATAAATAAAATGTATAAGGTTAGCCAAGCGTTATTGTTAAATGTCATGAAAATTTTTGTAGCAACGGCAGTCATGTCAATAGCCCTTTATATTTTTAATTCTTTGTTGGCAGGATTATTTTTTGATAAAATGTTGGCTCGTATTGTTTATTTAACGACTTTAATAGCTTTGAGTGTTATTGTTTATTTTGGTATTCTCTATTTAATATTTAAGGGAAACTTTAAGCATGTGTAAATTATGAGACTTTCTTTATATGCTATATTATCAATCTCACTGCTATTAATTCTCATGCATGTTGCTGCAACTTTTAAGGATTGGAGTGGCTACAGGAAATATATCATAAAAGAGTTAGAGAAGACGTATGATGCTAAAGTGCATATTGGGGGAAAAATTAAAGTTTCGTTGATTACCCCAAAGCTCACTATTTATAATGTATACGTACAATACAACGAAAATAAAGAGCAAAAGTTGTCAGATTTAATTAGTGTAAGAAAAATTGAAATAAGGCCATCGTTCCTATCGTTGTTTTTATTTTCGTTGCAACCAAAGTCAATCACATTGTTTGGCATGAAAAGCAACAAAGAAAATTTACTTAATATTATAAATACAAACGCCAGTGGTAACACAGTCGATATAGTAATAAAAGACAGCCAAGTAAGTTTCAAGAATGATTTCGCTGATATTGTTAACATAAAGGAAGTTGCTGTAAAAAAAAATAAGCAGTTTTTTGGTAAAGTAAAGGTAGGTGATAATAATTACGATTTTTCAGGAAAGGTTAATATCACAAAAAGGAATGTACACATTAGTGTTGAATCAAATTTTGTAAATTTGCTATTTACAGGTAATAGAAATCAAGAAGAACTCCAGGGTAATTTAACATTAACAATTAATAACAGTTCCGGTTCTGTGAGTGATTTAGCAAAAATCATTAATCTTAGCTTTCTCTCTTGTGTTATTCCTAGCGAAAATATCAAGATATCATCCAATATAAGTCTTAATGAAAGTGAGTTTACGGCAACTGACTTAAAAATTGATTCCAAAAGCATGCAAGCCAGCGGTACAATACAAAATGATAGAAAAGGCAATCACACTAATTTCAATATTAGCTTCAGTAAAGTTGATTTAGATTCCATACAAAATGATTCACAAAGAACAATGAATATGAAGGATCTTCTGGAATGTTTTAGAGCAGTTGTGCCAAAGAACTTGAGCTTAAATTTTAATATGGAAGCTTCTAACATTCAATATCAAAACAAAATATTGGACAATTTCCGTGCTGTACTAAAATCCACTGATGGCAAAGTAAAAGTTAATACGCTTCTTAAATTTCCTGGAATCAATAATATATCTTACTTATCAGGAGAGATCTCAAACAATAATGTCCTATCTGAATTCAACGGTGATTTATTAGTCGAAGGAAATGATTTTGAGTCATTCATTTCATGTTTTTTCCCTTCTATAAAGATGAAAGAAAACCAGAAAAATCAATTTACACTAAGTTCTAAACTGCACCTTGCACCAAGAATATTATCTATCTCAGACATTAGACTGCTAAATAATAAGGAATCCTTGCAAGGGTCAATTAGAGTAAGCCACACAAAAAAACACAATGCGATCAATGGTGAATTTAGCATGCATAATCTTGATGCAGATAAATATGATCATTCATTATTTAGCAGTTTACCTAAAATGCAATGGCTGAAAATTTTTCAGTATGATGCAAATATAAAGGCCAGTGTTAATAACCTTACATTGAATGATACGAAAATTAAAAATTTGGATTTTTTGCTAAAAATGGAAAAAGGTAAGCTAGTTGCAGATAAAATAAAACTATCTGGAGAAGATTTCGATATTACCGGTAATGCAAAAATATTAGCAGATCAAAAATACGCCAAACCTTTATTAGATGTTAACCTTACGGGCAGTAAATTTAATGGAAATATCTTTAAATTACCGAATTTAGTAGAAGTGAAAAGAAGTTCAAGAAATGAGATAGATCAAATTCAATGGTCAACAAAGCAGCTTGATTTTTTGGATGATAAAGAAGGCTTTGATGCAAATGTGCAAATCAATACTGCAGAATTTAAAACCGAGCAGAATGTTTTAAAAGATTTTAATTTGGATGCGGTAATGAGAAACAACACTATCACTATCAGGCAGGCAAGTTACGTATTAGAACACGGGCAAGTGTTTTTTCAGGGTTATTTAAGATCAGACTCAATAAATACAAGGTTTTCTATTGTAAATTTGGACACTAAAAAGATTGGTAAGGTTATAGGAATTGACAATGTAAATGGTCAGGTAAGCTTAAATGGTGAAATCAAAACTCAAGGAAAAAGTTTTCATGATTGGGCTAGTAACTTATCAGGAGATGTAAACTTACAAGCGCAAGGAATAGAAGTTACTAATGTAGATTTCAATTCATTTATCACTAATTTGTTAAGCAGTAAGAATAAATCTGAAATTTCCACACTTGCTTATGTTGATATATATAACGGTAAAACATTTTTTGAAAATATTAGCGGAAAAGCAAGTATTAAGAGTGGTATATGTTCAACTAGTTTACAGTTCGGGATTGATCAAGCATCAGGGTCGATCTCTTCTAATTTAACCTTATCTAACTTCGCTTTAGCTTCTATATTCAGGTTCTTTTTCATTCCACCAGGCTATAGTAATCCAATCTATATCGATATGCATTTGGATGGCCCTATTTGGCGTCCTAAGATGAGTTTTGATGTAGACCAAATCTTCACCGCTTTAGTCAGCAAGAGAAATGGTTGATTTACTTAGGCGTACGGTTTAGGGGACAATGAACTCATCTGAACGGATACAAACTTAACCTAACTCATCACCACCCGGCAGCGGTGGCAAGCCAAAAGCTTCTCTTTTTTCATTAGACCTCTTTCGAAACTCATATAGACAGCTCAAAATTGTGAATTCCTGCTATTAAATTGAATCTCAAGCCAAAACGTTTTCTCCGATTGCGGTATCTGTCTGCAATAATTTTGAATCTTTTTAACAGACCAATTACATTCTCAACTACTACTCTTTTGCTTGCTAGCTCCCGATTTTCTACCTTTTTTTCCTTAATTAAGGGACTCTTTTTCATCCTTCTGTGTGGCAACTCGACATTTTTGTGAATTTTCTGAAAACCTCTATAGCCAGCATCGGCTAAAACTTTTATACCTTCTGATACATGCACTTTTGACTCCTTGAAAAGCCGAAAGTCATGCTTTCTCCCGTTTGAAAATGACGTACAAATAATTTTCTTGCTCTTCTTTTCTGCAATTATTTGTGTTTTTAGCGTATGTTTTTTCTTCTTTCCTGAATAAAATCTTTTCTGCTTTTTTTTGGTCTCTCTACAGGTGTTTCCGTTGCATCAATCACCAAAATCTCATATTTCACGTCGCTTTTTAGGAGTTCTTTTCGTCCTGGCAATGCGAAATCTTGGTGTTGTATTAGAGTATCCTCTACCCATTTTACAGTTTTATATGCCGTACTTTCACTTACTCCATAACTTTGACTTATGTGAAAATATGTACGGTATTCTCGTAAGTATTCTAATACCATGAGCAGCATATTCTCCTCGTTTAGCTTATTTTTCCTTCCTCCTTTGGCTTTCTTTTTTTTATTTTCTTCACATAAAATCCCTACCATTTTGTTAAATGTTGATCTCTTTACTCCTGTTAGTCGACGAAACTCCCCTTTATCGAGCTCTTTCACTATTTCATACTTCATTTCTCCTTACCTCAAAATTACTATTTTTACTGCTTTATCCTAGTTTCGAAAGAAGTCTATTGATGTGGAAGTAGGAGTACTAAGCGCTCCTACCCCAATAAGCCCACAATTTCTGCTTACACTTTTTTGACGCTAATTACATAGAACTCTTTTGAATGGCTTCCTTCAGTGGAATTATATAGCTAATATTCCTGTATAAGTTAAATAAGTTAATACTTAAGCTTGTACTCTTGCAGTATTTGAAGAGAGATTCTCAAGGACGTTTTTTGTCTGTGGTTCACTAATCATAGTTTGAACGATATTAGCTGCCATAATAACACAGCCTAGAATAAAAAAAGGCGTAGAAACAAAATAAATAACAGAAGACTCAAAAAGCGACATAGATGCAATACCTCCTATTAGAAATGAAGCACTGGATGCTATATCAAGATAGATCTTTGTTAACTTTTTTTGTCCTGGAGTGTTTTTTATGCCAGATTTCTTATTAAGATTCTGTTGTCGGGAATGATCATTTAGTGACCATATATTTAAAGCAAACGAAAGTGCACTGAATATAGTGCCGGCAATACTAAAATACAGACTTAAGACAGGAATATTCAAGACCAATGCCGCTATGTATCCAATGAAAGAGATAGTAGATAGTGTAGTAACTAAGCGTTTCGAGTAAGTTCGTACCTTCTTTCTGTAGGCTAACTTATCTTTTTCACCATACATAGCATAAATATTACCTAATATGTTATATTATAACATTAATTAATTCAATAAGCAATATGGAAGCTAAGAGTGCCCGAGAGAAGACTTGAACTTCCACAACTTAAAAAGTTACTAGCACCTGAAGCTAGCGCGTCTACCAATTCCGCCACCCGGGCTTTTTATAGTTTACTATGTTAAAGTTAAATAATATACTTAAACAATTTTTAGTTCAAAGGTAATGCCAAATCTAGATCAAATATTTTTTGCTCAAAACAATGTTAATATTAATAACGTATATAAAATAGTCAATAACGCTTTGAGCAATAGCGATGGTGGTGAGCTGTTTCTAGAATTTTGCCAGTCGGAGTCCCTGGTTTTTGAGGATAACATATTAAAACACATGGACTTGAATACTAGAAGGGGATTTGGTTTAAGGTCTTTTTGTGAAGATAGTACATCTTTCGTTTGTTCTTCTGAGATCAGCGAAAAAGAAATTAGTAATGCTGCTTCTATGGTAAAAAGCTCAGTGTCTTTAAACAAGACAAATTCAATAAATTTAAACGAAGAGACAAAAAGCCTATATTCGAGGATTAACCCTATAAATGAAATGGATCTGAATTCAAAGATTAAGCTACTCAATGAGGTTAATGAGTATGTAAGGTCCAAAAATAACTGCGTGAAGCAAGTAAAAATAACTCTAAGTGGAGAATGGCAAGTTGTACAAATAATAAAGGGTGATCACAGATTAAGCGATATCAGGCCTCTGGTACGTTTTAATGTGCTAGTCATTGTAGAAAAAGATGGCCGTACCGAAAGAGGTTCTGCAGGGCATGGTGGAAGGGACTCTTATAGTAAGTTTATTTCTGAGAAAAAGTGGAAAGAAGTTGCAAACCAAGCGTTAGAACAAGCACTGGTAAATCTTGAAGCAATTCCAACTCCAGCCGGAGAAATGACAGTCGTTTTAGGTCCAGGCTGGCCAGGAATATTGTTACACGAAGCCGTGGGTCATGGACTTGAGGGCGACTTCAATCGCAAAAAAGTCTCAGCATTTTCAAATTCTGTGGGTAAACAAGTAGCAGCTAGTGACATCACAGTAGTTGATGACGGAACTCTGCCCAATTTGCGCGGCTCTATCAGCGTAGACGATGAAGGCACTCCACCCAGTTATAATATATTGATAGAGGATGGGATCCTAAAAGGATACATGCAGGATCATATGAACGCTAAACTCATGGGTGTAAGCCCAACTGGTAATGGTAGAAGAGAAAGTTATAAAGAAGTTATTATGCCGCGCATGACAAACACCTATATGTTGCCCGGAAAGTATACACCGAAGGAAATAATATCTAGCGTAAAGAAAGGTCTATATGCAGTAAATTTCGGTGGTGGGCAGGTTGATATAACGTCAGGAAAATTTGTTTTTTCATCTTCGGAAGCTTACCTAATAGAAAATGGCAAAATTACACAGCCAGTAAAAGGAGCAACACTAATTGGTGACGGTCCAACAGTGTTGAAAAAAGTATCTATGGTTGGTAATGACTTAAAGTTAGATCCTGGTGTTGGCACATGCTCGAAAGATGGACAAAATGTGCCCGTTGGAGTTGGTCAGCCGACACTCAAAGTCGACGCAATAACTGTTGGTGGAACTGAGATATAGATAAGGGCTAAAACGGATTCCAGCGCACGGCGCACAGCTGTACAAACATTATGATTTGGAAGCAATTGCCACCAATAGGGTGTCATCCCAGTGTCTGGGCACTGCCTTTGTGTTTGAGGCAAAACTGGCTATAACATTTAACACACTGCTTTCGCAAATAAATGTTCGTACAGTTATGTGTCAGCTACTTGGATGACACTTTTGTACTTGATGCAAGATTATATCTTGAAAAAATTAAGTTTTAATGCTATAAAATAATTGTAAATTTTGTCTCCGTGGTAGCTTTATGAATGTTGAAAGTAAAAAAATACACGATGCTAAAATAAAATTACCAATATTTCTTGATTATCAATCTACTACTAAAGTAGATCCCCGTGTTTTAGAGGTGATGATACCTTACTTTGGTGAGTTCAGCAATGCACACTCTCGCAGCCATTCATTTGGTTGGACTGCTGAAGAAGCAGTGGAAAAAGCAAGGAAACACATCGCTGATCTGGTGAACGCAGATAGCAAAGAAATTATCTTTACCTCAGGTGCAACTGAGTCAAATAATACGGCAATCAAGGGCGTTGCTCACTTTTATAAAAATAAAGGAAATCATATAATCACTGTCTGCACGGAGCATAAGTGTGTTCTGGATTCTTGTCGGCATCTGGAAAATGAAGGCTTTAAAGTTACATATTTGCCTGTTAAGCAAAACGGAATTATAGATTTATCAAAGCTTGAGGAAGCAATTACTGATAAAACAATTTTGATTTCAGTAATGATGGTAAATAATGAAATCGGAGTAATTCAGCCTGTAAAGGAGATTGGTAAAATATGCAGAAAGCATAATATATTTTTCCATACAGATGCAGCTCAAAGCTTTGGAAAAGTTCCAATTGATGTTAATGAGATGTGCATTGATCTTATGAGTCTCTCTAGCCACAAAATTTATGGACCTATGGGAATAGGCGCATTATATGTACGTAGAAAGAATCCTCGTGTTAGGCTGATACCACTAATTAGTGGTGGTGGACAGGAAAGAGGCATGCGTTCTGGAACAGTTCCAACACCTCTTGCAGTTGGTTTTGGTGAAGCGGCACGTATTGCTAGAGAAGAAATGAAAAAAGAAACAACTAGAGTGGAAGAATTAAGGGATATTTTGTATAACAAGATAAAAGAAGCGTTTCCTGATATCGTTTTAAATGGTGATTATGAAAATAGAATTCCTGGCAACCTAAACTTGAGCTTTCCCTATGTTGAGGGTGAGTCTCTCATCATGGCAATCAAGGATTTAGCAGTAAGTTCTGGTTCTGCGTGCACGTCTGCGTCTCTTGAGCCTTCCTATGTAGTACGGTCGCTAAATAATGGCCATGACCTTGAGCATTCATCAATTAGATTTGGCCTAGGCCGATTTACAACTAGAGAAGAAGTTTTGTATGCAGCAGATCTTGTTGCTAAAAATGTTGGCCGACTGAGAGAAATGAGCCCACTTTGGGAGATGGTACAAGAAGGAGTAGATTTGAACACCGTGAAATGGGACTCTCATTAAATGTATCCGTTCCAACTGCAAATGCACTTTGAAATTACTCTGTACCGTTCACACTTAATTCTTCAATCTCACTAATAGAAAGGCCAGTAAATTTGACAATAGTGTTGACATCAACATTGTTAGCCAGCATTGCTTTTGCGACTTCGATTTTTCCTTCGATTTTTCCTTCAATTTTCCCTTCCTCTTTACCGATTTTGATGCCTCTTTCTTCGCCAATTTGGATGCCTTTTTCAGTAGCAAGGTCAAGTCTGTATTCAAGAATGGCTTCTTCTTTCCGTAGATCCATTATTCTTTCTTCATAAGCTACTAAATCTTTTTCATTCCAGCTAAACCTGTCTAATTCATCGTAGGCTAACTTTATTATTGGTGCTTTTTCTGCTATTTTCCTTAAGTCTTCTTCCGTAGTTTCATCTGCATATTTGAAGAAAAATAACCAACGATCCACTATGCTTTCTAGCTGTTCTTCCTTATTCTTAGGAAATTTAGGTAGTTCAATAAATACAAATTGAAAATCTTTTAAGTCATGCTCATTGGTTTTCTCATCTCTTATAGTGTGGCTGGATATATAATCAAGCTTATCAGGAAATAAATTACAATTAGAGATAGCAATAAAGAAAACCTTCTTTAAATCAATGTACTTACCAGATTTATCAGCTTGCCTTGAGTAAGCCTTAGCAGCATATAGTTGAGCTCGTTTTTCGAAGCCTTTATCGCGAGTGAGCTGCATTTCAATCACATACCTAGCCCCACTAGAGTCCCTGCAAAGAACATCAACTATACTTTGCTTATCAGAGGCAATTTCAGGATCCATTATAGTACTGAGGAATTCCACTTCTTGTATAGTATTTATCTCGGTAAACCCTAAAATATCATTCAAAAAATGTATGAGAATATTCTTATTTTTTTCAGTGCCAAATATTTTTTTGAAGGTTAAATCCAGCTTAGGGTCGAGAAACTTAGATAAAGCCATAGCCAAAGTGCTTAAAAATATTAATAATTATACACTATTATTAACAATTATTCAACCATATTTTTGAAGATAGCTATGCCGCCGCGAACCGTCATACCGCCGCGGTATCTCTAGATCCCGCTAACAAGCAGCGGGATGACGAATTACTTAACCGTCATACCACCGCGAACCGTCATACCGCGATTCATTCGCGGTATCTCGGCATAGATTCCGCTAACTAGTAGCGGAATGACGATTGTGTATCGTGTTTTGCTAAAAATCACAGAATGCAGTCTGGTTACATTACTCTAGCTATACGCAACAACTTTACTTTCAACAATTTTGTGAGCAATAATACGACTTTCATAATCAATATTTATTATATCAGATAGTGAATTAATATCAGTATAACTACCAAAACTTTCCATTGTTGATTCCACTACCTCTACTATTTTTAAAAAGCCGATTCGTGACTTCAAAAATTCATTAACAGCTATTTCATTTGCAGCATTGAGCACAATACTGTTTGTTTGTGGAGCAGAAGAGTTTAACACTGCCATGCTAAGCTTTAGCGCAGGAAAACGCTTATGGTCTGGTTCTTGAAAGGTCAATTTTCCTTGCTTTGTTAAATCTAATTTACGATTTAAAGCTGATCTTTCCGGCCAAGATAGAGCATATGAAATAGGAATTGCCATGTCAGTTTCTGCAAGCACAGCAAAGTTGAACCCATCCTTATAAGTTACAATTCCATGTACTATTGACTCAGGATGCACTACTGCTTCAATTTTATCCGGGCTGATATTAAACAAGTTATGTGCTTCTATTATCTCTAGTGCCTTATTCATCATTGTTGCGCTATCAACCGAGATTTTCTTTCCCATATTCCAAGTGGGGTGACTAAGCGCCTTATCTACCATAACATTTCTTAATTGCTCAAGGCTATAATTTAAGAATGGTCCACCAGAAGCAGTAAGTATGATCTTTTCTACGCATTTGTCGTCATTTTGCAAAATTTGAAAAATTGCATTGTGCTCAGAGTCAATAGGGATTATTTGTACATTTTTTTCTTTAGCTTTTTTGAGTAATAACTTTCCACCGCAAACAATGCTTTCTTTGTTTGCCAATGCAATGACTTTGGTACCGCTTTCTATAACTTCCATAACTGGCCCAAGGCCTGCAATGCCAACTATTGCAACAACTGAGAGATCAACAGGTATAGCAGCAACATTTGTAGCACCAATTGCTATTTTTACATCTGTACCAAGTAAACTTTCTTTCAAATCTTTGTAAAGCCTTTCATCGGAGATAGCAACATATTTTGCATTTAGCAGTTTTGCTTGGTGTGCCAGTAGAGCAAAGTTCGAATGGGCACTTAGTGCTTCCACTTGGTATTCTTCTTTTCTCTTTGAGAGCAAATCTACAGTCTTTTTTCCAACACTTCCTGTTGATCCTAAAACTGAAACCTTTTTCACTAAGACAAACTCATAACAACAGCAACTTTTCTTATTAGGCCTTCTTCCAACTATTCAATAGTTTTTAAGTGTTTAACCAAGTTCATGTCCGTGGTCATCGCCAACAGATGGTGAAGGACCAGGTGAAAAAGATTGACCATGGTGATCACCTGCATCATGCATGTCTTGCAAACCATCAGCATTATGAGCCATTTCATTATTGGCATGAGGGTAATCATCTGAGTGAGGTCCCTCATCACCATGAGCCATATCCATTCCTTCTGATGGCATATCTTCCCCACCTCCACCTGAAAAATATTCTGCAAGGCCTTCAAGAAATTTTATGCCAAACATATTACCTGACTTTCCAAACAATGTTACTAGACTACTGCCACTCACCAAACCTTCAAACACGTTACTATAAGCAGCAATTGCTCCTTCATGAAAGTTGAACAACCATTTCATTCCATCGACAACTGTTGAAACAGAGTCACTATGACCAAGACCAAAACCACTTTTCTCACCAGCAGCCTCTTGGTGTTGCTGCTGCGCTTGCCATTCTGCAATGTTTGGACCTTGAGCTTCACTCATAAATTTTTACTCTCAACCTTAAGCTATTATTTTATCACAAATATTGCAAAATATCAATAGAGCTTTTGAATATAGCTAATACAAACAATTTCTGTCATCCTATATATAGCTAAACTGACTTACGACAATTTGAAAAACGACAAATTCGTCATTCCGCTACTAGTTAGCGGAATCTATGCCGAGATACCGCGAATGAATCGCGGTATGACGTGTTAGCTATAGGATCCAGTTTGAAAAAAATCTGAATTCCAATGTTCACTACCTTTTACAAAGTTAAAACTTAAAAATATGACTGTTAGCAATAGTGTATATATCTTTAGCTATATATAATGAATGAATTTTTTTATATATTCGTTATTAGTATTTTGTATTTCCTGAACAGTTCCATGGGAAATGATCTCCCCTTCATATAATACTGCTATTTTATCAGCTATTTTAAATGCGCTATGAATATCATGTGTAATCGTGATAATTGTAGGGTTAAGATCTCTAGATAATTTTATTATTATCTCGTTTACTATATCTGACATAATTGGGTCCAATCCTGAAGTTGGTTCATCCAAAATAATGATTTCTGGATTGTGTGCAATCGCCCTTGCAAGTGCCACTCTTTTTTTCATTCCACCTGATAGCTCTATTGGAAACATATCTGCTATGCTTTCCTCCAGTCCAACATCATTTAACTTCTCGATTGCTAGCTGTTTTGCCTCTTTTTTGCTGATATTAAAGCGCTTTTTATAATTAAAAGATATATTTTCCCACACTGTAACGTAGTCAAATAAAGCGGAATTTTGAAATAAAACCCCAAATTTATTTTTGCTTTTACTATTTATTTTAACAGACCCTGAGTCTGGAGCAAGCAAGCCGATAATTGTTTTTGTTAATACAGATTTGCCGCTTCCTGAGCCACCAAGTATGACTAATGATTCCCCTTTTAATATATCAAAATTTAGATCTTTTAGTACTGTCCTATCATCAAAAGATAAGCTTAAGTTCAATATTGATATTATGGGGTTACGCATGTATCAAAGTAATCATGTAGTTTGCTAAAATGATCAGTATGGACGATAAAACAACAGTTGATGTTGTAGCAACACCTACTCCTCGTGCACCTTCTTTGCAATGGTAACCGTAATAGCAGCTTGAGACAGAAATTATGGCGCCAAATACAGTTGCTTTTATTAGCCCAGTTATAAAATCATACGTATTAAAGAACTGAGCTGTGTGTTTAATGTATATATTTAAATTGTGGTTAAATTCGAAGACTGCAGTGATACATCCTCCAAATATTCCTATTAAATCTGCACATACTGTAAGTATGGGAAATACTATGATTGACGCTAAAATCCTTGGTGCAATTAAATATTTAAAAGGGTTGATGTTCAAGGTTGTAAGTGCATCTATTTGCTCGGTGATGCGCATTGTACCAATTTCTGCTGCAACTGATGATCCAACCTTTCCTACCATTATTAAGCTGATCAAAACTGGTCCTAACTCTTTAATGATAGTGATCGTAACAAGTTTGGGTATTATCTGTTCTTGGTTAATTAATGGGTCACTCAAGCTACTTTGTAAAACTATTGCCGCTCCTATAAAAACTCCAGTGAGCCCAACAATTGGCAGAGAGAAAAAGCCTATCTCTGTAATTTGTCTTGCTATGTTGCTAAAATAATATGGTGGCACAAGGCAGTGGTATAGAGATTGAATAAAAAATATGAATGCACTACCAAGCCTTAACAAAAAATTGATAAAGTACCTACCAATTATTCTAACACTATTTATATCAAAAAAGCTCACTTTGTATTCATTTTAGCTAGAGGTTAGTCTTACTGATTTTATTAAAATTTTTATTAACTTTATCGCAAAGTATAGCTGAGATATGTTTTAAGTTCAACATACTTGATGTTTTAATTTAAAGCTCATATAGCTAACCCAAGAAAGGTTTCCCTACGTCATACCGCCACGGTATCCACAACTGTACGAACGTTGTAGTTTGGGAGCAATTCCCACCAGTGGGCCAGTGCCCAGACACTGGGATCCAGCTTCTATGCAACTTAATTAAAAACGTTTGTTTTAGCGTAAGACAACTACCTTTAGCTCATCAGCTCAGTTATAAGCAAAATTTCTGGATTCCAGACTGGAATGACATCATCTGTTGTGCAATTTACCTTCAAAAATGAATGTTCGTACAGCTATGCGCGGTATAGATTCCGCTAACGAGTAGCGGAATGACGGTTTTTCAAATTGTAGAGCCACTTTAGCTATAGAACTCAATTACATAAGCAAACCTTACTTATTTTACTATCCCTGTTTACTTCTTGTAAAAAACATGTTACTAATGTATTGTATTTTGTAGTAGAATGGAGGAAATTTTGGCAGTTCCAAAAAGAAAAAAGTCAAAGTCAAGGCGTAATATGCATCGTTCTCATCATGCTATTGAGCCTAAGAATGTTGTGGTATGTTCAACAACTGGGGAATTCATGTTGCCTCATAACGTAGCAGTTGATGGCAGTTACAAAGGAAAACGGGTTTTCATCAAGCAACAGGCAGAGTGACTATTATGATATGTTACCTACGGTCAATAATAATATAGTTATTGCACTTGACGCTATGGGGGGCGATTTTGCGCCTCTTTCCGTAATTCAGGGTGCTGGTTTTTTTTTAGACAACCTTGTTGACCCAGGCATTAAAGTTTTTTTTCATATTTATGGAGATAAGGAAGAAGTATCTCCTTTGCTTTCAAAATACAAAAAAGTAAGTAACAATTCTGAGTTTACTCATTGTTCTGACAATGTCCTTGCAAATGATAAGCCATCTTTTGCACTGAGACATCGTAAAGACTCAAGTATGAAAGCTGCAATTGTTGCAGTGAAAGAAGGTAAAGCTTTCGGAGTGGTATCTTCAGGCAACACCGGAGCATTGATGGCAATTTCCAGATTTATTTTAGGAACATTACCAAATATTTATCGTCCTGCTATTGCCTCTATCTGTCCAACTAAGACAAAAAGCTTTGCTTTGCTTGACCTTGGTGCAAATGTTGATTGTAATGCCGACTCATTATTTCAATTTGCGTTAATGGGTAGTATATTTGCAAAAATAGCATTAAAAATTGACAATCCTGAAGTTGCTTTGCTAAATATCGGCACAGAAGAAGTTAAAGGTAATGACTCAGTGCGCGGCGCTTTTGAGTTGCTTAAAAACGCTCCAGGCATTAATTTCAAAGGGTATATAGAGGCAAGTGAATTTTTAGAGGGTAATATAGATGTGATTGTTGCTGATGGTTTTGTTGGCAATGTAATGCTCAAAACGGCTGAGGCAACCGCTAGTACCTTTATCAATCTAATAAAGCAGGAAGTATTCAACTCGTGGATAGCGAAAATGCTTGTTGGTATATTGTTAAAATCCAAACTAAATAAAGCATTAACGCGTTTTAATCCCCAAATTAGAAGTGGAGCTATGTTTTTAGGGCTGAATGGTATCATCATTAAAAGTCATGGAAATTCTGATGCTATTTCTTTTGCCCATGCCATAAAATTTGCAGTAAATGCAATTAGTGAAAATTTAAATCAAAAGATAATTAACGGGGTAAGTCATATTGAATAAAAGTTTCATATTAAGCACTGGATCTTACCTACCAAGAAAAATGTTGAGTAACAACGAAATTGCATCGATAGTTGAGACGAGCGATGAATGGATAAGGCAGAGAACAGGAATAGTTCAAAGGCATATAGCAGATGAAGGAGAGTTAACATCAGACTTAGCTGTAAATGCAGCAAGAAATGCTATAGAAAAAGCTAAAATTTCAGTAGATGAAATTGATTTAATCATAGTTGCCACAACAACGCCTGATAAAACTTTTCCTAGCTGTGCAACGATTGTACAAAGTAAGTTAAAATGTAAAAACGCATTTGCTTTTGATGTACAAGCAGCATGCTCTGGTTTTATATATGCAGTTACAGTTGCTGATTCGCTCATAAAATCTAACAATAGAATTAAATATGCGCTCGTTATTGGTGCTGAAATAATGTCTAGGATTGTTGACTGGGAAGATAGGTCAACTTGTGTACTCTTTGGTGATGGTGCTGGTGCAGTGATAATAAAATCAGAAATGGGTAGCAGCGGCATCATATCAACAAACTTATACTCTGACGGCAATGTGGACATACTATGTACGAACGGAGGGATATCCTCAACTGGTGATTCTGGAAAAATATACATGAATGGAAGAGAAGTGTTTAAACATGCAGTGGATAAGTTAACAGCCTTAATAGAGGAAACTCTGAAATGCAATAATTTGAAAATTACTGATATTGACTGGCTAATTCCCCATCAAGCAAACATTCGTATTATTGAAGCAGTAGTAAAGAAGTTAGATTTCCCTATAGAGAAAGTGATTAATACCGTTGATCAACATGCAAATACTTCAGCGGCATCAATCCCACTAGCACTTGATTATGCAATACAAAAATCAAAAATAAAATTAGGAAACCTGGCACTGCTGATTTCAATAGGTGCAGGCCTAACCTGGGGTTCTGTGTTGCTGCGTTATTAGACTTCCTGCATTACCTCCTGTCACCCAAGTACCCTCTCTTGTCATTCCAGTACCTCTTTCTCCTGTCATCCCAGTGCCCCCTTTTGTCATCCCAGTAGCCCCTTCGGTGTCATTCCAGTCTGGAATCCAGTTCTTATTGTACATTCACCTGGTGTAAAGTTAAGTTTCCTGGATCCCAGTGTCAGCTACTCGGATGACAAAAAAAGGAGCACTGGAATGACAGCAGTCCTACGTCATACCGCGATTCATTCGCGGTATCTCTAGATCCCGCTAACAAGCAGCGGGATGACGGTTGTCGTTTAGCCACAAATATTTAAGAAATTTACCAAATGAAAAAAAAGGCAAAAGAAGCCCTGGGGTTATTATCCGCTTTAAAATATTGGCGTTTTTTATGTTTTAAACGCTTGACAAGCGAGATTAAGCTGCTTTTAATTGCAACTAACTTACGCTGCAAACGTTTAAGAAATTTACTAAGCAGAAAAAAAGACAAAGAATCCCCGAGTTAGCTAGTCTTTTACTATCTCTGTCGAGTATTGGCATTTTTTGATGTCTTGTAACGCTTTGTAAGCGCGTTCAGCTTATTTAGATAAAAATCTAGATGTAGATGAAGTTTTGTAAAGACATACAGTATCTATATACTGCAAAAAATTGAACATAAGACGCCGATACATTAAGTAATCCTTACCTTTTAATCTGCAGATTGGCGAAAGCAAATACAATAGCTTCAGTTTCATGATAAGGGAGCTGGCGAGGTTTGTCAAGGAAGTTTTTCTTTCCCGTGAATTCCCTTTGAAGTTGAATATTGAAAATTGACTGGAGAGTTGTGGATTACTTTGTATATGTCATAACAAGCCATGGCGCTCTCAGCAAAACCATTTAGTATTAATTTTAGTTTGCCTGAATAAATAGCTATATCTCCGATTGCATATATCCTATCTCTACTGGTTTTAAGTGTAGCTGGGTCGACAACTATGCGGCTATGTTCTAACTGTATACCCCAATTGTTTATTGGACCAAGATTCATTGACAATCCAAAAAATGGCAGCAAAAAATCAGCGGATATTTCTTTTTCTTCCTTAGAGGCAATGTTTTTTACTATCACTGCGCTCAACTGCCCATTACTTCCTGCTAGTTCGTGTAATTGATATGGCACTACCAGTTCTATTTTTCCATCAATTTCAAGTGATTCTAATTTATTTCTAGTTTCAGGAGTGCAGCGAAATTCCTTTCTCCTATGTATCACATAAATTTTCTTTGCAACTTTAGAAAGTTCTACAGTCCAATCAGCCGCAGAATCACCCCCCCCTGCAATGACTATAGTTTTATCCTGAAAATCAGAAATTTTATTTACACTGTAAAATACAGATTTATTTTCATATTCTAATATACCACTTAAGGGTGGACGGTTAGGTTCAAACATTCCATTACCTGCAGCAACAATAACAGCCTTACATTTTACCTCTGTACCTATGCTCGTTATGATAGTAAAGTTTTCACCTTCGTTATTTGAAATCTTTTCTACTTTTTGACTTAAATGGTAAATAGGCTTAAATGGCGAAGCTTGCTCCATTAGCTGCTCAATTAATTTTTGGGCAGTAATTACAGGATAACCAGGTATATCGTATATTGGCTTTTCTGGGTAAAGAGCTGTGCATTGTCCTCCTGCTTGATCCAAAACATCTATTATATGACATCTCATATCAAGCATTCCCGCTTGAAAAGCAGTGAATATTCCAACAGGTCCTGCACCTATTATTACTATATCGGTTTTCATATTCAGATGGTGATCTATTTATAGATATTAGCTTTCTTTGCTAACAAGGTCAATTTACAAAGGGATGTATTTTTAAAAGATGTGGCTAGATTAGACAAGATTTCCAGCGTTACGAACCACATAGTCCAAATAAGCTCTAAAAATCAGCTAACATAGTGGGATGCTAAAAGTAGCGTGCGGACGGAATGGGATTCGAACCCATGGTACGCTCATCACGTACGTCAGTTTTCAAGACTGGTGCCTTAAACCGCTCGGCCATCCGTCCATTTCTTTTCTATCACAACATTTGATTTTAAGCAATCTATAAAAGCTTTACTTGCCCACGCAAAAGTTGCTAAACACACTACTCAATATTTCCTCAACATCAATAATTCCAATCACCGCACCAAGTTCAAATGCAGCAAGCCTCAAATCTTCAGATATCAACTCAATTGGATTATCGATATTAAAACGTTGTAAATGTTCCAGTGCTTTCTTCATGTGATTCCTATGTCTTTGCCGAGTGATTACAGGAGTGTCTCTATCATGCCCAAATTTTTCCTCTGCCTTCTCTTTTATGAGAGAGATCAATTTGTTTGTACCTATTTCCTTTAGAATAGAAATGGGTAAAAGATCTATGCCATTAATTTTTATATTGTGATTATTGATAACATCGTCAGCTTTGCTCAATACATAAATGGTGTCATTTTGGTCTGATGTCATGCAAGTAGCTGACACTGGAATCCAGCTATGAATATTGTTTTCAGCACATGTTTCTAGAATCCATTGTCTATTGCATAATTTGCAAGTATTTTTATATCTGGATCCCAGTGTCAAGCACTGGGATGACACCGTTTGTTGATTACAATATTTGCATAGTTGTGTGTCAACGACAGATGGTATATTGCCTGTGGCTTGATAATTGACATCGTGTCGTTGTTCAAAAGGAAATAGCTCTATTCTTAAATCAGCTTCAAAAGACCTCTTTTTCGCTCGACTTATACCTTCTAATTCTATTGGATCTGAACTTTCACGAATTCCAGCAGTATCAGAGAGAATGATTGGGTATCCGCCAATGTCAATATGAGCTTCAAGTATATCTCTTGTTGTGCCTGCATATTCAGAAACAATAGCAATATCACGCTTGGCTAAGAAATTAAACAGAGTTGATTTACCGACATTTGGTTCACCAGTTATTACAATATGTAAACCCTCACGCAACCTTTCGCCCCGTCTATTATCATTTAAATGCTCTTGTATCAATCGCACGAGAGATTGCACTTCATTATTAATTTTTTCCAATTCACTTTTTTCTGCCCAAATGTCCTCTGGAAAGTCTATATATGCTTCGATTTTGGATTGTATCGTTATTAATCTTTGCCTCCAATTGCTGTATAGTCTCTCCAATTCTCCTGATATCTGCTTAATCGCTTGTTTAGCTTGCATTTTCGTCTCAGCATCAATTAAGTCTGCAATCCCTTCTATTTGCGTTAAGTCAAATTTACCATTTAGAAAAGCCCTAAGTGAGAATTCTCCAGGCCTGGCCATAACGAAAATTTTTGATAATTCCTCCAAGATGATTTTTATGACGGCCTTGCTTCCATGCACTTGTAGCTCTATAACATCCTCGCCAGTGAAACTGTTTGGAGCAGGGAAATAGATGATTATTCCATTATCTATCAATTGACTGGAATCATCATATAGATCAACTAAAGTAGCAAATCTTGGTTTAATTTCTTTCTTAATATGAAAATGATTTAAAGCTTTAAGCGCGTAGTTGCCTGAAATTCTGATTACTGCAACTCCTGACTTACCAAATACGGTCGATAAAGCGAAAATAGTTTCATTTGTGTTTGTCATTATTTATATAAACTACTTAGCAATATTACACTTAAGAAACCAAAATACCTAAAAAGTCACCCAGGTGAAAATATTTATTTTGAAAACTGATAATATGATTTATAATGACTGACACAAGTTTTAAATATTTTATGCTCAAGAAATTAGCTTGGTACTGGTCTTTTGTAGAGTTAATTAAAGGGTTTGTTATTACATTAAAATATATGTTTAAGCCAAAGGTTACTTTGAGGTATCCTATGGAGAAGGGCCCTTTAAGTCCAAGGTTTCGTGGTGAGCATGCGTTGCGTAGGTATCCAAACGGTGAAGAACGATGCATAGCTTGTAAATTATGTGAAGTTATCTGCCCTGCTCAAGCAATAGTTATTGAAGCAGAGGAAAGAGAAGACGGTAGTCGCCGCACCACGCGCTATGATATTGATATGACAAAATGCATATACTGCGGACTTTGCCAAGAGGCATGTCCAGTTGATGCAATTGTTGAAGGTCCTAACTTTGAATTTGCTACTGAAACAAGAGAGGAGCTAATGTACAATAAAGAAAAGTTATTGCGTAATGGTGAAGTTTGGGAAGACGCAATTGCACTCAGGTTAAAAAAGAATAGGCCTTATTATTAATGTTCAGAGCTTATAACCCTGTTATCCATTATGATTTAGGGGCAGTGCCCACTAGGGGTGGTGTCATCCCAGTAGCTGATACACAACTGTACAAACATTTGTTTGCGAGGGCAGTATGTTAAATGTTATAGCCTGTTTTGCCTCAAACACAAAGGTGTCATCCCAGTGCTTGACACTGGGGTCCAGGTATAAAAATATTTGCAAATTGTGCAATGGACAACAGATTTTAGGAGCATACGTTAAACTAATTTCCATTATAAAAATAAGATGGATCCCAGTGTCACGCACTGGGATGACAAAGAGAGGGTTAGACAAAAGGGTCGATAAATGATTAGGATTACTTTTTCAGCCGAACAAAAAGTAAAAGAATACAGTGGTAAAGTTACTGGCTTTGATATATTACAACCGGATGTTTTGAAAGAAGCAATTGCCTTTAAGGTAAATGGTGAGTTGCATGATCTCTCACGTGAAATTGAAGCTGATGCAGAGATAGAGGTGATACAACTGAGTGACGAAGCGGGTTTAGATATAATAAGGCATGATGCTGCTCACATAATGGCACAGGCAGTGAAAGAGCTATTTCCTAATACTCAGATTACTATCGGCCCAACAATTCAGGACGGTTTTTACTATGATTTTGCTACAGGTCGTACCTTCACTACGGACGATCTTACCGCAATAGAAAAGAAAATGAAAGAGATTGTAAAAAGTAACCACAGATTTGTTCGAGAAGTTTGGACTCGCAAGCAGTCAGTTGATTTCTTTAGTGGTATAGGCGAAAAATATAAGGTTGATATTATCTCATCCATACCAGAGGGTGAAAACCTAACTGTTTATAGGCAAGGTGATTTTGTTGACCTATGCCGTGGTCCGCACTCACCATCAACCGGTAGAGTTAAAGCGTTTAAACTTATGAAAGTAGCGGGTGCATACTGGCGAGGTGATGCAAAGGGCCCAATGTTGCAGCGAATATATGGCACAGCATGGAGAAATAAGGATGAATTAAACGCTTATCTTGAGTGTCTCAAAGAAGCAGAGAAACGTGATCACCGCAAAATTGCCAAGGATATGGATTTATTTCACATCCAAGAGGAAGCTGTTGGGCAGGTTTTTTGGCATGAACAAGGATATATTCTATATAATGTTCTTGAGTCTTACATCAGAAAGAAGCTAATAAATAATGGCTATTTTGAGGTAAAAACTCCTATTTTAGTAAGTAAAGAGCTGTGGGAAAGATCTGGACATTGGGATAAGTTTCGTGAAAATATGTTTATTGTTGACGAATCTGAGAATAAAAAGTTAGCAATAAAACCCATGAATTGTCCTTGTCATGTGCAGATTTTTAATTCTCACACCAGGAGCTACCGTGATTTACCAATACGTATGGCAGAGTTTGGCACATGCCATAGAAATGAAAGCTCAGGCTCATTGCACGGACTGATGCGAGTGCGTGGTTTTACGCAAGACGATGCACACATTTTTTGTATGGAAGAACAAGTGAATTCTGAGACTATAAAGTTTTGTGACCTTTTAAAAGAAGTATATTCAGAGCTTGGATTTAATGAAATTTCTGTGAAATTTTCAGACCGTCCAGATATTAGAGCAGGTAATGATGAAGTGTGGGATAGAGCTGAAAAAGCGCTGCTTGAAGCCGTTAAAGAAGCGGGCTTGAGTTATAAACTTAACCCTGGTGAAGGTGCATTTTATGGTCCAAAGTTAGAGTTCGTTTTGAAAGACGCAATAGGCAGAAATTGGCAATGTGGAACATTACAAGTTGATTTCATTTTACCAGAACGTCTGGGAGCTTTTTATATAGGGGCAGATGGGCACAAGCATCACCCTGTCATGTTACATAGGGCAATTCTTGGGACTTTTGAGCGTTTTATCGGAATTTTGATAGAAAATTATGCAGGAAAATTTCCAGTTTGGCTTGCTCCAACGCAACTTGCTATTCTGACCATTACAAATGAAGCTGACGGTTACGCCACAGAAATTAGCAATATTTTAAAAGAACAAGGTGTGAGAGTCAAGACTGATTTGACCAATGAAAAAATTAGTTATAAGATACGTTTGCATAGTTCAAACAAGGTTCCTATATTGTGGATTGTAGGCAAAAATGAAGTTACAAGTAAAACTGTGTCAGTAAGAAATTTAGGATCGGAAAGACAGGAGTCTTTTTCTTTGGAAAAGGCTAATGAATCGCTGTTAAAAAGTATTAATTTGAATTAAGGGAGTTAAAGTTTGCAAGTTAAAAAGAACAATAAAAACAGAATTAATGGATTTATCACAGCTAAGGAGGTACGCTTAGTTGATCATAGTGGTGAAATGGTCGGAATCGTGCCAATAGAACGAGCTTTGGAATTTGCACAGGGTGTTGGTTTAGACTTGGTGGAAATTGCACCTGATTCAACCCCTCCAGTATGTAAAATTCTGGATTATAGCAAGCAAAAGTATGATATAAAAAAGAAAGCAAGTGAAGCAAAAAAGAAACAAAAAACATTAACTATAAAAGAAATTAAACTGGGTCCCAATATTGGTGATCACGATTACGGAACAAAATTGCGTCAAGCAAGAGACTTACTTGCCCACGGACATAAAATTAAAGTCACAATGAGATTTAGAGGGAGAGAGCTTATAAACACTGAAGTTGGACTGGAAAAATTAGAACGGCTAATTCGAGACACTGAAGATATCGCAAAGGTAGAATTGGCACCTAAAAGAGAAGGGAATCAATATTTTTTAGCTCTGGTTGCTAAGTAGCAAAACGGCTTAAGAAGTATAAGTAAAGTTAAATTATCGCTCTCTCTTTGATAACATGGCGAAAATGTCTTATTAATCCTTGAATCGGCCAAGCTGCAGCATCGCCAAGTGCGCAAATTGTATGTCCTTCTATTTGAGTTGTAAGGTCAAGCAGCTTATCTATTTCATCAGGCTTAATATCTCCTGCCACCATCCTCTTCATAATCCTCCACATCCATCCAGTACCTTCACGGCATGGTGTGCATTGTCCACAGGACTCATGCATATAAAAGTGTGATAACCTCTCTATTGCAGCTATTATATCAGTTGATTTATTCATCACTATTACAGCAGCAGTACCAAGCCCTGATTGTGCAGTTCTTAATGAATCAAAATCCATTTCAATAGTATCACATATAGATTTTGGAATTAATGGCACTGAAGACCCACCAGGTATTACAGCAAGTAAATTATCCCAACCTCCTCGCACTCCACCTGCGTATTTTTCAATTAATTCACGTAATGGAATTCCGAGCTCTTCTTCAACATTACACGGGTTGTTTACGTGCCCTGAAATACAAAAGACCTTGGTACCAGTATTATTTGGTTTACCAAGAGATGCAAACCATTCTCCTCCGCGATTCAGAATATCTGGAACCATGGCTATAGTTTCAACGTTGTTTATTGTGGTTGGGCAGCCAAAAAGTCCAACACCTGCGGGAAATGGAGGCTTCATGCGAGGAAAGCCCTTTTTTCCTTCAATTGATTCGAGTTGAGCTGTTTCTTCCCCACATATGTAAGCTCCTGCGCCCCTATGGATAAACACATCAAGATCATAACCTGATTTGCAGGCATTTTTTCCAATTAAACCTTCTTTATAGGCTTCCTCAAGTGCTTTTTTTAGAACTAAATATTCATTATAAAATTCACCCCTGATATAAATATATGCAACTGATGCGCTGATCGCTTTGCCGGCCAGGAGAATTCCCTCAAGTAACTTATGTGGCTCATATCGCAATATATCTCTATCTTTACATGTACCAGGTTCTGACTCATCTGCATTGACTACTAAATATGCTTTTGGGAGATTTTTGGGCATAAAGCTCCACTTAAGGCCGGTGGAAAATCCTGCACCCCCTCGACCTCTCAAACCAGATTTCTTTACTTCATCAATGATCTTTTCTGATCCTAAATCCAGTAATTCCTTTGTTTTTTGCCAGCTACCACGTTTTTTTGCACCCTCAAGTAGTGGAGTTCCTTTACCATTTAGGTTGGTGAATATTTTGTCTTGTTCTTTTAGCATGTTTTTCAAAATTTGTGAGTGATCCCGACGCGATTCGAACGCGTGACCCACTGATTAAAAGTCAGTTGCTCTACCGGCTGAGCTACGGGATCATTTCATTTTTCAGCTATACTAAACATCAATACAGTTTTTATCCGTTTTAATCAAACTAAAATTTTCATGTGTGGTTAAATAAATTATATAATATACTGCGTTAGTGATAATTTAGTTAAAAAATCTATGAATAATTTAAAAAAATTTCCAAAGGAAAACTTCTTGTTAATTTTCAGTTCACAGATTTATTTGGATGGTGTGACGTATAACGCTAAGGAGACAAAAAAATAGAGAAGTGTGTACACCCTGCAGAATTTGTACACTATTTAGCAATAGCCTAATAGATAAATATTTCTTGCATTTCAGCCTGAGTGATTTATGCTTTAAGCAAGAATTACCTGGGGGTATAGCTCAGCTGGTAGAGCATCTGTTTTGCACGCAGAAGGTCAGCGGTTCGATCCCGCTTGCCTCCACCAGTCTATACAGCTCTAGCCGCCACAAAACCTGTCAAAGCAGCTTATTTTAATCTATGAGGATTTTATACTATTTCCCTGAAAATCTCTATTTCTTTTCGTAACTTTTCTCTACACAAGTAATGTTGGTTATTACAATTGTAATATATACTAACTTAACAATAAATTAATCAATAAATGTTAGAATACTAACAATTAATTTATTGGTAACGCCTATGAGTGGAAAAAAGCATGTTTTTAAGATGATACCTGGAAAAGAGGTGTTTAGAAAAACCCCGACTACAAGGATAAAGTGGCCTGAAGGTAATGATCCTACAATGCCTATTAAAAAAGTTGAGCTTGTATCGCTGGATGATAAAAACGATGTAGTACTAGGCTTATTGCCTATAAAACTTTGCAGCAGTTCTTGCCTAGACAGTTACATATGTCTGGAGGAAGAAAATGAAGGAAATCTGGTAGCCAAAGATTATAAAAGTGATTCTAACTTAGATTATGTAAAAAGTAACCATACATTTGTATATTACGGTAATGAGTTGGCTAAGTTATCATATACAAGAGAGCTTGTGCAGCCTTTCAAAACTATGTGTAGCAGTTCTATTAAATCAAAAAAATTGGAATACAAATATGTAACATGGGAAGATTCAGATACTGGCAACAATAAATATTATTTTTCAGACGAGGCAGGAAATATAATCGATTCACCTGACAATGAGGTATTACAAGACATTATGTTATACTACGGTGAGAGACATATAAGAGATGTGCTACTGTTGCTATCAAACGCGTTTACTAAAGTTTTTATTCAGGGCCTAACAGACGACCAACTAAAAACTCTTGCCAATACTCTTAGTAACGAGCAACTGCAAAAAATAATTCCTGAACTGAGCTCAAGCCAGTTGCAGGCCTTAGCAGAGAACTTAACAGATGAACAACTCCAAGCTTTAGTGGATTATCTAACCAATCACCAGCTAAAAACCCTCGCTCAGGAACTAAATCCAGAAAAGTTACAAATAATTGTTCCTATTTTAAATGATACTCAGCTTGAAGCTCTAGTGAGAAAATTAAATTCAGAGCAAGTAAAAGAAATTTTACCTCACTTAAAAGTGGATCAGTTCAAAGCACTTATTAAAACTTTAAATGACGAGCAATTTACAGTGCTTGCAAAAGACTTGGCTGAGCACCACTTGACAATACTCTCCAAAGAATTAGAAGGTGATCAGTTGAAAGCTTTAGTAAATAGTCTGCAAGAAGACCAACTGAAAGACTTAGTTAATAAGCTTGATCATGATAAACTTGGCATAATTGCTCAGGATTTAACTGATTCTAATAGGATTCAGATTATCATTAAGTCTTTAGCTGACAACCCAGAAAAACTTCAAGCTTTTGCTCGCAATATGTCTAATGAGCAGTTTAAAGAACTTTTGGATAACGTAGGTGCAGAAGAGCTTAAAGACATCATTCACAAACTGCCTTATGAGAAAGTGACAGCTGTGATTGGTGATCTCAGCAATCAAGATCAGTCTAAAGCTATTATTGATGCATTAAAAGAGAAGTTTGATGAACAAAACAAGAAACAAGAGGAAATGAAAGAAAAACTTGAAGAACTTAAGGAATTGCTGGAAGGTGATGATATAGTTAACCCCAATCAATTTAGATATCAACATTCTTCTGTAGTAAATGAAGAGTATTACCTTAACAGTAATGATGCTTATACTGTTCAGGATTACTCCATATCTGTTTAGCAGATTACAGAAGATAATGAATAACATTATTTTTAATATTATTATTTAAGGAGTTAATAGATATGAGTAATTTAACAGAAGATAAAAAATTTAATGTGGAGTTAATTGAGACACCATTAAAAGAGATATCAGGAACTAAAGGGATGGTACAAACTTCGACATTTGTAGGATCAGTCAATTCCATAATAAAACATATCAATAATGTAGTAAGCCAAACCACACAGCACTTATCTACAATAAAGAAGGAAATTGGTGATAAAGATTCAGGTTTAATTGAGAAAATCGATAAATTGAGAGATGAAGTAGATTCATTCACGGATTCTGACATAACAAATCCCAACACCTTTTTTTCTCCAGAGTTAAATCCACTAGGATAGAAAATAGCTAATAATTAGCAAAAATAAGAAAAAGTAATAGCCCACTGGGCTATTACTTTTTTCACATACCATTTCAATGTAGCTGAATTAATTTTAAAATTATAATTTTTTATAGGAGTTAATATGAGTAATTACAGTGTAAAAGAAAGCGAAAGCAACTTTGAATTAATAAGCGAAATAGGCGGAGATAACCCTAGAGTAATAGACGACATAGAGGTCAAAATTAAGCCTAAATCTTTTGAGAGCGATAAAGAAAAGAATGCATCGGTCAATTACGTTCACAAAATTCTAGATAAACTAATCGCAGATTTAAACGACACATTTGTTCCTAAATTGAATAATGAGCTGAAGGATCGTCAAGATGAAGTGGATCTATTGTATAAAGATTTAGATAGGCTTGAGATGATAGCTATAGAGGCTGAGAAGGATTATAAAATTTTGGAAGGAAACCTTAACAACCTAAAAGAAGAGGTTGAAAAATTAAAAACAGGAACAATTGGTGGTGATAATATGATGAATGGGAAGCACCAACTCACTCTGATATATTGTAGTAGTTAGGAAAGTCACAGCTTGCTAGCAGGCTGTTACTCTCTCTACATACTATTTCAATATAGCCAGATTAAGGAATCTATTTTAAAACTTTCGGCATATAGTTCTCATCATGTTTTGCAAACACCGTATCTGCAAGAAAGGTATTATTATCAGACATTTTACCTTGCACAACAACACCACTTTTTTCTGAAAACATCGGTGGAAGTATTCCCTGGTATTTTACCACAACGCTTTTGTTAAAATCTGTCATTTGAAAAACTACTTCACTTTCGCTCCGTATCACACTATCTTCAACAACCATTCCACCAACACGGATTGGCTTTTGACTATTTGGTAAAACTATTGCCTCACTTACTGTATAGAAAAATGAGATATTTTCTTTGAGCGTTGTTAAAATAAAAAAGACTATGCAGCTTAAAAAGCAGAAAATTCCTGAAGTTATAAGTAATCGCTTATGTTTCTTCTTCATTATTATCTTTCAGGCTTTCTAGAATTTTTTTACTTTTAGTATAGCAAGAAATGGTAAAAATTAGCTCTCCAACAATCAGCGTGAAACTAATAAGGTAAGCAAAAATTACATATGTATTCATAATGCACTGCCAATAAATAACTCACCTGCATCAAAATAAATTAAGCTTCCATCCTTTTGCTGCAACACCAATTTACCACTTTTATCTATATCAGCAAAAATTCCTTCATACAATTTGTCAGCTAACTTTACACTGATTTGCTCATTCATTTTGAATGCTTTTTTTAACCACATTTCTCTTATAGCATAAAACCCATCAAATAGCCATTGCTTTCTTAGCTTATTAAAATTTATTATTAATTCCTTTAACAGATCTATGTTAGACACAGACTCACCGTAATTGCTAATGCACGTTGTTCCTGGAAGTGGTGCATGACTGACATTAATTCCAATTCCTATAATGAGCCAATTCGAATTGGATCTTTTTTCAAGCAATATTCCACTTATTTTCTTGCCATCAATAAGGGCATCATTTGGCCACTTATACTGGAGATTTAGACCATTTATAAATGACAGTATAGTATTTCCAACAGCAAGAGCAGTAACAAAAGTCAATTCTGTTAATTTGCTAACATCCGCAATTTTATTCACCAAACCCTTCTCTGTCATCCCAATGCCCTCTGATGTCATCCCAGTGCTTGACACTGGGATCCATTCTTCTTTTTTTCTAGATTCCAGCGTCACGCGCTGGAATGACACCGAAAGCTGGCTTTCATTCAGATAATCGTTAAAGAGGTTTATCACCAAACTCGCATAAAAATTACCCTCTGGAGAAACCCAACTTTTTCCGGTGCGCCCCCTGCCTTCTGTTTGTTTATCGGCAATAATAACGGTTTCATTTGATATTCCTTTATCAATTAAATCCAACGCTTCTTTATTAGTGCTTGAAACTTCTTTGTAATGATGAATATGAAAGCCCTCAGGGATCACCTTGTCAGCCCTTTAGTTCAATGAGTGAGTAAAGATCTTCTACATACAAGAAAAGAACGAGGTTGATCAGTGAAGCCACTGAAGTGATAATGAATAGACCCTTAGAATAAGCAACCTTATTACCACTAGCTTTATCAAAATACATAACTTTCATGATATTTAAATAATAGTAGCATGATATCACACTCGCTATTACAAGGATCAAGGACAGGCTGATAAAGCCAGAATTTATTAAACTTTTGAATATAAAAAATTTAGCGAAAAACCCAGCAAGTGGAGGTATTCCCGACATTGAGAGTAACAGCACAGAAAGATGAAATGCTACAATTGGGCGTTTCTTCCCTATACCAGATAAATTTGCAATATCACAATCGTCATCGTCAATTTGTACGAGATATGAGAATAGCCCTATGCTTGTGATGATATATATCACCAGATACATTAAGGCACTATCTGTTCCTGCTTGTGTAAAAATAGAAAGTGAAGCAAATATAAAACCAATGTGACCAATTGAACTGTAAGCAAGCAGCCTTTTTAAGTTTTGCTGACGTAAGGCCCCAAAAGCTGAGATAAGCACAGACAATGCTGAAACGTATAAGAAAATAGGCTGAACATAACTTTTTACATTTACTAACTCTTCATTCATCAATCGAATTAAAAATGTTACAAGTGCAGCTTTTGGGGCCGTAGAAAAAAACGCAGTTACTATGGTAGGTGCACCTTGATAGACATCTGGAGCCCACATATGAAAAGGAGCAATAGCAAGCTTGAAACACAAACCAATTAGGACAAAGACTAACCCAAAAACTATTCCATAAGTTATCTGATGGTTTTGCAAGAATGAACCGAGCTCAGAGAAATTGACTTGTCCTGTATATCCATAAAGCAGCGACATTCCATATAGCATAATGCAGGAAGATAATGCACTGAGTGTAAAATATTTCACTCCTGCTTCACATGAATAAATCGAATCTTTATTAAAGCTCGCAAGAACATACAAAGATATACTCATCAACTCAAAAGCTAAATAAAAAGAAATCAGACTATTTGCTGAAACCAAAGTTATCATGCCAAATAGCGCAAAAAGAATCAGCATTGAAAATTCATACTTATAGTCATATTTTGATAAATTCAGCATCAAAAGTATTAAAATTCCTGTGCTGAGAATTAACCCTTGGGCTGACCTGATGTATAAATTGAGTTTTAACAACGAATTAAAGAGAAAAATTTCATTGTTTTCTGCCGAAAGAATTAAAATAATCAAAGTTACCACTGTGCAGCCAAGTGCTAATAAGTTGATAGTTCTGCGGTTAAATATAATCCCAAGCAGCAGCAACACTAACGAGGAGATAATAGAGAACGTTTCCGGCAATATCTGTATATAATTCATAGCGCATTATATTTGACTAACAAATTTGCCATACATGGCTTCAAATAATTCAGTGCAAGGGTTGGGTAAAATCCAAGCAAAATAACAAACACTGCAAGCAGAATTAAGACAGAAAATTCTATGCTATCCAAACGGTTATTTAATAATTTAGAATAGCTAACCCCCCATATTATTTGCTTACATAAATTCAGCATATAAACTGCGCTTAAAATAGTGCCAAGTGCGATAAATCCTGTAAAAAACCCTATGCTCTTAAACATTCCAACCATAGCCAAAAACTCACCTGCGAACCCAGATGTTCCAGGTAGCCCTATTGAAGCCATTGAAAATAAAATGAACATAAAACCAAATTTTGGCATTGTGTTTACTATGCCAAAATATTTTGCAATCTCCAAAGTTCCAGTTCGAGTATATAGCATTCCAACACATAAAAATAAAGCAGCAGAAATAAGGCCATGACTAATCATTTGAAATATGCTACCCAGTACTCCTTCCTCACAAAATGAAAAGAGGCCAGCAGTAACGATCCCCATATGTGCTATTGAAGAATAAGCTATTAACTTCTTTATATCATCTTGAGCAAACGCAACTAGAGAAGCATATATCACCGCAATAATGCTCAGCACAACAACGAAATTTGAAAAATACAAACTTGCCTGAGGAAGCATTGGAATAGAAAACCTTAAAAATCCATATCCCCCCATTTTAATAAGCAAGCCAGCTAAAATCACAGATCCAGAAGTTGGTGATTGCACATGTGCATCAGGAAGCCAAGTGTGAAATGGAAACATCGGTACTTTTATTGCAAAAGAAATAAAAAATGCAATCCACAGCAATGACTGCACTTCAAGATCAAGGCTTGGCACTAATGTAGCTAATTTTTGTATATTAAACGTTCCAAAAATGTTATAGATGTAAACCAATCCAAGTAGAAATAATAATGAGCCAGTTAATGTATAAAGAAACAACTTAAACGTTGCATATACCCTGTGTTTTCCTCCCCAGATGCCAATAATAAAGAACATTGGTATTAAAACAGCTTCAAAAAACACATAAAAGCTTATAGCATTCAGTGAAACGAAAAAACCGACTACAAAACTCTCAAGCAGTAGAAACAATGCCATATAGGCTTTTAGGGTCGTATAACTCATTTTGCAGTTGTAGAGTATACAAATTACAAACAAGAAAGTTGTAAGCAGAAGGAAAAGCAACGATATACCATCTATCCCTATTCCAACATTTCTAATTGGGTAGCTGACAAACTGAAAGTCCGCATTGTTATAATCAAATTCTATACAAGCTACAATGCTAAGCAAAAATGGAAGTACAGCAAAAAATAGAGCAAGGAATCTTAAGTGTATAGATTGATGATTAATCCTGATTAAGGATAAAATCAACGCTCCTATCAGTGGAAGCAAGAATATACTAAGTAACAACACCTTCTATTTAATTCCAATAATATATAAAGCACCGATTATTAGAGTAACAAACATAATAAATGCATAATCAAATATATAACCAGTTTGTAACTTTATAGAACTTTTTGAACATTCATTAACCAACCTTACAACACCATTTGGTCCAAATGAATCAATAGCCTTAACATCAAACTTCCATAGAAGCCTAGATATAAACCTTATCGGTGCAATTATAACAAACTCATACACCTCATCAAAGTACCATTTATTCTGCAAAAACTTAAGTAAAAATTTACTCTTAATTTGCCTAATTACTTGATATTGGTAAATTAGGTACGCAAGTGCTATTCCACTTAGGCTTGCTAAGGTTGGCAGTAGTTTTATAAAGAAATTATGAACTCCATGCTCATCAATCATCACTAAACTTGATTTCCAAAACGCATTACTAGTTATGTTCAAAATATTTGCTCCCCATATTCCAGAAAATACTGATCCAAAAGCGAGTATCAGTAATGGTATAAGCATAATCTTTGGTGCCTCATGTATATTAATTTTACTTTGTTTTTGGCTGTGGAACACAAGAAGCAATAACCTCCAAGAGTAAAACGCTGTGAAGAATGCAACAACTAAGCTTATTACAAAAGCAAAGCTATCCGTGCTATAAGCATGTTCAATTATCAAATCCTTTGAATAAAAACCTGCAAATGGGAATATCCCAGAAAGCGCAAGAGATCCAATCCACATGAGAGCGTAAGTGCAAGGGATTTTCTTCCAGCAATTTCCCATTTTCTGAATGTTTTGCTCATGATGCATTGCATGAATCACATTGCCAGCACCAAGAAATAGTAGAGCTTTAAAAAAAGCGTGTGTCATTAAATGAAAAATAGCAACATTGTAAGCAGAAAGCCCACATGCCATGAACATATAACCAAGTTGACTGCAGGTTGAATAAGCAATTATTTTCTTTATATCGTTCTGAGTAATTGCAACGGTGGCTGCAAAAAAAGCAGTGAGTGCTCCAACGATAACTATTAATTCTCGTGCCACATTTGATAACTCAAACAATGGAGAACACTTTGCTACTAAAAATATACCTGCTGTTACCATCGTTGCTGCGTGAATAAGTGCAGAAACAGGAGTTGGCCCTTCCATTGCATCTGGCAACCAAACATGTAAACCAAGCTGTGCAGATTTACCCATACAGCCAATAAAAAGTAATATGCATATTATATGAGTTACTTTGAATTCACAGCAGAATGCCCTAATGTTCTGCGTGCCAAGAAGATCAGTTGTGTCAAAAACTTCAGTAAAATTCAAAGAGTGAAATGTATAATAAATAAGAAAGATTCCAATCAATAGTGCAAAGTCTCCTACCCTATTCACAACAAATGCTTTAATTGCTGCATTATTTGCAGAATATTTTTGGAACCAAAATCCTATGAGTAAATAAGAACATAGGCCAACCCCTTCCCAGCCAAAAAAAAGCTGCACGAAATTATCGCTTACAACCAGCACAATCATGCAAAACGTAAATAGCGATAGGTAAGAAAAAAACCTCGACTTCCCCTTATCATGCTCCATATAACCGATAGAGTAGAGATGTACTACCAGTGAAACGGTGGTAATAACAATAAGCATTAAGGATGAGAGAGCATCCACACTAATTGCCCAATTTACTTTTAAGATGCTCAATGAAAACAAAGGAAATAAACTCAAGTGATAATTTTCAGAGAAGGTGAGAAAAACATACCAAGATAAAACTGCAGATATTCCAATCCCTGCCGTTGTAACTAACTGACTTTTTCTAAAAAGTGCTGCAAATAGCGAACCAAAAAGTGGCAAAAATACTATTAATTTCAGTATATCCATCATACTTTCATTCTTTCATTAAATTTGCTTGTTCAACATCTATATTGCCACGGCTTCTATAATATACAACCAATATTGCAAGCCCAACTCCTGACTCTGCTGCCGCAACAGTCAACACAAACATCACAAAAATTTGCCCAACTATATCATTCATAAAGGCAGAAAAAGCAACTAGATTGATGTTAATCGCCAACAATAATATTTCTATTGATAACAATATATTGATTATGCTCTTACGGTTGATGAAAATACCGCACACCCCAACAGTGAACAAAATAGCAGCAACTATCAAAAAATGATTTAATCCTATTTCCATTCCACTCCTTTTCCAAATTTAGCCTTAACCAATTTTACAGATGAAGATTGCGTCAATTGCTTTAATACATTCTGTTTTTTAACTCCTTTTTTCTTGTCCTGCAAAGTAAGAGCAATTGCACCGACAATTGCAACAAGTAGCAAAATTCCAGAAAGATGAAAAGCGTACATGTAGTCAGTGTAGAGCAAATTACCGATAGCTTTCACGTTATTGGCATTATAGTTTATAACATTACTTATATTCAGCGTTGAGCTGCGGATTACAAAACTGATAATCAAAAAAAACACACCACACAATATAGCACCAAGAGTGAAATGCTTCGCAAAACCCTGGCGCAATCTTATGTAGTCAATATCGAGCATCATAACTACAAAGAGGAACAACACTGCAACTGCACCGATGTATACTATCAGTACCATCATAGCGATGAATTCAGCTCCAAGGAGAATGAAAAGCACTGCAGAGTTAACGAAGGTGAAAATTAAAAATAATACTGCATGCACAGGATTTCTTACACTAATTACGCATACAGCAGATAAAATGCTAAGAATTGCAAAAAAATAAAAGAAAAAAGGCATTGATACTTTAACTGCAACAATAGTTACTAATTTAAAGTGACTATCGTTGTAAAGTCAATATTATATTAAACGTTTGAAAACATTGTACTACAAAGCTCCAGCTCCATTTTAAATTATTATACAGAGCGCTTTCTAAGTGCTTAATCAATACACTAAGTCCTTAATTTATCAATATATAATATGTGTATGTTAGTAATTAATGGCGGCTCAAAATGTACAACATATTTGGTTATTTTAAAAGCAACAATAGTTCTAACGCACAAAGTAGCAGACTAGATGGAGAAAGTTATCAATACACCACAAGAGACTATATGACAATTTACTTTAATAACACACTAGCAAGTTTCAGTAGATCATTGAGAGAATTTAAAGAAAAAGCGTATGGATTTATGTATGATATCGGAACTTGGTTGAAAGAAACATATGAAAATCTCACTGAACGACCTGCAACGCATAATCGCTATACCCCAAAAGAAAAACCCCTTGTTGAAGTTGAAGAAATAGAAATGAAGGAACTAAACCGTACATATAAGCCATTCCAAACTCCACTTATCCACCCAACAAGCAGAAGTTCTGGTGCCAATACCTCAAATCAAGTTGTTGTTACTCGACATACACCTGAAACTACTAAAACAAAATAGATGTAAAACCTACGTTTAAATATGTAGTACTTGAGTGAAGCATTCTTTAACTGTTCTATTCAATAAAACCTTTACAATATTTCAATCATAGGTTTAACTTTACGAAGTTATAATCTATAGGGCTACGATGAACGATTATCTCTCACTGCTAAATCCAGAACAACAATCAGCTGTAACTAACATAGATGGACCAGTTTTGATACTGGCAGGAGCCGGGACGGGAAAAACAAGAACGATTACTTCAAGAATAGCACACATAATTAGAAACGGTCACGCTTATTCTGATGAGATATTAGCAGTTACATTTACAAATAAAGCAGCAAATGAGATGGTATCAAGGGTACTTGAGCTAACGGGCACAAACATACCATGGCTTGGCACTTTCCATGCAATTGCAGCAAAAATCTTGCGCCTGCACGCAGAAATTGTGGGCTTAAACCCCAATTTTACAATCATTGGTGTGGATGACCAATTACAGGTAATAAAAAATATTATCAATGAAATAAATCCTGATTACCTATCAGAAAAATGTAAGACCATTATGAATATTATTCAGCAATGGAAAGAGAAGTGCTTATTGCCATCTGAAGTGGAAGATATTCAATCATTTAGGCCAGTATATGTAACTGCACTCAAAGTCTATCACCAGTATCAGGAAAGGTTGAAATTCCTTAATTCTGTCGATTTTGGTGACTTATTGCTATATAACATACAGCTCTTTAATCAAAAGACCGAAGTTCTGTCCTACTACCAAAACAAGTTTAAATATGTTATGGTAGATGAATATCAAGATACAAATGCGATACAATATCTTTGGCTAAAATACCTTGCAAAAGAGCACTCAAATATTTGCTGTGTAGGAGATGATGACCAGTCGATATATAGTTGGCGTGGTGCAGAAGTTGAAAATATTTTGAAGTTTTCTGATGATTTTAAAAATGCAAAAACCGTTAAACTAGAGTGTAACTACAGGTCAACATCCCACATACTTGCAACTGCGTCATATGTTATCAATCACAATAAGACTCGCTTAGAAAAAAAATTGTGGACAACAAACATTGAAGGGGAAAAGGTAAATCTAATAAAATTATGGGATGGGAAAGCTGAAGCAAGGTTCATAAGCGAACAGATATTGAAACTCAATAAATACAGATTTAGTGACATTGCAGTGCTGGTAAGGGCCACTTTTCAAACTAGAGTTCTCGAAGAGTATTTTATAAAATATTCAATTCCCTACAAGATTATAAGTGGCGTAAAATTCTACGAACGTCAGGAAGTCAGGGATATAATTGCATATTTAAGACTTGTTACAAACAATAACGATGACTTAGCTTTCGAAAGGATAGTAAATCGGCCAAAAAGAAGCATAGGAGCTACAACTCTAAAGAAAATATACACGACTGCTCAGGATAACAAAATTTCTTTTTTTGAGGCAGCAAAAATATTAGTTAATAGTAATCAGGTAACCGAAAGAATTAAACTCTCACTCAACGATTTTTTAAATAAAATTAAAGCTTGGGAAGAAATAGTAAGCGTAAAACCACTGCATGAATTCGTTAAAATCGTAGCAAACCAATCAGGATATATTGAAATGCTTGAAAATGAGGAGGTAACAGGCTTAGCACGAATAGAAAATGTTAAAGAGCTCATCTCATCTTTAAAAAATTTCGATAATGCCACAACTTTCTTGGAGCATATAAGTCTGGTGATGGAAGTGGATAATATGAATAACGATGACACCGTATATGTTATGACTCTTCATGCAGCCAAAGGACTTGAATTCCCGTGCGTGTTTCTACCTGGTTGGGAAGAGGGATTATTTCCTCATCAAAGATCTTTTGATGACAAAAGTGGTAAAGCTTTAGAAGAAGAAAGGAGACTCGCATATGTTGGCATAACCAGAGCCAAAGAAAGGTTAATCATTTCATGTGCAGATAGGAGGGAAATTAACAACCAGTGGCAACCGATGCGCACTTCTCGGTTCATTAAAGAATTGCCAAGAGAAAATGTTGAGGTAATTAAAAGCAACATTGCCTACTGTTGAAGCTATAATTGCAGATAAACATATCTTACAAATCTGAATTACTTTAACTATATGTTTCTCCTGGCAAAAATTCTGTAACCGTTCACACTTAATTCTTCAATCTCATACCAATTTCTATTACATAACAAACAAATAGACAATAGAAGTGAGAAGGTTATACTAAGGCAGTATAATGATGGAGTTTTGGAATGGCATTGGTATCAGGTTGCAATTTTAGCTTACATTGTGCCAATCTTTCTTCAATTGCTGCTCGCATAAATTCTGCCTGTCTTTTAGTTCTGCAGTGCACTATCGCATCATCCACATATCTTTCAAATGGTACTGTTGGGTGATTTTGTTTCATCCATATATCAAATGCATGGTGCATAAATATGTTTGAAATGATTGGGCTTATTGAACCTCCTTGCGGAACTCCTTTTTTCCCTAACTACCTTACTGCCATCTGCTTGTTGAATAGGGGATTTCATCCACCTTTCAACATACAGTATGACCCATTTGCAGTCTGTGTGCTTCTTGATAGCCTGCAGTGCTAAATTGTGGTCCAGATTGTCGAAAAATCCTGTAACATCAACAGCTTTCTTGGTAATCGTATCCTGTCTCCAATAAACAGCGGTTTTGCTATGTATCCTTGATCAGCAAAAAACTTACGTAAAGTTGGAGCCTTGTATTTAGCTTGAGTGAAAAGATTTAGAGCACCATCACGATCTTGAACACTTGCACTATGAACATCAGCCGCAATAATTAAGCCCACTGTATCTACAACAATATGACGTTTTCTACCCTTTATTTTTTTTCAGCATCATATCCTCTGGATCCCCTTTTTGAGTGGTTTTTACTGATTGACTGTCAATTATTCCTACTGAAGGTGTTTCATTTTTACCAAACATTTTTCTTACCTCTTTTACTAGCATATTATGTATTTTTTCCAATTTGCCATTACTACGTCACCTGAGAAAATAGTCATACACCGTCTTCCATGGAGGAAAATCTTTCGGCAGCATTCTCCATTGACAACCACCTCTCATTATATACCTTATTGCATTAATAATTGTTCTGATATTGTGCTTTCTTGGCCTCCCTATCTTTCCTTGTGCAACATGTGGCTCCAAAATTTCCCATTCCTTATCACTTATATCACTTGGATACAATTTTCCCTCCTATTTTTTACTTACACTATCATATTTTTTTCCTCATTCCTTTTCAAGACATACTCTTAGACAACTGGACGTCAAGCCTATCCTAGTGCTGCATATCAAGCTCATACTCAGTATGTAAATCTTTGACTAAAGCTACAGCGCATTCTTTTTGAACAATTATACTGATTTTGATTTCAGATGTTGTGATAGCAAGTATTTCTATCTTTTTTTCGCTTAAAACCTTGAGTGTGCGGTGCATCACTTCAGTGTTAGACATAACACCAATACCAATTATTGAAATTTTAGCTACATTATCGTTTATAGCATAATTTTCATTCTTATTCAGTAACTTTTCCATTAAATCAATATCAAATTTGGAGATAACAAAACTTGACCCATGTATCATATCAATTTTAACGTTTGCTCCTGCTATATCTCTTAAAGTACGCAAGTTATTTGCAAGGTTAGTGAAAGTTACAAGAGCTTCATTAGTGCTATAAGTTATTCCAGTAATTAAGTATCTCTCTAGTACATCCCTTTTGTGTAGCACTGTGGTGCCTTCTACTTCCTTAAAAGTGGATAGCACTTGCACTTTAATGTTATGTTTCATTGCAAGTTGTACTGAACGATTATGCAGTATTTTAGCACCAGATGACGACATTTCCAACATTTCATCGTAAGAGATAAATTTGAGCTTGCGTGCCTTTGGAACAATTCTCGGGTCTGCTGTATATATTCCATCAATATCAGTAAAAATTTCGCAAATTCTAACACCAAAGGCTACCGCGAAGGCAACTGCTGATATATCAGAGCCTCCTCTTCCAAAAGTAGTGATTCTATCATCATTTATACCCTGAAAACCAGCAATGATCGCAGCAGTATAACCCTCAGCAAAAGATCTTTTCACACGGTCAATCTTTATTGTTTTTATTTTAGACTCAGAATAAAAATCATCAGTTACAATTGGTAACTGCCAGGCAAGCCACGATTTAGCATTAACTCCGATCGATTGGAGAGTGATAGCTAATAGACCGCAAGAGATTTGTTCTCCTGCTGAAAGCATAACGTCATACTCTGATAACTCTTGTCTGCAACTTAAATTTGAGATTTGCCTAGCCTGAAAAGCCATTTGGTCAGTAAATCCTGCAACAGCAGATACAACAACGATTACATTACAACCTTTCTCAATATCGTTTTTTATCAAATTTGCAACTCGGTTTAAATCAGTTAGCGAAGTCCCACCAAATTTTTTTATGATTATTTTGTCCATAGTTACAATATAACTCTCTTCTGAAGAAAAACATAGTTTTTGTAGAGATAGCAGCTTGCAAGCCATTCAGAAAAGGGAAGATAAAACTATAAAAAACCATAGGCGCCAGTTGGTTTTTAGCTAAAGTCAAGTGTCTGGAATTTTAGGCATAGAATCCCCCATATGAACAAGATTCAGAAAAAATGCAACGCACATTGGGCAGAGATTAAGTATGCGTGTGCACCCACATACACTGAAGAAGATACGCCACATTTTTAACTGAAATTTAAATGAAAAGTCTGCAGACGGAGACAAATTTTGAGCTCGAGAAACATCTCTAATTGTCATTATAATGAGGTTTCAAGTATGCGGAAGTAATTTTTTTAGCTAAAGTCAAAATTTTCTACCATGACATGAGCCCACCACTAAGCAGCAGGAGACCTTGCATGACCTCCAAAAAATGCTTTTACTCTTTCAAGATAAGTAGGTGGTTCTGCAGGGATTTCTATATTATACATTGAATAATACACTGCTTCCTTTATACTATCATCTGTAACTAATTCCCTTAATTTTTGCTTTATGGCACCTCTTTGAATACTTTTTCCATACCCTTCGTAAAATTTTATGTAAAGCTCTTTAAAGACAAATTCTCTTATTTCTATTATTGATTGGTTAATGTTGCTCTTCACCTCATCGCTTATATTATTTTTATCCGCATAATCTTCGGAGTAAAAATCTTCAAACTTGTCTACCAAAATTTTTAATTTTTTATAATTGCAATATTCTTTTAAAAATCTTTCAGTAAATTTAGGTGTTAATACGTTCACTGCTCCATTTATTTGAACCAAGAAATTATTTTTCGCTTCAAGACAACTAAGCGAATAAATAATACGATCGAACATTCCCAGAGTACATAAACCAAGTCCATCCTTTAAATTCATTAGTAATAGTGAATTCACATCTGATTTTTGATTCTTAGCAGCAGTTGAAACTAAGTTTGCAGCTTGTGTGAGAGTTAGTCCAGTTTTTGATTCTTGCCAAGCTGCTTCATTGGAACCATTAAAGTTAAGATAAAGTTTTAATTGCTCTTTTTGCTCAGTTGTAAGCTCATCTGAATTATTTATGTAGTCTTCAAACTCTTTATTGAGTACATTTGGTTGAGTTCCAAATTTCTGTTTTAGTTCTTCAGCGCAGTTTATGACACTTTCCTCAAAACTTCTAGTATGAACACTTTGACTACCAGTGCCCACATCACTTACATTAAACAAAAAGCTTAGCTGCTTTACATTCAAACCCAAAGGTGAAAAGAGTTTTACTGATGGATATTTTATTAACTCAAGAAGTGCTACTGGAATTAGCAGTGCATAATTTAACAATAATAAACCAAAATTAAATATAAGAAACCCACGTAGAGCTGATACCTTTGATGCAATATACAAAAATGGAAGCTGTAGGTAATATATCAAGTGTATACTGAAGAATAAGATTTTGTCCTTTAATTTTATTGTTGGATCTTTATAAACCTCAAACAACATGCTATTGCTATCAATATTGTTGTTTTTAAAGGAGGTATAGTTGTTTATGATCTTCTCTTGCAAGGGAAGAAGCATTTTATTCAGGCAAATAAACGCAGCAATAACAATAAAACCTGTAGCCAAAAATGCTAGTGCAGGGCTAGAAGTGCTTGTAGATAAATAGGCATAAAGACCATCAACAATTAAGTTTTTGTATAATCTTTCAAAGGGACGAACTAGAATCGGGTCAAGGATATAGTTAACAAGAAGATTTAAATAATACACGAGAAACAAAAGTGCAATCAAAAATGCAATAATACTACAAACAACCAAAAATGCTTTTAATCTCGGATTCATAACCCCCTCTTAATAATCTGTTAATATAATCTATTTTAGGAATAAATTGAAAAAAATGCAAGTTTTTATGTTAAAAGATCAATTGAAATTTCTGAGTTTAGGGTATATTGTTAATCTATTTAGATAAGAATTATTGTGTCAAATAAAATAGGTTTTTGGGCTATTTTTGCCTTAGTGATTAGCAGCCAAATTGGCTCTGGAATTTTTATGCTTCCAATTAGCCTTGCTCCATATGGCATGTATAGCCTTATAAGCTGGATAATATCAGGGCTTGGTGCTATATCTCTTGCTTTAGTTTTTGCCTCACTCTGCGCAAAATTTCCGGAAACGGGTGGCCCTCACGTCTATGTAAAGCATGCTTTTGGCCCTGCTGCAGCTTTTTTTGTTGGTTGGACGTATTGGGTGATCTCATGGGTTAGCACAACAGCCGTAATAGTTGTGGGTGTTGGTTATCTTACACCATTTTTCCATGAAGATATTCAAAACGTACATCTGTTTTTAGAGATGTTATTACTTACAATTATTACACTAATAAATTTTAGAGGAGTAGCTACTGCTGGACGTGTTGAGTTTTTATTGACGGTGATAAAAATTTCTGTATTGCTTGTAATACCTATAGCAGCATTGTTTTTTTTTGATAGAAATAACTTCATCATAAGTGAAGAAATATCAAATCTTACAACATCGCAGATTCTTGCCCGTTCTACACTTATTACTCTATGGGGTTTTATTGGAGTTGAATTGGCAACAGCACCTGCAGGGTCAGTTGATAATCCAGCTAGAACAATACCAAGAGCTGTGGTACTTGGAACAATCTCTGTTGCTGTTGTGTATTTTATCAACAATCTTGCAATTATGGGATTAATAAATGGCAATGATTTAGCAAGTTCAAGAGCACCATATGTTGACGCAATAAAAATTATGGCCTCTGGCAATTGGCACTTGATTATTTCTATAACTGCGTTCATTTTTTGTGTTGGTACTTTAAACGCTTGGGTACTAGCTAGTGGACAAGTGGCCCTTGGCCTTGCAAAAGATAAACTGATGCCACAGTTTTTTGCTCAAAGAAACAAGCACGGTTCTCCTTTCTGGGGCATAACAACTAGCTCAGTTGGAACTGCAACTTTACTAATCCTCACTTCAAGCAACAATTTTGCTAAGCAGATCACATCAATTATCGACTTTTCTGTAGTTTCATTTTTATTTGTTTACCTTGCATGCAGTCTTGCTTTTCTCAAAGTTATTGTGCAAGAAAAGAGTTGTTACAAATTTTTAATTGGCAGTATAGCAACAACCTTTTGCTGCTGGGTAATATTTGAAACTTCTGTGAATACCTTGCTGATCGCAAGCTTATTCACTGCAAGTGGCGTACCTCTTTATTTATTTTGGTATCGCAGAGTTTCTGTATAGCAAATGTTATGTATCTGTTCAGCAGAGTGGCAAAATAAGGTAGACGAGAAAAGACAACTATAGGAAGAAATGGGTGTCATGCCAGTGCGTGACACTGGCATCCAGTTCTTTCGCGCAGTTCCATCAAAAACGTTGTAAAGGATTAATCGCTTTCGTGTTTACCAACTTAGTGCCCAATCTGGATCCCAGATACTGTCTCTGCTGTCAAACAAATTATCCAACAAAATTACAATTAAATGGTTGATTATTTTTAAGAATACCAAAAAAGACATGCATTAATTTTCGCATTAACGCAAGAACTATGACTTTTGGACATTTGCCTTTACTTGCTAGACGCTGACAAAACTTTTGAAAATGATTATTATGGTTTTTGACTACTATAGCTGGCATATAAAGAGCTTTTCGAATACGCTCAGATCCTATTTTGCATATGCAACTTCTCTTACTTACTGACGATCCCGATTGATAATGTCCTGGATTTAGACCAGCAAAAGCTGTAAATTGTTTAGCATTGTCAAAGTTATCAACTGATGGCATTTCTGCGACAACAGCAACAGCAGTAAGATATCCTATACCTTTTATAGTCTTAAGGTTTTCCACCATATTTTTTAGATGTGGATAGTTATTTATATGCTCATTAATTTCTTTTTCGAGAACAATAATTTGCTCCTCTATTGCCAAAATTACTTTAGATATAGCTTCTTTGCAACTGGAATGCATATTTTTGTTTTCCAAGCGATTTGTCTGTTGCACCTTATCATCTTTTAGCGATTGCATGCAACGGTAAAGCTCCCTCAAATGCCTCATTTCAGGTGCAATGGGCTTCCAAAGAGCAGGTTTGTTGGCGATACAAAATCTAGCTATCATAGCTGCATCTGATTTATCTGTCTTATTTCTGAGCAGCTCACTTTTGCCAAAAGCTTTCTGGGTTTACTATACTGACATTATGTCCTAAATCGTGCATAAAAGTAGCCAAATCTTCTCCATACCAACTAGTTGCTTCAAGACATAAATGAGTAAGATTTGCTCCATGGCCATTGCACCAAACTACAAGTTTTGCAAAACCATCTTGATTATTTTGAAAGACTTTGTGTCGTTTTTTACTGTCCACTAACAAACAAACATCAAATTTCTTTTTTGAAATATCCACACCCAAAATAGCATTTACTTGCATAAAATTGCCTCCAAGACTATAAATAAACTGAGAGTTTAGACTAACCTTGTAATACGGGATATAATTCCAAAAGATACTGTTCAGTCTTTAACTCTATGGGAGGGAAGCAAAATCTGGCTTAATGGCATTAGTGTCGCATCAGCTTCACCCTCCCTGTGAGGTATTTTAGCTCTAATGCCTCACATCATAAAGATACAAGTGTCACGCACTGGGATGACGAGAAAGGAGCACTGGAATTTTTGTTTCAATATTTGTACATGAGCCATGCATCTGAACAGATACAATGTTATAACTAGAGATAATTTTTAAATGATTGATATTTATGAACTACGACTTTTCTTGTTGTCCACTTGTTCAACATTACCCTTCTCAAGTTTACTATCTACTTCTTTTGTGTGTTCATCATCTATACTAGTTTCATCTTTTATCTTACTAGGGTAATCTTCCTGCGATTTTTTATATGCTTCCATGTTGTCATATATAGGGTTACTGATGATTTCTATTTTTTCAGGTGTGAAAATCCTTGCTAAAAATCTCCTTATTATTGGTATTGACCTTAAGAGATCTCTTAGCTTTGAAGATTCTTGTCTTTTGTTTAGAGACTGTTGGTCTATTTTAGAGGTTTTTACACCATACTTTTTATCATCAAAATTTATTGTAGGCTTTCTTTTATTCGAAAGAACACTTTGGGCCTTTGATCCATTGGTTCCTTCAGGCCCTTGAGGTGTAGACATTGCAGGTTTAACCTTAGTTTCATCGTATTCCTTACTCATCTTTCATTTCATTATGTAATATTACTAATATTGCATAATAATAGCTAAATTACAATTAATTGCAAGGTAAAAATATTAAAACAATTGTAAATTTTGTCAGTAAAAATATAATAGAACTTTAAAATTAGAGGTTCATCTATATGAGATACAAAATTGCTGTTATTGGAGCAACCGGAAGAGTAGGGCGTGAGGTATTAAGCACGCTTGCTGAATTTCAAGATGAGGCGATAGATTGCGTTATTGCACTTGCATCGAAAAAATCAGAAGGGAAGAAGGTGAGCTTTGGTGACAAAGAGTTAACAGTTTTATGCCTTGAGGATTATGACTTCGTTGGAACTAATGTAGCCATTTTCTGTGCTGGATCTCATGTTTCTGAAGAGTATGTACCAATTGCAACACAGGCTGGATGCATCGTGATAGATAACAGTTCCCATTTTAGAATGAAAGAGGGTGTGCCACTCATTATTCCAGAGATTAATAAAGAAAAAATTATGGAATATAAAAACCACAACATAATATCCAATCCAAACTGTACTACAATACAGATGCTGCTAGTACTACATCTATTACACCAAAAAGCAAAAATAAAGAGAATCGTTGCTTCAACTTATCAATCAACTTCTGGTGCAGGCAAAGCAGCAATGGATGAGCTCTATGACCAGACAAAAAAAATCTTTATGAACGAAGCTAAAAAACCCAAGATATTCTCTAAGCAAATAGCATTCAATTGCATTCCCCATGTAGGAGAATTCATGGAAAATGGCTCTACAGAAGAGGAATGGAAAATGCAAGAGGAGACAAAAAAAATTTTAGAGGAAGATATAAAAGTTACTGCAACTTGTGTAAGGGTACCCGTCTTTATCGGTCACGCTATGGCAGTAAATGTGGAATTTGATCAACATATCACTGAAGAACAAGCTCGTGAAGTGCTAAGTGAAGCCGAAGATAGTGGAGTTTTAGTGTACAACAGGCGTGAAGATAGTGAATACATAACTCAAATTGATGTTGTACAGGAGAATGCTGTATATGTATCGCGTATTAGAAGAGACAATACTGTTGAGCACGGATTAAATATGTGGATAGTGGCTGACAACCTGCGCAAAGGCGCAGCATTAAATATAGTGCAGATTCTTGAGATTTTGATAAGAGAGCATTTGTCAATCAAGTGCATATAGAGCGCACGTACGTTGTAATTCGAAGGAAATTGTATATCACATGGCAGCGCGTGACGCTGGAATGGCTTTGTTGCATCGCTACTTATGAAAGGCTAACTATAGTATTTTCTAAAATGAATGATAAATTTCCATTATGGTATTACCAACCAAAAGTTGTAAGTCTGTATATTTATGCATTAAAGGTCTGAGGCGGCTTTTGATGGTATTCCAACAATGCTCTATAGGGTTCAAATCTGGTGAATATGTTGGTAGATAGAGCAAACGGCATCTAGCATTATCTATTAACTCCTTTGTTTTGGGAGTTTTATGGAATGTGGCATTGTCCATAACTATTGTAGTACCATGTGGCAATTTAGGTAATAACATCTTCTCTAACCATGTATTGAATACCTCTTTGTCACACCCACCTTTGAAAGTCATTGGTGCAATAAATCTCTTTCCAATCCACCCGCCTATTATACTGATTCTCTCTCGTTTTCTTCCTGGAATATCTGCATAAATTTTCTTTCCTATTGGAGCACGTCCATACTCTCGGTATAACCTATTATCAACTCCTGCTTCATCTATATATAAGATGCTGGAATGGTCTATTTTTGAGATTTTATCGGTAAATCGCTGCCTATCTTCTTGATTGCGCTCTTGATATAGTGTAACTTTTTTTTAAAGTAATTCTTAGCTGTTTCAGCCTATACCAAATTGAATTTATTCCAAATCCAAGATTTTGTTTCATCTCTGCCAGCGTATGATCTGGATTCTTTTTAACATATTCTTCGAGTATTTTTGGGTCTATTTTTCGAATAAAGCTGCCGTTTTTCGATGGCCTTAGGCTTTCACCAGCGGCTTTCTTTCTTAACCAGCGGTACAGAGTTGCTATTCCTATCTCCAAAAGCTCTGCCACCTCAACCTTTGACTTCCCTTTTTCTATCATCGATACTGCCCTTTCCCTTAAATCCACACTATACGCCATTATAACTCAAATAGCTTATTATACCTTTATCATTTACTTTGGGAAGTACTATATGAGGTTGTCCGGAAACTAGTAAATTCAAGCATATTCCCTCTTTAACATAACCCTACTCATAGCTAGGTATATGAAATTCTCAGTGGATGTTGTGAGTAAATCATACTCCTTCGATAGCCTTCTATTCCTATTAACCCAAGCAAAAGTCCTTTCTACAACCCATCTTCTTGGCTGTACTTTAAACCCTTGTTCTCTTGTTGGTAGTAGCTCAGGTGGCGTATCTTTGTGCACCCAAAATCTACATGGAGGCCTTTTAACAATTTCAATATCTATGTCATATTCTTCCTTTATGTGATTCTTTAAATTTCTTCCTTGGTATCCCATGTCAGCCCACATTTTTTTAACTTTAGTATATTTTGTTCTCATATTGTTTAATGCTATTTTAATACCATCTCTATCATTTTCGTTAGCAGCGCCTACGTAACAACCTAGTATAAAACCCTGAGTGTCTGTAATTATATGCCTTTTTCTACCCTTTACTTTTTTACTTCCATCATAGCCTTTGATCCCCCCTTTTCTGTAGTCTTTACAGATTGACTATCTACTATACAGGCACTCGGCTGCTCATTCCTTCCTATTTTTCTTCTACTATATTTTGTAATTTCATAATTCATTTTCTCAAAAATTCCCTGCTTCTTCCATTGCCTGAACTGCTCATACACAGTCTTCCATAGCGGAAAATCATTTGGTAAATACCGCCATTGACACCCTGTACGCAATACATAGAAAATTGCTTCTAATATTTCTTTTTTGCTATACTTTGGCGGCCTTCCTCCTTTCTTGTATGATACTCTGAAGTGTTTTTCTATTCTTGCCCATTCCCTTTCGCTTAGATCTGTTGGATACTTTTTTCTCATCTTTACCCCGTACTAAAATTTCAGATATTATAGCCTTTTACTTGTTTCCGGACAACCTCTATAATTAGGATTATAAGCAACTTATTGAAAATCTTGTTTTTTTTGCAATCAATCTGATCAAATTTAAGAATAGTAACTTGTTATTTATATTAATAAATTTAATTCTATTGAAAATAGCTAAAGCATTGAAATTCTTGAATTTTAGCCGGATTAGTGAGTGGTAGTGAAATTTCTTTTACTCAAATTTAGGTATTCACTGACCGTTCTTGTTATAAATACCAGAATAATAAGCTACTGATATTCTCCACCTTTTTTATCTTTAATCCATCATAGCTAGCGATGCAACAAAGCCGGCTGGATTCCAGTGTCAAGCACTGGAATGACACCATTTGCTGTGCAGTTTACCTTCAAAAATGAATGTTCGTACAGCTATGGAATAAATCGCGGTATGACGGTTCGCAGCGGTATAGTAACTCGTCACCCCGCTACTTGTTAGCGGCTGAGATACCGCGGCGGTATGACGTAGAAGCTATACTTTTATACTCACCAACTCAGTATCCAATCTGGATCCAAGTAGTCAAGCTATTCGGATGACACCCTCATAAAGTGAAATGAGATCCCGCTAACACGTAGCGGGATGACGGGAAAAGAGGTACTGGGAGACATCCTTCCTGGTAGACCCAAATCACAATGTTCGCACAGTTGTGCGTCACGCGCTGCCGAACACTGTATGGTTATACAAGAAAAATTAAGGCTTAAAAGGAAACTTAAGCAGCTAATAGGGCCTAAGCCTTCTTAATAAAACATAAAAAGCCCCTTTACCACCATGTTTTTTCGTAGCTTGTTGGTAGTATAGAACCATATGCTGGATTTTAGTGTCATTTAACCATTTATTTAAGTTACTCTTTATAGTGTCTGTTTTATTTGTTGCACTGCCGTATCCCGTAATTACCAATAAACATCTATTTCCTGCTCGATAATTTTTGATAATAAAATCTATCAATTTACAGTAAGCATCCTCTATACTATAGCCGTGCAAATCGAGCTTATCGCTTATAAAATATTTACCCCTATCAACTTTTGATTTTGTGTTTTTGTCAAGACAAAATGATGAGTTACCATTATTGGTATTAAGAAAATTCCTTTGTAAGTCGGAGGTACCTTTATCAACCATAGACTTTATATTTACTTTATGATCAACTTTCAAAGTAACTTTTCCACATTCTATTGGCTTAACATTTTTTTGCCAATCCAACTCATCGTCCGACATAAACGCATTAATCGAATTGTATAATTTTACAACAATATCCAAACATAGTAAAATGTTGCTTATTCTATAAAAACCCGATTTTCGATAATACGATGAAATCGTCAAAAACTAATGAGAATTTTTGGCTGTATGGAAAGCACACCTGCATGTCAGCACTGAAGAATAAAAATAGGCAGTGTATAGAACTGTTAGTAACAGAAAATTTCTATAGAGAACATGAAAAAGAAATTAGGCAATGTGTAAATAGTAAGGACATTAAAGTTCGATTAGTAGAAAACAAAATACTTAATGACGTTTTATCTAAAGGTGCTAACCATCAAGGAATTGCTTTAAATGTTGCCCCTATTCTTTATAACTTAAGCATCGAAGAAGTAGCTGAAAGCTCAAACGACAGCTCTACTATAGTCATTTTAGATCAAGTCACTGACACGCACAATATTGGGTCGATTTTAAGAACTTCAGCTTGTTTTAATGTCAACGCATTGGTTTTACCACATAACCATTCACCGAGTGAAAATGCATCTATTGCAAAAGCAGCAAGTGGGGCTTTAGATATTGTTCCGCTAATATACGTTACAAATATAGTAAAAACTATGCAGTATTTAAAAAAGGTCGGCTACTGGTGTTACGGGTTTGATTGCAATGCTAAAGAAAATATAGATGAAATAAAGAGTCTTGAGAAAAAAAGAGTAATTATTTTTGGTTCTGAAGAGAAAGGAATGCGGAGGTTAGTTAAAGAAAATTGTGATTATCTTTTAAAGATCCCAATATCAAACGTAATTGACAGCTTAAATGTTTCAAATGCAGCAGCAATAGGCCTATATTCTATTTATATTAAAACAAATGCCAGCGCATAGCTGTTTATAATAAAAACACTTGATAAAAATGTGGTTTTATATTATAATGTGTTAAATAATGGACAAAAGGAGTTATATTATGTCTTATATGAGAAATGAACAGGATATTCGCTCTCAAGGCGTTTACTATAGCGCTGGGCTTAGAAGTTACCTAACTAAAGTATACAATTACATGGCTTTAGCTTTGGGCGTCACAGGGCTTGTTGCATTTTTAACAGTATTTTCTGGTCTTTTTCAAGTAATTTATTCTAATCCCGTTCTATCGCTTGTGGTAATGTTATCTCCGGTTGCATTGGTGTTCTACATGTCTTATAGAATTCAACACCTAAGTGCTCAGTCTGCCGTTACTATATTTTTCTCGTTCTCAGTGTTAATGGGGCTTTCCTTATCTTATGTTTTTATAGTTTATACTGCAGAAAATATAGCAAGGGCGTTTTTCATTACATCAATCATGTTTGGCTCTATGGCTTTATATGGCAATACTACAAAAAGAGATCTTACAAGTATGGGCTCTTTCTTGATTATGGGAGTTTGGGGGTTAATCATTGCGTCTATAGTAAATTTATTTCTTGGAAGTAGTCCTCTCCACTTTGCAATATCGTTCATATCAGTAATAGTCTTTACCTTAATGACTGCGTATGATGCTCAAAGAATCAAGGACGTTTATTATAAACATAATGACGGATCAGAAGTTGCTACTACTAAATTGGCAATACTCGGTGCAACTAATCTTTATTTTGACTTTATTAATATGTTTCTCAATCTACTCAGGTTACTTAACTTGTTCAACAATAGGGATTAGATGTTTTCCTTTTTAAGGAAAGGCAGTAAGAATTCTATAGTTTTCTTTTTAGTATCTTTAGTTGTGTCGATGATATGTCTTGCATATGCATCGGTACCTCTATATAGCATTTTCTGTAAAGCTACTGGGTATGGTGGCACAATAAGAAAAGTAACTAACACAACAACAAATATAACTAACCAAAAGATCAGGGTCCATTTCAATGCTGATATAATGTCCGATCTACCTTGGGAGTTTAAATCAGAAACTAACTACGTTGACGTAAACATAGGAGAACAAAGTTTAGCGTTTTATTACGCAAAAAATCTATCTGATCAGCCTTCATTTGGAATGGCGGTGTATAACGTTACGCCTTTCAAAGCAGGTAAGTATTTCAATAAAATTGCATGCTTTTGTTTTGAAGAACAAATGTTGCTACCAAAACAAAAAGCAGCTATGCCCGTATCTTTTTATATAGATCCTGAGATAATGCTTGATAACAATACAAAAGATTTGAGCGAAATAACACTGTCATACACGTTTTTTAAGCTTAAGTAACAGAATGTTTGCAAACCATGTCATTTCAGTAATCAATAGGGTGTCATCCAAGTAGCTGACACTGGAATGACAGGAGGTAACGCAAGAAGTCTATTGATTGTGAAAACAATAACTTTGCAAAATATTAATTGTTAGATAACATAATCAAAGTTTTTGTCTTAATATTCATCATGGTTAGAGCTATACAAATTAAAAAAACTGGGGGACCAGAAGTATTAGAATTTGTAGATAAGAGCATAGGTGAGCCAAAAGGCGAGGAAGTCTTAGTGCGTCACACAACTATCGGCTTAAATCGTTATGATTTAGAGCACAGAAAAGGTACACGCAAAATTAAAAATTTACCATCAGTGCTTGGAGTGGAAGCAGTTGGGGTTATTGAAAAACTTGATAAAAAAATCAGTGATGGATTCAAAGTTGGAGACAGAGTTGGATATTGCACAGCTCCTCCAGGGGCATATTGTGAAAAGCGCATTATACACCAGAAATATCTGATAAAAATTCCAGATGACATATCTGATGAAGTTGCTGCTGCAGTGCTGTTTAAAGGTATGACAGCTCACTATTTAGTTAATCAATCTTATAAAATCAGGCCTGGTGCTTTCGTGCTAGTTTATGGAGCTAATGGTGGCTTAGGGCAAATAATATGTCAATGGGCAAAGGATAAAAAAGGTGTAGTGATAGGTTCTGTAAGCTCTGATGAAAAAATGAAGATAGCTTTACAAAGTGGCTGCACATACGCAATAAACTACAATGATAAAGACTTCGTTTCTAAAATTATGGAGATTACGCAAAACAGAGGAGTAGGTGCAGTGTATGACCCCATAGGTTACGCTACAAGTAAGCTCTCTTTTGAATCTTTAGGCAGGTTCGGCATATACGTTTCCTATGGGCAGATATCAGGTAACGCTCCTATTAGTTTTTCTTTACTTAGTTCACGTTCGTTATTTGCAACTGGAACCTCAATATACCATTATAAGCATGATAGATTCACATTAGTGCTTACCACAATGGAAATCTTCGAGATGATAAGAAAAAAACTTTTAACTGTACGGATCAATAAAAAATATAAATTTGATGAAATAATTCAAGCACATCGTGATATGGAAAATAGAAAAGCGAGTGGGCTAAATATCATCAAAGTCTCTTAAATAAATTAGTAATTTAAACTAACCATTCATTAAATTATATCAACTAGAATTTCACATATTTCATTCTCCTTTTGGGGGAATTAAAAGCATATAGCTAAACTGACTTAGATTTACCGACAACCGTCATCCCGCTACGTGTTAGCGGAATCTATACCGCGAATAGACTTCTTGCATAACCCAAACTAAGTAGAAAGAAGGTATCATCCGAGTAGCTGACACTGGTTCCTTTATGACGGTAGTAGCCCCCCTTCTCCTGTCATTCCAGTGCTCTCTTCTTGTCATCCCAGTGCCCAAACACTGGGATCCAGTTTCACCTTATGATGGTGTCATGAAAGTAGCTGACACTGGTTTCCATCCAAGACGGTGTCATTCCTTACTATTACCCACAAATATAAATGGACTAAAAAGTAAAATATTACAATATTAAAGTTTGCAAATATTGAGGGTGTAAAATGGCAAGTAAAAGTAGTGAATGGGCTAAAAATGAATTTGGAGATAAAAGGTTAACTGAGCGATTAGTAAAGATTGCTGATATGTTTGACAAAATTACCTGAAAGTTAGATTAATCAAGCATGTGAAAGTTGGTCAGAAGCAAAAACAGCATAACGTTTTTTTCAAAATGAGAATGTAAAAGAAAGTGATATTTTAGCTACACATATTAATAAGACGGTTGAGAGAACAAAAGCTCACAAGAGGGTTCTTGTCATTCAAGATACCAGTTACATTGTATATAATAACCATAAAAAAACAAGCGGATTAGCAAATTTGTCCAGTTATGATACTGCAAAAGGTATTATAATGCATACAGCTCTTGCCGTTAGTATAGAAGGTTTGGTACTAGGGATACTAGATCAAAAAGTTTATTCAAGACCTGAAGAAACTGAGAACCTTAAAAAAAAGAGCGATCGCATTGAAGATAAAGAAAGCGTAAAGTGGTTGGAAACTTTAAGAAAAACAAATAATATTATTGATCCAACTCAAACTGAGACTATAACTGTATGCGATAGAGAAGCAGATATATATGACTTTTTTGAGCTTGCACATAGTCTTAATTCGGCAGTGCTAGTTAGAGCATGCAGAGATAGAGCAGTAAATAGAAAATCTCGATATCCTGAAAAAGGTGAGCAGAAGTTATGGGCATTTATTAAATCCTCTCATTGTGCAGGTACGGTAGAAGTTGAAGTTCCTGTAAAAGATAATAAGCCAAAAAGAACAGCACGTTTGGAAGTTAGATTTGGAAAGTTTATGATGAATCCATCTAAGAATAATATTAGGCATAAGACGGAAGAACTACCTAAATTACCACTTTATGCAGTTTATGTTGTTGAGAAAACTCCCCTTCCCTTAAAAAAAAACCGCTAGAATGGATGCTATTAACGAATCTTTCAGTTAATACTTTCGATGAAGCTGTTGAAAAAATTAGTTGGTATCAACTATGTTTTTTAAAAATTTTTTTATTTGTGTAATTTTGCAAATTATATGGGCAATAAAAACCCGTTTGTCATAGAAATAGAATTTTATATCAAACAGCTACCACAGCAATTTCTGCTTAAGCTAATGAATATGTGCTTTAAGTCTGTGTGGACGCACATATTCATTAGCCAATTTCAGTTACCGTTGTGAAGATTTTTAAGTATGCAAATTAATTGCTTCTTTAAGTCTTGTATTAGCAATTACTATAATTTTACGCATTAGGGCTGTTATAGCCACCATCTTCTTCTTACCACTTTCAACAAGCTTAGAATAAAAGGCGCCAAGTATAGATTTTGACCTTGTAGCAGCCATAGCGGCTGTAAAGAGCTTTGAACGAACGTTACTTCTACCACCTGTAATCCTTCGGTAACCAACAGCTTTACCACTTTCTTTTGGATGCGGTGCAACTCCGGCAAGACTTGCTACTTCTTTTCTATTTAAGTAACCAAGCTCTGGCATTAAACACAAAAAATCTTGTGATAACTTTTTACCTATTCCAGGAACTGTTTTAAGAATTTTTTGGCGTTGTTGTAATTCGCGGCTTTCATCAATAATCTTTTGTATAGTATCATTGAGTTCGTTTATTTGACTATCGAAAAACTCAATGGTCTTTTGACAGCTTTCTTTTATATGATCATTTTCCGGTGCTTCAAGTCTGCATTTTTCTTGAGTTCTCATTTGCGTAATATCATCACGACGTTGACAAAGTGCAGCCAAAGTTGATTGTTCTGTAGAGGTAGGTACAAATAGAGAGATAGTTCTATGGCGTTCAAATCCATATTGAGCAAGAGCTCTTGCATCTAGACTTTGCTAAAGTTCCGTGAGATAAAATAAAGCTTTTTACTTTACGAGTATTAGCTCGATGCACGGCAATATTTTTGTCGGTAAGAAAATGTGATAAGCCAAGCTCATATTTCCCTGTATTTTCTAAAGTCACTAAAGCATTAGGTAGAATATCTGAAAACTCTTGAAATAATTGTTGCCAACCAGAAGCATTATTATCAAATTCGACAGCATTCTTCTGTTTGTGAATTGCAACGACATTTTTAAATTTTCCGATGTCAATGCCAATAAAATTTTGATAAGATGTAACCATAATAAACCTCGATAGTTTTAGTTAATTTAAGATTGTAAACGGGTGCATATATATGTCCCAAGCAACTATTCAAACGTATCGAGAGATAGGGCTAGCGTACCTTGATACCAACGGTTGTAATACCAATTTCCTTTCGGTCGCGCACGCCCGCTATTCCTAGTGAGCAGGGTTATCTTTCTCTCTTATCTCTTTTATATCACGTTTTTAACTTACAATTGCCTTAGATGGAAAATAGAGATATTACATAAAATTTTAAATCCGGTCTCAAAGTTGAAGAATGTAGGCTTGGAATAGCAGAAAGACTAATGAGATATCTAACAGTTATGAGTATTATTGCTTGGAGGATCTTCTTTATTACATCAATTGCAAGAGCTAACCCAACATTACCATGTACTACCTTATTAGCTGAAGAAGAATGGAAAGTTTTATACGTTAAAATACACAGAAAACCATGTCCAAGTGTAGTTCCCAACATAAAAGAAGCTGTTTCATGAACTTGGAGGCCATTTAGCAAGAAAAAATGACCCAAAACCAGGACCAATTACTCTTTGGAAAGGATATAAACGTCTCTTTGATTTAGCAGAAGGATGGCGACTTGCTCACGAACTTTATATTTGTGGGTAATAGTAAGTTGTTAGGGGGATCTGGAGATACCGCGGCGGTATGACGTAGGGAAATCTTACTTATTATAGCTATAGTTCTACATGAATTACAAAAGTAATATTTACTAGATCTTAATATTTTAGATCTATATTTTAATAAATAATGAGCTGTAATTAGTATGAATAATCCATTTAAAAGTGAGAACTATAAAAAAAATCTCGATTCTCTGATCAAAGCTGTAAAGCTAGGAAATGCAGAGAAACAATATAACAAAACGTTAAGGGATTTATCTCATGCATTAGAAGGTTTTACAGGTGAGGCAAAAGGTATAGCTGAGTTTGTTATATATACTGACTTGAACAATTATGTAGAACAGCCATTAGGTCTTTTTAAAACATTAATGAATAGAATTTTGGGAAAAAATTTTCCAACCAAGAACAGTAGTATAAGTAATTTTGTAAATGATGAGTTGTCAAGTTTCACTTTAGAAACAGCAGCTAAGTATACAAGAATTTTAAAAAAAATTGATCTCTTGGAACAATTAGAAAAAGATTTCAGAAAAAATAATATTTTAAAAGATTCTTTAAATTTAGAACAAAGTGAAAAGAGTCAAGGAAAAGATAGATCACACGAAGTGAGTTTGGAAGGTAGAAAGCAAAAGGAAGGTACTTTTGAGCTGCGAAAAGAAGAACAGCCGAAAGAAAAATTAGGTGGTAATCGCATGAGGCAAATAAAGCGACCAACAACAGCACCTCCGGCTGCTCCAGATTCGAGGAAGGTACGCTTTAAATCAGAAATATCCTCAGATGGAGAAAGCAAGGCAAAGTCTACATCTTCTTTACTAAAAGGAGCTAATAGTTTTAGTATGCCTGATGCTAAGGAAAATCCTTCTGAGGATTCAGGCTATGAAAGTTCATTAGATCAGGGGTCTGAATATGAAGACATATCAAATTATCAAGAGAAAAAGCAAAAGGAAAATCCTTTATATGAGCAGAGAGAAGATTCAGGCTATGGAAGTTCATTAAATGAAGAGTCTGTATACAAAGAGATATCAAATTATCAAGAGAAGAAGAGTAAAATTTTAATAGAAAATTCGCAGAGTTCAAAATCGCCCAAAGAAGAGCCAATTTATGCAACAGTTCCTAAAGAACATATAGAAGCAAAAAGAGAACGTAAGCAGAAACAACAACCTCAATCCCTCGTACCACCAAAACCACCGCAAGTGCCAAAAAAAATGTTTACTACTGGTCAAGAAGTTAGACAAGAATCGAAAGTGGTAATCAAAGATAAACCTGCAGTACCGCCAAAGCCTAAAAATCTAAGCCGTGCTAATCAAAAAGTAAGCACAGAGCCAAAAGTAGTAGGAGTAATTCTTAAAAAATCAGCTGAAAGAGTACCACTAAAATCTGAAAATCAAGACAATAGGAAATCAGCACAAAAAGCTGCTGGTAAGGCGATACCAAAAGTAGCAGCAGCTACTATGAAAGGAGGAGCTAATCGCGAGATGGGCAGTAAAGTAAAGGCATTAAAAGAAAAATTTGAGCAAAATCAAGCAAAAGGAAATGCTAATGTACAGCTTGCTGAAAGCAAAACCACTCCAGCAGCACAAGCGGATATCGGTGTGAAGAAAAAACAATCTCATTCATTTCTAACAGAGAATAAAAGATCTGCAACGAAACACGTAACAGCAAAATCTGATCCAAAATCTCATGTCAGCAAAAATTCCCTTCTCACGCATGCAAATGTAAAGGAAATGGTTGCACAAATTGAGAAAGGAAAAGGAGGAAGATAGTAACATTTGGGAAAAAAACATATGTGTCAAGTCAAGAGATTGTGAGCAAATTTAGGAAATTATAGCTAAACTGACTTAGATTTACCGACAATTTGAAAAACCGTCATTCCGCTAACTATAGTATTTTCAAAAGCGAATGATAAAGGTATAATATGTTTTTTTAAAGTAGGGAAAGCGATGGTATATAGTGTAGATTTAAGGGAAAAAGCAGTGTCTTTGGTAGAAAAAGGAAAGTCAAAGGTTGAAGTTGCAGAGGTTTTTGAGATAGGGATAGCAACACTATATAGATGGCTAAAAAAGAAAGCTACTGGCCAAGGTCTCAAAGCGGTAAAAAGTACTGGTTTTATTCGAAAAATAGATCCAGAAATACTCAAAGAATATGTCAAAAAACACCCAGATCACACACTAGCAGAAATGAAACAAAACCTTGGCTTTGGGATAAGTGCAATTTGGTATAGATTAAGACAGCTAAAAATAACCTTTAAAAAAAGTCACATTCTATCAAGAGCGCAATCAAGAAGATAGGCAGCAATTTATCGATAAAGTCTCAAAAATAGACCACTGTAGCATTTTATATATAGATGAAGCAGGAGTTGATAATAGACTATACCGAGAATATGCACGAGCTCCAAGAGGAGAAAAAATATATGCTGATGTTCCAGGAAAAAAGCGGGAAAGAGTGAGTATAATAGGTGGATGAGAAGTTTATTGCACCAATGACCTTCACAGGAGGGTGTAATAAAGATATATTTAATGTATGGTTAGAGCGAAGATTACTTCCACAATTACAGCGTGATACAACCATAGTTATGGATAATGCTACATTCCATAAAACTCCCAAAACAAAGTCATTAATAGAGTCTTTTGGCTGTCATTTGCTTTATCTTCCAACATATTCACCTGATCTAAATCCGATAGAGCATTGTTGGCACACCATCAAAAGTTGCCTCAGACCTCTAATGCATCAATGTACAGACTTACACCTTTTAGTTGGTAATACCATTTTAGACGTTTATCATTCGTTTTAGAAAATACTATAGTTGAAATAGCGCAGTTACTCACCCCATAAATTTGGTGCTCTCTTTCAATCAAAGGTGTCTTGCTGCTTGAAATGTTTTCTTTGTAAAAATTTGGCTTATCTTTATATCATCTCATTCAAACAGCATTAACATAACTTATGCCTTTTTTGGATGTAGAAATTTTCTAGGAATTGTCTTTTTGAATTCTATGGTATTTTGTTTAACATTGAAACAAGAGGCCAGTGTCACGCACTGGCATGACACCCATTTGTTCCTATAGTTGTCTTTTCTCGTCTACCTTATTTTGCCACTCTGCTGAACAGATACATAAAGAAAGTGGAAAATTGGACATTCTCAACTCGGCTCCTGCAGATTAAAAATTAAGTTGAATAAAAATTGGATTTGACGCAGTTTTTTCCCATAGTTTAAGAAATTAAAAGTTTAACGATTAGAATTATAATTACAAACCACAATAAAAAATAGACTTTTCCATTTGATTTATTTTTAATTTGGATGTTTTCTAATTTTTTATCAGCTATTAGGTTTAATTTTTCTATAAGGCTAAATATCCCTTGGATTGTTTTTACAGGATAAGAACTTCTAATTTTTTCCCTATACCCTATTTTATTTTCATGTTGACTGCTTATCCACGCTTCAACTACTTTCCACATATTGATTTCTGAGTAGATCTTTCTACATGTCCCTTCCAGTAAAATCATAGTTTTCTGCAGCAATAACAATTGTGTTTGAACTTTCATATCAAAATCACCAGTTATTTTTAATAGCTGAGCAAGTAAACTAGCAAATGAAATCTTCTGTATAGGCTGCCCAATAATGGGTTCACCTATTGCCCTGCAAGCTGTGACAAAATTTCTATGCTGTGATGAAACATAACCAGCCCTAAAGTGCATTTTTGCAACGTGATCATAATCCCGATTTAAAAAGCCTTTGAGTATCTCTATAACGTAATAGCATGTCTCACGATCTATTCTACCCATGATTCCACAATCCAGGGCAATAATATTGTTATTACTATCAACCATTAGATTTCCAGGATGCATATCAGCATGAAAAAAACAATCCCTGTATACTTGATTGCAAAACGATTCTATAAGATTGATAGCTATTTGCTTACGATTATTCAGTTTTTCAACTTCGTATATTGGCGTTGCTTCTATCCATTCTAATGTTAAAACCTTTTTCGAAGTTCTATTCCAATCTATTTCAGGTACGTAAAAACCTCTGTCATTTTTTGTGTTTTCCTTTAGTTCCGAAGAGTGAGCAGCTTCAAAACGTAGATCTAACTCTAATCGGCAAATTTCAGCAAAAGTTTTGACTAATTCAATTGGCCTCAGCCTTTTTGATTGTTCGCTAAATTTTTCTGCAATTTCTGCAAGCCAAGAAAGCATTTTTATATCCCTTGAGAATGTTTTCTCAATATTTGGCCTTAAAACCTTCACAGCAACTTCCTTACCCTCAGTTGTAACCGCTCTATGCACCTGAGAAATCGATGCTGCTGCAATTGGCTTTTCAGAAAAGCTTGAAAAAATGTCGCTCAATTTACAATTAAACTCACTTTCTATAGTTTTAACTGCTATTTTATGTGAAAATGATGGCAATCTATCACATATCAATAACAAGTTATTTGTTATATCCTCATTTAAAACATCAGTACGTGATGAGATAGACTGCCCAAACTTAATGAACACCGGACCTAATTTTTCAAGAGCACACTTTAGCTTGTGGCCTTGTATTTTATTTATTGATTTTTTTGATGGTGGAAGTAAATAAGGTAATATATTGTAACGCGTCAGCACCGTAGTTATGTGCAGAAGACGCAAAATATTTTGAATCATTTCGCTGCGTAACTGCTAAATATTTCATTTAGGGTTCTATTTTTCATAATCTCATCAGGCTTGCCTTGGCAATAGATAGTATTATTTATACAAATTATGTAATCTGAGGATGGTAGAGCAGAGTTAAGATCATGAGAAGTCATAAGAATCGATACCAATCGTTTTTTTGCTATTTTATTTATAATATCATAAAATTTAGCCCGCGCGTTAATATCCATTGCACTAACTGGTTCATCTAGAATGATCAAGTCAGGCTCTGCAATTAAACAACGTGCAAGCAGTAATAATTGTGTTTGCCCTGCAGAAATTTCTAACACTTGATTTTTCAAAATGTTACCGATACCAGCCAACTCTATCGTTTTTGTAATAATGGATTGATTTTTCTTTAGTCTTTTCAAGGAGCTATTTAAAAGAAAATATTCAACTGTTATTGGCATCAAATTACTAATACTAAAATTTTGCGGCATGTAGCTAATTTTTGTGTTCTCAGCTAACACAATATTTCCAGTATAATTTTTATTTATACCAGCAATTGCTTTCACTAAAGAGGTTTTACCTCCACCATTTGGACCAAGTATTGTAATTATGTCTCCTCTTTCCATGAACATATTGATATTGTCAAGGATTCTTTTACCATCATATGCGAGAGCAAGATTTTCTATTTTTAGAACACGATTATTGACATTATTCAATTTATTGACAAAATTTAACTTCTTCTCAACGTTTATATGAGACATTTACTGGTTTTTTTTCTATTACTTTCACTTACACTATACTATAATATTGCCTTTTCATCCAATTTAAAAGTTGTAGCTACAATCAAACCTATCCACTCACTTGTAGCTTCTGTTACAGAAGGGATTTTAGAACCGGAATTGCTTGGCTATGCAACATCTGCACATAATTATATATTAAAGCCATCTGATGCGAGTAATTTAGAATCAAGTGACGTTATATTTTATGTTGACGATAACTTAGAGACGTTTGTTCAAACTTTCGCCAAAAATAATAAAGAACTAGTGCAATTGTCAAAGGCAATCAACCTACTTCCTACTCGGCCACATTCATTTTCTAGAAAAATCACTCACATTCAAGATGAAAAAGATTTACACATGTGGCTGAGTCCCGAAAATGCAAAGAGCATGATACTTTCTATAAGTGCAACATTGTCTGACATAGATAAAGGAAATTCCCATCGATACAGTTCTAATGCAACAAAAGCTATAAAAAAAATAGACCAAGAAGTAAAAGAAATCATGAAAGAACTGAATGATTTTAAAAATCAAAAATACATCGTTACTCATGATGCTTATCAATATTTTGAAAAATATTTCGGTCTAAATCATCCAAGCGCTATTCTTTCCATAGAAGAGGATTCTTACATAGGTATGAAGAGTTTAATGAAGCTAAAAAAGATAATGAAGGAAGAAAACGTTAAATGTATATTTGCTCATTCACAGGAAGATAGCATAAAGCCTAACGCCCTTTCTAATGACGCAAAAATGGTAGTTCTTGATCCTATTGGATCAGACATAGAGCCTGGAAAAGATGCATATCTAGCTATAATCAATAGCATTGCACAAAATTTTAAGTCTTGTTTTGTTGAGTAATAAGTTCCCTTTTAGCTTACTGTTTTATTGTTCTACAAATCAAGAAGAAGTGAGTTTACAACAAATGGTGTCATTCCAGTCTGGAATCCAGCTTTTTCATAATCATCAAAACGTTGTATTTTAACATAAAATGGCTGCTTTTATGCTTACTAACTTAATAAAATTCCTGGATCCCAGTGGGCTTTGTTGCATCACACTTTATGAGATGGTGATTTATGGTAAATTCATGTAACTATCTCAAATTTAGCCATACCAATATCAGTGAATTTATTAAGCAAATAGCATTTAGTTCTTTTTCTCGATTTATCTCAGATTTATTCCTAAAACTAAATCCGAATATTTGCTTTAATCTTGAGAAAAACCCTTCAATATAAGATCTTTTCCCATAATTTACTTCTTTTTTCCATTCTTTCATGCCATCTTCACCGTATAATTTTATTAACCTAATAGCAGCATTCCTGTCAGACATATAATCTATTTCTGGATGTTCTGCCGCATTGTTTATTGGTGGAATTTTTGTCTTTATATCATATTCGTTACACAACTTATAAAACTTGTGCCTATCACATGCTCTATCTGCATATAGTGCTTTTATGGCATGCTGAAAATCAACTTCTTTTAGCAAATCACAAGCTCCATAGTGATCAGCCGTTACTGTATTTTACAGCTATGGCTTTTTTGTTGTTTATATTCAACATTACGTGCAATTTTCTCGTTTGCTGAGAGCCTGTCTTGAAAAGAAATGAGAAAGAGGATATGATGAGATAAGTAAAAAATAGTAGGTAAAAATGTATCCAAGTGATATAAGTGACAAAGAATGGGAAATTTTGGAGCCAAGTGTTGCACAAGGTGCAATAGGACGGCCAAGAAAGCACAATATTAGAACAATTATTAATGCAATAAGATACATAATGAAAGGTGGTTGCCAGTGGAGAATGCTGCCAAAAGATTTTCCGCCATGGAAAACGGTGTATGATTATTTTCTCAGGTGGCGTAATAGTGGCAAATTGGAAGAAATACACGATATGTTAGTAAAAAAGGTAAGAAAAATGGTTGGCAAAAATGAAATACCTTCGGTAGGAATAATTGATAGTCAATCAGTGAAAACCACTCAAAAAGGGGATCCAGAGGATATGATGCTGGCAAGAAAATAAAGGGTAGAAAACGTCACATCATTGTGGATACAATAGGCCTAATTATTACAGCTGATGTTCATAGTGCAGGCATTCAAGATCGTGATGGTGCTCTAAATCTTTTTACTCAAGCTAAACGAAAAGCTCCAACGCTACAAAGGTTTCTCGCTGATCAGGGATATATTGGTAAATTGCAAAATTACTGTTTATTGAAAACAGGATGTTTATTGACGATTACTAAAAAAGCAGCTGATGCTGTAGGATTTCAAGTTATTCCTAAACGGTGGATTGTTGAAAGAACTTTTGCTTGGCTTTCCAATTTTAGACGTATGAGCAAGGATTATGAGCATTCTCCTCTTACTTCAAAAACTAATATCTCCTTTAATATGATTACTATTATGCTTGCTAAATTAGCTGCTTAGTTCCTTTCAAGACAGGTTCTCATAGCCACGATATTTTCTGTCAGTGCTATTTTCCTTGCTGTGACCAGGAGTGTTGTTGTATATACTAATTCCTGTACTGTCTATAGCAATTTCGATATCTTCCATATTATTTTTATCAATTCTGCAATCATTTATCTTAATATTAAGTTTCTTAAACCTTCTTGATGCTTGTGAATAGCTGATAACTGCCAAATCTCTTCCTATTTGTTGCAAATACCCTTTTATAAACCCGACTGTTTGTCTTAAACCAATTCTAAAGAAACTGACGATTATATGCACCAAAATCACAACTTTATCACTATAAATATAGTTGCCGCCCTGCATTTTTGGACAATTCTCGTACCAATTTTCTATGGCGTCATTGATATAACAAAAAATGCTTCCTCTTTCTTGGAGAAATTTGTTATATTCATGGCAGTTACTGACTCTCATTTTTTGTGGCATATTTTTTCTTCAACAGTTAAATGGCTATTTATAATGAATTTTGTCAGTAACTGCCAGTTCTTTTCACTTGAGCGATGCAACAAAGCCATCCCAGTGTCAAGCACTGGGATGACATCGTAGGGGTGCTGGCCTGATAACCGTCATCCCGCTACTTGTTAGCGGGATCTAGAGATACCGCGAATGAATCGCGGTATGACGGTTCGCGGCGGCATGACGATAAGGTTTATACCTTGTCATCCCAGTGCTTGACACCGAGATTGATTTATCTTGTCTACCTTATTTTGCCACTCCGCTGAACGGATACCATATTATGCAGGTTTAGAATTATGCTTTATTCTTACGTTTATGTCTTGGCCCAATACAATCAATAAGTTAAGCAAGTATTCTAAGGAGAACCCTTCGATTTTTGACCTATTGATTTGAGATACTTTAGGTTGATCAATCTTTAGAGCGTTTGCTGCTTTTTTCTGTGTTGTGTACTTCTTACTTATTAATTGTGCAATGACCTTTATTAATTTCAGTTTTGTATCTTTCACATCCCCCAACTCTACTATTATAGGATAACTTAATTGTAAATTTTGCATAATAATAAAATTCCTTATAAAAAAATTACTTTAGTTTTTCTTCTTTAAATAACACATGCCTTCTGACTACTGGGTCATACTTCCTAAACTCCAGTTTTTTGGTGAGCTTTTTTGGATTACGCTTTTTTACATAAAAATAGCCAGTTGATTTTTCTTCACCAGTTTTTGTTATCTTGATTGCAGTGCTGACTAACTTAACGAGCAAAGAAGCATTTTTTTTCGCCATACTTATAATGATATAATAAATTCTATGCGAGTTTATTACGCAAAATACTAAAAGTCAATCGAATAATGCAGATTGCAAAATCCTTGACAATCAACAGTGCATTAAGTAGCATAAAGTTAACTTCAGAATAAAAAGCAAACGGTAAATAAGTGACAAATAGTGGTAAAAGGGTATTATTGATAGAAAATTCTATCTGTTCTAATGAGGTAAGAGTTGCCTTGTCAATTAATAACAAGGTTGTAGAATTTGAACAAGAATTCAAGGAAAAAAAACAATTAAGAGGTAATATATACGTTGCTTATATAAAGCGTATAGAGCCTTCTTTGCAAGCCGTATTTATTGAATATGGGAAAAATAAGCAAGGTTTTTTGTCTTTTTCCGAGATATCTCTAGATTACTTCAACATTCCAGAAAAAGAAAAGGAAACTATCTTTGAGGGCTACTCAAATGACGATTGTATAGAAGAAGCCTCAGCAAATGTTTCTTCAGATTCTGCAGCTAGTAAGAATGTCAACGGATCAGGTAGTGGTTTTGTAAGAGAGGTACCTTTATATAAAAAATACAAATTACAAGATGTTATTTCAGTAAATCAAAAAGTATTGGTCCAGCTAACTAAAGAGGAACGAGGCAATAAAGGAGCTTCATTTACAACATACATAACTTTAGTGGGTAGATACTGTGTTTTCATGCCAAATTCCATGAGCAAAGGTGGAGTGTCCCGCAGAATTGAAGATGCTAATGTCAGAAAGCAGTTAAAGGAGATACTGAGTTCAATAAACTTGCCAAAAAGATCAGGTTTAATAGTAAGAACTGTTGGTTCAGGAAAAAATAAGAAAGAAATTGAGCAGGATTACAATTACTTATCCTCATTATGGCAGAGCATTCAAAAAAATGCCTTCTCTGTAAACGTTCCATCATTAATTTACAATGAAGCAGATGTAATTATGAGATCTGTTCGTGATTTTTGTAGCGATGGTATAGAAGTTATAGTGTCTGGAAAGGAAGCTTTTGAGGCAGTTAGGCAATATGCTAACAATGCACTAAAAGGTAGTAAGTTGCGCTATAGATTGTATAGAGGTTATGCTCCGATCTTTACTTACTACGGAATCGAAGATCAAATTTCTGAGTTATATAGCAATAGAGTAGAATTGCCATCTGGTGGGTCTTTGATAATAACTTTAACTGAGGCGTTTGTTTCAATAGACGTAAATTCAGGAAAGATGACAGGAGAAGATAGCATAGAAGAAACAGCTTATAGAACCAACATGGAAGCAGTACCTGAAATATCAAGACAGGTGAATCTTAGGGGCCTATCAGGATTAATAGTAGTCGATTTTATTGATATGTTGAAATATCAGTATTGCAGAGCTGTTGAGTCTGCTATAAAGCAAGCGTTTAAAGATGATAAAGCTAAAGTTCAATTTAGCTACATAAATGACTTTGGTTTAATGGTATTTTCAAGACAAAGAATTAAACCAAACATACAAGAAATTAATACTACAGAGTGTTTACACTGCAAAGGTACTGGAAGAGTAAAATCAAACGAAGTAATTGTTTCATCAATACTAAGGGATTTACAACATATTGCTAACAAGAATCGAAATAAGTCTTTTGATTTAGTAGCACACAGTGCAGTTATAGCGCACATTTTTAATAACAAACGCAATACAGTTTCTACAATCGAAAAAGAGTTTAATATTACATTGAACGTTAGTATTGATAACAGTTTAGATGTAAATACATTTGTTTTAAAACAAGGAGATGATGTTAATTTAAACGGTTATAAGCCATTACAGAACTCTGGATACCAAATTGGGGATAGCAGCAATGAAGAAGCTGATAATTCAAATAAACTACGAGGCAATTTTTGGCTGACTAAGTGGCTTTCGCGCCTTTTAAGTTCTAATAACTAATTAGAAACCTAAATTGGGCTTGTAATTAATGAGCCCTATACTTATATATTCTTATATCAGATAATATTTACAATGGGGTACTCATTATGGGAAGAGCAATAGGCATAGATCTCGGAACAACAAATTCTTGTGTTGCAATAATGCAGGGCAAGGATACAAAGGTAATAGAAAATAAAGAAGGGGCAAGAACTACTCCATCTATAGTTGCATTGACTTCTTCAGGAGAAAGGTTGATTGGTGCTCCAGCAAAAAGGCAAGCAACCACCAATGCAAGTAATACCTTTTTTGCTACTAAGAGATTAATAGGCCGTCAATATAGTGATCCTGAGATGAAAAATCTAAGTGTACCATACAAAGTATTTGCAGCAAAAAGTGGTGATGCATGGGTTAAAACAACTGATAATAAAGAATATTCTCCTAGTCAAATTGGTGCATTTATACTACAAAACATGAAAGAGGCAGCAGAAGCTTATCTTGGAGAGGAAGTAAAAGATGCTGTGATAACAGTGCCAGCATACTTCAACGACTCTCAACGTCAAGCAACAAAAGATGCAGGAAAAATTGCCGGATTAAATGTACTCAGAATAGTAAATGAACCGACTGCTGCAGCACTTGCTTATGGTCTTGATAAGAAACATGGGCACACAATAGTAGTATATGACCTTGGTGGTGGTACATTTGACGTTTCAATACTTGAAATAGGTGATGGAGTTTTCGAAGTGAAAGCAACAAACGGTGATACCCATCTTGGAGGTGAAGACTTTGATAATGGAGTAGTGAGTTATTTACTAGATGAATTCAAGAAAAGTAATGGCATTGATTTGAAAAATGATCCAATGGCTATGCAAAGAATCAAAGAAGCTGCTGAAAAAGCGAAAATTGAATTATCAAGTGCAATGGAAACGGAAATAAATCTACCGTTTATTACAGCTGATGCAAGTGGTCCAAAACACTTAAATATGAAATTAACGAGAGCAAAACTTGAAAGCTTAGTGAATGATTTAATCGAAAGAACTATGGCTCCTTGTAAAAAAGCTCTTGAGGATGCTGGTTTATCTGCTAGTCAAATTGGCGAAGTGGTTCTTGTTGGTGGCATGACTCGTATGCCAAAAGTCATAGAGAAAGTTAAAGAATTCTTTGGCAAAGATCCACATAGAGGAGTTAACCCTGATGAAGTTGTAGCAATTGGAGCTGCAATACAGGCGGGGATCATTCAAGGTGATGTAAGAGATGTGTTACTACTTGATGTGACCCCACTTTCTCTTGGTATTGAAACTCTAGGAGGAGTATTCACTCCACTTATTGAGCGTAATACTACAATTCCTACTAAAAAATCTCAGGTGTTTTCAACTGCAGAAGATAACCAAACAGCTGTTACAATTAAGGTGCATCAGGGTGAAAGAAAACTGGCAGTTGATAATAAGCTACTCGGTCAGTTTAGTTTGGAAGGGATACCTCCTGCTCCGCGCGGAAGGCCACAAATTGAAGTGACATTTGATATAGATGCAAATGGAATAGCACACGTTTCTGCAAAAGATAAAGCTACTGGAAAAGAGCAAAAAATACGCATTCAATCTTCAGGTGGTTTATCTGATGATGAAATAAATCGCATGGTAAAAGAAGCTGAAGAAAAAGCGCAAGAAGATGAAAAGCGCAAAAAGTTTATTGAAGTGAAGAATCAAGCGGATAGCTTAGTCCATTCTACAGAAAAGTCTCTGACAGAGTATGGTGATAAAGTTTCACCAGAAGATAGATCTGCTATTGAAAATGCAGTTAACGAATTAAAAGAAGTTAGTAAATCTGATAACATTGATGACGCTGATTCAATACAGCAGAAAGTCACTAATCTTTCTCAATTATCTATGAAACTTGGAGAAGCTATGTATCAAGCATCTCAACAAAATAGTGCTGAAAATGGCTTTTCATCAGAAGGAAATCCAAATGATAAAGAGGAAAAAGTAGTAGATTCTGATTATCAAGACATAGATAATAAAGAAGAGAATAAGTAATTGCGATTGTCATCCAAGTAGCTGATACTGGGATGACAAGAGGAGCATATTGTTGCTTAAAGAAACCATTATGGATATTATTAAAACAATAGAAGAAAAGATACGCGATTCGATAGATGTAATTGATATCAACATTATCGATGAATCAGCAAAGCATGCTGATCATTATTTTGCTTCATCTTCAACATTACCTTCGCACATTAAATTAATATTAATATCTGACGGCTTTATTGGAATGAGCGTTCTAAAAAGACACAAGTTGATTTATGAGTTATTGAAGGGTGAGATAGAGCTAATACATGCAATTTCTCTTCACTTGTATACGCAAGATGAGTACAATTTAAAAAATAAATAATAAAAATGTGAAGGAAGAGTCTATATTAGTTAAAGCAGGAAGAAAATTTAATGACTATAAAGGTTCCATGAACCCGCCAGTTTATCATTCTTCTACCATATTATTCCCTACTTACAAGGACTACTTAAATGCAGCAAATGGAGAAAGTATATACGATGTAATCAATGATGGTGTTGCAAGGGATTATAGCTACAGTAATGTTGGTACTCCTACTGTTCATTATCTTTCAAATGCACTGGCTGAAATTGAAGGGAGTGGACAAGCGCTTATTTATCCTTCCGGACTATTTGCACTTACTTTTGCTATTCTAACTTTCGCTAAAGCAGGCTCGCACGTTTTAATTCAAGATAATAGTTATTATAGGCTTAGGAGGTTTGCAGAAAATGAGCTACCAAAAAGAGGAACAGAAGTAACTTTTTATGATCCAACACAGGATATAACTGATTTAATTCAGAGTAATACTTCATTGATAATGATCGAGACTCCTGGTTCTGTAACGTTTGAGATTTCAAATATAGAGCATATAGTAAAAGTTGCTAAGGAACATAAAATTGTGACCGTTTGTGACAATTCATGGGCCACTCCTTTGTTATTTAAGCCGCTTGATTATGGAGTTGATGTTGCACTATATGCGGTGACAAAGTATCTAGCCGGTCACTCAGATTTAGTGATGGGAGCTATGGTTGCTGAAGGTGAAACTTTTAAATTGCTTTATGAGAGCTATAAAAATTATGGAGTAACCATTCAATCGCACGACTGCTACCTTGCACATAGGGGACTAAGAACACTGCACACACGTATAAAAAGGCACCAAAATACAGCAATGGAAGTGGCAAAGTGGCTAGAAAAACATTTAAAAATCAAAAAAGTTTTGTACCCAGCACTTCCCTCCCATCCTCAACACGAATTATGGAAAAGTTACTTCAAAGGAGCAAGTAGCGTATTCAGTATAATACTGGATAGAGAATATTCATGTGAAGAACTAAGCTGCATGGTTGATCATATGAAAATTTTTAGTATTGGTGCTTCTTGGGGAGGGTGCGACAGTTTGATATTACCAATAGATCGTAGATCTATGTCAAGATCTGTAATGAATTCAGATTATGGTGGAAGTTTCATGCGGATATTTTGTGGACTAGAAGATTCTGAGGATTTGATCTCTGATTTAAATGCTGCACTAGCAAGACTGCCATGTTTGAATATCAAAGCTGGCAGATGAAACTGAGAGAATTACTGCATAACATTATTGATGTTAACTTTGATATTGAAATCAAGGGCGTTACATGTAATCCCAAGAGAGTCAAGGAAGGTTATCTTTTTGTTTGTGTGTCAGAAAGGAGTAAAGAATACGCAACATGCGATACTGGAATCCATATCCTTCCTACTGAATCACAGTGTTACGTACACAACTGTGTAGACGTTGTGATACAAGGGGCCAAGAAAGATGTCATCCCAGTGCTTGACTACTTGGATCCAGAAAATTTAATTGCAAATGAGCACACTAGGCAATTGTATAATAAAAACTGGATTCCAGTGTCACGCACTGGAATGACAGATACTTCGAGCTTTGCAGTGCTTGAACACCCAAACCCTCAAGAAATATACAGCGAAATAGTCAGCAGGTTTTATCAATTCAAACAGCCCAAATATGTTGCTGCTGTAACTGGTACAAATGGTAAAACTTCAGTAGTAGAATTTTGCCGCCAGATCTGGCAAAACTCTGGCTATAATGCTGCGTCTATTGGAACACTTGGAACATGCATCAATAATGGCAGAAAAGGTAATAGCAACAGCCTTACCACTCCAGGTGCAGAAGACCTTTACGCAACATTGCGTGGTATAAGTGTAGAACACTTAGTGTTGGAATCATCAAGTCATGGGATTGATCAATACAGAATCCATGGATTAAAGTTGAGTGCTGCAGCTTTTACTAATTTCTCGCAAGATCATTTAGATTACCATAAAAGTCTTGGTGGATATTTAGAAACTAAAAAAAGGTTATTTTACGAAGTATTACCAGAAGGAAAAACAGCGATTTTAAATGCGGATATAGATGAATACGGCGCATTGCTTAAAATAGCTGAAAAACGCAGTAATAAAGTTGTGACTTATGGAAAAAAAGGCTCTGATATTACTTTATTAGAGCAAACATCAACCCCTAATGGTCAACATCTTACAGTAAAAATTGATAACCAAATTTACAATACATTTTTCCCAGTTTTAGGAAAATTTCAAGCATATAATCTGCTATGTGCAATTGGTATATCTGGATTAAATTACAGAGAAATATGCGTAGAAAAACTCGTTTCTCCACCAGGAAGAATGGAAAAAGTGAAACCTTTTGCATTCGTGGATTACGCTCATACTCCAAGTGCGCTTAAACAAGCCCTATTGTCTTTAAAATGGCATATCAACAAAAAAATAATTCTAGTTTTTGGATGCGGTGGAAATCGCGATCAGACGAAACGTTCAGAAATGGGCAAAATAGCACAAATGTATGCAGATAAAGTAATAATTACAGATGATAATTCGCGTGATGAAGATCCGGCAAAAATTCGCCACGATATTTTGCTACATTGCCCTGATGCACTGGAGATAGGAGGTAGGAGAGAAGCTATAGAGAAAGGCGTAGATATTGCCTATAACGAGGGTATGATTCTGCTAGTTGCAGGAAAGGGAAATGAGAAATTTCAAATTATAGGCAACCAAACTTTTGAATTTAGCGATGTTGAGGTTATTAAAAATCATGCCTTAACATACTGATTTTCGCAATGGGCTTACCTCCGCTAATGTGCGAATATTGAAGCAAAAGTGATGTCATCCCAGTGCTTGACACTGGGATGGCTTTGTTGCATAGCAACTGAAAAAATCTGGTGGCTACTGACAAAATTCATTATAAAATAGCCATTTAACCTTGAAAGAAAAAATATGCCACAAAAAATGAGGGTCAGTAACCATAGCGAATATAACAAATTTCTAGAAAAAAGAGGAAATATTTTTCATTATATCAACGAAGCCATAGAAAAGTGGTACGAGAATGGTCCAAAAATACCAGGTGGCAACAATATTTATAGCGATAAAGTTGTAATTTTGGTGCACATAATAACTTGTTTATTTAGAATAGGCCTGAGGCAAACAGTTGGGTTTATAGCAGGATACCTTGAGCAAATTGGGAAAAATTTGCAAGTTATCAGCTATTCACAATCATCAAGAAGGTTTAAGAAACTCAATATTAAGATCAATGATTGCAGAAAATAATATGGAAGATATCGAAATTGCTATAGACAGTACAGGAATTAGTATATACAACAACACTCCTGGTCATAGCAAAGAAAATAGCGAAGATAGAAAGTATCGCAGCTATGAACAGACAAGAAAATTGCATGTAATGTTGAATACAAACAGCAAAAAAGCCATAGCTGTAAAATACAGTAACGGCTGATCACTATGGAGCTTGTGATTTGCTAAAAGAAGTCGATTTTCAGTATGTCATAAAAGTACTATATGCAGATAGGGCATATGACAGAGAAAAGCTCTATAAGCTGTGTAATCAATATGGTATAAAAACGAAAATTCCTCCGAAAAACAACGCAGCAGAGCATCCAAAGTTAGACTATATGGCTGAGAGAAATTCTGCAGTCAAGCTCATAAAGTCATATGATGAAGATAGTATAAAGAAGTGGAAAAAAGAGATGAGTTATGGAAAAAGATCTTATATAGAAAGTTTTTTCTCGCGACTGAAACAAACATTCGGGTTTAGTTTTAGGAATAAATCTGAGACAAATAGAGAGAAGGAACTACTTGTTAAATGCTATTTGCTCAATAAGTTCACTGATATTGGTATGGCTAAATTTGAGATAGCTTCATAAATTTATTGTGCGTTACCTACTATCCGAAGAGCGATGCAACAAAGCCATCCCAGTGTCAAGCACTGGGATGACACCCTCCTTGGCAAACAATGTTCGTACAGCTATGTGCGTGACGCTGGCGCTGGAATCTAGAAAAAAATAGATCCAAGTAGTCAAGCTACTTGGATGATACTGACTGCTAATTTTTTATGCAAGAGGTCCAATCATTCACCGTTCTTGCAAGTGATAGCACTCTCACTTCTTTTGCACCGGAGTTTAAAATTTCCTGAGAGCAAGATCTTACAGTTGCTCCGGTTGTTACCACATCATCAACTAATATCACGATTTTATTTTCGATAATTTTCTTGTTGCTTGTTTTAAAAGCCTTCTTTAAATTTTTTTCACGCTGTTTAAGTGAAAGACCAGCTTGAGGCGCAGTATGGCGAAGGCGTTTTATTGCAAATGGCGTATAGGATAAATTGGACAACTTACTCAATTCTTTTGCAAGCAGTGCTGCTTGATTATATTTACGTTTAAACAAGCGCATTTTATGTAACGGTATAGGGATTATGATCTCTGCGTTCTGAAATGTATCCTGATTAGCTTGGTGTATCCACTTTGCATAGATTTTTACGTAATTCAAATTATCAAAAAATTTGAAATTTATAATCATGTTTCTACTATGTTGATCATAAGCAAAAACTGATCTTAATACTTTAAACGGTGGAGGATTGATGATGCACTTACCACACGTATAAATATTGTCTAAGATTACTACGCCACAAACATTGCAGTAATGCTTAGTTAGAAAATTGATTTTTTTGTTACATTCACTACACAGATTAAGATTTTCATCAATGATACACTCGCAACTTACGCATACGTTTGGAAATATGAGATTTGTAGCTTTGTTTAGTAAGAGAAGGTTCACAATTCATTAAATATATTATAAAATTTATATAGTATAGCTAAAGTAACTTGTGCTTACACTCTTTCACTTTTTATTTCATCTCAATATAGTTCAAACTAAGCCACTGCTGAAAAAGCAGAACTTATAACTCAGTAGATAAACGCTGATATTTTTCTGGTTCCTGTATTTCACTCAACTTACTTTGCACTTTGTCACAAGCCCACACAAGTGGCGTTATGATTGACGCGGCAGCCCAAACGATAGCAGCACAAGCATAACTTACAATCTTGTTAAATACTCTAGCTACTGCATTAGCACAATCTTGCCCAGCACTTAAAAATGCATTTGAATGATCAACTAATGACTTTGTACTTGCTTTTAAACAATAGTCCCCTGTTATTTTTGACAATCACTTGACTGGAAAGTATGACAAACATGCCACTATCAAAAATAAAGGTTGCAATATTATGTTGGCTGCTAAAACAGCACCCAGTGTACACAATGAATACACTCCCTCTGCTCTGTGGCCCACGTATTCACATTTATCATTATCTTGATAATACTTGTTATAATTGTCTTTACTCTCAACTCCACAAATTACGTCTTTCACAGGTCCTAGCACATTATCAACGTAACGTACAGATTTATAGAAACTATTTTCTGGAACTAGTGTGTTATCTTCTGCTTTCTTAGCAGGTACAACTCCATATTCAACGTACCTTCTAAAGTATCGATATACTGACATTCTTATCTCCAAATCATAAATATGCAACCTAGCCTAATATAATTAAGAAATAGTTTATAATAAATACGTTTTAAGATACCTGCCTGTAACACTTTCTGGAATTTTTACCACTTCTTCTGGAGTTCCAGTAGCAATCACTTCTCCGCCTTTTATTCCTCCCTCTGGTCCGATGTCTATTATATAATCTGCAGTTTTTATAACGTGCAAATTGTGCTCGATAACTATAACAGTGTTTCCCAGATTGACTAATCTATGGAGTATTTTTAGTAAGTTATTTATATCTTCAAAGTGTAATCCAGTTGTTGGCTCATCAAGAATATACAATGTTCTTCCGGTAAATCGTTTTGATAGCTCTTTGGACAGCTTTATTCGTTGTGCTTCACCCCCAGACAACGTTGTTGACGACTGTCCGAGTTTTATATAGCCAAGCCCCACTTCCTGCAAAGAAATCAACTTTTCTTTTACCATTGGAAGGTTTTCAAAAAAATCACAAGCTTGATCTATCGTCATATCAAGGACATCAGAGATTGATTTTTCTTTATAAGTAACTTCCAATGTTTCCCGATTATACCTTCGCCCTTTACATTGCTCACACTTCACATAAACGTCCGGTAGAAAATGCATCTCTATCTTTAAGTGCCCATCACCTTTACAAGCCTCACACCTTCCCCCTCTGGTATTAAATGAAAACCGGCCTATATTATATCCCCTTGCTTTTGACTCCGAAAGACCTGCAAACCAATTTCTTATATGAGTGAACATACCAACATATGTTGCTGGATTTGACGCAGGAGTTCTACCAATTGGCGACTGATCAACTTCTATAACTTTATCTATATATTCAAGGCCTTCTATTCTATCACACTGACCATACCTTGCAGACGAATGATGTATCTTATGTGCTGAATATTTATATAACGTTTCTATGACTAAACTTGATTTTCCCCCTCCTGATATTCCAGTAACACAAATAAGATTCCCTATAGGAAATTTAACGTTCACATTTTTTAAGTTATTTTCACATGCATTTATTACTTTTATGAACTGAGTTGCTTGCTTTCTTCTCCTTGGAATTAAAATTTTTTTCTCTCCACTCAAATATTGCCCTGTTATGCTCCCCGAATTTCTTTGCACCTGGTCTGGTGTTCCTTCTGCAACAACTTTTCCACCATTTACGCCAGCTCCAGGACCAATATCAATCGCATAATCAGCAGCCATTATTGTATCTTCATCATGCTCAACAACGATTACAGTGTTACCCATGTCTCTTAAGTTTTTTAGTGTGGCAATTAACCGATCATTATCACATTGATGAAGGCCAATCGAGGGTTCATCAAGAACATATAAAACCCCCGTTAATCCTGAGCCAATTTGCGAAGCAAGTCTGATCCTCTGACTCTCGCCGCCAGAGAGAGTGCTAGATTCTCGATCAAGCGTTAGGTAATTCAACCCTACATTCTTTAAAAATGTTAGCCTCTTGATTATTTCACTTAGTATTTTATTTGAGATTTGCTTCTGTTGTTCTGTGAGCTTGTCTGGCAAATTTTCAAACCACTTAAGGGATTCATCGATACTAAGCCCTGATATTTCACCTATATGTTTGCTATCAATTTTTACTGTAAGCGCTTCTTTTCTCAATCTATAGCCAGTGCATTCTCTGCAGTGAGTAACAGAGCAATATCGCTCAACAAGCGTTTCATCATAATCCATCTGGTTTTCTAAGATACTGACCAAACCTTGAAATTTACCGAAGCCAAAGAGTATCATATCTTTTACTTCTTGATCTATGTTCTTCCACGGAACATCAAGGCTAAATTTACAATTTTCAGCCAGTGATAGAATTGCACTTTTTAAAAATCCATAACCTGTGTGCACTTGACGGAACATTGATCCCACTGGCTTTAAAGCGCCTTCAGATATTGAAAGAGTTTCATCTGGCACTATCAGCTTCACATCAATAGCCAGCTTTTTACCAAGCCCATTACACGAACCACATGCACCGTAAGGGCTGTTAAAAGAAAATAATCTTGGTTCTATTTCCTCAAGAGTGAAACCAGACTCGGGGCATGCAAAATTCTCTGAAAAAGTCAGAATTTGACCATTTTTATACTCGGAATTATGGTTGTCAGGTAGGTTTACTATTTCTACATACATTAGACCATTACCAAGTTTTAGTGCGGATTCTATACTACTTGGCAGTCGATTTCCTATATCGCCCAATATTGATATTCTATCTGCAACCACAAAAATGTCGTGTTTCTTGTTCTTATCGAGTTTAGGCAAGTCATCTACATTGTACACTTCACCATCTATTTTGAACCTTACGTAACCTTGTCTTTTAATTTCCAATATCTCTTTAAGATGTTCTCCCTTTCTACCACGCACAACAGGGGCAAGTATATATATCTTAGTTTCTAAAGGTAACGCAATTATAGTATCTACAATTTGAGACACCGTTTGTTTTGTTATTGGTAATCCAGTTGCAGGTGAATAAGGAACTCCTATTCGTGCATATACTAAGCGCAAGTAATCGTAAATTTCGGTAACAGTTCCAACTGTTGACCTTGGATTTTTTGAGATCGATTTCTGGTTGATAGATATTGCAGGAGAGAGACCTGTAATCGACTCAACATCTGGTTTATCCTGAATGTTGAGAAATTGACGCGCGTAAGCTGACAGGCTTTCAACGTACCGGCGTTGGCCTTCTGCATAAATCGTATCAAATGCAAGGCTAGACTTGCCAGAACCACTTAGCCCAGTTATAACAACTAGCTTATTTTTCGGTATATTGACGTCTACACCTTGCAGATTATGTTCCCTTGCGCCCTTAACTCTGATAAAATCGTCCATATTATACCATATAGCGTATTAACCATTATAGCCTCAAAATACGTGAATTTATAGTGATATATTGATTTTCTATTGATTTTTTCAACTGTTACGGAAAATTAAGCAGCGTTTGATAAATCGTCATTCCGCTACTTGTTAGCGGCTGAGATACCGCGACGGTATGACGGTTAAGTAGGCCAGTGCCCCTATGATGTCATCCCAGTGTCAAGCACATAGCTGTACGAACGTTGTAGTTTAGGAGCAATTCCCACCAGTGGGCCAGTGCCCAGACACTGGTTCTATGCAACTTAATTAAAAACGTTTGTTTTAGCGTAAGACAACTACCTTTAGCTCATCAGCTCAGTTATAAGCAAAATTTCTGGATTCCAGACTGGAATGACACCATTTGCTGTGCAATTTACCTTCAAAAATGAATGTTCGTACAGCTATGTGTCAAGCACTGGGATGACACCATTCTTTTTTCTGGATTCCAGTGTCTGGGCACTGGAATGACACCCCCCTGATAGGCTAAAATCATAGTGTTTGTACAGTTGTGGGTTTAGGCTACCTATAAATTCTAAACTGTTGTTACGTATTAGGACCACCAAATACACCCCCAGGACCCAAAGTCAGTTTAGCTATATCAGAAAACAGGTTATGTGGAAATCTTAAAATACTTCTTGTTCGCCAAGCAAAATAAATACATTCCTACAAACAAGCAGATGCTCAATACTGACACATAAGAAAACTTAAAAATTAAATCTCTAATGTATATTGATAAGCATTTACCTGCAGAAAATTTGTATAGTAATCCAACACATACAACGGCACTATCAACCACTGATGCTATAATTAAAGTAATGAAATTTGCCATATGAAAATTCAACTTGGACTTCAATTTTTCAAAAATAATTATGCTTGAGAGAAGAGATACTAAAATTGCAGTATATGAAATCAATATCATCAAATTAAAACTTTGCCATTTAAAAACACAACATAGCGCTGTACACACTATTAAGTTGTACGTAGCTTTGCTTCTGCCATAAAATTCAACCATTGAATTTACAACTAAAGCAGCTCCCACAAATAAGGCAGCACATATCATCAATTTATTTGAAGTGTTGAGTAAAGAAAGACTGATAAACAGGAGTATCGATAAAATAGACATAATTACCTACCCAAAATTAATAACATACATTCATTCTAAATAAACATTACATATAGTAAAAGAGTTATTTAGCATAATAAGAAAAATATTTTACATTAGCATGCCACATCTTTCAGATCTACTTTTAAAACATCCTTTATGTTTAGCACCTTTTTCTCTGTTACTTTGCCAATACATGAATAAACTGCACCTTCAAACAATTCTTCAAACCTCTTCTGATTTTGTGGTGCAATAGTAACCAAAATTCTACTTTGCGATTCAGAAAACATTATTATCTTGTTTATTATGTCTGTATTTTGTATTTTTCCTATTGGCACTAGTGAAAGATCGATTTCAGCACCAAGGTCTCCTGCAATTAGCGATTTTGCCAGAGCAATAACTAATCCGCCTAAGTTTGGTGCAATTGCAGAGGCAATTATGCCATCTTTTATTGCCTGGTTGTAACGCTCATACAACTTCCTAGCGCTCTTTGCATCAACTTTTGGTACGTTGTTATTACCTATTCCACTATATAACTGATATTCAGATCTACCAAGTTCATCAAGTGTTTCTCCAAGCACATATATCAAGTCCCCTGGCATTTTTACATCAAGCGATACCGCATTTTCAATATTTTCTATAATTCCAATTGCTGAGATGAGTAATGAAGGTGGTGCAGAGATTATCACTTTCTCGCCATTTTCATCATATCCCTTGAAGTCATTGAACATACTGTCTTTTCCGGATATGAATGGTGTTTTAAATGCAGTTGCGAAGTCGTAACAAGCCTCTGCAGCTTTCTTTAGTTGCCACAACCTTTCTGGATTATAAGCATCACACCAGCAAAAATTGTCGAGCAACGCTAGATGATTTATATTTCCTCCTGCGGCTACATAGTTGCGTATCGCGGTGTCAATTGCACATGCTGCCATGTGGTAGGTGTCAATTTCTCCATAACTTGAGCCAAATCCTTGCGATTTTACAACACCTTTATTTGAAGAAAGAACAGGCCTTGAGACAATAGCTTCGCTGCACATTCTTCCCTTGCCTTGCAGTGGTTTTAACACTGACGATCCTTGAACCTCATGATCATATTGCACCACTATGAACTCTTTACTGCAAATGTTTGGTCTGCTTAACATTTCTTTTAATTCAATTTCTAAAGAAGGCGAACTTGTTGTCATTCCAGCGCGTGGCGCTGGAAGCCCCTTAGACCACGGCTTTGTCTGTAAATGCATTTTAGGATTACCATCATGCAGAAATTCAGTTCCGATATCCATTATTACTGTCCCTTTAGGACATTTAACAACGGCTTTACCACTCTCATTAAACTCTCCAATCACACAAACCTCCACATCATGTTTTTTCATGATTTGCTTAAACATAGGGAGATTTTCTTCTGGCACTGCTAAGGTCATTCTCTCTTGTGATTCTGATATCCATATTTCCCACGGAGCCATACCATCGTTTTTAAGGAGAACCTTGCTCAAATCAACTTCAAATCCGTCTTTTCCCATTTCACCAATAGACGACGACAGCCCACCTGCTCCATTGTCCGTTATTGCATTATAAAGACCAAGATCTCTTGCTTTTATGACGGCATTGGATAGTTTTTTTTGTGTTATAGGGTCACCAATTTGCACAATCGTTGAAGGGCTGTTTCCCGACAAAGCCTCTGAAGAAAACGTTGCACCGTGAATTCCGTCTCTTCCAACTCTTCCGCCAATAATTACGATTTTATCGCTGTTTTTAGGCCCTTTGATGTGTGAAGGTGCGTTATTTATGTTGCGCGGAATAATTCCGACACTGCCAACAAAAACTAACGGCTTGCCACAAAATCTATCGTCGAAATATACCGATCCAAGTTGTGTTGGAATACCAGAGCAATTACCAGCAACATTAACACCGTGAATCACTTCTTTCATTATATATTTTGGCGGTAAGATCTCATCAGTGCGCTCTTTATCCCTATAAAATTTGCCTTTTGCTTCTTTGGCAAAGCAAAAGTAATAGGTATTCATTATAGGCTCTGCGCCTTTCCCGAAACCCACTATATCGCGATTAACTCCAAGCACTCCGGTCATTGCTCCACCAAATGGATCAAGAGCTGAAGGGCTATTGTGAGTTTCAACTTTATCTACAATCAAGTAATCGTCATCAAAAATTATTCCTCCTGCGTTGTCGGAGAAAACTGACACGCATATGTCAGAATTTATCTCACGCGTTGCACGCTTAATATAATGAGCATATAGACCGTCTTTTATTTCATCAATAGGGGAGCAAAAAATATTGTGTTTACAATGTTCAGACCAAGTCTGTGCCAGAGACTCAAGTTCAATATCATATGGATTTCTACCAAGTTTTTTAAAGTAATCCTTTATAGCTTTCATTGCTGCCAGCGAGAGCCCTAAAGTGCCATTACCATCGATTCCATCTCTGCTGATTTTCTCAAGTTCTTGGTCACTTACATTTAAATCAACAGATTTAGCCCCATTACTACTTGATATCACTCCAGTGCTCTCTTTTGTCATCCCAGCCTTTTTTTCTGTCATCCCAGTGCTTGACACTGGGATCCATTCTTTTTTTTCCTGGTCACGTGCTGGAATGACACCGGAGTGGGTATTTAATGACTTATATTTACCATAATATTTCCAGCTATAGTTATTATTTTCTTTACAGATAAGTGTGCAATACTCAGTGATGGGGTTGAACTCTTGTTTTATATCATCTTCGGTTGGTAAATCTCCTTGACTTAGAATCAATTTTGAACTTCTTGCTTTGATCTCAATTGGTGTCATTCCAGCGCGTGACGCTGGAATCTGCGTTTTCTCTTTCTGGATCCCAGTGTCAAGCACTGGGATGACAAAAGAAGGGGCTGGGATGACAGGCTGGTCGATATAGCCTTTGCTTATTAAATACTCTCTAACAATTTGTTTCACTGTGTTGCCTACATTATCGGTCATGCCAGGTAGGAAGCTTATTTCCAAGCCCCACTTTGCTTGTGGTTCTATGAAATCATACGGAACTTCTTCAAGGTTTTCATTGTAGGAATAATAACGGCAGTCTTGTATGACTTTATTATAAAATAGCCCGCAAATTTCTTCATATAATTTGGATGGTAATCCTTTGCGTATGTAAATCGAGTAAACGTTGACTAACCATCTGCGGCCAATTTGCTCGCATTTATTTAAAACTTCTATTCTAATGTTTGCCATGTAATGTTATAAAAAATTTTAATATATAATAGCATACAAGCACGTTTATATTTTGAATAATTTCTATACAATAAAATATTGTATTAATTGTTACTGTTAGTGGGAAGAGTTTTTACCGTTAATGTGGATGAATCTCTTTTTGATGTGCTGGTTCAGCACATATTTTCTGAATATGAAAGAGAAAAAATTCCTGAAGTAAAAATCATACTTCCTTGCAAGAGGGATGTGATAGCGCTGCTGAGTGCATTCAAGAATCATAACGCTAAAAAATGCATAATTTTGCCAGAGATAGTTTCGCTAGAGAATATTGATGAGGAAGATTTAATATTAAATCTTGATAGGGTTAAAGTTATCAAGCCAACAAAAAGGACACTGCTACTCATTCAATTCATATTGGAGTGGAATAGAAAAAATAATGATAATTTTCCAATTGATTTAGCTTATAGCCTGCCATCACTGCTTGATAAAATTCAATCTACCCAAACAACGGATTGTTATCAATTTGATGAACATTCAAAAAAAATAGAGAATTTCATAAGCTTACTCACTGAGACTTGGAGTAAAACTTTAAAAGATTTAGAAGTAGTAGATATATTAAAACATAAGAGTGATTACATAAACAATATGATAATCTCTTTACAAAAAGACCAATATATAATCTTTGTTGGAATTGGAAAGGATAAGTCGTTAATTAGGGCTATATATGATCTGCCATTTGGAAAAATAATTTTGCCTAACTTGAATTTGAAAATTAAAGAGAAAGACTGGAAATCGCTTGATAAAAAACATTATCAATATTGCCTGAAAGATCTGCTCGATTATTTAAAAGTGGATAGAAGGGATGTTAGTTTTCTGCCAGAAGCGTGTTCTCCAGTGCCCAGACACTGGGATCCAGAAAACTTAACTTTAAATGAGCGCACCAGGTGGCTGTATAATGAAAACTGGATCCCAGTGTCAGCTACTTGGATGACAGAAGAAAGGGCTGGGATAACAGGAAGTCCTGAGGAATATCTAGATTACGTCTTTGATACAACTGCCGATCTAAGCAAAGTTAGTAGTGGACATGTTGGCAATATTGAAGTCATCACTTGTGATTCCAGAGAGGAAGAAGCACAAGTGACATCATTAATTATAGAAAATGAAGGTTATGAAAACATTTCTTTGGTCGTCTTTGATAAATTACTTGCAGCTCGTATAGCATGTTTATCAAGGCAACACAGTGCCATACCGGAAAATTACCCTTATATAACGCTTCTGCTTTATAGTATCGAAGTTTTGACCTCAAATTGGAGCAGTGTGTCATTACTTTCGCTCCTTAAACATAGGCTAGTGACTTTTGGTTACACTCAAGAAGAGTACACTCGGATTTTATCTGAATTTGAAATAGAGATATTACGCAACTTTAGTACAAATGGTCTGAGCGATATTATAAATGCTATCAATGCCCATAAAAAGCTAAAATACAAAGAAGATATATTACTTATTATCAGTAAGTTAGAGGTTATATTTAATCCTTTACTTCGTTCTATAAATTGCTCTATTTTCGATGTGGTAGCAACTCATTTGCAGTGTATTAATATATTATCTGGTATAAATTTTTCAGAGCTAAATAGTGAAATAGGTAATTTTACCTGTAATTTCTCAAATGCATGTGAGGGTGTAGGAATTAAATGCTCCTTAGAGTTATATAGCCAAATTCTGACCTTATTTTTAGAGAAAGAGTTTTTCTTTGTAGCAAGTGACTTGAATAAATTCAGCTTATATCACAACAAAGTTGTAATACTTGCTGGATTTAATGAAGCGCCAAGCTTTCAAAGTCCGCTTTTGAATGCACTTACGAGAGAAAAATTTAATCTTCCTTCTGCGCAAGAAGAGCAGGGGTATTTTTTTTATACTTTACACAATTTGTTTTGTGCAAGTAAGGTTTATATTACAAGATCGCTAAGCCATAGAAAGCCAATTCTATTGCAGCGTTTGGAAATTCTACTCAAGGAGGGGAAGCAGCCGTATCGTGATTGGCTAAGGATATTAAATACGCCTGAATGTACTGTTCCATGTACTCAGCCTATGCCAAAACCTCAAACCGAAGTTAGAAAAGAAAAAATGCAGGTGATGTCTTGCAGTGCAATAGAAAAGCTAATTCGTAATCCTTATTCATTTTACGTTGAATATATACTGGGTCTTAAACAATTAAGAGACTTGAATTTCAAGCCATCGATATTGGAATTTGGCACTATGGTACACAACATTCTTGCAAGATATTTACGCAACAAAAAATCGCCAATGAGCATTGCACGAAAAGCATTCTCGACTAGTCAGTTTAATTTTTCAAATATGTGGTGGGTAAGACTGCAAAGGATAATTCAATCTTTTGTCGAATTTGATGAAACTCGAAGCAATTATGTTGAGTTGGAAAAGAACTTTTCCTGTCCGATATTTCATATTCCAGCGCGTGACACTGGTTCTTGTGATCAGTATGAAACTGCTTGGATGACAAATAAGCCACAAGAAATTTCACTGATAGCAAGATGTGATAGAGTTGAGTATCTACCAAGTGGGCAAGTGGCAATTATAGACTATAAGCTTGGTACACCACCTTCCAATGAAGAAGTAATGTCGGGATTTTTTCCGCAATTAATTTTACAAGCCTTAGCGGTAGAACATATAACAAAAAGAGAAGTCTCAGAACTTGCTTATTGGAAACTTGATTATGATAAAATAAAAGTTATTTCTATACAAAATTATAGATACAAAATGCAAGAATTAAAAAATGATCTGCCTGGTTTTTTATCTAACTATTTAAGTAATTCCACACCCTTTATTGCCTCTCCATATTTTGATAAATTCCTGAGATTTAACAGCTATAAACAGCTAGAAAGGGTAGGAGAGTGGTTGTAAATGGTGTCATCCGAGTACCTGACACTGGTTTCCATCCAAAAGGGTGTCATCCCAGTGCCCAGACACTGGGATGGCTTTGTTGCATCACACTTTATGAGATGGTGATTTATGGTAAATTCATGTAACTATCTCAAATTTAGCCATACCAATATCAGTGAATTTATTAAGCAAATAGCATTTAGTTCTTTTTCTCGATTTATCTCAGATTTATTCCTAAAACTAAATCTGAATATTTGCTTTAATCTTGAGAAAAACCCTTCAATATAAGATCTTTTCCCATAATTTACTTCTTTTTTCCATTCTTTCATGCCATCTTCACCGTATAATTTTATTAACCTAATAGCAGCATTCCTGTCAGACATATAATCTATTTCTGGATGTTCTGCCGCATTGTTTATTGGTGGAATTTTTGTCTTTATATCATATTCGTTACACAACTTATAAAACTTGTGCCTATCACATGCTCTATCTGCATATAGTGCTTTTATGGCATGCTGAAAATCAACTTCTTTTAGCAAATCACAAGCTCCATAGTGATCAGCCGTTACTGTATTTTACAGCTATGGCTTTTTTGTTGTTTATATTCAACATTACGTGCAATTTTCTCGTTTGCTCATAGCCACGATATTTTCTGTCAGTGCTATTTTCCTTGCTGTGACCAGGAGTGTTGTTGTATATACTAATTCCTGTACTGTCTATAGCAATTTCGATATCTTCCATATTAGAGGTTGTCCGGAAACAAGTAAAAGGCTATAAGAGGTTGTCCGGAAACAAGTAAAAGGCTATAATATCTGAAATTTTAGTACGGGGTAAAGATGAGAAAAAAGTATCCAACAGATCTAAGCGAAAGGGAATGGGCAAGAATAGAAAAACACTTCAGAGTATCATACAAGAAAGGAGGAAGGCCGCCAAAGTATAGCAAAAAAGAAATATTAGAAGCAATTTTCTATGTATTGCGTACAGGGTGTCAATGGCGGTATTTACCAAATGATTTTCCGCTATGGAAGACTGTGTATGAGCAGTTCAGGCAATGGAAGAAGCAGGGAATTTTTGAGAAAATGAATTATGAAATTACAAAATATAGTAGAAGAAAAATAGGAAGGAATGAGCAGCCGAGTGCCTGTATAGTAGATAGTCAATCTGTAAAGACTACAGAAAAGGGGGGATCAAAGGCTATGATGGAAGTAAAAAAGTAAAGGGTAGAAAAAGGCATATAATTACAGACACTCAGGGTTTTATACTAGGTTGTTACGTAGGCGCTGCTAACGAAAATGATAGAGATGGTATTAAAATAGCATTAAACAATATGAGAACAAAATATACTAAAGTTAAAAAAATGTGGGCTGACATGGGATACCAAGGAAGAAATTTAAAGAATCACATAAAGGAAGAATATGACATAGATATTGAAATTGTTAAAAGGCCTCCATGTAGATTTTGGGTGCACAAAGATACGCCACCTGAGCTACTACCAACAAGAGAACAAGGGTTTAAAGTACAGCCAAGAAGATGGGTTGTAGAAAGGACTTTTGCTTGGGTTAATAGGAATAGAAGGCTATCGAAGGAGTATGATTTACTCACAACATCCACTGAGAATTTCATATACCTAGCTATGAGTAGGGTTATGTTAAAGAGGGAATATGCTTGAATTTACTAGTTTCCGGACAACCTCTAATTCAGCGTTCTCTATCTTTAAAGCTTTATTTTCTGCTTTTAAGTTTTCTATCTCTGCTTCCAGTTTTTCTATTTTTTGCTGTAAATTTTTGCAAAGTTCTAAAAGGTTTACCACATTACCTCACTTTTGCTCTATGATTATCTTTATTATCTTGCTTTGTCTACCTTATTCTACCACTCCGCTGAACGGATACCTTGGGTTAGCTATAGCTAACACCACAATTGTACTAACATTGTGATTTGAGAACAACCTTCACCAGAAAGGGTGTCATTCCAGTGTCAAGCACTGGAATGACGAGAGGTAACGCAAGAAGTTTACTCTTAATAAAAACCTGATGATGAATCATTATTACCAAATTTCGGCCTATTTCTGTTGCTGAAACCAGAACGAGGACGAGGAGGCCTCTTATGGTGACTTCCTCCAGGTTTTCTACTAAATGAATTATTGTAATAATTATCCCTGTCATTTGGACCATCTTTCCTTTCCTCGTTGTAAAGCTCACCTTCAAAAAACTCTCCCGTCTCTTGATCAACCCGACGTCTTGACAACTTTGGACACCCACCTTTTTCGAAATCAATTACTAGTGCTTTGAAAGTATCATCTTGTTTAAGTACGCTCTCTATAGAATCTATATGTTCATTAGCTACTTCACTTATGTGCATTTTTCCTTTTCTGCCATTAAGAAATTCAAGCTCTACAATAGACTTCTCTATTCTTACAACCTTGACATCAACTATAGAACCTTGTTCTAGTTCTGTTATTGAATCAATCATCATACTCTTTGCAATTTCAGCTTCAGTGCCACTCGTAGCAAAAACAGAAACTTTACCATCATCTCCTATTTCAATTTTTGCATTACTTCTTTCACACACACTGCGTATATTTTTCCCCTTAGAACCTATAGCAGCAGAAATTTTGTCTTTATCTATGTAAAATGATAACATCCTTGGTGCATGGTCTTTGACATCATCACTGTGTTCTGAAATCACTGCATTCATTTTTTCTAAAATATGTAATCTTCCAGCTTTTGCCTGTTCTAAAGATTTTTCAACAATTTCAAAGCTTATACCAGAAATTTTCATGTCCATTTGTAGCGCCGTAACCCCTTCACTAGTTCCTGCTACTTTAAAGTCCATATCACCAAGATAATCTTCATCACCAAGTATATCGGAAAGTATTACATACTCGTCTTTATCTTTGATGAGACCCATAGCAATTCCAGCAACAGGGGCCTTTATTGGCACACCCGTATCCATTAAAGCAAGAGAAGTCCCACAAACTGTTGCCATAGAAGAAGAACCATCAGACTCCAAAATTTCGGACACTACTCTTATTGTATAAGGAAATTCAGACTTATCGGGTAAAACAGGATGAATTGCTTTCCAAGCAAGTTTGCCATGACCGATTTCTCTTCTTCCTGGTGCACGCGCAGCAGAAGTTTCTCCAACAGCAAATGAGGGAAAGTTATAATGCAACATGAAATGCTCACGTCTATCCCCTTCAATATCATCCACAATTTGCTCATCTTGAGTGGTGCCAAGAGCAGTAACAACCAGTGCCTGAGTATTGCCTCTTGTAAATAGTGCAGAACCGTGAGTTTTGGACAGAATATCAACTTCAACTTCTATCTGACGTATCTCATCATGCTTACGACCGTCTATCCTTACACTTTTCTTCCTAATTATTTCACGTACTAAAGATCTTTCAAAGTTTTTTACTGCATACGTAATTAACTTTTCGTCTTTTCCAGTTTCTTTAAGAGTATTCAATATATTCTCTCTGATCGCTTCTAGAGCTTGAACTCGCTCTTGTTTTACTGTTTGCGAATATGCTTTTTCAAAATCTTTACCGTATTTTTCGAGCTCTTGTGTTATATCTGATGCATCAATAGGGGCAAAGCTCTCAGGTTTATTGCCAATTGTATCAGCAAACTCTTTTATGAGCTTAATGACAGGCTTAAGGTGTTCATGGCCAAATTTTATTGCATTAAAAACATTTTCTTCAGAGAGCTCTTTCACTTCTGATTCAACCATTAAAATTGAATTTTCATCACCAGACAAAAACAGATCCAAGCTGCTTGCTTTCATCTCTTGAACAGAAGGGTTGAGTATATAGTTATTATTTTCATCACAACCAACCATCACTCCAGCTATAGTAAAGTGAAAGGGAACACCAGAAATTGCAAGAGCTGCAACAGCACCAATCAATGCTGGCACTTCAGGAGGATTGACTGTATCATAAGTTAATAGATTGCACACCACACTAATTTCATCATGAAATCCTTCTGGGAATAGTGGTCTTATACTTCTATCTATTACTCTTGAGATTAAAGTTTCTCTATCAGATGGCTTGCCTTCTCTTTTAAAAAACCCGCCAGGGATCTTACCCATGGCATAGCTTTTTGCGATAAACTGCACATTTAAAGGTAGGAAATCAACGCTTTCTTCCTTCTTTTTACGTACAACAGTTACTAAAACAGAAGTATCACCGTAATTTACAACTACTGAACCATGAGCTTGGCGTGCTATTTTTCCTGTTTCTAAAGATAAGGCACGACCACCCCACTCTATAGATTTTTTTATAATTTTAAACATATTAAATTCCTCGATTATTTTCTAATGCCTAACTTCTCTATTAATTCCTGATAGGCTTCATTACCAAATTTACGCTTTATATAATTTAAGTGCTTGCGTCTTCTACCTATCAATATAAGTAAACCACGCTTAGAGTGATGGTCATGCTTGTGCACTTTAAAATGCTCAGTTAAGTTACTGATCCTCTCGGTCAAAATTGCACATTGTACAAAAGATGAGCCTGTATCATCTTCTTTAATTGCATATATATTTATCAAACTCTTTTTCTTTTCGGATGTTATCGACATCTAAACCTCATTTTAAATATTAAAAACACGAATAGGTTTCACACAACCATAAATAAAACTGCAGATTGCAATAGGTACACTACCCACCACCGTACAACAAATATCATGATTCTTTAAATTACGCAAGTTATTTAATACAACTTCCTGACCTTTTCTGATTTTCCCCGCATCTTCTAGGGAAATTTCAACTTTGAACATCGATTTTAAAGCCGATTCAATGGGGATGACGAAACTTTTTGTATTACTCCCTGTCACTCCATCATCTTCTGTCATCCCACCCCCCTCTGTCATCCAAGTAGCTGACACTGGGATGGCTTTGTTGCATCGCTCTTCGGATAGTAGGTAACGCACAATAAATTTATGAAGCTATCTCAAATTTAGCCATACCAATATCAGTGAACTTATTGAGCAAATAGCATTTAACAAGTAGTTCCTTCTCTCTATTTGTCTCAGATTTATTCCTAAAACTAAACCCGAATGTTTGTTTCAGTTGCGAGAAAAAACTTTCTATATAAGATCTTTTTCCATAACTCATCTCTTTTTTCCACTTCTTTATACCATCTTCATCATATGACTTTATGAGCTTGACTGCAGAATTTCTCTCAGCCATATAGTCTAACTTTGGATGCTCTGCTGCGTTGTTTTTCGGAGGAATTTTCGTTTTTATACCATATTGATTACACAGCTTATAGAGCTTTTCTCTGTCATATGCCCTATCTGCATATAGTGCTTTTATGGCATGCTGAAAATCAACTTCTTTTAGCAAATCACAAGCTCCATAGTGATCAGCCGTTACTGTATTTTACAGCTATGGCTTTTTTGTTGTTTATATTCAACATTACGTGCAATTTTCTCGTTTGCTCATAGCCACGATATTTTCTGTCAGTGCTATTTTCCTTGCTGTGACCAGGAGTGTTGTTGTATATACTAATTCCTGTACTGTCTATAGCAATTTCGATATCTTCCATATTATTTTTATCAATTCTGCAATCATTTATCTTAATATTAAGTTTCTTAAACCTTCTTGATGCTTGTGAATAGCTGATAACTGCCAAATCTCTTCCTATTTGTTGCAAATACCCTTTTATAAACCCGACTGTTTGTCTTAAACCAATTCTAAAGAAACTGACGATTATATGCACCAAAATCACAACTTTATCACTATAAATATAGTTGCCGCCCTGCATTTTTGGACAATTCTCGTACCAATTTTCTATGGCGTCATTGATATAACAAAAAATGCTTCCTCTTTCTTGGAGAAATTTGTTATATTCATGGCAGTTACTGACTCTCATTTTTTGTGGCATATTTTTTCTTCAACAGTTAAATGGCTATTTATAATGAATTTTGTCAGTAACTGCCAGTTCTTTTCACTTGAGCGATGCAACAAAGCCCACTGGGATCCAGTTTCACCTTATGATGGTGTCATGAAAGTAGCTGACACTGGTTTCCATCCAAGACGGTGTCATTCCTTACTATTACCCACAAATATAAATGGACTAAAAAGTAAAATATTACAATATTAAAGTTTGCAAATATTGAGGGTGTAAAATGGCAAGTAAAAGTAGTGAATGGGCTAAAAATGAATTTGGAGATAAAAGGTTAACTGAGCGATTAGTAAAGATTGCTGATATGTTTGACAAAATTACCTGAAAGTTAGATTAATCAAGCATGTGAAAGTTGGTCAGAAGCAAAAACAGCATAACGTTTTTTTCAAAATGAGAATGTAAAAGAAAGTGATATTTTAGCTACACATATTAATAAGACGGTTGAGAGAACAAAAGCTCACAAGAGGGTTCTTGTCATTCAAGATACCAGTTACATTGTATATAATAACCATAAAAAAACAAGCGGATTAGCAAATTTGTCCAGTTATGATACTGCAAAAGGTATTATAATGCATACAGCTCTTGCCGTTAGTATAGAAGGTTTGGTACTAGGGATACTAGATCAAAAAGTTTATTCAAGACCTGAAGAAACTGAGAACCTTAAAAAAAAGAGCGATCGCATTGAAGATAAAGAAAGCGTAAAGTGGTTGGAAACTTTAAGAAAAACAAATAATATTATTGATCCAACTCAAACTGAGACTATAACTGTATGCGATAGAGAAGCAGATATATATGACTTTTTTGAGCTTGCACATAGTCTTAATTCGGCAGTGCTAGTTAGAGCATGCAGAGATAGAGCAGTAAATAGAAAATCTCGATATCCTGAAAAAGGTGAGCAGAAGTTATGGGCATTTATTAAATCCTCTCATTGTGCAGGTACGGTAGAAGTTGAAGTTCCTGTAAAAGATAATAAGCCAAAAAGAACAGCACGTTTGGAAGTTAGATTTGGAAAGTTTATGATGAATCCATCTAAGAATAATATTAGGCATAAGACGGAAGAACTACCTAAATTACCACTTTATGCAGTTTATGTTGTTGAGAAAACTCCCCTTCCCTTAAAAAAAAACCGCTAGAATGGATGCTATTAACGAATCTTTCAGTTAATACTTTCGATGAAGCTGTTGAAAAAATTAGTTGGTATCAACTATGTTTTTTAAAAATTTTTTTATTTGTGTAATTTTGCAAATTATATGGGCAATAAAAACCCGTTTGTCATAGAAATAGAATTTTATATCAAACAGCTACCACAGCAATTTCTGCTTAAGCTAATGAATATGTGCTTTAAGTCTGTGTGGACGCACATATTCATTAGCCAATTTCAGTTACCGTTGTGAAGATTTTTAAGTATGCAAATTAATTGCTTCTTTAAGTCTTGTATTAGCAATTACTATAATTTTACGCATTAGGGCTGTTATAGCCACCATCTTCTTCTTACCACTTTCAACAAGCTTAGAATAAAAGGCGCCAAGTATAGATTTTGACCTTGTAGCAGCCATAGCGGCTGTAAAGAGCTTTGAACGAACGTTACTTCTACCACCTGTAATCCTTCGGTAACCAACAGCTTTACCACTTTCTTTTGGATGCGGTGCAACTCCGGCAAGACTTGCTACTTCTTTTCTATTTAAGTAACCAAGCTCTGGCATTAAACACAAAAAATCTTGTGATAACTTTTTACCTATTCCAGGAACTGTTTTAAGAATTTTTTGGCGTTGTTGTAATTCGCGGCTTTCATCAATAATCTTTTGTATAGTATCATTGAGTTCGTTTATTTGACTATCGAAAAACTCAATGGTCTTTTGACAGCTTTCTTTTATATGATCATTTTCCGGTGCTTCAAGTCTGCATTTTTCTTGAGTTCTCATTTGCGTAATATCATCACGACGTTGACAAAGTGCAGCCAAAGTTGATTGTTCTGTAGAGGTAGGTACAAATAGAGAGATAGTTCTATGGCGTTCAAATCCATATTGAGCAAGAGCTCTTGCATCTAGACTTTGCTAAAGTTCCGTGAGATAAAATAAAGCTTTTTACTTTACGAGTATTAGCTCGATGCACGGCAATATTTTTGTCGGTAAGAAAATGTGATAAGCCAAGCTCATATTTCCCTGTATTTTCTAAAGTCACTAAAGCATTAGGTAGAATATCTGAAAACTCTTGAAATAATTGTTGCCAACCAGAAGCATTATTATCAAATTCGACAGCATTCTTCTGTTTGTGAATTGCAACGACATTTTTAAATTTTCCGATGTCAATGCCAATAAAATTTTGATAAGATGTAACCATAATAAACCTCGATAGTTTTAGTTAATTTAAGATTGTAAACGGGTGCATATATATGTCCCAAGCAACTATTCAAACGTATCGAGAGATAGGGCTAGCGTACCTTGATACCAACGGTTGTAATACCAATTTCCTTTCGGTCGCGCACGCCCGCTATTCCTAGTGAGCAGGGTTATCTTTCTCTCTTATCTCTTTTATATCACGTTTTTAACTTACAATTGCCTTAGATGGAAAATAGAGATATTACATAAAATTTTAAATCCGGTCTCAAAGTTGAAGAATGTAGGCTTGGAATAGCAGAAAGACTAATGAGATATCTAACAGTTATGAGTATTATTGCTTGGAGGATCTTCTTTATTACATCAATTGCAAGAGCTAACCCAACATTACCATGTACTACCTTATTAGCTGAAGAAGAATGGAAAGTTTTATACGTTAAAATACACAGAAAACCATGTCCAAGTGTAGTTCCCAACATAAAAGAAGCTGTTTCATGAACTTGGAGGCCATTTAGCAAGAAAAAATGACCCAAAACCAGGACCAATTACTCTTTGGAAAGGATATAAACGTCTCTTTGATTTAGCAGAAGGATGGCGACTTGCTCACGAACCTCATATTTGTGGGTAATAGTAAGATTTGATATGCTGCCAACACTTATGTTCAAATTAAAAATGTCATTTATGATACTAGCCACTTCACGCTTTGAGTTTTTGTAAAATCCGCTGAGTGCTGCAATTATAGACTTAACCCTTGGACCAAATGTATCTGGCGTAACACCTTCTGGTAACTTGCTACTTTTTCTTTTTCTGCATCTCCAACAACGACCATGTTCCAATTACTACATAAGGCCTAATTTCCGGAAGATCAACTTTTTGGTGAACATAAGGTTTTTCGCATATTACAAGCTCTCCTCCGCATTCGCAAATATTAGGCAACTCTATTTTTACTACTTTATCCGCTTCCATTGTGGCATGAAAATTTCCTTTATGCCCAACCTGATCGCCAACATTCCTTTCGCTTTTTGGCTTGTCCTTTTTTGTTTTGTACAATTCTTTAGAGCTCGGTAGAGATGAATTTTTCGAGTTTAAACCAAGCCTTTCCTTTAATTCAGCGTTCTCTATCTTTAAAGCTTTATTTTCTGCTTTTAAGTTTTCTATCTCTGCTTTCAGTTTTTCTATTTTTTGCTGTAAATTTTTGCAAAGTTCTAAAAGGTTTACCACATTACCTCACTTTTGCTCTATGATTATCTTTATTATCTTGCTTTGTCTACCTTATTTTGCCGCTCCCCTGAACGGACAATGGCGTCAACTTAAGAGCCTCCATTAGCAAACTCTCCTAAAGACATGATGGCGTTTGGGCTTATCTACCTTATCGCGGCTATACAATCGTCCTGGTCGGATTTTAACTTTAGCGCGTATACTTAAAAAGGGCTTGAAAGTTTTTTGGCGCAATAAGTACCTGATAGAGTTTCTGCCTCATTACACCAAATAAAACTGAAAAATTTAAACGATACTCAGCAATTTGATCTGGATTCCAAGGCCCTTGTGCATCACACATATGAAGCGACAATATATTACACATGACTAAGTTTGCCCAAAATTCTTGTAATACAGCCTCTAAATTTACGCCAGAAAAATTCTCTAATTCTGCACCTATTTTGAGTCGTTTATAGCACTCCTCTATATGCCACCTTAACACATAAGCTTTGCTGATATCTTCCAAAGTAAATTTTACTCGGTCAAAAAGTGAAGTAATCAATACCTCTGTTTCTCCGTTGGCTAATGTCAGCACTATAACTCTTACTTTCTGTCCTTTCATTTTATTTTTTAGCTTTTCATTTTCTAATATAAAATCGAAATCTAATTCGCCAGATGCAATTCGTTCCCATAGCTTGCTATAATTTCTTTTTTGCAAGCGAAAAATAAAATCTACTTCCAAATCATAATGCTGCTGAATGAATTTTACTGAAGGATAACCACGATCATAGATAAATAATTTGATTTAATGAACGCATTTGAGTGATAACTTCGGGTAATTGCTCTTCCGCCAACGTTTGTTCACCTATATTCCAAGCCGCAAGACGAGCACTACAAATCAGCGAAGTACACAAATCAACAAACAAATTGCCAATGGTGGCATTGTGCCTGTTGTTCCATTTGGTTTAAAGCGGCCAAACTCGGATACAATTTCCTCAGAGCTGGGTAATCTCATACCAGAACCATCTGCTGCAATAAGTCTATAGCCTCTCCAAGTTCCATACTCAGGTTCATCCTGATAGGCTGTTTGGATGCTTAAATTCTTGAAAGCCTGTATGGCAAATCTTATACCTTGCTTTAGAAAAAGCTTGCTTTGAGGGTGGAGTTTTACATGTCAATGGCTCCATAAGTTCACATTCTATTCCCAAACTTTTTTTAACTAACTTTACAATCATAGAAAATACTGTCGAAAAAGGAAGTTTTCTTGTTCGTGTAAAACTGTTTTTTCCAACACAATGGATTCTCTGAAAAGCTTTCGAGTATATTATATTTTTAATTTGTAGAATAAAATTTTTTCCTTTTTGCATGTTTCACCTAAAAAGGACACATTTTAAACTTCTTTGTTGAAATAAAATAGAAACAAAAGTGCTGTTTCCTGCGGCTTCTGGATAATTTAATGGTAAAAGTTTTAGAGAGAAATTTTATACACTATCGCTGATATTTTTCCTTAAGTTGACGCCATTGGCTGAACGGATACAATTTACTAAACAGAAAAAAAGGCAAAAGAAACCCTAGGGTAGCTAGTTATTCACTATCCATTTTTTAAGTTAGCGTTTTTTAATGTTTTAAATAGCGCATTTCAGCTTATATTAGGTAAAAACCTAGAAATTTTATAAAGACATAAGGTGCACATAGTGCAAAAAATTAAGCATGATTTACGCCAAATACATTAAGTTTTTTGTCATTAATCCACTGCAGAGATTGCGAAGATAAATAAATAGCTTCAGTGTTATAATAAGGGGGCTGGCGAAGCTTGTCAAGGAAGTTTTTATGATTTATCTAACGAACTTTACACTTGCTAAAGTTGTACCATCTTGGTAACTTTAACTGAAAGAAGTTATTTTTTATCCAATATGAAAAAAGCCTTTATATTCACATCCTTAATAGCAATTATATTGATAGTTATTACTTATTTATACAGAAACGACGGAACTAATGACTCACAAGTGGTAAATGTTTATTCATCGCGCAAAGAAGAATTAGTACGTACTTTGTTTGATGAATTCACGAAAAATACAGGTATTAAAGTACGTTACATCATTGATGATTATTCTCAGCTACTTTCACGAATGGAAAACGGTGGTGAAGCTGACTTATTTTTGACTGCTGATGCAATCAACTTAATTCTAGCAAAAAAAAGAGGACTTTTATCTCAAGTAGATTCAGAGGTTTTAAAAAGTGTTATACCTGCAAGATTTAGAGACAGTGAAGATTATTGGTTTGGTCTTACAAAAAGAGCTAGGATATTGGTTTACAATAAAGAGTCAGTAGACCCTAAGGACTTAAGTACTTATGAAGATTTAGCAAATGAAAAATGGAAAGGAAAAATATTAGTGCGTTCTTCTACAAGTCCATATAACAGATCGTTAATTGCTTTTATGATTGCAAATAATGGTTTTGAAAAGACGAAAGAATGGGTAAGCGGAATTGTGAGCAATATGGCAAGAAAACCAAGTGGTGGTGATACTGATCAAATTTACGCCGTAGCAGCGGGTGAGGGAGATGTTGCAATAGTAAACAGCTACTACTTTGCGAGAATTCTTTCATCAGAAAATAAAAAGAATGTTGCAGACAAGCTAGGGGCTTTTTTTCCTAATCGCAACGATCACGGTGTAATGGTAAACATCAGTGGTGCAGCAGTAACAAAAAACGCAAAAAACAGGGAAAATGCTATAGTCTTATTGGAATTTTTAGTAAGCAAGCAGGCTCAAGAGTTATACGCTAAAAAAAACCAAGAATATCCTATTATTGAAGGCGTTGAAACTTCCGATATACTAAAATCTTGGGGAAATTATTCACAAAGTGATTTGCCTCTAAGTGAACTTGAGAAGCATCTTTTTGAGGCTGTTATGATAGCGGATGAGTGTAAGTGGAAGTAATCCCCAGCGCCACTAAACATTGGGATGAAAGATTTATGCTAATATACCTTACTCTTGACTCGCTGAACTTTTTCTTCCTTCTAACTTAATTTTGACTTTACTATCTTTTTCCGTTCTTTCACCAAAACAATTGCTGCACAAGAAGTCTATTGAAAAAAGGTAATAAGAAAGTAGAATAGGTTCAAGTAGTTGAAAAGGAAACTATGAACAAGAGAAGGAATTTGTTAAACATCTCAGACCTTACAGTCGATGATGTAGAAAATATAACTAAGTTGGCCAACCAGTACCTTAAAAAAGAAGTTGCAAATAGTCATATCTTGGAAAATAAGACAGTAATAAATTTATTCTTTGAAGATTCAACGCGTACACTTGCGTCTTTTGAAATAGCAGCAAAAAGCCTTGGAGCAAATGTTGTAACTTTGCCAATAAGATCTTCTTCTATTAACAAGGGAGAAGATCTAAAAGACATGATCAAAACATTAAATGCAATGAATCCTGATTACATAATAATCAGGCATAAAAGTAGTGGTATCATTAATACACTGGCAAAGTATGTTAACTGCTCGCTAATCAATGCAGGCGATGGAAGTAGTGAACATCCAACTCAAGCTCTTGCAGACTATTTTGTAATCAGCAATCACAAAAAGCAAATAAAGGACCTCAAAGTTGTGATATGTGGAGATATTCTGCACAGTAGAGTTGCAAGATCAAATATAAGATTGCTAAAAATGTTTGGAGCAGAGATAAACTTGGTCGCACCACCAACTTTGATTTGTAAGCATTTTCCTGAAGTAGATTCAGTCCATTATTCATTAATTGAAGGTATAAAGGATGCTGACGTAATTATGCTTTTGAGATTGCAGAAAGAGCGCATGAATAATAGTTCTTCAGAGAAAGAATATTTTTATTTGTATGGACTTGATTCACAAAAGCTATCATACGCAAAACCAGATGCGATTGTTATGCACCCAGGGCCAATAAACAGAGGGATTGAGATTAGCAGCGATGTAGCAGATTGTGTTATTTTACAGCAAGTAGAATTTGGATTGGCAATACGTAAGGCAGTGTTGCACTATTATAGGCCTTGCTAATATTAAAAGATGCTACACAACTAATGCAAAAAGGGGGGGCATGAAATGACAAGGCTTGTAAATGGTTTGAGAATGGCCATTAAGATGTTAAGGCCGAGGATATGGTGTGGAAGTTTTTACGAAAGCCTGAAGTCAATCAACAACCTTGCAGAACGGCAAATTAGACGGCTATCGTAAAAACAGCTTTTTCACCTGGTCGGAACATGGAGAAAGATTTGTGGAAAGAATAGACCTCTTTCGAAACTCATATAGACAGCTCAAAATTGTGAATTCCTGCTATTAAATTGAATCTCAAGCCAAAACGTTTTCTCCGATTGCGGTATCTGTCTGCAATAATTTTGAATCTTTTTAACAGACCAATTACATTAGACCTCTTTCGAAACTCATATAGACAGCTCAAAATTGTGAATTCCTGCTATTAAATTGAATCTCAAGCCAAAACGTTTTCTCCGATTGCGGTATCTGTCTGCAATAATTTTGAATCTTTTTAACAGACCAATTACATTCTCAACTACTACTCTTTTGCTTGCTAGCTCCCGATTTTCTACCTTTTTTTCCTTAATTAAGGGACTCTTTTTCATCCTTCTGTGTGGCAACTCGACATTTTTGTGAATTTTCTGAAAACCTCTATAGCCAGCATCGGCTAAAACTTTTATACCTTCTGATACATGCACTTTTGACTCCTTGAAAAGCCGAAAGTCATGCTTTCTCCCGTTTGAAAATGACGTACAAATAATTTTCTTGCTCTTCTTTTCTGCAATTATTTGTGTTTTTAGCGTATGTTTTTTCTTCTTTCCTGAATAAAATCTTTTCTGCTTTTTTTTGGTCTCTCTACAGGTGTTTCCGTTGCATCAATCACCAAAATCTCATATTTCACGTCGCTTTTTAGGAGTTCTTTTCGTCCTGGCAATGCGAAATCTTGGTGTTGTATTAGAGTATCCTCTACCCATTTTACAGTTTTATATGCCGTACTTTCACTTACTCCATAACTTTGACTTATGTGAAAATATGTACGGTATTCTCGTAAGTATTCTAATACCATGAGCAGCATATTCTCCTCGTTTAGCTTATTTTTCCTTCCTCCTTTGGCTTTCTTTTTTTTATTTTCTTCACATAAAATCCCTACCATTTTGTTAAATGTTGATCTCTTTACTCCTGTTAGTCGACGAAACTCCCCTTTATCGAGCTCTTTCACTATTTCATACTTCATTTCTCCTTACCTCAAAATTACTATTTTTACTGCTTTATCCTAGTTTCGAAAGAAGTCTAATGTTGTCGATATTTTTGACATCACGTCTCAATGGCCAAAATCCCTTCCAAAAGTTACGACTGCTTAGTTCTTTATTCATTCTCACAATCCGTGAACGGTTACAACCTGGATTCCAGTGGGCTTTGTTGCATCGCTAGCTATGATGGATTAAAGATAAAAAAGATAGGGAATATCAGTAGCTTATTATTCTGGTATTTATAACAAGAACGGTCAATGAATACCTAAATTTGAGTAAAAGAAATTTCACTACCATTTACCAATCCGGCTAAAATTCAAGAATTTCAATGCTTTAGCTATTTTCAATAGAATTAAATTTATTAATATAAATAACAAATTACTATTCTTAAATTTGATCAGATTGATTGCAAAAAAACAAGATTTTCAATAGGTTGCTTATAATCCTAACTATAGTTAGCCTTTCATAAGTAGCGATGCAACAAAGCCATTCCAGTGTCAGCTACTTTCATAACACCATATTACCTTAACAAAAGCAAATGTTCGTACAGATGTGCATCAGCTACTTTCATCTGCCACCTGCAAATTGCAATGTTCGTACAGTTATGTGTCAGCTACTTGGATGACACCGTTGAAAGAAATGAACCGCCTTTTCAAAATCGTTTTGAATAGAGGAATAACATTCACAAGTAAAATTTCATATTACCATTTTTTAATTTATGTATTATAATAAGCTTAATTTATAAGAAAAACAAAGTTGGAAGAACTAAGCAAAAACTGGGTGGTAAGAACGGGAAGATTTTTATCTTCATTGTTTTTTTTACTGTTGATTGCGCTGTCAATACGTAGTTTTTTATTCGAGCCATTTCATATACCTTCTGGTTCAATGAAAAGCACCCTACTTGAAGGGGATTACATTTTTACTAGTAAATATTCATACGGTTACAGTAAACACTCATTTCCATTTTCTCCAAACATTTTTAGCGGCAGGATTTTTTATACCCCTCCAAAGCGTGGCGACATAGTAGTTTTCAAACCCACAAGAAATGACAGCATCAGGTTTGTTAAGCGAGTAATAGGAACACCAGGTGACAAAGTGCAAATGATAGAGGGAGAATTATACCTAAATGATCAGAAAGTAGAGCGAAGGCAAATTGAAAGTTTTTTTGATTATGAGTCAAATCGTAACATACCAAGATATATAGAAACGCTTTTAAGTGGCAAGGAACATGAGATTTTGGTAGATGACATTTCTAATAAGCTATCATATAACACTCCGGTTTATTATGTACCTAACGATCAATTTTTCGTTATGGGAGACAATAGAAATAATTCTTTAGATAGTAGGTTTCCTGAAGTTGGTTTTGTACCAATGGAAAATATCATTGGGCGTGTAAGCATAGTTGGTTTATCATTTAAATTAGGAAAGGTCGATTGGTTACCATTTAATTTCAGGTTACCTGTTGCTTTGAGATTAAATAGGGTATTGCACAAGGTTGTGTAAGCTTTTTCTACCTATTTGTTAATTCACACAACTCTAAAGAAGAATTTTCTAACTCGGCGATAGTGTTGTTAATTTCATTCAAGTCATTGCCTTGTAAAGCGTTTTTTGCATTTTGTAATAGGTTTTTCAACTTTTGATCAGTGGAAAGGTTATTATTGTTTTCAACCAAGTGTATGAGTTTATTTCCATTAATTTTAGCACCTGCAAGGGAACGAGCCTTCATATCTTCGTCAAAACTGTTTATTGACTGGTTAACCATATTTTGAACATCAGCTTCACTCAAGCCAAAACTTGAATTTACTTTAACTGTCTGCTCAATTCCAGTAGTTTTTTCTCTTGCAGTAACAGTCAAGATTCCGTCAACGTTAACTGTAAATTCTATTTCAACTCTTGCAGAACCTGCAGGCAGTGGCGGTATACCTTTTAGTTCAAACTGCGCTAGAGATTTGTTATCCTCTATCATTTCACGTTCTCCCTGACAAACATGAATTTTCATTGCTGTTTGCCCATCAATATAAGTTGTAAACTCTTTTATCTCTGAAACTGGTAGTGGTGTATTTCTTGGTATGATTTTTTCAACTATGCCTCCCATAGTTTCTATGCCAAGTGATAAAGGTAGAACATCCAGGAGAATATTCCTATCTTTTGAGCTCGAAGTTAAATCATGAGCCTGCAGAGCTGCCCCAATGGCAACTGCTTTATCTGGATCCACGTCATTTAGTACTTTATTTCCAAAGAGTTTGACTAGTGAATTTTGAACCAATGGTGTTCTAGTTGCACCACCAACTAAAATTACTCCTTTTATATTATCAATTTTAAGATCTATGTTGCTTATAGTACGAGTGACTATATTGATAGTCTTATTGACCAAAGAACTGATTGCCTGCTCGAATTCTTCTCTGGTAATTTCGCACTCAAATGGCTTGCCGTTAACATTAAATTCAAAGATACCTATAGTGTGATTGCTTAGGTACTCTTTCACAGAGCGTGATTCGATAAGTAAGGAATTTAGTTGCTTAGCCGTCTTTTCTCTATACTTATCAATCACAATTGAACTCAGCAAATGATCAAAATCATCACCGCCGAGTTTGGTGTCACCACCAACCGCAAGGACTTGAAACACTCCTTGGTGCAATTTCAATATCGAAATATCGAACGTTCCGCCACCAAGGTCATAAACTGCATATATTCCACTGCTATTGTTCTTTTCAATGGAGTAAGAAAGCGCTGCAGCGGTTGGCTCGTTAACGAGGCGAAGAACTTCTATTCCAGCTAATTTTGCCGCATATTTGGTTGCGTTACGTGCTGAATCGTCAAAGTAAGCTGGCACAGTAATCACTGCTTTTTTTACTTCCAGCCCCTTAGACTTTTTTACCCTCTCACATAAAGCTTTTAATATCTCAGCAGAAATCTCAATAGGAGTAAGATACTTTTCCTCTGCGCATTTTATTCTAATAACTTTTTCGCTTTCATGATCTATTTCAAAATTAACGCCTTCTTTATTTAATTCTTCAACACTTTTACCCATTAAACGCTTTATTGAGTAGATTGCATTTTGACCGACATCGTAGCCAGTTTTCAATGTATTATTTTCATATGAAAGAGCAGAAGGCAGCAGTTCTCTTCCTTGTTCATCTTTAAATATCTCCACGTTGCCAGCTTTATTTACCATAGCAATCAAAGAATTGGTGGTGCCAAGGTCTATACCAAAAACTACTTCATTTGAATTTGGTTCAGAAATTTGAATTGGTTGCATTCTTTTTCACCTCCTCAAATGACTTATATAAATATTTCAATCTTAAGACTTGTGTAGCAGCTCCATCAAAATTCTTTACAGCAAAAGTGTTAATTAGGTTTTTAATGCAACCTTTTATTTTTTCATCAATCATCCTGCTTGCAAATTGTAGATCGTCGCAGTCCAGCAAATACTCTCTTATTTCCATTGATTCACTTAATATTTCAGAATTTAAGTGGTCCTTTTGGCTTTTCACATCAAAAAAATCCAGCAAATGCTCAGCACGCTTTAGCGGTGACTTTAGTATCTGATAAGCTCTGTTAATATTTTCCATGTTTTGGGACTGTCTTTCATTTATATCAGTCCTGCTTAGCTCGATATATTTTTTCTCTAACTCATCAAAGCTGATATTGAAAGCTGGTTCAATTTCAAACAATGCAAAATAGTTGCTAGACATGAAAACTCTCTCCACAACCACATTTTCCTTTCTCATTAGGATTTTTGAAAACAAAACCCGATGAAAATTTTTCTTCTACATAATCCATTTCAGAGCCAAGAATAAACATGACGGATTTTGGGTCGATCAACACTTTAACTTTTTGGCCATCACTACAGTTTTCTTCAATTACCGACTCTAAAGGACGAGTATCATATGCATATTCAATATCATATTTTAAACCAGAACATCCTTTTTGCTTAATTAGCACTCTTATTCCTATTGCTTCTTCCGGTTTCTCAAGGTTAGTATGCTTCTTTTGGTCCAATAAATACCTTATCCTTTCTACTGCTTCCGCAGTTATAGTGATAAGTTTTTTATTCTTTTTTACAGTTTCACCTCCGCCTACTTCTTGATATTCACCCATGTTCGTAGCTTCTTAATTCTTTTGTTTACTTTGATAGTCATGAATAGCAGCCTTTATAGCATCTTCAGCAAGTACCGAACAGTGTATCTTCACTGGAGGTAAAGACAACTCTTCCACTATTTGAGTATTCTTTATCTGTGTAACGTCACTGATGGTTCTTCCCTTTATCATCTCTGTTAACAAGGAACTTGAAGCAATGGCAGAACCACAACCAAAAGTTTTAAATTTTGCATCTTCAATAACACCTTTGTCATTGACCTTTATCTGCAATTTCATTACATCACCGCACGATGGTGCACCAACTAGGCCAGTACCAACATTTGGATCATTTTTATCCAGAGAGCCAACATTCCTTGGATTTTCGTAATGATCTAAAATTTTCTCATTATAACTCATAAAATTACCTGTGAACCGCTATTCTACATTATAACATATTTAGGTTAAAAACTAAAGTAAAATACACTCAAAAAGTGTAATTTTTGTAAGGTAAAATTGTAGTTTTTGAGTGCATTTTACTTTACAAATTCACGTAGTGCATGTCATTCTTTATATTGTAATTAAGTTTATAATTTAAAAAGGAGTATCCCTTGAGTTTGTTTAGTAACCTTTATCAGGGCCTGTTAAAAACTTCTTCTCGCTTTAGCGACGGGGTGAAAAGTATTTTTTCTGGCAAAAAAAAATTAGATCAGTCGCTTTTAGATGAATTAGAAGAATTGCTAATTAGCATGGATATTGGTCATAAAACTTCCAAGTTGATTATCGATAGGCTCACAAGCATCAAATTTGACAAGGAAGTTGAGTATAATACCATCACACAGCAGCTAATGAGCGAAATAGAATCGATATTGAACCCTGCTGTGCAACCGCTAATTTTAAACAAAAAACCACATATAATAATGGTATGCGGAGTAAACGGTAACGGTAAAACCACAACTATAGGTAAGCTTGCATATAAATATAAGGAAATGGGAAAATCCGTTATGCTTGTTGCATGCGATACATTTAGAGCGGCTGCTAGTGAGCAATTAAACATTTGGGCAGAACGTTCTGATTGCTTAATTGTTACTGGAGAGTACGGTAGCGACTCTGCAAGTGTGGCATACAGAGCTGTAAGTCAAGCTATAAAAGATAACGTTGATGTTGTTCTAATTGACACAGCAGGAAGGCTGCAAAATAATGTGAACCTTATGGAGGAGTTATCAAAAATATATAGAACGATAAAGAAATTGGATGACACTGCCCCTCATGATGTTATTTTAGTTCTTGATGCAACTACCGGCCAAAATGCTTATAGCCAATTAGAAGCATTTAGCAAAATGGTTAATGTTACCGGGCTAATCGTAACAAAGCTAGATGGCACTGCTAAGGGTGGAGTGGTAATTGGACTTGCAGAAGCTTATAAGATAAAGTTACATGCTATAGGAATTGGCGAAAATATAGAGGACTTAAGGGAGTTTACTAGCAAAGAATTTGCTGAAGCGTTATTTAATTGTAATTAAAAATTTCTCTTAATTCCCTTACGTGACCAAGCTTAATTATCTCAATATCGTGAGAAGAGTAATTACCATTTTTAGGCATAATTGCTTTTTTGAATCCTAACTTTTGTGCTTCTTTTAGTCTGAGATCAGCATGCGAGACATTCCTAATTTCTCCTGAAAGTGCAACTTCACCGCAGATTATTGAAGAAGTTGGCAGCGGTAAATTTACTACACTTGAAATAAGGGAAGCAGCAACAGCAAGATCAGCCGATGGTTCCTGTATTTTGAGTCCCCCTGCAATGTTTAGGTATACCTCTTTATCATGCAAAAACATTTTGCAACGAGCATTTAGCACTGCGATGATCATAGCCAATCTATTAATATCCCACCCAACTACTGCCCTTCTTGGGGTTGCCATATTAGTTCCTGCTATTAATGCTTGCACTTCCATTAAAATTGGTCTTGAACCTTCAATTCCTGCAAATACGGCGCTGCCAACTACTTCTCTGTCATGGGCCATCAGAAACAATGATGATGGGTTATCAACAGGCACAAGTCCTGCTTCAGACATCTCAAAAACACCAATTTCATTTGCAGGGCCAAATCTATTTTTAATAGTGCGTAAAATGCGGTATTGATTGCTATTTTCACCTTCAAAATATAATACCGTATCCACCATATGCTCCAAAGTTTTAGGTCCAGCTATTTGTCCATCCTTAGTTATATGGCCAACTATTAAGAGGGAAATACCATATTGTTTCGCAAGAATGGTTAATTCATGTGCGCAAGTGCGGACCTGAGTTACAGTTCCTGGTGCTGATGTAATTCTGCTATCATACATTGTTTGTATAGAGTCAATTACTAAGAATTTAATACTTTTATTTTCCTTTATTGTTGCTACTACATCAGTTAAAGACACTGTAGATAAAAGCTTAATTTTAGGTTCATTTATCTTAAGACGCTTTGCTCTGAGACTCACTTGCTCTAAAGATTCCTCGCCAGATACATAAAGACATTCAAAAGAGGAAAGTTGCACAACATTAGCTGCAATTCTAAGCAAAAGGGTGGATTTCCCAATTCCAGGTTCGCCACCAATTAAAATGCTAGCACCTTGAACGATACCCCCACCAAAAACTCTATCTAATTCTTCTATTCCTGTTAAAAAACGACTTGGAGTGATAATTTCGCTACCCGATAACGTCTTTATTAAAATTGGTGCAGATATACTTCTTTTGCTCGTTTTTACTGCTATTTCCTCAACAACTGTATCCCAATTGTCACATGCAATACACTTCCCTACCCACCTGCCAGTGCTATGACCACAGGATTGACATACATATACAGTTTTCATCAAAGCCAAAATTATTTTGTTGTAATTGTAATAAAAATTAGCTGAATATGCGAAGTAAATCTATAGCTAACCCAAGAAAGGGTTCCCTATGTCATACCGCGATTCATTCGCGGTATCTCTAGATCCCGCTAACAAGTAGCGGGATGACGAGCTTATCGTCACGCCGCCGCGAACCTTCATACCGCGATTCATTCGCGGTATCTCAAAGCATAGATCCCGCTAACACGTAGCGGGATGACGAGGTCATGCCACCGCGCGAACCGTCATACCGTCACGGTATCTCTAGATCCCGCTAACACGTAGGGGAATGACGAGGTCATGCCGCCGCAAACCGTCATACCGCCGCGGTATCTCTTAGCCGCTAACACGTAGCGGGATGACGGTTGTCGTTTAGCTACAAACGTTAAGAAATTTACCAAATGAAAAAAAAGGCAAAAGAAGCCCTGGGGTTATTATCCGCTTTAAAATATTGGCGTTTTTTATGTTTTAAACGCTTGACAAGCAAGATTAAGCTGCTTTTAATTGCAACTAACTTACGCTGCAAATGTTTAAGAAGTTTACTAAGCAGAAAAAAAGACAAAGAATCCCCGAGTTAGCTAGTCTTTTACTATCTCTGTCGAGTATTGGCATTTTTTGATGTCTTGTAACGCTTTATAAGCGCGTTCAGCTTATTTAGATAAAAATCTAGATGTAGATGAAGTTTTGTAAAGACATACAGTATCTATGTACTGCAAAAAATTAAACATAAGACGCCGATACATTAAGTAATCCTTACCTTTTAATCTGCAGATTGGCGAAAGCAAATACAATAGCTTCAGTTTTATGATAAGGGGGCTGGCGAAGGGTGTCAAGCAAGTTTTTTGTTTCTATTCCCAATGTTATATGGTTATGCAAGAAGTCTAATAGCAAATTTTTAAGTTTCTCTTTAACCAGCGGGCTCGCATGAGGAGAGGAGAGTAAAGGTCCTCTTCCATAGATATCTTCACACTTTTTTCTTCTTCTGTAGTTGGCGGACGAGTAAGAAAGTGAATCTTTGGTGCGCCACTAATTATTGCCATTGGTGTTTGCTCCGCCCCTTCTCCCATAACTAAAACAGCAGACGTTGCCAACGCATCAAGAAGATTGACTTGTGTTACTTGCAGTGGTTGATCATAAAGATCTGGCTTGCCTATATAGGAATAAAATGGTTCAAATCCACACCAACCAAGAGCAACGCCCGTAACCCCAAGGCGCATAGGTGTTATGTTACTATCTGTAATCAAAATACCAAGATGTTTTATGCAGTGTTTTGTCTTGAGATAGTTCCATATTGATAGAGCTGTTTTCTGAACATCCTTTGGGTATAAAATATACATTTCATTACCATTTGATTCATCAATACCAGCAGATGGAATTAAGATATTGTCTTTGATTGTTAAATAGATGCCGTAAGAATTATGGTCTACATCAACAATTGCATCAGCTTCTCTTTTGATTAGCTCTTCTTTAGAACAAGCAGTTTTGCAAACCACTTGTTTTTGACAAATAGAAATGATTTTTGATGTGATAGCAAGAACAACTTCCTCTCCTAGCAACTCTGAAACATAGCGATCAAGAACCTGCTCTAATACTTCCCCACATTCAATGCGGTGGGTATAAATTGCTTTAACATGCATATTAACGTATTAGCCTACATATAGTATAATCTTTCGTTTTGGTGAGAATAGTTTTATGCCATCCATCAAGAAGTGTTAAGTTGAAATATACATCACCTTTATAGGGTTTGTGAATTTCTGTTATGATAAATTCTGAGATTAGATCATACTCCAAAAAAAGATGCGCTATTTGTGCTCCACCAATCATGAAGACTTTAGAATTACTTTGGATTGACAAAAACTCTTGCATAGAAGAAATAATAGTGCATTTTACTCCTCTGTTAAAACAAGAATTTAATTTGTTACGAGAAAAAACAACAGGGATACGATCCTTCAATATGTTTTGAGGCATAGTTTCAAATGTTTTTCTTCCCATAACAATAACTTGTTTGTCAGTCACCTGACGAAAATGATCTAACTCACTTGGATAATGCCAGGGCAATCCATTATTTATTCCAATTACCCCCTTGGGATCAACAGCCATAATTCCGATAACTATCATCCCTGTAAAGCAGCTTGAGCTACAAAGAATCGCATGTGATCACGCACATTATGCACTCGAAGGAAATCAACCTTGTTGTGCAATGCAGATGATAAAGCAATTGTTTCTAAATCTCGGTTAAAGACAGGTTCTGTAGAAAAAGAAGAAATAAATGACTTTCTAGAATGACCAACCAGAACTTTGCAGCCAAAATTTTGTAACGTTTCTATACTGCGTAAAATCTGGATATTCTGGTACATAGATTTGCCAAAACCAATACCAGGATCAATAATGATCGAGCTTTGATCAAAACCTAGGGCAAGTAACCTGTTAATGCTCTTTTCTGCCCAATTATTTATGGTATCAATTGGATCAATGTCACTTGGGATAATGTTGTCACTATGTGGTGGTATGGAGAGTGAATGCATAATAACGATACTACATCCACTGCTAGCAATCGCTTTTAAGGTATTATCATCTAGATCTCCCTTCTGATCGTTTACCCAGGCAATGTTGTAGTGTTCCAAAACATTTAAAATAACGTCTGACCAGAAGCTATCAATGCTGACTTTAATGTCACCAACTTTCATATATTGATTAAGGTCATCAAGCACTGGTTTTAAGCGTGCATATTCTGCTTTTGGAGTTTGTATTGAGGAGCCAGGTCTTGTTGATTGAGCACCAAGTTCAACTATGCTTGCACCATCTGATAACAGCCGCAGTGCCTGCTTGGTTGCTTGATCTGCATCATAATAAAGACCACCATCTGAAAATGAATCAGGAGTAATATTAACAATACCTACAAGCTCTGGTGAAAGCGTAAAACTCCTTAAAAAGCAATCCTTAATGTTAGGGTTAATAGTACCAAACGTTTTGTTAACTACTGCCATGGGACTCAGCATTGCCATCAAGTGAAGCAAAAATGGTCTGTTTATCAATTCTGGGTGAGGAATCTTAAGGTAGGGTGTATCAAGTGTCAGGTCATCCCATAACAAAATATCCAAATCAATAACGCGAGGTGCCCATTTTTCATAGACCTGCGGGCGGCCAATGTCACACTCAATTTGTTTAAGGCCCTTTAACAGCTCTTCAGGAGAAGAAGAACAACTTCCATACACAACCATATTTAGAAATGGCTTATTCCACTGAGGTGGAGCATCATTTGGTAAAATAGCCTTAGTTTCCAGAATAATTGAAGATTTTAAATTTTTAAAATAGCGTTCCTGCAGTAACTGAGCAGCCTTTTGTAAATGGGAAAAGCGATTCCCCATATTTGAGCCAATAGAAATGTAAATCATTCTTGCAACGCATTACGATAAGTAAAGAAAACACCTCCATGCACACTGGGGACAGGTGGTGCAACTTTGTGAATAGTTACGCCTATAGAAGAAATAATAAGCTTTTTTTGCATCACAAGGTTATTAATGGTCCTGTATATATCATGAGTTAAATGCTCGATTAAGTTGAATTGCTTGCTTTGAACGAGAGATTGAATACTCTGAACTACCTCCAAGTAGCATATAGTATCCTCAAGCCGGTCAGTTGTAAGTCCTAAAGGGGGGGATTTAAAGGTAAAATCAATATTAACACTAACTAATTGAGAATGATACTTCTCTTCTGCACTATAGCCTAAATGAACCCAAAGCCGTAAGTCAGATATAAGAAGATTACATGCAGACATTGCATTCCAACATCACTGAGTTTAAGCTACTTACAACTACTAACACACGCTAGCATTCATCATTCCATCAAGAAAACCCCACAAGAGCCTTGCTCCCTTTTGAGCACCCTGCATAACTTTATCTTGCTCTTTTTCATCTAGATCTTCAATAAGATTTGCACATTCCTCAGAATGCCATTCATCAGCATGCATATGGACCGTAAAAAATTGAAGAGAACGCTCATCACTTATTGAATAGTGTTTTTTTAAACCTTCAATTTTAGACTTGGAAACCTCTGGAGTTTGACGTTCGTAAGCGTACAAGGCTCCAAGACCTGCTGCAAAACCTGATCTTACAATGTCAAAGTAACCATCAATTAATTCTTGTGTCTCCTTAATCTGTGCACTTTCACGAAGATCAGATCGCGCAACGCCAAGCCCTTCAGCAAAACGTTTCCATAACTCTGGATGATTTTCATCACCTTGTTCCTCTTCTATTAAATTACCAAGTAAAACCTGTCGCATTTTTAGATCTGGGCACAGAAAATGTATACCACTGATGTAACGAGGAAACGCAGCAACGTGGTGATAATATTCTTTAGCATAGGTTTGTAAAGCTTGCAAGCTTAAGCTTCCTGTATTCCATGACTGGTAAAATGGATGATTTAGTAAGTGCAATTCATCTAACTTGTTATTTAGAGACTTAGTAAATTCCATCATTTCCCCCATTACATTAATATATAGTTCATATACTATAGTTTTCTCATTGTTACGATCATGCTAACAATGGTGGGATTGGTAGGACTCGAACCTACGGCCAATTCGTTATGAGCGAACTGCTCTAACCGACTGAGCTACAATCCCTTTTATCAATATTTATAATACACACAAAAGCAAATTTGTCTATTAGCTTATTTCACTATCAACCCAACTTAGCAGATCATTTGTTGCACCAATTTTGCGTGCAATTTCCTTACCATCTTGAAATATAATCAAAGTAGGTATAGATTGAACCCCATACTTACTTGGCACTTCAGTCCCTTCATCTATGTCGAATTTGCAGATCTTAATCTTGCCTTTTCTGTCTTTAGCCAATTGTTCGATACGTGGCATTAGACTTTTACATGGCCCACACCATTCTGCCCAAAAGTCTATCAGAACAAACCCTTTATAGTCAGTGACTTCAGATTTGAAATTTTGATCATTTACCGATGTAATATCATCACTCATAAAATACCTAAATTTTTGTAAAATATAGCGTATCTATTAGCAGTTAATCAACTAAATTCTTACCGCAGAGCTTGAAAAATTGCCCTAAAGTGTTTTGCACAAACAAAAAACTTCTATTACATCTGGTGGTTAAAGATATCCACGTTTTCCCAACCCATTAAGTCTAACTCAATACGAGTAGGAAGAAATTCAAAGCACTTTTGGGCCAATTCTTTTCTATTTTCACGTTCCAGCATTAAGTCTAGCTTTTCCTTTATCCTGTGGAGATACAAAACATCAGATGCAGCATAACTTTTTTGTTTGTCTGTTAAATTTTCATTTCCCCAATCAGAAGATTGCTGCTGCTTATTTAGTTTGGTATCAAGCAGCTCTAAGCACAACTCTTTTAAGCTATGATTATCTGTGTAAGTGCGAACTAAACGTGAAGCTATCTTTGTGCAATAGCACGGAAGTGCCCAAGTTTCCAAGTAATAACGTATTATGCTCACATCAAATCGCGCGAAGTGAAATATTTTAGTTATATTTTTATCCTCTAATATTTTTCTCAAATTTGGCGCTGTATAATCGTTCTTGAGTTGAACTAAGTGAGCGTTGCCATCATTAAAAGAGAGCTGCACAAGGCATAATCTATCTCTGCTATGAAGTAGCCCCATTGCCTCGGTATCAACAGCTATAGACCTTATATCATCTGGTATTGAACTAGCTGGCAAGTCGTCTTTATATAAAAATATTCCCATAAAATTAATACATTTTTTGGCACAATTGAAAACCTATGATAATCAAAAATGAGTCTTAAGTATACGAAAAGATCATAGAAGGAACCACGCAAATTTATGGGCTCTCACATTTTTCGTGTACACGGGGTTTACAAATCGCTGTATATGCCTATAATTAAGTAAATTTAGGTTAATTTAATTGCGGGAGTAGCTCAGTTGGTAGAGCGCAACCTTGCCAAGGTTGAGGTCGAGGGTTCGAACCCCTTCTCCCGCTCTTTGCTTTCAAAATCATTTCGTCAAAAATCCCTTGACAAACTCCGCCAGCCCCCTTATCATGAAACTGAAGCTATTTATTTATCTTCTCTGTACAGATTAAATGACAAAAAAACTCACGTATCTGGCGTCCCATGTTTAATTTTTTGCACTATGTGCACCTTATGTCTTTATAAAATTTCTAGGTTTTTACCTAATATAAGCAGAAATGCGCTTATAAAGCATTTAAAACATCAAAAAACGCCATACTTGAAAGTATAATGTAAGTAATTAGCCAACCACGGGGCTTCTTTTGCCTTTTTTTTCGTTTGGTAAATTCCTTAATATTTATAGCTAAGAGAGCCCAAGAGAGGTGTCATTCCAGCGCGTGACGCTGGAATCCCAAAAAAAGGATGATGTCATCCCAGTGCTTGACACTGGGATGGCTTTGTTGCATCGCTCAAGTGAAAAGAACTGGCAGTTACTGACAAAATTCATTATAAATAGCCATTTAACTGTTGAAGAAAAAATATGCCACAAAAAATGAGAGTCAGTAACTGCCATGAATATAACAAATTTCTCCAAGAAAGAGGAAGCATTTTTTGTTATATCAATGACGCCATAGAAAATTGGTACGAGAATTGTCCAAAAATGCAGGGCGGCAACTATATTTATAGTGATAAAGTTGTGATTTTGGTGCATATAATCGTCAGTTTCTTTAGAATTGGTTTAAGACAAACAGTCGGGTTTATAAAAGGGTATTTGCAACAAATAGGAAGAGATTTGGCAGTTATCAGCTATTCACAAGCATCAAGAAGGTTTAAGAAACTTAATATTAAGATAAATGATTGCAGAATTGATAAAAATATAGCTCTTTCCATAAAAGTCCGGATGTGATAGGATAAGGGTAGATGATGATAAGGAGGTTGAATGCCAGCAGCATATAGTTATGATTTAAGAAAAAAAGCAATGGAAGCGCTAGACGAAGGAGAAAGCAGAGAAACAGTGGCAGCAAGATTTAAGATTGGACGAACTACTTTATGGGAGTGGCAGCAAAGAAGAAAAGAAACAGGAGACTTTCAATCAAAAAAACTTGGAAATGGGGGTTACAATCACAAAATTACCGACTGGGATACCTTTGCCAAATTTGCCAGAGAACACGGAGGAAAGACTCTATCGGAAATGGCTAAACTTTGGAACAACGTTAGTATCCAAACGATCTATCGAGCCCTTAAAAAAATTGGATTTACGCGCAAAAAAAGACATATGGATACAAGGAAAGAAACGAAGAAAAACGTGCTGAATTTTTGAAAATTATAGCGACAAAAGAACCTAAAAACTTAGTGTATATAGATGAGTCTGGCATTGATAACACCGAACTACGGATATTGCCAGAAAGGACAGCGGTTTTATGCCTTAAAATCTGGAAAGAAAACTCAACGAATCAGTATGGTTGCAGCCTTAAGTGGAAGAAAGATAGTTGTTCCGTTAACCTTTGAAGGCCACTGTAATATGGATGTTTTTAATGGATGGTTTGAGCAATTTTTGACACCGATCTTGGAACCTGGACAGACTGACCTTACCCAGAAAAAGTGGAGAGAAAGAAAGGAGTTTTTTCGGGTAAAATAAAATTTTGGAGGATTAGAAATGGCAAGAGAATACACGGCAGAATTCAAATTGGAAGCTGTTAAGCTGGCAAATGAACAAAGAAAGGTAGGTCAACCAGTTGCAAAAGTAGCAAGAGATCTAGGAATAAGGGATAGTGTATTAGGAAAATGGATGAAGAAATATAACGAAAAAAAGTCAGCGGCAAATGCATTTCCAGATGTAGCACCTTATGACAAAGAGAGATTTGATTTACAGAAAGAGTTAGCAAAAGTAACAAGAGAAAGAGACATTTTAAAAAAAGCCCTGGCCAGTCAAAAAGAGTAAAATATTTTTTTATAAAAGAGCATAGTAACTGCTATAAAGTACAGGAATTATGTAGGATTTTCTGCTAGTGGCTACTATAAGTGGACCACAAGAAAAATAAGCAGTAGAGAATCAGCAAATAAAGAGTTATTAGCAGATATTCAAAAAATATATCAAGCTTCTAAATGTAGATATGGAGCTCCTAAAATTCATGCTGAATTAAAGGCTTTGGGTAAAAGTTGCAACTTAAAAACAGTGCAAAGTATTATGCAGGAAAATGGTATTCAGGCTATATTGAGAAGAAAATTTAAAATTAAGAAACAACAAACGGACAGTAGCTCCCAATATATTAGACCAAAACTTTATTGTCGATCAACCAAATAAAGTATGGGATTACTTATATAAAAACCAAAGAAGGATGGCTATATTTGGCAACAATAATCGATCTATATTCACGCATGGTAGTTAATGAGCAGTTCAATAAATAAACAATTGGTTATGGACTCTTTATTAATGGCCGTTAACAAGCGTAAACCTGCCAAAAATCTACTATTAAATAGTGATCAAGGTTCACAATATACTTCGCAAGGTTATCAATATCTCTTATCCATAAAAAACATAGATGAGTCATAAAGGTTGTTGTTACGACAATTCTGTTGTGGAAAGCTTCTTCAGTTCTCTAAAAAGGGAGTTACCAATAGACACCTCTCGGCACTCTAAACAGCATATCAAAACTGCTATATTTGAATATATAGAAATTTTTTATAACAAACAACGTCACTATTAACTATTGCATTTCTGAGCATTTTGATTCATCATTCTCTTTGTGAAAAACATTCCAAACTTTCTCTCCACTTTTTCTGGGTAAGGTCAGTCAGCTACTTGGATGACAGGGGAGGGAGGTGCTACCCTGACAATCGTCATCCCGCTACGTGTTAGCGGGATCTAGAGATACCGCGAATGAATCGCGGTATGACGGTCTGCGGCGGTATGACGTAGGGCTGCACTAGCTATATCATGCATTTTATTAACCGACACTATAAACAACATCCTTACAATTATGAGATTGAACCACAACTTGCTCAAGCGTTAAGCTGCTGCGTTTAGCGTCTTTACCGTGGTTTTCCCCAAGAACATTTGTTCTTTCGTGTTTTATTTCTTCAATGAATTTCTTGTTAACGCTTTCAGGGTCAATCTTTTCCTGCGAATATATAAGATTAGTGCAATTTGTTTTTCTATAATAATGTATGCCAAAACCCACAATGAGTAATGCAAGTATACCAGAACCTATAAGTAATGATAATCCTATGTTATTAGTCAAAGGGTTTTGGTAAAATTTTTGTACACCATTAACACCATGTGTTGCAAGTAGCCCTAGAGGAAACGCTATATTTGCAGCAACTACACCAGTAAATAATGCAGTAAATATTGGTCTGTCGTTAATTACTGATTTTATTTTATTAGTTCTAGTAATTACTTTTTCGTCAATGTTAGTGAAGCCTTGTTTAGCTTCCCAAGCATTAAGTACAAAATTTGAATGAGTGCCATTGCTATATTCCAGTCTTACAGATTTTATAGCTTTATCTTTTGGCTGGTGCTCCAACACCTCAGCTAAAATTTTATCCGCATCTTTTTTTTGAATGGAATGTTCTTCAGTATCTATAAATTGCCTTGTTGCAAAAAATATTGGACCAATTGCAAGCAATGCAGCAAGTGCGATAACTGGTATAGTGATATATTTTGGGCTGTTTGTAAAAAATGCAATAAATTTTGCTTTATCTTGTAAATATAATAAAGCTGCAGATATACTGAGTATAATAGCACTTGCAGTAAAAATTATAAAGCCCTTCTGCTGCATGGAATACTTTGCTCTTGGCAAGAATCTGTTTGTTTTTTTATTTGTTGTGCCACCTACATCAGAATTTAGTGACAAAGACTCTTCAGAGTCATCTGTCTTATATGATGGTGGAGAAGTTGAAGGTACATTGCTAAGTTTGTTACTTGATTCTCTGCTTAACCGTGTTAATGTTTTATCAAGATCATCAGGATCATCAAATACTGTCTCTTGAGAAGGGGATCTGCTTAGAGTTGAATTTTGTGGCACGTCAACATGAGTTTCTTCACCTTTTGTTTCTTCTAGGGAAGGAGGTGATACTTGAGTCTCAAGAGTTAACGGATCTCTTGAATTAGCATTGCTGTTTTTTTTCTCTTTAAATTCTTCCTCTAACAAAGCTTTTAAAGCTGTATTTTCATCATTTTTTTTCGGAGTACTTGTCCTAAGTGCTGGTATTGGTAAAATTCCTGGTGTTATCTCGCCATCTTCACTTATTGATGTGGAAGAAATTAATGTTACTGTTTGTTCTTCATTTACTGGTCCAGGCATATTCACTCCAAAATTAATTACTATGCTGCATTGATTACGCTATAGTTATTAAGATATAGTAAATACCAATTTACGGATAATTATTAGTATAGAAATTGTCTATCAAAGATTCTTTCATTCAGAGGGTAATCTTTGTCAAAAAGCAAAGTTATTGTGTTTTCGTGGTCTTTTTGTATTTTTATCTGTGATATATTATGAAACTCCTTGTAATCTGATACTACAAGTGCTGGACGGTTTTTTGTGTCGTTAATGTCAATTTGTACGATTGTATCGTTTGATATTAACGCTCCATTCCAATGCCTTGGGTAATAGCTATTGATAGAAGTGAGTGCAAGTAAATTTGAATTTAGCGGCAAGATTGGGCCACCGGCAGAGAAGTTGTATGCAGTGCTGCCTGTGGGGGTAGATAATATTACTCCGTCCCCTCTAAATTTTTCTACTTTTAGCTTATCATTAATAGTAATATTCATCTCTACTATTTGGTTCGCTTTTCTAAAAACGTATACTTCGTTTACTGCTATGTAATGATATCTCTTGCCACTTGTGTCTGTTGCTTCCATTTTTAGCAAAGTTAACTGAGTTGAAGTTGCATGCTCTATATGATCAATTAAATCTTCACTGCAGCTAAAGCATTTATTCATCAAAAACCCAACATTGCCAGTGTTTATCCCATACACATGCATGTTTTTATTTTCTATGACGTAATTGTGCAAAGTGCGTAGCATAAAGCCATCACCGCCAACAACTATCAATAGATCGATTTCGGACTTATTTTCTTCTGTTATATTGATAAAATTAAGTTTCTTTAATAGTTTAGATACTTCCTGCGATTTTGGTGATGGAGAAGCAACATAGCCTATATTTTTGTATTTATGCATGCTTCAGTAAACTCTCTAAAACTTAAAGAGGAGGAGAATTAGAAAATGCTTCCATATTTATCGTTAAACTTAGCTAATTTGCTAGTTTTACTTGCTAACCCGCTTGTCAAACTTCCAGTCCATGCAGGGTGAGTAAGAGGATCTCTATCAAGTTTTACCCTATCTCCCTCCTTTCCATAAGTGGAACGAGTTTCAAACTCTTGACCGTCTGTCATAACTATAATAATTTTATGATAATTCATTGTTGTTTATAAACTTTTAGTCAGTTAATATTCTAGTGAACTTAATTCACTAAGTCAATCATTATTCTAAAATATTGACAAAAAATAAATAAAGTAGTATATTTAATAAGGAATAAATAATAACTATCATGATTTTTGCTTTCCCCGGTCAGGGCTCTCAGTTTGTAGGAATGGGAAAGAGCTTATATAGTGAGTTTTCTGTTGCAAGACAAGTATTTAATGAAGTAGATAGCATATTGGATGGAAAGCTGTCTCATTTAATCTTCAACGGTCCTATTGAAGAATTAACCATTACAGAAAACGCTCAGCCAGCTATAATGGCAGTATCAATTGCAATGCTACGTGTTATGGAGCATGTGTTTGGCAAATCTCTTTTCACTGATCACAATGTTAAATATGTTTGTGGGCATTCAGTTGGCGAATATACAGCGCTGTGTGCTGCAGGAGCGTTAACGCTTGAGTCTGCAATCAAGCTGCTGAAAGTTCGCAGCGAAGCAATGCATGAAGCTTCACTGAAATGTAAAGGCGGAATGGTTGCGTTGCTTGGAGCAGAGATAAATGAAGTGGAAGATATATTGAAATCAGTTCAAATTGACGGAATTTGTGAAATTGCAAACGATAACGGTGGCGGACAAGTGGTTATAAGTGGCACTAGAGAAGCTCTTGAAATGTTACCCGATTTATTCAAAAACTCGAGTGTGAGGAAACTAATTAAATTACAGGTTAGTGGGCCTTTTCATTCATCTCTTATGAAACCTGCTGATGAAAAAGTTTTGGAGTTTTTGAAGGGTATTAAAATAACCCGTCCTATAGTTCCTTTGATATCAAATGTTACAGCTAAAGAGGAGAGTGATCCCAAAGTTATAAAAACTTTACTCGCCAAGCAAGTTGTAAGCAGAGTGAAATGGAGAGAAATGGTTTTGTATATGTCAAGCCGTGGCATTAACAAATTTGTTGAAATTGGCCCTAATAAAGTTTTATCTAATTTGGTCAAAAGAATTGACCAATCTATCAGTACAAAAAATATAGATAGTATTGGTGATATTGACAGCTTCTTTAATGAATCATTAGTACTAACAGCGAAAAATTTAAAAGTTGGATTAAGTTAAAACACATCTATTTGATGTCATTCCGGTGCATAACGCTGCCTAGCTGGAATGACAGAGGGTAATGCAAGAAATCAACGAACTGCCTGTCATTTCGTTTGGTTTTTTAATTCCAAGTAGCTGTAAAATAGTAGGGGCAATGTCAGATAACCTTCCGTCTCTTAGTTTTAGATTATCGCAAGACACAATAAATGGCACTTTATTTAGAGTGTGTGCTGTATGAGGTGTATTATTTTCTTCATCGAACATACATTCCACGTTACCATGGTCTGCAGTAACAATTAATGCGGTGTTGCTTGACTTTTTAACAGCATTCAGCACTTTCGCAAGACAATCATCTACAGCTAGCACAGCTTTCTCGGCTGCTTTTATATTACCTGTATGCCCTACCATATCAGGATTAGCGTAATTTACAACTATCAGTGCGAATTCTTGGGAGTGAATTTTTTCTACAAGCTTTTCTGTGAGCTCGAAGGCTGACATTTCGGGCTGCAAATCGTAAGTTTGAACTTTTGGTGAGGGAATGAGTATTCTTTCTTCACCAGAGAAAGGTTCTTCTTTTCCACAATTGAAAAAGAAAGTCACATGAGCGTATTTCTCGGTTTCGGCGATACGTAATTGTCGTAATTTATTGTCTTCTATTGTTTGTCCTAGAGTATCAGCGAAAGAAGTAGGAGGAAAAATATAAGGAATTTTGAGATCTTCTTTATACTTCATCATACTTAAAATTGAAGAGAATTTTGCTACCTTAGCGTAATCTGTTTTGCCAAGCAAAATACTTGCTAATTGTATCATTCGATCAGCACGAAAGTTAGCCAACAGCACTCCATCTTCTGGTTTTATACCTTGATAATCACCTATTACTGCGGGCCTGATAAACTCATCAGTTATGTTATTTTGATAGTTATTCTCAATCAACGATACTGCATTGTCATGACGAGGTGCCTTTGCAAGTGCGATAGCCTCATAAGCTTCAATTGTTCTCTCCCACCTGTTATCACGGTCCATAGCATAGTAACGCCCAGAAACAGTAGCAATTCTTATGTCATTATTTTTTATATTCTCTTCAAATTCTTGAATGCATTTTTTTCCTGAATTCGGCAATGTGTCTCTGCCATCTAAAAATGCATGTATCACCACTTTGATTCCATGCTGTGATATTTTATTTGCTAAAGTCGAAATATGCTTTTGATGCGAATGAACACCGCCATCTGACACCAATCCCACTAGATGGCATATACCATTCTTACTTTTTAGATCATTAATAAAACTTTGTAGATTTACATTGTTTTCTATTGTTCCAATCTCTTGATTAATGCGCTGAAGGCTTTGCATTACTACTCTACCACTGCCAATATTCATATGGCCAACTTCTGAATTACCTATTTGACCACCAGGTAACCCCACATCAGCTCCACAGGCGGATAAACTACATTTTGGATAATTAGAGCTAATGTATTGCCAACAAGGTGGATTTGCGTTGCTAATAGCGTTGTATTTATTATTCTCTATTCCATTTCCCCAGCCATCTAGTATACATAAAACCACTGATTTAATGTTCATATAAAATCAACACTAGAATTTCACAGAGAAAAGCTCCCCGGGCCGGATTCGAACCAGCGACCAATTGGTTAACAGCCAACTGCTCTACCACTGAGCTACCGAGGAATAAACCGCTTTTAATTTACCATGTTGAACGTTGGTTGTAAACGTTTTTTGTATAGACTTTAAGTCCAACTGGTCACAGAAACGAAAAAACTTACTTGACAAACTCCGCCAGCCCCCTTATTGTAGTATTAAGGGTATTTCTGACTCAAAACTTGTTTTTGATCCGCGCGGGTTCAATAACAAAAATTCAGTAAAAAACTTGGAGTATCTATTGGCGGATTACATAAAATTATAGCGGCTGCATGTCTTTTTAATTTTTTCTACATTCAGCCAAATCGCGCTTATTTTAAGCGTTAGCACATTATTACAGCGCCAATTTAAAGTATTAGAGGGTCAAAACTCGCACCACGGGGCTTCTTTGCCTTTTTTTTTATTTGGTAAATTTTTTAACGTTTGTGGCTAAGCGACAGCCGTCATCCCGCTGCTTGTTAGCGGGATCTCTTGTTAGCGGCTGAGATACCGCGAATGAATCGCGGTATGACGGTTCGTGGCAGCACGATAAGCTCGTCATCCCGCTACGTGTTAGCGGGATCTCTTGTTAGCGGCTGAGATACCGCGAATGAATCGCGGTATGACGGTTCGTGGCGGCGTGACGATAAGCTCGTCATCCCGCTACGTGTTAGCGGGATCTCTTGTTAGCGCCGCGGCGGTATATTTGTCATCCCGCTAGCGGGATCTATGTTGAGAGATACCGCGAATGAATCGCGGTATGACGGTTTGTGGCGGTATGACGATAAGACACAAAGCCTAATGGAAAAAACTGCGAACGCCAGTGAAAAACATAGCAATTTTATTTTCATTTGCAGCTTTTATCACATCTTGATCTTTCAGCGAGCCGCCGGGCTGAATTATAGCTGTAATTCCATGTTTTGCACTTTCTACTATGCTATCTGGGAATGGAAAAAATGCATCTGAAGCAAGCACTGCACCTTTACATTTTTCACCTGCTTTTTTCACTGCAATGTTCACACTATCTATTCTGCTTGTTTGCCCTGCGCCGATGCCAATAGCACAACCATCTTTTGCTATAACTATTGCGTTGGATTTCACATGTTTACATATTTTCCAGGCAAAAATAAGATCTTCCTTTTCTTTTTCTGTTGTAGTGCACTTTGTTACTTGTTCTGCTTTTATTGTGTGGTCATTATTTTCTTGCACCAAAAACCCACCAACAACATTTTTAATTTGGTATTTCACATTTTGTTGGAAAGATTTATGAATAATCACTCTTAAATTTTTCTTTCTTTGTAAAATTTTTAGTGCCTCATTGTTTACCGATGGTGCTATCACTACTTCCAAAAATATCTCGTTTAATTTTTCTGCTAGCTTTAAATCTATCTCCCGATTTAAGGCAACTATGCCACCAAAACTGCTTACTTCATCACATGATAGAGCCTTTTCATATGCCTCCAAAGCATTATTACTAACAGCAGCGCCACATGGGTTATTGTGCTTGATTATCACTGCTGCAGGCTCTTTAAACTCAGAAATTATGTTAAGTGCGGACTCTATATCTACTATATTATTATAACTCAACTCTTTTCCATGTAGTTTTTCCAACGGATATTCTGTAAATTGATTACTATAAAATGCAGCTTTTTGATGGGGATTTTCACCATACCTGAGTTCTTGTACTTTATGCCCATATAGTGCGAAAAACTCTGGCAACTCATTATTTTTACTCTGGGATAAAAACCAACTGTGAATATTAGAATCGTAGTGTGCAGTGAGAGCAAATGCTTTGGTTGCTAAGTGTTTTCTATATTCCAATGTTGTTTTATTGTTATTTTCTATCATCTCAGCTTTCAGTGCTTCATAGTCTTGAATGCTAGAAATAACTGAAGTAAAACGAAAGTTTTTTGCTGCAGCTCTAATTAACGCCACCCCGCCGATATCAATTTGTTCTATAATTTGCTCTTCATTTGAGCTGCTACTTACTGTCTCCCAAAATGGGTATAGGTTAGTTATAAGCAGGTCTATTGGCTCAATTTCTAGATCTTGCACTTCCTTTTTGTGCTTTTCTCGATCATAAAGTATTCCTCCATGAATTTTAGGGTGTAAAGTTTTCACTCTACCACCCAGTATCTCTGGAAATTGTGTGTAATCTGAGACCTCTTGTGTTTTTATTCCTGCACTAGATAGCACTTTATAAGTATTGCCCGTTGAAAGAATTTCTATTTGTTGCTGCGTTAAAAACGATGCAAGATCAATTATATTCGTTTTATCGTATACTGATATTAAAGCTCTTTTTATTTTCATTTTTATATGGAAAGTTTTTTAAGATTATATCTAAGAAAAGGAAATTTAGCTATTACATTTCTACACTAATTTAAAGCAGTCTATTCTATAAATTTTTTTACCATGCTTGATTTCAAGCCACGAATAAAATCTTCAATACTGCAAGGATTTCTTCCTTCCATTTGTACAACTTTAGGAATTAAAGTGCCACCTTTTAAACTTATGTGCATATTATCGTTAACAATCTCACCTTGTTCTGAAGCGAAAGCTTCAAAGTCAGCATCAAGTATCCTGATACGTTTATTCTCTATCTTGATAAACGCTTTTGGGTAAAACGCTTTAACCTTTCTATAAGCAACTTCACAGGCATCACTTGCATAAATTTTATAGTCTTCCACTTTGTCAGCGTAACATGCATCGTTATCGTTCTGTTTTAAGAGAAGCTGTTTTTCAATTTCGTTTAGCACTTCCAGCAGTAAATCACTGCCTAGCTTAGATAATTTATCATGCAATGTCTTGTAATTATCGTTCTTTTCGATAAGAAATTTTTCCTGTTTTAAAATAGGGCCGGAATCTAATCCTTCATCCAATTGCATAATGCTAACCCCGGTTTCTTGATCTCCTGCTAAAATTGTGTGCTGTATCGGGGCTGCACCACGCCACCTTGGTAGTAATGAAGGATGAATATTAATACAACCATATTTAGGAATATTCAAAATTTCTCTTGGAAGTATCAATCCATACGCGGCAACAACTGCAACGTCTGGTTTGAAATTTCTAAATTTTCCTTGCTCTGCCGAAAACTTTAGAGAGATAGGAGTACATACCTCTATGTTACTTTCTTCAGCGATAACATGTACTGGAGATTTCGTTGGCTTCTGTCCACGCCCTGAAGGTTTTGGAGCCTTGGTGTATACTGCCACCACTTCGCTCTTTGATTTCAGTAACAAGCTCAGAGAATTAACAGCAAATCCTGGTGATCCCATGAAAATAATTCTCATGGTGTTTTTGCTTTAAGAATTCTCCGCTAATTTACCACTTACAGTTTCTACTAATTTGGCAAAATCATCCTTATAATTAACTGCCATCTCAGCAAGAATTTTTCTATTTAAATCAATGCCGGCAAGTGTAAGACCATGCATAAACCTACCATAAGTAAGCCCATGCTCTCTTGCTGCTGCATTAATACGTATTATCCATAAGCTACGGAAATCACGTTTACGGGTTCTTCTGTCTCTGTAAGCATATTGCAGTGCTTTTTCAACTCTTTGTAATGCAATTCTATAACAGCTTTTTGCACGTCCTCTATAACCCTTTGCCAGTTTCAATATTTTTTTATGACGAGCGTGAGTAGTGACTCCACGTTTTACCCGAGCCATTTTATTTTACCTCCATTTTGTTAAATACCGTAAGGCATATGAAGCTTAACTATACGCGAGTCAGATTTACCAAGAATCGTTGTACCGCGCTGATTACGAATATTAGATTTACTTCTCTTTACCATGCCATGCCTTTTGCCTGACTGAGTAGAAATAACTTTACCCTTAGCTGTAAGGTGAAAGCGCTTTTTCACAGAAGATTTGGTTTTTAATTTTATTTTCTTCATATTCCAAATAAATTTACAAGCACTACTATTGAGTTCTTTAATAGTAATTAAGCATTAGTATAAATAATTTTATTAAAGAATCAAATTAAAATTGTATATTAAAGGAGTTTAAAAGTAATTACGCCCAATATGTGTGTTATACCTTCTTTATTCCCAAGTGGCAACAATACTTGCCTCATTTTAACACTTTCACTTTCTTCCTCTTCATTGATCGGGCATTTACTCTCTATTACAGTATCAAGTTTATCAATAACTGCATCTATTTTATATAGTCGCAAAAATGGTGCATCAATTGCATACTTATTATCAATGCGCGTCTTTTTCTCAAAACCATAGAATTCAACAGCCTTTTCTCCTGCATTTTCACAAATATAACCTTGATCCTTGACTTCAATGACAAAACAATGCTGCCATGATTCCATTATTTCTGCAGTGTCTATTTCATGCCTTTCTGGCCAATCTCTGTCTGATCCTTTTATGTCATTCCAGTGTTGAGTCACCACATTTGCTATTCTTTTTTCTTTGCCTACATAAATTTCCATTCCAATTTCCACATATAAAACACAGATATGAGGTAAATTTATCGTGAATATATTGATTTTTTCTTACCACAAGGTGCATGTCACTAGAAGTTCTGAGATCTAGAGAGTGGTATTGATTTTATTTCCATTACAACTTATTATTTATAGATAACCTCAGTAAAAACGATGAAGCTAAACGAAATCAGAGAAAGATTTATAAAATTTTTTGTAAGTAATGACCACGAGCAGGTTTCTTCTTCTCCTTTGATTCCAGAACATGACCCAACGCTCATGTTCACAAATGCTGGTATGGTGCAGTTTAAAAATATTTTTACTGGTGCTCAAAAAACTGAAATGAAGCGTGCTGTTTCAAGTCAAAAGTGCCTAAGAGCAGGCGGTAAACACAACGATCTTGAAAATGTTGGCTATACAACTCGGCATCACACATTTTTTGAAATGCTCGGAAATTTTAGCTTCGGTGATTACTTTAAGGAAACTGCGATAGAATTTGCGTGGGAATTTATCACTAAGGAGTTATCTCTTGATAAAAACAGACTATCCATAACCGTCTATCATACTGATGATGAGGCGTACGAGATTTGGCGTAAGATAAGTGGCTTTTCAAGTGATAAAATCATAAGAATTACAACGGATGATAACTTTTGGAGTATGGGAAGCACTGGTCCGTGCGGTCCATGTTCTGAAATTTTTTATGACCATGGGAGTCCTAATTTACAAGAGGGCGATAGAATTGTTGAAATCTGGAATCTGGTATTCATGGAGTTTAACAAAGATGAAGAAGGTAATTTACACAAATTGCCAAAAAAATGCATCGATACTGGAATGGGCCTTGAAAGAATAGCGGCTGTTATGCAAAACGTCCATGATAACTATGATATTGATCTATTTTCTGCTTTGATAAGTAAATCACAGGAGTACTGTGGAAATACGGAAAATAAAATAGCCCATAAGATCATTGCAGATCATCTTCGTGCAGCCGCATTTCTAATTGCAGAGGGGGTGCTCCCTGGAAATGAAGGCAGGAATTACGTATTACGCAGATTAATTAGGAGAGCCGCGCGTTATGTCCATCTGCTTGGATATAATGATTCCCTACTCCATCGTATTTTTCCAGTGTTGATAGATAGCACGAGTTCGGCTTATATGGGAGCTGAATTAGTCAGAGCTAAAAGCTTAATAGAAACGACGTTAAAATCAGAGGAAGAAAACTTTAAAGACACTTTGATGAAAGGTATCAATCTCCTGGAGAAATTCACTACAGATTTAAAATCGGGCGATACTTTGCCTGGAGAATCAGCGTTTAAGCTATATGACACCTACGGATTTCCTTTGGATATTACACTTGATATTTTAAAAGAGAAAAAAATAAATTTTGACCAGAAGGGTTTTGATGATGCAATGGGAGAACAAAAAGAGAGAGCACGTGCTAAATGGGCTGGATCTGGTGAAAAATCTGTTGAGCAAGTATGGTTTGATTTGATCGATAAATTTGGCAAAACAGAGTTTGTTGGTTATGAGTTCAATGAAGTAAGTGATGCGAAAATACTAGCTATAGTTTCCTCTAAAAATGAAATAATTGATTCTGCAAAGGAAGGAGAGAAGATAACCATTATACTTGATAAAACACCTTTTTATGGCGAGTCAGGTGGACAAGTGGGAGATACTGGCAGTCTGATCAAATCTGATAGAAGTATTATTATAGTCGAGAATACCAATAAGGTTAATGACCTATATTTGCACAGATGCATAGTTAAGTTCGGTTCAATTTGTAAAGGTAACACAGTTGCAGCAAGCATTGACAAGGAAAGAAGGCAAACCTTAAGAAGAAATCATTCAGCTACACATCTTCTGCACTTTACACTCAGAAAAATTCTAGGTGATCATGTCACTCAAAAAGGTTCCCTAGTTGCACCAGATAGACTGAGATTCGACTTCAGCCATAACACTCAAATGACTCAAGATCAGTTGTTTTGGGTAGAGGATATGGTAAACTCTCTAATCAGAGAAAATCTTTCCGCATCTACAAAAATTCAAAGCATGAATCAGGCAATAGACGAAGGAGCTATGGCGTTATTCGGCGAAAAATATAGCGATCAAGTAAGAGTAGTGAAGATTGGAGATTCAAGGGAACTGTGTGGTGGCACGCACGTTGAACATACTGGAGAAATCGGTTTATTTAAGATAGTAACAGAGAGTTCTGTTGCTTTTGGAGTGAGGAGAATTGAAGCTTTAACTGGTCAGGAAGCAATCAATTATGTACGTGATAATGAAATTAACTTAAAAAAAGTTGCAGAATTCGTAAAAGCGCCAGTGAGTGAAATAACAAGCAGATTAAGTATTTTAAGTCAAGAACACAAAAAATCCGAAACCAAAATAAAAAACCTATATAAAAAGCTTGTGAGTGCAGAGAATATAAAAAGCACCGAAATAAATGGAATAAATTTTATAAGCCACACTTTCACTGATATTCCAGCAAATGTAATAAGAGAGTTTGTTTTGCAGCAACAAAAACCAAAAACGGTAATAGCTTTTACGGCAACAGAAAAAGATAAAACAGTCTTGATTATTAAAGTAAGTAAAGACTTAATCAATAAGATTAGCGCAAAAGAACTAATATCCATAGCAGTTAAAAAGAACTGTGGTGGGAATGCTGAACTTGCACAAACAGGCTGTGATAGCAATAAAATAGATGATGCCATTACAGCCATTTATAGCAAAATAACAGCTTCTAAGCACTCTACGTCATACCACCACGAACCGTCATACCGCCGCGGCGCTAACAAGCAGCGGGATACTTAACCATCGTCTACACCGTCATACCGCGATTCATTCGCGGTATCTCTTAGCCGCTAACAAGAGATCCCGCTAACAAGCAGCGGGATGACGAATTACTATGCCGCCGCGAACCGTCATACCGTTGCAAACCGTCATACCGCGATTCATTCGCGGTATCTCTTAGCATAGATCCCGCTAACAGGTAGCGGGATGACGGTTGTCAGGCTAGCTGTCATCCAAGTAGCTCGACTACTTGGATCCAGGAAAAAGAATGGTGTCATGAAAGTAGCTGACACTGATTCCTTTATGATGGTGTCATCCCAGTGCCCAGACACTGGGATCCAGGAAACTTAATTGCAAGTAATGCATTGGATTTGGTGAGTATGGGTTTTGCGTTATAGAATGAAGCACTTTTGGTGAATTTATAAAGAAAGCTGGATCCCAGTGTCAAGCACTGGGATGACAAGGTATAAACCTTATCGTCATGCCGCCGCGAACCGTCATACCGCGATTCATTCGCGGTATCTCAGCCGCTAACAAGAGATCCCGCTAACAAGTAGCGGGATGACGGTTGTCGTTCAGCCACAAACATTAAGAAATTTACCAAATGAAAAAAAAGGCAAAAGAAGCCCCGTGGTTATTATCCGCTTTAAAATATTGGCGTTTTTTATGTTTTAAACGCTTGACAAGCGAAATTCAGCTGCTTTTAATTGCAACTAACTTACGCTGCAAACGTTTAAGAAATTTACTAAGCAGAAAAAAAGACAAAGAATCCCCGAGTTAGCTAGTCTTTTACTATCTCTGTCGAGTATTGGCATTTTTTGATGTCTTGTAACGCTTTATAAGCGCGTTCAGCTTATTTAGATAAAAATCTAGATGTAGATGAAGTTTTGTAAAGACATACAGTATCTATATACTGCAAAAAATTGAACATAAGACGCCGATACATTAAGTAATCCTTACCTTTTAATCTGCAGATTGGCGAAAGCAAATACAATAGCTTCAGTTTCATGATAAGGGGGCTAGCGGAGTTTGTCAAGGAATTCTTATTAAAACTAAAGAGCTCAAATGAAAGGAGGTAAACTCTAAAGTATACATTTAGTAGCGCTTTCTATGAGAGAAATCGTATTACCTATTCCGTAAAGCTTTATGAAAGATCCCATTCTTGGACCGGTTTTTTGGCCAAGTAACGTTTCATATAATAGCTGAAACCAGTCACGTAAGTTGGTGTAATCATATTTTTTTCCAATAGAAAATACCTGAGATTGAATTTCTTCAGCAGTAGCAGTTGTAGATAGAGAATGTAAAGTGTCCTTCAAATCTAGTAACGCTGCTTTTTCTTTTTCATTTGGAGTTTTATATGATTTTGTTGGCTTGATAAAATCGTGATAATACTTTACTGCAAAGTCTGAAAGTCTATCAAGCATTTTATTATTTTCTGGTGTAACGTTTGGTGCATAAGAGGATATAAAACCCCATAGGATCTCTTTGTTTTCAGCATTACAAGCTGCTGCTAGGTTTAAAAGTAGTGAGAAATTTATGCCTGAAGTTTCTATACTGGGAACATTGCCCTGGTGAATGTGCCAAGCAGGATTATTTATATCCTTTTCTTTGTTCTCATGATAACGCTTTACAAATTCTAAATATTCATCAGTTGATTTTGGTATCACATCAAAATATAAACGTTTAGCTTTTTTAGGACTCTGAAAAATGTACAATGCTAAGCTCTCTGTTGGTGCGTAAGTTAGCCACTCTTCAATTGAAATGCCATTTCCTTTTGATTTTGATATTTTCTTTCCTTCTTTATCAAGAAAAAGCTCGTAGCAAAACAGAAGTGGTGGCTTTTCTCCAAGTATTTCACATATTTGACTTGAAAGCACAGCAGATGGAGTTAAATCTTTTCCGTGAGCTTCGTAATTTACTCCAAATGCGGCCCACCTCATTCCCCAATCAGGTTTCCATTGCAGTTTACATTTTCCTTTTGTCACTGGAACTTCTATTTTTTCCCCGTTTGGGTCTTCATATGTGATTGTTCCTTTCTCTGTATTTGTTTCAATTACTGGAACTTGTAAAACTTGAGAAGTTTTTGGGCATATTGGCAAGAATGGACTATAAGTCTGCTGTCTTTCTTCCCAAAATGATGGAAGCATTACGTCCATCACTTTATCATAATTTTTCAGTAAGAGTAAAAGTTTTTCATCGTAAACGCCAGATTTATAACACTCTGTTGCACTCCTGAACTCGTATTCAAATTCAAACATATCAAGAAATTTACACAACAATGAATTCATATGATGACCATAACTCTGATGAGTGCCAAATGGATCAGGTATCATAGTCAATGGTTTATTTAAGTGCTCTCTTAGCATCTCTTGATTTGGCACATTATCTGGTATTTTTCGCAAACCATCCATATCATCTGAAACTGCAATGATTTTGGTTTTTATACCAGGAGCTATTTTTTTTAATGCATTTACAATAACTGTAGTGCGGAAAACCTCTCCAAAGGTTCCTATGTGGGGTAAACCAGAGGGTCCATAACCAGTTTCAAATATTATTTCTTTTTTATTAGGAAACTCTTGCAATATTTTTTCTGCTTCTTGAAATGGCCAATTTGTCATTATCGGGATTAAATAATGTATCTTAACTTAAAGTGCTACTAGTTTCAATGGATTTTTAATATAATGATATAGTATTAGTGTTAGAGCTATTATTAGAAGGTTAAAGATATGTCCACAGGTAGTATACAAACAGATCAATTATTTAAAGGTCTTACAAGACCTGCAATGCTCTTTGGTGTGAGTTATATGTTTGCAATATTAAACGTCCTGATTTGCATGCTAATTTTCATTAATTCAAATGATTTAAGAGTGATTCTCTTAATGTTACCAGGTATACATGGACTTGGTTATATAGCTTCTGCAAAAGAACCGTTGTTTATTGAATTATTTATGGTAAAATTGGGAAAGTGCTCGAAATGTTTAAATCGTTTTTACCATGGAGCCAATTCTTATGATATTGCTTAACGTTGTGTGATGCTGAGGTTTAGGGCTATTCAATCAAAGAATAAATCTACTCTGAACAGGGAAGTTCACGCTGCTGAATTTATTCCTTATTCTTGCTATTGGAATAGCACAACCTTGATGACAAAAGAAAATTGGTTGGTTAAGGTTATAAAATTAAGTGGTTTTGCATTTGAAACTGCCGATGACGAGGATTTAGTCATACAGAACAACATCAGGAATCAGATGCTAAGAAGCATTTCATCTCCGGCATTTAGTTTGTATTTTCATACTATCAGACGTAAGAAAAATATTTTTTCTGATGAATTTGCAAGTCAAGGTTTGCCGAATTTTTTCGCTAATCACGTAAATCTAAAATGGAGAGAAAAACACGCAACAAGGCAATCATTTATTAATGACCTATACATTACGATTATCCGTAGAGCGGACACAAAAGGAGTAGAATTTTTGTCACATCTACTAAAAAAATTCGGACATGTAACTTCAAAACATGCTTGGGAAAGTGATATACGTGCCACGTATGAAGATTTAGAGGAAACGACAAATCGTGTAGTGACAAGCCTTAGAAATTATTCGCCTAAAATTCTTGGAGTAAAAGAAACTCCAGATGGTTTGTTCTGCGAAATAATGGAGTTTCTATCTAGAATCGTAAATTGTGGCTTCGTTACAAATACGCTTTTTCCGCTAAGAACTGAAATATCAAGATACTTACCAGTACATAGGTTATTCTTTGGCCGTAAGATGATACAGGTTGTGACTCATAATGAGAGTAAATATGCTGGAATAATTAGTATCAAAGAATATGGAAATCATACTTCTGCAGGAATGCTTGATTCGTTTTTACAACTTCCTTACGAGTTTATAATTACGCAATCTTTTCAATTTATAAACAGGCAAATGGCGATTGGAAAAATGCAGATACAGCAAAATCGAATGATACAGTCTGCAGATAAAGCTATTTCTCAAATAGCAGAAATTTCTCAAGCGCTTGATGACGCAATGAGTGGTAAGATTGCGTTTGGTCAACATCACCTGACTATTTTATGTATAGAAAAAAGTCCTAAATCATTGGATAACGCTCTGTCGTTGGTAGAATCAGAGCTTTCTAATTGCGGTGTTTACCCTATACGTGAGAGAGTTAACCTTGAACCAGCATTTTGGGCGCAAATTCCTGGTAATTTCGATTATATAGTGAGAAAAGCTACAATAAGTAGTCTTAATTTGGCTGGATTTGCATCTCAACATAATTATCCTACTGGTAATAAATTCAATAACCACTGGGGAGATGCCGTTACAGTTTTTGACACGACATCTGGTACTCCATTTTTTTTCAACTTTCATATAAGGGATGTTGGACACACTATGATAATTGGCCCAACTGGTGCTGGTAAAACTGTTTTAATGAATTTCCTGTGTGCCCAAGCGATGAAGTTTTCTCCAAGGATATTCTTTTTTGATAAAGATCGCGGTGCAGAGATTTTCTTAAGAGCACTTAGTGGTATCTATACTGTAATAGAACCAAGAACTAAAACAAATTTTAATCCTTTACAACTTGATGATACCTCTGATAATAGAACATTTTTAATGGAGTGGATAAAGTCTTTAATTTCGGTATATAATGATAAATTTACTTCAGAAGATATTGCACGAATTAATGATGCAATTGAAGGAAATTTTAAATTAAGAAAAGAAGACAGATTCTTGAGAAACCTCGTACCGTTTTTAGGGCTTGCAGGTCCTGATACTCTAGCTGGGGCAATATCTATGTGGCATGATAATGGTTCTCATGCTGCAATATTTGACAATAAAGAAGATTTGCTAGATTTTTCACGAGCAAGAGTATTTGGTTTTGAGATGGCTAGCTTGCTCAAAGATCCTGTTGCTCTTGGACCGGTCTTGATTTATTTATTTCATAGGATTAGTATATCTCTTGATGGCACTCCATCTATTATCGTTCTTGATGAGGCATGGGCGTTAATAGATAATCCAGTTTTTGCACCCAAGATAAAAGACTGGTTGAAGGTACTGAGAAAACTAAATGCTTTTGTGATTTTTGCTACTCAGAGTGTTGAGGATGCAAGTAAAAGTACTATTAGCGATACGCTTGTACAACAAACAGCGACACAGATTTTTTTACCAAATCTGAAAGCTACTAGTGTCTATCGGGATGTTTTTATGTTAACTGAACGTGAATATATATTAATTAAGCACACAGATCCGAGTACTAGATTCTTTTTGGTGAAACAAGGAGTCAATGCTGTAGTAGCTAGAATAGACTTAAAAGGCCTGGATGATATAATCAACGTATTATCCGGACGTGCAGAAAGTGTTCTATTGTTACACGATATATTAAATGAAGTTGGGGACAACCCAAAAGTATGGTTGCCTATATTTTATCAGAAGGTAAAAAATGTTTAAGACTAAGCTGTCATTGCTATTAATTGCGATATTTTTACTAAATATAGACTTTTTACTCTCATATCCAGTGCTTGCAGATGGAGTAAGTGGTACTGACAAGACAGAATTTGTTAGCAGATTTAATTCCACTGGCAGTTTTAGTCGTGCCTCTAATCCTGATTGTGGAGCGTTTAAAACAGCTGCAGCACTTGCTGGAATAGCGATTGCTGTTGGCGCAATATTTACTGGCATTGTTTTGATCGTTTCTTCTGCTGGTTTGTTTACCGCTCTTGTTATTGTTGGAATGATAGCTGCAATTGTTGGAGTCTGGAAAGCGATAGGAGGGCTTGTTGTTTGTGAACATAGTTTTGTTAAACACCCAGTTGCACGTGATCATGATGGAAAATACAAAAATTTTAAATTAGAAGACACAGGTTATAGTGGCTGCACCAATGAAAATTACCAAACAGAAGAGGAATATTTTTCTTGTTTGCAAAATAAAGCTCGGGAAGACGTGAACAAAAAAGATTATGACGGGAAAAGAGCAGAAAAAGAAGCCTTAAATTCTAACGTTCAGGAGAGTACAGAGAGTTATTACTGGCCAAAAAATGGTGTGCAATACAGTGAATATATAGAAGTATGTCATCGAAACCCTTTAACTTTTGGTAATCTTTTTAATAAGGTAGACTTTAATTCCAGAGGAAAACCTGGATACATAGACTTTGATGTCAGGGAGAAAGACACTGGATACGTAGATGGGTCATGGTCCTCGAAGGTTGATGGTGGTCTGGAATGTAGAGTTCTCAAAGCAGGACAGAGCGAACCCATACATGGAGCTACATTCAAAGCAGTGAGAAAAACGGGCAGATTATGTGTGGAGTTAGCCAGTGTTAGCATGCTTGGTATCGAAATGACTCCTTGGCCGCAAGGGGTTGATATGGGGTGCACGGAATTGCCACCTGACCCACTTGCTCCTATGTGTGAAAAATCTGTGATGATATTCAAAAATAAAGATGGTACAGGAGAGGAAAAAGTTCCTATTGGTAATAATGATGACTATAAAACTATTATCAGATCTAAAGAAAAAAGACTCAACGGACAAGGGGGGAAAATTTTTGTAGGTTATGATAATGCTGGCTGTTTTAGCTCGTATGTTTCTGAAGCTTGTTATAACCAGGCAGGGAGTAAATCATTAGCTCCTATTCCCGTAACTTCTATGATAGTGCAATGCATTAAGGAATCGTTAGATAATTTAGTTGCAGGTAAAGGTGCACCAAATGGTGAGAGTTTTATATCTGTAGCACAGAAAAGGCTGAAAAACACTGTAACTGCTGTTTTAGTTTTAGCTTTAATACTGTTCTCTATAAAAGCCATGTCTGGTGGAGTTCAGAGGCCTCAAGAAATGTATATGTTGATCATAAAATTCGCTTTAGTGATTTACTTCACAACAGGCAGTACCATGTCTCATTATTATGGAGAATTAACTCGTCTCTCAAATGGTTTGTCAGAGATAGTGCTAAAAGCATCATCTGAAAGTAAAGGCATATGTAATTATAAAGCAGGTACAGATTATGAATATACTCGTGCAGGAAAGAGGGTATCTTACAGTTATCTTGCACCTTGGGATAGGCTTGATTGTAGAATTTTATTTTATTTAGGTGCCCCTTTAGATGGAATTGGTGGCAAAATTGGTACTGGAGGTGTTGCAACGTTAGCAGTCTTGCTTGGTGCTGCTCCTGTCTTATTAGTTGCAGGTTCGGTAATCGGTATTATTTTTGCTGGTGGACAGATTTTAATAGCTCTTGTTGCTATATTTATGGCCATTTTGCTGATGATGGTTATTTTGTGGCTGTGCTATGTATTTATTTTATCTCTAGTTGCTTTGAGTGTAATCATCATTTTATCACCTTTGTTCATCCCTATGGTTTTATTCCAACACACCAAAGGATATTTTGACGGCTGGGTAAGAGAATTGATCACCTATAGCTTATACCCGGTTATCCTTTTTGCGTTTTTGTCTTTTATGTTTATAGCATGTGATAAAATCTATTATAAAAATTTAAATTTTGAACCGGATAAGTCATATGAAAATAACCAAGCAAAACCCTCAGCTAGTAAGAAAAAACAGTGGTTTAAATTGAGAGATGGGGAATGTGATAACAATGAAACTACTCTTGCATGTATGATGCAAAATTATAGCTTTAAAAAGAGCAGCATACTTGGTCTATTTGATTTTACATACATGGAATTTGGCAGCTCTCTCATCGGAGAATTATTAAAATTGTGTTTAGTATTATTCCTCTTTTACCACTTTTTAAACATTCTTCCTGGCATGGCTGCTGAACTTGCTGGTAACCATAGAGCAGCACTTGGCTCAGGTCAGACACCTGGACAAATGGTGGGCAAAGCTTTATCTGCTGCCAAAGCTGCTGCTGGGGGTGTTGCTGGAGTTGCTGGTGCTGCTGCTAAGAAGTTGAGTGGTGGAGACAAGAGTAAATCTCGAGGTTCTGGTTCTAGTAGCTCCGAGAGTGTTAACAAAAGCACTGAATGAGTTGGATTTATGCTAAAATTTTTGCTGATAATACCGTTTTTTTTTCTGTCAGGCTGCGGGGAACATCACTGTATTAAGCCAGAAAATTTATCAGGTTTGCGTGAAAAACTAGATATAGTGTCAACAGAGCAGAAATGGGTTGATTCTGGTGTTAATATCTCAGATAGAATAAGAGTAACAGAGATTGATATAGTGCCTAGTAAGGTTAATTTTTGTCCTAAGCAGTATGCAGATTTTGCAATTGGGCCTGGGAGAAATGACGTTGCATTACCATTTGCACTTAAAAAAGGCGATACGATAAGCTTTAGTGTGATTGGAAGTAAAGTGTGTAAAGATAAAGAGAGTGAGACAAAAATCAGGTATTTGAAAATCGACGAAAAGTGTAGCGAGCAAGAAACAGAACATTTTGCACATGTTTTAAATCAAGAGAAATGCCAAGGTGGCAAGGATGGGATATGTCCTAATAAATATATAATAGGCGATGTGCAATGGTTGAGAGGAAGAGAGTACTGGGATTCAGATTTTTCGAAGTTAGATCAAGATGAAAGAAAAAAGGAAATTGAAAATATTATTAACTCTATAAAACAAGGAGAAAATATAGATTGCAGCAAGCTTTCAGAGAGCAGTGCAAGTAAGATAGATACGCACATTTTAAATTCACTCTGTAGACGTATATGTAAATTTTCTTCTGGTCGTAGAGGCGAGGATTGCGTGTATATTGAATATAATAATATAGAAATTGAGCTATTCAATGCTTTAAATTCTAGTGGTGAATCTGTTGTTGCTGAAATTATTAGTAACGTATTAAAGGGAAAACAGGTAAAAACTGACATTACACTATTACGTGCTTACATGGATAATGAGAATTTTGAACACATTCCAGAAGGTGGTTTATGCACTAATTGTGATCACAAGATAAGAGATAACTATCGAACACCAAGATTAATTTTTAGTCTATGTAGCAGAAATGACAAGAGCTGCTACAATACAAATGACAAAGGCGGGTTCAACATAAGAGTAACGAAGAACCATAGTCTGGAAAATAGCTTGTATATAAGTGTTTCCGATAAATTCCCTGAGCATAAGCCTGGTGAAAATCAAGCGGATATATCTGTAGATATCAGCAAAGTTCATGACATGGAAAACTTGAAAGGAAAATTAAAAGACAAAACAGGCACCATATATTACGGAATAAGAGACCATGGCTGCGATTACAAAAATGAAGGTCAATTTAGTATTAACCTAACAACTAAAGAGCTACCTACAAAAACTTTTAGTGCAATATATAATTTCTTTGATGAAAAAGTGAAAACTGCATTTTTCGGCTCTAATTATAAAGACCCTAACGCAATTCACTCTGATACTAGTCCTGTAAAGTCTCTTTACGAAAGTTTTATAAAATCAAGCAGAACAAATACCATTAGATCTACTATAATATCACTATTAGTACTATATATAATCTTATATACTCTTTATTACTTTTTTGGATTAACTCATATTTCTATATATGAGTTTTTAATTATATGCGTAAAGATAGGAATCATCGCCCAGCTATTGCAGGATAATAGCTGGGACTTTTTTTATAACAACGCATTCTCTATATTTATTAACACTCCAAAACAACTAATAGAAATAGCAAATTTTAGAGGCACTACTTCAAATGTTTTTGAGTTTCTTGATTTGCCGCTCAATAGGTTCTTGTCATCGCATTCAGTATTGTTAATAGTATCTCTTATATTTTCTGGCCCTTTGGGCATTGTATCTTTTTGCTTGGTGATTTGGGGTTTAATCACAGTGAGCTTATCTATTTTTAATGCCTTATTTTCTTTTATTACATCTATAGCAATAGTTGCGTTATTGCTTTCTTTAGCACCTATTTTTATTATTTGTCTTTTATTTGCGTATACTAGGCAGATGTTTCACAACTGGGTTAAAAATTTAGCAAGATTTGCGATTCATCCAGTAGTGCTTTTAATTTTTATATCACTGATAAGCCAGGTTATGGATTATATTGTGTATTCAGTATTTGATTTTGAGGTCTGCTCTACATGTATACTTAATATTAACTTAAAGATTTTTAACCCTTGTATTTTTTATGGTTATGCTTCCAAATATACACCTAATATTACCGCTATGATGGCTTTTGTTATTTTGGGACACGCTATGAAAGCTTTAGTTGAAGCTTCTTCGACAATATCTGACTCGTTGTTTGGTGCTTATGTAGCAAGCGAACCTGGAAGACAGTATCAACAAAGCTTAATGGGAACAGTAGGGTTAGATGAACAAAGCGTTCAAAGAAGAGAAAGAGGAGGTGCTTCTCAACAGTCAGGTACGTCAAGACCTCAAATACCACAAGGGACTCAAAGGTCAACGCCTCAGATACCACCACCAGGAAGACAGCAATGATAAGTAAAAGATCACTATTGTTGATACTGTGTCTTGCAATCACTGGTTGTAACATGGATTGTGTCGAACCTGGGTTGCAGAGCAGAAACACTAGTGTTAACGTGGATGTTCCAGTTCATAAAGCTGGTGAAGAAGTTAAAATTCATTGGGTTGATTCTGGTCAAGTAATTAGTAAGGGTGAGGAAATCAAATTCACCCTCGATGGATCAGTAAATTTTTGCCCTTTTAAAGAAGACAAAAATCCAAGGAAAGTACTTGTGCCAGCTAGCTTTTGTGCTGATGGCTCAGAACCAAATTATAGTAAAGCTGCAAATATTAACGATGTGCCTAATAATTATGGCGTTGATGAAAAAGGCGTAAATAAAAACGAATTGTGCGGTGGTAAAGGATTTGGCAGCAATAGACGTTATGTAGACACTGGAATTAAAGTAAATCCTGGTGATAAGTTAAGCTTTAGCTTAGTTCCCAGAAAAATAACAATTGATTATGACAATCCAGGAGGGAAAGGTATCAGCTTTGATGACAATTGTTATAGAGCTGAAGAAGGAGGTGAAAAAGTGTCAGCAAGTGAAATATTGAATGTTAGCAAGCAAGAGGGAGAGGAATTTTTTTGTGAGGGCAAGGATGGAAAGAGAAATAAAATAAAATTTTTACCTCTTGATAAAACAAAAGCAAAGGAAAGCAAAGTGCTAGTTGGCAATGGGTACACTCCATATGATAATAAGGTACATTTTAATAAAGGTTATGTTAAAAACAACGAACCATGGATACATGGCTCGCTGTTCGATTTACGCCGAGCTAAAATAGGATTGAATGAGTTATGTGATGGAAAAAACTGTAGTTTGGATGAGAAAAAAAAGTACAGTTCTTATGAGCTTAATTGTTACTATCAGAATATATGCTATACTAGAAAAGGTATATGGAGCTATGATTCAGGTCGAGCAGGAGAACGGAACTGTGTCTCCTCTATAAGGTATAAGAAGTACGATAAAGGAAATAAATGTGATATGTATTCTTATCTAGAAAAAATGGAAGGGAATGTTAAAGCAGGTAGTTTTACTGAAGATGATAAATCTTGGGCTGAGGCTCTTGTTGCAAAAATTGGTGATCTTGGTGATCAAGATACTGATAAAGGTATGCAATGTCTTCCAGATAATGAAGTAGGTGCAAGAAAGGATAATGTGTGTTCGCAAATTAGTGACAATTTCGAGGATTTTTCTCTGAAATTAAATAGTGACTATGCAGTAAATGACAATGTAAAATATGGTAGTAGTGTGATGCTTGCTATAGCAGATTATGGTTACTATGGAGCTAATAGGGGCGGGTACCATGTTAAAGTGACTAGATCGTGTGAATATATCAATGGTGAAAAACTGTATGTGTATTTGGGTGATAACCCGCCAGGGGATCCATCTGCTCCAAAGACTAATGATTTCAAAAAAGTAGAGCACTTAGATAAAACAAAGGATAAGGTATATTATATAATAGATGGAGGTCTTTTAACAGATGAATGCAAAGACAAAAAACCTATAACAGATGAATGCAAACCTAAGAAGATATATTTCGGCATCAATGTAAGCAACGTAGAGAAAGATGACATTACGGACAAAAATGGCAAATATTACGAAAACAATAAGTATAGTGTAACTTTATTTGTCAAAAGAAAAATTAATGATTTTATTTCATCGAATGTAAACGGGGTATTTAAATTTATAAAAGAAGAAGTAATTGGGGACAGCGTTAAAGATTCATACAAAGGATATGCAAGAGGTCTTCTTCAGGGGGTAAGAGCTTTACTTACTCTATACGTTATATTTACTGTCATTGGCTATATGCTTGGAACAATACAGCTAAGTAAATTTGATTTCATTGTAAGGATGTTCAAGATAGCATTTATAGCTTTTGCCTTTAGCGATAGAAGCTGGGAACTCTTTGGTACAACTTTATTCAGACTTTTTGTAGATGGTAGCACTTATTTAGTTGATAGCTTTTCTGGCTATATAGGGGAAGGGGGGAGAAAATTTGCATTCTTAGACTTGACAGCAGGAGTATTATTCACAACAGAAACTTGGCTAAAGTTTTTATCGTTGATGCTCTCTGGTCCTTTTGGCTTTATTGCATTTTTGGCAATACTCTATGCTACTTTTATGTTCTTAAAATGCATTATTAGCGCTACGTTTAAATATGTAATATCTACTGTTCTAGTGGCGTTTTTACTGTCATTAACACCTTTATTTATCGTATTTATTCTATTTCAAAAGACTAAACCCTTGTTTGATAATTGGATAAAAACGTTGGCTCATGTTTCATTAGAACCAGTCATTTTATTTTCATTTTTATCTCTTTTAAATCAGTTGATGTATTCAGTTTTATATAACCTCACAAATTTTTCTGCATGCTATCAATGTTTAATTAGCGTAAATTTCTTATCGTATGATCTGTGCTTGATGAAATCAATACTGCCTCTTGGATACAGTCCTGGCACTAGCGTTGATGTTGCACTCAGTACCGGAGAAAGGGCTGGTGGACACTTTGCAGCATTACCTATAGACCTAATCCAGGCGTTTATATACCTCATTATTGCCGGTGCAATGGAAGCTTTTGTTTCTATATCGGAAACTATGGTACAAACACTATTTAGCTCTGGTTATGGAGTTACTGGCGGTGTTGGTACAGTTGCTAAGAGCGCATCGCAAGCTATGCTGTCAACCGTTGGCCTTGATGATAAGACCCAAAGTATGATACAGAGTATCAAGCAGAAAATGAGTGAAGATCGGGGAAAAATTGAGGCTAAATTACCTAACACACCAAAGCAACCAGACAAAAAAGAAGATTCTAAAGGAAGTTCTGATAAAACAACGAGTGATAGACCTAAAACATTAAAACAATCAGATCAGCAAAAAAATTCTGATGAAACAATAAGAAGTGATCCTAGTGCTAAAGCTAAAAACAAGGAAGAAAATGGAGAGGAGTAAGATATAAATGATATTATGGAGTAACTAATTAAAAAGATATTTTAAGTAAAGTTTTAGAAATTTATTCTGTATTTGGAAAAAGTTTAGATATGCAATCACGTTTAGGCAAATGTTGGTTTAGGGTATTACTTCTTGCAGCTTATGTGCTGATCACAGGTTGTAGTAAAAACGATATGCCTTTTCCAAGGTGTATATCTGCTGACTATTTTGGTCCTAAACCTATTGCAGTAAGCGCTCATTTTTCAAGCGACCACGATGCGTTTATTCCAGGAGATGGAGAAGTTATTGATCCTGAAACTGGCGAAATTAATTATGGTTTTCACCATAACCAAGTGGTGAAGTGGGAGGATACCGGACTCGAAACCAATGGAGATAGTTTAAAAGTGCGAGTTAATGGTGCATGGACATCTTGGAGTAATAATAACAAGAAGGAATCTAAAAAAGGCAGTTATACCTTACAAAGCTTGGAGCAGTTAAAATATGCAACTAAATTTGAAGGTAAACAAAGTGATAATAGTTTACCTAATTTTCACTTAGTTTGTAATGATTATAAACCTAGCATACAAAAATTTTCAAGTAAGTCTGATACAAGTTGCACTGTAAATTGCAAGTGCATTAATGAAGATGATAGCGCAAATACAGTATCACGTGGTGCTCCATGTTGGTTTACCAATGGTCATGGTGCTTATCTTTTGTTTCAAACGGGGAAAGATGATCCTAACGAAAATCTAAAGTTAATGCGCGATCCTCAATATCCTACTGTACATCTAGGTTATAACTCCACAGCAGAGGGCGACAATGGATTTTTTACTTTAGACAGAGATAACACTAAATTAAAGGACAGAAATTGTAATGAGTTGAAGTTAAAAAAGGGATGGAAAATATATGTAAAAATATTAGATAGATATTACTTAGATAATGTAGGTGGCTACTCTTTTGAGTTCTTAAGTGGAGTGCAGCAGCCAAGTAGTTTTGGGTTTTTTGATTACATTTATAACTATCTAAAATGTGTATTATTGATTAACGAAAATTGCAAAGAACATTTTAATAGCAATGATCCTGCAGTTGCACAAGCTATGTTCGAAAATATAGCTGAAAAAAGTACGAGCTTTCACAATTTTGTTCTTTCCTTGCTTGTTCTATTTGTAATGATTTCATCGCTTCTTTATCTTTTTGGCATGATACGAGAAACTAAGCATGATATGCTCATCAGAATGATGAAAATCACTCTAGTAATAGTGCTTATATCTCCTGGAAGTTTTAGATTTTTCTATGATCATTTTCTTGTTTTATTCGTTAAAGGTCTTGAACAATTGATAAGTGTAATTACTAACTTTGCTCCCAACATGAACACCGGAAGTATTGCTCAAGGAGATGAAGCTAAGTTGTTTAGCTTCATGGAGGACATGTTCAATAAATTTTTTGCTTATTCTGTTTGGAAAAAGTTTGCAGCGTTTTTACATTACCAAATGTGGGCAAGCCTTCTTATGATACCGGCAATTTTCATAGGGATTGTACTATACTTCTTGTTGTGCTTGTATGCTTACATAATATTTCTCTCTGGCTTTATGGGTATAGCTTTTCTTATAGCTATCATGCCACTGTTTCTAATTTCTATTTTATTTTCACCGCTGAAAAGTCTATTTGAAGGTTGGATAAAATTCTGCATCAGTTTTTGTTTACAATCGATTATGATATTTACTCTCTTGTCATTGTTGGCTTCAATGATAATGAACACCTTTTATAGACAACTAGGTTTTACTGTATGCTACAATAAATGGTTCGAGGTAAAGTTATGTGCTCCAAAATGGGTGTTTGGCGGTTTTTGTATCGTTGATAAGCAGTACTTTGGTTGGACCCCAGGGCAAATTTTTGTACCTTACACTCTTGGAGAAGCTTCTTCTCTTAACATAGATAAAAGTATAGAAGGTATAGAAAAGATAAGCAGAGAAGGTGGTACAATAAAATTTACTGGTGGTGCTGGATATATCCCGCTTCCACCAGATTACCCTAAAGATAAAAATGGTGAACATATAAAAGGGTTTCGTTATATAGATTATCCTTTCTTTAATCCAATTCCTGGAACTAAAGATAATCCAGCAGACCACTATATTGCAGAAAGTGATATGGTAGTTAGTAATGGCTGTAGTGAAAAAGATCTAGTGCGCTTAACAAATAGTTTATCTCATGCATCAGAGAGGGCTGACATTATATTACTGATCAACAATATAGAGAAAAGGATAGGTGATGTTAGTGAAATAATAAAACGCTACTGTCAAGATATAAATAAATGCAATAGTTATAGGGAAATAATTAATGAAATAAGATCTTTAGTGCGGAGTGCGGTAGAAAAACAAGGTTGTAGAATACTGAAACTTCATGATTTATATAAGGATCCCAACAGTGAATACTGTCAGAAATGTAAAGATTGTGAGGATTGCAAAAATTATCAAGAAAATAGCGATTACCAAAGGGTGCAAGACATACAGAGAGGTTATTTAATCAATGCAGGGGAAATCTTTGTGTTATTCTTGCTTTCATTTTTAATGTTCTCCTTACGCGAGTTCGTACAACAAATGGGCTCAAGTATAGCTGGTGGTGGATTCAGCGTTTACAATATATCTAGAATGTATGAAGCATCGCCTTTGGTTGGCATAATGGAAGGATTAAAACAGCATTATTGGCAAGACGCAATTGGTGGAAAACTAGAATCTTTAGGTAATTGGGCTACTCATTTACCGGATAGATTAGCCGGAGGTACAGCTAATCTACTGGGTAGGATACCAAGAGTTGGAGGAGTGCTGAAATACGCTATTGATGTGCCACGTAAATTTGTAGGTGCTACTATTGAAGCAACGAAGTTTGCAACATCGCCTGAAAATGATGTTGATAAGCTCGAGGAAAAAATTTACAGGGCATTTGGAGTTGATAAGGAAGATATTACACACAGAAGGATCGGTAAATATTTAGATTATTATAAAGGATACGTAGGATCACATTTGGGCTATACAATAGAAGATGCTATGAAGTTTACTTGGGAGCATGGTCTTGACTCTATAGGAAAGCATGGCTATGATCATAACCTACTCTATAGAGCAAAAGAATATAGGCGAGATTTCTTAGAGAAGCTTCATGATTACACTATCGGCCGTAAGAGAGAACCAGAAAAAGACAATCCTGATCAATCAAATAAGGTAGAACGAGAGTTAGGCACGGAACTAGTAAGAGATAACCATGATCAGCCACTAGAAGAAGGCGACCCTCTTCGACTACGAGGGGGAGGTCAGCCAGATAAGGTAGTACGAGAACTAAGCACAGAACAAGAAGACAAGCCTAATCAACTACAGCATGATCAGCCAACAGAAGAAGATAAGCCTGATCAATCAAATGAAGTGACACGAAATTTAGGCACGGAACCAAAAGGTTCAGATGAAATTGATGATTTTGGATCTGCTTTTGAAGGTATGGAAAAACGTGCTGAAAGAGAAGGCAGAAGAAATCAAGATAAAGTTTACAACCTCTCACCACTTTTTGAAATGAACACTCCAGAAGCTGTAGAAAAACGTGCTGAAAGAGCTAGAAGAAAAGAAGAAAGAGATCGAAAAGACGAAGTTTATAATCTTAAGCCTTTATTTAAAGAACCAAAAAATCCAGAAGAGTACGTTAAGGCACTTTTTGAAATGAATACCCAGGAAGCTATAAAAAAACGTGCTGAAAGAGAGGAAAAAAGAAATCGAGAAGACAGTAAAAGGAAATTACCGGAACCAATGAGGAAACCAGATGCAAAAGGAGATGAGAAGAGGATTGAAGATGAAGACTAATAAAAATTTCAAAGGCCTTGATTATTATAAATTGCAGCAAGACAAAGATGGCAACATAAAGTTAAATGACTACGACGACATTTTAAATGCGCGTAGGGCAAGGGTAGACTTGTTGCGGGATAACACATCACTTGACAAGGATGTCAATTTTGCTAAATTGAATAAAGCTTTGAGTGAGAAATTTGTAGATAATCATAGTTTATTGTCTGAATTTGATAAGGAAGACAAAGAGATTGTACAAGAAAGGATTAAGGTGTTTAGTATTTTAGAAAGTCTTGAAGACCTTAAAAGCGTGAAAAGTGAAGATCTGTTAGAGGTTAGCTTACTGCTGTCAGATCTTAGCTTCATAGAGAGAAATGTTGTACTAAATACCGATCAGAATTCTGATCTAGCAGGATTTAAAAACCTATTTATTGAAAAAAAAGCATCTGGTGAAGAGTATAGTGAAGAAGAATGTAGAGGCTTTCTTGATAATATAGATAAAATCAATACTATAATTAAGTTAGAGTTAGAAAGCAGAATTGAAGGGCTAAATCATGATGAAAAAAATGATCATGATGATTTACAAGATGAGATTGGTCAAGCAATTAATGCAGCAGGCAAATCAGAAAAAGATAACTGATGAGTCTTGTGTTTGTGTTTTTCTTACAAGCGACTCGATAGCTTCTCTCTATTAAACTGCTAAAGCCATATTGACATTAATCATATAGTATAAATAATTAATTATTTTGGAGCTTATTTAATATGCTACGCATCATTGCAGGCAAATATCGCGGAAGAAAAATAACTACAGGTAAGCATTTAGCTGCACGGCCAACTATGAGTATTGTCCGAGAAGCAATATTTAATATGCTTTCCTCAAGAAAACCTATTTATAACTTGAATGTACTTGATTTATTCTGTGGTAGTGGTTCTTTTTCATTTGAAGCGCTTTCTCGCGGCGCTAAACATGCATTTATGGTAGATTCAGATTATTACAATTTGCAATTGCCTAAAAAAACAGCAAAAGATTTTGGAATTACGGACAATGTTACGCTAATTTGCTGCAGTGCTAACTGCTTACCACAACCTATTTCAAAATGTGACATAGTTTTTATAGACCCACCTTACAATAGCAATCTAGTTGAATCAACGTTGAATGGACTAGCTCACTCAGGCTGGTTAAGTGATGATGCATTGATAATTCTAGAGATTAGGAAAAACGAAGATTTTGAGTGCAATAAAAACTTCAGTATAATCTTGGAACGCACCTACGGTATAGCGAGAATAATTTTTCTTTCTCTATTAACTTGAACTTGCATATACTTTTCATTGATGAGTTCCAGTTCTATTTTCGTCAAGTTTCCGGAGAAATTACTTATTCTGTACTGCCCTAGATCAAAATTTTTATTAAATTCAGAGTCTATTAAATATTCATGTGCTTCTTCAATAAATTTATTTTCTTTTTCTTCGTAACTGGTGTATTTTGTTGTACCATTATTATCCTCACAATAAACTAAATGTTCTTTATGATCAGCATGAATATTTTTATTTTCACAAACCTTTTCAGGATCGTGCTCAAGTACTTTTCTACCAACAATCAATAGCTTATAAGAAATTTTCTATGATTCCTTTTAAGCGAGTTTTGAATTTTTGAAATGTCATGACATTGTTGATACGGTTATCAAGAAACGATAAAGTATCCACAAAATCTTCTGAATAATCATTGATAAAAAAAAGTATCGTACTTAAGTACACTCCAGCTAATATTGCTCTTTTTGTATAGTAGTTAAAATCTGTTGATTGGTCATGAATGCCATACCAAATCGCACTAATAGTTCTGTATAAAAGTTTACTAGAAAAATATGTATTTTTTGGTGATACGGAGAATGATAAAACATTTTTTAAAAGTTCTCTATAATTCGGTAGCTTAGCATAGTTTGAAAGGTGTATTTGAATAGCTAACTTTACTCGCTCTCGCACTTTCATATCTTCTAAATTAGAATTTCTTAATTCAGCTTCCATTGAGCTATTTAAGTCCTCTGCTATGTGCTCCAAAGCGCTATATATTCCATTCTGAAATTTGCAAAAGCTATTAGCTAGATTAAGGTCAGTGCACACCTTTAATAGGGTTTCATCGCTTATCCCTTCAAATGGAATAACCCTAATTAGCTTATCTATTATTAACTTTTGTTCCACGCAACATCATACTAAACAGCATGTGTGATTGTACCTGAGATTTTCAAACATTCTACAAAATGCTTCACCACGTTCCTCGAAATTTTTCCATTGATCAAAAGAAGCACACGCGGGAGAAAGTAATATTGTTACTTCTTCTGCGCTATTTAAGGCCTCTTCAAAAGCCAATCTGAATGCATCTTCTAGATTGCAACATTTAACATAATCTACTTTATTCTCCATAACATTTGCAAAAGCTTCGGTTGATTCTCCAATAAGAAAAGCTTTTCTAACCCTTGTAAAATGCTTGCTTAATGATTCTATTCCACCTTTTTTGCTTCTTCCACCAGCGATCCAATTTATGTTTTCATAAGATAAGATCGCCTTTTCGCTCGATTTTGCATTAGTTGCTTTGCTATCGTTCACGAAAAACACATTTCTTATTTTGCCAAGCAGTTCATTCCTATGCCTCAGTCCTGAAAAGGACTTGATTCCATTGATAATAGTGTTGCTATCTACTCCAAGTACCTTACATACGGCATATGTGGCTGCTATGTTTTCTGCGTTGGATATTAGGTTTATTTTCACGTCGCTTACTGATAAGCTATGATTCTCTAGTTTTAACGAGATCTTCTGGATCCCAGTGCCCCTTTTGTCATCCAAGTAGCTGACACTGGGATCCAGATAATTTCGATCTATACCAGTAATCTGTTCACTATAATCAAGCAAATTGTTACCTGCCAATGATATTAGATCTCTTGCACCACCCTCTGTCATCTGAGTAGTTGGCAATGGTTTTTCTTTTCTGGATTCCAGCGTCACGCGCTGGAATGACATCGGGGAATATGTTACTGAGATTGGAATTTTGTCTCCAGTGAATTTGTTGAATATATCAGCAGTAATCTCATTGTCACATCCTATTACGGCAACCTCACTACCGTTTATCAGTTTTAATTTAGTTGCTATGTAGTTCTCCATACTTCCATGCCTATCTATGTGATCTGGTGTAATATTGAGCAGTGCTGAAATGTCCACGTTAATTTCATTCATCAACTCCAATTGAAAAGAGGAGAGTTCGATTACATAAATTTCTGCATCTCTTTCTAGATCCAAAACAGGAACGCCTAAATTTCCACCAATAGCTACTTTTTTCCCTGCAGATTTTAATATGTGCCCTATTAGTGATGTAGTGGTTGATTTACCATTTGTTCCTGTGACGCCTATTACCTTCTGGTTCGTAGTTTTAGCTTCAAGAAATAGCTCAATGTCTGATTTTATTTTGCAATCAAATCTCCTTGCAAGTTTTACTATCCAATGTGGCTCTGTTGGCACTCCAGGGCTTAAAACCAATGCACTGATCTCATGCCAATTGTATTCCTTGGGATGAATAAAATTACATTTTTTATACATCATTTTTGCATTTGCTATTTGCTCTTCATGATCATCCCATGCATATATTCTTGCACCACTCTTTGTTAGAGCGTTAATGGCGGATAAACCAGTTTTACCAAGACCAAAAACCGCGACGTTTTGATTTTTGTATTTGTTTAGTTGCACTGCTAGATAACTTATGCGAACCATTTTATAAAGATATCGTACAAATTACAACAGACTTCTTTCGTAGGTTACAACTGTCATTCAATAGAAACGAAAAAACTTACTTGACACCCTCTGCCAGTCCCCTTATCATGAAACTGAAGCTATTGTATTTGCTTTCGCCAATCTGCAGATTAAAAGGTAAGGATTACTTAATGTATCGGCGTCTTATGTTCAATTTTTTGCAGTATATAGATACTGTATGTCTTTACAAAACTTCATCTACATCTAGATTTTTATCTAAATAAGCTGAACGCGCTTATAAAGCGTTACAAGACATCAAAAAATGCCAATACTCGACAGAGATAGTAAAAGACTAGCTAACTCGGGGATTCTTTGTCTTTTTTTCTGCTTGGTAAATTTCTTAAACATTTGCAGCGTAGGTTAGTTGCAATTAAAAGCAGCTGAATTTCGCTTGTCAAGCGTTTAAAACATAAAAAACGCCAATATTTTAAAGCAGATAATAACCACGGGGCTTCTTTTGCCTTTTTTTCATTTGGTAAATTTCTTAATATTTATGGCTAAACGACAATCGTCATCCCGCTGCTTGTTAGCGGGATCTCTTGTTAGCGGCTGAGATACCGCGAATGAATCGCGGTATGACGGTTCGCGACGGCGTGACGATAAGCTCGTTATCCCGCTGCTTGTTAGCGGCTGAGATACCGCGAATGAATCGCGGTATGACGGTTCGTGGCGGTATAGCAATTCGTCATCCCGCTACGTGTTAGCAGGATCTAGAGATACCGCGGCGGTATGACGTAGAGCTCGCGTTAGCTATACTTTTATGCTTACTAACTTAATAAAATTCCTGGATCCCAGTGTCTGGGCACTGGGATGACAAGAAGAGGGCACTGCCGTCTTGGATGGAAACCAGTGTCAGCTACTTGCATAACACCCTTTTTTCTGGAAACCAGTGTCGGCTACTTGGATAACAAGAAATATAGGTACTGGAATTGTAAAGAGTTTGCAAATATTAGTTATTACCTGTAGGATATAAAGAAATTAGTAAGGATTTTAATAGGAATAATATGCCATCTGTTACTTTTATTTTACCTGATGGGAGTAAGAAAAGCTATGAAGCTGCAGAGGGAGAAACTCTGCTCAATTTAGCCCACAGAAGTGATCCAGATCTGCTTGAAGGTGCATGTGAAGGTTCTCTTGCTTGCTCTACATGCCATGTAATTGTTGATCCAAAGTTTTATAATGCTGTAGAAATACATAACCCTATATCTGATGAGGAAAATGATATGTTAGACCTAGCTTTCGGCTTAACAGAGACGTCGAGGCTTGGATGCCAAATAAAAATCACAAAAGATATCGACGGCTTGTGTGTAACCATACCAAGGGGTACAAGAAACATATCATTAGATAAACAGGGGAATCATGCGTAAGATTTTTATCTATATTATCATCTCTTTACTTTTGTTTATTCCTGTAGCGTATAGTGGTTTTTGGTATTTTTCTGCATGTAAGGTAAAAAATCTTTTAGCTGAAACAATACTATACATTAACGACGAAAAATTTGATATTTCACATGATTTTAGTGGATTTCCTTCTAACCTAATTTTTCGTGTGACAAACCCAAAATTTTCCAATGAGCAATTAACCATCTCATCTGATGCTTTATTGATAAAAAATAGATTATTTGATAAATCAGTATATATTTATACACCAAGTAATGAAGTTGATATTACTGTTCATGGTGATGAGAAAAAGAATATAAAATGCCACACAAACGATAGCAGCCACTTTGTTGTTAGACTAAACGATTTACCATCTTCATTGCGATTCAACAAAAATAGTACCGTGATAGACTATATAGATACACTTCGTTACGAAGATTATGGATTAAAATGTGATGTTTTAGAAAATCAGCAAAGTGTTATAACTGAAGTGAATGATAAAAGCAATTACATTCAATTTCACCTCGATAAAGAACTGAGTGGAAATGCTAAGCTAGGATTTGATTTGTATACTTATCGGTATAAAAATACTGCAAGTCCTGAAAGTTACCTTAGTATCGACATTAAATTTGATTATGAATTTGTAAACGACATCTCGGCTTCCAGAATTAATTTCAATATAGAGAAATTTTTGATTCAAAGTAATAATTTTTCTTTTGCTGCAGATGGTGGGGTAAACAATTACAACTTAGTTACATATTCATTTAAAGACAAAATCAACGTGGCTATATCAAATTATAAAGAATTAATCTCGTTTATGATTGGTGACTCAAAAACTTCAGATGCGTTTGAAAAATTAATGTCTTCCTTATCAGAAAAAACAACTGATGATGGCATTCAATTTTCAATAAAGTACGATGATGATGTAGGGTCAAGCTTTATTGGAAAGTTATCCACCACTGATTTTATGAACCAGCTCAGTAAAATAACCCAATTAATCAAGGATGAGAGCAGTAGTTAGTTTACTTTTCATATTGATATTCCACTCAGGCGTAAACGCTTTTACTCTGGATAATAAACTCAGAGATAAAAGCATGGAAAAACGAGCAACAAGTTTATTTGAAATAATAAGGTGTCCAATATGTTCTGGCGAATCATTGTCTGAATCTGGATCTCAGATCGCGTATGATATGCGAGAAGCAATTCGTAAAAAAATCAATGATGGATACACTGATGAAGAGATAATCTCAGAGTTAAAAAATTCTTACGGCAATTCAATTATAATCGTACCACCTAGCACTTACATTTTGTGGTTTATTCCACTTACAACTCTGCTTATTGGGTGTTTTTTAATACAAAGATACATCAATACAACCACTTAAACCTTTTATATATAGCTAAAGTGACTTAGGTTCTCTAATTGCACATAAGTCAACAATAATTTTCACACAAATCAAAACAGCATATCTTCTCCATAATCCTTGGTAATTTTACATAAGTTAAAAGTAGCATATGGTTCTCTCCGCGGTCTGAGATGACAATAAATTTGTCAAGCCGCATTATACTTGTTAGGCGGAAGTGGACGGCAACATGTTTACCACGAAGTCTAACTAAGTTCTTGCTTGTCCCTTCCATCGGCATTGCTATCTTTATTTTCAATAAAATTATTGTCCTATGCTCTTTTGATGTTTATTGATAATAAAATTCTGTTTTATCAACCAACATCCTATGCATAATTACAGCTAATTTTCTTGCTACTGCTACAATTGCTTTTTTCATTCCTTTTTTCTTCGCAACCCCAGTTTTTTAATTTAAATGTCCTCTTGGTAACTGTAAGCATTGTTTGTGCAGCTTCATATAACATACTTCTACATTCCGCTGGTCCCATCTTTGATATGCTGCCATGCCGATCAACTTCTCCAGAAGAATATTGCCTTGGTGTCAACCCTATATACCCCCTTACTATTACCCACAAATATAAATGTTTGTTGCATAGCTCTTAATGGCATAACTTTTGCTTGAAATAACTGTTTATATGGTGCAATTTACAGCTTTTAGTTGCTAAAATTATAACTCTTAGTTTAATAATTTTAATCTAATAAGCTTTCAGGTTAATAAAATTAAATTATTTGAGTAAATACAATACTATGTTTTTATTTGTGGGTAATAGTAAGATATACCCCAGTTGCGGATTAGCCAACGAAGTAAAGCTTAGAAATGCAGCGGCTGCATGGAATATGAAACAAGCGTAGAAAAAATGTGTACCAAAAAATTTATCGGTGATCTGTGGCGAGTATGCTCAATCTCAAATTTGTTTTTCAGAGAGCCAAAAACTGTCTCAATAATCGATCTTTTTCTTAACAAAATCTTCTCATTTAGCACCATTAATGAGTTTTTCATACCCTTTTTATACTGGTTACAAGCTTTAACCCTCTATCGAATAATTCGTGAAAAAGATCTTTTTTGATATATCCTTTATCTCTAAACAATAATCCAGTCAATTTCTGAGTTAAATTTGGCACAGGTATCAACGTTGCCTTTTGTCACCGTAACCCCTTGAATTTCGCCAGTTTCGTTGATTACTAGATGTACCGAAAAACCACCCATAAGTAGTCTTTCCAATCTTTGCCAACCCTTTGAAAACTTTGTTTCTCGAGGTCCTTTTTGGATGGCAAACAGCGATAGATTATGTACGAAATCCCTGTCACTTTTGACTGTTCGCAAAACCATTGCATTAAGAGCGCTAAATACCATAAAACCCGCGATTTTAACCTGATAAACCTACTATAGGATGGCAATTTTGGAAACGCTGATTCGTATAATAATTTCAAATAATGCACATAGAAAATTTTAAAATTGTCGCACTTGATATAGCAATATTATGGTAAAAATCTCTGAATGCGTAATCTCTGGCGTCCTGGTTGGTTTTTTGCCACTTGGTAGAAGTTTTTCTGCAAAATTTTCATCGACTGTATTGCAAAAATCATCGACTATACAAAAGATTTCTGTTACTTTCTCTTTCATTGGTAACCTCCTATTTTAGGAATGAATATCAAATACCTTGGAGTTTACCCTATTTCCTTACCTTTTCTATTTTTTCTAATTTACAACTGGGGTTAGCAGTGCTGTGAGAATGGTTGAAAGCGCAAAAGAAAACCTCTCGGAAGTTAAAAATATACTGGTCGATGCAGGTTATACAGGAGAAAATTTTGCAACTCAAATAAAAACGATTATTGGAGCAACTGTAGAAGTAATAAAACGAAGTGAATTACATTCCTTTGCTGTATTGCCACAAAGATGGGTTGTAGAGCGATCTTTCGCTTGGTTAGAAAAATGCAGACGATTGTGGAAAAATTGCGAGCGAAAACTTAACACTAGCCTACAAATGGTCGTTCTTTCCTTCATTTCTCTTCTATTGAGAAGATTTTAAACAGGTTCTAAATCTTTATTTTAAAAATGTCATATTGACCACCGGTACCTGAAAATACTATTCCAATTGATCAGAGCTATCCATTTCCTTAATTTTTGTAACGTTGTCATAGGAGTACTATAATTTAGTATCAACTATGTTTTATTGTTTTTGCATCTAAAAAAATTTAGCTTATTCAAGCAGCATTTTGCCTTTTTTTGGATGTAGGGATTTTTTAGGAATTGTCTTCTTGAATTCTATGGTATTTTGTTTAACATTGAAACAAGATTCCAGTGTCAGCTACTTGCATGACATTGTTGGTTAATGTTTTATGGCTTTACGATAGCTATACAACTTATCTTAAAAGCAATATAGTGTTTACTATACAATGAATCAAAGATAGTAAGTAAAGTCTATGGAATTTCAAATCGCTACACATTTTCAACCGGCTGGGGATCAACCACAGGCAATCGATAGCTTAATTGCAGGGCTAAATAGCAATAAAAGAGATCAGGTTTTGCTTGGAGTTACTGGTTCTGGGAAAACTTTTACTATGGCAAATGTTATTGCAAGGACAAACAGGCCTGCATTAATTATGGCACACAATAAAACTTTAGCAGCACAGCTTTATGAGGAAATGAAAGGATTGTTTCCCCATAATGCTGTTGAATACTTCATTTCTTATTATGATTATTATCAACCTGAAGCCTATTTACCACAAACTGATACTTATATCGAAAAAGATTCTGCAATTAACGAAAGAATTGAGATGCTGCGTTATTCCACCGTCTGCTCCCTTTTGGAGCGCAGGGATACGATCGTAGTTGCCAGTGTTTCCTGCATATACGGTCTTGGTTCGCCTGAGAGCTACCGCAGCATGATCATACCGCTTAGTGTTGGAAATAAAATTCGTATTAATGATTTCCTGAGCAACTTAACTGATCTTCAATACAAGCGCTCTGATGCCAGGTTTGAGAGAGGATATTTCAGAGTGCGCGGCGATATTGTTGATATATTTCCTTCCCATTATGAAAATAAAGCTTGGCGTTTATCGTTATTTGGCGATGAAATAGAAGAAATTTCTGAAGTTGATGCTATAACGGGCAATGTTACCAAAGGCGTAAATAAAATCACCATTTTTCCAAATAGCTATTACATAACCCCACGTGAGGCTTTGTTGCAGGCAATTGAACTAGTCAAAAAAGAGCTGCATGAACGCTTGGATTATTACTACTCGCAAAACAAGATTGTTGAAGCAAAGCGCCTCGAGCAACGCACTAATTTTGATATCGAAATGATGAGAACAACAGGAATATGTAAAGGTATTGAAAATTATTCGCGTTATCTCTATGGAATGGAAGCTGGGGATCCACCGCCTACTTTGTTTGAATATTTACCCAAAGACGTAATTTTATTTGTTGATGAGAGTCATGTCACCGTTCCTCAGGTTGGTGCGATGTACAGTGGTAATGAGGCGCGTAAAAAGAAATTGATCGACTATGGCTTCAGGCTCCCTTCCGCTTTTGATAATCGTCCATTAAAATTTGAAGAGTGGGAGGGAGTTAGGCCGCAGACTATTTACATTTCAGCTACTCCCGGAAAGTATGAGTTAGCACAAACCAATAACGTATTTATAGAGCAAGTTATTCGTCCAACAGGGCTTACAGACCCAATCTGCATTGTAAAACCAATAGAGAGTCAAATTGATGATGTAATTCATGAGGCACAAGTGACAATAGGGAAGGGATTTTGTGTTTTAATCACTACATTGACGAAAAAAATGGCTGAAAATTTAGCTGAATATATGAGTGAATTGAATATGAGAGTGAGTTATTTGCATTCTGATATTGCTGCGCTGGAGAGAATAGAAATTATATACAAATTGAGATCTAAAGAAATCGATGTTTTAGTAGGTGTTAACTTGCTGAGGGAAGGTCTTGATATTCCAGAGTGTGGGTTGGTTGCAATTTTGGATGCTGATAAAGAAGGATTTTTGCGATCGGAAACTTCATTAATTCAAACGATTGGTCGTGCTGCGCGTAATGCTGAAGGTAGAGTAATTTTGTATGCAGATAAAATCACTGGTTCTCTGGATCGTGCGTTAAAAGAGACCGAAAGAAGAAGAAAAAAACAAGAAGAACATAATATATTGCACAATATTATCCCGAAGACTATAATAAAACCTATATCAAACACCTTACAGGAGAGGGCAATAGCAGAACCGAAAGTAAATACTAATAAGGATGATTTGAGAAAGCAAATGATAGAGCATGCTGAAAATTTAGAGTTCGAAGAAGCAGCAAGAATAAAAAAATTATTGCAAGGTTAAGTAATATATGATGCTATGGGCATAGTATAAAAATGTAAATAATTTTATTGATATCTTTATATTAATACTTTTTAAATATTTAGTACCGCGCAATATCTGCAATGGACAAGAAAAACTAACACCAGTGCTTTCAGGGTCAGGGATTTTGGCTCCAACCCTAATAAAACACTTGGGTGGATATCTAAAAACCTAAATTTCTTTCCCCAAAGCTTCTGACGTATGCTTTACCTGTTGCGGATGTTTAAGCTCTGAAGAGACACTTCCCTTATGTTGCGCAGCAGGAGAACCCGTAGAACAAAAACCACTATCTCTATCAACTGCTGTTTTAGAACTAGAGTTATCAGATCTATACTCTACAGGTAGTACCTCCCCTTTCCCCGAAATAGTACCTTGTGACGGGCCTGGATCACCATCTAGAGAACTTACAGGAGAAGTCACTTTTGAGGATGGATTACTTTTTGCTTTTATTCTAGTTGGGAATGAAAAAAATGGCTTAGACACAGATGATTTTTCAGTTACATGATACACAAGATCACTTTTACTTGAACACATCGTATCACGCTCTACGCTACGTCGCTTAAGAGGTGAGGACTTTGCTAGCGGCCCTTCTTTACAGAACAAACCACCCCCATGTTTCTTCGGAGATTTACTATCTTGTGACTTTGCTTCAGAATACTCATCACTACTTTTTCGATCACTTTTATCAGTAACTTGCTGTTTTTCAGGTTCCTCATTACAAATGTTCTCCGTATCTTTTAGAGAATCTTCAGAAACCCCAAGATTTATTGAATCATTCCATGCTGTAGGATAACTCATCTGCGTCGATGCTTTACTCGTTCCAGCTAGATTTACAGGATAATGCAGCGACTCTTCTTTTTCTGATCCTTGCCTGGGAGAATCCTTTGATGCTACACCCTGACTACACGTGGGAGACTCCAATTTGATATCTAACAGTTCAGTCGATGGTGATCGCGACAATGCTCGAAAACGAAGCTCAGGGTCAATGGACAATTCATGGTCTTTGTTGATTACAGAGTTTTTTATTATTTTGGTTATCACACAGTGAGAAATGTATGGATTGGAAAAGTCTATGCCATATACCTCACTGCTTCCATTCACTGATAATTTTGCTTGAGTTTTACTATTAAGATCACCAAGCACAACATTATTAAATGTATAATTTAGTTTAAGAGCTTCTTCGTGTGTTAATAATCTAGCTCCTTTATCATCTAGTATAACAGGCACAAGAACTGAGGCGTCTTTCCTACCTAAAGGAGGAGCAAGTATAAAACCATCTATCATCACTTTTGTCACCGAATAAGTAGATCTTATTATCATATTTTTAAATGACTTCACACTATGATCAACATCATTGCCAACTCCAAGGTCCATACCTGTAAGCCATGCCTTATACCGTGTTACACTATCAATAAAACGAGCGTTATCAAAAACATCTTTGATATATACACTATTGTCTTTATCATTAACCTCTAAAGGCTTCTTAGGAACATTTTTATATCTTTCTCTCATCCTTGATAAAAACTTACTCTTAAATTGCTGACTTAATTCTTTATTATCAAATTTAGAACAACACAAATATTTTTCCTTATTAAATGGTACAGTTGTGCTGCTAATTTGCATATCTTCTAGAACATCCTTTTCAAGTGAAGAAGCCAAATGAGACTTTAGATTGAAAATTACGCCATCATCTACAGGTGTTACAAACTTAATACTACCTTGTTTATCTACGAACCAATCTCCTTTATAGTTCTTAAGTGGAAAAGATTCAACATCTTTATAGTTTTCAAACGGAAAAGAATTAACATCAAAAATTAGCTTAGCTGTATCCAATATTTCTGCTTTATTACCTTTTTCAATGCCGTAGAATTCACGTATTATCTTCCTTTTTATACTGTCCAGATATCTTCTACACTGATACGTACCCATACTCTTATCAAATGAGACTACAATATAGTCCTCCTTGCCCTTGCTTTGCAGCTTAAAATTAGTTTTAACTGTATTACGAGCATAATTATGTACATTAAAAGCACTAACCAATGCGCTTACTGTTTCTCTTGTATTAGGCATAACACCCTCCCTATTTTTTTATTACGACAACTATCTTTTATTACTGCTACCAACCCCACTAGAGCTTGATCCACTAATAGAACTGCTAGGCTGATTAGACTGACGTAGCTTCTCTCGTACGTCCTTAAGTGCATCACGATGATCATCAAACCTTGCTCCTTCGATTCGCAGCAATCTCCCACCACCTGGACCTGGATTCTCACGTTTCCACTTTTCAGCATCAAAACCTTTTTTATCATTACCGCTATGCATATTGCCTCCTAAGTAAAAATATTATGTAACTAATATACTAAAAATAAAATTAAGTGCAAGCACTTTTTTATATTTTTTTTCAAAAAATTTCATTCACTCTTTTTCACAAAACACAAATTTCAAGATTCCAGCGTCACGCGCTGGAATGACAAGTCATTGGCAACCCTAAGTTCCCTACGTCATACCGCGATTCATTCGCGGTATCTCAAGCATAGATTCCGCTAACACGTAGCGGAATGACGAACTGTCGACATCTATCTATATGCCCCTGGATTCCAGTACTGGAATGACACCCTTTTTTGTCATCTAAGTATTAGCTATCCCCACTATGGTGTCTTTCCTACTGACTGACCTTCTGCACATTTCTCAACTTTTACATCATTAGTCAATCCTCCTGGTGGTCGAGCATTACTTACAGAACCTTCATTCTCAGCACCATTCCAAGTACCCATGTTAGTAAAATCAAATCCACAATCAGCAACAGAACTTTTAACGGATTGCTCTGAAGCCTTTCTGTCAGACATAGATTTTGGGATAGGTTGGTTCGAAGCTTTTTCGTTAGGAACAGAGCCTTGAGTAGGTTGGTTTGGAGCTTGCTTATTATTATTTTCATCGTGGTTTTTCCTTCTGTCCCACCTACTATCGCATCCATAAACCTTTTTTCTCCCCTGCTCCGTCGTACCCATTGCACCTTGAGCAGTTGTACGTCTATCTTTCTCCGGCTTCGCTTTTTTCTCTTCATTCACTTTTTCTGGTTTTTGTGAATTTTCATGAGATTTTCTTTCAAGCTCAGCAAGACGCAATAGATGTTTCAAAGGATCTGACGCAATTTCAAGTTCTGGTTTGCTCAGAACAACCGGTCTTACAAATCCGGGTGAAACTTCAAAAAGGAAAACTGGCACTTTAGGTTTTTCTCTTTCATCTACCTTTATTTCTACGTCTTTACGAACTTCTTTAATTGCTTCTAATGATGTTTTTTCTGCTTTTTTGTCTTCTTTTTCTGTAGATGCCTCTACCGCAGCCGCCAACTCAACTCCAAACATCTCTGCGAACATTGTAACAATCCATCCGACAACGGCCATTTGTAACCTGAGTTTCAGATCTTGCAATGCAGTTAATCTTTCTAACGCCCTTGCAAACTCTTCTTCTGATAACTCACCACTGCCTAATTTTTCCTGCAATTCTTTTATCTCTTTGTCCAACCTCTGATTGAAACTTAAATCGCGTGCAAAAATCTTCTTGATTAACTCCTTAAGCTTATCACGCAAAAACTTCATTATCGCAGCAATCAGGTTTTTTTCTTTCTTCTCCTTGAGCATTTGGTAGATTTTCGGATCATCTACATCTACTTCACCAGTGAAGTAATCCTCATCACCTCCTTCGGTATGTAGTTCTGCTTGAGATGATATTTCATCGATACAACTAGAAGCCTGACGCTCACACTCGAGCCTCCTGAGCAAATCTTGTCTGGTGAGCGCCTCTATGGCTGCTTTTAGTTCATTTAGCTTCTGCTCTGCAGAGAAATCTTGCTCCCTGATTTTTCCTTGGAAGATTGAGCTACCGTTTCCGTTATTATCTGAAAAATTTTCCATTATTTTTGCCTCCTCAATAAAATTACTGCCTTTGTTGTTACCTGAAAAGCTTTCCACCATTTTTACTTCCTTCATAAAACTTAATAATTTAATTCTACAGTACTAAATATTTAAGAACTATTAATGTAAAGATGTCAATAAAATTATTTACATTTTTACACTATATATATATTATATTATGTGCTATTTAACCTTTCAATAATATTTTTTATTTTTACTGCTTCTTCAAACTCTAGCATGCGCTTTTCTTAAATTATCCTTATTAATATTTGCTTTTGCCTCTATCACCACTTTTTCTTGTAAAGTATTTGATATAGATTTTATTATACTCTTTGGCATAACATTTGCAACATACTTTATCTATAAATGGAAATTATTATACTTGCAGCTAGACACAATTTGAAATAATTTACACTATAAAGTTAAGGAACGAGATCCCAGATACAAGTGTCTGGGCACTGGGATGACAGGAGGGGGGGTTGGAATGACACCAGTATGGTTATTAATTGAATAAATAACCTCCTTATTTTCAGAAATCATTGGCAAACAAATGTGATGCCATATGTTTTTTGGCTTAGATAAGAGGTGCCCAGTTAAGTCTTCCAGGTGGAGCCTATGCATCACAAGCACAATTACTCCTTTTTTTCTATCGTTGAGTCTCGTTACTAAAGTCTGATCGAACCAGTTTGTGGCACGTTTTCTAAATGTTTCACTCAAAGCTTGAGCAGGGTTAAGCGGATCATCCACAATAATAAAGTCACCACCTTCACCGGTTAATGTTCCTCCAACTGATGTTGCGATTCTAAATCCTCTCTGCACTGTTTGGAATTTATATTTAGTGTTCTGGTCTTTGGATAGTTCTACCTCTGGAAATAGTTCTTTATACCAATCAGATTGCATTATGCACCTGGTATCGAGCGAATGTTTTTCACTAAGCAACTTAGAATAACTTGCAACTATAGTACTTCCCAAAGTAAATGATAAAGGTATAATAAGCTATTTGAGTTATAATGGCGTATAGTGTGGATTTAAGGGAAAGGGCAGTATCGATGATAGAAAAAGGGAAGTCAAAGGTTGAGGTGGCAGAGCTTTTGGAGATAGGAATAGCAACTCTGTACCGCTGGTTAAGAAAGAAAGCCGCTGGTGAAAGCCTAAGGCCATCGAAAAACGGCAGCTTTATTCGAAAAATAGACCCAAAAATACTCGAAGAATATGTTAAAAAGAATCCAGATCATACGCTGGCAGAGATGAAACAAAATCTTGGATTTGGAATAAATTCAATTTGGTATAGGCTGAAACAGCTAAGAATTACTTTAAAAAAAAGTTACACTATATCAAGAGCGCAATCAAGAAGATAGGCAGCGATTTACCGATAAAATCTCAAAAATAGACCATTCCAGCATCTTATATATAGATGAAGCAGGAGTTGATAATAGGTTATACCGAGAGTATGGACGTGCTCCAATAGGAAAGAAAATTTATGCAGATATTCCAGGAAGAAAACGAGAGAGAATCAGTATAATAGGCGGGTGGATTGGAAAGAGATTTATTGCACCAATGACTTTCAAAGGTGGGTGTGACAAAGAGGTATTCAATACATGGTTAGAGAAGATGTTATTACCTAAATTGCCACATGGTACTACAATAGTTATGGACAATGCCACATTCCATAAAACTCCCAAAACAAAGGAGTTAATAGATAATGCTAGATGCCGTTTGCTCTATCTACCAACATATTCACCAGATTTGAACCCTATAGAGCATTGTTGGAATACCATCAAAAGCCGCCTCAGACCTTTAATGCATAAATATACAGACTTACAACTTTTGGTTGGTAATACCATAATGGAAATTTATCATTCATTTTAGAAAATACTATATTATTCTTGCAGTTGCCCAGTATCCATGCGGGCCACGCAACACTCATACATATGGACTTCATTGAACGCGGAGGCATATTGAATATTATGCGCCTTACTTCGCCAGCATTCGCTGCTTCCAGCCTGTCTGCTATGACTTTTATGTACTGATAATCATTATACTCACATCCCGGCACCACTGTTTGAAAGCACAGTTCAATGAATTTTAGAAAGTTCATGTTAGACCTCCTATAGTATCACCCAAGTAACCCCTATGGTGTTATCCAAGTGGCCGACACTGGTTCCTTTATGACGGCGTCATGCAAGTAGCTGACACTGGAATGACATCCTTTGGTTTTTTATATGGTTATGCAAGAAATCTAGTGTAGATTTTTATTTATTTTATAAGATTGAAGTGTTACAGTAGCGAGCTTACAACACTACTGTTTTGTAAATTTAGTGAATAAAATTACTTCTTTAATTTTATTGAAGCGAAAAATTGATTTCCATTGCGGTAAATGAGCAACATTATTGAATCTTTACCGTTTTTCTTTACTGCTAAATCAACTTGTTTTTGAAAATCGTTAGTATTTTCTATATCAGTTCCATCCAATTGGATAATGATGTCCCCTTTTTTAATACCACGCAGCGTGGCATTACTGTTACTATCTACATTGGTAACTATCACACCTTTTGTAGGTACATTATTTTTACTTTCTTTTGATTCTTTTGGCAGATTTGAAACAGTTAAACCGGTTACATAATCAGATGTTGATTTATTTTCTTCTTGATTGTTATCTTGGCCATCATTTGTAGATTCTCCGATCACAACTTTAATATTAACCTCTTTGCTCTTTCTAAGTAACTTAACTTGCACTTTTTTCTCAGGTCCAGCTCTTGAAACCATTTGAGGTAATTGTGTCATTCTATCGATTTTTTTACCGTCAAATTCTAATAATATATCACCTACTTTAATCCCACCTTTTTCTGCAGGACTATCCTTTACTATACTTGCAACCAATGCGCCTTTTATATCTTTTAAACCCAAGGACTCAGCAAATTCTTTCGTTATAGGCTGAACTTGCACACCAAGCCAACCATGTTTTATTTTTTTGCCACTTTTTAATGTGTCAATAATTGACATAGCTAAATTAGATGGTATGGCAAAACCTATACCCACGTTGCCGCCAGACTCAGATGGAGAATAGATAGCAGTATTAATACCTATAACTTTTCCATTTAAATCAAATAACGGTCCTCCAGAATTACCCCTATTAATTGCAGCATCAGTTTGAATAAATTCATTCATAGTGCCAATACTAATGTCCCTGGACCTTGCAGATATAATTCCTGTGCTTACAGAGCCACCCAAACCAAATGGGTTACCTATTGCCATAACCGTATCACCAACCCTTGCTTTATCAGAATCACCAAATGCAACAGAAGAAAGATCTTTATCAGAATTAATCTTAAGCACAGCAAGATCAGTTCTTGCATCATAGCCTAAAACTTCTGCTTTGAAATAAGTATTATCGTTCATAGTAACTGTGATATCTTTGGCGTTTTTAATAACGTGATAATTGGTTACTATAGTTCCACCTTTATCTATAATAAACCCAGAACCAAGCAACACCACCTCTTTGTTAACACTAGGGCCCCTATCCATAAAAAACTGATCAAAATGCTCAAAAAACTCTCTAAAATCATCAAAAAAATTATTTCCTGGCATAGATGGAACTCTAGTTCTGCTGTTATTTTCTTGTTTGATGATTTGTTCGCTTGAAATATTTACAACCGCAGGAATGAGTTCTTCCACTAAATCGGCAAGTCCTTGATTACAGTTGCATGCAGTAGTGCTAGCATCAACGACCTTTTTTGCATTCCAATCAAACATATTAGCATACGAAGAAAACGCAATTAGAAAATATGCAAATATAGATAAAATAAATGCCTTACTTTTCATAAATTATTTCCATCCTTTATTTAAAATATCTAAAAAATTATTATTTGGTGAAAGTACAAATTTAGTATTATTTTCGGCAAATGATTTACTGTAAGCGCTCATAGAGCGATAAAAGTTAAAGAACTCTTCATCAACCTTAAATGCCTCATTATAAATTCTAGTTGCTTCAGCATAACCACGGCCCCTTATTTCGTACGATTCTTTTACTGCACTGGAGATAATTTCCCTTTTTAATTTATCAGCTTTTGATCTAACTTCCTGCCCAGCTTGCTCTCCTTCTGCTCTAATTTCTTTTGCTTCTTTTTCCCTTTCAGTTTGCATACGGCGAAATATTGCAGAACTATTTTCTTCTGGTAAATCTGCTCTCTTAATTCTTACATCTATTATTTCTATGCCAAATTTTTCAGCTTCAGAATAAACTCCACGCTGAATCAATTGCATAACCTCTGATCTTTTTTCATTCAACAAGCTAATCAACGAAAATCTGCCTATATTTTCTCTTATGTGTGCTTCTATAACCGGATATAATCTTCTAACCAGACCTGATTCATTCCTCACAGCCTGGTAAAAAGTAATAGGATTCGTTATTTTATATTTTGCATACGCATCTACTATAATACGTTTTTGATCTGCAGTTATCACTTCTCTTGGAGTTTTGTCAGGACTTAAATCTAAAACTCTTTTATCAAGAAACTCTACACTATTTATGAATGGCAACTTAAAATATAAGCCACTTTCCCTAACATCCCTTACAACTTTACCCAGTTGTATAACTATTGCTTGCTTTGTTTCTTGCACAACAAATATTGAATTAGATAAAGCAATCAATAAAACAACAAATACAGAAACAAAAACAATTTTAATATTACTACTCATGGTTATTTTCCTAAATTTGTAAGAGGTAAATAAGAAAACATACCTTTCAGATCATCAGTTACAACAACTTTATCTACCTTACTGAAAATATTTTCCATAGTTTCAAGATAAATACGATTCTTAACGAGAGAAGGATTCTGTCTATATTCCTCATAAAGAGATAAAAAGCGATTTGCATTACCTTTTGCTTCATTTATTATTTCATTTTCATATGCTTGTGCATCTAATTTTATCTTTATCGCTTCACCCTTTGCTCGAGGTATAATATCATTATTATAAGCATATGCTTCGTTTATAGTACGCTCTTTGTCTGCACGAGCACTTTGTACATCTCTAAACGAACTGATTACTTTTTCTGGTGGATCAATTTTTTTCATTTGAACAGATAAAATCTCTATACCCATTTGGTATCCATCAAGAATCTGCTGCAATAGAATTCTAGTATCTCTAGAAATTTCTGGTCTGCCTTGACCAAGTGCAAAAGAGATCGTATTTTTACCTATTATTTCTCTCATGGCACTTTCAGCAGCATTTTTAACACTGAAACCGGGTTTGTAATCCCGCACTTTGAATAAATAGTCCTTAGCATCTCTAACGCGCCACTGAACCTCGAAGTTAACGTTGACTATATTTTCATCTCCAGTTAGCATCACGCCTTCACCGCGATCTGTATCTCGCCCATAAGAACTACTTACCCCAATTTCTTCACGATTTACTTCCTTAACGTTCACTTTAAAAACCTTGCCAATAGGGTAGGGGAAGTGATAACGCAAACCAGGTGTTTCTGTATTAGAATATTTACCAAAGGTAAGTTCTATACTTTCTTCACTAGGATGGACAATATAAAAGCCAGTGCAAGCATAGAACAGCAAAATAATGAAAATGATGAAATAAGGTTTTTTGCCCCTGTTTCTGGTTAATCCATTAAGAAAGAACCTTATATCAGATACAGCTTTACTTAAAATATCTTCATTATTAGGAGTTTTGTTCCCTACCGGTTTCTTTCCCAGATTCCAAGGATTATTATCATCAAACATAATGATTGATTCTATAATTAATACGCTAATATTACTTCTTTAATAAGAAAATGCAAACATAAATTGCTATTTTATTTACAAATTAATCATCAGGATGGAAAACATGATCGTACACTTCCTTTTCTCTATGTAATATGGTCGACTCTATGGAATTTTCTGGCTTTTTTTTGAATTCTTTGTTGTCACTCTTTAAGTGCACTACGTCTTTGTGAAAATGGGAATTATACCTAAATAGTAAAGCTATTATTATTAAAGTTATAACAGCCAAAAAGATGAGTGTTCTTTTTCTATACTTCATAAATGCTGCAGCTTCTTGACCTAATTTTCTATGTTACCACAAAACACGTCAAGCGAAATTATTTGAAGACAAATAAATACTGGCAATCAATTTAACACTAACTTAAGAATCAAGGAATACAATTATAATATATTTAATTAATAGTGAGGTTTAAAATGTTACATAATGAAAAAAATTCAAATTCTGTTGGAACTCAACAAAACCAACCAGAAGATAGTTTTGATTTGAATAAAACGATGCAAAATCTACCAAATTCAGATATTGCTAATGATCACAAGAAGCTAAAAGAAAGAATGACTGACCTGTTAAAAGGAGATACAGAATTCTCTAAGATGAAACAAGGAGATAAGATTCTTGTAGTAAGTGCAGCAAGTGGATTATTTACGGCAGTACTACCACTTTTGGCAGTTGGTGCAACACTTGCTATACCAGGTGCTATAGTTGGTCTTGCTTTATATTTCGCTGTAAAAGTCGCTGTAAAAACAGTTCAATCTGGATATAAAGGGCTCAAGTGGTCAGCAGAAAAAACAGTTGATGGGGCGAAATATACTGCTGGGAAAGTTAAGGACGCATCAACATACGCTGCCGGAAAAGTTAGAGATGGTGCTGTACATGTTAAAGATAAGGTGAAAGAAGGTTATGAACATTCAGTAGATTCACTGAAAAAAGGCGCTAGTTTTGTAGGCGAAGGAGTGGCAAATAAGTTCCATAAGGCATCTGGTGAGACGGACTATTTAGATAAGGTAAAAAGGTTTACTCCAGATGCAATTAAGAAATCTGACGAAATAAGAAATGATATGAAAGCAATTTTTGCTGATAAAGGAAATAATTCTGGGTTAGTGAAAAATGTACTTTCTGGAATATCGTCAGAAATTGATTTAAAAATGGCAGAGAAGGCAAAATCAGGGGAGATTGAACATACTTCTGGATGGCAAGTACAGAAAGAATTCATTAATAATTTAAATGAAAAAAGCTTGCATAACTTGTTAACACAAAGGTCATTACCTAAAGGTAGTTATTTCATCGACAGTGTTTTCTCTGAACATTACGATGAAATTAAGAAGGTTATTAAAGAATGTAGAGAAAATCATTTGTACTCAAGCGTAAGCAATATGTTTGACAGAGCAGAGAAAAAAGCTAACAGGCCTTCTGTCAAAAGTTTAACTAGGTCTGTGTCATCATCATTCTCTTCACTGGGAAGAAAAGGCTCTGAACAATCTAACAGCTTGTCAAAAAGCAATTCACTAAATTCTATAGGAACTGAAAGTACTGCTACTGTCTCTGATTCAGATTCTCAGAACTTTGCAACAGTCCGTAGAAGCAATTCATCTAGTAGCTTAACTCCTAAGCTTACTCCAGTTGCTCCACCAGAACTACCTAGAAGCGCCTCATTGACTAACTTAAATGGACAAAGTTCTTTCAGTGAAGATGTTCTCAGTGATCCTATTGTGGAGCAAAACCTGGATAGTTTGAGTAACAGAACTCTCACTCACAGTAATTCTACTGATAGTGGAATGGGTTCTGGTTCTTCTACGCTAACAAGAAAACAAGTTCTTCCTTTAAAAGAAGAATTTGACAGAGAACTCGAAGAAAAGTTGGCAAAACGACGCGCATCTCTAGATCAACCTAGTGCAGAACCTGTCAACTCAAGAGCTACAGCAACTCCAGGAACAGTGTAATAAGTAAAACTTCTACCTTCTCCAAAAGGATGTTACTCAATGAGTAACGTCCTTTTTTTGTTTTTAAACTATAGAAAAATCCTAGATCCCAGCGGTATGCGTACAACCGTATGAACATTGTGATTTCTCTGCTAGGAAAGGTGTCATCCGAGTAGCTGACACTGGGATCCAGGAAAGTTTGCTTGTTTACAAGCAAACTAGCATAGGAAGTGGTTACAACGTTTTCGATGAGATTATATGGAAAACTGGATTCCAGTGTCAAGCACTGGAATGACATCACAGGGGCACTGGGATGACACCTTTACGTTTGAGGCAAACTAGCTATAACACTTAACATACTACCTTTGCAAACAAATGTTCATACAGTACGCGCTGGCGTTATTTTCTCTTGATGAATAAATCTCGGTAGAGTATAGTAGCAATGCATTTATGTAGCTACTAATGAATAATTTAGTTTTGGTTTATACAACTTTTTCAAATTTTGAGGAGGCTAAAACTGTTTCTGAAGAATTGTTAAACGAGAAATTAATTGTATGTGTAAATATATTTCCCGAAGTGAATTCTCTGTATTTATGGGAAGGTAAAATTAGTAATAGTTGTGAAGTAGTGGCAATTATGAAGAGCAGGAATGATCAAGTTGATAAAATTGTAGAAAAAATCGAAGCAATGCATTCTTATGATCAGCCAGCTATTGCTGTGATGCCCATAGAAAAAGCAAATAAATCTTTTACTAATTGGGCTAATAGTGTTATTGATGTAAGTAGTATTGGGGTGTAGCCAAGTGGTAAGGCAGCGGTTTTTGATACCGCCACGCGAAGGTTCGAATCCTTCCACCCCAGCCATATTGAAGTGGGTGTGAAATGATATCACTTTTCTATAAATTAAGATTATTGAATTATATATTAGGTAGTCTAAAAGATATAATTGTGAAACTGTTTCTCTTCACAATGTATCTTTACACATTCAGCATTGTGCTCATGTTTCTCAGCAATGGTTTTTGGTATGCTGTAGAATTTTGCTCTTTCAAAAATGCGTTTTACCGTTTGTTTCAATATTGCAAGTGGTATTATGAAAATAGGGAAGATCTCGGTTACGGAATTTCTATTCGAATATTAGTGGCGTTTCTTACTCCGCATTTTCTCTATAAATTATTACTTGGCACAGGCTGGAAGTCCTTTTTAAAGGAAAAGATAATACAGATACTCAACACAAGAGGAAAAAAGGGTAGTGAGTTCAGTAACAGTAGCAAACCAAGTGGCAGTAGTTATAGTGATAAGAATAATTACAGCAATAACAGTGGTAACAATGAGCGTCAAGCTCAAGATGCAAAGCGAAAAGTAAACATGATAAAGCAGCTATTAATCAAAGATATAGAGGCAACTATAGATAGGAGATTGAATTATATTTTTTTCGGTAAAAGGAGTAAACCTCATTAAGTATATAAAAAGGCTTTATCTAGTAAGGCTTTTTAAGGTTGGCTGTATTTTATTTTTTACGTATACCGGATCACAATCAGCCAATATACATGTGTGCACAAAATCTTGACTAAAGTCTGATAACCAAGAAATTGCCTTACGTTTTTCTACCAAGCTTTCTGTTTTTTTGCAGTGACTTGCTGCATCAATCATTGCCTGCGCTATTACTGATTTCCACAGCAAATAATACCTTTGTATATCATCTGACGTACTATTTGTTTCATAGTGGTTAAAAAATTCTTTAAAATTGAAGTTGTTTGACATAATGATACCTCTTTGGATTGAAATTTGAAATGATTTGAGTTTATGTCGCCACAGCAGATTCCGCTAACAAGCAGCGGGATAACGAATTACTTAACCGTCATTACACCGTCATACCGCGATTCATTCGCGGTATCTCGCTAACAAGCAGCGGACCGTCATACCGCCGCGGCGCTAACAAGCAGCGGGATGACGGTTGTCAGGCCAGCGCCCCCATGATGTCATTCAAGTAGCTGACACTGGTTCCTTTATGACGGCAGTGCCCCTATGGTGTCATCCCAGTGTCCCTATGATGTCATCCCAGTGCCCAGACACTGGGATCCAGGAATTTTGATTGGACACTGGGTTGGTAAGCATAAAAGTGTTATGTAAAATACAACGTTCTTGATGGGATTGCATGAAATGCTGGATCCCAGTGTCTGGGCACTGGGATGACACCATAGGAGGCTGCTTGGATGACAAAAAAAGGAGCACTGGAATGACAGCAATCTACGTCATACCGCGATTCATTCGCGGTATCTCAGCCGCTAACAAGAGATCCCGCTAACAAGCAGCGGGATGACGGTTGTCGTTTAGCCATAAACATTAAGAAATTTACCAAATGAAAAAAAAGGCAAAAGAAGCCCCGTGGTTATTATCCGCTTTAAAATATTGGCGTTTTTTATGTTTTAAACGCTTGACAAGCGAAATTCAGCTGCTTTTAATTGCAACTAACTTACGCTGCAAACGTTTAAGAAATTTACTAAGCAGAAAAAAAGACAAAGAATCCCCGAGTTAGCTAGTCTTTTACTATCTCTGTCGAGTATTGGCATTTTTTGATGTCTTGTAACGCTTTATAAGCGCGTTCAGCTTATTTAGATAAAAATCTAGATGTAGATGAAGTTTTGTAAAGACATACAGTATCTATATACTGCAAAAAATTGAACATAAGACGCCGATACATTAAGTAATCCTTACCTTTTAATCTGCAGATTGGCGAAAGCAAATACAATAGCTTCAGTTTCATGATAAGGGGGCTGGCGGAGTTTGTCAAGGAAGTTTTTTCGTTTCTGTGGGCTACCTGGTTTTCCTACTGAAATTTTGAAAAATGTAATCTACTCCTATATTCAAATATATCAAGCAGTAATTCAAAATCAGCCATTGCGCCTTTTGCGTTATTATACGCGAGATTGAGCAGCTCTTTGTCCTGATATAAATCAGCAAATTTAAATTCCATACATCCTGATTGTTTTGTGCCTAAAATATCTCCACTGCCTCTTAGCATCATATCCCTTTCAGCAATGTAAAATCCATCTTGTGACTCACACATGATCTTTAACTTTGAAGATGAGCTTTTACTTAAATTATCGTATAATAATACACAAAAAGATGGCTTGTTTCCTCGCCCTACTCTGCCTCTTAACTGATGCAATTGTGATAACCCAAATTGCTCTGCATTTTCTATAATCATGATGGTTGCATCTGGCACATCTATACCAACTTCTATCACAGTGGTTGCAACAAGCAGAGAAAATTCATTCCTTTTGAAGGAAAACATAACTTGATCTTTCTGCTCCTGAGTCAATTTTCCGTGTATTATCCCGACTTTATCAAGAAATGTTTTTTGTAATTCCTGAAAACGCATCTCTGCTGCAGCAATATTGGTCTCTTCGTTTTCTTCTATATATGGACAAATCCAATATGCTTTTTCGCCCCTGTTTATAGCACCTTTTAGCTTTTCAATAACATCTGGCACCCTACTAATGTTCATAGTTACAGTTTTTATTGGCAATCTGGATTTTGGTTTTTCTTTCAAAATTGAACATTCAACATCACCATACATAGCTTGCTGCAAGGTTCTTGGAATGGGAGTTGCAGTAACGAAAAGTATATCGGCATTTTCTCCTTTTCCTACCAAGCGATTTCTCTGCATCACTCCAAATCGCTGTTGCTCGTCTATGACTGCAAGCCCTAAATTTTTAAATGTAACGTTAGCTTGAAATAGTGCATGAGTGCCAATCACTATATTTAAAACACCACTTGCAAGTTCGTTCATGATAATCTTTCTTTCCTTGCGCGAAGTTTTACCAGTAAGCAGCGCAACTTTTATATCGGTACAGGATAAAACTTCCTCAATCCAATTATAATGTTGCTCCGCCAAGATAGTAGTCGGTGCCATTAGAGCTGCCTGCATGTTGTTTTCTACCACATTTATCATTGCAAAAAGTGCAACTACGGTTTTGCCACTACCAACATCACCTTGCAGCAAGCTTATCATGCGATACTTGGATTTTTGCCTCTCTGAAATTTCATCTATTGCACGAATTTGATCGTTTGTTAATTGAAACGATAATTCATTTAAAACTTGCTCTTTATATTTACTCAATACTATAAATTCTCTTCCCCTTTCTTTTACATGATTCTCTCTTGCAAGTTTCAGTGCTAGCTGATACGCAAACAATTCATCATAAGCAAGCCTTTTTCTACAAACCTCGGCTTCCGCCAATGAGCTTGGCCTGTGCAACTTTATGATGCTTTCCCTCCAACTTAGCCATTTTTTTTGCTTGATTAATGTATCATCTATCCACTCTGGCAAATCAGGCAATTCTTTCAGGTTAGAGCTTATTATGTTTCCAATGCTCTTATTGGTAATGCCACGGCATAATTGGTAGACTGGCTCTATGCAAGCTATTTCTTTAAATTGGTTGATGTCAAGCGACACGTAATCTGGATGAGTAATTTGCCAATGTTCAGCAAACTTTTCGAGCTTGCCACTGATGATTACAGAAGCTCCAGTTGGAAATAGTTTATATAAATACTTAACTGAGTAATTAAAAAAGACTATGAACATATACTGACTCTCACTTTCAACGACTATTTTATATGGTCTACCTCTAAAAGTAGGCGACTGATGCTCATAAACTTTTGCAATAAAAGTTGTAAATTCTCCAACTTGAGCATCGGGCAGTGACTTACTTCTATCCACATAACTGAGTGGCCTATAAAATAGCAGGTCCACCACTTTGTCCCCACCACAAAGTTTAGGCAATATTGTGGAATGAAATTTAGGTATATTCTCCAGCCTGCTATTTAGAAAAATCTGATTGCTCATTGAGATTCATACATGTGTAAAACTGTTATAGAGCCTTTTTAAAATCTTGTCACCTTATGGTCAGGTATGCACTATAGCTAGCACAGCTCTCTAACGTTATACCGCGATTCATTCGCGGTATCTCAGCCGCTAACACGTAACGGAATGACGAATTTGTTGTTTTTAAAATCGTCGGTAAGCCTAAGTTACCCCTAACTATATTTGCTATCATAGGGCTTATAGTAGGTATTTTATTAACTTATTAATCATTTTTATGTGTTATTATACCATTAGCAGTCTATATCAAGGTATTAATGATGAACAGCTCTACACCAAAAGAAAAGGAAAATCCAATAGTTACACTAAGAGCTCAAGCAGAAAAGTTTGGTTTTAGCAGGTTGAGGGCTGGTAAAGATAATGCTGAAGCGAATTCTGGTGCAACTATGTACGTAGATCTTCCAAGAATGAAACTTGTTATTCAGAACAAAGTTATAACAAAAGAGCTTGTTGATGAATTATATAATAAACATACCAACCTCATTTCAAATGACAAAAATAAGTACCGCCAATTTGTAAAACAAGTTTTTACAGAGCTATTTGAATATGCTGAAGCAGAAGTTCCAAATGATTCTATTCTAGAAGAACTAATCACTAATTGTAACCAGGCTGCTTATGTGGGTGCATTGTATGGTAAAGGAGGACCTATCCTTCATTTAGCTGAAACATATGGGTTATTGTTTCAGTCTAATCATGTAACACATATTAATTGTAGTGATCCAAGTCATGCGGCAATCAGAATTGAAGAAAAAATTGCAGTTCGCACTTTTGCAGAACTGGAAGAAGAATTATGTAAATTGGATAGCTCGCTAGAATTCACACTTAAGTCTCAAGGTGATAAAAATGTAACATATGAAGATGGTAAATTGTCACTTGCTGTTCCTCGAAAATTGAGAGATTACAAAATTGATGGCAGAAATTTATTTGATGTCATTAAGGAGTATTTTTACGAATTCTGCGAGAAGCTAGGATTTAAGTTGAAAATAGAGCATGACTTGGATAAGCAACTGAAAGTGAACAGTGTAGAGTCACTTACCCACGATAAGGGTAGGACTTAGCCTTGATAATGATTAAGATATCTCAATCTCTGTAAGCTTATTTGCACAATCAATTACTTTAGAACTCGGAAATTGATTTTTAAACCAAGTATACTGACGTTTCGCGTAGTGTCTTGTATTGGTTTGAGCAATCTGTATCGCTTCGTCTAAAGTAATCTCACCTTTCAAGTACTTTATAATTTCTGGCACTCCGTGTGCTTTCATAGCTGGCAAATGTGGGGCTAGGTTCATGTTAAGTAGCTTTTTTACTTCATCAATTGCTCCATTTTCAATCATTTTGATAAAACGAGAATTTATTTTTTGGTATACATCCTCACGTTTAGGCAAAATTGTATATATCTTAAAATTATCGAATAAAGGAGGCTGTCTATTTTCTTGCCATACAAAGATTGTCTTACCAGTTTCAGTGATAACTTCAAGTGCTCTTGAAAGACGGTGCGAGTCATTAATACAGATTTTATCTTGAACTTTTGAGTCTTTGCTTAATACTAATTTATAGAACTCCTCTTTACTTAAATTTTTCCTGAGCTCACTTACGTTTTTTCTCACTTCCTGACTTATTTGTGGCATTGATGATAAGCCTTTGATGAAACTGCTGATGTAAAGCCCGCTTCCTCCAGTGATGATAGGTATTTGAGCATTTTCTAATGCGTGATTAACTTCTTTTTCTAAATCCTCTAACCATAGACCCACGGAATAATTTTCTTTTGCTGAAACATAACCATATAGTTTATAAAATACTTCTTGCTTTGGTGGTTGAGCAGTAATTATGGGAATTTCTTCATATACCTGCTTTGAATCACAATTTATTATACTAATATTTCCATATTTTTCTATCAGGTTATCGCATAATTCTGATTTACCTGAGGCCGTAATTCCTGTAATAATTACTATATTATTTTTCATTTATATTAATTTAATTAACATATGATAAAGTGTAGTAAAAGTTTGGATTCTACAATCTAAAGTTTGGAGATTTTTATGGCAGAAAACAACGACAATAATTCATTTACTAAGCGTTTCACAAACAGGACTCCTGGCGGTACAGGGGAAGGTTTTTCCAGTAAGTATTCGTCTCAAAACACCAAAGAACGGGCATTAGGGGAAAAAGGGAAAATTTCTGAATTAGCAGGCAAAAAAACCGAATCCAAGGAAGCTTTTTCTGAAAGTGGCGGCATAAAAAGTAAAAGCAGAACTGTCAATGAAAGATCTTTTGCTGATGCAACAAAAAGAAGTAGGTCAGATCTTATATACTTAGTCCGTGGTAAAGATCGTGGAAAATCAGCGTGGCATTATGTATTAGTTGATAAAGAGAAAAGAGAAATGTTTCTAGCAAAAAGCAGAACTGGCTCTATAGATGTTGCAGACTATGGAGAGATTTTGTATTCAGGATGGGGAGAGGATCCACCACAGGCAATAATTGATAAAGTCAATGAAGAGTTTGGGTTGTAGCAAATCTGCATAACAAATGGTAAGCTGCGTTGCATTACGTTTACAAAAACTAGCAGTTACTATATAAGATACAGTGCAACAAAACTGATCTAGTTGTTATGAATAAGTTTTTAGCTATATGGTATCTAAAATAATAAATGCAATACAGAACAATTTATTAGTGTGTTTTCCAACAGAAACAGTGTATGCTCTTGCTTGTAATGCACTAGATAATGAATCTATAGGAAAAATATATCAGATAAAGAAACGCTCTCAAAATAAACCACTGTCTATATTTGTTAGTGATATTTACAATTTGACAAAAATAGCAAAGGTAAAGGAAAGATATATTGATTTAATAAACCACTTTTCTCCTGGACCAATTACCTATATTTTACCACTTAAAAACAACAACATATTGCCAAACGAATTCTTTAAAGATAGTATAGGTATCAGAATTCCTGAGCATCCTATTGCAATTTCAATACTAAACAAACTGAAAGTTCCAATAGTTGCAACTAGTACAAATATTTCAGGAAAAGAAAGTGTATGTAAGGCAAACGATATACCACAATCCATTAAGCAACATTTATCTGTAGTGATTGAAGATGACGAACTAGTTTCTGGTATAGAATCTACTATTATTGACTTAACCGAAGATAAGATTAAGGTTTTAAGGGAAGGTGCAATTTCATTACAAACAGTAAACAACGCATTTTCAAACTAAAATCTATAGGAGAAAGAATGAAAAAAGTAATAGGCCACAACCAAGCCAAAAAAAAAATAATGAACAACTTATCTGTTCAGTCTTGGCTGATCTGTGGTAAAAAAGGTATAGGAAAAGCAACACTTGCAAAATCCTTCTCCAATTGGTTACTCATAAAAAACTATAATGAAGTAGCATTGGACTTACACATTGTTGAAGGTGATACTATCGGAATAGAAAAAGTCAGAGAAATGAAAAACTTTCTACACTTAAGTCCCATTCAATCAGAACACAAAATAGCTATAATAGATAGCTTAGAGGCAATGACTAATAACGCTAAAAACGCAATATTGAAAATATTAGAAGAGCCGCCAAAAAATTCTAAGATATTTATAATTAGCCATAAGCCATATGATATACAAACCACTATCTTGTGTAGGTGCTTTCAGCTAAATTTACTCCCATTAACTTATGATGAAACAAAGCAAGTTGCTTCATCTCAATGTAAATTTGATAATCAAACGTTTGACGAAATGATTACTTTATTTCCTGGAATGCCAGGAATGATAATAAATACAATAAGTAGTGATGCTTATGAAGCATACAAATGCTTTTATAAATTTCTTCATGATTTAAAGAATCCCAATATGATTAATAAAGTAATTAATAGCGAAATCGAACTAGAACTAGCATCATATATAATTCAGGCCTTCATTTTAGAAAGCATAAAGAGAGAGGTAAATGGTGTTGAAATTCTGCTAAGTCAGTGGAAAAAAATAGATGAACTTTTCGTTGCCGCAAAGCAACTCCACTTAGATAAAAAGCATGTTTTAGCTAATGTAGTTAATATCATGACATAAGTTTACAAAGTATAATACTTTTAACATAAATTCATGATAAAATTCTGTTAATTTAATACTCGAAGTATATAATTTGACTGATAATAAATTAACTGTATGGCAATCAATAGAAGTTTTGACGAAAGCCATATTGAACATGCAGAAAAAATTAAGCTTAATTAAGAATATAGCTTCAGATCAAGACATAACCCTAGAAAAAGGAAAGGAGTTGTTAAGTGGCATTTATGAAGCAAATTTTAAGCTAAACAAGACAATCAATATAGCTACTTTGCCAAAAATTGGCTATCATATGCTAAATGGTGAGCTTGTTGTACGTAATCATATTACGGAAGAGGAAGTAAAGATTCCTGGAGATTTTCATTACCTTAAAGTCGTAAAATCCGATCATGATAATTATAAATTAACGTTTTGTAATTTTTTAGGTAATGAGTTTTTTGAATATAAAAAGTATGATCCACAATATTCTGGTATTTCAGATGAATATAAATTTGTGGATTTTGGTAGTGTAAAAAAGACTCATAATCTAAAATTTAAGGAATACATTGGTCATGCACCTAAATTTTTTGCTGCAGAAGGGCCTATTGAGCCTGGATCCCAAAACCATGTAATTGATCTATTTGAGCTAGTCAAAAGTGGTAAAGGTAGAAAAGTGGGAACCTTTGCTGATGAATTTGGTTATTTTGATGATCAAAATAAATTACATTATTATAATTATCACAAAAGTGTAGAAAGTAATACTTATGATCCTGAAAATTTCAGTGTAAAAATGATAAATATAGATGTGAGCAAAATCGATAAATTCTACCTCATTGCAGAACAAGGTGATATAATCATTCATCCTATTTGGGAAAATTTAGACATATTTTAAAGTTTTTTTTAGAGTATCTAAGCTTATTGTTATTATAATGATCCGATTAGGTCTGGTAGTATTGTGTTATGGAAGATAAATTGCTTGAATCAGTAAAAAACAAAAGTTATTTCAGTAAAGCAGTCGAATGGTACTGCCATAGGTATCTGTTTTGTGTAGCAGAAAGATCTTGGATGGCATTAATAGTATCGCTTCTCCTAGTATGCTTATGTTTATTAACATTAAACATATACCTGTTATTTCCTATTAAAAAAGATTTAAATTTTGTGAAGTATATGAACCACACAGAAGATGAGTTCTCTGCAATGCATAAGCTTAGTTTCAGTAAAAAGGAAGATGAATACACTTCCACAGCGAGGTACTTAATAAGTAAATACATTGAAATATACGAGTCCATTAAGATCGTTGAACCGAAGTACCAAGAAAATTTTATAAGAAACAATTCTATACATAAAATCTATCAAGGCTTTCAGGAAAAAACGAATAATGAAGCTGGTAATTTGTCTTTATCTAAAAGAAAAATCGCCAACATAAATGTAATAACATTATCTATTGATCGATCGACCAAGGACTTAGTTACATTTGCTGGAAATGCTACTGTAGTTTTTACAACCGAGCAAAATAAGGAGGATACTGTGGAGATTAGCTTCACTTTGTCGAATATAAAAGCAACTCTGGCTGGTATAATACCATTTAAATTTATTGTTAATGGTTATAAATACAGATTTTAAAATATTACTTGGTAGCTAAAAAAAATAACCAAAGTGCACATAGCAGTAATAACTGGAGGTAAAACTAGAAGAATTGGTGTTTTTTTAATAAAGTAATTCTGAGAAGGTTTTAAGAAAAAGGCGTTGTAAATTATCGGTAAAAAGTACAGAGCGTTGAGTATAGTACTAACAATTAACACTAGAGTTACAAACACAGAAAGTATTACATTGCCAGAGTTGAAAACAGCTTGAAAAATGAGAAATTTACCCCAAAAAGTCGGAGCAGGCGGCACCCCTATCATAGACAATGCACCTATAGCAAATGCTGTCATGCTAATTGGCATACTGCGTCCTATACCGTAAATCTTATCTATATATTTCTCACCTGCTCTCGTTATTATTGCTCCGGCAACGAAAAACAAAGTGATTTTTGCAAATGCGTGGCAAACTAATTGAAAAATTGCAACCCTCATGCTGAGATCACTAAAAATTGAAGCGAATAATATAATATACGACAATTGAGAGATGGTAGAGTAAGCAAGCAATTTCTTTAATTCTTTTTGCTTTAGTGCAATCAATGATGCAGTAATAATAGTAAATCCAGCAGCGTACGGAAGCCACCCTCCAGCAAACCAATTTTGCTGCACAAAACGTTGCATATTATCGACGCCGAAAGTGTATAATATAACTTTTATGATGATGAAAACTCCGGATTTCACAACAGCAACAGCGTGCAGTAGTGCACTCACAGGAGTTGGTGCAACCATTGCTTTTGGTAACCAAAAATGCATTGGCATTAATGCAGCTTTTCCTATTCCGTAAATCAGCATAGCAAAACACACTGCAATGAAAGTGATGAGTGAAGTATCAAATTTGAATATTCCACCGCTTACAAAGTCTAAAGTATGAAATTCATGATATAAAAGGCCTATTGCAGGAAAAAATAATACCAAAGAAGAGAAAAATAGCACGCCAAAGTAATAGCGTCCTGCAATCATTGATTCATTTGTTGAGTTGTAAGTAACCAGAGGGTATGTACTAATAGTTAGAAGCTCATAAAAGACAAATGTAGTGAGCAAGTCTCCAGAAAAAGCAATAAACATTGCACAGCCAATCGATATTGAAAAAAAGCATAGAAAACTTGAGTGATTGCTATCAGCATAGTTATTCTGCATATAACATATTGCATATATACTGGTCAGCACCCATAAAAACGATATTAATAAACTGAATATTACTCCGGTAGACTCTAGCTTTAAACTAATGTGCAAATTATTACCAAAATCCATGAGAATAAATTGAGAATGATCACCATATACCCAATATAAAGTGCACAGACACGTATACGTAAACAGAAGTACAGAAGAAGTGACAGTAATACTATTGTTCACTCCGGGCCATTTACCAGTAAAAAAAATAACTAACGCACTTAAAAGTGGAATCAACGCAGTAATTAATAAATAATTCTCAGTAATTGAAAATGGTAAGGAAAGAGACGTTAAAACACAGTCCATTAAATAATTCATCTTTTTGTTTAGGTAAAGCTAGAATTATACTAAAATCATAGAAAAACCGCTATGTTTTTTTGGCAAACTAGTCGTTTGTGTATGCTATAGCTATACTGCGATTCATTCCACAACTGTACGAACATTTGTTTTTGTTAAACACAACAAAGATGTCATCCCAGTGCCCTGACTACTTGGATCCAGGAAAGTTTGCTTAGACTTCTTTCGAAACTAGGATAAAGCAGTAAAAATAGTAATTTTGAGGTAAGGAGAAATGAAGTATGAAATAGTGAAAGAGCTCGATAAAGGGGAGTTTCGTCGACTAACAGGAGTAAAGAGATCAACATTTAACAAAATGGTAGGGATTTTATGTGAAGAAAATAAAAAAAAGAAAGCCAAAGGAGGAAGGAAAAATAAGCTAAACGAGGAGAATATGCTGCTCATGGTATTAGAATACTTACGAGAATACCGTACATATTTTCACATAAGTCAAAGTTATGGAGTAAGTGAAAGTACGGCATATAAAACTGTAAAATGGGTAGAGGATACTCTAATACAACACCAAGATTTCGCATTGCCAGGACGAAAAGAACTCCTAAAAAGCGACGTGAAATATGAGATTTTGGTGATTGATGCAACGGAAACACCTGTAGAGAGACCAAAAAAAAGCAGAAAAGATTTTATTCAGGAAAGAAGAAAAAACATACGCTAAAAACACAAATAATTGCAGAAAAGAAGAGCAAGAAAATTATTTGTACGTCATTTTCAAACGGGAGAAAGCATGACTTTCGGCTTTTCAAGGAGTCAAAAGTGCATGTATCAGAAGGTATAAAAGTTTTAGCCGATGCTGGCTATAGAGGTTTTCAGAAAATTCACAAAAATGTCGAGTTGCCACACAGAAGGATGAAAAAGAGTCCCTTAATTAAGGAAAAAAAGGTAGAAAATCGGGAGCTAGCAAGCAAAAGAGTAGTAGTTGAGAATGTAATTGGTCTGTTAAAAAGATTCAAAATTATTGCAGACAGATACCGCAATCGGAGAAAACGTTTTGGCTTGAGATTCAATTTAATAGCAGGAATTCACAATTTTGAGCTGTCTATATGAGTTTCGAAAGAGGTCTCTTGTGAGCAAGCAAACTAGCATAGAAAAACGTTTTCGATGAGATTGCAGAAAACCAGTGTCTGGGCACTGGGATGACAAAGGAGGACAGTGTCAAGCACTGACCATTTGCTGTGCAGTTTACCTTTAAAAATGAATGTTCATACAGTAAGCCATAAGATGACAAAAGAGTAAACTTTATCTGTGTGAGCTATAGACGCAAATTACAACAAATGCAGTAGCGTAATCTCCATCGTCACTTAAAGAAAGATGAATTTTGGAGATAAAATCCTTGCTAACGGTAAGATATGGCTTGCCTCTCACATCATTGTATATTTCTATATCTTTCATTGTAATGCCCTGACTAAATCCAGTACCTCGTGCTTTAACAAAAGCTTCTTTTGCTGCAAAGCGTTTAGCAAAATACCTTGCTCGCATTTCTTGACTATTATACTTTCTACTTAGCTCTATTTCCTTTTCAGTGTAGATTCTATTGAGAAATTTTTCCCCGTATTTTTGTAATATTCTCAATACTCTTGGTATATATACTATGTCAGTGCCGATACCGTGTATCATTTTGTGCTAAAGTGATTTATTGCTTCTTCAATCTGCATTTCCTTTACCTCTCCAGTTGCTCTATTTTTTACTTCAACTATCTTTTCATCTATTGCCTTTTTTCCGACAATTATTTGCCACGGCAAGCCTATCAGATCCATTCTAGAAAATTTTACTCCTACACTTCCTTCCGTATCATCGTAAAGCACTTCATCGCTCTTCAAAGCTTTGTATATTTTATCTGCAGCCTCCGTTACTTTCGTTTGTAAATTGATTAAACCAATTCTGAAAGGAGCCACCGATTCTGGCCAGATAATTCCCTTATCATCATGAAAAGCTTCTATTATTGCACCAACAAGCCTTGAAACCCCAATGCCATAAGAACCCATATGTATATTGACATTTTTTCCATCTTGAGAAGTAACACTTGCCTTCATAGGCTTTGAGTATTTGTCGCCAAAATAAAAAATATGCCCTATTTCAATACCTTTACTAACATTTAACTGCTCTTGTGATATAGGGCAAGTCTCAGGATCATGCATATCATCTGCAACTGCGTATATACTCTTTAAACTTTCAATATCTTCACTCTCTAGTAGTTCAGAAAATTTGTTGTCGTAATATAAAGTGCTTTCACCAGTGTTTGCCAATATATGAAACTCGTGGCTCAAATTTCCTCCAATTGGCCCCGTATCAGCTCTCACTCCAATTGGGGTAAGTCCCATGCGTTTGAAGATTTTTATGTAAGTTTTGTACATCAAATTATATGAATTCAGTGCACCTTCGTAATCTACATCAAAACTGTACGCATCCTTCATCAAAAATTCCCTGCCCCTCATAACACCATAACGTGGTCTTACCTCATCACGAAACTTCCATTGAATTTGGTATAAACAAAGTGGCAAATCTTTGTAACTTTTTACCACATCTCTAATTAAATCAGTTGCTACCTCCTCGTACGTTGGACCAAAAAGCATATCTTCCTCATGCCTATCCTTTATACGCAACATTTCCTTACCGTAATCATCATAACGTCCCGATTCTCGCCAAAGATTTGCTGGTTGGACACAAGGCATCAACACTTCAATTGCACCAGATTTATTCACTTCATCTCTGATAATGTTTTCAATATTTTTAAGCACTAAGAGACCAAGTGGTAACCAAGAATAGATGCCAGATGCTACCTGTTTTACTAAACCTGCACGTAAAGAATATTGATGGGAGATAATTTTAGCATGAGCAGGCTTTTCCTTTAAAGTTGGTAAGTAATACTTGGATAAACGCATATAATAGATCTGATTGTATTAAGTAATCTTAATACAATCAGACCTGTAGGTAAACTTATTTTGAAAAGGAAGGGAAGTGCATGGCTGACCATTTCATAGTTATCATAGTCTTTGTACAACATTTTCCTTTTGGCATCGCAACGCTTCTCCACCAAACTTTGTTATGTGATCCTTAACAGAAAGAGTAGATGGATCTTTCATCTCACTGCTTACTGGACTCTCTTCTTTTACAGGAGGAGCTTCAGGTTTCGTTTGTAAACCAGCAGGCTTAGGCGGTATCGGTGGCTTCCCTGCCTCTGGTGCAGGATGTGACGGAGATGTGGGTTCAGGTTTTGCATCATCACCAGATACATGCCCACTGTCAGGACTCTTGCTTCTTTCTTTATGGAACGATTGGGGGTTTGAAGGCATAGATTTTTTCCTGTGTTTTGTCAGCATCTTTTGTTTCGGTCCTACTTCTTCCTGTTCGCCTTCATCAGACCAACCTGACTCTCTACTAGAACTCTCACTTTCACTATCTGAGCATTCCATGGCTACTCTCCTTGCAAGAATAACAGCTATATCACACTCTGTTTTTGGAGTACTCTTCTCAGGGCTTTGTTGATTTTTATTAACTGATTTCAATTTAAAACCTCCTCTTATTTCTGCAAGTAAAGCATTTTTGGAATCTGTTTGCTCACCTTCACTATTCTTTTCTCGTTTTTCCCTATTTTGTTTTAATTTTTCATCGCGTGCTTTTTTCTGTTCTTTGCTCATACCTGCCTTACCGCCAGCTTTTTTTATACTATTAAGTAAATCATTACTACCCTGTTGAGTTGATGAATTTTGAGGAGGAGGTGGTGGAGGTACTGCACCACTTGTTTGATTCAATTGCTCAGGAGTTGGCATAGGAGGAGGTGGTGGTGATGCACAGCTTGATAGAGGAGGAGGCGGCGGCTGTAGCATATTGGCACTTGGATTTGGTTGTGTTCCAAACGTTACTGGAGGTGATTGAGGAGTAGGTACATTTGATTTATTCTCCAGATTAGTACAATTTTTACACACAAATTTTTGTGGTTCTTCTTTCTTATTGTCAGCTCTAGAAACGGCCAGTCTAATGAGATATATTTTTGAAATCAATGCAACAGCCGTAGAAACAGCAAAAATTGCTAAAGGAACTGCTGCAATAGGACCAGAACCAGAAACTGCTATAATAACATAAGGAAGATATTGACCAGATATGAAACTAAATATAGATAATAATGAAACAGCAATTAAAGGTTTCCATATAGTCTGCTTAGTTTTAGTAAGCTCCTGACTATCTTTTAGCAATGAAGAATTATTGGATATCATCATTTCTTTGCCTCACTTGTTAACGATAATTTAATAATAACCCAATTAATAATTTCTGTCAATAATTAATCATGAAAAACAAAGTTGCAATTTGAATAGATAAGCTATAAGTAATATACGACCAGCAATAGCCATACAATAGACTTCTTGTATAACCCACACTAAGTAGAAAAAAGGTGTCATCCAAGTAGCTGACACTGCTCTCCTTTGTCATTCCAGTGCTTGACACTGGAATGACACCGAAGGGGCTACTGCCGTCTTGGATGGAAACCAGTGTCAGAACTAGTTAACCATGGGGCTTCTTTTGCCTTTTTTTCCATTTGGTAAATTTCTTAAATATTTATGGCTAACATGAAGCTAAGTACGAACTTTGTTAAACATAACAAATGGTGCCATTCCAGTGCTCCTTTTTTTGTCATCCCAGTGCTTGACACTGGGATCCAGTTTTCCATATAATCTCATCGAAAATGTTGTAACCACTTTCTGTGCTAGTTTGCTTGCTTACAAGCAAACTTTCCTGGATCCCAGTGTCTGGGCACTGGGATGACATCATAGGGACACTGGGATTACACCCTGACAATCGTCATCCAGCTACTTGTTAGCGGCTAAGAGATACCGCGAATGAATCGCGGTATGACGGTTCGTGGCGGCATGACGATAACCTCGTCTCACTGCCATTAAGTTAAGGAAAAAAGATAGATTTTATGGGATAATGATGTATACCAATAAGTTTAAAGGTAGTATGAGTAAAAAAGGCAGTAATAAAATTTATTCAAAATGAATTGGCAAGTCTAGAATTTATAGAATCCCATAAATCATCTTCAAAAGATTTTATGAGAAAGAGGAAGTTATCTTTTATTGACATATTTATCTTAATTTTAAGAAAAAGTGTAAAGTCGCTGCAAGTAATACTAAACGAATTTATTTTATATAGGAAAAAAGACTATACCGTTACTGCTAGTGCTTTTAGTCAAGCAAGAAAAAAAATGAAACACAGTGCATTTTCAGAAATTAACGAAGGTGTGGTTTCCTTGTACTACCAAGACCAAAAATTTAAAACTTGTTTTGGCTTTAGAGTGTTAGCTCTTGATGCCTCCAAAATCATTTTACCAACAAGCGTTGAAATAAAAAATGAATTTGGCTCAAGAAAAATACGTAACCAAAAACCAAAAGATTTAGGTGATTATGCAAGTGCAACCTTTGCGGTTTGTTAAGATGTGCTAAATAATGTTGCCATAAGGTCAGTGTTAGATAGAGGTAACACTCATGAAATTAACTTAGCAGATGAAATGCTTAAAGTTGTAAATACTAATGACTTACTGATTTGTATATTTATCTTATAAATTTCTTTCTAGCCTTACAAAAAGAAAAATTGCTTATGTCATTCGATGTCCCAGATCATCTTTTAATGAAGTGAATGCTATGTTTGAAGAAAAAAGCCCATCTAGTGTTGAGGTTACCATATGTGCTCAGCGTAAGATAAAACAAGAAAATAGTGGAATAACGCTTCAAAGTGGTACTGCCATCTGGTGAAATTGAAGTGTTAGCTACATCATTAATGGATGAACAAAAGTTTCAAACTGGAGGATTTAAGGAGTTATATTTTTTACGCTGGGGAGTTGAGACATTTTTTGCAAAACTCAAAGGAAGACTAAGTCTAGAAAATTTTACAGGAAAAAGTGTTGAGTCTGTTAAACAGGATTTTTGGTCAGCTATCTTTATTAGCAACCTAGAAAGTGTTATGACAGAAGATGTAGAAGAAGCGTTGAATATGGACTTAACCGATGATAAGCTTAAGAGGAGCATTAACAAATCTGTCTCATTTAACGCGATCAAAAACTTGGCTTTCGACATTTTTGCTACGGAATCAGATACTGACTGCATTATGGATCAATTATCAAAGCTATTTTTGATGAACACTTTGGCGGTAAGAAAGGGAAGGAAAGTTGATCGTCATAAGGTACCTTATCTTCGTTCGTTCAATTACCAAAAAAGGGTTAGAAAACACATATTTTGACTAGAGGTAGTATTCATATCTTCTGATAATAACTGGGTAGCTTATTGCCATAGCTCCTGTAAAATGACTTCTAAACAAACTATTTCTTAAGTAATTTACACTTCAGAGTTTATCTGCTTTAAAGTTTACTCTATTCTGTTTCAGTATTTGTCATAAATCCTTAATTATTTCTGACTTTTTAGTTCAGTTTTTAACCATTCTTTCCTTAACTTAATGGCAGTGAACCTCGTCATCCCGCTACTTGTTAGCGGGATCTCTTGTTAGCGGCTGAGATACCGCGAATGAATCGCGGTATGACGGTTCGCGGCGGTATGGACGTAGGAAAACCTTTCTTGGGTCAGCTATAGAGACTCTCATCTTTAGCGAGCTTCAAGGTAATTGGTTGCTATTTGCGAAAATATTCGCATAATTTAAGTAACATTACTTAATAAAAATTAACTATGGAGCTTAATAAGATTGCAGCATCGATTTTACTTTCTGGGCTAATCATTATGATAGTTAGTAATGTAGTTGATATGCTTTACAGTCCAGAAGAATATAAGATTGAACACCAAACGATAGTAGCTGCTGGCAGCAATGAGTTCCAGCAAAAAATCGAGCAAGTGGCGCTTGATATTGGAGCGCTCATGCAGAATGCTAGCTTTGAGAAAGGTAAATCAGCAGCAAAAAAATGTATAGCCTGCCATAGTTTTGAGAAAGGTGGAATGAATAAAGTAGGACCAAACTTATGGAACATAGTTGGAAATAAAAAGGCCCATCTTGGTAACTCATTCAATTACTCAAAAGCAGTGCTTGAAAGAGGTGGAAAATGGGGGTATGAGGAGCTATTTGCCTTTTTAAAGAACCCAAAAGCCTATATAAAAGGTACACGTATGGCATTTGCAGGTATTTCCAATCCACAAGAAATTGCAGATCTAGTTAGTTATTTGCATCAATTGAGTGATAGCCCGGTTGCTTTGCCAAAGTAGTATGGATTATTGTAAATTGTTTGATGGAAATAATGGTCACATAGCATATCGAAAGCTACAAGGAAAGAAAGCTTCTGTAGTTTTTTTCGGTGGATTTGCATCCAATATGGATGGAACTAAAGCAACTGCTATTTACAAATTTTGCCAAGAAAATGACGTAGCACTTGTGCTATTTGATTATTTTGGTCACGGTCATTCAAGTGGTAATTTTATTGATTACACGATAAGTGATTGGCAAAAAAATTGTGCTAAAGTAATGAGTGAATTAACTAGCGATAAACAAATAATTATAGGTTCAAGTATGGGAGGATGGCTGATGTTGCTCACTGCCCTTCAATTTCCAGAAAAAATTGCAGCACTAATTGGTATATCGTCTGCTCCCGATTTTACTGAAGATTTGATATTCAAGCAATTGTCAGGCAAGCAAAAAGAAGAACTAGATTCTAAAGGTGTAATAGATTTTACTTCAGAGCATTGTACATACAAAATAACTAAAAATTTGATCGAAGATGGCAGAAAGAACCTTCTTTTAAACAAAAAGACAATAGATATAAACTGTCCTGTGCGCTTGCTGCATAGCATTAATGATAAAGATGTTCCTTATCAAACTTCATTGAATTTAGCTGAAAAAATTAAGTCAACCGATGTTGAAGTACACTTAATAAAATCAGCAGAGCACAATATGTCTGACAATCATTCACTGGAAGTTTTATTTAAGACCATTAGAGAATTTTGTAACCAGACTGCATTCTGTGATTTTTAGCAAAACACGATTTTTCATTTGAGCTTTCTTCAACTTAAAATAAATACAGAAAATTGCTGCCTATAGCTAAACTGACTTAGATTTACCGACAATTTGAAAAACCGTCATCCCGCTACGTGTTAGCGGCTGAGATACCGCGGCGGTATGACGGTTCGCACCATCACACTTTGGAACCTTACAGATATTGAGCAAATCCAATAATATCCTTGATTTCTTTTATATTATGGGTTGCAATTTCTGCTGCTTTCTTTGTGCCTTTTTTTAATATTTCATGTAAATGGAATTGGTCTTTTAAAAGATCATTCATTTTCTCACGTATGGGTGATATAACACTGATAATTAAATCAGCTAACTCTTTTTTGAAGTGCTTCATGTCATGTTTGTTCACTTCTTCACATACTTTTTCTGCATTTACATTACTAAGCACTGAATAAATGTTTATCAAATTGCTTATTTCTGGTCGGCACTTTAAAGTAGCAAAGCCTAGAATTGAATCTGTTTTTGCTTTTTCTATTTTTTTGACAATTAAGTCATCCGTATCATCAAGGTTAATGCACGAATGTTCTGAAGGATCAGATTTACTCATCTTGCTTGTGCCATCCCTTAAGCTCATTATCCTTGATGTGCAATCCAAAGTTAAGATTTCAGGTACGATGAAATAATCCAGCTTATAATGATTGTTAAAAGCTGATGCAATATCACGTGCAAGCTCCAAATGCTGTTTTTGATCATCACCAACAGGAACGTATTTAGTTTGATACAACAATATATCTGCAGCCATAAGTACTGGATAACTATATAATCCAAGAGAGGCTTTTTGTTTATCGCTGCCAGCTTTATCTTTAAATTGAGTCATGCGATTAAGCCAACCAATTGGTGTATAGCATCCAAGCAGCCAGCCCAGTTCTGCATGACCACTAACTGTGGACTGACTAAAAATAATGGACTTTTCTGTATCTATTCCGCATGCAATATAAGCTGCTGCTGTTTTGAAAATATTACTTTTTAATTCACTTGCGGGAAGCTTATTTGCTGTGATTGCGTGTAGGTCGACAATACAAAAAAGAGATTTGTATTTATCCTGTAAGTCTATCCACTGTTTGATTGCACCAAGATAATTACCTAAATGTAGTACGCCACTTGGCTGGATACCTGAAAAGACAATACTTGTCATTATACATTTACCTCATGCTAATCGCTTCCACAATCAGCAGATTTCTTAGAAAGAATAACCATTGCAGGACGGAGCAACCTATTTTTGATAGTATAACCAGTTTGTAGTACTTCTACAATGGTGCCAGGCTTTTTTTCATTGTCTTCTCTTTCCACAACAGCTTGGTGTAAATTACTATCAAAAAGCTCACCAAGTGGATCTACTTCCTCTATTCCATGTTTTTTTAGATCATTTATAATTTTTTGATAAGCTACTTTAATCCCCTCATGAACAGGATCACCGTCTTTCAAAATTTCCATTACTCTTTTTAAATTGTCGCACGAGTCGATCATATCACGTGCAAGTTTTGTGACTGCGTAGTCACTTGCATCGCTAATTTGCTTTTGCATTATACGTTTGACGTTTTCATTATCTGCAACAGCACGGCGTAAATGATCTTCAAGCTGAACTGCACGTTCTTTTAATGTATTGAGATCTTCATTTAAATCATCAGTTTGCTTATGGTTATCACTTTGTTGGTCGTCACCTTTCTGCCTACTTACCATATCAGCAAACTTCTTCTTTTTCTCCTTACTGCTATCTGACATATCATTACCCTTAAGAATCTAATAAATATATAACAATTAATCTGAAAATATCAAGCGCCAGCTACATTCGTCTTTCTATGCTCGCATTTAAAAAGTTAATTAAAGTAGTTTTATAAAAAGAATCAGAAAAAGTACTAATATCATTTTGTGCCATATTAATGTAGTGTCTAGCTTTTTCCATAGAAAGCTGAATGGCATTATGGTGATTAATATAGTGTAATGCTTGGTCAAAATTGTGTCTAGCTGAAGAAAAGCATTTTTCCCAGAATTTTTGCTCTGCTGGACTGCCCTTTTCGTATGCTATAATAGCAGGTAAGGTGACTTTACCTTCGAAAAAGTCTTTTCCGACTTGCTTTCCAGAAGTGCCTTGATTAGCAGTATAATCGAGCATATCATCAACTATTTGAAATGCCATACCAAAATTAAAACCAAAATTCTTTAGCCTCTCTGTTTCGTCATTTGTTGCACCAGATACTGTTGATGCAGCTTCACAGCATGCAGAAAATAAAGATGCTGTCTTTTCTCCAATGATATCAAAATAATTTTCCCTGACTGTGTGGGGGTCAAAGCGTGCTGTCATCTGCTTTATTTCACCCTTCACAAGTAAATGCGATGCTTTAGATAAAATAGAGAGAATATTTAAATTTCCACACTCTATAAGCCATCTAAATGCTAGAGTCAACAATAGATCACCAACTAAAATGCTTGATTTATTTCCCCAAATCTTATTCGCTGTTTTAACTCCATGGCGTGCCTCACTTTCATCGAGCACATCATCATGAAGTAAAGTAGCATTGTGTATAAACTCTACCGATGCAGCAACGTTGATCCTATTCTCCCCAGAATAGTTTAGCATTTTACATATAATAAAAACTAGTTTAGGCCTTATTTTTTTTCCACCTGACCTAACAAGATGAGATATAATATCAGTAGCAAGCTTAGCATCTTCATCATTGACATTTTTGAAGACAAAGTCATTCATAGCTGACAAATCAGAAGATACGATATCGTCTAATTTATCGCTGTTTGTTAAATCAGTATTTAGCATTTTAAGAGACTTATGCCTCTTGCCCTTGTGCTTTCTCGTTCTCTACTTTCTTCTTTTCTGTTTTCTTTGGTTCTGTTTCTAAAGTTACTATGCCTTTTTTGATAAACCACAGTACTCTTTCAGTTGCCTGCGCGCCTACACTTAGCCAATGTTTTAATCTATCAGCTTTCACCACAACACGATTTTTATTGTCTTTTGGTAACATTGGATCATATTGTCCTATTTTCTCAATAAAACGCCCATCTCTTGGTGCTCGTGAATCAGCTACAACTATCCTATAAAAAGGGCGTTTCTTTGCGCCAAACCTCGCCAACCTTATTTTAACTGCCATGTTAACCTTTATTCATATATTAGCCACAATTTTATACAATGAGCCGTTTTAAGTCAAATGAATTATACAGCTTTTGCACCTTATAATATAATTACCAATAATGTAGGGCAGTGCCGGGCGCACAGCTATACGAACATTCATTTTTGAAGGTAAATTGCACAGCAAATGGTGTCATTCCAGTGCTTGACACTGGAATCCAGCCTTTTTTTAATCATTAAAACGTTGTATTTTAACATAAAACGGCTACTTTTATGCTTACCAACTTAATAAAATTCCTGGATCCCAGTGTCTGGGCACTGGGATGACATCCTTTCTAGTGAAGATTGCTCTCAAATCGCAATGTTCGTACAGTTGTGTGTCTGGGCACTGGATGCGTTTGAAGCAGCTTATAAGATTTTTGATTATATATCATCAAGTATAGCGTGATTAACTTCGACTTTATACTTTGATTCCAGATAGCTAATTAATTGCTCTTTTAGCGATATCATCACACGTTTTCCGGTGTCAAGCGTGTTTAATTTGCCATTTGATGAATGCATTTCTTTTAGAACACCTATTATAATTTCATTATTGTATTGAATAGGATCTGTCACTGAACCAGTTGTTTTCATATTGAAAATCTCTTCTACAAAAGAAAAGGGGTAGTTTTGTTGATCCACTTTATTGCGGTGCATCTGCTGACCTTTAACTAATTCCACACCTTGAATTTCTTCCAAATCTGTTTTTTCTCTTAGTTGAACTGCAACCTCTTGCCCGAATTTAAACATTCTTTCTTTTATAAACTCACTACGCCAAAGCTCTACCGCTAATGCCTTGCCTTCTTCAAAACTTTGCAATTTGGGTGGAAAGATATCGACGATTTTTACACTAACAACGGCGTCCCCAACGCCCTTAAAATAACCTTTCTGATCCTTTTCTCGCGAAAAAATGAAAGAAATCAAATCACCAGAATCTCCTACGTTATTACCGCTTTGATCTTTTCCACTCGCATCTACTGGACCAATAGTTTGTATAGGTAAATTATATTCACTCAATATTTCTTCAATTTCTGAACCATTGTATATCTTATAGTTCACTTGGTTTATGAAATCATTGACTCTTTCAAAAGACTTTTGGTTAGTTAGAACTGACTTTATGTCTTTTTTTAAATCAACTAAGTCTTCATCAGAGATTTGATGCGCACTTTCCACTTTTACTATGTGCCAACCAAAACTGCTTGCTAAAACTTCACTTACTTCACCTACTTTAAGAGCAAATACCTTCTCTCTCACGTCTTCTGGTAAAAAATCCTTAGTTATATTATTTACTCTAGTTTCCTCAAGTTTTGCTTTGCCAAACTCTTCTACTATCTGTTCAAAGCTTGTTTTACCCTCCTCAAATGCTCTTCTTGCTGTCTCAGCTTCTTCTTTGGTAGAAAATATTGCATTGAATATATCTCTTTGATTTTTAAGTTCTTGTTGTTCTATTATACCATCAACTTCTTCATCTGAGATCTTGATTTGATCTTCAAAATACTTTTGGCCTAGGGAAATATATTGCGCAGTTCGATACTCAGGATAATAAAAATGGGATTTATTTCTTTCGTACAAATCAAGTAAGGCTTGATCATCTGGTTCAGGAATGTTTGTAACTGCATCTTCAGTTATTTTAACAATATCAACTACTCTAGTTTGGTAGCGACTTTTGTATATCTGCTCATCAATTTTCTCGCCAAAAGTTACTGGATAATTATCTTTAAATAATGAAGTCATGAACATCATTGCAGGCAGGACTTTCTCTAGCTTTGCTATATACTCTTTCTCTGTCATATGCAGGTCATTTAGCGTTTCATAGAATTTATTTTTGTCAAATTCACCTTTATCATTTTGAAAGTATTTGGTGTTTTTAATATGGTTTTTTATAGATTCTTCTCCAACTGTCAACCCCAGCTCACTAGTTAGGTTAAACAATAGTTTTTGCTCTATAAGTGCGTTAAGCAAATCATATTTCAGCTTTTTTACTTGTTCTCTACTCGCATCAGATCCAGAAATTTGTTTTCCATAATTTTGATATAGCGACTTATACTCATCTGACGTTATAACTTCTTTTCCAACCCTAGCTACCTCTTCTTTTTCATCATCACCTGATAAAAGGTTGCCAATTCCCATGAAGATTAACAAGCAAGCTAAAAGGACAACGGTTACTTTAGTGAAAAAATTTTTAACATTCATTTTAAACCCAGTTAATTAATGATTAATTATAGAATAGTGATAATTTAATGCTTGTAAACCTGTTGCTTTATTAGCTAATATATATAATATTACAATATATTAACTTAAAATTTAACTCTCTAATCTTAAATAGGAACATATGTTTAACTGAGTTATACTATACCTTAGGAAGGGGAAATATTTTGTTTGAAATATGCTTAAAGGTAAGCGCATTTAATTAACTTAAGAGGTGGGAAGTGACAAACAAAAAGTTATTGAATGACAAAATTAATGCTTTTTTAGTTTTAATAGTTTATATTTTAGCTCTGTATAACAGTAAGGGATACTTTAAATGGGAGATGCTTTTTTGATGTCAATGGAATCTTCTAAGGGCAATAACGATAGAAATAAACAGTTTCTAGTGCAAATAGCTGCTTGGTTAGTAGACAACACTGGTTTAACTTTTAATCAAATAGCACAATGTTGCAGATTGGCCCTTGAAGAAGTACAAGACATAGCTGATGAGGAAATAGAAGTAGAAAAATATAACCCTATTATTTCTGGAATAATTACTGAAAAAGAAATCGATGATTGCAAAAAAAATCCAAATCGTGTACCAAATTTGATTATAAAAAATATAAAAAAAAGGAGTAAAGCGATTAGTAGCATTCTTGGCTTTGCCTCTACGGCAAGACGTAGAGATAAACCTGATGCGATTTATTATTTAGTAAAAAAATTTCCTATCTTGGACAATAACGTTATAGCTAAATTAATTAGTACAACAAATTACACAGTTGAGCAGGTAAGAGATGGATCTCATCATAACATGCAAAATATAAAACCCCAAGATCCTGTACTACTCGGCTTATGTAGTCAAGAAAATTTAGAAGCAGAAGTGGAAAAAGCAAAAGTAGAAGAGGAGAAGCAAGAAAGGTTAAAAAAATATAAAGAATAGCTATTGAAAATCCTCAAATTTTTGTGTTTTGTTAACATTAAATTAACTTGACTTGCTAGTGTTTATTAGTATAATGTAAGTAAAGTACGGGGTTTAATGATAATTAAGCTTAATACGCACTGAAACTAACTCAGCCTAATTTATTATCTTATAGTCACATTTTAGGTTAGTAAGCATCAATTAAAATTTTTGGAGGATTATGACAACAATCAATGAAGATGTTTTGGCAAAAGGAAAGGTTACAGCTCAACCTGAAAAAAGTGAGCAAATTTACAATAACGATACAGTAAAACAGATGGTCAATGAAGGTACTGAGAAAAACAGAAAAACATTAGATCTGAGCGAATTAAAAGAGAAAACAGCAGAAGAATTGTTACAGTTAGCTGAAGAAAGAAAAATTTCAACTAACGGTAAAAGCAATGGTAGAATGCTAAAGCAGGAAATAATATTCAGCTTAATGAAAAAAATGAGTGAAGAAGGAGGCATAACCACAGGGAGTGGAATAGTGGAAATATTGCCTGATGGTTTTGGTTTCTTACGTTCAGCAAGTGCAAATTATGCCCCAAGTACCGATGATGTTTATATTTCTAACGGGCAAATAAAGAAGTTTAATTTACGTACAGGAGATATGGCATATGGAGAAATAAGGCCACCTGGTGATAAAGAGAGATATTTTACTTTAACTAAGGTTCAAAGTATAAACTCTACTGAAGTAAGTGAATTAAGAAAGTACGTCCATTTTGATAATTTGCTTCCTCTTTATCCTGAGGAAAGCATAGTACTTGAGTGTAATAATGGTGATGATAAAAAAGGCTTAAGCATGCGTGCTATAGATATAGTAGCTCCTCTTGGAAAAGGGCAAAGAGCGTTAGTAGTTGCTCCACCTCGCACAGGAAAAACTGTATTGCTTCAGCAAATGGCTAACTCTATAGCTATAAATCACCCTGAAGTAGAATTAATAGTGTTACTTATAGATGAAAGACCTGAAGAAGTAACAGATATGATACGTTCTGTAAAAGGTGAGGTAGTAAGTTCTACATTCGATGAGCCTGCTTACCGTCACGTACAGCTTGCTGAAATAGTAATAGAAAAAGCTAAAAGAATGGTTGAGCATAAAAAAGATGTGGTAATTCTACTTGACAATATTACTAGACTTGCACGTGCTTATAATGCGGTTATTCCTTCGTCTGGGAAAGTTCTAACTGGTGGTGTAGATTCAAACGCACTGCAGAGACCAAAACGCTTTTTTGGAGCAGCTCGTAATATTGAGAATGGGGGTTCTTTAACTATAATCGCCACAGCTCTTATAGAGACTGGTTCAAAAATGGATGAAGTTATTTTTGAAGAGTTTAAAGGTACAGGAAATGCTGAGATCATACTTGATAGAAAACTTTCTGATAAACGTATATTTCCAGCTATTGATATTACAAAATCCGGAACAAGGAAGGAAGAGCTATTAGTTGATAAGGCTATACTAAATAAAATATGGGTGGTGCGTAGGATACTCAATCCTATGGGACCCGTTGAAGCAATGGAATTTTTACGTGACAAACTACTTTTAACAAAGAGCAATGCTGACTTTTTTAACTCCATGAATCACTAAAAGTAAGCCAGTTATGATGGATATGCTGAGCAAAAAGTAAAACGCTCTTATAGCTAAAATAATTTGGATTTACCAAAATATATTTATAGTTAAGTTGGCAATTTACCTTAAGTTAGCGCGTGACACTGGAATGACACCCTTGGTGGCAGACAGCTAAAGGAAAATATCAACTAGGTTTATAATCTATCACTACCGTGTTTGCAATTTTGTCGTGAAAAGCTTGTTTATGTTCATCACCTACTGCACATACTAAAACTAAGATTAGTATAGCTAAGAATAAAATGGGATTACAAAGTGATATGCAATAAATTATAAAAAGAGCTATAGTCCTTTTCATTGCTTGCATTGTAGTGATTGACTCAAATGTATCTTTGTCTTTTACACGCATGCTAAATAACAAGTGTCCTGGAGTGCCGCCAAATTTTACTAGCATGAATATATGAAATATACATGGTATCATTAAAAATAAAGAAAATACAATCGTGGTGATTACAATTATTGCACCCATGATCCCTTGTATTGCGTGTGTAAGTGAGAAATCCACCGCCATTAAACCAAATGGTATTGCGATAAATAAAATACAATCAACTATAAATGCTAGAGTACGTCTTGTCATCGTTGAGTAGTTTACTTTTTTATCCATGTACTACCTATAAAGAAAAATATCAACTAGATTTATAGTCTATCACTACTGTTTTTGCAATTTTATCGTAAAAAGTCTGTTTGCGTTGATCAAATACTGCAAACAAAAATAAAATTAGCACAATTAAAAGATATAGAAAAGTATAACCATGATAATGCAGATGAAGCAAAAAGCGAAAAATAATCCAGATGCTTCCCTTAGAAATACATCTTATTGTTGCTTGCATAAGGGTAACATTTGTAAATAGACCTCTTTCGAAACTCATATAGACAGCTCAAAATTGTGAATTCCTGCTATTAAATTGAATCTCAAGCCAAAACGTTTTCTCCGATTGCGGTATCTGTCTGCAATAATTTTGAATCTTTTTAACAGACCAATTACATTCTCAACTACTACTCTTTTGCTTGCTAGCTCCCGATTTTCTACCTTTTTTTCCTTAATTAAGGGACTCTTTTTCATCCTTCTGTGTGGCAACTCGACATTTTTGTGAATTTTCTGAAAACCTCTATAGCCAGCATCGGCTAAAACTTTTATACCTTCTGATACATGCACTTTTGACTCCTTGAAAAGCCGAAAGTCATGCTTTCTCCCGTTTGAAAATGACGTACAAATAATTTTCTTGCTCTTCTTTTCTGCAATTATTTGTGTTTTTAGCGTATGTTTTTTCTTCTTTCCTGAATAAAATCTTTTCTGCTTTTTTTTGGTCTCTCTACAGGTGTTTCCGTTGCATCAATCACCAAAATCTCATATTTCACGTCGCTTTTTAGGAGTTCTTTTCGTCCTGGCAATGCGAAATCTTGGTGTTGTATTAGAGTATCCTCTACCCATTTTACAGTTTTATATGCCGTACTTTCACTTACTCCATAACTTTGACTTATGTGAAAATATGTACGGTATTCTCGTAAGTATTCTAATACCATGAGCAGCATATTCTCCTCGTTTAGCTTATTTTTCCTTCCTCCTTTGGCTTTCTTTTTTTTATTTTCTTCACATAAAATCCCTACCATTTTGTTAAATGTTGATCTCTTTACTCCTGTTAGTCGACGAAACTCCCCTTTATCGAGCTCTTTCACTATTTCATACTTCATTTCTCCTTACCTCAAAATTACTATTTTTACTGCTTTATCCTAGTTTCGAAAGAAGTCTAATGTATTAGCATCTTTAATATGCATACCACACAATAGTTTTCCTGGGGTACCACCAAGTTTTGTTACCATTAATATTTTGGATATTGTTAGTACTAATGTTGCGACCACTGTAGAAACTATAAATGGTATTTCTGTTGCTAGTTGTGCAAGTTCCTGAAAAGAGTCTTTATCTTTATCTTGATCTTGTAATGATACGATGAATACACCATAGATAAAACCGAAGATAAAATGAGGGGAAAATATGATGAGGTCAAGTATTTCTGCTACAATACGCCTTGTAAATCCTACATAATTTACTTTAACATTTATTTCAGTATTCATAACCCCACCTATATTTCATAATATCATCATATGATATAAAAATACGTTATTAAATAACCGTAAATATACTAACTTGGGTAATATTAGCTACTTGTGCCACTCTATTATTTAAATTAATATTAAATCATTTATAACTAGGGAAGTTATGTCAACACTAATCACAGTTGCATATGGCGACGGTATCGGACCAGAAATCATGGAAGCGGTGCTGTCGATATTGCGCGAAGCAGAAGCGGAAATCTCAATAGATATTATTGAAATAGGGGAGCGTGTTTACAGTAAAGAATGGTCTCACGGAATTTCTCCAAGTGGTTGGGAATCAATTGAAAGGACAAAAATATTATTAAAATCTCCGACAACAACTCCTCAAGGTAAAGGGCACAAAAGCTTAAACGTTGCACTCAGAAAAAATCTAGGGTTGTATGCAAATATCAGACCATGCATTTCATATCATCCTGTTATAGAAAATAAATTCGATAAGTTTGATATCGTAGTGATACGTGAAAATGAAGAGGACGTTTACACCGGAATAGAGCATAGGCTCACTGGTGACTCTTACCAATGCACTAAAATTATTACTAGATCTGGCTCAGAGAAAATATGCAGGTACGCTTTTGAATACGCGAAAAAACACAACAGAAAAAAAGTAACTTGCCTGACTAAAGATAATATAATGAAAATGACTGACGGAACTTTCCATGCCGCGTTTGATCGCATTGCAAAGGAATACCCAGATATAAAGGCAGAACATTATATAGTTGATATTGGAATGGCGCGTGTTGCAACAGAACCGGAGAATTTTGATGTTATAGTAACCGAGAACTTATATGGCGACATATTATCAGATATAGTCGCACAAACCTCTGGATCTGTGGGGCTTGCCGGAAGTAGCAACATCGGGAATGAATACGCAATGTTTGAAGCAGTGCACGGTTCTGCCCCTGATATTGCAGGAAAAAACATAGCCAATCCTTCTGGTCTTTTAAATGCTGCAGTGCATATGCTAATTTACATAGGTCAAGTGGGTACTGCAAAACTAATCTACGATGCATGGCTCAAGACTTTGGAGGATGGAATACACACTGCCGATTTATATAAGGAGAAAAGAAGTAAACAGAAAGTTGGTACAAAAGAATTTGCAGGAGCTATTATAGGGAATCTAGGAAAGAAGCCTGCAATATTATCTGAGCTTACAGTCGGTAGCAGTACAAATAGCAAAATAAGTGAAATACAAAATAGCTACGAACAGGATTACAAAGTTAGAAAGCTAGTTGGTAGCGATATAACGCTTGCCTGGAGTAAGCCGGCTGATTTTGACCAAATAGTGAAGTTGTTTGAAACAAGTAATCCGCAGATTATAGCAATATATTCAAAAGGCCTTGCGATTTGGCCAGGAAGTTCAAAGTCTTCAAGTGACCAAATAACCTGCAGGTTCATTGCAAATAATGAAATTACAAATAGTGATGTGAATAACTTGCTAATCAAATTTGAGGAACATAATTTTGATGTGGTGAGAATGGATAAGTTGTATTTGTATGATGGGAAAGAGGGTTTCTTCTCTTAGTGGTTGCTTGATATTTTTATGCTTGTGTGAAACATTAAATATATTATACTAATAGTATCGTGTATTTATGTGAGGTGTAGTAATGAGTCAACATTTTAAGTTAACTGGTCAGGAGTTTTATGATAATAATGATCTGTTTAACGTACTAGAGATAAAAGCTGAACAAATTGTAGGTAAGGATTATCAAGCTCTTAGCAAGTTTCTGAAAAAACAATATAATAAATTGATACTTGTAAACCATCCTGACAAAGGTGGAGACAAAAATAGATTTGATCAGATTTATAAAGCTTATCAAGAGCTAAAAAAGTACATTGAACCTTTAGAGTCAGGAAATCCTTGTGTTAAAGTCAGTGTTGGTGCTGAAAGTAATGGACGTTTAACAGAACGTGAATTTCATTATAGGAAGAAGCTGTTCGATACACTAGGGATTGGTGAAGAAGCTATAGGTAAAGATTTTGATGAATTGACTTCTATATTAAAAAAGAATGATCGTTCGTTTGAAGAGGATTTCAAATACTGTTTTTCAAGAGATGCTTTGAGCAATCTTTCTAGATCGTTGAACCCTGGCGAGCTTGATAAACGCTTATCAAAACCTAGTATGCGGCTATTTCTTTATATTTTTCCTCTAAAGGAAAAAAAGGACCTAGTAGATGAGGATAAAAAAGAATTAGCGTTAAGATTTATAGAACGTAAAAATGCCTTACTACTTATTCGGGCTCTTAGTGTTCTACCCTTAAGCCTGTTAACTACAGTTACTATAGGTTGCTATTTTTCATGGTGGATCATAGCATTTAACATCGCTATTAGTAGAGCCTTTGGTTTATTAGTGAATTATTATATGGAAAAGTATAAAAATTCAGAAATTTCCACTGATGAATTCATAAGTAAAATGAACTATATCGCGCTAGGCAGTAAGCTTCTTATCAACTATCCTTTAGCTGCTTTTTCTGTTTATCTACTTACAACAAATTTCATTGCTAATAGATTAACTATTGGCGGAGGTATACTTGGCTCTCTACTTACATTAGCAATATTAATTGAAGTTCTAGCTTCTGTCTTTTCAAAAGGTTGTGAAATATATGCCGAGAAGCACGCAAAAGATTTACTCGAAGAAGATCCAAGGGATAGAGTGCAAAAGGAAACTGATCTGTTAGGACGGTATGACCCGCGAAAACTATTAATGCCGATAATTATGCCTCTTGTTAGAAAGTGTTTCGCAGAGGTGGCTAACGAATTTGCTGAGAGGAATTTCGATGAAGTGAACACTAATATGTCTGATGTTAACGCTAAACAGCCGTCTGGACCTCAAAAGCAAATTCTTGCACAATAAGAGGTTGGCAGTATAGTATAAGCTTTTAGCTCTATGCATGGACTCAAAAAAAGTAGAACTGATATTTGAAAAATTCAAGCAATCAAATCCTGCACCAAAAATAGAGCTGAATTATACCAATGATTTTACGTTATTAGTTGCGATAGTTCTATCAGCGCGAACAACTGATATAAGCGTTAATAAAATTACAAAGGAGCTATTTAGTATCACTGATACGCCAGAAAAAATGCTGAGTTTTGGGCAGAGTGAGCTAAGAAAATGCATAAGCAGTATTGGTTTATATAATTCCAAAGCAAAAAATATAATCGGGCTTAGTAAAATATTGGTAGAACGATACGACAGCAAAGTACCTACTAATTTCGATGATTTGGTATCTTTACCAGGGGTTGGGAGAAAGAGCGCTAATGTGTTCTTAAATTCGGGGCTTGGCATTCCAACGTTGGCAGTTGACACTCATGTTTTTAGAGTGAGCAATAGAGTTGGGCTTGTGAAAGAAAAAGATGTGTTTAAAACAGAGCAATCTCTTTTAAATGTAGTTCCAAAAGAATACCTGCTTTATGCTCATCACTGGCTAGTTTTGCATGGTAGATATGTTTGCAAAGCACAAAAACCTTCGTGTGAAGCGTGTATAATTCATGATTTATGTGAGTTTGAGTGCAAAAGGTATAAGGTCTAGTATTTCTTCTTTTGTCATTCAAGTAGCTCCTATGATGTCATTCCAGTCTGGAATCCAGATTGGACACTGGGTTATAAAAGTATAGCTTCTACGTCATACCGCCGCGGTATCTCTAGATCCCGCTAACATGTAGCGGGATAACGGTTGTCGTTTAGCTATAAATATTAAGAAATTTACCAAATGAAAAAAAAGGCAAAAGAAGCCCTGGTCATTGTCTATTTTCAGTATTGGCGTTTTTTAAGTCTTAAACACTGCAATTTAGCTGCTTTTAAATGCAACTCACCTTAGTTTAAATGTTTAAGAAATTTACTAAGCAGAAAAAAAGGCAAAAGAAATCCCGTGTTAGCTAGTTGTCACTCTCTAATCCTGCAAATTGGCGTACTATACTGTCTTAAACGACTTATAAGCGCGTTTCAGCTTATATAGGTAAAAACCCAGAAATGTTGTGAAGACATAAGGTGCACATAGTGCAAAAAATTAAAAATAAGACGCCAACTACGTTGTTTTCTTGCTGTTTAATCTGCACAGATGAAGATAACTGAATACCTTCAGTATCATGATAAGAGGGCTGGCGAGGTTTGTCAAGTAAGTTTTTCGTTTCTCAACACGCTGCCAAAAGTTTATTATGCAAGAGATCTGATTATATCTAAGCTAACAATGGACCACTAGATATATTACTAACCACGTTGACCTGATTCAATATTTTATTAGTGGGATTGAAATAATTTTCTATAAATTCCTTATATATAGCTGTTAACTTGTGTATATCGTTTACTGATACGCATTCGTTTATCTGATGTGCGGTTTTGTTGATTATACCAAATTCAATCACTGGACAAACATCTTTGATAAACGCAGCGTCAGATGTGCCACCACTTGTGCTAAGTATAGCATCAATGTTGGTAACCTTACTTATTGCATCAAGCATAATATCAGTATTTCTATCGGGAGTAGAGAGGAAAACGTCCCTGCTGCTATGCATAGAAAGTTTATAATCGTTAGTTACACTGGAGCATATTTCATCAATCAGCTTATATAAGCCACCCGGTGTTTGTTCATTGTTATATCGAATGTTAAAACGTGTAGTTGCTGAGCCAGGTATTAGATTGCTAGTATTATTTCCAACATCGATAGTAGTAACTTCGCAATGTGAAGGCTGAAAATATTTATTACCATGATCAAAAGTAGTATTTTTTACCTTACTCAATATCGATATTACCTTATATATTGGATTGTCTGCTAGGTCTGGGTAGGCAACGTGCCCTTGTTTTCCATGGCAAATTAATTCAAATGTTACAGAACCTCTTCTGCCTATTTTTATGGTATCACCTAATTTCTCACTACTGGTTGGTTCGCCAACCACACAAAAATCTATCTTTTTCTGCTTATTTTTCATCCATTCCAAAACTGCCTTTGTTCCATATTCTTCCATGCTTTCTTCAGCACTGGTAATCAATGCACTTATTGAACCATTGAACTGAAACTTCTCTGCAATCAAATTTACCATAGCAGCAATAAATGCAGCTACTCCGCTTTTCATATCAGCGGCCCCTCTTCCATATAGCATTCCATCCCTCACTTCTGGTTTAAATGGACCAAATGCCCAATCTTTTAACTGACCCGGTGGTACAACATCAACGTGCCCAGCAAAGCACAAATTTGGTACTCCATTTATATATTTCGCATAAAGATTTTTAACTTTATCACCAAATTCTAAAATCTCACAATCAAAGCCGCTCTTCTTGAAGATTGTTGCTATATACTCTATTGCCCCGCTGTCTTCTGGTGTTATACTCTCAAAAGAGATCAATTTCCTAGTTAGCTCTACAGGGTCAATTTTCATGTCAATCTTAAAATACTTATACTGCTATATTGTAAACACTCTATGCACTATTTAAAACAAATATTACATCAAACCGAACAAACTTTTCTAAGGGAAGTAATAACAGATTACCACCTTGCTGATGATATCTATGAAATATGCACACAACACGGAAATGACATCTTTCTAGTTGCAGATGAAAATACAGCAAAACTTTTAAACAAAAACGTATTTAATAAAATTTCTCATTTAATTATTCCAACCCCACCTGCCATTCCAGTGTCACGCGCTGGGATGACATCAAGTAGAGAAATGACACCAAGCAGAGCTGCCTCTCTTGAAACCGTAAATCTAGTGAGAAACAAAGTAAAAGACAGTGACTTAATAGTTGCATTTGGTAGCGGCACCGTTAACGATATCTGCAAATATGCAAGCTACCTCGAGAAAAAAGATTATATATCCTTTCCAACAGCCGCTTCTATGAATGGATATACATCCGCAAATGCTTCAATATTAGTAAATGGATATAAAAAATCGTTCAAAGCACATCTTCCAAGAGCAATATATATAGATATAGACATACTTGCCAATGCGCCACTGCGCCTCACATTAAGCGGATTTGCAGATTTCATTTGTCGTTCAACAGTTCAGGCTGACTGGCTACTATCTCATTTGTTGCTTAGCACAGAATACAATGAATTACCTTTTACACTTGTTCACGATTTGGAGCAAATTTTGCTAAGAGAATATACGGCGCTTACTAAAAGAAGTGGAAAAGAGGTCCTATTACTTATGGAAGTTCTACTAATTTCAGGACTTGGAATGGTGATGTCAAAAGGCAGCTATTCTGCAAGCCAAGGAGAGCATATGATAGCTCACGCAATGGAAATGGTAACAAAAGATTATTCCTCACTACATGGTGAAAAAATTGCTGTCACAACGATTACTATGGCTAATTTACAGGAAAAGATATTATCAATACAAAACCCGATTATCAAACCGACCACTTTAGATGTAAAACATATAACTCAGTACTTTGATAATATCGAATTTGTAAGAACTTTTGAACAGAAGCAAATTATGCAGCAAAAAATCCAAGAGATTATTTGTAAAGAATGGCATAATATTTCCAGTTTAATTAAGCAAAATTTACTACCTGCAAAACACCTGCAAAAAATATTTGAAGATCTATCAATTCCACACTTACCAGAGCACCTCAGTTGGAATAAAGAACAATATTGTAAAGTGGTCGATCTTGCGTTTACAACAAGAGATAGATTCACCTTTCTTGACTTAGCTAACTGCATAGAAGAAAGTTAAGTTTTGTAGTGAAATTCTGTCATTTAAAGAGATCATAGGCCAAAAGCTAAACCCTTTTCACAATCTCTTATCCATTGTCTCCTCACCTGAGTGGATATACAACTCATTCCAAGTAACTGACACTGGGTTTCACCAATAGCACTGTTTTGCTAAACATAGTTTAGTTCGAGTGGCTGAGGAGGGACTTGAACCCCCGACCAAGAGATTATGATCCTCCTGCTCTACCAACTGAGCTACTCAGCCTAATTAAAAACCTTATTATACACACGATCTATATGTTTCGTATAATACTTCAAATCAAACAAAGATTCAAGTTTTTCCGAGTTAATAACCTTAAGTAAGGGTTTATCTTGTTTCAATTCGGCCAGAAAATCACTGTTGTTTTGTTTCACTTTCATTGTATTGCTCTGAACAATTTTATACGCCTCTTCCCTCGCCAAACCACTATTTACTAACTCAAGCAATACACGCTGTGAGAAAACTAAACCTTTTGAAGAATTTAAGTTCTTTTCAATGTTTTCCTTATTGATCACCAATTTATCTATCAAATCTGTTAATCGCACTAAAGCAAAATCCATTGTTATACAAGCATCAGGAGCAATGCATCTTTCCACAGACGAGTGTGATATATCACGTTCGTGCCACAATGCAACATTTTCTAACGCAGGAAAAACATAACTGCGTATTAAACGTGAGAGTCCAGTCAGATTTTCACTTAAAATAGGATTACATTTGTGTGGCATAGCAGAGCTTCCCTTCTGCCCAGTGGAAAAATGCTCAGAAATTTCGCCGATTTCAGTTCTTTGCAAATGACGAATTTCAACAGCAACATTTTCTATTGAACTTGCAATTACTCCCAAAACTGAAAAGAACATGGCATGTCTATCACGAGGAATGATTTGAGATGATATGGTTTCAGGTATGAGTCCCATTTCTTTCGCTACATATTCTTCAACAAACGGATCAACATTTGCAAAATTGCCTACTGCACCTGATATTTTACAAATTGAGATCTCTTTTTGCGCGCTAATTAATCTCTGATAATTGCGTTTAAATTCAGCATAAAATCTGGCAAATTTTATTCCAAGAGTTGTTGGTTCTGCATGCATTCCGTGACTGCGTCCAACACAAACAATATCTTTATAGTCCTCAGCTTTTTTTTTCAATGCTGCAAGTAAATTTTTTAGATTCTCGAGCAAAATATCACAGGACTCTTTCAGTTGCACCGCAAGGCATGTATCCAAAACATCAGAACTTGTCATTCCATAATGAAGATAACGAACATCAACTCCCGCTTTTTTAGCAATATATGTCAGAAAAGCTATAACATCATGTTTTACAATGGATTCAATTTCGTTGATACATTCAACATCAAATTCAATAGCACCAGAGAGGTTCTCAGCAATATTATTCGGAATCACTCCTAACTTTGCTTGAGCTTCACACGCTAATTTTTCTATTTTAAGCCATATATTAAATTTATTATTTTCCTCCCAAATGGAAGACATTTCTTTTCTGCTATAGCGGGGAATCATTTTTGATTTATTCCAATAATGGTGTCATTCCAGTGCGTGACACTGGAATCCAGATATAAAAGTATTTGCAAATTATTCAATGGACAACGGATTCTAGAAGCATAAAATAATGTCCATGATGAAATAAACTGGATCCCAGTGTCACGCACTGGGATGACATGAGGGAAGCACTGGGATGACACCAGCTTAGCCATGGCAGACATTTCTTTACGACTATAACAAGGGATCATCTTTGATCAGCTATCATCACCATCAGTAGCTTCTTTATTCGCATCTTGCTCTGCCTCTTGTTGCTCAGACTTCTGATTTTGCAATTTTACTTGCCTTAGCTCATTTGCATCTGTTTCGGATTTCACGACGTATATAGTAATTGGTACTACTACTTCACTATGTAATTCTACGTTTACTTGGTATTCACCCAAGTTTTTGATGCTTACTCCACCAAAAGATAAACTACGGTGATCTATCACATGTCCTTCTTGTAGTAAAATTTTCGCAATTTCACGTGTTGTTACAGAACCAAAAATTTTACCATCCTCTGAAGCTTGCTTTATTAATACCACAAACTTATCATGTAGTGACAACGCAAGCTCTTTTGCTACATTTAATCTTTTTATATTCTCTTCTTCCAGTAATAAACGTTGCTCCTCTAGCTTTGTTAAATTTTCCTTGGTAGCTTTCACCGCTTTTCTTTGTGGAAAAAGAAAATTACGTGCATAACCTGGTTTAACTTTGACAACTTCACCAAGCTTACCTAAAGTCCTTATATTTTCCTTTAAAATTATCAACATAAATTACCTAAACTTTTTTAGTACAGTAAGGAATAAGAGCTAAAAAACGTGCCCTTATGATCGCTAAGCGTAACTTCCTTTGTTTTTTTGCACATACGCCTGTTAATCTTCTAGGTAATATCCTACCATAGTCAGAGGTAAACTTGGATAATAAATCTATATTCTTATAATCTATGTCTTCATCTTTAGACGCAGCAAGAGGGCAAACTTTAGAACGCCTAAAGCCAGTCCTATTATTTACAGATACGTAAGAATTATTAAAACTATTTCGTCTTTTCATCATTATGCGCTTTGCTCCTCAATTTGTTTATTCATCATATGAGATTTACCTTCAAAAATTTTATCAACCTGCACAGGAAAGTGGCGAATAACGTTCTCATTAAGTTTCATTCTACGCATAAATTCATCCAGAATGCTTGCAGTAGAACTTATGCACATTATACAATAATGACCGCTCTTCATTTTATTTTTGTGATATGCAAAATCCAAAAGACCCCAATGTTCATACTTGATTAATCCTGATGCTTCAATGTTTTTCAAAAGCATTTCCAACGCTTTGCTCGATTGAGTTGGACCGTTTATTCTAAAATCTTTCAAAATATCTTGAAAAATCTTTATTAGATGTTCTGAAATATTTCTCTTCAAAGCATTTACTGCGTTATGGATAAACGCACTTTTAGTACTGCCTCCTAGAAATTTTGTAAAATCTTGCGTTATTCCTAAATCTTTTAGGTCATCTTTCAACTCTTTATCGATTTTTGACTTCACTTCTTTCAAATTTGAAAGATCTTCTTCTAATTCAACCCATAAAATTTTTGTAAGATCTTCCAAGAAGTCAGAGTAAGCAACTAGACTTTCTTTAATGTCCTCAGCACGCACTTCTAACTCTTGTTTTGTAAGCTTGTCATTTCCTTTTTTCAGAATATCCCTGATTTGCTGGAACATAATATCTGCTTTAATATTTTTCAATGAAACAGCTAGCTCTTGGACCATCTCCTCTACTTCTTGCTGTAACAATCCTTGTTGTGCTATAAAAGTAAATTCATAAAGATTCACTATATCTTCCTTTAATACCGATTAAATATTTCATTATATAAAGCTTTTTTATATAAGCAAGTTATTTGTATTAATTTCTACGCCTTTAATCCAGCTTAAATTAGATATTTCATAAATTACTTGAGGAGCAATTGAGTATGCACCTGGTAATAAGATGCTCACTTTATGTTTTTCGAGAAGAAGTTTTAGCATTATTTTGGTTCTGCCTTCATCTTTCAATATTGTGTTTAATTCCATAGCGGCTTTTTGCGAATCCGTGCACTCAGTGGTGAGAACTAATTCTTTTATTGTAGAAGTGACTCTTTTTGTAAACTCAGATATATCCTTGCCTGCTAATCTTGTTGTATTTTCCGAAGCTTCAAGATCAATTATCACAAACGTTCCTGGTGAAAATAAATCTCTTTTTTCTTCTATTATTTCATTATTATAGAATGCTATTTCAGAAACGTTATGGGGATCAGAAAGTGTGAGGATAACAAACCTTCCACGCTCTGAAGTTCTCATACGTGCATTTAATATTACCCCAGCAGTTTTTGCTGTTCTATTTTCTCCGATAAACCCAATATTTAACTTTTCCAGAAGAGTTCTAAATTTTTCAAGCGGATGATTAGTTAAATAAAATCCTAGTGAAAATAACTCATGTTCTAATTTTTCCTCTTCATCAAAATCTTCCACATTCTCAAGTTTCGGTTTGAGGACATCAAGACTACCAAACAAAGCAGCTTGACTTGATTCTCTATCCTGTTTGTTTTTATTTGCAAAGTAAATCAGCGTGTCCATTGACTCATATAGCTGCTTTCTGTTCTTATGCACGCTATCGAATGCTCCGGATTTAATCAGGCTTTCTAGCGCTCTCTTATTTATTATATGACCTGAATTTTGAATGAATTCCCATATGTCCTTACAAGCGCTTGAACGTACGTTCACTATTCCTTCCGCTATAGAAAAACCAACATTCCTCAAGGCAGCAATACCATAACGTATGCGTTCATCCTCTATTGAGAATTCAGCTTGAGACTTGTTTATATCAGGTGAAAGAACGGTAACGCCACTAAACTTTGCTGCATGATAAAATAAATTCAGTTTATCTCTATCATCAATATTCAGATTCATTAGTGCTGTAAAAAATTCTAATGGATAATTAGCTTTAAGGTAAGCCGTTTGATAAGATATCACCGCATATGCTGCAGCATGAGATTTATTGAACCCATAACCAGCAAATTTTGCAACAAGGTCAAAGATATAACTTGCCCTGTCGTAATCAACGCCATTCTTCGTTGCCCCTTGGATGAAAAGTTCACGTTGTTTATCCATCTCTTCCTTGATTTTCTTACCCATAGCACGTCTCAGCAAATCTGCTTCCGCTAAGCTATACCCGGAAAGAATACGGGCTATTTCCATCACTTGTTCTTGGTAAATTATTACCCCAAATGTCTCTTTTAATACTTCCTCAAGTAACGGATGAATATAATCTGGCTTTTCAAGTCCATGTTTTCTTGCAACATAAGTTGGAATGTTATCCATAGGTCCTGGACGATAAAGGGAAATTAAAGCGATAATATCTTCAATGCAGTCCGGTTTTAGTTTAATTAAAGCTTCTCTCATTCCCGAACTTTCAAGCTGAAACACTCCAATTGAATCACCGCTTGAGAGTATCTCATAGGTTTTTTGATCATTCAAAGAAACTGAAGAAATATCAATCTTTTTTCCATCACGATTAATTAAACGACATACATGATCTATTAGCGTTAGCGTACCAAGCCCAAGAAAATCAAATTTTATTAGCCCAGCTTTCTCCACATATTTCATGCTGTATTGAGTGATTGGCAAAGCTGAATTTGGATCATAATACACAGGAACAAAATTTTCCAACTTTTGATCACATATTACAATTCCAGCAGCATGAGTTGAAACGTGACGATATATTCCTTCAAGCTTAAGAGATATATCAAGAAGCTTTGCAATTACCTCATCACTATCCCGCTCTTTCTGCAGGTTTTGATCAAACTCTATCGCTTGTGATAAAGTTACAGGATTTACTGGATTAAATGGAACCATTTTAGATATTTTATCCACTTGAGAGTAAGGCATTTGCAATACTCTACCAACATCACGCAATACTGCCCTTGCCTGCAATTTACCAAAAGTGATTATTTGAGCAACATAACCGTACTTTTTCTGAACATAATCAATAACCAGGTCCCTTTTCTCTTGGCAGAAATCGATATCAAAGTCAGGCATCGATACACGATCAGGATTCAAAAATCTTTCAAATATTAGGCCAAACTTTATTGGATCAAGGTCTGTAATCTGCAAGCCCCAAGCAACAATTGATCCAGCACCAGAGCCTCTTCCTGGACCAACTGGAATGCCATTTGCTTTGCTCCAACGAATGAAATCAGAAACTATCAAAAAGTAGCCAGCGTAGTTCATCGAAGTTATCACACTCAGTTCGTAATTCAGCCGATCGTAGTATTGTTTAAGGTCTATGTCTGTCTCATTCGCAATACGGAATTCTAATCCTGCAACTGCCTGCTCCCTCAGTTCTTCATTCTCAGTTTTATTTTCTCGACAAGGAAATTTAGGCAAAATAGGCTGCCTGCTTCTTGGCATGTAAGAGCACCGCTTAGCTATCACTAAAGTGTTATGAATTGCTTCGGGAATGTCGCTGAACAGCTCCTCCATTTCTGCCACAGACTTGAAGTAATGCTCGGTAGTTAACTTCTTTCTGTTATTCTCCAGGGCATAACTCCCCTCCGATATACACGTTAATATATCATAAGCCTCATAGTCAGACCTATTTGGAAAAAACACATCGTTCGTTGCAACTAGTGGTATATTGCGCTGATAAGCAAAGTCTATCAAAGCTTCTTCAAGCTCTAGCTCTTTATTCAGCCCATGACGCTGCAATTCAACATATAAATGACCATTGAATGCTGAAAGCAGTTTTTCAACCGTTTCTTTATCTTGCCCCAACAATGGTTGAGCCAAACATCCACCGGTTAAAGCGATCAGACCCGTACTTAAATTCAATAGCTCATCAAAATCAACGTAAGGAATATCGCTGTTATTCTTGCGCTTTCTAAAAGACTCACTCACCAAAGTGACTAAATTAGTGTACCCTTGCTCATTTTTTGCAAGCAATAATATAGGTAAATTTTGTTCTGAATGTTTAACTATAATATTGCATCCTATTATTAGCTGTATTCCCCTACTTGCCGCATATTCTGCAAACTCAAGTGAACCAAATAAATTACCTGAATCAGTAATTGCAACCGCTGGCATTTTATTTCGCAAACAAAGGCCGATCAGCTCCTCAATTTTAACCGAGCTTTCAAGCAGCGAATAAACACTATGAACACGTAAGTGTATGAACATAAGAAACTTTAGATCAACAAAAAAGGATAACATTAATTTACTCATGAGAACATAATTTTCATGAGAACAAAAGCCTATAAAATTCTAAAATTAAAATACAAAAACTTACTTGACAAACTCCGCCAGCTCCCTTATCATGATAAGTATAACAATGTTACAAAAAATAATATCATAGAATTCAGTAGGATAATTCCTAGAAAACCCCTACATACTAAAAAAAGCAAAATGCTGTTAAAATGAGCTTAAGAATAAATAGCAAACATCTAACATAACGAGTCTATTTGTAAATCAGGTGAGGCTTATCCTATAGAAAGCTTTCGAACTACGCAAGCGTATCTTTTGCCTTTAGTATTTCTTTATTGTTTAAGATAACTGTCTGAGCTCCTCTGCCTTAGCATTATATCTCCACTTTCTGCAAGTTATTCCATTAAGTAGTAAAAATATTAGACTTGCCGCAAAACTAAGAAAAAAAGACCAAAGATAGAGCAGATTGAACTTACAGTAAAAATAGAACAAAAAAACTCCAACAATAAATTATACAAACTTCATCAGGTTAACTTTAACTTAAGAAAACATAAATCAAATTTTCTTGCTCAAAGACCTTGCTTTTTCTCCAACCTTACTCAACCGTACTCTAGCTTAATGCATAATTTTACCCATAAACAACCTTATCTTTGGTACTTTTATTAGTTACAAGTCATCTAGAAAACCCAGATGCTCTACGAAGCCCACCAATCAATATCAGATCCTGCTCTTGTCCTACAGCATTTAATATAGCGTATAACAAAACCATCGCATCTCCCCCAGTAATACGCTTGCATCCTCCACAAAATTCGTATTCACTTAACTGTCGATTTGCCTCCACCCTTTTTCGTTCAACTTGTTCTGCGGTGTTAGCATACTTCAACTCTATTCCAATTGGATGAGTATCATCATTTTCCGCAGATTTTGATAATACTAGGTCTATTTTCCTTCCTCTCTGTAGCTGGAACTCAATAATTACCTTGGCAGGATTATCGCAACTTTGAAATATCCCACGCAACAAAGCCTGAAATTTAGCTTCATTGTTCACGAGTAGACGGTTTCCATTTAATAACGGAGACAACAGACGAGAAATCTCATTAAATAAAACTTCATACCTAGCCCTGTACTCACCATTAACATTACTATCATTACTAAAATTAGGCTCAGCACTCATCAACTGATCTGCAAGTTGATGTAAATTCCTAACATTACCCATTTGTTCTGAAAACCTTCCCTCGAAATAACCTTCACTATGAGAACGTGAGTAAGCACGTAGTGATTCGAATTTCTTTGCAGAAGCCACTTCCAGATGACCCTGGACATCTACTTCACAAAGTACTTGACGCACCTTAGCATCATCTGTGGCTTGAGGCAGTAACGACAGGTTCAATGCCTTGTCTGGTAAAGTCTGCCACTTTAAACGACGAAAAATGTGAAGCACAAAAAAAACAATATTTGATAAAAATAGAGCTAAAGTTAACGCATGGCTTACAATATCTGCTGCATCTCCCCTACCACCTGTACGTTTCATTTTCTCTCCCTGAGAGTGGTTAAATAGATACTTGGTAACCCTTACCTCCCGCCCATCATTTGTTTCTAAGTCCCTCCTTGTAGATAAAACATTTCCAAAAACAAACGATGATGTACAGGAAAAAGTGTTACAATGAGGCGATTGAGTGAACTCTGATGCTATGGGTTGTAAAAAACGTTTTACATTTCCCCTAACTCCATTTCCATGAGGATGTAGTAAACCCGGTATTAAGGAAAGACCACCTTCTGAAAAGGCCTGCACAGAAGTTCGGAGACCAGCACCTCCACGTAATTGAAAATTTAACGCTACACAAACAGCACTTGGTGATGAGGTATGAATAGGCAAAGACGAAACAGAACAACTTTTAGCATAATCTTTAGCTTGCTCTAATCCTTCCTCATCACCAACCTTCAACTCAATTATAATTGGAACCGAATCATTTGTCTGATCAACACCACGAACAAGCAAAACAACATCTGCATAACCTTTTCCTATAAGTAGCTCTGGGTAGAAATCAGCCACAGCTCGGTATCTAAAATTTACTAAAAACCCACACAGAAAACCGTGGTAATCAGACTCTGCACGAAACACTAAGCTATCTTCATGTTCATCATGGATATCAATAACATATTCCAAAATTCTTTTAACATTAGTACGCACTTCTCCTGTATCGTCATTTGCCAACTCACTCATCAGGTCTAACAATTCACCTTGTTCTCTGATTGGGTTAATTTCATGAAAAATTGGAGCTCCAGGTTCATCACGTTGAGGAAATCTATCTATTTCATGAATAAACCTACATTCTTCTCCAAACCGAAATATTTTATACTCTTCCCAATCCAGATCCTCATCTTCCTGTAATTCTTGTGGAAGATTCTCTTCTACCTGCTGCTTCTCTTCTGCACTAAACCTTGACCCAGGGCTGTTCTCATTATCAGCAACAGTATAACACCTGACTATTCTTCTATTTTCTTTATTAGTGAGAACAGCAACTTTTAGATTTCCATAATTGTCAAAACGAAAATAGACTCTTTCATCTTCAACTAATATACCTGCATCATGTGCAGTAGAAAACATACCAAAAAAGAATGTAGGAAAAAAGCCAGGCTTATTAGCCGAATGCAAAAAAGATGGACAGTTGTTTAAAAAACCTACAAATTGTCTACTAAACTCATCACAACCTCCACTTAATAAAGCCCTAACTAATTCACGATCTTCATTATTACCATGCATAAATACTCCTATTTGTTAACAACTGCAGCAGGCGAAATACTAACATTAGTACCCACTAACGTAGATTGAGGACCTTCAGTGCTAGCAGAGAATAAATTCAAATTTCTCGCTGACTTACACAACTCTTCTATTAAATTGCAGGAGCTAGTTGCATCTATCATCTTAGAATTCCTTGTTTTATCTAAACTATTTGCTATCCTCTCTTTTAATGATTTAAAGCTTTTGTCTGAACAACAATCTTTAGCAAACTTTAAAATACTCAAGACCAAATCAACTTTTTCACCATCGCCAGCACTTTGAGTATCCTTGCTGTTCTCCTGATCTACAATCAAATTTGAAATTGCATTTTCCATTGCAACAAAAGCAATCCTATCTTTAAAAGGATCGACAACATTTATTTTATTTTGGTTAAATACACTAGATTCCCAAAGACTGCTAATAGCTGACCTTGCTTCATTCCTGTTATCCAAGTCATAATCTTTAGAAACTACAACAAATGAAAGCGATGAGAGAAGATGTGCATATCCTCTAGGTGAAAGCATTTTCTCTGCTTCAGATCTTGAACATCCCTCGCTCAAGTACTGGATAACATACTTAGTTGTGCAAAGAAAACCGTGCTCTACTAAGTAACTAAGAGGACGATAGATCACACCCCTATCTTTCTTATTCGGTAGCCCAAGTAGTGACTTATGATCTACTTTTGCGCTTATGACTTTACCTAGAAGGGAATTTAAGGTAGAAGCAAGTTTATAGCTAGATTGCAATGGAGATAATTTTGCAATAGCAGAAACTAGCAATTTTTCTCTCTCTTCTTTCACTAATTTTTCTTCAGAACACAGACGATTATAGAAGTGTTCCACTCCCTTACTCCACTTGAAATCTACAGCCTTATTAAATCCATCTTCTGCTTCTATATTTTCTCTAAGGTTACCTGATTCTTGATCAATCCAGAAATTGAAAACAGGATCACGTCTTCCCATGGAACTTAACAATTCAACTCTTGCAAGCTTATCACTGCAAGCTAAATTCCTATCTTCCTCACATGCACCTTTATGAGATAAGTCAGATCTAAAAGACTCTAACGCCTTGTCAAATAATTGCTTAATTTCACTCTCTACACACTCAATACATGCTATTTTATATATAGCAAATGGATTCAACACACCTGATTTAGCTAATTCTCCTACCAATTTAGCAACATCTAGTGTCGCACCTGACCAACAGGATTCATCACGAAACGCATTACATAAGAGGTCCGATTGCTCAACGGTTAGACCCTCTACTGTTACAGGGTGAGACTTGACCCATTCCTCAATAGCTGAAGTTCTATCACCTTTAACAACATCCTTCAGCTTACTTATTACTTTGCTAGAGATAATCTCTTTATTTTTTTTAGGATCAGAACTGAGACGAGATCTTTTGCTTGGGCCTGCATTACCCTTCAAATCTTCCGTTCCACGTTTAGTTTTACTTTTTGGCATCTAATTACCTCAAAATCAAATATTCAATGAAGGTATTATACAAGCATTAGAATAATATATAAATCGAAAAATTAGTGTGCACCTAAATTTAAGCAGTAATTATAGACCTGCTGCAAAAGAGGAGATATTTAAAGAGAGATGTAGCAAGAGGGAATGAGCTTAAATTATCAAATCAACGTTATTCTACTTTACCTCACTAGCATTTTCCTTACCTTGAGCCTTACTATTACTCACAAATATAAACGTTCGTTACATAGCTCTTAATATGTCTAAAGAGACGAAATTTCCCGAATTATTTATAATGAACCCTTACGATCACATTCTGGGGACGTACATCAGAAAACTTTTATATTATTAGTTTTGTAGTAAAATTATATGAGTACATCGTATCTATTAAATCAGAAGCTTTATGGATTACAGATTGAGAGCTTATTTGTTTGGGGTTATCTGGTTTATACTTAGCTTACTTAGTAGTGTAGCTAATGATACTATATCAAAATATCTAAGTTTACATCTTCAGAGTTTTGAAATAATTTTTTTCCGCTTTCTGTTTACCACTATTACCCTTGTACCTTTTATGTTTTACTATGGAATAGAAACTTTTAAAACAAGTCAAATATCTACTCAAATAACCAGGGGTGGGTTGTTGTTTTGTGGAATGACCTTATGGACTTACGGGTTGACTGTTTTCCCCATAGTAACTGCAACGATTATAAGTTTTTCTATACCATTATTTGTTATACTTCTTGCAATCCCTTTGCTAAACGAAAATATAATTTGGCAAAGATGGATAGTAACTGTTATTGGCTTTGTTGGTATTGCTATTACTACCAAAGCTCATAGTGAAGATTTTAATCCTAAAATTCTTATTTTTATTGTATCTGCATTAATCTTTGCTATATTAGACATACTTAATAAGAAACTTGTAATAAAAGAGTCAGTAATAAGTATGTTATTTTATTCAGCTCTAACGACAACTATTTTTTCTACTCCACCTTTGTTATTTTATTGGCATATGCCTTCCTTGTTGGAGTTAGTATTACTGCTGATTTTAGGAATAAGTTCAAACCTAATTCTGTTCTTCATGTTAAAAGCTTTTGCTCTTACTGATGCTACTGCACTTGCACCGTATAGATACATAGAGCTAATAATTTCTGCAATAGTAACATACGTTATATTTAATGAATTACCTGATAAAAGTGCTTTATATGGTACTTTGATATTAATACCATCAACCTTATTTATAGCTTATTCGGAAGGTAAGGCAATTAAGAAAAATAATCTAACAACAAAAGTTTATAATTGTTAATGGTATTTATTTTAGATGCTAAGCTATATTTTTAAGGTGATAATAAAATGCACGTAACTATTATAGGAGTAGGGTATGTAGGATTAGTATCTGGTACAATGTTATCGGAGCAGGGCCATAAAGTTGATTGCATTGACATAAATACTGAGAAGATTGAACTTTTGAAATCAGGGAAAATTCCTCTATATGAACCTGGATTAGCAGATTATTTAGAGAATAATATAAAGTCACAAAGAATAAGATTTTTCGATTCGTATTTTCAAATAAATCCCAATACAGAAGTAGTATTTATAACTGTAGATACTCCATCAGACTCCCTAGGAAATGCAAATTTAAAGAATGTATATAATGCAGTAAGTGAAGTTTATGAGAGAGTTAATCAAGATTGCTTAATAGTGATAAAGTCAACTGTTCCTCCTGGTACTGCAGAAAATATACATAATTATTTATCTAATAAGGGCTATAACTTTGATTTAGGAGTTAATCCAGAGTTTCTCAAGCAAGGCTCTGCAGTATCAGATTTTTTATACCCAGATAGGATAATAATAGGAGTAAAAACTAAGCTAGCTAGGGCAAAACTAGAAGTTATATATAGATCATTTATAGATAAGAATATTCCGTTAATAGTCACTGATACAGTTACTGCTGAAATGATTAAATATGCTTCTAATGCCTTTCTAGCAACAAAGGTTGCTTTTATCAATGAGATGGCAGGTTTATGTGAGCTATTAGGAGCAGACATTGACCTTTTAGCTAACAGTATGGGAATGGACCATAGAATAGGTAAGGAATTTCTCAAAGCTGGTCCAGGATTTGGAGGATCATGTTTTCCTAAAGATTTGTCAGCTTTAATAAGGCTTGCTGAAGACCACAATGTTAAGCTACAAATTTTAAATTCAGTTAAGGAATCTAACTATAATCATATAACAAACATTGCTAAAAAGGTAGAATATGTATTAAATGGAGTCCAAAATAAAAAAATAGCAATATGGGGGCTAACTTTTAAGTCTGGTACTGATGATGTAAGAAATAGCCCAGCTATAGATATTGCAAAATTGTTAGTGAATAACAAGGCTAAAATTACTGCATATGATCCAATGGGGATGGATAATGCTAGGCAAGTTCTAAAGGATATAGAGTACGCAGACAATGCTATAGGGGCTGCAAGAGACGCGGAAGCCTTATTATTATTAACGGAGTGGAAAGAATTTAAAAATCAAGATTTTGCAAGTTTAAAGAGTATTATGGCTGCACCTAATGTTTTTGATTTCCGTAATTTATTAGATAGCGAGCTATTACTAAGATATGGTTACCATGTTTATTCCTTGGGTAAAAAATCTATCTACAAAGTTTAACTGTTGAGAAATTTTTTTTACACCGCTTTACTTAGTTTTTTTAGATCTTTGCTTGATAGTATGGAAAAGCAAACGAGTGCAACAACAGAGCAAATGGAAAAAAATGAAAACATAATACTGTTACCATAGTGCTTAACAAGTACTCCTAAAACCACGCATGAAAATATTGAACTTGCAATATACCCAAATAATCCTGTTAAGCTTACAATTGCACATACATTATTTTGTGGAGCAATTTCTATAGCTATAACACCTGTCAGTACTTGCACTCCAAATATAAAGAATCCTGATAAGATTGCACCAAGGTTCATAAGAATTATGTTTTGACCAAAGTTCATTGCAATAAAAGTGAGTGCTATACCCAACATGTAAAGTAATGCCAGCAAGCTTCTATTTTGAAAGAAGTACATATCACTAATTCTTCCTGTGATTAAAGTTCCAAGGATTCCACCTAAATCATATACACCTGTTATTAGTGAGGATTGTACAAGAGAAATTTGTAATTTATCCCTTAAAATTATAGGAAACCAAAAGAAGATTCCCATTTTTATAATATAAGCACAAAAAGTAGCACAACATAGAAACCATATGGAACTTGTTACCTTGATACCTATTTGAGATTTATGCACCTTATAATAGGTAGTAAAGTTGGCACTTTCTTTGTAATATGCTTTTAATATTATATAAATTCCAAAAAGTAAGCATAAGAGACCAGAGTACAAAAATGCACTTTTTGCATCATATATTTTAATTATACTTGGTAATACAATTAAAGTAATACAAGAACCAAGTTGCTGAGATGAGCTCATAACTCCCCATGATGATGCAATTGAAGAGATGCTAGAGTTTGTAACCATAAACTTGGTAATAGCTGGCCAACCTAACCCTTGTGTCCAAGCTAATAATATTAATGTTAACAGTAATAAAGTTAGATTATTATATGATAAAGTTATACCAATGGTTAATAATCCAGTTGCAATATTGCATAGCCCAAACATAAATAATGGATTATTTTTGGAGTCCATTATTATTCCATTAACAAATTTTGATACTCCATAAAAAAAAGAAAAGCAGGCAAAAAAATAGCTTAATTTTACATGGTCAGTATCTATTAACAGTGGTAGAGCAATTGGTATACTTTGTCTTGATAAATAAAGCAGCATATATCCACAGAAGAATAGTAAATATTGAAAGAAGACAAAGTTCACACCTATTCCCAAATAGCTCTATGCAGATGCTAGCATAATACTATATTGGTATAATATTGTTTGACAAGAAGTTTGCAAACAATTAGTGCAAAAAATTACTTACTTAGTATCTTTCTTATAGCAGATACAGTAGTATTAATATCTTCATAGCTTATATCTCTATGTGTTATAGCTCTGATTTTACCTTTGATGTTAGCCATTCTAATTCCATAATTTGTCATTAGTACGTTTATTAATTCTTGAGTAGATATACAATTAGTACGTAATGAAAAATACGCTATATTAGTTTTATACAGGTCGATATCAATTATAACTTGATCTATGGAGTCTAGGCCTTCTATAAGGTGCTGCATTTTTTTATGATCCTCTTCTAAAGAATTTACATTATTATGTAGAGCATATAAACATGCAGCTGAAATAATGCCAGCTTGGTGCATACCTCCGCCAATTTGAAACTTATAGTACCAAGCTTTTTCAATAAACTCTTCACTTCCAAGCAATATTGCGCCCATTGGAGCACCTAATCCTTTACTAAAATCAATGAATACCGAATCAAAATAACTTGCATACTCCTTTGGAGATATTTTAGTATGAGCACAAGCGTTGAACAGTCTTGCTCCATCTAAATGAGTGAATACGTCATTCTCTTTGCAGAGACTTGAGATCTCTTGAATATATTCTAAAGGCCACACAGCTCCACCACCAAAATTTGTCGTTTGTTCGATAGAAACAAGCCCAACTCTCGGAATATTTCTTAAACTAGGACGAGTAATAAACTCAACAATTTGTTCTCCAGTAAATATTCCTCTCGTACCTTTGATGGGCAAAGGAGTAGCATGTGCCTGGGCCGCAATCAAGCCAGATTGTACTATGAGCGGATGTGAAGTTTCATCAAGCAGCAAGTAATCACCAGGTCTTTGAATGTGTACTTTATAAGCAATTACATTGGACATCGTTCCTGAAATCAAAAAGATTCCTGCAGGTTTACCTAATATTTTACATGCGGTTGCCACTAATTCGTTCACAGTTGGATCTTCACATGCAGCTTCGTTTCCAACTTTTGCTTTAGCCATCGCTTCCCTCATTTTAGCTGAAGGGTCAGTGTTTGAATCGCTAAAGAAATCTATTTTTATTCTCATATTAAATTTAACACAACCTCCTTTATAATTTCAGCAGCTTTCATGATGTCTGTTTTCTTTGTGCCAAGATGGGTAACTGCTCTTATATGAGACTCGAGCCAAGGAAAAAGCAATAAACCATAAGCTTGGCACTTACTCAAGAAAACCTCATTAGTTACATTTAGTGCTTTTATACTAAAGCTTACTATATTAGTTTCTGGATAAGGTAGTACCAGTTTTATGTGTGGAATTTCTTTAATCTTATCTGCAAGTAATTTAGCGAGCTTATTATCTTCTTTAAGCCTAGAGATATTATTCTGTAGTACGTATTTTGCTGCATTAGCACAATACCCTATCTGATGATAACCACTACCTAGCCAAACCTGTAGCTTTTTAGCCCTTTCAATTATCTCTCTTTTACCCATAAGCATTGAACCAAAAGGAGCTCCAAGTCCTTTAGTAAAAGAAAAGCTCATTGTATCCACGTATTTAGCATAATCTGCTAAAGCAATATTCGTTTCGATATGAGCATTAAATATTCTTGCACCGTCTAAATGAAGATTTACATTGTGAGCTTTTAAAAAGTTATATAACTCAACTTGTTTTTCAAAAGGATAAATTTTACCATTAAACCCATTTATACTATTTTCTATAGAAACAAGACTCACCTGAGCAAAAATTTTATACCTCGGCTTAGAATTAATAGCATATTCTACTTCATCAACATCTAAGATTCCGCTATTATTTCTAATGCAATTAAATACGATATTATTTACTTTTGCATTGCCTGCGCTATCGAAAAAATTAACGTGATAATTATAATGAGTTATGAGTTCATCACCAGGACTTGTTTGACTGGCAATGGCTAATCTATTTGCAAGCATACCGCTGGTTACAAATAATGCTTCTTCTACTTTGAATAGTTGTTTGCAATATTCTGATAAGTCATTACAGCTTTTGTCTTCACCATAAGCAAAATCTCCAACAGTTGCATTACTTATTGCATGTATAACGTTGAAGCTCTGCAGAGTTGTAGTGTCACTTCTCAGATCAATAATTTTTTCCATCTTATTTCTTGCCATTCAAACAACCAATTTGAGCATTCCAAAGTTCTTTATAAAGACCGTGCTTAGAAACTAGTTCAGCGTGTTTACCATCTTGGACAATTTTTCCTTTGTTAAATACTAGAATTCGGTCCATGTGTAAAAGTGTAGAAATACGGTGTGCTATAGTAATCGTAGTTTTATTTTGCATCAGTTTAAATAAACTCATTTGAATTGTTTTTTCTGTTATAGAATCTAATTGACTAGTTGGTTCATCAAGAAATAATATTGGAGCGTTTTTTAAAAATGCCCTTGCTATTATTATTCTTTGTCTTTCTCCTCCAGATAGCTTGATACCTTTTTCTCCGACTATAGTTCCATATTGATCTGGTAGAGTCATAATGAAATCGTGAATACCAGCCAGCTTTGCAGCTCTCATTATTTCTTCGATAGTAGATTGAAGTTTACCATATATGATGTTTGCTAAAATAGTATCATGAAATAACAATGGGTCTTGAGGTATTACAGATATTTGTTGCCTCAAAGAACTCTGTGTAACTTCTGATACTATTTGATTATCAATCTGTATATTACCTTTTTTAACATCAAATAGCCTTAGAATTAAGTTTATAAAAGTAGATTTACCACCTCCAGAATAACCAACTAGACCTACCTTTTCGCAAGGATTAATGGTAACTGAGAAATCTTGAAATAATGGCTCCTGACCTTCATAAGAAAAAGAAACATTATTAAACGTTATTCTTCCACTTAATAAATTTAATTCTTTAGCATTTTCCTTATCTTGAATTTCTGGTACGGTAGTCAAGATTGGCAATGCATCTGAAACTTTGCCGAAATGAGTAGAAAATTGGGTAAGATTCCTAGTTAGATGGTTAAGAAACTCTATAATCGATATATTAATTCCAAGTACAAGAGCAATATCTCCTATTGCAACCTTGTTCAATTGATAATCATGAATTAAAAAATACAAGTTTACTGCTTGAAGTATATCGAATGAATATCCATATATAAACCAAAGACAAAAGTATGCCCATTGTAATTTTCTCTCTGCAATAGTTCTTTTCTTGCATATTTGAAAAAATTTGTGTCTCTCATGTGCTTGCTGAGAAAATAACCTTACTGATATAACATTTAAAATACTATCTGCTATACTAGCTATTACTTGTGAGTTTTGTTTAGAGTAATTATCAGCTAGTTCAGTAAGTACACGAAAGCTGAAAATCGATACTAAAATAAAAATGCTTACCCAAGTGAATGTGGCGATTGCAAATTTTATGTTTACTAATGATAAGGTATAAATAGCTAAGACTAATGCTATGCTGTAACCGAAAAAACAATCTATAAGCAATCTTATTAACTCTATCACACTATCCATTAAGTTACTGACCTTATGTACTAAGCTTCCAGATAAATTGTTCTGATAATAGGAATGGTCTTGCTGGAGTAGCCTACAAAAAGACATATCAGCTATCTTTTGACGCATTAAGGTAAACATTCGAATGTCAACAAAATAGCCATAGAATCTAAAAGCAGTAGTGATAAGTAATGCCATACCAAGATAAGCGCTTACAGGTAATAAAAGATTCTCAATTACATTACCTTCCTGATATTTTACAGCTGTATCTAGAATATTTTTTACTAAATACTTTCTAAAAGACAAATCAACAGCTACCACCAGGGCAACTAAAGACATTACAAGCACATTAAGCTTGAATTTAGATACTATATTCAAGATGAACATCAATACACATTTGAAGCTATCAACTCTACTTCTGTTCATTTACAATGCTAGCTCCACTACGTTGACTTTTTTATTGAGAAATACAAGTAGTGAAAACCATAAATTTTTGTATATTTTTCCTGAGATGTCTCCAGCATCATGTAGTGCTGATGCTTGATTCAGAATAAGTAGCTTATATAAATCTCGCTTAGCCTCAGTAGTGTCGATCTCAGAAATATTTGTAGTTGTGTCTGTAATAAAGGCTAACCAGCTCTTAATAAGTTCTTTCATGTTTTTTGCTTTTATACTTTCTTGGTAGCCAAATAATGACAAGCATTCTCTCAGTATAGATTCTGTTAACTCACCACAATTGAGTATACCAAAAACTGAAGGCTGAGGTTTTGGCACATAGGGAAGGTCTTGATCTTTTACAATCCACCTTGTTACATAAGCAAATCTATCTTTAGCATCTGTATTCTTATCACTACCATGCCATAACCGTGAATCAAAAACTATCGCATCTCCTGCTGAAATAGGTAGTGACTTAATTTTATAATTTTCTCGGTTATTTGAGTACTGATCAAAAAAATATGGGTACCAAAAATCAACTAAAGGCTGTATTTCCCATTTATGACTGTTTTCTATAATTTGCAGTGCACCTGAAGTTTCACTTACATTATTCAAAGCTAACCAAACGGAAAAGTGGTAAGGATCATTGAAACTATAGGAGATGTCTTGATGGAAGGGAACTGCATCTATTAAATCAGCAGTTTTACATATAACATTTGATTTTTTCTGCAGTATCTGACACTGAAGTGACTTTTCAAGGTAATTTTTAATAATTTTATCTAATGCTTGAGAGATAATTCTAGTTACTCGAGATGACGTGCCCCATCTACCGGTACAGTTTAAGTAGTCAGAAGTTGAAACACTTAGTTCTTGGGATAGCTCTGATATCTTATTTGTTATATCACTTAAAGACTGAGTTATTAGCTTTAAAGGAACCAGATTTTTGATAATAAAAAAACCATTTTTTTGTAGTATTTCCATATGATTAACACCTGACATCAATGACTGATAAGTAATCTGTTAAAGGTACAACAGAAGAAATTTTGAATCCTTTTACTTGTTTGAGTATTTTTTCCCAATCGCTTAATGTTCTTAGTTTACCTCCTGTTTCAACCATTACATTAATATCTACAGAGCCTCCAGCTGGAGAGCGGTAATCTAAAATAGTTTCTATCAATAAAATACGAGATATTCCTTTGACCAATTTTAAATAAGACAATACTTTATCATCATCATAATGCTGTAGAAAGCGGCAAAAGACACCTAATTCATAATTTGTAGCTGATAGTTTTTCCTGAGTTATAAGTTTGACTTTTAAATTTTCTACTAACTGTCTTGGCACTTTATGTTCGTTATATAGGCCTATAGAACCTTTATTGTGTATATCAGAATAAGCAAGAAATAAAGAGTGTACACCAAATAGCAATATATTCTTAGCACCATCTATATTAATCCTAGAATTAAACTCTTTAGTATCAAATCTAGAATATCCTAGCAATGCTTGGTAAAACGCTATTTTCTTATCTTCTGATGCTTCTCTTTCCTTAAAAGATTCAAATGAAGAGATTGACTTCTGTTTTAGTATATCGGCAATCTTTAACCAATTCTTTTCAGCGGCAACTCTTGCCCACATTGTTGCTGCTTTTGGCAAAAATGGTATTTCCTTAAAACACTTACCTTTTGATGATAGTTTCCATAAGTCCTCGTCCTTATCGTAATCAATAAACCCTATTTCCCACAACGCCCTTAACAGCCTTTCTAGATTTGGTACGATAATGTTTAACTTTTTAGATAAAAACGGCACAGTTGCAGGTAAAATATTTAACAAATCAAGTTCAATAGCAACGCTTGTTAGGTAAGTTTTCCAAAAGGCTGAAAGTTCTGCAGAAATCCTATGCACTTGAGATTCTTTACCTAAATCAAAAATACTAAACTTTACATTTCCGGTAATATCGATTTGTCCTAACACACCTTCAAAAGTTTCAACTTTTGCCATGCCATTATAGAATGCTTCTACCATTTTAAATCTCTGCTGGTAAACAGGATCACCATTAATATCTATATGAAACCAACCATGTTGATCTTCTGCAATAGAATACCCTTTATGAAAAACATTAAGTTTTTTATACCATTTATTATGTACTAACTTTCCATGATGATTAATATGTGTAGCTTTGCCATCCTTATAGACTACAGCGATACCATCCTTAAAATCTCCAACATAATCATATTCCTCCTGATAAATCCTGTTGCCATTTAAATTAATATGAAAACATTTATCATGTCTTCTAACTACACAAGCATCTTCCTGATAATTTCCAATCCATTGATACGACTGTTTGTATACTCTACATCCAGATGAATCAATATGGTAACACCCTGTATCATCTTCTACGGCTGCTCTATTGAAGTAGAATCCAAAAGTTTTCAGAAATCTATGATGATAAACTGCTTCTCCTCTCACATTGATATGATAAGCACCTGTCTGATCATAAACCGGTGCAAGACCGGGCTCATGAAATTTACCAACCTTTATAAACCTATTTTCATACAAAGGATTTCCTAGTAATTCGTGAAAACTCTCACACGGTGAAATTTTAATAGATTTAAGATTATCTTTGATTAATTGATCAAAGGTTTTCTCATGTTGCATGTTTTGCATAATTTGTAATTTAAATAATTCTTTTGTAAGCTTAGGTACTCACTACTCTGCCATATTTCCTCGAGTTTAACCTCATTAACATTACCAAAATTTCCTAATGTCTTACGGAGTTCATCTGGAGCACAGCAAGGACTAAACTTTCCTTCATTGTTTATCCATGCTTCTTTACCTAAAAATGGGCATTGACCACCTGGAGCCAAATCCTTAATACCTTCTTGAGAAAGGATTGTGAAATTTTCTAATTTTATCTTTTTACCATTTGGCAATAGAATATTATCTCTAAGTTCGTATAACCTTCTCACCTCCGTGTTCCATCTACTAATTGCTAACTCATCTCTTCTCATAGATAGATCCTTAATTTCCTCAAAATGTGCCCAAAGATGATGTCCTTTAACTCTATCTATGCCGTTTTTTATGGCCATCTTAACTATGTCATAGAGTTCATGTAAATTACTTTCCAAAAATGTTAATTGTAAAGTAACGGTACACCTTTCACCTGTATCGCTAAAGTATTTATCTCTAACTTCAAGGAAAGTTTTTAAATTTTCTGTCACTACTTCCCATTTTGAACCTTTCATGATTCTTTCATGAGTTTCTTTAGTTGCCCCATTCCAGGAAATCTTAACATCAGATAAAATTGGTACCAATAGTTCAGCCCATTTTCTAGCTCCTTTAATAGGAAAAGAACCATTGGTTGTGAGGTTAAGCTTAAGGCTGAACTCATGGCACAAATTGATTATTTCATCAAAGCTTTTATACATTAAAGGCTCACCCATAGTAGAAGGAATGATTTCCCTTAAAGGTGTTCCAGCTGATTCCTTAATTACTTTTCTGATAGTTTCTATCGACAGTATCTTAGGTTTTATTCTTTTAGCTTTCTTTTCTTCTTTAACTTTACTGTATGGTGAAAAACATTCGCACATTATACAAGCAAAATTGCAGTAATCTGGATTAGTATCAAAAGTAATTCTCCAAGGACCGGGTTTAACAGCTACTGATTTGCCTTTCTTTTCAATAGCATTACGGTAAATCTTGTTAAGTTTTTCAGTATGCTCACTTATAGAAGGTATATTTCCATTTTCAGTATAAGGATAGCCTTTTTGGGTAAGTTTATTGTATAACTCCTGATTTGTAGATAGGACTTGCATTTTTTCTGATAAACTACTTGCATCTCTGTGCTTAAACAATAGTCCATCTCTTACATATTCTGCCATACCACCATAATCGGCTGTTATAAGTGGTATTCTAAGTTGCTGTGCTTCATGTATTACTAATGGTGAATTTTCACCCCAAATTGAAGGAACGACTATTGCATCAACTTTATTAAATACGTCAGTAACTATATTCTTATTATCATAACTTCCCATCCACTCTATTCTTTCTTTAACAACAGGTGAAAACTGATCGGCAATCGCTTTTAAAGCTTTAGTTTCTTCTCTTGCTGCTCCCCAAATTCTAAGTTTTGCTTTAGATGATAAGTGAGAAAAAGCCTTTAGTAATAGGTCAACACCTTTTTCGGGAGTATGAGTACCAATATAACCGAAAATAAACTCTTTTTCTTGTGCTCTATTTCTATTCTTAAGACGATTGAGATCAAAACCATAATCAAGATAAGAAATTTTGTTTATCGGAACATTGAAATCCTGAGTAAATTTATCCATCAAGAATTTTGATGGGGAAATAAAGTAATCTATATAGTCTATTATTTTCCTTGTGTGCTTCATTCTAGTTGCAACCCATTGTTCCCAATAATTTATGTCTAAATTCAGGAATTCTTCATCTCCTGTAAAATATCCTTTGTAACATTGGGTTGCACATTTTTGATCCTTTTGTCCATCACAAAGCCGCAACAAATCTTCAGAATTGCGTTGAATAAACCTTCCTCTTGGACACATTAACCAAAAGTCATGTAGCGTAAAAATTGTAGGTATATTTTCTTTAAAAGCAATTTCTGGTAAAGTAATTGATAGATGATTAAGATGACCAAAATGTATAAGATCTGGCTGAAAGTTATCTATTACTCTTTTAAATTTTATATCTACTTCTTCATTAATAAATTTATAACGATATTTAGTTATGGGTATATTAATTAAATGCAGTAAGATTCGTGAATCACTACGATCTAGGACTGTAGTATAATAAAAATCAGGTAAAAAGCTATTTTCATACCTAGTAAATACTTGTACCTCATTGTTATTTGCTAGTTCATGAGCAAGAGTTTGGCTATAAACCTCTGAACCAGCACTATAATAAGGAGGGTAACCATGAATAACTTTTAATATTTTCATATATTACCATATCTATATTGTCAGGATATTCTTGTGTATTGTTTTGTAGACTTTTTATAAAATTACTTAATCCTACTTCTAATGAATGTTTTGGAGACCAACCAAGTAGCTCTTTAGCTCTAGTAAAATCACCATGGAACTTAGTTACATCAAAATTTCTTGGAGGATAAAAATCAATTCTAGAATCACTTTTCGTGACTTTTAATATTGTTTTTGCTAAGTTTTCTAAAGTACATGGGCTATTAGTAGTAAGATGAATAGCAGGAAGAGAAGATTTTTCGCTTTGTAAATATTTAACAGTTAAGCATATACCCTCTATAACATCATCCAAATAGGTAAAATCAAAAACACATTCTTTACCTTCTATTTTAATTGGATCACCTCTTAATGCATTAATACAGAGTGCAGGAATTACTCTACTGTTATGATCTAGTAAACCACCGTATACATTTGAAAAGCGTAATATTGCTACATTAAAATCTTTTAAGCTTGTTATTTGTTTCTCAATAAATGCTTTACCTTTGGCATAATTATTTATTGGATTGATACTAGCAGATTCTGTAACCGGCAGTTCCTTCTGCTCTCCATAGACTTCCCTACTACTTGCATATATAAACCATGGTTTATTTGAAAGTGACTTACATAACCCTAAAAACTGCATTGTACCATCAACATTAATTTTTTTACACAGTTCAGGATAAAGTTCACCATGTATAACCCGAGAAATTGCAGCCAGATGAATAATTCCTGTACACTTAGCAAGTAGTGGTACTATATCTTCTGAAAAAAAACTGAGTGGATTGTTGTGAAACCTAATATCACAGCTTATTACTTCATGGCCCTGGTTTTCTAACTTTTTCACCAAGGTTGACCCTATCAAACCTGCAGCACCTGTTATTAATATCCCCATGTATACCCTCTCACTACAACTAGGAAAATTTGTCGTACCAATTATCTTACAAGTAAGAATCAAAAGGTATTATAAAACCAGTATAAAATAAATGTCAACTTAAATTAGTGAATAAAAAATGTGATTATGAAAGAAGAGTTGTTGCTTGAAAATAGTGTTCAGCTTTAACCAAATTCTCTTTATTATTTACTCCCATTGCTTCTCTTTCATCAGTAACTACACAACCTACACTCAAGTTATTGGTTGCTGCAATGGGTACTATATCATTAAGACAATATTCATTGGTCGAATTATTAAATTTTATTTCTTTTACTAAGGTAGAGAGATCTTTAGCATATGAAGCTATTATTCCAGAGTTTGCAAGAAGCATTTTATCTCCATTTTTTAGGATTTTTTGAACATTGCCGTAATTATCAATTACTAATCTTCCATATTGTTCATCTTGACTATTGAATCCAAGAAGAACTAAATTATTATACTTTAAACAATCAGTCATTTTCATAACTGTATCACTAGATATAAAAGGAGTGTCTCCATACTGTATTAAAACTATGTCTTGATCAGATAACTCCTCCAGATTTTCTAGAGCAATTTTAACTGCAGTGCCAGTACCTGTAATATCTTCTTGAATTATTAGTTTTATATTGTATTGATCGATTATACTTTTTAGAGTATCAAAGTTTTCTAAATCTTTTAGAAGGGAGTTGTTAACAACAATTGATAAGCTTTTTAGACTCAGCAATTTTGCATTAGAAATTATATGTTCTAAAAGAGTAAGATTTCCCACTTGGTGCAACGCTTTTGAATATTCAGAATTCATTCTACTGCTCTTTCCTGCTGCTAATATTATCAAAATGTTACTCATACATGACTTAGGGATTGATTAGATAGTAAGTTAATTTATAATTAATAAGATGTAAAGCCCACTATAATTTTCTAAATGATCTAGATCTTGGCACCCTCATTAGAGTTTCATTTAAGAGAACTATAACTTTAAACTCTTTACTCGATTTTCTACGCTGACATCTTGTAAACTCTGATCTGGACTTTTTAATATTTCTAATAATCTACTTGCAAGGTTTGAGTGTTTATTGATTACTGCAACCTGGACTAATGACTTGCCTTGATCATCACGAGCATTTGTTACAGCTACGCGCTCATCGGGTTTTATTGCTCTCAGCTTACTGATAATTTCAACATTACCATTTTTTGCATTTTCAAATAGCTCTTCTACTAATTTCAATAGGTTAGTAATATTCTGGTCTCGAGAAAGATCAAGTGGTGTTTTACCTTCTTTATTCTTGATGTTATAAATTGCACCATGTTTCAACAAAGATTTTACAGCTTCGAAAAAGCTATTTTCAGTAGCAACATGCAACGATGTAGTGCCTTTAACTATTGTTTTAGCATTAATAAAATCACTCAATTTATTGTGGCTTACACGTTGTAACAAAGCTTCAATAATTTCTTTATGACCTTTGGAAGCAGCAGTGTGTAATGGTGTATTACCCTTGTTAGTAACTTGAGTAGCATCAGCTCCATTTGCTAGCAAGATATTTACAACTTTTATGTGCCCATTATTAACAGCATAATGTAATGGCGTTCTTCCATCCACGTTCTTCGAATCAATGATTGCTCCATCTCTAATGGAACTCTCAATTCCTAAATAATTATTATCTTCTATAGCCTTAAATAACTTCTCAACCAATTTTAGTAATTTTATTACTTCTGGGTTTCCTCTTCTTTCCGCAAAGTGTAATGGTAAAACATATCTACCTCCTTCAGCTCTAGCATTAAAGTATGCTCCGCTCATAAGTAGAGACCTAACTATATCTAAATTACCAATTTGTGCCCCTAAGAACCTGTCTTGAAAGGAACTAAGCAGCTAATTTAGCAAGCATAATAGTAATCATATTAAAGGAGATATTAGTTTTTGAAGTAAGAGGAGAATGCTCATAATCCTTGCTCATACGTCTAAAATTGGAAAGCCAAGCAAAAGTTCTTTCAACAATCCACCGTTTAGGAATAACTTGAAATCCTACAGCATCAGCTGCTTTTTTAGTAATCGTCAATAAACATCCTGTTTTCAATAAACAGTAATTTTGCAATTTACCAATATATCCCTGATCAGCGAGAAACCTTTGTAGCGTTGGAGCTTTTCGTTTAGCTTGAGTAAAAAGATTTAGAGCACCATCACGATCTTGAATGCCTGCACTATGAACATCAGCTGTAATAATTAGGCCTATTGTATCCACAATGATGTGACGTTTTCTACCCTTTATTTTCTTGCCAGCATCATATCCTCTGGATCCCCTTTTTGAGTGGTTTTCACTGATTGACTATCAATTATTCCTACCGAAGGTATTTCATTTTTGCCAACCATTTTTCTTACCTTTTTTACTAACATATCGTGTATTTCTTCCAATTTGCCACTATTACGCCACCTGAGAAAATAATCATACACCGTTTTCCATGGCGGAAAATCTTTTGGCAGCATTCTCCACTGGCAACCACCTTTCATTATGTATCTTATTGCATTAATAATTGTTCTAATATTGTGCTTTCTTGGCCGTCCTATTGCACCTTGTGCAACACTTGGCTCCAAAATTTCCCATTCTTTGTCACTTATATCACTTGGATACATTTTTACCTACTATTTTTTACTTATCTCATCATATCCTCTTTCTCATTTCTTTTCAAGACAGGCTCTAAGTGTAAAGGCGTAGCATTTTTATCCATTTTTGCATTAACATCCGCTCCATTTATAATAAGAGTTTTAACTACCTTAGGATGACCATATTGAGCTGCAAGATGTAGGGCTGTGCCTTTATTTTGATTTTCTTTTACATTTACATCAGCACCATGTTTCAATAGAACGGTTGCTATCTGATCATAACCTTTTTCTGCTGCAAAATGTAAAGGAGTCCAATTTGTGTGATCTAAAGCATTAATATCTGCTTCCTTTTCTAAGAGCAATTCAACCACCTCTAAATGATCATGGTCTACTGCAAAGTGTAGAGGTGTAGTACTTTTAACTGTTTTAGCATTAATGTCTGCTCCTTTATCAAGCAAAGATTTAGCAACTTCTAAATTACCATCATATGCTGCACAATGTAGAGGAGTCCAACTTCTGTTATCTAGAGCATTAATATCTGCTCCATTTTCAATCAAGAAATTCATTATTTCCAAGTGATTATGTTCTGCTGCCAAATGTAGAGCTCTTCTACCATCATCCATCTTTGCATTTATATTTGCTCCTTTTGCAATTAAGCTCTCTACTATTTTTAAAGAAAAACCATTATATGCTGCATTATGTAAAGGAGTCCAATTCTGATCATCCACGGTGTTGATGTTTGCTCCATTTTTAATTAAAAAATCACTCACCTCGAAATGACTTTGCTGAATTGCTAGATGCAAAGGTGTAAAACCTTCGTTTTTTTTAGCATTAACATTGGCTTTTTTCTCTATTAGTAGCTTCACTACTTCTAGGTGACCATTCTGAGATCCTATATGTAAAGCTGTGGAATTATCGTGGCCTTTAGCATTAACATCAATTCCCTTTACGAGAAGAAGAGACTTAACTACTCCAAAGTGATTACGTTCTGCTGCTAAATGTAGTGGTGTAAGATTCTCATAATCCTTAGCATTAACATTAGATTTTGCTTTTAGTAAAATGTCTACTAACTCTAAAAAGCCATTTTGAGACGCTAAATGTAGAGGTGTAATCTTATCATCTGTTTTTGCATTAACGTTTGCTCCCGCTTCAAGCAGAACCTTAACTATATCTAACCTACCAGTTTGTGTTCCCAGATGTAAGGGTGTAATGTTTGCATCAACTTTATGATTACCTATGCCTGAAGATCCAGCGTTAATATCAGACCCTTGTGAAATAAGAGCTTTAACTACTTCGAGGTTACCATTTTGTACTGCAGAATGTAAAGGTCTTGCTCGATCATTATTTACAGCATTAACATCTAACCCCTTTTCAATAAAAACATTTACTATATCTAGATGACCATTCTCTGCTGCTAGGTGTAAAGGTGTATTAAGTTTATCTGTTTTAGTACTAAGATCTGCTCCATTTGCAATCAAGGTGTTGACTATATCTAAATATCCTTGCTGGGATGCAAAACTTAAAGGTGTAAAGCCTAGAATGGCCCTATGGTTTACATCTGCTCCATGAGCAATAAGAAAGTTAACCATCTCTAAGCGATTTTTTGCAATTGCAAAATACAGTGGCGTAAAGCCATCGTACTTAATCTCTGAGTTAATATCTAAACCCTCTCCTAATAAAGTGTTGACTAAATCCAACTGACCATTTCCTGCTGCTAAATGTAGTGGTGTAAGACTAAGATGTTTCTGAGTTTCATAATTTTCATTTAAAAACTCTACAAAAAATTGTAGCTGATCCAGATTATTAGATATTCTATTAGTAAACATAAAGGCCTCGCATGAAGAATTTATGTAAAATATAGTATCTACAAGTTTTTAAGCAAGATAAATCTTCTTCTTAAAAAAGATACTGTAATCCAATCTGTGTGCTTATAACTTTTTTATTTGATCATGAGTGATCAGCTGTCTCAGCTGCAATAGAGACACCTTTCTTAAGTAGTTACATCAAATTTCTCTGTTTTTTGCCCTTTTTTTTCGCTGATGATGATGTCTTCATTCTTCTCAGTAGCCAACATTCTTTTTAAAGTATAATCGTTACGTGCACCAAGGAACTTAGAAAGAACAATAGGAAATCCACTTAAAAAGCATTAATAATTATACATAATTCTAATGATCTTCATGAAAGGGCTTAGAATAGAATTTAATAGACAATCTGATTTTAATTGATATTAAACTGATCAGACTGAGAGTTGAAAATATGGCAATAATTCTTTTAGACACAAAAACTATAAATCGTATAGCAGCAGGAGAGGTAATAGAAAGGCCAGCGAGTGTAGTAAAGGAATTAGTAGAAAATGCAATAGATGCTGGAAGTTCAGAGATAGAGATCAAAATAGAAAGTGGTGGACGTAACCTTATAACTGTGACAGATGATGGAAATGGAATAGAAAAGGACGACTTAGAACTAGCATTTATGAGGCATGCCACTTCAAAATTAAGCGATAGTGAGTTAATAGAAATCAAGCACCTTGGGTTTAGGGGAGAAGCTTTACCTTCAATTGCAGCAGTAAGCAGAATGAAATTATCGTCTAAGGCAAGTGGAGCAAAGGAAGCATGGTCTATAAGGTATGAGGGAGGAGAAAAAATAAGAGAGATTACCCCTTGTTCTTTGTTGCAAGGTACATATATTGAAGTTCGTGACTTATTTTTTGCTACACCAAATAGACTAAAGTTTCTAAAAACCGAAAGGGCAGAAACACAAAGTATTGTTGATATTGTGAATAACTTAGCGATGATTAATTATAGTATTGGGTTTACTCTCACTTCTGGTAATAAAAAGCTCTTAAAATATGTTAAGCAAACTTCGCTGTTCAACAGATTATGTGAAATAGAAGAAGAATTTCAAAGCAATTCACTGGAAGTTAAAGAGGAAGAAGAAGGCATCAAACTTAAGGGACACATCTGTAAACCTAATGTCAATCGTGGCAACTCAACTCAGATTTGTACGTTTGTTAATGGAAGGCCAATAAAAGACAATCTACTTGTTGGTGCAATTAGATATGCGTATCACGATTTTATTCCAAACAATAGGTATCCTTTTGCAGTGTTGCATTTAGAAGTACCATATGACCAAGTAGATGTAAATGTGCATCCAAATAAATCGGAAGTAAGATTTCAGAATAAAAGGCTAATATATGAAATAGTGAGAAGAGGGATAATAAAAACACTATCAACGAGATTTGCAGCGGGTGATCAAGGTATTGAAGAGGAGCTAATTTTTAATGATAGTAAAAGCCAAGAGCAGGTTGATAGTCAAGAGAAAAAAGATCAAAAAGAGTTTTATGAAAAGAGACCAAGTCTTTTAGAAAATCGTCTAATGAAAGAATTCAATGCACCAGATGAAAGAAGGCAAAGCTTACCAGAAACGTTTAAATATGGAGAATCTCCACCCCAAAAGGGAACGATGGTTTTAGAAAGGAAGCAAATTGATTTAATAGAGGATTATCCTCTGGGATATGCACGCTGTCAGGTCTACAATACTTACATTGTTGCTGAGGCTAAAGACAAATTAATTATAGTAGACCAGCACGCAGCTCATGAGAGGTTGATCTATGAGTGCTTAAAACAAAAATCAAGCATAAAAAGGCAAAAGCTTCTTCTTCCTGAAATAGTCGAGATTAAAAACCAAGCTGGAATGGAGATGGTTGAAATGTATAAAGATAAGCTTTTCGAAATGGGTTTTGGTATTGAAATAGAATCAGAAGATAAAGTAAGGGTGAAAGAAATACCTGCAATTTTAGGAACAATAAATGTGAAAGAGATGGTGATGAATATAGTTGATAGATTAATGGAGATAGGAGATACGCTACCTATAGAAGAAAAAGTGTTAGCTACCATTGTGTGCCATAGAGCTGGAAGGGAAATGAAGTTGGAAGAGATGAATGAGATACTAAGACAAATTGAGAAAACTCCATATTCTGGTCATGAAAGACCAATTTATATAGAAATGAAACTAAGTGATATAGAAAAATTGTTTGAAAGGAGATGAGTTCAGTTTGTCAAAAAGGTTCCCAATTAGGTATACGTGATAGCTCTTCTGGTTATGGAGTATAAAATGTGAAAAAAGAGAATAAATGCTCTAATTTTTTAGATTACAAAGTAATAGGACAGGAAGTAAGAAATCGTAGATTAGCAAAGGGATATACTCAAAAAGATTTAGCAAAAAAAATCGGAACAACATATCAGGTAATACTGCAATATGAAAAAGGAACGCGCAGAATTTCAATTAAGAAGTTATATGAATTAGCAGAAGCATTATCAACAACTGTTAGAGATCTAGCTTGCGGACAAGAAGTATCAAATGAGAAAGGGTATGAGGGAGAGGAGGTACTAAATCTAGTAAGAAGACATAAAGAGATTAAGAACCAAGAATTACGTGAAACGTTTTATTTATTAACTAAATTCATCCGTATTGGTGAGGAAGAAAGTGGAAAGGTAGTAAAAATAGAGGTGGCAAAGGGTTTAGTTAAGGAAGGAGTTTCTGCTCATGTTATCTCTCAAACGACCAGTTTATCTATTGATGAATATGATAATGATGAGAAAAAAATTTCTATTCCGTATAAAGTAGGTCAAAGAATAAAAGAATGGAGGTTGAGAAGAGGATACACTCAGGAAGATTTAGCAAGTAAAGTGGGCATAATAAATCAAAGAATATATGAATATGAACAAGGACGAGCTGCTGTTTCACTTGAAATGTTAGATGAAATAGCAAAGGTACTATTAATTAATATTACAGATCTGCTTCCAGAAACAAGAGAAAATGAGAATAGTGAAGCAGAGCTATCAAAGTTAATAGAAGAATACAAAAAGATCAAGAGCCAAGAACTACGGCATGTACTAATAAAATCTCTGTTTGAAAGCATACAAGTTTGCAAAGAGAAAGTGAAGAGAGTAGAAAAGATGAAAATTGCAAAGAATTTAGTTAAGGAAGGAATTTCTATCAATATTATTTTAAAAACAGTGGGCATCTCTTTAGACGAAATTCAACAAATTTGAAATAAAAAATCAGTATCTATTAATATCTTTACTTTTTGATGAAAAAATAAGTAAAAAAGATTGAGAAATTGATTTGACTTCACTCAAAAGCTATGGCTTTATGCCAATGCTGACAAAAAAACAGCAGTAAATATATAAAAACATTTTGTTATTAGTGAAGGGTAATTTTTATGAATAATAAGAAAGATCGTAGAGAAGAAATAGAGTTCAGAGCATTAGAAAGCAACGGTAAAGCTCTACTTGATCGTGAAGTAATAGAAACGTTTCTAAGTGCAGTGCATGACAGGGAAGAAGCTCGAGTTATTGCTAGAAAGCTAATAGATAGTTTTGGAATAGGAGGAATTTTAGGTCAGGAAATAGATGACTTGAAAACTATAGAAGGGATAACTGACTCTACAGTAGCAGTAATTTTATGTCTAAAGGAAGCTGCAAAGAGAGTACCAAGAGAAGAGTTAAAGAAAGGACCTGTAATGGATAACTTGGAAACCATAGTAAAATATTTAAGGGTTAGTATTGGCTATTCAGAGGAGGAAAAGATGAAAATAATATATTTTGATCAAAAGTGCCGTTTAAAGTGGGAAGAAGTGTTCACTGGTACAGTGGATAAGGTACCTTTTTACATAAGAGAAGTAACAAGAAAGGCATTAATAAGAAAAGCGACGTCAATAATAATATCGCATAACCACCCAGAAGGAAGGTTAAAGCCATCTGATGAGGATGAAGCTGTAACTAAAGACTTGGCTAAAGCTTGTCAGACTATAGGGATTAGGTTACTGGATCACATTATCATCACAAGTGTTGGGTATTTTAGCTTTAAAGAGCAAGGACTGTTATAAAGCAGATATTTGAAGATTTTCATGAGTTGTTTAACTACTTGAATGAAGAAAGTATTTGCAAGCACATTAATTGTTACTTATAATTAATGAGAAAGTATATATTAAGTTAATAATAAAGTAATAAAGTCGGTTGTAGACTTAGTAAAGTATATTTAATAGCGGAGGCTAATATGAGTAATAAAATAATTGTACCTTTTGATGATCAAGAAGGAGGTACTTACGAGTTAAACATTGATCTTGATAGATTATCAAAAGGTGAGGTGTTAAATGCTATTGTAGGAATAGGTCGTACTAAGGAGCAATCCACCTTTGTAAGCAAAATTAATAAGGCTAAAAAGCCTGAGGAAATAGCACCTTTCCCTGGTAGAGAAGTTCGCGAAAACAAAATCAACTGTGGGAAAGGATTTGACTATGTTTATGGCACAAAACCTGCAAGTGATCAAGAAGATAAAAATCCATTTACCTCCGCCTTGCAAAAAATAAAGCCAAGTATAAGCGAAAGTGAAAAGTTGAGCTGGTTTAAGAGTGGAGTGGTAAAAGCAAAAACCCCAAAAGAGATGAACAAAGTTATAGATGAAGTAATAGGTGATGGAACAAGGCTAAATGCATGTAATGATGGGGAATGGAGTTTCTCAGAGTATGTAGTATTAGGTACACATTTTCATAAATTTGATAAGGTTGATCGTAAAAAGGTAATACGTAAATTAATGTTAAGCGGTGCAGAGTTTCATGATACTCTACTACAGAATAAACTGATAGGTGAAATCTATGATGAGCTACAACCAGAAGTTCAGCTACAGATAGATAAGCAACTAGAAGAACTAGAAAAAGCTGGCGAAAGTGCTGTTCAAGAAGGATCCTTAATAGATCTCGAGATAGACAATACAACATCATATATAGAATTTTCTGATAATAGCAAGGTAGAGGTAGCCAAAATACTGGAAGCAAACAGAAAGTTAGGAAGTAATATTTTAAAAATTGGTAATGATGCAGTTGAGGTTAAAAGCGAGAAGGGAGGTATAAGAAACTATATCGATATGTCAGATGAAAGCTCTATTATATTACAATTTCCTACAAGCATTGGTCAGCTAAATATTATATTGTACCACGATGTAAAAAAATATGATCAAGTACAAGTCAGAGTAGAAAACAAGGAAATGTGGGCTGAGTTACAAAAAAGAGGCGAAGAAATAGGAAAAAACTGCCTTTTTGGGGGAGTGAAACTTCAAGAAGCAGTAGAGAAAGGTAATTTCACTAGATGTGGCATATGGAATGAAAAGTATGCTATAAAAGAGATTGGCAATGATGAAGTATTGTCTTCATGGGTAAATAGGGTATGTGGAGGTAGTAAAGAAACCTTTAGGGAACTTTAATTCATTTATTTTAAGGTTCCAGAGTTTACTGGAGCCTTTGAGCTATAGTAGAAAATATTATATGTATGGTTCTTTGTATGGAAAAAAGTCTAGACTGTGAGGTAGGGCAAAAAGTGAAAAGTTGGAGGTTAGAGAGAGGGTATACTCAGAAGGATTTAGCGGAGAAGGTTGGTGTAAAGTACTGGGCAATACTGCAATATGAAAAAGGGAGTCGTAAAATTCCAATTAAGAAATTATATGCTATAGCAGAAGCATTATCAGTAAATGTTAAAGGTTTAGTTTGTGGAGAGACGCTAACAAATGAAAAAAGATATTTTGAAGATGAAGAAATATTAAATTTAGTAAAGGGGTATAAGGATAAAGAATTAAGCGAGGTATTTTATTTATTAACCAAATTTATTCGTTTGAGTGAGGAAAGAAGCAGAAAAGCGGTAAAAATAGAAGTAGCAAGGGGTTTGATGAAAGTAGGAGTTTCTGCTCATGTTATCTCTCGAACAACTAACTTATCTATTGGTGAGTATGAGGAGAACAAAATTTCGGTTCCATACAAAGTAGGGCAAAGGATAAAAGAGTGGAGATTGATACGAGGATATACACAAAAAGATTTAGCGAATAAAGTTGGCATAACAAATCAAGGAATATACGAGTATGAACAAGGGAGAGCTGCTGTCTCACTTGAAATGTTAGATGAAATAGCAAAGGTATTATCAATCAGCATCATAGATCTGCTTCCCGAATCAGATGAAGAAGCGGAAGAAAAGCTATCAAATTTGATAGGAGAATACAAAAAGATTGAGAGCCGGGAATTACGCGATATGCTAATCAAGTCTTTATTTGAAGGTATACATGTTTGTAGAGAAAAGGTCAGAGAGGAAAAGAAGATTGAAGTTGCAAGGAATTTAGTGAAAGAAGGAATTTCTGTTGATATTATCTTGCAAACGACAGGCTTATCAAATTATATGATTGAGAAATTTTTGTGATTTCATAAAAACTTAGCCAATAGTGGATTTTTTTGTGATAGAATATATGTTTGCTTCTGTAGGAAAAACAGCTTTTAGAGGATTTATCTATGATAATTCAGAGCATATTGGCTCAGCAAGCTACGAGCTGGGGAAAAAAATAGAAGGTTGTAGGATAGTACAAGGGTATACTCAGGCAAAATTAGCAAGCAAAATTGGTTTAACACATAAGGAAATACATAACTTTGAACTAGGGTGCAAGGCTATTACAATCAAAGAATCGTATATAATAGCAGGAGCATTGTCAGTCAATGTTATAGATCTACTTCCAGGACCAACAGTACTAAGAGAAAACAGTTGGTATGAAGATGAGGATAAAGAAATAGTCTATCTAACAAAAATACATAGAGAAATTAAGGATCAGGAATTACGCAAGAAGCTGTATCCATTAGTAAGGTTTGTATATATTAGCGAGAAAATTAGCCAAGAAGAAGCGAAAATAGAAGTAGCAAAGAATCTAGTGAAAGAAGGAGTTTCAGTTGATATTATTTCCCAAGTGACTCGCTTATCTACTTATGAATATGATGATATAGAGAAAGAAATTTGTACTGATTCTATACTCTACAAAGTGGGGAAAAGGATAAAAGAGCAGAGATTAATACGGGAATACACTCAGGAGGACTTGGCAAATAAAATTGGTTCAACACCTAAAGAAATACACGACTATGAACGAGGATATACAGACATTCCAATTGAAATATTATATAAGATAGCAAAGACATTATCAGTTAACATTAAAGCTCTTGGACTAACAGAATATGAAAATGAGCCAGTTTTTGGGTTTATAGGTAAATGCGAAAAAATTGAGGATCAAGAATTACTGAATACGGTAGCCAGATCTTTATCTGAAGGAATGCAAACTGGTAAAGAAAAGGTTAAAAAAGCAGAGAAAATCAAGATTGCAAAAGATCTAGTTAAGGAAGGTGTTGCTATTGATATTATTGTGCGAGCAAGTGGCCTAACTGCTGATGAGTTGGGTGAGTGTGAAAATTGAATGTGTTTAAGATATAAGTAAAATTAGTTAATGATTTAACCAACAGAATTTGCTAACCAACTTTTTTGGCTCAGTTGAATTTTGCTTGGTATAAATTAAGATATGAAATCGCAAAGTTTATCTATTAATTTCTGATTGTCCTCTATCATTGCCTTTGCCTCTTGTTGAAGAGATTTGATATTTTTTGATGTAATGTTATCCATGTCAGCCGACGCTAGCTTCAATTGCGATTGTATTCTTACGTATCTATTGCCTATTACTTGATTCATCTGATAATTTACGCAGTCCAATCCAGAGGAAAACATCACATTTAACAAAGGTTTTATCCAGCCTATTTTTCCAAATCTCTTTGAATTGGCATACTCTATGCTTCTATCTGTTCTTCCAGTACCTATCGATAACAGTAGAATATCATCATTTGGAAATAACCTCTTACCACTTGCATATGCACAAGCCGCTGGATTATTTGCAAATACCCCGCCATCCACTAATACCATTTCCTTGTGGTTGATTTTAAGATATTTAGGTGCAAAGTAAGTAGGTGCAGCCGTTGCAGCTCTGAGTGCATCTTTCAGCTTAATATTACCTTCTTTCCAGCTTTTGAAGAAAAATGGGCAATTATTCTGAATGTCGTAACTGGTAAGCAGTACATTATTTAAAGTGTTTTGTAGAGTATCATCACCAAAATATTTGTCCAATACAAATTCAATATTTTTATATGGGTATTGTGCACAGTTAAACCAAGATAATATTGATCGCCTAAAAAATGAAGACTTGAAAATATATGGTCCATATTCCCGATAGAACTCGACTAAATCATTAGCAGAATATTGAGGTTTATCTTTTTTACATAATCCAGCTACAACAATTCCACCGGTTGAGGTCCCTGCCATAAGATCAAAGATTTCAGCTATCGGTTTTCTTGTCCTTTGCTCTATTTCTGCTAGAATAATGGCTGGTATGATGCCTCTAATGCCACCTCCATCAACGGATAAAATATATTTAATCATTGTGAATTTGGGTAAAGGTATTAAGATTTAATTTTTCCGCTTAGAACGTGTAATTTAAACTCATCCAATTCCTCAGAAAGATTTTTTACCCTTTCCTCAAGTACTAACACTTTTTCCATTAAACCATATTCAATAAGTTTATCGTGAAATTGTACCCTTGAGTCTAGCTTGGATAACCACCATATAAATGCTACTGTTTGTATTAATAACGTGATAATTACTGTAATTGGGATTTTTTGATTTTGCATGTTTCTCCTAACTGTGTAATCTTTCAACTACTTCTTGTTTCCGGTTACGAAATATTACTGCTCAGATTCGTGTTCTTTTTCAGCATTATAGAGCAAGTGTATAATTTCATCGTATGGTTTATCTTTATTGTGCCGTGATCTTAGCACAGCTACATCTCTTGGGTTTTTTCCATCTATATCTCTAATATTAGGATTTGCGCCTTTCTCCAATAAAAACTTAATAACTTCTAGGTGTCCTTCACCTGCAGCGTGATGTAAAGCTATTCTTTTAAATGCATTTCTATCAAGTGCGTTTATATTTACTTTTTCCTCTTCTATTAAAAATCTGATAATGTCTAAACATCCTTTTCTTGCTGCACAATGTAACGTTGTTCCACTCAAGTTTGGAGCCATATCCTTTACTAAAAGTTTTACTATTTCTAAGTTGCAATTACTAGTAGCCACTTGTAATGTTTTGTTATAATTATCTGTAGCTTTAGATTTTTGATAGCAATAAGTAATAACAATGCATACTATTAATAGTATGAACCATACGAAATGTAGTTTATCTCTTTCATTATACTTTATTTTTTTCATATTTGGCACACAGTTTCTTCATATTAAATAGATCATTACTCATTTTTTTCTTAACATTACTTACTCAAAGATGCTGACAACATAGTAAGGTAACCCGAGCTATTTAAAGTATGCTCCGCTCTATTAATTATCCATTCACCATCTAACGCTTGATTAAAACCTAGAAGATTAAGTTTAGCTTCTGCAAAAATTTGAGGATTACCAGGCATAGTTACATCTAAAGTTTCATTGTTACGCTTCAATTGTTTCAACTTGGCATTTGCTGCACTTAGTGCTGACTCTGCATTTGAGTAAAGTTCCAGCATAATATAACTTGGCTCACCGCTACCAACTGTTTCTTTAATAGTTTCGCCCTTTTCATAGCTATGCCACTTTGCCACTACTGAATTATACTTATCACGTATGGTAAAATGCACTTTCCAATTAATTGTGTCTTGAGGTCTAATAGTCGTTGTTCCTAAAGCTTTTCCTGTGGCTGATTTTGCCATATTCTTTGAAATAAACAATATATACCCACCAGCTAATTTGGCCATTGCTTCGCGTTCTGTCGCTATTTTAGTTAACAAGCTGATATCACTTTCATCTATTTGGTTGATGTGGGGTATCAATATATCCTTAAATTCCTCAGCAACTTTATGTCCATATCCATGTTTTTGAGCTATTTCTTTCACTAAGTTTTCTATGGTAATTTGGTGCCATTCTTTTGATACTTTTGCCTTTAAAGATATTCTTAAATTTGTTGCATGAGCTTTTATTAGTAGGGTCTTAGGTGGGCCTTGTATCGTAACTTCATTGACTGTATATACACCCATTGGAAAGATTCCCGTTTCCTTATAACCTAGTGCTATGTTCAATTCATTTGGAACTTCTACATTTTCATTGCCATAATCAACACATACCTCTGCGATATCATCTATAGTACCAGATTCATCAGTAAGATACACCGATATTACATGATCTTTTATTCCTTCGATGCTAAATTCAGGTTTCATTTATTCCCACACTTTTAACTTCGATTTTTTCAACTGCTCTTGTATTGTAGGTAACTTGATTTTTAATCCTGCAGGCAAAAAACTTCCATAATCTGCAAGTCCAGGATTTTCTTCCAATACTATTTCTACTGCTCCAGAGCTATGTCCATAGTGTTTAAAGCATATATAATCCAACATTTCATTTTCTTGTGCTATATAATGTACTGTCATACATAACGCCTTAAACTTAAGCTAAATTCAACCTTTTTTGCTAATCCACAGGGAAAATACGACGTTTGCTTTTCTTCTAATCGTGTAATTACAAACTGCCCTAAAACATTACCCGTATTATCCACTAAAGGATAGGATACTTGATTTTCTATTGATTCCTTTAAATTTTTTAGTTGGTTTAAGCCATTAGAGTTATTAAGATAAATGACTCCTTCTAAATCTATATTTTCTACTCCCTGGCCAATATTTTGCAACAATGGAGCTTTGTGAATACACTCTATGGTATTCCAACGATTCTCTTTACTGCACCTTAACCCTGTTGGAGAAATTTTATATGGACCAAGTGAAAACATTAGTAAATAGGTTCTATTGAATCAAATAAAACATCTCGCGATTTTTCTCTTATTCTTTTTATTACTGTATCAGCAAGACTACGTACATCTTGGTTAGGTTCTGCTTTAATACTTATATTAAATGTAAAAGTTTGATTGAAAATTTTTTGTTCACACTTTTCACAGTCTTTTAAAACTTTCTCTGAATTATCTGCTACAGAACCTTTTTCTGTAATCACGCTAGCACTTTCAATATTCGTTCTACTATTCGAAATTCCACTAAAAGCATTATTATTTAATAAAGGATTTCCTTTACTAAAAACATTTCTATTTTCACTAGTTGCACTGCCTATTTTTGCTTCTACTGTTTTCTCTAATGCTTTTATTGGATTATCATTAAACAATTTTCCTATACCAATCCAATTTTCTATAGGTTTTGTAATTGATTTCCAGATACTTGAGAAAAAGTCCTTTACCTTTTGCCAATTAGCGATTACAAGTGCTGCACCAACTGATAGTCCAGCAATAGCAGCTCCTATAGGATTGGTTAGCGTTAAAGCTTTCAGTTCCATGATTACTGCTGGAATTACTCGTGCTGATAACGAAGTTAATACTGGCAAAAGTGTTCCCTGCAAAATAGCATTAAAAGTTAATAGTCCACCTCCAGCCAATGCAAATGCATAACCAAAACCTACCACTGCAATCTTGCCAATAATAAGAGCTGAAATTATGCTCATAACTCCTGTAGTCAAAATTGGACACTTCTCTGCGAACCAAGCTATACCTGTAGATATAGACCTCAAAATCTTACTTATCCAATTTAAAGTAGGTAGCATAACTGACCCTAAGTTCATTCCTAGCTCTGCTATTGTATTTTTAAGTAGCTGCAAGTTATTTGCTGTAGTGCTTGCACGGTTATTAAATTCCTTTTGCATAGATTTGTTATACTTTTCTTTATCAGCCACAAAATCTATTGCTTTTTTATATTCTTCCAAACTCCCAACTATCAATGCAATATCATCTTGATATTCTTGACCAAAGAGATTGAGAAGGATTTGTGAACGTTCCTGTCTATCTACTTTTTCTAAAGTTTCAAAAAAATGAAGTAGAGCGTTTTGCCCGTTTTCAGCAACCTTTTGTGACATTTCCTCTGCAGTGATACCTATCGATTCCAATGCTGCTTTGAACTCTTTTCCTTGCCCTTCAGCAGTTTGAAGTTTAGAAAGCAGAGCATTGACAGCAGTTGCTGCTTTTTCAGGTTGTTTACCTAAACTAATGAAGGCATTTACTAAACTACTTGTCTGATTAATATCTAAACCAAATTGTTTTGCATTACCACCCACTCTAGCAAGTGCTTCAATCATATCGTTTGCCTTAGCTGCAGTATTATCTGATAGGTAATTTATAACATCACCAACTCCTTCCATCTTCTCTACTGCAATTCCATAAATGTTAGCGAGTTTAGCTATGGAATCACCAGCTTGTTCGGCAGACATATCAAATGCTGTGGCCATTTTAGCTACTGTTGTGGTAAATTCAAGTAGCTTACCTTTGTTGATACCAAGCTGTCCACCACTTGCAGCTATTTGTGCTAACTCTGCAGCTGCTAATGGTATTTCACGGGATAATTTCTTCAATTTTTGAGCAAATTCTTCAGCTTCGTTTGTACCAGAAGTAAAGTCTACGACCTTTTTAATATCAGCCATGGCACTTTCAAAGTCAATCGCAACTTTAATTGGAGCTGCAAGTGAAAGACCTAGTCCTATAGTCTCCATTACTTGTGACCTATAATGCGCTTTTTTTGCCAAAGCATTTTGCTGTTTTTGTATTACAGATCCTAATTTACTGTATTTCCCTTTGAGTACTTCAACAGATGAACCAAGTTTAGTTTGATCCCTCACTAAAGATTTAATATCCTTTCCACTTTTCCTTATTTCTTCATTTAATGTGTGAAGTGCATCTCTCTTTTTAATATAAGCCTCTTTTGCCTTTGATGCCGATGCTTTCAATTTTTCGAATTCATTTCTCAGTGCTTTGCTTGGTTCTTTTTTTTCCTTCTTCTCTTTAGCGATTGCTGTAGCTGATTCTTTTGCTTTCTTCTCCGCTTCCTTCCAATTCTTCATGGCTTCAAGAGCATCATGATTTAATTGCTTAAATTTGGAGACTGATTTCATTGACGAATCAAGCTGCTTTATACTATCACCCAACTTAGAAAGCTTTGCTGCACTACCTGTCATTGCACTATTAAAACTGCCATCTAATGTTGCACCGATCTTTATTGAAAGCATTGACATTTTTTTGCCACTCCTTTACTTATTTCTATCCAGGATAAAAATTCATTTACATCCATATTAGTAATCTGCTCAATTCCACTTCCTGAAATAGAACTGAGTAGTAATACATTATACTTTAAGTTCTCTGTTCCAGCGGCGACAAAAAATCTTTTAGTACCTTTTGTATTTCTACATAATCCTTAATACATAAATCTTCAACTACTTCTTTTGGCACAGATGCTAGATTAGCAATTAAAGCTACCTCTTTCAAAGCTTCGCCTTCTATGCGTTCTATAGCAAGTAAATCTCTTACTTTAGGTTCACGCATCGATAACTCTGAGACAGAAATTCCATCAACTGTAATTGGGTTGTTTAGTGTTATAGTGTGCATTATTGCCTCCTTAAAATAAAATTTCGAAATCTTTTCATATGCCTAAAACCGTTTGTAGCAAAGCCATCTGATCCACACCATTTATCTTTCTAATCATATTTTCAGCATCGATTTCTATTAACTCATTACCACCTATAGTAAGTTTATAGTAATGAGCAGCTACAGTACACTTCAGCGTTGCTTTTTCAGCAGGTTTCCAGTTACCAAAATCAAACTCTTTAAAAATGCCTCTTAAATTGATTATTACTGCTTCAATATCATTACTACCACTCCCTTGCATTCCACCTCTGAGTGTCAAAGAAACTGAATTCCCATTTATTAGACCAAATAGCCTAAAGAGTTCTGTATCGTATTCAGAAAAAGTGAAATCTGCTTCAAGCTTTTCCATGCCCATATCAATATTTATTGGAATATCCATACCACCAGCTCTGTACTCTTCGGTTTTTATGGTAAGCTTCGGCAAGGTTATTTCATCTATTTTTCCTGCATAACCACGACCATCTACAAATACGTTAAAATTTCTCAGTATTTTGGGTAACACTTCGCTTTCTCCTAACTTATTACACTATTATTTACAAGATGGGATCTGAATATTATTTGCTCAGCTGGATATGGCGGTGTAAACTCAAAATCAAAAGACACTTTTCCGCTTGCAATATTTGCCGGTGTATTGAGTTCGGGAGTTGCATAACATTTTCCACTGATAATTGCTCCTTGCGCTTTTAAACTTGCAAGGTAAGAATTCACCCCCTCAATCACATCATCTATATAAGTTTTTGTGATATTGCGATCAACTGCCCAGAGATGAGCTCGAAGTAGACTATCATTGATTAAATCTGCAGTCCTTCTCACTGACAGAAAAGCCCATTTTGAGTCATTTGAACATGTTCTATTTCCCCAAAGCCTATAGCCGTTTTGATGAATTATCGTTGTTACTTCATTTTCATTTAAGTGGTTTGCTCTGCAATTTGCATAACCTAAGCTAAAATCAATAGGCCTGCTTGTGCCAACAATACCATTTATCTCTTTATTTGAAGGTGAATGCCAGAAGCCTTGTTCGCTGTCTATTTTAGCTATTAAACCAGCTACAAATGGGCTTGCTGGCAAGGTTCCTTCTTTTCCTTCAATAAATACCTTAACCCAAGGGTCAACTACGTAAACTCTTGAGCTGCGCACACTTTTTCTCCATTTTATTGCTTCTTCATCATTAGTATTTGGTCCATCTGCAACAATAATTGCTCTTAATTTTTCTGCTATGGAAATTAAAGCACTCACTACTGGATTTACTCCATCTATTTCAGGTAACTGATGAGTAAACTGAGGTGCAATTAATATTCTTGGAGCAATATGAACTATGCTTTCACTACTGAGGAATGCCTCTATCCCTTGATACTCTCCAGTCTCTTTATCAACACCGCCAATTATATTTTGGATAGTTTCACTTTCTTTGAGCTTTAAATCGCTGTTTTCACTTTCTTTAACTCGAATAACTACTACTGTTGCACCAATCTGGGAAAATATTCCGTTTGTTGCAGAAGGTAAACTGCCACTCTTTCCAAGTCTTGCTGCTTCTTTTAAGCTTCCTGCAATTAACACTGGTTTATTTAGCGGAAACTTTTGCTCATCAGCTTCAGGTGCAGTACCAATTACACCTATCACTGATGATTTAGCTGTACGTACTGTCTTTGCTCCTGAGGTTACCTCAATAACATTTACTCCGTGTAAAAATTCTTCAGCCATTTCTTTGTATCTTTTGTTTAAAATCGTTTAGTAAGTTCTCTAGCTCATTTTTACTTTTGGCTTCTGCAATTTTCTTCTTGGTAATGTCTTCCAACTCTTCACATTTAATTATTTCTTTTACTGCTTTTTTTGCTTTTTCTTCAATTATTCTTGCCATTTCAATAACTGTAATACCACGGACTTTTGCTAATGGTTCTATAATTTCTGTATCCTTTTTACTTATAGACTCTGGTGCTGCTAGAATGCTTTTTGCGGCTTTTTCTTGTATTTGATACGATTTAGCTTTTTGGTGAGAATTTCCAGCGTATTCGTTAGTATAGTTATTAAAATAAAAACGAAGTGCAGAAAGTTTCGCATTTTCCAATAATTCCAGCTCAATATCTTCCTTATTCCTTTCAACAATTTTCTCTCCTTCTGTTAAACAATAACTTTTTTGCCAGTCAAAATTCTTTGGTGCTTCATACCAATCATTTCCAGTTGGCTTGTTTTCAAGTGTTGTTGTTTCAATCTGCTTGTGGTTTTCAAAACGTATATAAATAGTCACAAATTCCTCCTCATTGCCATATTTGATCAGTTCGTTCTAACCCTGGACATTGCCAACCCCTGAGCGTCCTTTCCACATCTACCTCAAGCCCTGTGGTGAGAAAATTGCTACGTATGTTATAAATCCCCCACTGAATAAATTGACCATAGTTGTGTACATAATTTGATGCAAGCATACCTTGACTAACTTGTGTTCTGGAATACAGATAAGATGATGTGTAAAGTAATATTGCAACTGTTTTTCCTGCTGGAATCTCCACATTACCAGATCCGGCTAACTTGCTATCAGAACTCATGTATTGGTAAACATTTTTCCATACTATTTTTGAAATACTTGATTTATTAGAATTAGTGTTATCAGGAATTCCCACAAATAATCCTGCTCCCCCATACTCCGTACTCGAATACGATGATCCAACAAATTCCATTGTCTTATTTATGTTCACATTGGTTGTATTTTTTACAAATACTACTCCAAGTGCAGCATACGGGTAATAGTATATCTCATCATAACTACCCGAAAAACTTTTTGTGCATAACTCTCCGTAAATAAATGTTCCTTTACTTCCCTCTATAAAACTTAGTTGTCTTGGCCGATAAAAACTAACGTAATCTGTATTGTACGTATGGCTACCTGCTAGTAGTTGTAACATATAGTCAGTTTTTGTTATATCACTACTCCACTTTCCAAGCTCTGTCGTAAAAGTTCCGTGGCCAAAATAATTATTTTTTCTGCCAAGTACACCAAATAAGAAAGGTAATGACCCTGGTTCAACCATGTTGCGCTTTCTTATTTCATTTATAAGAGACGCTTTTAACTGTTCATCCCGAGTTTTTACCTCATTCAGGATGTTTTCAATTCGAGTTTCTATTTCCCTAATAATTGATGAGCCACTTGGCACATCATTAACAGTACGGAAGTTATTCACTAAACCTTTAAGACCATCTTTATGACTGTTACTAATGCTATTTATTGCTGCAATATTGGCATTCTTTCTCGTATCAAGTAGCGATAAATTTGTTGTTCCTTTTTCATCAATTCTCTTTAATAACTGCTTCTCTGATTCAGAGATCACTGCTAAAGAACTAGCTTTTTTATTATCCAGATCAGTTAAGTGTTTTTTTGCACTATCAAGAAGTTCTTTTAGCTTACCATCAGTCATCTGTACAATTTCAGAAACTGCACTTTTGTCGACTATTGATTCCAACGCTTTAGCAAGATATGCTAATTGATCTGGAGTACTGTTTTCTGCTAAATCCTTAAGTCTTTTTTGTAGTGCATCAATTATTCCTTTTACTTCAGTCATCTGCACAACGTTGGAAATAGCTTTTTTATCTGCTATCAATTCCAGCGATTTTGCAAGATATGCCAGTTGATCAGGTGTGCTATTTGCTGCTAAATCCTTTATCCTTTGATGTAACGCTTCTATTGCTTCTTTCATTCCCAAAAATTCAAAAAAGTTTCAAATCTAAATCGTTTAAAATTATTTTTTAGTTCATCTTCTCTTTCGGTAATATCTTCATCTATTTTTTCTATAGCTCTTCGAATACGTACCACATCTTGAACTGCAATATTTTCTGGATGAGGCAGTGGATATCCTCGTTTGGTTTGGTCAACAGTCATTATGTGACAATCACTCTGAGATTTTTTACCTTAGGGCGATAAACAACCGTTCCACTTAAAACTAATTTTATCCTTGTTTCATTGCCATTAAAGTTTGTCAGCACATGAGTTCTCTCTACCCAATTTTCCCCAATAGGTTTTCCTGATGTTAAATTTACTAATTGCCAATCCACGTTTTTTTGCACATATGCTTTAACATCTGCAGTGCCAGGTATTAGCGCATCATAGGTAATTGTTATCTTAGTGTTAGCTCCTGCTGTAATGCTCCTAGTTACATAATCTCCTTTTTCCCCTATATTACCCATAACTAGCTGTAACCCAGGATATAGCACTGGACTTTTTTCTCGCCCTCCTTTTAGGCTTGCTTTTACCGTTAATTCTCCATTTATTCTTTCGCGCAGTGCAAGCGGCAAATTATCAGACAAAAAGTTTTCTCTTCCCTCTTCATCTGTTAAGATAAATTCTACATTGGTATCAAATGCTACTTTTTCAACGTTCGTCAAAACTATCAAATCCGATACATTATTCGCATTGACTTTGCCAAGATTAAAAAGGTGAAAAAGTTCGCTAAATTTTGCAGCTAGTAATCGAAACGTTAAATCTAAATTTTGATGTGGAGTCCAGGTACTTGCATTGCTCGATGAAAGTAATACTCCTACTTGATATGGCTGACTTGTTACCCAACGGCTATTTACTGCATCATACTTGCCAAGCTCTGCTATTTTTACTGCAGTATCTGCATCATCAGTAAGTAGTACTATCGCATACTCCTCTCCTGCATGGCAAAACATTGGTGACCATTCTATACGTGTTGCTGTGCCATCTATCTTTATATCTTTTGGCTCAATATAACTTTCAGCAATGACAGTCTGCGAGGGCATTCCCACTGCTGTTTCTCTAATCTGCACAACAACACGTTTTTTACCTTTATTTATAAACCATAACTCTAGACCTCCTATGTGTCTGCTCTCATTTAAAGTAAATGTTTGCGCTAAAGGATCAACTCTTCTTGCTGCGATAACTCTTCTTCTCTCTTCTATGGTAATAGTTTTTTTACCAGTGTACGTTGCTTCTCCATAGCTTCCTTTATCACCATAAAACTGTACTAATTTAGTACCTGCTGGAATATTTGCTGGGATTTTTATTTTTCCACTTATTTGTCCTTGATTGTTAACTATTAACATATTTTTATGCTATAGGTTGAATAATTATTCCGTCAAATTTTATCTCTTTAAGCTTCTCACTTGGCTCAAAACCTTCAATTTCAAAATTCTGTACTGCTTCTCTCATAAATTCAGTTTCGTATGAGGTACTTGACAGCAGCTCTGTTGTTTCTTTAACATTAAATACTCTGGTTACTGGACTTTTCCAATTCGTGGTAACCTCTGTCCAGTGGTCAATGTTTTTATTTAGAGTAATTTGTGCCGGAACTGGATCAAAAGCTTGATATGGATTGATCTTTTCTCCTTTAGTCTGTAAAAGCTGCTCCAGTACCGGTTCAAGTTTATAAGGTAAAAGATAAGGTTCTTTACCTCTTTCAACATCAATAATTTCCACATCTATAGGTAAAATTAATTCTTTGTTTACTATTGCTGCAGACTGCGAAATTCCTTGATCACGCATATCATCATCAAAGAACGGATCTACAAATACTCCTTTTTTGCTGGTAGGTTCTCTTGAATTTGCATCATTGCGTAGACGTTCCTCTGCAACCAGCGCATAAAGATCATTTATTCCTTTTTTCATTGCTTCAAGCTCATTCATCGGTACAGCATGAATAGCATTATTCACTATTTTTACCCCTTCTTTTTCTCCGTTTTTCCACGTCTGATGAATGTGGCAGAGCAAAAGTTGTCCACTAGGTGCTTTAGGAATCGATGGTCTCCAAGAATGGGAAATTCCTTTTATTCTTCTTACCACCCCTTTGCTATCGATAGTAATTAAATCATAGCGGGGCATTTTCCAGGTGTAATCAATCAAAACCAAGCTGTTATCAACTGCTCCTTTTACTTTGCATCCCTGTTCACTTATATCTTCAGGACTTACATGAGTACGACAGCGGTAAGTGATTTGATAACTACTTCCAGGAGCTGGTTCTTTACCTGGTAATGACCAATCAACGTTTCCTGCATTTAACTTATAGTCTGTACTATTTTCATAAATAACATTGCCTTGTTTAACTTGAATAATTTCAAGTACTGCAGAGTCAGGTATCGGATCAATGGCTCCTGAATATGAACCGTGAGTAACAGTAATGGTTTTTTGAATAGTGATATCTACTTTTTTGATTTCACTTATTGGAAAATCATTAACCTTCAGTTCCATTACTCTTTGGCTATTTGGCTGAAAAGTATGTGGTTCTGATTCAACTGATTTTATATCCGGATCTTCATCAAAAGAAACACGAATACTGTGAGGTAACTCAATTTCATAGCCATCAACATGAGCTTTGCCCTCATTAATCACAAATATTTTTTTTCCTCCTTCTCCCTCTTCCTTTTGCAGGAACATTACTTCAAGACCATTTACGACGTAGGAACCATTTGCTTCTTTGTCATAACGAGCAAGAGCAGTAGTTACTATATTTGCTTGTGGTGGCGGTGAATGTTCTATCAATACTCCATTTTCAATATTGTAAATTGGGTAAAATTCGCCATTTGTAGAGTTAACAGTAACACTTTCTACTTGGTATCCCCAAATGGTGGAAACTTTAAGCCTTGCAGCTCCTACTTCCTGATAGTTTCTTGTACCAACTGCAGGATCACGAAGATTTTCATCCTCAAGCTCTGTAATTGTAGATTCTAGATAATAAACACCGATACGAACTATAGTATTAAGAGGAATAACAAACTCTTCTTTTTCGACTTTTCTAACTGCACCACGAAGATAGATTTTTCCTCCCTCAAGTGTAGCTTTACCAGTTTCTCTATCTATAATACAATTGCTTCCTGTTATAACATCACCATCACGAAATATTGCATCACCTATGCCTTTAAGCTTAGAGAGAGCATACTCCTGAGTTTCGTTTAATTCTGCAGACTGTAGACCTCTTCCAGCAAGAAATAAGCTTTTCTCATATTCTTTGTCAGGATTAAAGCGGTTATAATAGGCGTTTAAAGTCATTTAATGCTAGAAAAATTCAAAAAGTTACAACAAATGAAAAAGTTTCCCTGGTTGCTGCAGTTCTGATAAGTGGTACGGTGTGTTCTAAAACTAACAAAATTCCAGGATTTTCCACGTCTTTTGGCTCGAAATATCTCTGTCCTTCAGGTAATTCTTCTTTTATTTTAGTACCAACAATAACCCCTAGCTCTCTGATTACTTGATTTGCTGCATCCGTGAAATCGAAAGTAAATTTGAGATAGAGATTATTAGTTGGTACATTTGAGGGCCTAAACCTTCCAGATGGAGTTATAAGTTCACCGTTTTCATCACCTGTGCAGAATAGCACTTCGTCTGCAGTACGTCTGCCAAGTTCATTGAGCAGTTTTTCAGAAGTTATCAGCTCTGGTGGTGTGCTTTCACTATACTCTACAGTAACTTTATCACTTACTGGAATAGAGCTATTTTCCGTAAGTTTTATTACACCAGTACTGCCATTAACTGTATAGTCAATACTTGGCTGATAAGTTGTTTGCCCTGTAAAAACCTTCACATCTTTAATAGGTTGACGATCAAAAATAGGTTGATGATCAAATTTTATTTCACCCTTAACGAAAGTTTTTTCTACTTTGTGGCTACTTTCCCAACTTGAATCACCTGTTCCCCAAGCAAGATGGATAGATTGCTTTTTGATGCTGGCTGCTATTGCTGCTCTTCCTGACTGTGTGAGTATTGACATTTTTCCCCCTATATTATATATGTACGGTGAGTTCAAAATTCGTCCGCAAAAATCAAAATATTTTTTTATATCAGAAAAATTTTTTAGGAGAATAGCTCAGCTCCACAGCTAAACTTTCCAACGCCGCGAGCAAATGGTCCGCTAGGAATGTCAAGCCATTTATCTTCTTTTGAACCAGTAGCCATTCCTTTAACCAACTTCCGTGCTTGTAACAGCTCTTGAACTATACGCTCCATTCTATCTCTTCCTATACTGTGAAACTCCTCAGGTAGTCTATGCCGCTGTTTATACACTCCTGTACTTCCTGTATGGGTAAATGGATGTCCAGAAATTGCTGCTCGTGTAATTGCAGTTATAAGATGCTGCTTTGAATCTTTTTCGTTCATATTTTTTATTCTTAATCTTTCAGTTATGTCCTCTAACAATCCTGTTTCTTCATTTCTTAAATAAGTGCGTAAAGTGCGATCAGCCAAACCGTTTGCTTTAACAATTGCTCCATAAAATAATGCGTTCTGTCTTACAGATTCTCCTATTGATTTAAAAATTGTCGGTTTAGCTGTATCTTCCACAGACCAAAAAGCGTATGAACACCTAACACCATTAACAAGAGCAGATGTACCTCTAATGGCATCACGTGCTTGCTCAACAGTCGATATAGGTTTTTCACTTTTTGGCTTTCTCATATGATGAGCAGTAATTATTGATGCTCCAGTGCTACCTGCTAAATCAGATAATAAAGACATCAAATAATCGCCTACGGCTGGGTCAGTATTTAAATCAGCGTGCACAAATGATGCAAGTGGATCAAATACGATTAATTTTAAGTTTTTTATTTTATTAAGTTGTTTTGTTATCAATTCAAATTCAGGAGAAGTCTCTATAACTTTACCTGAAACACTCTTTATGATTGTAAGTGATCCACTAACATTTGGTAATGGTACAATAAAGAGCCTATCCTTATATTTTAATCTCTCGCATTGCGAATCAAGACGCTCTAAACGACGATGTATTTCACTCATATCATCTTCTGCAGAGAATATTACCACAGATCCATGCTCAGTAACAAGTGGGCCAAAACCACATGGCTGATCTTTTCTACTCGCAACTTTCAGTGCTAAATCAAGTAGAAGCATACCTTTACCAGTGTCTCCCATTGCAGCTAGAATAGATGTCACTCCTAAAGGAAATAACCCTTCAACAAGAAACTTTTGCTCCGGTACTGGACCTATAAAACGTTCTACGCTCCATTCTTGAATATTAAGCAATTGCTTAACGATGATTTTTTTCGAGTTATTTTCAATGAATTCAGGAATATTCATCTTTTCTTCTATACCATCAGCTGAATCCCATCCCTTTGGTTTATTCTCCGGTATTTCAAGAAGAGTAAGTGATAAAACACCAAGAAAAGTAAGCTTTTTCACAACTTTCTCAGCATATTGTTTACCTGGTTCATCATTGTCTGGCCAAATAATAACATGCTTGCCCTTAAGTGGTGACCAGTCTGTTTTTTCTATTGGTGCACTTGCTCCTAACATTGCAGTTGTGGCAGTCATACCTTGCTCTATCAGAGCATCTGCACACTTTTCACCTTCAACTAAAATCACCTTATCAGATTTCATGATACCTGGAATATTATATAAAGGCCTGGTCTCTGGTAGAGTAAAACTAGACCTTTTTACATCAAAAGGAAGATATCTTTTTCCTGAATCAGTGTTATAACGATAAACTGTAACAATCACTTGATCACTTTCATCGTAATAGTTCCATGATGCCGTTGGTTGCCCCAGAGTGTTATTTTTTTCCGAATAACCAATCCACTTAGCAATATCTTCTATCGTATCAGTAAATTGATTTTTTCCAGTAACAGCAGCCCAAAGATCAAAAATATCTCCTCCTTCTTCGGTGGAAAAATCATGCCATAATCCGGCTTTACTGCCAGTTAACTCCACTATCATACTTTGTCCTTTATTGCCTTGTAGATCACCTACATAGAACTTATCACCACGAAAAGTTCCTCTTGGCAGTAAATAAGAAAGACATGACCTTATATTTGATAGGAGTTGAGTTCTTAACTGTTCTTTCTTCCCTAATAATTTATAATGTCCATTTCTTTGTGAACAATAAATATCCATACCTACCTGAAGAATTTTTATGTTCTAGCTATAACGTTAGCAGTTTTCCAACATCCATTAATCTTATTGATGAATTTTGTTGGTATAGATCTACCGTTTCTAAGTTCATATACTACTTGCAAGATATTTGTACGTTTATTGGGTTGAAATATTACTATTCCAGATGTATAAAAACTTCTTAAAGCGTTAGCACCAACGAGAGCTTGAAATGGATTCTTTTCCAATATAGAGGTAGATACTTTTTTGGTGTGATTTGTGATGATTATTCCAGCCATAGGATTAATCTTGGAACGTAGTTTTTCTATTGCATGCTGCAGACCATAGTTAACGTAATTATAAGGAGAATCAATCACAACTAAATCAAACTTTTCCTCTACCATATTTTTTATTTTTTCTATACTTTCTTCATTTAAGGTCAAATTCATCTTGTTCGTCACAACTAAGTTTTCTGTTGCTAAATGAGGAAGTTTGTTGAGTTGTTGTATACGTTCTCTAATGTAATCATATTCCATTTCGTTTTGTAGATAGAATATTTTTAGCGGTCTTGTAGGCTTCATGCCAAGAAATGATCTTCCTGCTGCCAGATGTACTAATAGAGAAAGAAGAAAATGACTTTTGCCAATCTTTGGAGTACCACCTATGACCAAAAGACCACCTGGTGTCAAAATTCTTGGGCCTATTATATCTTGTGGCATTGGTGATTTGTCATTTAAGTAATGATTTACAGAAAATGCTTTTCCTTCGTTTTGTTTTTCTTGTAATATGGAACTTCTTTCATCTTTACCGTTCAACCATGTTTCAGCAGAATCTATATTACCTTTAACTAAAGTCCAAAGGTCTATTATATTTCCTTTCTTTTCTTCGATCAGGTTGTACCAATTTCCTGCATTTTCTCCTTCCATTTCAACTATTATCTTATTTCCATTTCTACTTCCAATATAGAATTTATCTTGGTAAGATTTGCCATCAGGCAACAAATAAGATAAACAATCCTTGATGTTATTAATTAATAATGATTTTATTTTCAAAACATTTTTAGATAAAAAATCCATAAAATTCTCCTTGTTTATTCCAAATTTGTTCAACATATTTTTTAGACGTTTAAAGTCAAGATTAGCCAGCTCACAAACAGTTTCAAAAGATCGTGAGCGAATCCATTGACAAGCCTCTTTTTTAAGTTTAGGGTTTTTTCCTACTGCATCCTGAATAGCTCTAGTAATAACGGCAGCCCACAACTTTCCTTCGTCATACTTCAAAATGGCAACCAATCATCTTGAAAACTTTTTTGTAATTCTGGAGTAATAACTGTAGTAATCCTATTCTTATCTCCGTACGTATTATTAGTTTCAACGCCTACTTTTGCTGTAAACTCTAAATCGTTGAAATCAGCTATAGAGTTGATTTTTCTAGCAGTAACTGCTTTCTCTGAAGTGTAATTTGCATGAATATTTCTGGATGATTCCAAAATACTACGCAGCATAGAACGTCCAGATTCTCCCCAGATGTCTTCTTCACCTTCTGCTTTGCCATTTTTGATACCTATAATCTGAAAAATCTTGCGTTTTGCATATGGACCTTCAGTGACAGTAAATTCAGTGTTTAAATAGATGCTGCCAGTAGTGTAGTTTTTAGTGAACCAATTTTCATAACCTCCAGGCTTTATTGCCATTTTTACCTTGACTATTGTACCTTTCGGTATCAAACTGCTTCGCAGTTTCGCGTTATTAAAATCAGTTAAAAAATCTTGTAGCATACGCTCTCCTATAAGTTGACTTCAAAGTGAAAATTAGCTATTCCATTAGCTGCTAATGACCATTTATCTTATCGACAAGTTTGTTTGGCACGCGTTCACCATTGCGAAGCTCAAATACTATCTGGCGTGCACTGCTTTCTTCATCATGAGCAAACATCACCATACCAGTACTGTAAAATCCACGTAAAGATCCAGCACCACTTAGGCCTTGAAATGGATCTTCTTCGAGCATCTTTTTCGATAATTTTTTTGTATGATGAGTAAGTACAATACAAGCATCTGGATTGACAGCACTGCGTAGCTTTTCAAGAGTCTTTTGCAGAAAAAACAGCATAGCACTATTGTCATTTTCATTTCCATATTCACTGCTAAAGATGTTACGTAATGGATCTATGGCCAAAACATCAGGTTTAAAGCGTTCATTTACAATCTCCTTAATTTCACTTATTTCATCATGATTAAATGATAAGTGCACCTTTGGCGTAATGATTAAGTTGTTAGCAGCTACATTCAAAAGTTCGTTATCAAGTTGTTGCAACCGTTCTTTCATATATTCATATTCAATTTCAGTTTGCATGTAGAAGATTTTCAAAGGTCTATTTGGTGTCATACCGAGAAATGATCTACCAGCAGCCATGTAAACAAGCCAAGAGATCAAAAAGTCGCTTTTGCCAATCTTAGGAGGGCCACCAAATACTAACAAACCTCTTTTAGTTAGAATTCTTGGTGAGATTATATCCTCTGGTATTGGCGATCGATCGTCCAAGTATTCTTTCACACTGAAAAAAGGAATTTTTTGACCAATAGTTAAAAAGTTTTGTAGCATATAATAACCTCCTATATGTTGGGCGTGATAGGTTGAATTGCAAAAGCTTTAGTTTTAATTTTTGTAAGAAGTTTTCCTAGATGCGGTTCTTCAACCATATTAAGGCAACCACTTCGATCTTTAGCAGGATATCCCCAAGAATTAATCGTCTGACAGACAAATGAACGAATTTCTGTACCATCATCTTTCTTGATTCCAACCATGCTAATTACTTCATCAACAATGCCAGGAATTTCACTTGCGGTTTTAGTACCTTCACATTGAGGTAGCCAAGTCGAGCGATTGAAATCATCAAGGTATTGCCCAAGAGTTCCAACTATAATGATGTCTTTATTTGGAATATGTTGAAACTGATTGAGCCAAGCCATCATTTCTTGAGCAAGTAACCCGTAAGCAGCTCTCATATCTTGTTTTCCTGATCTTTCAGAAAAAGCTTCAGGTTGCATTTTTGCCCACAATAGACATAAACGCGAGGCTACTGTAATACTATCGATAAAAATACATCGATACTTGAGAAACTCTGAAGCAAGCTCTTTGTATTTACTGGATACATGCTCATAGTGTTTTTGGCTATATGCTGAGTCAGATTTTAACGCAGGATTAGGACCACCTATGAGACATGCAATATCTCTTGCCTCATTCCAAGTACGAATACTTACAGAATCCCCTTGCCAATCTTGAACAGCAAGTAAACCTGCCTCAAAATCAAGACAAAGTGTTGGTTCATTTATGGTCTTTAAGAGACTAGTTTTACCTATACCATAAGGACCAAAGATGACCATTTTTATACCTGTTTGAACTTTTAGCCGTTCATTGCTGTTCATTATTTTCATTTTTCTCCCAGTACCTAAATATATATGTACGATGACCTAGGCAATTCGTCCGCAATTTGCAAAAAAAAATTTTGAGCAAATATAATCGAGAGCTTATAACTTCTCTAAAACTGAGAATTTATTGCGTATTCGTTCTAGTGTGCGATAGATAGTTGTCTTCGGTATTTTGGTTATTACAGAAACTTCAGTAATAGTAAATACCTTAAGTAATTGACATAAATTACTATCTTTTTCAGACAAAGTTGAAATTATATTATTTATGTCAGTGCGAATTATCGCTTCGATTTCCGAGTTCCTATGATCTGGAATATCGTCGTTTATATCATCAAAAGTTATATTACGTTTTAGACATAACTGATTGCGTAACATATTGCGAGCACAATAATTAGCTAATCTAGCAACGAAAGTACTAAAACTACTTCTTTTCTCATCGTGCTGGTTAAGATATTGCCAAACCTGACAAAAAAGCTCTTGTTCTATATCTTCGAGACTTTCGTTAATAAAACAGCTTTTGGATTTAAGGCGCGAAGCTTGAAATCTCACATGTTTAACAATTGTAGAATCGATTCCTTGATAAGAATTCTTCATAAAAACTCCAAAAGTTTCATGAATAGAGATTTTTACCAAGACTTTGTATGACTAATTTATTATAAAAAAGTAGTAATAATTTTTTTATCTAAAAGAATAAAATCTTTAAAAATTAAAATAAGATTTAAACGTTTTGATACACTACTGAAGCTACTTTTTCATAGGTAAAAAACTACCAATTTCGTACCTAATTTCTGAGTTACTAATTAGTATTTCAGAAAGCAGTAATCGTTAAGTTATTGATAATATTGTCTTTTTTATGTTCTATTCCTAAAAGCCGTTTCTAAAGTTAAGTGGCTAAAATCGGCCAGTAAAGAGGGTTTACGGATTACTGAAGTCTTATATATATTATATATATATTTAAATACAGGTAAAATATAATATATGATAATATAATAATATAAATATTGGCGTAATATAAGTTATGTAAAATAGTTATTAAGATAAGTAAAGATGAAAAAAACTCAAATGGCAGGAAAAGAGATATGGAAATTTTTTTAATTTTTTTTCAAAATTGCGGACGAATTTGCGAGTCATCGTACATATATATTATACAGGGCATTGAACTTTAATTACACAAAGGAGTTTTTGTACGTCAATCTTAACGCTAGATCTCGGCAAGCAAATGGGCTGGGCAATTCTAACAGATGGAGTAATTAAAAGTGGAAGCAAAAGTTTTCATGGTAGTCGTTTCAGCGGAGGTGGCATGCATTTTTTGAGCTTTCGTAATTGGCTTAATTCTTTGAAGGACATTTCTGCAGTGTATTTTGAGGAAGTAAGAAGACATCTAGGAACTGATGCAGCGCATTGCTACGGTGGTTTTCTTGCCGTTCTTTCTGCTTGGTGTGAAGAACATCACGTACCATACAAAGGTGTTCCTGTAAAGACTATAAAGCGCTTTATAGCAGGCAAAGGTAATGCAAGTAAGAGTGAAGTTATTGAAGCGATACGTGAAAAAAGTTTTTCACCTAGAGATGATAATGAGGCGGATGCTTTGGCATTAATGTTCTACGTTATGGATTTTAGTAAAGATATTAATAAGACGAAAAATCCATAAAAAGCGGGTCCTTTCAGCCAGAATGGCGGGTTTGGTTGGTCAGACCCCAGGCCTTCTTTAGCGTCAGAGATATTTTGAATATTAACTTTTTAATTATTAAAGATTTAAATTATATGAATTTAGCAATCCACTATTATCCTACTCGAAACCTAGTTGAATATGAGCGTAATCCACGTAAAAATGACGATGTGGTCAACAGAATGTGTGCTTCAATCAGGGAATTCGGCTTTCGTATACCAATAGTTGCAAAAAGTGATGGCACTGTGGTTGATGGTCATTTAAGACTTAAAGCAGCAAGAAAACTTGGTATAGAAAGTATTCCTGTGGTTTTAAGTGATAATTTAAATGGACCACAAACTAAAGCTTTTCGATTACTGGCAAATCAATCAGCTAATTGGGCAAAGTGGGATGATGAGCTTTTGAAAGTAGAAATTCAAGAGTTAGAAGATTTACAGTTTGATCTTAAAATGACAGGATTTGAATTAGAAAAAGTTCAACATTTCCTTGATGATTTAGATAGTGAAAAAGAAGATCTTTCTGACTTAGCTATTGATGACAAACAAGTAACAAAACCAGGTGATCTATGGATTTTAGGTGATCATAGAATCTATTGTGGTGATAGCTCTGTAGTTGAATCATATAAAGCGCTGTTAGATGATAAAATGGCAGACATTACTGTTTGTGATCCTCCATATAACGTTGATTACGGTAGCAGTCAGGAAAGAGAAGATAAAAAAATACTAAACGATAATCAAGGTGAAAGGTACGAACTTTTTCTCTATGATATTTGCACTCATATTTTAGCATACACCAAAGGTGCAATTTACATCTGCGTATCATCATCAGAGTTTTCAACGTTGCAAAAAGCATTTGAAGAAGCAGGAGGAAAATGGTCAACATTTATCATTTGGGCAAAGAATCACTTTACGCTAGGCAGGTCTGATTATCAAAGACAATACGAAGCAATGCTCTATGGATGGAAGAGTGGCAATAAACGTGAGTGGCATGGCGGTAGAAATCAAAGTGACCTCTGGTTTTATGATAAGCCAACGCACAATACACTACATCCAACGATGAAGCCAGTAGAGCTAATGGAGAGAGCAATAGTCAACAGCAGCAGATCAGGAGACATAGTACTTGATCCATTTAGCGGTTCTGGCAGTACACTGATTGCATGTGAGAGAACAGGAAGAATTTGTAGGACAATAGAGCTAGATTCAAAATTTGTAGATGTAACCATAAAACGTTGGCAAGTGTACACAGGTAGGGAAGCAATTCTTTCTGGTGCTGGTAAAACTTTTTCAGAGATTCAAGAAGAAAAACAGTAAGAAAAAAGTGGAAAAGATAACGCAAACAGAAATTTAGTAAGCCTTGGTAGTTGTAATATTAATTTACTGGTATATACCGTATTTTAATGAGTTTAGCGTAACAAATAACTTTGGATTAAATGTGGTGTACTCAATGAATCAAGAAAAGACGTTAGCTGGAGTAGTAACGTCGCAAACAAATAATGAAGCATCGTTTTCTGAAGAAGTAGAAAATAATGTTTCAAATTCTACACTATCTGTTAAGGAGAGAATTGAATTGTTTGAAAAAGGTACGAAGCAAGAACCTGACCTGAACACTGAATGCAAACTAGCTTCTTTAAATGTGATTAGCAATAGTAGCGATAGCAGTATTACAGCAAAAATAGACGAAGCAGGTGCTGATTTTTCAGTGAGTTGTTCTTCTTTAGTATTTGATGATGGTAAAGACATAGAGGACGAATTTAATGCAGTTTGTGAGGCAAATGGAATAGAATATAACCGTCCGTATTCTCTTGATCAGCTTGAGGCAGCATCCAACACATCTTCCAACCCCAAAATAGACAATACAAAAGAAATGCAAAAAGAGGAAGAGGATAAAGAATTAGGAGATAAACCAAAGCCGTTACCTAGGAATGGAATGTTGGAGAAGGACAATATTAGAAATGTAGCTCCACCTTCACCTAGAACAGCAGAAAATCATCGGTTGAGTATTATTCAGGATATTGCACCACCAAAGCTACCACATTCTTCTTTCCAATTAAATGGAGAAAAATGTGATGAGCAAGAAGCTATAGGAGAACCTATGTATGCAACTATAGACAAAAATAAAAAATTCTCGAAAAGAGGTTTAGATGGTGAAATAAACGATCAAAGTCCGGAGATGGAAAAGTCAAATTCTGAAGAAACATCAATTAAGAAAGGATCAATTGATGAACCTGTAGATCTGAATACAAAATTTTTAAAAAAGAGTTTGGAAGGAAGTGATAGTGGAATAGACAATAGAAGTGCAGAGATGACAAGATCAAATTCTCAAGTAACAGAAATGAGTGAGTCTTGTGGCAATCAAGGATGGGAGAATATGTCATTAAATCATGATAGTCCAGTTACACTTTCAACTAGCTCATCAGAAAAAAGTAATAATGAAGAAACCCCGTTAATTAAAAAAGAAAAGAAAACAAATAGAATTTTGCCAAGAGTAAAATATGCAGTGCAGCAGAAGGAATTTATAATTTTCGGTATAGCTGCTGTTGCACTTAGCGCTTCTGCAGCTTTGGTATATCTACAGGATAAAGGACAATTTATTGCATTTTTTGCAAACAGTACCATCTATGTGACTATACCAATTCTAGCTGTTGCATTATTGGTTGCAATTAGTCCGATATTTTGTGGAATAAAGCAATTTAGAGATACTGAAGAGTGTCAAATAGGAGGAAAGAATGCGAATGAAACTTTGAATCAGGTGCTAAAGTATCAACCAAAAGATAAAGTAATAAAATCATTCAAACTTGAATACAGCAATGGTACTCATTCACATTTTACACTTAACGCTTGGAAGGGTAAGAACAACTTCATTAATATTGACGACAAAGTCATTAGTAGAAGAAATAAAGTAGAATCAGTAATCAAAGATAGGCCATTATTTACAGCATTATTAAGCAGTTTGGTTGCTGCAAATATAGTATGGCCTTTATTACTGTATGTAGAAGGTGGTATTAATAGTGTACAGAAGTTTTACCAGAACGCTTTGATTAATAACGTAGGGTTATCACTACTTATAGGCTCGAGTATACTTGCACTATCAGTGATATTCCTTGGAGTACATTACTACAGAAAAACAAATTGCACAAATCTTGTATATTGTGAGGAAAGAATTGAACCAGAAAAAGTGAATGGAAAGTTCATTGAGGAAACAAAGGAAGCAAGGACAAAAGTGCTTGAAGAAAACCATAGTAAAGATGCTAAATGCAGCAGTTTAACGCTAGAGCAAGTAGTGGTTGAATCTCATAACTACAAAGATGTAATTTATAGTATTAGTTGAAAATAGCCAAATTTCACTATGTAAAAAGAAAGCAGCTATAAACCGGAGTATTTTGCTTTGTGTTAGTAAAATATCTCTAAAATATTGGCAAGTATAAACAGGTAGGGAATTGCTGATACTGGCAAAACCTTTTCAGAGACTCAAGAAGAAAACTCGTAAAAAATAGGCAAAAAAAAGTGAAAATCACGCAAACAGAATGGGCAAGAGAGATAGGAGTATCAAAGCAATACGTCTGTTATTTAGTAAAAAAAGGAATAGTTAAGTTGGAGGATGGTTTGATCAATAGAGAACAAGCAAATGAAGCGGTGGCAGCAATAAGAGATCCAAGTCAGCCACTTAGGAGGAAAAATCCAGAAAACGAAAATACAAGTAACCTTTCCACGATGTTGCTAAAAACTAGAATAAAAAATGAAATGGAACGAGGTAAACTGCTTGAGGCAAAGGCAAAAGCTGAGATTGGTGAACTTGTAGCAGTAGAGGAGGTAAAAAACGAAGCATTTAATGTAGCAAGAGTTGTCCGTAATAATTTGCTTAATATTCCAAATAGAGTTTCAGCACTGCTTGCATCACTGAGTGACACTGAAAAGATTCATATGGCGCTAACCGAAGAGATTACAAACTCGCTTGAAGAATTATCTAACACTAAATTTTAAATATATTTTAAATATAAAATGTCTGCTCACTTAAGTTTAGAATTAATAAAGTGTCTCATTAATCAGCCTGGATTAGATGTTAATGTTAGAGGATTAAATGGAAAGACACCACTACATTGCGCTATAGAGTTTGATGAATTAAGCATGGTAGATCTGCTGCTTACGAAAAAGAATATTAATCCTTTTGTGGAAGATAATGATGGTAAAACATCCCTTGATTATGCCAAAGAAGGGAAAAAAGCAGAAATATTAAAAGCGCTAATTAATAATAAATACGGGTCAGAACAAGATAGCTTACTTCATTTAGCTGCAATGGTGGGTGAGGTAAATGCTGTAAGGTACCTAATAAATAGAGGCATTGATGTTAATTCGCGCAATGCAATATTTCATACACCATTACATTTGGCAGCTGGTATTGGACATGTAGAAGTTGTAAAGATTTTAGTAAGAGAAGGAAATGCTGAAATCGAGGTTTTTGATGCACGAAATCAGACACCGATGCACTATGCAGTTAACAACAAAAAATTAGAGATAGTAAAGTTATTACTGGAGCTAGGAGCAGATGTAAATAGCGCACGTGTAGGACAAAATTCAATGAAATTATCACCAGTGCATATAGCTGTAAGTAACACTAATTACGATGAAAGAGATTTGTGTCTTGATATTCTCAAATGCTTAATAAAGGAGCCTAATGCTCAAGTTAATTTACAGGATTACGAAAATAAAACACCACTACATTATGCTGAAAGACTTAAAACAATAGAGGTTTTACTAACGCGAGAAGATATAGATCCTCTGGTAAAAGACGATAGTGGCAAAACACCATTTGATTACGCTAAACCTGAGATAAAGAAGGCTTTGATAAGTAATAAATACGGTTCTGAGAAGAATAGTCTACTCCATTTAGCTTCACAAATGGGAGAAGTTGAGCTTGTAGAGTCTATTTTAAAAGAAGAAATTGATATTGATATTTCAAACAATAAAGGTCTATCACCGATTTACCTTGCTGCGGAAAAAGGGCATTTACATGTAGTAAAGTTATTGCTGAAAAAAGGAGCAAACTATACACCTGTTCTGCACTTAGCAATCAAGTCAAATAATTTAGAATTGCTAAAAACTTTATTTAAAGAAAAGAGCATCAAATTACCAGATGAGATAGGCAGATCTGTACCAATTTATTATAGGTGTATAGAGCATAGAGATGCAAAAGTAAGAAAATACAATAGTGTGATCTGTGTTTTTACCTCAGTAAGTGCAGTAGCAATGGCAGCATATATAGGTTTAACAGCAGCCACAATAAGCAGTGCGATCATTTTTGCAACAATAACAGGAGTATTTGCGCTTGTTATAGCAATAATGCTAAGTGAGATGAGCAAAAGATATATAGAAAAGGAATTTCAGAAAAAGATGTTTATGGAGGAGTGTAGTTCTACTGTTAATGATATTCAGATAGAACCAATTATGAGTAGATGCAGACAATGATATACGCCACATCTTTTTCTGAAGGTTTAAAACCAGATCCAGAGCTTAAAGTATCAGAGTGGGCAAATGAGTATCGAGTTTTAGCAGCAACTGCAGCATCAGAACCTGGTAAATGGAGAACAGAAAGAACGCCTTATTTAAAAGAGATAATGGACTCTCTATCACCATCTTCACCAATTGAAAAAGTAGTGTTTATGAAAGGGGCACAAATTGGAGGAACAGAGGCTGGAAATAATTGGATAGGCTATATTATCGATCAAACACCAGGGCCAATGCTAGTAGTACAGCCAACAGTTGAAATGGGAAAGCGTTGGTCAAAAGGAAGATTTGCGCCACTGATTGAAAGTACACCATGTTTAAAAAGTAAAGTAAAAGACCCAAGATCAAGAGATTCAGGGAATACTGTACAAAGCAAGGAATTTCCAGGTGGAATAGTAGTAATAACCGGAGCAAATAGCAGTGTAGGTCTCAGGTCCATGCCAGTAAAATATCTCTTTCTTGATGAAATAGATGCCTATCCAGGAGATTCAGGTGGTGAAGGAGATCCAGTGCTGCTCAGTATTGCTCGAACTAATACATTTGCACGACGAAAGATTTTTTTAGTATCAACACCAACGATTCATGGAATAAGCAGAATTGAGAAAGAATTTGAAGCAACAGATAAGAGATATTTTTTTGTACCATGTCCATATTGTAATTACTATCAAGTTCTAAAATGGTCACAAATAAAATGGGAAAATAACGACTCAAGAACAGCACATTATGTCTGCACTGAATGTAGCGGCAAAATAGAAAATCATCAAAAAACAGAGATGCTTGAACGTGGAGAATGGAGACCTACTAATAGAGTAAAAGGTGAGAAAAAAGGATTTCATCTTTCAAGTCTTTATAGTCCAGTAGGCTGTTATAGCTGGACTCAAGCAGTAGAAGATTTTCTTCATGCAAAAGAAAGTGAACAATTACTAAAAGTATGGATAAATACTACGCTTGGAGAAACCTGGGTAGACAAAGGAGAAGTACCAGATTGGAAGCAATTATTTAACAGGAGAGAATTTTTTCCCGTAGGCACAGTACCTAGGAGAGAAGTGGTGCTTACTGCAGGAGTAGATGTCCAAAAAGATCGTTTAGAAGTAGAAGTTGTAGCCTGGAGAAAAGGCAGAGAAAGTTGGTCAATAGACTAACGAGTATTTGAAGGAGATACAGTAGGTAGGGAAGTATGGGGAAAACTCTCTGAGCTTTTAAATCATCATTTTATTGGTAAAAATGGGCTTGAATATATGATAAGCATGATGGCGGTTGATGCTGGGTATGCGACACAAGAAGTATACAATTGGGTAAGAGGTTATCAAGGCTCTGGAAGAGTAATGGCAGTGAAAGGTGTAAATAAAGCTCTAGTACCACTTAGCAGCCCAAGTAGAGTAGATATAACAGTTGGTGGTCAAAAGCTAAAAAGAGGAATAAAGCTCTGGCCAGTGGGAGTATCGATTTTAAAGTCAGAACTTTTTCAATTACTTAATGTTTTAAAGGACGGTGAAGAAGCTCCAGCAGGATACTGTCATTTTCCCGAGTATGCGCCTGAATATTTTAAGCAGTTAACGGCAGAGCAATTATAGTATTTTCTAAAATGAATGATAAATTTCCATTATGGTATTACCAACCAAAAGTTGTAAGTCTGTATATTTATGCATTAAAGGTCTGAGGCGGCTTTTGATGGTATTCCAACAATGCTCTATAGGGTTCAAATCTGGTGAATATGTTGGTAGATAGAGCAAACGGCATCTAGCATTATCTATTAACTCCTTTGTTTTGGGAGTTTTATGGAATGTGGCATTGTCCATAACTATTGTAGTACCATGTGGCAATTTAGGTAATAACATCTTCTCTAACCATGTATTGAATACCTCTTTGTCACACCCACCTTTGAAAGTCATTGGTGCAATAAATCTCTTTCCAATCCACCCGCCTATTATACTGATTCTCTCTCGTTTTCTTCCTGGAATATCTGCATAAATTTTCTTTCCTATTGGAGCACGTCCATACTCTCGGTATAACCTATTATCAACTCCTGCTTCATCTATATATAAGATGCTGGAATGGTCTATTTTTGAGATTTTATCGGTAAATCGCTGCCTATCTTCTTGATTGCGCTCTTGATATAGTGTAACTTTTTTTTAAAGTAATTCTTAGCTGTTTCAGCCTATACCAAATTGAATTTATTCCAAATCCAAGATTTTGTTTCATCTCTGCCAGCGTATGATCTGGATTCTTTTTAACATATTCTTCGAGTATTTTTGGGTCTATTTTTCGAATAAAGCTGCCGTTTTTCGATGGCCTTAGGCTTTCACCAGCGGCTTTCTTTCTTAACCAGCGGTACAGAGTTGCTATTCCTATCTCCAAAAGCTCTGCCACCTCAACCTTTGACTTCCCTTTTTCTATCATCGATACTGCCCTTTCCCTTAAATCCACACTATACGCCATTATAACTCAAATAGCTTATTATACCTTTATCATTTACTTTGGGAAGTACTATAGTCAGCAAGGTAGTGAAAGGATACACCAAACAAGAGTGGCAGAAGGTAAGAGAAAGAAATGAAGTACTGGATTGCCGAATTTATGCGAGAGCAGCATCTATTGCGCTTGGAATTGATCGTTGGCCAGAGAGTAAATGGAATAGTTTGAGTGGAAAAATGGAAAGCAAAAAGCCTAAAAAAGTAAGACAGAGTAAGTGGCTTGGTAATCAAAATGTACAGTGAAGGATATTTAACTCAAGTTGAGAAAGCAATTCAAAAACTGCAAAGCGGAGAAAGAGTTGTCTCAATTGCATATGGTGACCATGTTGTGCGGTACGGGGAAGTTCAAATAAAGGATTTATTGGAGCTCAGGCAACGAATAAAAGCGGGGTTAAAAGTTGCAGGTATGAGGCCAAAGAGGAAAATTGTTTTTTCAACGAGTAAAGGAATTTTATAAATGCTGCTAAAAACCTTCAAGCAATTGTTTAACAAACCAAAAATCAAAAGTTCTGCTTGGGATGCAGCAGGCTCAGGAAGAAAATTTTTTCACTTTCAACCAGAGTTAGGAAGTATAAACAATTTGCTGTCTCAAAACCTTGAAACTTTACGTAGTCGATCACGTGACATGGTGAGAAAAAATCCATATGCAGCAAATATAATTGATACGATAGTAAGTAACTCTATTGGAACAGGAATAAAACCACAATCAAAAGCAAGAGATGGAGAATTTCGAAAGAAGGTGCAAGAATTATGGCTAAAATGGACAGATGAAGCAGATAGCTGTGGAATAAGTGATTTTTATGGATTACAAGCTCTAGTATGCAGAAGTATGATAGAGGGAGGAGAATGTTTTGTACGCCTCCGACATCGTAAACTCGAAGATGGATTTTCTGTACCATTGCAACTTCAAGTATTGGAATCAGAGCATTTGGACAATAAGAGCAATCAAACACTAGCCAATGGTAATGTAATAAGAAACGGGATTGAGTTTAACAGGCTTGGGCAAAGAGAGGCATATTACTTATTTAGAGAACATCCAGGAGAAGGCTCATTTGGAGAATCAGTGAGAGTACCAGCAAATGATGTTTTACATATTTATAGACCTTTAAGACCTGGGCAAATTAGAGGAGAGCCTTGGCTTTCTAATATACTGCTGAAGCTCTATGAACTTGATCAATATGATGATGCAGAATTAGTCAGAAAAAAGACAGCAGCGATGTTTGCAGGGTTTATTACAAGGCTCGATCCTGAAGCAAATATCATGGGAGAAGGTGAAGCAAGTGAGCAAGGAGTAGCACTATCTGGCCTAGAACCTGGAACAATGCAGCTTTTAGACCCAGGAGAAGACATCAAATTTTCGGAACCATCTGATGTTGGGGGAAGCTATGAAGCATTCATGAGACAGCAACTCAGGGCAATAGCAATAGGCATAGGAATAACATATGAGCAGCTAACAGGAGATTTAACCGGTGTTAATTATTCATCCATTCGAGCAGGGCTGATAGAGTTTCGCAGAAGGTGTTCAATGTTGCAGCATAACGTGATAGTGTTCCAGTTTTGTAGACCTATTTGGAATAGATGGCTAGAGTTAGCAGTACTTTGTGGAGAACTCTGTATAGATGAAAAAGTAGTAAAAGCAGCGAAAGAAGAAGTAAAATGGATACCACAGGGATTTGATTGGGTGGATCCACTGAAAGACCAGCAAGCACAGCAAATGGCAGTAAGGAATGGATTTAAGAGTCGATCGGAAGTAGTATCAGAAATGGGTTACGATGTAGAAGAAATTGACCAAGAAATAGCAGAAGATCAAAAGCGTGCTGATTCTCTCAACCTTTTCTTTGATTCTGATGTCAGGACACAAACAAAATAAGTCTCGTTTACTTTATGGAAATTTTACAAACCAACTGGCTATGTAGGCCGATGATGATAGAGCAAAAAAGCTTTGACCTGTTGTCACTATATAACGGAAAACAACCTATCTTGAAAAATATAAAACATGCAGTAAATCAGAATATAGAAAAAACAGCAGTAATAGCAATACATGGAATTTTGACCAAAAAACCAGGGGCTTTTGACGATTTTCTGGGAATGACATCATATGAGAAAATTCAAGAAGAAATAGAAGAAGCATTATCAAACAAAGATATAGAAACTATTCTGCTTGATATAGATAGCCCAGGAGGAGAGGTAAACGGTATATTTGACCTAGCTGACTTTATTTATGAATCAAGAGCAAAAAAGAGGATAATAGCGATAGCAAATGATGATGCATACTCTGCTGCATATGCTATAGCCTCTAGCGCTGAGAAGGTATTTGTGAGCAGAACTTCTGGTGTTGGCAGTATAGGAGTAATAGCAAGTCATATAGATCAAAGTGGGTTTGATGAAAAACAGGGAATAAAATATACCACAGTATTTGCAGGAAGTAGAAAAAATGATTTAAATCCACATGAGCCAATGACGTCTGAAAGTCTGGAAAGCTTACAAAAAGAAGTAGACCGACTATATGAAATGTTTGTGCAGCTAATAGCGAGGAACAGAGGTCTTTCAATTGAAAAGATTCGATCAACAGAGGCAGGGCTATATTTTGGGGAGAAAGCAGTAGAAATAGGCCTTGCAGACGGAATGACAATTCTTTCATCTATTAATAAAAACAGGAGTATTACTATGAATGAACAAACTACAACTGACCTAGAAACTGATAATTTAACTAATAAAATCAAAAATGACAGTTATCATGCTGAAGTTCTTGAATTAATACGTTTATGCAACTTATCACGAATGCCAGAGAAAATAGGAGAATTTATAGAGCAGAATGTTAGCAGCAAACAAGCACAAGAAATATTAATGTCGATACTTGCAGAACGAACAATGAAGACTGAAATTTTAAGCACATTACCACAGAATTCGTCAGAAGATTTAATGATGCAGGTAGCAAGAAGTCGTGCACAATCTGGCATTTAGAATATTCGTAGTATAACAAAAGTAAAAAATAAAGGGGAAAAGCAGAATGAGTACTATAACAGAACAAAATAACCTTGGGGATCTTCTGAAATACGAAGTTTCAAATCTATATTCAAGAGACCAAATAACAGTAGCTAAAGGTCAAAATCTTAAGCTTGGTGCAGTAGTTGCCAAAAAGACGGAAGATGGTTTTATTAGAGTCCTTAATCCCACTGGAACAGACGGCACACAAACAGCAATAGGTGCAATAGTAAGTGATGTAAATGCGACAGAAAATGCCAAAGCAGTAATTATTACTCGTGGTGCAATACTAGCAGATCATGCAGTTGTGTGGCCAGCAAATATCACTGAAGAACAGAAAGCTGAAGCAATAAAGCAACTTGAAGGACGAGGGATCATTATCCGCAAGGGAGCTTAAAAAAACTATTAAAAATACAAAAGGGGGAAAAGAAAAAATGCAAAATCCATTTACAAATACAGCATTTAGCATGACGGCACTAACAAATGCGATGAATATATTGCCGATAAATTATGGACGAGTTGAAAATCTAAATTTGTTTCCAAGTAGGTCAGTAAGATTTAGACATATTACAATAGAAGAACATAATGGAGTTTTAAGTCTACTACCAACGCAAGTACCAGGGGCACCAGCAACAGTAGGAAAACGTGGTAAAAGAAAGGTAAGGACATTTACCATTCCTCATATTCCTCATGATGATGTGGTGTTACCAGAAGAAGTGCAAGGAATAAGGGCATTTGGATCAGAGAGTGAACTGAAAGCGCTGGCAGATGTAATAACTGACCATTTGCAGCTAATGAGAAATAAACATGCAATAACGTTGGAGCATTTGCGTATGGGAGCGCTGAAAGGAATAATTTTAGATGCTGATGGGTCAGAATTATTAAATCTGTACAACGAATTTAAAATAACACCAAAAGTAGTAAATTTTGCCCTTGGAACAGCAACAACAGATGTAAAACGTAAGTGTCTGGAAGTATTGCGGCATATTGAAGACAACTTAAGTGGTGAATATATGACCGGGATTCATGCTTTAGTAAGCCCTGAGTTTTTTGATGCACTTACTTCTCATACTAAAGTAAAAGAAGCATATGAAAGATGGCAAGAAGGAGCAGCGCTTCGGAATGATATGAGGTCAGGGTTTACGTTCTGTGGAATCACATTTGAGGAATATAGAGGGCAAGCAACTGATCCTGAAGGAACCGTGAGAAGATTTATAGAAAGAGATACAGGGCACTGTTTTCCAGTAGGAACAGCAAGTACATTTACAACATATTTTGCACCAGCAGACTTTAATGAGACAGTAAATACCCTTGGACAGCCACTATATGCAAAACAAGAGCCAAGGAGGTTTGATAGAGGAACTGATTTACATACACAGTCAAATCCTCTACCAGTGTGCCACAGACCAGGAACATTAGTAAAAGTCGTTGCAGCATAACAATACTGGTAGAGTAACTACAAGTTGGTGAGGCACAAGAGGACTCTACTAGTATATACCTTATTAGCATACTTATGAAAGAATGCAAGAGAATATTAAGAGATTACTAAAAGATTGTTTTGCCCATTTAGGAGAAGTGGCTTTGTATAAATCAAAGGATAAGTCATACATGGTACAAGTATTAAAGCAACAGCCAGATAAATTATACGAGATTGGTGAAGGACAATTTGTGGGAGAGATGCTTTTTCTTGAGGTAAGCATTTTTGATATACTGAGGCCAATTGTAGGAGATATTTTTGTTATAGGTGATTGCAAATACAAAATACACACACCACCACTTAGAGATAAATCTGGAATGGTCTGGCGAATCGAAGCGTATGGGGTGTAAAATGTCTGTTCATATAGAAGTTGAGGTAATAGAAAATGTAAATGCTAAAAGAAGAAAAGTAGAATTAGCAACGGTAAAGGCATTAAACAAAACGGCACTATGGTTAAAAGCGCAAGCAGCTAAGGAAATCAGTGAAGAAAAGCAGATAAAATTAAGTTTGATAAGAAAGAGATTAAGAATTTTTAAGGCGAAAACTAGCAGATTAGAAGTGTTAATTAGAGCAAATCTCTATGACATTAGAGCATCGACAATTGGCAAAATACAAAAAACAAGAAGAGGATCGAAAGTAGGAAAGCATGAGTTTATAGGAGGATTTGCAGCAGTTATGCCAAAAGGAAATAGCGGTATGTTTAAACGTGAAGGAAGAGCAGCATTGCCAATAAAGGAAGTTAAGTTGCCACTAGAACCTGAGGCTTCAAGGATAATAGGGAATCTTGTTAATTATGAAGTTGAAAAGGTATTTGAAAAATATTTTATACATTACATGAGTTAAATTATATGCATGACAAAGTTCTGGCAAGATTTACATCAAGAAATTTGCACTAAGTTAAAGGAAGAAATATCAGCAATACAGACATGTGAAATTTATCCAGCAATAAGAAAAGAATTAGTAGCACCGGCAGTATTTGTGGAACTTAGCAGCTTTGAAAAAGGACATGATCCTGGAACAGAAGAATTAGCCTTGAAAGCCAGGTTTGAAGCAAGGATTGTAGTTGATGGAACAGTCGAGGATTCCTCGTTAGTTGTCAGGTCATTAGCAACAGAAGTAGCAAGAGTAGTAAATAAAAATACTTGGAATGTGAAAAATGTTTCACCAGGAGAATTTATCTCTGCAGAAGTTGACGGATTTAGGCCAGAGTTAGATGCGTATTTAGTGTGGTTGATTGAGTGGGTGCATACAATACACGTAGGTCGATCTATTTGGGAAGAAGGAAAATTTAAGCCACATACAATAAACGTAGGAAATATAAATGTTGGATCATAGTTTTGCGATTTCAGAGCTAAATAGGAAGCTAGCAAACGTTGTTCGTATAGGAATTGTAAAAGAAATAGATTATGAAAAAGCAAAAGTAAGAGTGAAAATAGGCGAATTTTTAACAGATTATTTACCGTGGATAACAAATAAAGCAGGAAAAGATAGAGATTGGTCTCCACCAGATATCGGTGAACAGGTTATGATATTTTCTCCTCTTGGCGAATTATCGTTAGGAGTGGTGTTAGGAGGGATATACCAGGAAAAATACCCTGCATCAGAGAATAAAAAAGAGGTGAGTAGCTTAACATTTCAAGATGGAACAAAGTTGTCATACGATAAAGATAAACATCATTTAGAGATTGAAGTAGTAGATAAAATAACACTGAAAGCTGGAGAATCGAGTATAGAAATGACAAAAGAAAGAATAAAACTTAAGGGAAGGAGAATAGATCTAAACTAGCATATGGTAAAGCAATCGTTTGTGTAGGGGATAATTGTACAGGAATACCGGTTCATGTTTGTATGAGTGGAAGTGAAGACGTATTTGTAAATAGTAGATCTGTGTGTCGTAGGGGTGATATCTTGACTATAGGGGAGACACTAACGCAAGGGTCAAACAGCGTATTTGTGAACGGTATGGAAGTAACAAGAACAGGAGACTTGGTATCGTGTAGTTTTAAAGTGATAGGTGTTAGCAAAAATGTATTTGCAGAATGAGAGGCATGAATGCTAGCACGGGAAAGGAATTGGAAGGAATAGAACATTTAAAACAATCAATTACTGATATTTTAACCACTCCTATTGGATCACGTATTATGAGAAGAGAGTATGGTTCTCGATTATTTGAATTAGTAGATAAGCCAATAAATAGAGATTTAACTTTGGAAATCTATGCAGCAACAGCAGAAGCTCTACAAAAGTGGGAGGAAAGATTTAAGCTAGAAAAAGTAAAAATGACAGAGGTGAAAGAAGGAAAAGTAACGCTTGACCTAGAAGGATTATACTTACCAAGCGGGAAAAACATTCATTTTGAAGGAATTGTAGTGTAAAGATGCAGCAGCCAAATATTATCGAACCACTGAACTTTGAGGAGATATTTTCCAGAATGAAGGAAGAGTTAGTAAAGCGAGATGAAAGTTTTACAGCATTAGTTGAAAGTGATCCAGCGATAAAGATTTTAGAAGTAGTAGCATGGCGAGAACTTTTACTCAGACAAAGGATAAACGAAGCTGTAAAGGGTAATTTACTTAAATTTGCAGTAGGAGAAGATCTTGATAACTTAGCTGAATTTTATGGAGTAGAGAGGCAAAAAGAAGAAGAGGATGAAAGATTTAGAAAGAGGATAAAAGCAAAAATAGCAGGTTGGTCAACAGGAGGAAATTATAGGTATCACGCACTGTCAGCAGATAGTAGAGTAAAAGACGCATTAGTAGAATCACCTATACCAGGAAAAGTACAAATTTCAATCTTATTAACAGAATTATCCACACTGCCAGAAGAGCTACTTGAAATTATAAGAAAGCAGGTTACTAGAGATGATATAAGAGTTTTAACAGATACAGTAACAGTAATTGGTTGCAATATTACGGAAATAGATATTCACAGCAGAATGAGCATAAGTCCTGTAATATCAGAGGAAGAAATCAAGAAGCAGTTTATTAAGAAGTTTGAATTAGCAAAAAGATTAGGGTGGAGTGTAACAAGATCTTGGATAATAGCGAATCTATTTGTAGATGGTGTAGAAAATGTGGAATTAATAGAGCCAAAAGAGGATGTTGTGGTGCTAGGTAACGAGTGTGCAAATTTGCGAAATTTAAAGATTGAGTAATGCTATTACCCCCAAACGCAACAAAGCAAGAGCAAGCACTGGTTGATGCAACAGATTATAAGGTTGATCCGAGCTGTATCAGAGGATTTAAGTTTAGTCTTAAAGAAGAAACATTGCCTTGGATAATAGAAGAATATGGTTTAGAAGAAATACTGCGCTGGGTAAAAGATAGAAGAAAAGCCATAGTAGAAGGAGTAAAATTTCAAAGACTGAGAGGAACTCCAGCATCACTCAAAATAGCGCTCAAATGGGCAAATATAGAAGATATTACAATTATTGAGGAGCCACCTGGTAAACATTTTTTCGAGTTGCAAATAGGAATAAGAGATGTTCCAAATGACTTTTTTGTAGATGCAGTAGTAGAGCTGACAAAACTATCATTACCTGCAAGATCCAGATTGATGAGAATTTTTAACGATTATTATAATGCGCAGAGATTTATATTGGATGAGAGTTTATTTGGAGATCTTCTTTCTGACTATTCAGGTAGAAAGGTTGAAAAAGATGGGCCAGTGTTATCGTTTGGAAGAGTAAATTTCTTCAGGTTTAGTGTTACGTCAATTAAGGTTATAGAGAGTTATCTACGCAACCATTATGAACAAACATTTAGTAATGACATATATCGATTAGATGTAGCAGTACTTGGAGAGACAGAAACTCATACAAAGGATTACAAAGGCATCTATGAAAGGAGTCATCAGTGGTACAATTTAAAAGCACTATATCCATTACCACAAAGTTTATTACCAGAAATAAAGTTTGCTAAGGCACAAATAGTATTATCGGACAGTTGGAACTTAGGAGAAATAAATGCGTGTTTTCCGGTTGGTAGCATAGAAGAAGAAGGAAATAAATTTGTATTGGGAAACGATAAACTTTCAGGGCAACGTTGGAATTTAAAACACAAACCAATTTTAGAAAGGTTTAGCGTTACCCATAATTATAAAGTAGAAAATTATACTGATCAAAAGATCACAAAATATGTTTTAGCAGAACACAATGTTTACTATAAAAACGATTTAGATACAGAGCAAAAAGACTCAATACACGAATTAGAAAAGCACATTTTAGTGTTTTATTCAGGAGTACTGAAGTGGCACGAACATCGACATTTGCACAGAAGTTGGGAAAATAGTCAAGCAATATGTATAATAAATTAAATACTTATATTTAGATCCTCATATATTATATTAATAATAGGTTAAAGTATATGAAATAAAAAGAAAAGGACTTGCTTTCTCATGCTAAAAAGGACATGACTTGAATAGTAGCAAGTAAACAAAAGAAATTTACTTTGCACTAGAGAGAGCCGAATTAGGCTGATGTTTTTATAGTGGGGTAAGTATGAAGTTTAGCAAAGAAAAGAGAGAATCTTTTAGTAAGTTCTTGAAGGAAGTATCAAGCAACGGATTTAAGAATATTAATAAAAGAAATAAAGAAGGAGAGACGATATTACACCAAGCAGTAGAAATCTCGAATTACAAAACAGTAAGGTTATTAATAAAAAAAGGGGCAGAGGTAAATGCAAGAGATAAAAATGGTTATACACCACTGCACTGTGCAGTATTCGCAAAAAGTTTAGAAAATGTAAAAGTGCTGCTAAGGGAAGGAGCGGAAGTAAATGCTACTCAATATGTTAGTGGATGTACGCCATTGCACTCTGCATGCAAAATAGGAGGAGCAGGAGTTGAAATAATAAAAGAGCTAGTAAAAGCAGGGGCTGAAGTTAATCAACTGAATAAATATGGTGCAACACCAATGTACTATATCTGGGAAAGTGAAAAGTATCGTCTATGTGATAGCACAGAGAGTGAAAAGGCGAGTAAATTTCTGAGAGAAAAAGGAGGAATAACAAAAAGTAGAAAACTGACGTGCTATGGAATAGAGGGGCTAGTGGGAGAAATAGCAGATATGTTGGATAGGAGCTATTTACCTGAGTTCAAAATAATAGAGATAGAAGAAATAAGGAAGAAAGATAAGTCACTAATAAAGGAAGAGTGTAAAAATTTAGCGAGCAAGATAATGAGCCAAGTGAACGAAATGATAGATGAGGTGGTGAGAAAGAAGGCTTAGGGGTTTAAATTTAAAGAAAAGGTGAGGTAAATTATGAGTAAAAAAGAAAAAGAGAAGTCACTATTAGAGAACTCATGTAAAAATATTTATGAAAGAGACGAAAAGGGAAGAACGGCTCTACATTATGCGATAGACGCAAAAACAGTGAGGTTATTAGTTGAAAAAGGAGCGAATGTGAATGCAGCAGATGTAAGAGGACATACAGCACTGCATCTAGCGGTAACGGAGAAACGCCTAGAAACCGTGAGAGAATTAGTAAAATCAGGAGCAAATGTAAATGCGGAAGAATATGGAAGTAAATGCACTCCATTGCACCTTGCATGTATGGTGGGGAAAGTGGAAATAGTAGAAGAGTTAGTGGAAGCAGGAGCTGAAATAGAGCAAGCAGATAAATTTGGAATGACAGCGATGGATTATGCAAAAAATAGTGAAGAAATAGCCAAGGTATTAAAGAAAGAAACAGACAGAATTGAAAAGCTATTTATGAAGGGCTAAAAATATGGAGAAAGAAATAGAAAAGAAAGTAATGAATTTAGATAGAAAACCTTTGGATGAGCTGAGAGAAATATGGAAGAAGGTATATGGAGAAGAAGCGCCTAGATACTCAAAGAAATATCTGATACCAAGATTGGCTTATAGAATGCAGGAAAAAGCGTATGGAGAAATGTCAAGAAAAGGGTCAAAAAGACTAGAGTATCTGGCAGATCGACTAGAGAAGGGAAAAAGAATAAGTAGCGATAAATTACCAGTAGAAGGGACAGAATTAATACTAGAGAGAGGTGAAGAGACGCATGCGGTAATGGTAACAGATAAGGGTTTAATCTACAGAGAAGAGTTTTACACGTCATTGTCAGAACCTGTCTTGAAAGGAACTAAGCAGCTAATTTAGCAAGCATAATAGTAATCATATTAAAGGAGATATTAGTTTTTGAAGTAAGAGGAGAATGCTCATAATCCTTGCTCATACGTCTAAAATTGGAAAGCCAAGCAAAAGTTCTTTCAACAATCCACCGTTTAGGAATAACTTGAAATCCTACAGCATCAGCTGCTTTTTTAGTAATCGTCAATAAACATCCTGTTTTCAATAAACAGTAATTTTGCAATTTACCAATATATCCCTGATCAGCGAGAAACCTTTGTAGCGTTGGAGCTTTTCGTTTAGCTTGAGTAAAAAGATTTAGAGCACCATCACGATCTTGAATGCCTGCACTATGAACATCAGCTGTAATAATTAGGCCTATTGTATCCACAATGATGTGACGTTTTCTACCCTTTATTTTCTTGCCAGCATCATATCCTCTGGATCCCCTTTTTGAGTGGTTTTCACTGATTGACTATCAATTATTCCTACCGAAGGTATTTCATTTTTGCCAACCATTTTTCTTACCTTTTTTACTAACATATCGTGTATTTCTTCCAATTTGCCACTATTACGCCACCTGAGAAAATAATCATACACCGTTTTCCATGGCGGAAAATCTTTTGGCAGCATTCTCCACTGGCAACCACCTTTCATTATATATCTTATTGCATTAATAATTGTTCTAATATTGTGCTTTCTTGGCCGTCCTACTGCACCTTGTGCAACACTTGGCTCCAAAATTTCCCATTCTTTGTCACTTATATCACTTGGATACATTTTTACCTACTATTTTTTACTTATCTCATCATATTCTCTTTCTCATTTCTTTTCAAGACAGGCTCTAACACAACAGAGCTACCATCTGATACATCAACGTAATTTCTTACACCTCCTTCCTCCCTTCTGATCTCAACTGCATTATTACCCATTTTTAAAATATTACTCCCTAACTCTCTCAGTATTTTTGCGACCTCTACCTTGCTATCTTCAGAGAATTCCATAAAAAGCATTTTATTATCTATCTCGATATCTATTAATTCTCCTTCCTGAACAGCACTTTCGCCAGCTTTCTCTAGTTCGTCTAGTTGCTTATCTATCTGTGGCTGAACTTCTGGCTGTAGCTCATTATAGATTTCACCTATTAGTTTATTCTGCAATAAAGTATCATGAAACTCTGCGCCGCTTAGCATTAATTTACGTATTAGCTTTTTACGATCAGCCTTATCAAATTTATGAAAATGTGTACCCAATACTACATACTCTGCAATGCTCCATTCCCCATCGTTATATGCATTTATCCTTGCTCCAAAGGCTAGTACTTGGTCTATAGTTTTGTGCAATTCATTAGACTTCTTTCGAAACTAGGATAAAGCAGTAAAAATAGTAATTTTGAGGTAAGGAGAAATGAAGTATGAAATAGTGAAAGAGCTCGATAAAGGGGAGTTTCGTCGACTAACAGGAGTAAAGAGATCAACATTTAACAAAATGGTAGGGATTTTATGTGAAGAAAATAAAAAAAAGAAAGCCAAAGGAGGAAGGAAAAATAAGCTAAACGAGGAGAATATGCTGCTCATGGTATTAGAATACTTACGAGAATACCGTACATATTTTCACATAAGTCAAAGTTATGGAGTAAGTGAAAGTACGGCATATAAAACTGTAAAATGGGTAGAGGATACTCTAATACAACACCAAGATTTCGCATTGCCAGGACGAAAAGAACTCCTAAAAAGCGACGTGAAATATGAGATTTTGGTGATTGATGCAACGGAAACACCTGTAGAGAGACCAAAAAAAAGCAGAAAAGATTTTATTCAGGAAAGAAGAAAAAACATACGCTAAAAACACAAATAATTGCAGAAAAGAAGAGCAAGAAAATTATTTGTACGTCATTTTCAAACGGGAGAAAGCATGACTTTCGGCTTTTCAAGGAGTCAAAAGTGCATGTATCAGAAGGTATAAAAGTTTTAGCCGATGCTGGCTATAGAGGTTTTCAGAAAATTCACAAAAATGTCGAGTTGCCACACAGAAGGATGAAAAAGAGTCCCTTAATTAAGGAAAAAAAGGTAGAAAATCGGGAGCTAGCAAGCAAAAGAGTAGTAGTTGAGAATGTAATTGGTCTGTTAAAAAGATTCAAAATTATTGCAGACAGATACCGCAATCGGAGAAAACGTTTTGGCTTGAGATTCAATTTAATAGCAGGAATTCACAATTTTGAGCTGTCTATATGAGTTTCGAAAGAGGTCTAATGATACAAGAAGCATCATTTACCTAATACTTTTTAACCACACTTATAAATTCCTGATCCCGCAGGATCCTCTTTTAATGTTTGATTACCAGTACATGTCTCGCACCTACTTGCTGTGCCTGGTGCTATTTTTGAAACGACGGCAGGAGCACCAAAAAACACAGCAGTAAATGCACCGAGTGCAAAAAGTGCTGGCCACGGCATTCTGCCAAATATTGCAAGTAAAGCTGCACCTATTATCACTATTGTGATCATCGGCCCACCTATACCGTGAGTATAACCCATTATTTTGCATATCACTGCTGATGTTGCATCTAGATCAGCACGCGCATCAAACGCAAAGGAGAGAATTAAAGCTACAAGTAGAAGAAAATTTTTCATTACGCCTCCGATAATTTCTATTTAACGCTGTATTGTCTATCGCATTGATTAAATTTAAGTAAATGATACAAGAAGTATCATTTACTTAAAATTTCTTTGAGGCTGTGATACCTATTATTTACATTTACCATTAGTCAACGTTTTACCAGTAGGGCAAGCAATCGCACCATTCTGACAAAACGTACCATCTGGTGTTATTTTTGAAACAACTGCAGGAGCACCAAAGAACACGGCAGTAAATGCACCGAGTGCAAAAAGCGCTGGCCACGGCATTCTCCCAAATATCGCAAGCAATGCTGCACCTATTATCACTATCGTGATCATCGGCCCGCCTATACCTTGGGTATATTGTACTATTTTGCATATCACTGTTGACGTTTCATCAGCACGCGCATCAAATGCGAAGGAGAGAATTATAGCCACAAGTAGAAGAAATTTTTTCATTATGCCTCCGATAATTTCTATTTAACGCTGGATTATCTATCATTTTGATTAAATTTGAGTAAATGATGCAGTAAGTACCATTTACTAGACCTCTTTCGAAACTCATATAGACAGCTCAAAATTGTGAATTCCTGCTATTAAATTGAATCTCAAGCCAAAACGTTTTCTCCGATTGCGGTATCTGTCTGCAATAATTTTGAATCTTTTTAACAGACCAATTACATTAGACCTCTTTCGAAACTCATATAGACAGCTCAAAATTGTGAATTCCTGCTATTAAATTGAATCTCAAGCCAAAACGTTTTCTCCGATTGCGGTATCTGTCTGCAATAATTTTGAATCTTTTTAACAGACCAATTACATTCTCAACTACTACTCTTTTGCTTGCTAGCTCCCGATTTTCTACCTTTTTTTCCTTAATTAAGGGACTCTTTTTCATCCTTCTGTGTGGCAACTCGACATTTTTGTGAATTTTCTGAAAACCTCTATAGCCAGCATCGGCTAAAACTTTTATACCTTCTGATACATGCACTTTTGACTCCTTGAAAAGCCGAAAGTCATGCTTTCTCCCGTTTGAAAATGACGTACAAATAATTTTCTTGCTCTTCTTTTCTGCAATTATTTGTGTTTTTAGCGTATGTTTTTTCTTCTTTCCTGAATAAAATCTTTTCTGCTTTTTTTTGGTCTCTCTACAGGTGTTTCCGTTGCATCAATCACCAAAATCTCATATTTCACGTCGCTTTTTAGGAGTTCTTTTCGTCCTGGCAATGCGAAATCTTGGTGTTGTATTAGAGTATCCTCTACCCATTTTACAGTTTTATATGCCGTACTTTCACTTACTCCATAACTTTGACTTATGTGAAAATATGTACGGTATTCTCGTAAGTATTCTAATACCATGAGCAGCATATTCTCCTCGTTTAGCTTATTTTTCCTTCCTCCTTTGGCTTTCTTTTTTTTATTTTCTTCACATAAAATCCCTACCATTTTGTTAAATGTTGATCTCTTTACTCCTGTTAGTCGACGAAACTCCCCTTTATCGAGCTCTTTCACTATTTCATACTTCATTTCTCCTTACCTCAAAATTACTATTTTTACTGCTTTATCCTAGTTTCGAAAGAAGTCTATTTACGTTTTTTGCCTCTACCACAGCACTCTTAAACCAGCTCAACTTTTCGCTTTCGCTTATACTTGGCTTTATTTTTTGCAAAGCTGAAGCAAATGGATTTAACCCTTCTGGATAATCTGCTTGATTACTCAAAGGTTTTGTGCCATAAATATAGTCAAATCCTTTCCCATAGTTGATTTGGTTTTCGCGAACTTCTCTACCAGGGAAAGGCATTGCATCTTCCGGTTTTATCTCCTTCTGATTATTAATTTTGCTCACAAACTTAGACTGCTTTATATCAACGCCTTCAAGAGCACCAAATATTTTCTTCAATAACTTGTCTTTACTAGTCATATAACCCCCATATTAAAAATACTTTTTAAGTATATAAATCTTAGTTTATACATTCTATTACTCAGTATAAATTATAATGAGTAGATTTGCAAATACTTTCTGCTATAACAATCCGTTTTCTCGAAAGCTGAAATAGCCTCCACTTGTGATAATAATATGATCAAATAATCTAACGCTTACAGTACTACATGCTGCTGCTAAGCTCTTCGTTACTTCTTGATCTTCTTCTGATGGTTCTAAGCGTCCCCCAGGATGGTTATGTGACATTATTACTAATGTTGCATTTTTTATTAATGCTTTTCTTGTAATTTCCTTTATGTATACTGGTGCTTTTTCCATTTCACCAATATACGATTCTTCTCCGATTAATTGGCGCCTTTTATTCAAATACAATATTTTTACACATTCCCTCTCTGCATGACCTATACTTACGTTCAAATATTCTACTAGCCCTTGTAAGTCCATGATTGGCTCACTCTTGAGCTTTTCTCTCAGCACCCTTTCTAGTGTTTCCTTAACACACATAATCATTGCTACTGCAGAATCAGTCACTCCTTCTATAACTTTCAGGTCATCCATTTCTCGACCTAAAATCCTTCCTACTCCTGCATAAGTATTCACCAGATTTTTAGCAATTTCTTGAGCTTGTGGTCTTTCATGTACTGCACTTAGAAACGTTTCCATTATTTCACGATCAAGTAGTGCTTTGCCTTTGCTTTCTAATATTCTGAACTCTATTTCCTCTTTACTTTTATTCATATAATTTACCTTTCACTAACAACAAACTTTTTTTAAATATTTACTGCTGTTTTTTTATCAGCATTGGCATAGAGCCATAGCTTTCGAGTGAAGTCAAATCAATTTTTCAATCTTTTTTACTTATTTTTTCATTAATAGATAAAGATATTAATATATGGTGATTTTTTTATTTTAAACTTGTTGAATTTCGCCTAAAGAGAGGCCTGTTATTTGCAAAATAATATCGGTAGAAATTCCTTTTTTAACTAAGTTCCTTGCAATTTTGATTCTTTCTTCTTCTCTAATTTTCTCCTCACAAATCCGTATGCCTTCAAACAATGATTTTATTAGTGCATTACGTAGTTCTTGGCTTTCAATTTTTTTGTACTCTTTCATTAAATTCGGTAATTCATTTTCTACTATCTCATCTTCTTCTATTAGCAGATCTGTAATATTAATCGATAATGTTTCTGCTATTGCATATAATTTTTCCAGTGGAATAGCTACACGCCCTTGCTCATAGTTGCTTATTTCATCACGTGTTGTATTCATTTTCTCTCCTAAATCTTTTTGAGTATACTCTCTCACTAGCCTCCATTCTTTTATCTTCTTTCCTATTTGGTAGTATATAGAACCCGTTTTTTCTTCAACACATTCATCAGCAGACAGACCAATTGTTTTTGAAACAGTATCAACAGAAACTCCTGCTTTAACCAGACCTTTTGCAATTTTTATTCTCTCCGTTTTTTTACTATTTTTCTCACTAACTTGAACAAATTTGGTTAGTAAACAAAACATTCTACGTAATTCCTGATCATTAATCGTTTTATATTTTTTTACTAGATTTAATATTTCCTCTCCCTCATCTTCAAAACAGATTTTCTCATTTGATACAGGAATAAGATCCGTAATATTAATTGATAACACCTTTGCTATAGCGCACAACTTTTCAATCGAAATTTTACGTGTTCCTTTTTCATATTGTAGTACTATTTGATATGTTACACCGATTTTCTCTGCTAAATCTTTTTGAGTATATCCCTTTGCTAACCTACGATTTCTTACTTCCTGTCCTATTACTTTGTAATCTAAAAAATTAGAGCATTTATTCTCTTTTTTCACATTTTATACTCCATAACCAGAAGAGCTGTTACGTATACTTAATTGGGAACCTTTTTGACAAACTGAACTCATCTCCTTTCAAACAATTTTTCTATATCACTTAGTTTCATTTCTATATAAGTTGGTCTTTCATGACCAGAATATGGAGTTTTCTCAATTTGTCTTAGTATCTCATTCATCTCTTCCAATTTCATTTTTCTTCCTGCTCCATGGCAAGCGATTGTGGCTGATATTTTATTCACCTTATCCTCTATTGGCAACGTATCTTCCATTTCCATTAACTTATCTACTATATCAACTAGCATCTCTTTTATATCTATTGTTCCCAAGATTGCAGGTATTTCTTTTATCGTTACTTTATCTTCTGATTGTATTTCAATATCAAAACCCATTCCAAAAAGCTCATCTTTATAAGTTTTAACCATCCCCACTCCAGCTTGGTTTTTAATTTCAACTGTTTCAGGAAGAAGTTTTTGTCTTTTTATGCTTGATTTTTGCTTTAAGCACTCGTATATCAACCTCTCATAGGCTGCATGTTGATCTACTATAATCAGCCTATCTCCAGCCTCAGCAATAATGTAAGTATTGTAGACCTGACAGCGTGCATATCCTAGAGGGTGATCCTCTATCAAATTAATTTGCTTCTTTTCTAGAACCATCGTTCCCTTTTGGGGTGGAGATTCTCCATATTTAAACGTTTCTGGTAAGCTTTGCCTTCTTTCATCTGGTGCATTGAATTCTTTCATTAGCTGATTATCAAAAGGACTTGGCCTTCTTTCGTAAAATTCTTTTCGCCCCTTTACTTCTCTGCTTTTTCCATTATTAACACGCTCATTATTCCTTTGACTTTCACTAACATCAAAAGACGAACCACCCAGTTCTTCTCCAATACCCTGACACCTAGATCCATCAATATCACTTACTGAAGAGATACCTATTCTCATTGACAACGCTTTTATTAGCCCTCTTCTCACTATTTCATATATTAACCTCTTATTTTGAAATCTTACTTCCGATTTATTTGGATGCACATTTACATCTACTTGGTCATATGGTACTTCTAAATGCAACACTGCAAAAGGATACCTATTGTTTGGAATAAAATCGTGATACGCATATCTAATTGCACCAACAAGTAGATTGTCTTTTATTGGCCTTCCATTAACAAACGTATAAATCTGAGTTGAGTTGCCACGATTGACATTAGGTTTACAGATGTGTCCCTTAAGTTTGATGCCTTCTTCTTCCTCTTTAACTTCCAACGAATTGCTCTGAAATTCTTCTTCTGTTTCACATAATCTGTTAAATAATGAAGTTTGCTTAACATATTTTAAGAACTTTTTATTGCCGGAAGTGAGAGTAAACCCAATACTATAGTTAATCATTGCTAAGTTATTTACAATATCAACTATAGCTTGTGTTTCTGCTCTTTCGGTTTTTAGAAATTTTAGTCTATTTGGTGTCGCAAAAAATAAGTCACGAATTTCAATATATGTACCCTGTAGCAAAGAACAAGGTGTAATTTCCCCTATTTTTTCTCCTCCTTCATAACTTATAGACCATGCTTCATCTGCTCCACTTGCCTTAGACGATAATTTCATTCTGCTTACTGCTGCAATTGAAGGTAAAGCTTCTCCCCTAAACCCAAGGTGCTTGATTTCTATTAACTCACTATCGCTTAATTTTGAAGTGGCATGCCTCATAAATGCTAGTTCTAAGTCGTCCTTTTCTATTCCATTTCCATTAGACCTCTTTCGAAACTCATATAGACAGCTCAAAATTGTGAATTCCTGCTATTAAATTGAATCTCAAGCCAAAACGTTTTCTCCGATTGCGGTATCTGTCTGCAATAATTTTGAATCTTTTTAACAGACCAATTACATTCTCAACTACTACTCTTTTGCTTGCTAGCTCCCGATTTTCTACCTTTTTTTCCTTAATTAAGGGACTCTTTTTCATCCTTCTGTGTGGCAACTCGACATTTTTGTGAATTTTCTGAAAACCTCTATAGCCAGCATCGGCTAAAACTTTTATACCTTCTGATACATGCACTTTTGACTCCTTGAAAAGCCGAAAGTCATGCTTTCTCCCGTTTGAAAATGACGTACAAATAATTTTCTTGCTCTTCTTTTCTGCAATTATTTGTGTTTTTAGCGTATGTTTTTTCTTCTTTCCTGAATAAAATCTTTTCTGCTTTTTTTTGGTCTCTCTACAGGTGTTTCCGTTGCATCAATCACCAAAATCTCATATTTCACGTCGCTTTTTAGGAGTTCTTTTCGTCCTGGCAATGCGAAATCTTGGTGTTGTATTAGAGTATCCTCTACCCATTTTACAGTTTTATATGCCGTACTTTCACTTACTCCATAACTTTGACTTATGTGAAAATATGTACGGTATTCTCGTAAGTATTCTAATACCATGAGCAGCATATTCTCCTCGTTTAGCTTATTTTTCCTTCCTCCTTTGGCTTTCTTTTTTTTATTTTCTTCACATAAAATCCCTACCATTTTGTTAAATGTTGATCTCTTTACTCCTGTTAGTCGACGAAACTCCCCTTTATCGAGCTCTTTCACTATTTCATACTTCATTTCTCCTTACCTCAAAATTACTATTTTTACTGCTTTATCCTAGTTTCGAAAGAAGTCTATTATCTGTCACAGTTATAAGGTTACGCCCACCACTTTCTATTTTGATCTCTATTTCTGTACTTCCAGCATCTATTGCATTTTCTACTAATTCCTTTACTACACTTGCTGGCCTCTCTATTACTTCTCCCGCTGCTATACGGTTTATAGTTTTTGTATCTAAAAGAATTATTGCCATATTTCCAACTCTCAGTCTGATGAAGATATAGCTTTAATGTTAATAAAAATCAATCTCTATTAGGCATCTTCACTAATTTCAAAACAGAAATAATTGTAATAAAGATGTATAGAAACCCTATAAAGCCTAAAATGCTAGTCCTTCTGAGTAAATCATTTTCTGACTAACATGTTTGAATTTTAGTTGAATATTTCTTCATAATTGTGTATAATTATTAATGCTTTTTAGTTTTTTTTCTCATGGCTCTTTCGAAATTTCTTGATGCACGCAATGATTATGCTTTTAAAAGAATATTTGGCACTGAAAAGAATAAAGATATCCTCATTCATTTCTTGAACGATATTTTAGGCTTTACTGGCTTAGCGGCTATTCACGATGTTGAATTCTTAGCTACCATTTTAGACCCTGAAGTTGCCGCTAAAAAGCAAAGTATTGTCGATGTTCTTTGTAAAGACTCTCAAGGTTCCAGATATATTATAGAAATGCAGTTCACTAAGACCAAAGGCTTCGAAAAACGTGCTCAATATTATGCTGCTAAAGCCTACTCAAGTCAAGCTGATCAAGGTGATAATTATCATAATCTCAAGGAAATTATCTTCATAGCTGTTGCTGATTGTATTATTTTTCCAGATAAGACTGAGTACAAATCTAATCATGTCATTTTAGATCAAAATAGCTTTGAACATGACTTAAAGGATTTTTACTTCGTATTCATAGAACTACCTAAATTTATAAAGACAAAAGAAGACCAACTAGAAAATATAGTAGAAAAATGGTGTTATTTTTTCCGATATGCAGCAGAAACAAGGGAAGAGGATCTAGATAAGATAGTTGGTAGTGACGTAATAATAAAACGAGCTTATGAAGAAATGAATAAGTTTAATTGGTCAGAAGAAGAGTTACTAGCATATGAACAAATGAAAAAACGTATAATGGATGAGGTAGCTGCTTTAGCTCAAAAATTTGATGAGGGTCTTAGGTTAGGTCAAGAAAAAGGTAGACAAGAAGAAAAAATCGAAGTTGCAAAAAACTCACTCAAGGCCGGTGTCTCTATTGATGTTATCGCTGAAATCACTGGCCTCTCTTTAGATGAGATCCGAAAATTAAAGGATTAATACGAAAATGTTCAAAAAAGCATATACATCAAGTTAAGGGAAAGTGGCATAAAGAAAAAAAGGGGATGGAAAAAACCACTTTAGATAGTAATTAATAAGGTTAGTGGTTTATACGATTACTCTAGATAAAAATGCTCTAAAAAATAAATGTAACAAATAAAACACCTACTTTAAATTTTGCTATACTAGACAATCTTTCCTTAACTTAACGCCATTGCTTGAACGGATACCTTTTGATTGAATAAGATAATACGATAGTAAATAAAAGGTTGTATTAGAGCTGAATTTTACATCAAAAAATATTTTTCATGATATAAAAAATTATTATTGACTTTTATGCAATTAGAGAACTTATATACAATTACACTTTCATAGAAGATATAAACCTAAATAAAATTTTTATCCTTATTTTAGTCAAATAATTTTTGACAATAAAAGCATAGTTGATAAGTAAGTGGCTTACAGTATTAGAAGCAATTAATTAATCGTGGTGTTGACTGTATGATAGTAGTTTCGCTGTTGTATTGGTTGAAGTAAGTTTTGTATGTTTATTTGTGAGGGTGTTTATGCAAGGAAATGAGTCAAGTTTGCCTTCAGGCTTTCGTGCAGGAAAAGCAGCTGCTGGAGGGGATTGTTTCTTTGATTCATTCAGGCAAGGACTAGAAGAAACAAAGAGTATAGATGTAACTGTCAAAGCATTGCGTGGAGTGTGTAAAGATTTTGCATCAAAAGCATTAGGTAATCCATCAGATGAAAGTTACAATTGGTTTTGCAATGCTATTAAAGGAAAACTTGTAGAGCATAATGATCCTGATAGAGGAAATTTTGAAGATATAGATCAATATGTAAGAGAGATTTGTGAGAGTAAAGTATGGGGTGATTCTGACATTGAAGGTAGGATACTTTGTGGACATTATAGTGTAAAATTGTATGTTGCAGAAATGCAGAAAGGTGCAGACAAATATAATTATGTTTTAGTAGATAGTGAAGGAGTTCATGATCGTGGTTTGGATCCTTATTGTTACGATGCTAGTGATAATATACGTTTAGTCAATCAAGGCACTGGTCACTTTGAGCCAGTATTGAGAAAACAAAATTACAGAGGAAGTGATGAGCCTCTTAATGATCTTAAAAAAGATATTGAAGGTTACCTTGGCGAATCTTCGCATTTTGTTGATATATTTGGGAACGTTGAAGTAATTTATTTAGGTCGTTACAATAATCAAGACTGCGTTGAAGAAAGAAATTTGAAGTTTGCTGTTTTAACTAATAAAAGAGACTCAGAAGGTCAACAAATTGTAAGGTGCTATACTATTTCTTATAGAATAAACAGTCCTGACTCAAGATTCAGTGAAGAAGAGATGGAATTGGTAAGAAACAAACTACCTGATAGCGATACTGAAGGGAAAAAACGAGCATTTGTGTTTCAAGAGTATAAAATGTTCACAGGAAAAGAAAGGAAGGGGAATGATAGAGAATTAGTCTGTAAATCATTTTCTGAAAAGCAAGAATTTACTAGGCTCTGTGGACAAAATTTTAGAGAAGCCATACAAGAGCTCCAACAAAATTGAGAAAACCCATAAAAACCTCAGCAGTCTTGTCAAATCGAGAAAAAATGCGCCTAAAGTTCTTGATTTTTCCAAAGAAGCATTCAATCAAATGACGTTCTTTGTAGATATGCTCATCGTAATACCTTTGTACTTTTCGATTCCGTCTTGGTGGAATAACTACTATACATCCCTTGCTTTCAAGACTTGTAACAAAAGCATTACTATCGTAGCCTTTATCAGCCACTAAAGTAGAGTTATAGATATTTTCGGTTAACACTGGTGCCTGAGTAATTTCATTTCTTTGACCAGGAGTCAGAGTAAATTTAAGTGGATTTCCCAGTGCATCAACAAGCGCGTGTATTTTAGTTGTGAAACCACCTTTACTGCGTCCTAAAGCCTCTTGATCCTTGGAGTCTTTTGTATATCCAGCTGAGCATGGATGGGCTCTAACGATCGTACCGTCAATTATTACAGCTTCTAAATCTGGTTCTTGTTTTCTATATTCAAGCAATTTTTCCCAAATACCTTTTTCACACCATCTTTTAAACCGCTTATGTATACTCCTGTAATTACCGTAAATTTTTGGTAAAAGTCTCCACTGACAGCCACTTCTTCCCATATACCACACTGCTTCTATGAATATTCTTAGACGTTCTTCGTCTTTACTATGCATTCCTTTTTCGCTTCCTATAAACTTTAAAATTTGTTTCCAATTTCCTTCTTTTATATAATATTCCATTCGGTAGTTTCTCCACTTTTATGTTCATTTGGTTAAACTACCACTTTTTTTTCTTCCCTCCATTATTTTTTTCCACAGAGCCTAGAAAGGCTTACGAAAATTTAAGAATGGTACCATTCTTTGGTAAACAGCAAAAAGCCTACACGGCAACCTATCTTTATTCCCTTATTATGTATTCGATTCAAGGATTGCTTATCGCCATCATGATGGCTTTTTCTGCTTATTTTCTAGTTTATCTCTACGGCAAAAATTTAGTAACCATAGGTGATTTTGCTTTAATCTTAGGTTTATCCATGGAAACAGGCCATATGATGTGGTTTACCATGTCAGAAGTTGATGAATTCAATAAAGCAGCTGGTCGGTGTAAGCAAAGCTTGAGTTCGTTGATGATACCGCTAGAAATTCTAGATAAGTCCAACGCCTCTGTCCTCAAATGTGATCGTGGCCAAATTACCTTCAATAACGTCAAATTCCATTACAATGGTACAGAACCTCTTTTCCAGAATAAATCTATCAAAATTAAAGCCGGGCAAAAAGTAGGGTTAGTTGGCTATTCAGGTGGAGGAAAATCTACTTTCGTGAACCTGATTCTTAGGATTTATGATGTAACCGATGGTACCATTTCAATTGACGGGCAAGATATTCGTAATGTAACCCAGGATTCTCTACACAAAAATATTGGCATGATTCCACAAGATCCATCGCTTTTTCATAGGACTCTGATGGAGAATATTCGCTATGGAAAAACAGATGCTAGCGATGATGAAGTAATTGAAGCAGCAAAAAAAGCACATGCTCATGAATTTATTTCAAAATTGCCTCAAGGTTATGATTCACTCGTTGGAGAAAGAGGTATAAAGCTTTCAGGAGGGCAGAGGCAACGCATTGCAATTGCAAGGGCTATTTTAAAAAATGCTCCCATATTAATTCTCGATGAAGCAACATCACAACTTGATTCTGTAACTGAAAGTAATATTCAAGAATCTTTATGGGAGTTGATGCAAGATAAAACTACAATAGTAATAGCCCACCGCCTATCTACACTTCTGCATATGGATCGCATTTTAGTGTTTGACCAAGGTAAGATTGTAGAAGATGGCACTCATCAAGAGCTTCTTGATAAAAATGGAATGTATAAAACTCTATGGGATGCACAAGTTGGTGGGTTTTTGCCTGATCAAAAAAATAATAGATGGGAAGTATGAAAATAGAACACACTACATCACCAAGTAGTAAAGACATTGAATTTTTGTCTCAAAAGATTAACAAAGAAACCATCGATAAAGGTATATCTTCCCAATTTGCTTTCTTCATTCGTGATGATATTAAACAAATTGTTGCAGGTTGTAGTGGTTCTGTTATTTACGGATCAATTTACAATGATTTACTTTGGGTGCATCCTGATTGTAGAAGAAAAGGTTTAGCACGTCAGCTACTGGAAAAAGTTCATGATTATGGTCGTGAGATGCACTGTAAAATAGCAACTGTTGCAACCATGAATTTTCAGATGGCAAGAGGATTATATAAAAAACTTGGATATGAGTGTGATCTTATACGTCCAGGGTATGTTGATGGATCAACGTGTGTTTTTTTGAGGAAGATGTTGTGAAGCAAATATACTTAGATAAGAAAAAACCAATATCAAGTCATTTTTTAGCTCTTAATATTATCACATTTCATCAAGCATTGAATTATGTCCATAGGCTTCCTTATAGACGCAATAGAGATCGTGTAGATTATTTATCAATATTTAATGAAAAGCGCGGAACATGCAGTACAAAACATGCACTTATATATAAGTTAAGCAGTGAGTATGGAATTGGTATGACATTACAAATGGCTGTTTTTATGATGAATAAGGTAAATACTCCTAAAATTTCTGCAATTCTGAACGAATATAACTTATCACAGATTCCTGAAATGCATTGCTACCTTCGCTATAAAAATAAAGTTATTGATATAACTTTTCCAGATTATAGTCCGCCATTAGAGTTAATAGACGAAGAGAGAATTGGACCTGAACATCTTGGAGATTACAAAGTAATAAAGCATAAACAGTTTATTGACAATTGGCTTATTAAGAATCCATATATATCATATGATTCTGAGCAAATTTTCAAAATTAGAGAGTTGTGTATAAAACAATTAGGAAAATTATAAAATTAAGTTATATGATCACAAAAAACGTTATTATGAATATGCAGTATCTGTTATAGTTAACGCATTGTATAAGATTTAAGGTATGGATCAAAAAATCTGTCTCATTACAGGTGCGTCATCTGGAATTGGAGAAAATTTAGCACGCTTACTCATTAAAGATGGGTGGCTTGTAGTTGGTGTTGCCAGACGCACTGAAAAGTTGAAGAAATTAAAAGAGAACCTTGGCATCAACTTTCTACCTGTAACGTGTGATGTAAGCAAGAGCAAAGATATTAGTGATTCGTCTAACTTTTTAAGAAAAAAGAATATTATACCAAATCTTTTCTTCCTCAATGCTGGATGTGGTAAAATAGAGGATAGTTTTCATACTGATGTGCATAGGGAAACGTTTGAAGTTAACTATTTTGGTGCTGTTAATTGGATTGAAGAGTGGCTTAATAGCAATTCCTCAGCAACTTTTGTAGCTATATCCTCTCTTCTTGCTGTACAAGCAACGCCACAAGCTTCTGCATATTGTGCGAGTAAAGCAGCATTAAGAAGTTGCTTTGAGTCACTAAGTCTTCAACATGCCAACAGTGCTACAAAGTTTATTACCGTGTTGCCAGGGCCAGTAAAAACAAATATGTTCAAATCTAGCAGACTCGTTCCATTTGTATGGGAGCCACAAAAAGCTGCAGAATATATTTTAAAAAAGGTATTTAAGGGGGAAGAAACTATAAGTTTTCCTGTTTTTTGGCGGTTGTTTTTTTATATCTTGCGAATTTTTCCAACTAAAATAGTTGCAAGAATCCTTAGTAGTTGATTTTCACAAAATGAATCTACGATTAAAATAAGGTTACTTGCAGCATCAGATATCCAGGAAGTAGTTGCTAATTTTAAAAAGAATAAGATTGCTTTTTATAAAAATGAATTTGCTGGATACATAACATTAAAATGGTGTTCTCAATACAGACCTTTTCAGGATAAAAACATTCCAGAAATTATAGATTTTAACGTATTGCCAAACATGAGATGCAGAGGAATTGGATCAGAATTGCTTAAAATTGCAGAAAAAGCAGCAGCTAAAAAAAGTAATATTGTTGGATTAAGAGTTGGTCTTTATGCTGATTATGGAGCTGCTCAAAAGCTATACGTAAAAAAAGGATAATTCCAGATGGGTTGGGCATTGCATACAAAGGTCAGCATATTAAGCCTGGTCTTGAAGTTTGTCTTGATGATGATTTGGTGCTATGGTTTATGAAGAAGTTAAATGGAAGCAATTATGAAGTCTCGAACCGGTAATGCCAACTTTCGTTATTGGAAAGGCAAATGGAACACATCATAAGTTCCCTTAACCTTCATTTATAGGTAAAAAACGCTCTTTTTAATTTATCATATTGTCATTGAGATTTGGTATAATTATGAATAAAGTTATCGCATTTTCACCACTACAAAAAAAACATTTTTCCTTGCTACTAAAATGGCTAGAAACGCCTCATATAAAAAAATGGTGGGATCCAAATATCAATTGGACATTAAAGTTAATCCAAAAGAAATATAGCACCTACGTCAAAAGATTCAAGCGTTTGGAACTCAAATCACAAATTATTGAAAAACCAATGTATGCATTTATTATTAACTACGATGGAATTGACATTGGTTACATTCAGTGCTATAATAAAAGTGATTTTCCACCAGAGCGAGGCTATAGTACTTTATTACTTCCAGAAAGTTGCGCTGCCATAGATTTGTATATCGGGGAGCTAGATTATGTAGGTAAGCAAATTGGCCCACAAGTTTTGGATGTATTTTTAAATGAATTTGTCTTTAAAATTTTTGAGAACGCATTTGTTGATCCTGATGCAGCAAATATTCATGCAATTCGTACATACGAAAAAGCTGGATTTAAAAAGATAAAGGAAGAGAATAATACAGTTTTTATGGTTAAGACTAGCCCAATGTAAAATCAAACAACTATTATCGCAGATGTATGGTTCCAGAGTGTGGTGATGTTAGTTGGGGTAAAGTTATTTCTGTAATACATAAAAAGCTACTAAAAGTTTTCATAAGTTGATATTATTTATTCGCAATGCATCTTATGGCAATGTTGTGACTTGGATAATGCATTTAATAAATCTAAGAACCTGTCTTGAAAGGAACTAAGCAGCTAATTTAGCAAGCATAATAGTAATCATATTAAAGGAGATATTAGTTTTTGAAGTAAGAGGAGAATGCTCATAATCCTTGCTCATACGTCTAAAATTGGAAAGCCAAGCAAAAGTTCTTTCAACAATCCACCGTTTAGGAATAACTTGAAATCCTACAGCATCAGCTGCTTTTTTAGTAATCGTCAATAAACATCCTGTTTTCAATAAACAGTAATTTTGCAATTTACCAATATATCCCTGATCAGCGAGAAACCTTTGTAGCGTTGGAGCTTTTCGTTTAGCTTGAGTAAAAAGATTTAGAGCACCATCACGATCTTGAATGCCTGCACTATGAACATCAGCTGTAATAATTAGGCCTATTGTATCCACAATGATGTGACGTTTTCTACCCTTTATTTTCTTGCCAGCATCATATCCTCTGGATCCCCTTTTTGAGTGGTTTTCACTGATTGACTATCAATTATTCCTACCGAAGGTATTTCATTTTTGCCAACCATTTTTCTTACCTTTTTTACTAACATATCGTGTATTTCTTCCAATTTGCCACTATTACGCCACCTGAGAAAATAATCATACACCGTTTTCCATGGCGGAAAATCTTTTGGCAGCATTCTCCACTGGCAACCACCTTTCATTATATATCTTATTGCATTAATAATTGTTCTAATATTGTGCTTTCTTGGCCGTCCTACTGCACCTTGTGCAACACTTGGCTCCAAAATTTCCCATTCTTTGTCACTTATATCACTTGGATACATTTTTACCTACTATTTTTTACTTATCTCATCATATTCTCTTTCTCATTTCTTTTCAAGACAGGCTCTTACAACAGGAGATTTAGAAGCTCTAAAAAAAAATTTATGAAGAAGAAAAATTAGACTAAAATTTAGCATCCGTTTAGCGGGATGGTAAAATATGAACTTATCCATAAAAAGCAGTGGAAAAGTTAGGAATGTTTTTTGCAAAAAGGATTGTACTCTGTTTAGGGCATAAAACTATCATAAATTTCCTATTGCTTTCGAGTGAATTGGTATTAACTTTTTTATATATATTAATAAAAACTTAAATAACATACCCATTTCTAATGCTTAAAACCAAGGACGGTGAGAGCTTTTTGTTTTGGGATGCGTTGGTCTACCATGTGATACGTTCTAACTTTTTAATATGGTAACTTTACTATGCGCTAAAACCACCTATATTGGCTAACTTTCGCTAAATCTACATATGAACTAATCTGCCTAACTTTGTTGTAAAAATTCCAAGCTTTTACTTTTACAACGCCGCTTTTGTTTAAATTGTTCTCACAACCGTACGTACTTTTTTATGCTTTTGAGACACAAACAGTAAACAAAAGAACTTACTCCCGCACTGGTTGCCATGGCATTTCTATAGAATATCTAATTTGCTCATAGCTCAAGATTAACTGTATGCAAAACTCTTGAGAAAAGAAAACGCACTAATTATAAGCTGTGGACCTTTTACTATTACAATAAGAGCAAATAATATTCCACACAAGGATACCAACACTCCAAGTATCGAAACAAGCCCGTCCTTATTCATAATACCAAGTGAAATAAGAGTTGTACCGATTGCTGGAATGAAGTGAGTCAATGGAAACGGATTGGCTATCACCAATGCGCAAACCAGCATTATAAATGCCAAAATCTTTTCACCTGGCCCGCAGAAGATAAAAGACATTCTTGGTTTCATGAACTTTTCTATTTTTTTTAATGCAGGTAAAGTTTTTTTAACCACAAGGGCTAATGTTGAACGTTTAAAGGATTTCCTTTCCAACCAACGTGGCATCCAGGGAGAATGAAACCCAAGCAGAAGTTGTAATGAAAACAAGATTAAAGGTATAGAAAGAATAGTTGTATAACCAGGTGGAACCGGTATAGGCACCGATAGCGGCAAGGAGAAGATGATTATTAAAATACCAAAACCACGTTCTTGTAAAGCTGTTTTAATGTCAAACAATGTCACTTTATCACTATCAGCAGTACCAGTACCTGCAACCTCTTTTAGAATATCAGATGCTAATTTTTTATCTTCAGTCAAATTCTTACCCCTTTTCACAATTACCTTTTAACCAAACGACCCAATAATTAGCATAATCACTACTATAACACAACATCTATTCTTGATTTAACTGATTCATTCCTCTTTGAATTTCATACTTATGGTCTTATCTGTTTCGATACAAATTTTCGTTATTAGAAGATAAATGAGGTATATTATGAATTTGCTTAAACTCTTCAATTATAGGCAAAAAGGCCCTTTATACTGTACTAATAATGGTATTAGCTACGTGCTTTAATGTTATTATAATATTTTGCATATAAACCTATTTTATAAAAATTCACAATATGAATTAGTAAATAAATTATGTTTAAATCAGTTGCGTATATAGTAAATATAATGCATTGTGTGCCTTTGTTAATAGAAAGGTATAAGTATGCCTAGTTCAAGGCAGGTAGTACAATATAACTCATTTGATAGTAATAATCTTGAAGACACTACTTTGCCTTGCGTATTTAAAGATTTTACGATTACTTCTGAAGAGATATTTGAGATTGGTAGTGAGGGTAACCAAGTAATAGATAATTCAGATGGTGAAATAGAAAGGCTGCAACAAGAAAACTTTGATCTCAAGAAAAATGAAAAGCTCTTGGAATGCTATAAAGGTATAGCGGAAGAGTATGATCAAGAAGTGAGTGAGCTCAGCAAGAAAAATCAGATCCTAGAAAAGAAAATTAAAGAGCTTGAAGCTCAATTACAAAGAAAAACAAGAGAATTAACTAAAAATGGCCAAGAAATTGAACAGCTAAAACAAGAAATAGAAAGAGTATTATTGGACGTGAAGAATAAAAATGATATAATAAGGAACTTGGACAGCAAATTAGAAGATGTGAAGAATGAAATACAGATGATAGACAAAAAAAATGAAGAGTTACAGCAAAGGTTAAATTTGGTTGAATCTAACTCAAGTAGACTAAGAAAAGAAAGTGTAGCGCTGGTAGACAGTATAGAGGATTTGAAGAGTAATTATGAAAACCAGATATTAGAAAAAGATAAGGAACTTAATGATGTAATAGGCCAGCTCTATGTTTATTTATCAGAGCGTGAAGAACTGTTTGCAGAATTTAGTTCATTGCAGAATGAAAATGAGAGTTTAAAACAGAAAAACTTCTATATTAGTAATGAAGTGTCTCTTGAAGATGAATTAAACAAAGAAAACGTAAGAAAAGAAATAGTAAGACCTCAGTCTACAACAAAAGTGGAAATGAGGCGTATCAATGATAATGATGACCAGGAATCAATATGGCTATATAGAGAAGCAGAAGATTATCAAACAGGTGAAGATAAAAAACCTAAAAATACTAACTACGACATTGGAGTATGGAATGAAGATGACGATGAAAGTAGCGATGATCAAAAATCAACCTGGCTGTACGAAAAAGTAGAAAACAATCAAGATTATCGAACAAGTGAAGACAAAAACCTTGAAAACACTGATTACGATATTGGAGTATGGAATGAAGATGACGATGAAAGTAGCAATGATCAGGAATCAACTAGTGAAAGTGACTATAATGTTAGCTATTGCTTTGATTATGATGAAATTGTTAGTAGTACTTACGGTCAACTAGTCTACAATGCAAACATAATACGTAAAAAAGATTCTTTTTCCTTAGCAAAAGTAAAATTAAGAGAAAGAGAAAGAGAAAAATATGAAAGTATTTGGCAAAAAATAGATAATATTCATGATGAATTGGATGCTTTGGGTAACTATGGTAATGAAGAGGATTATGAAGAGTGCAATAAAAGACTTGATAAAATTGTAAGCGAGGCGCTGAAACAAAGAGTAATGTTCACTCTTCCGTATAAAGCTAATATATCTTTAGTGGATCGCATAATTGATACATTGCAAAAGCTATATTTTTCTTACGATACTACCCGAATTTATGGATTTTTAGATGAGAAAAAGATATTGCAAATAGTATCAAGAGGTGCGTCTTTAAATAGATTTAGCGATGAAGAACATGGCGATTTCGTGAACATAATTTGCTCAGATAGATACACTCTAGATCAACGAGAAAAAATACTTTTAGAACTTAAGGACTTGGTGTACAAAAGTATCGTAGACGTAAGAGTAAAAACTGATGATCATGATTTTGAGTTAGAGATGGACAATGGACACTTTTGTATAAAATATCCAAAAGATAGTGTTGTCGAAGTTGCAAGAATATTCAACAATAAAAAAGCTAAAAATTTAGGTCTGGAAATTGGTATGCTTCAAGTTGGAGAAAGTATAGTTAGAGTTGAAAATAAAGAAGGAGTTAGGAATTACACCGACATTTCGGAGGGTAGAATTGAAATGTCTTTTACTACTTACTTTGGGAAGGTCAGTGTTTATTTATCTCCTAGTGATAGAGATAATAATAAAATAGAAGTAAAGCTCGCCAACGAAGAAAGCATAGCACGTTTTAGTAAGTTGGAGGATAAATCAAGTTTAGGGGGGAGCTGTCTTTTAGGAGGAAAAAATGTTTCTATAGGCATAGAAGATGGTTATTTTGAAATAAACAGTGACGTTTCTGAAGAGTTAGCTAAAACTATGAAACAGTCAGATTGTACAATAGAAAAATCATATGTTCCATCTAGCTTTATGAAAGAAGCTTATTGCAACCAGTTAGTAAATGAAAGGGGAATTTAAAAATCAGGCTCAAATATTTCAAAAATAACCATTCAAAGCAGCATTTTTTATACAACTTCGTTTTCAATCTATCTGGAAAGAAGATGTCAAGTATTCAAAGTCCAATTAGACAAAGCCATAGTCCATTCTTCCTCTAGCTTTTTTATCACTAATCCAAAATTCAGGTATAGGGTATTGAAACTAACAAGTAGAATGATTACGTAATGCATGTGTTAGTAAAATGAGGTACAACATGAGTAATATAGTTCATTCAAATAAAAACAATAACCGTGATAACTTTAGTGTAAGAGGGTTACAAAGAGCCGTTGATGACATATTTGATAGCTTCTTTACAGGATGGAATCCAGAGCTTTCCAGAAGAAGCAACAGTCTATTACCAGCTTGTGACTTTTATGAAACAAAAGAAAGCTATTGTCTCTCGCTAGAGCTACCAGGTATTTCCAAAGAAAACATAGATATCAGCATGTCTGGCGATAACTTAATAGTGAAGGGTGAAAAGACGTGTGATAACGAGTCAAAAGATAAGCAGTTTTATCATCGAGAAAGATACTATGGCTCTTTCTATAGGTCTATTCAGCTTCCAGTAAATATAGAGCAAGATAAAGTATCTGCTAATTTTTCAGATGGAGTATTGCACGTAATCATAACTAAATCGGAGAAACACATCAAAAAAATTGATGTAAAATAACTAGTAAGTAATAGCAGGCCTCTAGCTTGGGGGCTTGCTACTATATATCAGTATTAAGTTAACAACTTATTTGAGGGAGATGTTCAAAAAACCATTCGATCCAAGCTAAGAAAAAGTATAGTATAAGGGGAAGGGGAAATGATAGGAAGCTGTTTTAGATATTAAGCAATAAAACTAATAGTTTATAGACCTTTCTAAAAAAATCATTCTATTTTAAATCAAAGCTTCTTTGAAAAGTAAACGTGATAAGCAAGATGTCCCTTTAAATGTTCCTTGTATTAGGCAATATTTCCTTGATTTGACTCGTATGGTTCTTTGAACACTCCTGTTTTCGTGTATGAATTGTTGATATATTAGAATTACTGTTATCATCTCAGAATATGTGATTTAATGCACTCTTGTAGGTTTCTTATTGTTAGGTAGTGGCTTGTTTGCAAAATTTTCACCTATTTTCTACAACAATCATCTATAAAACAAAGTAATTCTTTTTATGCATTGGGTAACCTTCTATTATCACTAAAATACTGGTGTTTACCCTTTTTCTCTCCATCTCTCTATTCTCTTTCTAATCCATGGTTAGCGTTACAAAAGTAGTTGTACTATGAATTCATTATGATATATTAGCTCAATATTATTTAGGGAGGTTATCATGTTATTACCAATAGCAGCTGGAGGTGCACTAGTTGGTGGGGTTTATACTATATATAGACAGAGTACAATCATATCAAAACTAGAAGCTCAAAGTAGGCAAATATCAGAGAATCATGAAAAGCAGTTAAAAGCAATTGAAGAAAAGTATTCTTCTTTACTCAAAGTAGCAGCACAAGAGAAAGAGGAGTTAATCAAAAGATCCGAAGAAGATAAAGAAGGGTTAGCGGTATTAGTAGAAAAGATGGATCAAGAAGGAAAAGAAACAGAGGAAAGATATCAGGAGTTATTGCACAAAATGGAGGAAGAAAAAGAAGATTTAATCAACAAAACAAACAAAGAAAAAGCCGAGCTTAAAGAATTAATTGAAGCAGTCGTTCAAGACAGAAAAGAATTAATAGAAAAGTCTTGGGAAGAAAAAGAAGGTTTAAAAGAATTAATAAAAAGGATGGACGAGAGTAATAAAAAAACAGAAGAGAAATATCAAGAATTAATTAATAAAATGGAAAAAGAAAGGGAGGAATTAGTTAGGCAAATGCATAAAGAGAAGCAAGGCCTAAAGGAGTTAATTGAGATAATAGTTAAAGAAAAAAATGAGTTAATTGAAAGAGTTGATAAGGAAAGAAATGAAGATAAGCTAGTGAATCAAGAATTACTTACGAAGATGAATACAATTCTTTGTCTTCCTGGTGTGAATGCTGTAATACAAAAATGGGAAGAAGCAGGAAATATGTATATATCGAACTATATTCAATCCAGTAATGAAGGTGAATCAGGCAAAACTGTTTCAGAATTACAAGATGATAATAGTTCAGAATGTGAATCTGAAATAGAGATAATTCAAGGTCCAAGTACTTATATAGATGAAGTAAAGCTAAGCAGCAGCTGCCAAGGAATGAGTAAATAGCTTAACTGAGAAAGTAATGCTGCCTTTTTTAATTGTAAGCATATTGCTTTCTCTCTTCATCCTACTACTGATCTATTGCTATTTAAAATGGAAAAGAGGAAAAGTTATGTCTGAAAATTTTGAGATTGATATTGAAATTGATCAACAGGAGCAAGTTTCAATAGCAGTAGACCATACTACGCTCGAGGATACACTAAAGCTATTGAAGTCTGGTGGGTTATTATCTGATCTTGATAATGATCTACACAAAGTTCGTACGGGGGAGAGAGCTATAATAGATCATAGGGGATATTTTAAAACACAAGTTGATAGTAAGCTTAAAAAGCTCTGTATGATATATCATCCTGACTCAGTGCGAAGGCGAGATGGATCTGAAGAAGAAGTGTTAAAAGCAACAGCAGTGCAGGCAAAAATAAATGCCGTGCGAGATATACTATGGAACTTTAGTGAAAACTTTTCTCAACATGATGACTTTAAATATAGCTATTTTAGTAAAGTAGAGATCAATTTGTTAAGTAATGAGAAAAAATTAAGACAAGTAAGCTATACTTTACTAAACAAACTAGGCGAGTTGTCTTATACAAAACATGGAAAGTTAATACCTAATCTGAATCAATTTTTAAAATCAAGTCAAAATAGCATGAGAGAATTTATTGCAGGTAACTTCAACAAATTCTTGAAGAAAAAAAGTAATGCTGAATTTTATTTTAGAGAATATTTATATGCCTACAAAGAATTATTCACTGATCTAAAGCTATTTTATGAGCTGTGTAAAGAAGATAATTATATGAAGCCCATTGCAACTCAAATGTTAAATGAGTGTAGTACTCAGGGTAAAATATTGACTAAAATTGATGACTTTTTAGGTCAAAGTGAATTTCAACATGAGATGTTAATCAAAGAAAGCAACTTAATGAAGTGTGAGTATCCTTATTGCATTAATAATCAAGAAGATTATCAAAAAGCAGATAAGTATTTTACTCTGCCATTTATAGAATATATAAATATTTTAGCTATATGCCATAAAGTTTATTCAACTCAAGAGCCTAGACATATGAATTCACTAGTATCATGGGTGCTATCGCTTAAGACAGTTTGCAGTACCTTAAAAAATAGTCAAGTGATATGCAAAGCTAATAATGAAGTTATTGAAAATTTAAACGATCTTTTATCATTACATAGACTTTCTCACCACCTTTTGGCTTACTATTGTTATAGCAATGAAGCAAATGGGGAATCAGCAGCTAAGTCTTTACATATTAATTCATTGAATAAAGAGTATGCACTGCAGTTACTCGTTCAAGTAATCAATGTGTACTCAGCTTATCTGACAAGAGAATTTCTGCCTGAAAAGGATTTTTATGAAAGGATTTTAGAAGTGCAGATGAATTTTTTAGAGAAGATGGACAGTCTATACAACGAATTTTATAAAAAAATGGATAAACATGGTGAGCAATTCCTGAAAGAGGATCTAGAATTTCATAGACAAATCAATGTACAAGGTTCAGATCGTCGTCAGTTAATTTCAGGACTTTTAGTAAGACGTATGGAACGTAGAAAAGCAACTTTTGCAAAAATAGAAAAAATGAAAAATGAAAAAATATCTGAAAGTACTAAAGAAGAACAACAAAGCAAAACCAGTTGCATTTCACCTAGCCAACAATTTCTTGAAAACCAAACGAATAATCAGCCAGCTCCAAGCTGTAAGTTAGATGAGGTGCATCCAATATCGCGCAGTCAGTCACTAAACTCTCTACATTCTGATAATAGTGATATAAAGATAGACAGCAGTTCACGATTTCGTTAATCCAGCATACTTTGTTGAATAGCTACTTGTGAAGGTGTAGATAGGAGGCTCAAAAGTATGTACTACGCTCAAGGCAAGGAGAAATGGTAGATGTCTACAGAATTTCCTTCATCAGACCAACTACATGATTCAGCGGGGAAAGGTCTGTCAGGAATATTCGGCTCTTACGCAATAATTTTGGAACTCCGGGATCGTTATATATATATAAGATTATCACTATTTTCGTTATATAATTAAGCTTTTAACACTAGTTTACCTAAATTCGTTTCATCAACATCTTCTTGCATGTTATAGGTTCTTTGTTTTGAAGTATTGGTTTTCTAGCTTTTCGATCTCTTGTTACTTTTATAAACGTTACAATGCTAAGCCAAAAACTTTTCCAATTGCTTACTCCATAACATCGGTATTTCCCTCAAGTCAGCTAACTTCAAACCCCTTGGCTGTCTCCCATGTACTATGTCTTCTTTAATTTTTGGTGCTAAATAATTCAACCTTAAAATTTGCTGTATACGTCTTGTACCTATATTAATTTTGGTACTCAGCTCTTTCACACTTCTATATTTTCCCTCTTCTAGCTGACGCTTCCACAGATGTGCTCTCACCACTGCTTTCAGTAGCGCATTGTTTGTTTTGCCTTCTGGTTCTATTACTGTGCATTTCTTTCCTTTCTTTTTTAACCACATTGGTATAAATTCCACCTTATCCTCTGAACTCACCTCTATTCCATCCTCTCTCACCAATACTGTTCTTGTTAACTTTTTCACTACTTCTTTCTGCTTTCCAAAATTTAAATTTTTCCATTTTTCTTCGGTCTTTTCTTTCCCATTTTCATATGGCTGCTCCGCTTTCTTTATTACTTCTTTTTCTACTTCTCCGGCTACTACTGTTCGATTTATTGATTCACAATTCTTTCCCCTTAAATGATTGTTGCATACATAATATCGATACCTTTTATTTTCCTTTTTTGCATAGGTCAACGTCATATTTACATCGCAGCTCTTGCACTTAATTATTCCTCTAAGCAGCGCTTCCTCATATTTTGCTTTTCTATATGGTTGATTCTTTATCAATTCTTGTGCTTTTTTCCACTTTTCTTCTTCTATTATTGCTTCATGCTTTCCTTTATACTGTTTCTCATAATGCCTGATTTTTCCCATATATATTGAGTTTGTTATTATTCTCCTTACCGTGGCCTTTTTAAAGATATCTGATTTTGTTCTGTAACCTTGATTATTCAATTCCCTTGCTAGTTCTGCCATTGACTTCAGCTCCACATATCTTTCAAATATGTGCTTCACTGTCTTTGCTTCTTTTTCATTTATTATTAATTCTTTATCTTTTACATCGTATCCCAGCGGTAAAGTTCCTCCCATCCATAATCCTTGCTCTTTTGACGTTGCTATTTTATTTTTTACCCTTTCTACGATCATTTCTCTTTCTAGCTGTGCTGCTCCTGATAATACCGTTTGTACAAACTTCCCCATTGGCGTATTATTGTCAAATATCTGCGTTACTGCTATAAAATTTACTCTATGCCTTCTAAAAAATGACGTTACTTCGATGCTGTCTTTTGTTTCTCTCGAGAGCCTATCTAGCGTATATACTACTACACAATCTACTTCTCCTGCCTTTACATCTTCAAATAATTCCCTTATTGCTGGTCTTTCTAAATTCTTTCCTGAATATCCTCCATCATCGTACCTTTTTGCCAATGCTACCCAACCTTCTCTGCTCTTTATATACTTTTCACATGCTACTCGTTGCGCATCCAAGCTGTTAAACTTCTGCTCTAGACCATCTTCATTTGATTTTCTTGTATATATTGCGCATCTCACCTCTTTTAGCATCCTTTCTCCTTTTCTCTCATCCCAAATAGGAGAGGGCCGTTGTAACTCATTCCCATTATTTTTCCGGCTACTGCTGAGAGCCTGTCTTGAAAAGAAATGAGAAAGAGAATATGATGAGATAAGTAAAAAATAGTAGGTAAAAATGTATCCAAGTGATATAAGTGACAAAGAATGGGAAATTTTGGAGCCAAGTGTTGCACAAGGTGCAGTAGGACGGCCAAGAAAGCACAATATTAGAACAATTATTAATGCAATAAGATATATAATGAAAGGTGGTTGCCAGTGGAGAATGCTGCCAAAAGATTTTCCGCCATGGAAAACGGTGTATGATTATTTTCTCAGGTGGCGTAATAGTGGCAAATTGGAAGAAATACACGATATGTTAGTAAAAAAGGTAAGAAAAATGGTTGGCAAAAATGAAATACCTTCGGTAGGAATAATTGATAGTCAATCAGTGAAAACCACTCAAAAAGGGGATCCAGAGGATATGATGCTGGCAAGAAAATAAAGGGTAGAAAACGTCACATCATTGTGGATACAATAGGCCTAATTATTACAGCTGATGTTCATAGTGCAGGCATTCAAGATCGTGATGGTGCTCTAAATCTTTTTACTCAAGCTAAACGAAAAGCTCCAACGCTACAAAGGTTTCTCGCTGATCAGGGATATATTGGTAAATTGCAAAATTACTGTTTATTGAAAACAGGATGTTTATTGACGATTACTAAAAAAGCAGCTGATGCTGTAGGATTTCAAGTTATTCCTAAACGGTGGATTGTTGAAAGAACTTTTGCTTGGCTTTCCAATTTTAGACGTATGAGCAAGGATTATGAGCATTCTCCTCTTACTTCAAAAACTAATATCTCCTTTAATATGATTACTATTATGCTTGCTAAATTAGCTGCTTAGTTCCTTTCAAGACAGGTTCTTAGATAATAAACTGAAAGAATTAAAAGAGAAATACCAGATGGAGGAAGTAAGTATTGAATATGATGTAGGTAAGAATTATTTAAAGAGGAAAGTACTAGAAAAATCTAGTGTCAATGTGCTTAATCCCAAGAAACTTATTGATGCAATGCAAAGTGTTCCAGGTTATAAGGTTAAAAGTGAAAAGGAGAAACTAAGTGAGGTTACGGTTTGGTCTATAGAAGGACTTACCAATGAAGAGAATAGAGCTTTAAAAGATGTATTGCCAAGAGCAACCAAGGCCTGGAAAGAAAGCGAAAGTAGTGAGTTAAAGATTAAGGATTTTCTAATAATGCTATTAAAAATATTGGGTCAAGAGATTGCAGAATTAGAACTTAGTAAAAGAAATAGCTTAAGTTTACAGCAACCGCAACGCGACCACAAGGTTCTACTGAAGGGCTTGCACGATAGAGTATCTGATATGTTAGGTAAGAATAAAAATAATGTTTATGATGATAGTTTCACAGAGAAAATTCTTGTTAATATATTGACGAGAAAAGAATATCATAGTCTAGCATTGATTTTGATTACCCAATTAACAAAGCCTCATGATATAGTGAAAGCAGAACAGGGTATTTTAAATACTATGTTGCTTAAAGCTATAGAAAAAGATAGAAGAGATATGGCATTACTTTTGATATGTAATGGAGCTAGCATTATTGAGGTGCCTACTGTTATTGCAAAATTGGGTGATGAGTTATTAGGAACAAAAGGAGTGGAACAAGTTGCGCGTTTATACAATAAAATGCCGACAATTGGGGTAAAGTGCAAAAAAATAAAAGAAGGAGAATCAAGAATAAATAGGGAGTTAGAAATAATAGATTTTACTGTAAAAAGCCCTCTTGATAGGAATCAGGAAAATGATGACGAAGAAGTACTAGAAATTCGTGAGATTTTCAACTTAAAAGAACTAAGTGAGTTATTCCCTGAAGGATCTCTATTAAAAGTGGGAAGTGATATCACAATGAGTTACAATGAAAAAATATCAAGCGGAAAATTAAAAAGAACTAAAGGTAAAAAAGATTCAGGGCAAGAAGATAAAGCAGAGAATTTAGAATCTATAACGCAGTACCTAGAAAAAAAAGAACGTAATAAATTATTACGTAATTGGTCTCTAGGTGGGGCAGGTCTTGGAGGAGCTGGGGGAGCTTGTGCTTTCTTCTTTCTTGCTCCTCCAATTGCTGCTTTTGTTTTTGCCGGTGTTGCTGTTGGCTCTATAGCGGTTAGTTTGCTTGCTTCTGGTGGACATATACTTATAAACAAACAAGGTGATCTTGAAATAAGTCGTGACAATCTTCAAGACTTAAATAAAGCAATTGATCTTTTTATAGACTTATTAAAACAAAATGTTCCTTCAGGAATAAGTAATACTTTCTTAGAAGAATTAAGACAAGAGAAAGAAGAAATAAGTAAAGAGAAGTTTATAAATCTCTCACGTATTTCAGATGTTATGAAAAGGGTGTGCAAGAAAATACCAGGAGTTGATAAGCTTATTTCAGAGATAAAAGAAAAAAAGTGGAAAGATATAGAACTAATTATGTTACTGCTTGAAGATTTTGAGCGTGAGTTTAATAAAGCTGTTGCTGAATCAAGTAAAGTAAAGGAAGTAACATTTGGAGATCTTGCAATGAATATAACCAGAAGTAGAGAAAATTATATCATGGACCTAAAAAGACAGAGTGTGACAGATGAGCAAAATGACACAACGAATAAGCTAGGTATAGTAGCACGTGAAATTTCGGATATGTTGATAGATTTATCAAATGCAGAAGTAAAAAGAATAGCACAGGATAAGGAGGAGGAAAGACAAGGAAGAGAGGAGGCAGAGGCAAGGGAAAAAGCTCGTGACTTAGTATATATTAAGGCATATGAGTTCAAAATACCTATGGAAACAATAATACAAAATCAAGATATACGAGAGTTATTAACGCAACAATATGCTTTATTAGTTTTAAACACAGACTATGTAGGAAAGTTCAAGGATATCTGTAACAAATATAAGGACTTCAGAAAAGAACTAAAGAGTAAACAATCTATTGGTAAGGAAGAATTTGATAAGTTGTCGAAATTAAATGATGAATTTAATAGAGCAGACAAAAACTTTGTTCAACGTGAGCATAAGGAAAATGAATCTGCTAGAAAATTTGATGACGAGGCTATTAGTGAGTTAAGATCTCATGTAATTGCAGAAATAAAACGTGCAAGAGCAGATGCAGAGCAAGAAAAAAAAGCATTGATAGAGGAAAAGAATGCAGTTGAAGAAGTAGTGATGCAATTACAAATGTCAGATTCAGTGCAAATGCAACTACCAAGCTCTGCATTCAGTAGTGTAAGTCATGAATCAGTTGCAGGACCTTCTTGGCAAATATGAGAACAAAGGAGTTTATAAAGTTCTTGGAGCGCGAAGGGTTAAAAAGCGTTCTGTATGAAAGATTAAAATGGCAAGAGCCAAAAAGCCATGGGGGAATAAATCGATTATTTGGTGAGTTTGGCAAGCTAAAGATAGTGTGGTGGATGCCATCGGTGGCTGAAAGTGCAAGAGGCAAAAAGTTCTCTCAGGGGCAAGTGATTGTAGCGCTGCTCTTAACAGGAACAGTTACTTGTTCTTTGTATGAGAGATATAGAATATTAGGATTGCTTAGCCTATCCTTTCTTTCAGGGTATGTTTTGCATTCATTTTTGCACTTTGCAAAACGTATTAATCATTATACTGAAATTTATCATGAGGTTAAAGTTATGCTTTCACAAACATCAGCAAGTAATTATCAAAATGGATACATGCAATCAATTGCAGGGATGGTAAATTGTGCTGAATTTGAGTATCACATTGAGCACTTGGTAAGTATGAATAAACGTGAATTTGAAGATTATAAAAAAGATGTGGAAAAAGAGTATAAGGACACCTTTTTCGAGAAGAAAGTAGCTGAAGAGTTTTTAAGTTATGTAGAATCTATAAGAAATGGAAGTAATAAGAACTTCAAAGATGATATTGCAGAATTGCGTTACTCCCATGAGCTAAAGGAAGATCTAAGGGAATGGGAAGCGTATAACAATTTCTTTACTTTTACAAAAAGCCTATTGTGGAAAGTTGTGCCTCAAGAAGGAAATAAAGAGAAGATGATAGATATTGTTTACAGTAGACTAAAAGCCTTAAAAGGCAGTGATACTTTGGAAGAATGTTTAAGAAAGACGTGCCTTTTGCACTACACAGGTGACATAGAGAATTTGTCTAAGGTAGTAAAAAAGTTTTTTTTAAAGAGTCACACAGACAAGAGTAGTCATAAAAAAAGTAGGGAGATTTTTGAAAAAGAAAACAGTATATATAAAGCACTGAGTACAATAATAGAAATATATGAAAAGTACTACTTCGGAGCAGTATTTTGTGATTTGAAGGAGTTTTTAGGTTGGAAGTTAGAAGATATAACAGAAAAGAGTGTTGCTGAGCATGTGTTATCAATGGAACAACCGTTAACATCTGGTTGTGAATTAACACTTATAGCATATAATGAACATAAAAAATCAACTAGAGGTATTAAAGATAAAATATTAGAAAATTTTAGAAGATTAATAGAAGTACAAAATGAATTATTAAATGATGATAAAAATGAGGAACTAAAGAAAGAAAAGAAGGATATAGAAGATAAACAAAAAGATTTATCGGAGAAATTAAAATCACAACTTAAAGAATTAAGAGTGTCTTATAAATACCTTAAAAAACACTTTAGTGAAGAGATAGAAAGATGTGAGAAAACAATAAATTCATCAGAGGATAAGTTTATAAAATATAAGAATACAAAACGTATAAAAAACCTGAAAATAAAGTTGGAAATGTATGAAAGGGAAGAAGAGAATATGGAAAACTTCCTTTTTAAGGTTGAGGAAACAGAGGGCAAAATATTGCTCAAAGAAGTAAGAAACCATAAACTGGAAATAGGAGGTTGTGCTTTAGCTGCAATAGTTACTGGTAGTGTAGGGATAGCGGCTAAGTTACCAGTTATAGCATTGCCATTGGTTTTTGTGTTACCATTTATAAAAGGTTTTTATGATGATTACAAAAAATCCAATGAAGAACGTAAAGAGAGAAAGTCGAAGGAGACGGAACATGACTATATGATAGCATACCAGGATCTATGTAATGGATATGATAAATTGATGGAAAAAGGGACAACATTTGGTAATTTTCTGGTTAGTGTAGGCATAAGACATAAAGAAAATGAAAAAGAATTAAAAGAAAAAGCAGAAAGCTTAAAAGGGAAATTTAAAACACAAAATGAGACGAAAGTTAATATTGAAGAGTATCTGAAGGACGAAAAAGAAAAGGCTAAGTTTCTTAAAAAGGAAGCAAAAGAAGTTGCAATACGTTTGGAAAAAGCAATAGAGAGTCTGAATAAAGAAAAAGTAAGAAATGAAATGGCACAGGCAAGGGAAAAAGCTTGTGATTTAGTGTATATTAAGGCATATGAGTTCAAAATACCTATGGAAACAATAATACAAAATCAAGATATACGAGAGTTATTAACGCAGCAATATGCTTTCCTAGTATTAAATACAGACTATAAAGAAAAATTTAAGGGTCTTTGCAATGAATACAGAAGCTTCAAAGAAGAGTTAAAGAGTAAACAGCTTAGACTTAATGATGAACAAGAAAAATATGTATTTGATAAGGAAGAAAAAAAGCATGTTATGGGTAAGTTGGCAGAATTAAATGATGAAGTTGATAGATTAAGCAAAAATTTTGTTCAGCGTGAGCATAAGGAGAATGAACCTGCAAGAAAATTCGATGATGAGGCTATTAATGAATTAAGATTTCATGTAATTGCAGAAACAAAGCAAGCAAGGAAAGCTACAGAGCAAGAAAGAAAAGCATTGATAGAGGAAAAAAATGCAGTTGAAGAAATAGTGATACAATTACAAATGTCAGATTCGGTGCAAATGCAACTACCAAGCTCTGCATTTAGTAGTGTAGCTCATGAACCGGTTGCAGGACCTTCTTGGAGAAGATAAAAGATTTAAAATTTTTGAAAAGCTTGAACTAATATAGAAAAGATTTTATAAAAATATCAGTCTATTAGCGCCACAGCAAATTGAATTATTTACTTTTCCCAAAACGCAAAAAAGTACGTATATTTGTGAGAACAAGACGCATAAAAATAAGGTTATAAAAATAGAAGATTTAAATTATTTCAATAAGCTTAGGCAAAATAGTTCGTATGTAGATGTGGGTGAAATGAGCTAATATGGCTAGTTTTAGCGTATAATGAAATCACCATATAAAAAAGTTCGCACAGGTTGCTTGGTAGACCAACGGATTCCAAGAAAAACTCTTCTCACGCTTGTTTGTTAATTAGGCAAAAAGTAGAACCATATTATTAATTTAATAATAAAAAATATGGAAATATATATCTATTGAAAAATATTGTTATTTATCATAAAAAAATAATTTACTTTGCTTATTTTTTCTGCTATCAAGCAGGTAGCTTGGTTTAGTGAGTTAATATGTTAGCAGTGGGTAAAGGGTCAGGTGTTAGTAGAGAGCCTATTTCCGTTTTTTGTCAGATAAAAAAGGCAAAAGGTGAGAAGCGAAAAGAACTCGAGGAACTTTTAAGTAAGCTAAAAAAGGAGTTTCCTGGGAACTATAAAATAGGGGCTGCTGTAGGTGCAGGAGATTGCTTTTTTGATTCTGTTGCTCAAGGATTGAATGAACTAAAAAGTAATGGTCTGATTACAAGTAGTGAAGAGTTTAACGTAAAGTCTTTACGGAAAAGTTGTAAACAATATGCAAAACAATCAAAGAGCAGTTCATGGTTGAATAAAGCTTTAAAAAAAGAAGATGATAACATTATAAGAGATGTTTCACGTATTGAATTTACTGTAAAAGATGTTAAAGATTTAAGCCTTAATTCATTAATGAGAAAACTAGAGTTAGAAGATGCTGTATGTGGAAGAAACGAAATTGAAGGAAAAATAATATGTGAGAAATATAATGTGAAAATTAAAGTTATAGAATTGCATGAGAAATCGGTAGATGGATTACATATTACTACAGATGAAGTAGGCACAGGTGATAATGTTGTTTATATAGTGAATTACAGCAACCATTTTGTACCACTTCTTAGTAACATCGAAAAGGACATAGAGGATGATATGCCAGTTTCTAGAGAAAAAATTTACGGCGTTTCATCCAATACATCAGAGAAACCCAAAGCAGAAAAAAAAGATCTTAATGAAATCTTGGCTCGTTGCGAAGAACTCATATGTGACAAATGTGACAAAGGTGAAGATATCTTTGAGTTACTAGATCCTCTTGTATCAGATAGCCTATGTCAAATTCGTCCCTTATTTATTCTTTCTATGTTGCCTAAGTTCTGCAAAGAAGGTAAGCTTTCTCGTGATGAAGTCAAAAACTTAACAAAGAAAGAAAAAGATCTATTTTTACCTGTAATTCTGCTCAGTTTGTTAAAATATAGAAAAAAAGATAAACTTGGTATTGCAGTTTTGGAAGAATCGATAGATAATTTTGGTGGTGTTTCTCTTGGTAAAGATAAGGAGGAAGAACTCATTGCCAAAATGAAAAGCGAAATTAACTTACATTCTATAGAATATATAAAAAATATTGCAAATGAAAGAGTTCAGAAAATATTGGGCACATGTAAAGGTGTTCTACTGTATTCAAAACATAATATTACCCTCAAGGTATTACCTTGTTACATTAGTGTCTATGCAGTAATCAGCTGTATGGAACAAAAAGGGCTGCCAATCATTATTTCGTTAGTGAGAATTAATAGAGTAAATGATCAGCTTAGTATAGATAGTAAAGATGTGCTTTTTTACAAGTTCCAAGCAGAAAATAAAAAAACGTTTTATTATAAAAAGGAGGAAGATGTTGATGAAAATGAAAAAGTACAACCAACTCTTGCTTTTTTTTGTTTTAGCTTGATTAATGGAGAATGTTCTAAAGAATATAAGGAGTATGCCGATGGTACACAAGTACCGTCAAAGAAATTTCTAACAGAAGATTGTGATATCAGAAATATTCTTATGCTCCATCCTGCAGGTCATATTCAATTACCACTATGCACTAAACTTCCTGAAGAAGATAAACCATCTAAAGATGAGGAAAAACTTAGAAAGTACGTAGAAAGCTTATATGAGAAGTGCCCAGATGGCTCAGTAGAATTACAAGATCCATTAGTAGATGACTTTCATTCAATAGATAAAGATTTCCTTGGTTATAATAATATGCATGTTAATTTTGCGAGGAGATTTGGTATAAAAGATACACGCTATTCACATCATGTTAAGGTTGGAAATTTAGCCAAAGTAACGCGGAGAAGTGAAAATGCTCTTTTTGCTATACATCATATATGTTTATCAAACTATTCAAGGGAACGTGAGTATCAAAAGAGCTTAGCTCCTGATGCCAAAGTTAACATGGAGGAGGATATAAAGGTTGATAAGGCCACTGAAAAAGCCAAGGAAGTCCTTCGCCAGTTGCATGCTGATACTGGAGCAGGTCCTAGTACTAAAGTTGACGAAACTGAGACTTCAAAAGCTCAAAGAGGACTAACTAACTTAAGAATGAATCTCCTTTGATTGTTTTGTAGGTGATAAGTTGAAGTATACTAGTCAAACATACATAGATCTTACCGCGATTCAAGCAGGTGCAGTCTTTTGTGTACCTGCTTTCATGTTGGGGTATATGCTTACTACCAAATATGGTGTTACTTCTAGCTTAATTTCTATAATTATAGCAAATCTTATACTGACAATGTTGGGGTTGTGTTTTGCTGTATTGTCAGTAAGAAGACCATGCAATACCATAGAACAAGTATTACACTATTTTGGTGTTCACGGTACATGGCTATATGGATTAGGTATTATAATGTGTTTAGTGTTCTGGTTTTCTATTCAACAAAACATTATGGTGAACACTATTATAGAATTTCCTCTATTAAAAATGAAAGACTTACCATATGTATTCGTTGCTACTAATTGTATCATTGGTTTCGCTATTACACTTCTTGTAAGCAGAGGTATCACTGCATTAAAGAGCTTTGCAAATATTGCAACGCCTTTTCTTATCATAGTTACGATAATCGCAATATTGCAACTTTTTTACAAGCACACCTTACCTGATATTATACTTACATCTAATATGACATTAAAAGGCGTACCGCTTATAATTGCAGCATCTTTAGGTGCTATTTTCGATATCCCAACATACTATCGTTTTGCACGAACAAATCTCGATGCATATGTAAGCGTTATACTTACCTTTTTCATATGTTATTTTTTCGTTATAGGCACAGGAGTCTATTTTGCTCTTTGTGTGCCAGATTCAAGTTTTATAGAGGTATTATTGAGCAGCGGAAATGATTTGTGGAAGTTATTGTGTATTCCGTCTATAATTCTTTTATGCTGGACTACTAATAACTTAAACTTGTATTCTGCTGGTGTAAACGTTAATTTTTTGTTACCCAAAGTTTCATTACCGTTCTGCATAACAATTATAGGGATTGTTGGTACAGTACTTTCATGTACTAATATAATACTAAAATTTGAGGAGTTACTTAATGTAATTACCATTGTCATAGGAAGCCAAGGATCTGTTATTGTAACCTGTTTTGTGCTGGATAAATTACAACCTATACAATATACGTCTTCAGCACAAAAAACCAATCTCATTTGTGCAATATTTGGTATTATATATGGTTTGCTTTCGTTACTTAAGGTGCATGATATAACAACTGGTTTTATTTACACCGATGCAGCAATTGTATCATCTTTTGCTGTTCTATGCACACGCACTTTTCTGTTTATTTATAAGAACTATTGTGAAAAAAATAAACCAACTAACTCTCAATAATATAGAAGCTCTTTCTTTAGGGGCTGGATTATTAGGCTCAGGAGGTGGAGGTAATACCTATTATAATAAGCTTAGTACACAATATAAAATCGAACTCCATGGCGAGGTAGCTATTACAGATATAGATGAGTTGGAAGATGATGCTCTAATTATGCCCATTGGTTTTATGGGTGCACCTCTTGTAGCTGCAGAAAAATTACCCAGTAAAGAGTGTCACTCATTAATCGATGTATTTACGTTATATTATAAGAAAGAACCTACGGCACTTATACCAGCGGAAATAGGAGGAAGTAACGCTTTTACACCATTCCTTGCAGCAGGTAAAGTCGGGATTCCTGTTATAGACGGAGACTTAATGGGCAGAGCATTTCCATCATTGAATATGGTATCACCTAATTTATATGGCATTTCTTGTTGTCCTGCATTTTTTGCAGATAGCTTAGGTAACACTATAATTATGCATATTGAAAGCAGTGACCACCTCGAAAGGGTTGCGCGCGCGGTGACAGTGGCATGTGGTTCAAGCATAGGTGTTAGCTGTTACCCTATAACAGGTCAACAAGCAAAGCAAGTTATTTGTAGAAACAGTATCTCCTATGCATGTTTTCTAGGTAATATTATACTGGAAGCACGAGAACGAAAAATATGTCCTATAAAAGCGTTATGCGATAAGCATGCATTGCTGTTGGGAGAGGGAATTATAAGAGATATAGATCAGTCAATTAAGGGAGGGTTTCTTTCAGGAAATGTATCTATAGAAGGTTGTAATAATATGTTGACCATCATTTATCAAAATGAATATCTTGCAGTGTATGATGGTTCCGATTGTGTTGCTGCAACACCAGATATCATTGCTGTTCTTGATAAAGATACTGGATATCCAATAGCTTCTGAAGCTTTAACATATGGAATACGTGTATCAGTGCTAAAATTTCCTTCTCCCACGTTATGGACAACACCAGAAGGACTGGCAATAGTAGGTCCTGAAGTGTTTGGTCTTTCTGAAAAAAGGAGGTGATATGGATTATAGAATAGGAATCGACGTTGGTGGCACAAATATTGACGCTGTACTTGTAAAGGATAATGGTACAATAGTTACTTCTTGTAAAGTGATTGCTACGAAAAATATTTCTGAAGGGGTTTTACGTGTATTATCCACATTGTATGAGCTTCATCCTTTTGATAAACAGAGAATTTTAGCTGTATCTATAGGAACCACGCACGCAACTAATGCGGTTTTGCAAGGATCTGAACTATACAAGGTAGGTGTGATTCGCATTGCAGGTCATAAACCTTCACTTCCACCTGCATACTCGTGGAACGCACAGACACGTAGTACATTGTATATTGGAGAAAAAGTTATTAATGGAGGGTATGATTGTGATGGTAGTTGTATAACTAAGCTTTCTATTTCTGAAGTACGCTCTGCCATATACGAGTTGCACAATAAAGGAGCAGAAGGATTTGCAGTAGTGGGAGTGTTTTCTCCTCTATATTGTGAACAAGAGAACATAGTAGGAAATGAGATCAAAGAAATTTTAGGGAAAGCTTTTCCATTTACGTTATCACATAAGATTGGTGGAGTTGGTTATATCGAAAGAGAGAATTCAGCTATACTTAATACTGCTCTTATAAAAGCGATGAATGCAGGGTTTAAAGATTTGCAAAATATATTAAGCATTTTCGGGTTAACATGTCCTTTGTTTATTACTCAGAATAACGGTACTATTATTACTTTAGAAGAAGCACTGCAGTACCCTATATTGACTATTTCATCAGGCCCTACTAATTCTTTTGTGGGGGCAGCACGTCTTGCTTGTAAAAATGAATGTGTAGTTGCAGATATTGGAGGAACATCAACAGACGTAGGTATAGTGCTAAACAATTTTCCGCGGCGTTCGCTTTATAATTCTTCTATTGGTGGTATTACACTCAATTGTGCTATGCCTGATATTTTGTCTATTGCATTAGGAGGTGGCAGTTATATAGAAGCAAAAGATGATAAAGTTAATATAGGACCTGAAAGTGCAGGATATCTAATAAAGCAACATGCAAAACTATGGGGAGGCAGCAAGATAACTCTCACTGATATGGCACAAGCTTTAGGGCATGTTAATTTTTCTTCTGTTAAGTTTACTAAACAGGAAGCTATGTGTGCAAAGCGTATTATGAGCGAAATAGTATTGAAGCTTGAAAAACTTTATCAGAAAATTTCTGGACCGCATGCTGACCTTCCTTTTATCATTGTAGGTGGTGGCGCTATGTTGCTTGCATCACCGTTTTTACCAAAATATGCGTTCATTCCTGAATATGCTGAAGTTGCAAATGCTTATGGAGCTGCTTTTGCAGAGGTTTCGGTAACAAAGGATACTGTAGTTTCTTTAACTGATAGAGAAAATGTGTTGAAAAATATAAGAAACAAAGCTAAGGGTGAAATATCACTGCTATATAAAGTGAATCCTAGTTCAATTCGCATTGTATATGAAGAAATTATTCCCTATCATTATATACCCAATAATCTTGCACGTGTGCGTATTACTGCTGCTAGCCCTTGGATATCGTAAACCTTGTGTCCTTATCAAGAAAAGATGTGGAAAAAATGTGTAGCAGGATTTCCTACTATCCAACCTGGTGCTTCTCTTCCATTTTCCCACTTAGCGAATCTCATCTTTTCCTGTAGGTAATACTCCCTATAAGCTTTTACAGGATTAGTACATTTATACCGATCGGGCAGTGCTTGTATAAAAGCTTGCATATCAGTTGATCGAAAAATGAGTAAATCCTTATTACTATCACACCAATCTATTACTTCTTCTGATTTATGCTTTCTTTTGTATCGCCAAGTGTACTCTTTACATAATTCTTTTCCGTACTCTATCAACCAACAAAAGTTCCCTTTCGATTGCCTAGCCCACAAAGAACAAGGATGATTGCTGTGAGTGAGTTTATATGGAACTGCTATATTCTGATCTGTGGTACTGACAAAAGGATTTGGCGCTTTTAATGCTATTGAAAAAACATTACTTAATAACTGAGCAGTTTCTAATGGCATTTTTACTATATGCTTATCACACAACATTTGTGCTGCAATTACTGGGTTTTCATCTAGTACAAAGATGTTCATCTAGGTGTCAAAAGATAGAATCAGCTTAAGTCTTTAACTTCATCAACTGTAAGACCAGTAGTTTGAGCTATAATATCAATAGAAACACCTGCTTTAAGTAGATTCTTTGCAACTGCTATTTTAGCTTCCTTCTCACCCTCTTCTCTGCCTTTTTCATGACCGATTTGGATGCCTTCGTCTTTAGCAAGATCAAGCCTATATTCAAGGATGGCTTCTTCTTTCTGTAGATTCATTATTCTTTCCTCGTACGCCATTAGATCTTTTTCATTCCAATGAAATTTGTCTAACTCATCATATGCTAGCTTTATTATTGGTGATTTTTCTGCTATTTTTCTTAAATCTTCATCTGTAGTATCTTCTGCATACCGGAAAAAAAAACACCACCTTTCTACTGTGTTCTCTAGTTGTTCTACTCTGTTTTTTGTAAATTTAGGCAACTCAATGAAAACGAATTGAAAATCTTTTAGATAATGTCCGTTGGTTTTTATCTCTCGTATATTATGAGTAGAAATATACTCAACCTCTGTAGGAAATAGCGTACTATTAGAAATAGCAATAAAGAATACTTTCTTAAAATCAATGTAATTGCCAGATTGTCTTGAGTAAGCTTTAGCAGCATAGAGTTGGGCGCGTTTTTCAAAGCCTTTATCACGAGCGAGTTGCATTTCCGCAATATACCTATTTCCGTATGAATCCTTACAAAGAACATCAACGATGCTTTGTTTATCAGAAGCAATCTCAGGATTCATGATAGTGCTAAGGAACTCAACATCTTGTATAGTGTTAACACCAGTAAAGCCTAAGATGTCATTTAAAAAGTGAATAAGGATATTCTTATTTTTCTCAGTACCGAAGATCTTCTTAAATGTTAAATCTAATTTTGGATCAAGAAACTTCGAAAGAGCCATAAAATTAACCTAAAAAGCATTAACAATTATACACAATTCTAAAGAAATGTTCAACTCTTTTATTTTTAGCTTATTTTTCAAAGTTTTAAATGTATTGATGAAAAAAACGGCTTTCAGAGATCATCTTAGAATAGCACCCTCTACTTTAGACGTCCTTTTGTACATCTTTTTATAACTCCCTCATAAAGCGCCTAAAAACGCCAGCAAATGAATTCATAGATTTAGTAGCTATAAAGAGCTTTAAAAACGCTTATTTCTGGTGTGAGAGCCTAATAAAAACACGAGCCCACAAGCTCAATTACCTAACATCGTGAGCCCACACCTTTACATGATAAAGATCTTGAAACTTAATGTCAACATTTCAGTAGCAAATTTTATGTTAAATCTATATCCTATTAGCATGGACAAAAAGAAGATACATTGCCAGTAGAAGATAAAGTGTTGGCAACTATCGCTTGTCATGGATCAATTAGAGCGGGTAGAAAATGAGGTTAGAAGAAGTGAATGAGTTGCTAAGGCAAATGGAGGAAACGCCATATTCTGATCACGGAAGACCAACTTATATAGAAATGAAACTGAGTGATATAGAGAAATTGCTTGAAAGAAGATAGATTAAGCTTGTTGAAATGATCTTTATTGAGATAGTTCTTCTGGTTATTAAGGAGTCAGTATAGAATGTAAGTATTTGTTTTTATAGATAAAGAGTGACTGCTCTAATTTTTTAGACTACAAAGTAGGACAGAAAGTAAGAAGTTGTAGGCTAGCGAAGAGATATACTCAAAAGGATTTAGCAAGTAAAATCGGTACAAAATATCAGGTCATACTACAGTATGAAAAAGGAAAGCGTAAAATTTCAATCAGAAGGTTATATAGCATCGCAGAAGCACTATCAGTTAGCATTATAGATCTTATTCCTGTATCAAATGAAAACAGTTATCTCGAGAGTGAGGGATTAGATCTAATAGAAAAGTATGAGAAAATTGAGAATCAAGAATTACGTAATGTAGTTTATTCATTAATTACATCTGCACAAGTTAGCAAGGAAAATAGTAGAAAAGTGGCAAGAATAGAGGTGGCAAAGAATCTAGTTAAAGTAGGAGTTTCTGTTGAAATAATTTTCCAAGCAACGAACTGAAGAATATAGTAATGCAGAAGAAAAAACTACTTCTGTAGACTACAGGATGGGACAAAGGATAAAAAAGCTAAGGATAATGCGAAAATGCACTTAGGAAGACTTGGCAAAAAAAATTAGTACAACGCGTCAAAAAATAAGCGACTATGAACATTGCTGTTCCACTTGAAAAGTTATATGAAATAGCAAAGGCGTTATCAGTCAGCATTAAAGATCTGCTTACAAGGCAACATAGTGAAGCAAGTAGTGGTTTAATGGAGAAATACAGGGATACGCAACGAACTTTATGAGTTCTTATCTGAAGGTATGGAGATTATCGAAGGAAAGGTCAAGAAGGCGGAAAAAGCCAAAATTGCAAAGAATCTGGGAGTGTTAAATAAACCATACGCGTCAAGTTAAGGAAATAAAGGTATGAAAGAGATAGAATAATAAGGTATAAGTTCTCCCAGATGTACTTTTAGTGAGAGAACCAATGAATAAAATAACTTGCTTATCAAAAAAGCTCAAAGAATTTTTTAATGAAAAAGCAGACAAAATCTCAATTACAACAAGGTTTATAAAAAGAAAGAGAAAGCTAAAAGGTTCATCATTCGTAAAAGCCATGGTCTTGGGTAATATAGGAGTTGATAATTGTAGCGTAGAAACAATGTGTCAATTACTAAACGAGAGATATAACAAAACAAGGTTTGGATTTTAGATTTACTGAAGAAGCAGTGGAATTTATGAAAAGGATGTATAATGAATCTGTGATTCTCTTTAAAAATATCTTGCAAGTTGATTGCAAAATCTTACAGCAATTTAATAGTGTTAAATTATTGGACAGTAGCTATATTACTCTACCTAACAGTATGGAAGAGATGTATAAAGGTTATGGTACTAGCTACAGTGGCTATGAAAGCAATACTAAGTCTGGAATAAAGTTACAATTAGTTTTCGACTACATGAATCAGATAATAGACCAACTTAATTTAACGGAGGGGGTAAGATCAGACCAGGGATATAGGAAACATTTAAGTAATATATTAAGCAATGATTTGCTAATATCTGATCTCGGTTATTTTGTGCCAAGTTCTTTTAAACAAATCAATAAAATAGGAGCTTATTTCATAAGTCGTCGATACCAACATATATGATGTAGAAACAAATCAAAAAATGGAGTTATTAGAATGTTTAGAGGATAAGTTATTTTTAGAAAACGAGGTATTGTTAGGAAAAGAAGCAAAAATTAGAGTAAGAATTATATGTCAGAAACTAACTGAAGAACAGTCTATGGCCAGAAGAAGGAAAGCTAATAGATTAGCAAGATCGCAGATCCTCTAAAAGAAATCAAAAATTGTTGAACTGGTCAATATTTATAACTAATGTTCCAGAAAATAAAATTAGTGCTGAGCAAGTATTAACGATTTACAGAGTAAGGTGGCAAATTGAGTTATTATTTAAATTGTATAAAAGCCATATCAGACTTGATAAGCTAAAAGGAAAGCCATGCAGAGTATTATGTGAACTATATGCTAAATTGTGCGCAATTCTTATATTTCACGGCATAGTTGGTTGCACAGAAGTGAAAAAGAATACAGAACTTAGCTTAACAAAGGCATTTATTGAGCTAAAAAGACGGGTTAGAGAGTTATTTTTAGTATTAACCAAGATTAATAGTTTAAAAGTATTTCTTAAAAAACTCACTATAACTTGGTCGCGATTTTCATTAAAAGACAAACGCAGAAGGGCTAGAGTATCCACTTTAACCTCTCTAAATTTGCTCACAATCTCTTAACTTGACGCGTATGGGTTTTTCGCCGACAACCAAGAAGTCCGTTTTATTTGACACACTTGAGTTATCTAAGTGAGGAAAGTCACCTCTCCCCACTCGACTTCGAAACCGGACTTGTGGTAGAGTGGGCAGCCAGCGAGTTACTTGTTAAGTACTTTTCCAACAACCCCTCTCCGAACCACGCATGATCGTTTCCGTATCACGTGGCTCTCCAATAATCTAACGTTTTAAGGAGTCACCATCATATTTTCCATATTGGATTTTCTTATGGCATTCATGACAAACAACAAGAGTTTTCCTCTGTCGTTCAATCATTCTCTTTTTCCATTCCGGTAGTTCAGTATTACGTTTACCTAGCAAATCAGCAAGTTTACGTACGTGATGTACTTCAATCTGCTCTTGTGATTTACATAATTCACAAGTTTGTGCCAATAGTCTTTGCTCTATTTCACTACGCTTATTCCATATTGGTATAAGGTTATCACTTATGCTTACCCATTTATTCCATTTTAGCAACACAGCACCAAAGTGTGTAATTAATGGTATCTTTGATGGTAAACGATCTACTCTGATTTGGATGACTTTTCGTTTTTCACCTTCATCATTTTCGATCGTCGCACCAAATTTTCTATAAATTTTCCTGCAAGTTGTTTTGTATTTAGATGCTAAAGTCTTTACTAATGATACTTCCATCACATATTTCAGATAACTTAGTGTGTGAAGGTTGTAGGCCATTTTGTAGTATTGTACAATTCCTCGATATTCAGTTTGATACTGAGCAACAATACTGTAAGCTGTATCAATTGTACGTTGAGGTAAATGTATCGGTTTACCACAACGCATATATTCAGAACACTTTTTCTGCTTTATATGATGTGGTACACGTAACCCAATACTACCGTTAATACATCGTTGTGTCCGATGATCATGTTTATCATCTGCATGCAAAACATGTATTTCATAACCCAAAAAATTGGCTTTGCTATCACACGCATGTGTAATAAACGTTTTATCTTCATTAAGCATAAGTTTGAGCTCCTCATTGAGAAACCCAGCAATCTCATTCTTAATTTGTTCAGCTTCATTCTTTGGTCCTGCAAACCCTACCAGAAAATCATCAGCATACCTAACATACCAAAGACGTCGATAATTTAGATCGCAAGAATCCTTAGATGGCATACCCTGCACTAATTGACGCAGTTGTTTTGCTTGATCCCAGTTCCCTTGTTTTCTCATCATCGATACTTGCATGGTTAACCTTAAATATTTTGGATTTGTCCTTCTTCGCTTACCTCGGTTATTTGCTGGTATTAGTATATGCTCCACATGTTTATCTAACCGATCGAGTAATATGTTACTCAGAATTGGACCAATAATAGAACCTTGTGGTACCCCACTATGACTCTTATTGTACTTCCAATTTTCCATATATCCTGCTTTTAGCAGTCGATTGATTAGCTGAATAAAACGGTTATCTTGGAAGCTTTCACTCAGTATTTTCAACAACATAGTATGATCAATTGAGTCATAACATGCACTGAGATCTCCCTCTATAAACCATTTTGTACCTCTGCCTTTTTGCATTACTGCTCTTAATGCAGTGTGGCATCCACGCTTTGGTCGAAATCCATGTGAACATTCACTAAATTTAGGCTCATAGTAGGCTTCCAATATTAATCGAATTACTTCTTGAAGTAACTTATTTGACCATGTTGGCAACCCTAACGGCCTGCGTTTACCACTCTTCTTTAAAACATAGATACGTTTTACTGGTGTCCACCGATATCGCTCATAGCGTAAACCCTCTATGATTTTATCGATCTTTTCCAAAGACATACCATCAACTGTTTCAACTGTCACACCTTCTGTCATAGCACCTTTATTACGACAAAGTTTGCCATACGCCCGAAGGTAAAGATCACGCTGATAGAGTAGGCGATATACGTTTTTAACCGGCAAATTTCTTTGTCCACGTTCACGTATAATGTTAAGTATTGTTTCAGCTTTCCGCATCTTGCGTACCTCCCAATTTCAACATTCAATTATCTGTCACCCTTTGCCCTGTATGTGGCTTTCCCACACTCCCCGGTGATTCGTTACTTTCACGACTACTACGATGACTCCGTAACCATAGAACTCGCGTTCCTTAGGTCATCCCATGTTCCGTCACTAAGAACTGTTCTAGATCAACTTAGGTTTTCTATTCATCCTCTTAAATAAGTTCACTACTTATCGTTCTACAGCCAGAATGTCACACAAACGAAAGTTTAATTTGTGCTTACTGTAGACATGGGGTTTTAAATGTGATACCCATGGATGTGAAATCCCACCCCTGAAGATTAGAATTCAAGCAGTTTAGCTTTAACCATATTGATCAGGTGTTGCAAGCCGTTACCTTACACATCTTCAGATAACTCTCGCTTTACATACATGCTCTTGTCCTCCTTCCCTTTCGGGTTAAAGTTAGTTGTTCACCTCGAGGCCATTTATTCTGAACCCCGCTTAGCTCCGCTAAGTATTTCTTAATGCGTACCACGGCGCACCCTCTCGACTCACACAGCTCCCATTATTCAGCCTTTTGTCCCAAACCTAATGTCCAGTGGGGGAGTGTTAAATAAACCATACGCGTCAAGTTAAGGAATGTAGAGAGCTTAAAGTAGATACCCTGGTCTTCCTATATCTGTCTTTCAAAGAAAACTTTGACCAGATTATAGTAAGCTTTTTTAGAAAAATTTTTAAATTATTGACAATATTGTTTAATATCAAAAAGAGCTCTCTAACCCGCCTTTTCAATTCAATAAATGCCTTTGTTAAACTGAGCTCCGTGTTCTTTTTTAGTTTTACACAGCCAATCATTTCGTGAAATACGAGAATAGCACATAATTTTGCGTATAGCTCGCACAATACTCTAAATGGATTTGTCTTTCCTTTTAGTTTATCAAGATTGATATGACTTTTATATAGTTTAAATAGTAATTCGATTTGCCATCTTACTCTATAAACCGTCAATATTTGTTCAGCATTAATTTTACTCTCTGGAACATTAGTTATAAATATTGACCAATCTAATAACTTTTGATTCTTTTGAGAAGATGTATATCCATGTGACTTTGCTAATTTATTAGCCTTTCTTCTTCTAGCCATAGACTGTTCTTCAGTTAGCTTTTGACATATAATTCTTACCTTAATTTTTACTTCCTTTCCTAATAATACTTCTTTTTCTGAAGATAATTGACCTTCTAAATACTCCAATAGCTCTATTTTTTGATTTGTTTCTATATCATATATATTGGTATCAGACTTATAACGACTAACAAAATATGCACCTGCTTCATCAATCTGTTTAAAAGAACTAGGCACAAAGTAGCCCAAGTCAAATATTAGCAAATCATTGGCTGATAAACCGTTCAGATAATCCCTATAACCTTGATCCGACCTTATTCCTTCCATAAAATTTAACTTATCTAGCGCTTGATTCAGGTAATCAAAGACTAACTGTAGCTTTATTCCTGATTTGGTATTATTCTCACAATCTCTATAGCTACTGCCATATCCTTTGTACATATCTTCCATGCTACTGGGCAGGCTAATGTAGCTGCTATCCAATAATTTAACGCTTCCAAATTGCTGTAAAATTTTGCAATCAATCTGTAGACTTTTTTTAAATAAACACAAAGCTTCGTTATACATTTTTTTCATGAACTCAACTGCTTCTTCACTAAACCTAAAATCTAAACCCTGTTTTGTAATTTCTATCGAGTCTTCATTTAGCAATTGGCACATTGTTTCTATGCTGCAATCATCAACTCCTATGTTACCAAAAACTATAGCTTTTATGAATGATGAGCCATTAAGTTTTCTCTTTCTTTTTATAAAACCTACTGCAATTGATATTTCGTCTGCTTTTTCATTAAAGAATTCATTGAGGTCTTTTGATAAGCAAGCTATTCTGTCCATTGTAAGTTCTCTCATTCATATATCCAAGAGAATTTATACCTTATTATTTTCCTTCACTCTATCAACTTTACTTACACTTTTCCTTAACTTGACGCGTATGGTTTATTTAACACTCCCTCACTTCATTATAGAGAACGGCCTACTGTTTCTTCAAGACTTGAAGCTTTTCTCATTTTTTCGCGCTTTGCCCAAGGGCCCACTTTTGTTGCATCAGATTGACTAATTGTTTCAGAACGAATCAACTCTCCAGATCTAGTAAAAAAACCTCGTTCAATAGCATCACGTACTGAACACCCACCAAGCAAACATTTTTCCCCTATTCGTTCCTCACAATTCTGTAATTTTTTCCACTTTTCTTGATCTTCTACTTCTACCTTTATTAGATTTTGCTTATCAGGGTATAATCTCACTTCCAACTCTCCCAAGCCAGTATCGAAAGTCAATACTATATTACTACCATCTGCTAGGCCTACATAATTCCTTATAGCGTTTTCCGTTATAATTTCTACCTCACTCTTACCTATCTTTATTATATTTCTTCCGTATTGTACACCTTCCTGAGTGATACCTAAACCCCTTGCTCCATTTGTAATCTTTGCAACATCTACTTTACTATCCTGTGAATATTCAAGACAGAGAGTAGAGTTGTCGATTTTTACGTCTCTTACCTTACCACTTGTTGCGCTTTGAACGATTGTTATGAAATCTAAAGCACGATTCTCATAATCTGCATAAGCGTTTTTCATATTAGCTTTGTGGCTTTCAAACTCTTCCAGTTCGTCAATTACATATATACTGCTTATGTTGTACAAAATTGCCCCTTTTGATATCAATTGACATACTATACCACTAGCAACCTCTATATTCCTTGAACCTTCGGAACTCTTTCTTAATTCACTAATCTTTCTTATCACAAAATCTGTAAAACTATATTCCTTTTCATATACCTTTCCGTATATACTACCCTGGTTAGGAAAGTTCAGCCTTACCCCAAGTTCTATAGCTTCGTTTACAACGCGTTTTAACTCATCTATATCTTTGGATTTATTTACCCTACCCAAAAATATTTTCAACTTTTCCGACTGATCTAATATTAAATCATCCCATAGAGTTCTAAGCTTAGGCAAACGTTTTTTGTCCTTCCACTCTTCGTAATCAATCGCTCCTGCTTCTAGCAGCAACTTTTTTGCTTCTTTGAAATGAGTTTCATTACCATAACAAGCCTCCCTAATCTTTTGAAAAACTCGAGACTTTCCTTCGCAATCACGAAGATTGAGAACCTCTTTAAGACCTTCATTTCCTTTGTGCTGATTGAAAAACTTTCTTAGTCGATTAGTGTTAAAGCTATGACCGCAAATACCTTCTAAATCATTTTTTGCTTCCAATTGCTCCTGAGTTAAAAAGATCTGTTCTAAAAGATTCACTTCAAAAGGTTTTTTGTTAATAATTACAATGTCTAGAGGAGTTTTTCCTTGTCTGTCAGTTTGACCACGTGCTCCTTTTTTCAGAAGCAAAGGTATATTTAAAGTATTATAATAAGCAGCATAGTGCAAAGGTGTTTGCCCTTCACTGTTAACTATGTTAGGATCAGCACCAGATTTTAAAAGTAAAGTCATAAATGCACTAACTGCACAACCTATGTCTTTTTCCACTGCTAAATACTCCATACCTTGTATTACATGTAGTATTGTCAATTTGGATTCTCCCCTTTGAAGATTGAGAACAGCTTTTAGATCATCACCTTTGTTATCGTGTAAAAAGTCCTCAAACCTTGTAATGTCACAAAATGGAAAGTCTGTAAGAAGATTTAACAGTGCCTTATTCAAATTTTTTTGGTTATCTTTTAAATCAGGTACGTTGAAAGACCAATCAGATATTAAATTTTTGAATTTTTCCCTTTTAATAATAGAGGTCAAAGAGCTGTTATCACTAAGCAGCAACGAGTATTTAATTGACTCATACTTATCATCTACCCGCCCCTCCTTCTGTTCTACCTTTACCTCCTTTAAATACTCTGTATCATCATCTTTAATGCGTTTAGCTAGATCCTTTAAAAATTCAATATCTCTGTTTTCCAGTAAAGGTAATGCCCCCTTCTTCATGAGAATCGAGACCATTTTTGTACTTCGTCCAGCTAAGTATAATGGAGTGCGCCGTTTTTCATCTAACGCATTAACATCAGCTCCATTGTTTATAAGATACTCTACTATTTTTATTTTTTGGCTCAAGACAGCATGATGTAGAGGAGTGCTTCCGTCATTATACTTCTTATTAACACTTGCTCCATTTTTTATTAGGATCTCTACCATTCTTGTGTTCCCTTGTGAGATAGCATAATATAATGGATCACGATTGTACGCATCAATTGTGTTAACATCAGCTCCTCCTTTTATAAGGGTTTCTACCATTTGTTTGTTGTTTTTTAAAACAGCAAAACTTAATTGGCACAATGTACCTGGATCTACTTGCTTTAATCTCTCTTCTATTTTACTAACTACATTACTCTTACTGAAACCAACATCAGCGTTAGCAGAATTTAATACTTCCTGCAATTTATTCAATTCCATAACTCCACCTCGGTTAAAAATACTACACACCATTTTCACACGCATGACATAAAATGCAAGAACTAATATGACATGCAACATTCGTCCTTAGGCATTTGAGGTAAGCTTTGCCTATTCACTTCACATTCATTTAGCCTACTATTAGGCTTTAATACTGCATATGTAATGCCACCAGCAATGGCCCCAACAATCAATGCAGCAGTAGCTGATATTGATAAACTAAGATGAATAGCAGTACATCCAATAGCCACACTTGTCAACATGGTCATTATCCCTACACAGAAACTGGTCTTTATTGCTCTATTAGTTATAGTTAGGTGTTTATTTTCTGTCACTTTTTGATACTGTATCACATTTTTATCATCAGCCAGACTTCCCGAGGTTTTGGGACACTCCCTTACTCGAAGACTAAGATACTTAACTATATCTTTGTAACCATTAGAATCTGCCAAATCGGAAGGAGTCTCACCTCTCAAGTTTTTTACATCAATAGTAGCCTTTTCTTCCTCTACAAGATATTCAACTATATCGTAGCGATTCATTCTAGCAGATTCATGTAATGGAGTATCGCCATTTTTTTCGCTTACTACATTAACATCAGATCCCTTTTCTAACAGAGCTTTAACTATGCCTAAACAGCCCATCTCACAAGCAATATGCAAAGCAGTGCATCCTTCTTCGTTTCGTGCTTCAAAACTAGCTCCTTTGTCTAACAAAAATTGAACTACTTCCAAACGACCACATCCAGCAGCTTCATTTAAAGCAGTATCGCCGTCATAGTTTGTTGCATTAATATCAGTACCTTTGTCTAATAGAGCTTTAACGATTTCTAAGTAACCCTTTCGAGCAGCAATATGCAAGACACATTTGAAACTATTCTTTCGTATGTCAGCATTATTCATTTGGCCCAATAGAGCTTTAACTATTTCTAAGTGGTCCTCGCTAGCAGCAATATGCAAAGCAGTACAGTCTTCGTTGTTTCGTGCCTCAACACTGGCTCCTTTTTCTAACAGAAATTGAACTACATCTAAGTGACACATTTCAGCGGCAATATGCAAAGGAGTGTCATTATCATCGGTTGCTTGGTTAATATTGATTTTTTCTTCACTTATAAAGTACTCAACCACTTTTAATTTACCCATTTCAGTAGCAGAATGAAGAGCAGTGCATCCTTCTTCGTTTCGTGCCTTAACATTAGCCCCTTTTCCTAATAGAACTTGAACTACTTCTAAGTGGCCTGCTTTAGCAGCAATATGTAAGGCAGTGTCACCATTATCTTTATCTTTTTGCGCATCAACATCAGCACCATTATCTAGTAGAACTTGAATTACGTTTAAGTGACCCATCTGAACAGCGATATGCAGCGGAGTAGCTTCTTCATTGTTTATTACCTCAACAGTAGCTCCTTTTTTTAACAGGGTTCCAACGATTACGAAGTGGCCCCTGCCAGCAGCAAGATGCAAAGGCGTGTTACCATTGTTGTCTTTTATCTCAACACTAGCTCCTTTGTTTAATAGATCTTGAACTTTCTCTAAGGAACCATGAAAAGCAAAATTAAGTAAGTCAGTATGTATATTACTTTCGTGTACACAATGCTCATCTGTTTTTAAGTGACTATCGAGCGTAGCTAAATATGAATACGTAATATTTTGATTAACTTGATAAATTGGTATGGTCTGTGTTGCATAAAAACCTTGTTCTTTTGACCGCTTTTCTATTCCATCAACCATACTGTTCTCTTCTAAATCTGCTTGAATATTTATTGGACTAGATACTTCTTCCAATTGATTACCCATGACACTACCTTAACTTAAAAACTTATGTTTTAATTATTACACAATTATTATAATTAGCAATAGTTTTATATTTTTTTCAGAATTACAAATTTATTGTATTCAGATATAGGAAAATACCTTTTGTCTCTAAAAAACATTGCAACCAAGTATTACAAAGATTTCAATTATTTACTTCTTCAAAGATCCCAAAAAGATCGTATCTTTGTGAGAACAAGCTACGTAAAAGTAGGGTTATGAAAATAGGAACTTGCAATCTTTGCAACAAAGTTAGGTAAGTTAGTTCGTATGTAAATGTAGTAAAAGTAGGCTAATATAGCTGCTTTTATGGTATAGTAGAATTATTATATAGAAAAGTTCGCACGTATTGAGTGATAGTCCAATCCATCCCAAAACAAACTCTTCTCACGACCCTTGGTTTTGAATGCTGGAAATGGTTGTGTTATTTGAGTTAGTGGTAATTAATGTTAAAGAGTGAAAATTAGTTTATTTGGAAATAAAAGGAAAATTCATTGCAATTCTATATTTAAAATAGAATAAAGCTCTTTTTGCATCATGTATTAATAAAAAAATATATTTTTTTGCGTATCCTTTCGTTTTAATTAATATGAAGTGATATGACACCTAATGTAGAGTTTAAAGATAATCACGGCACATCAATATCAAATTTGGAAAATGTTAAAATTATAACCTTGAGCGATGAGAAAGGTAATAAGTATACTTTAGATGCAAGCAATGGTAGTCTGGAATTAAAATATAAACAAGATGGTCAAGGTGAAATAAGCTATAAAGTAGGAGGTTTAGCGGCAGCTTTTAAAAGTCTACTTGATATGAAAAGTACTAACAATGATGAACATACAGTACTTGAAGAGAAGTTAGCAGAAAAGTCCATAGTGGAGGCGATATTTTATGCAAAAGATTTTGATAAGGGTGATAGAATCTCTAACTTGATACTAGATAGTACATTTTCTAGGCGAGATGTTCTGCCTGCTTACCTAAATAAAAAGGCTGATGTTGAAAATGTATATACTAAGGAAGAAGTAGATGAAGGATTAAATAAAAAGGTTGATGTTGAAAATGTATATACTAAGGAAGAAGTAGATGAAGGATTAAATAAAAAGGTTGATGTTGAAAATGTATATACTAAGGAAGATACAGATAGAGGATTTATTTCTCGTGACAGTGACGGAATCAATAGATTAGCAAGGGAATTATTTTATAAACATGATCCCAATGCAACTTCAATTTTAGTTAATACATTAGGGAAGCTTCTTGATGAAAAATATGAAATATATGGTGATAATAAAACAGCAAAAGATTTTTTGGCAGAAAAGGGTAATTTTGCTAAAGCTGATGGCTCTAATATAAAAATTTTAGAATTCACGAAAAAAATACTTGATGCAACAGAGGATATAGGAGATGGGAAAAAGAAATCAATTTTAGTGGAGAAATTAGGCAGATTTCTTGATCAAACTGCTGATAACGAAAATGCTTATGATGGTAAGATAGCAAAAGCTTTTTTAGGAGACAAGGGGGTGCAGGGATCAAAAGGTGCAGATGGTCCTCAAGGTCCGGCAGGTAGAGATGGAAAAAGCCCATCAATTGAGGAAGTCGCTGTACAGCTACTTACTGATGAAAATAAAGATATATTGGGAAAAACAGTACTTGATATAACTGATAGCACTGGTCAAAATCTTGCTACTCATGTTGCTAATAAAATAAATCTTAATTCGCAGGATTTTATAAATAAAGCTGATCCAATAAAACTCGCTGAGTTGCTTTTTAATAAAAGTAACTTAGATCAACTTGCAGCCAAAAAGATTGCCGAAGATAAAGTTAGCTCGTATAAGATTTCTGAACTAGTATTTAACGATGCTAAGAATGCACTAGCAGAGAATTATCAGTGGGATCAAAAGAGCTTTATTGAAGATATAATAAAAAATGTCGGCACTTCTAGGTTAGCTGAGTTGTTATTTAATGCTGGCAGTATAGAGAAAGGTGAAGCAAAAAGAATTACTGAAGGGAAGGTTAGCCCTGAAAAATTAGCTGAATATTTGTTTAATGCAAGTGGCTTAGGCGATAATATAGATGAGTCGAAGACGTTAGTCAATAACGTAACTCAGCACCTTTTGAATACCAAGGTAGATGAAATAGGGAAAGCGGTTGTGAAGGATAATGAAAATAGAGAGATCTTAGCAGGTAGTCGTATTTTGCAGGAAGGAGTGGCAGAAAAATTAATTAGTAGCAACACAAATAAATTGGGACAAGCTATTCTGAATGTGAAAAACAAATTTGGTAATGACGCAAAACCTGTGCTGGAAACTCATCTTGCCAATAACAGCAGCTTTCAGGAAGCTGTGGCAGGAAATCAAGATTTAAGGACTGCAGTAACAGCTAATTTTGGGAGCAATAGAGATTTTTGCAATATTGTAACAAGAGATCTTAGTAGAGATGAAGAAAGTCTGTTAATTGATAGGCTGCCTTTTTATGAAATTCCAGATGATCCAAATGCTCCGCTTTCTTGGAATTAGTAATGTAATTTTTGCTAGACCAACCGATTCCAAGAAAAATTGTTCTCACGCTTGCTGGTTTTGGGTGCTGGAAATGGTTATATTGTTTAGGTTTTTAACAGTATATATTGCTAAATTAGTAGCAATATATTAAAGACTTTCATCAAAAATTATTCCATAAAAAATTTCTAAATAGGGGTTGATAAGTTTTAAAAATGGAGTATTGTACTGAGTAGGAAAATAGTTTTTTTTATATAGTTTATGAAAGATCAAACGAGCCTTACAACGGATTTTACGCATGCTATAGAAAATAGACTTCTTTCGAAACTAGGATAAAGCAGTAAAAATAGTAATTTTGAGGTAAGGAGAAATGAAGTATGAAATAGTGAAAGAGCTCGATAAAGGGGAGTTTCGTCGACTAACAGGAGTAAAGAGATCAACATTTAACAAAATGGTAGGGATTTTATGTGAAGAAAATAAAAAAAAGAAAGCCAAAGGAGGAAGGAAAAATAAGCTAAACGAGGAGAATATGCTGCTCATGGTATTAGAATACTTACGAGAATACCGTACATATTTTCACATAAGTCAAAGTTATGGAGTAAGTGAAAGTACGGCATATAAAACTGTAAAATGGGTAGAGGATACTCTAATACAACACCAAGATTTCGCATTGCCAGGACGAAAAGAACTCCTAAAAAGCGACGTGAAATATGAGATTTTGGTGATTGATGCAACGGAAACACCTGTAGAGAGACCAAAAAAAAGCAGAAAAGATTTTATTCAGGAAAGAAGAAAAAACATACGCTAAAAACACAAATAATTGCAGAAAAGAAGAGCAAGAAAATTATTTGTACGTCATTTTCAAACGGGAGAAAGCATGACTTTCGGCTTTTCAAGGAGTCAAAAGTGCATGTATCAGAAGGTATAAAAGTTTTAGCCGATGCTGGCTATAGAGGTTTTCAGAAAATTCACAAAAATGTCGAGTTGCCACACAGAAGGATGAAAAAGAGTCCCTTAATTAAGGAAAAAAAGGTAGAAAATCGGGAGCTAGCAAGCAAAAGAGTAGTAGTTGAGAATGTAATTGGTCTGTTAAAAAGATTCAAAATTATTGCAGACAGATACCGCAATCGGAGAAAACGTTTTGGCTTGAGATTCAATTTAATAGCAGGAATTCACAATTTTGAGCTGTCTATATGAGTTTCGAAAGAGGTCTAATGACGACTTTAAACGGTTGGAGGAATATATTGATCAACATATTGATAAATATAATGTTAATCGTGAACTTTTAGATAAGTTGCCTTTGCTGTCCTGGGCTGCCTGTAAAAATAGTGTAAATGTAGCTCAACTTCTTCTTAGTATTGGTGCTGATATTGACATTAGATGTGACCAAAATTGGACACCTCTACACTATGCTGTTAGTGCAGGTCAATACGATATGGTTAGATTTCTTGTTGATCAAGGTGCCAGCATTTTAGCTAAGGATAATAATGTTAAGACACCTTTACGCATAGTAAATGAGCTTGGTAACACAGAAGTAGCAAACTTTTTGAGAGCAAAGCTAGATAAATATTTATTTTCTGCTATAGAAAGAAAAGATATTAGAAAGGTTAGTGATTTTCTTGATGGAGGTGCTAATATTGAGGCTAAAGGTATAAACAATCAAACGCCTTTGTGTGTAGCTTCTTGTAAGGGTAATTTGTATGTCCTTAAACTTCTTCTCAGTAGAAATGCTAAGGTTAACGTTCAAGATGATAGTAGAAAAACACCTTTACATTATGCTGCTAGGGAAGGTCATTCAGATGTAGCTGAACTTCTTCTTGGCCGTGGTACTATGATTGATGCTGAAGACTGTTTTGGTATGGCTCCTCTACACTATGCTGCTTACCACAATAGAAAAAATATGGTTAGCTTTCTTATAAAACAAGATGCCAAAATTGAGGCCGTGGATAAAGAAGCTAAAACACCTTTACATTATGCTGCTGGGAAAGGTCATTTAGATGTAGCTGAACTTCTTCTTGACCGTGGTGCTATAATTGATGCTGAAGACCGTTTTGGTATGACTCCTCTACACTATGCTGCTTGCTACAATAGAGAGGATGTGGTTAGCTTTCTTATAAGCCGAGATGCTAAAGTTGAGGCCATGGATGAAGAAGATAAAACACCTTTACATTATGCTGCTGGGGAAGGTCATTTAGATGCAGCTAAACTTCTTCTTGACCATGATTCTATAATTAATGCTAAAGACCGTTTGGGTATAGCTCCTCTACACTATGCTGCTTACTACAATAGAGAGGGTATGGTTAGCTTTCTTATAAGCCAAGGTGCTAAAGTTGAGGCCATGGATGAAAAAGCTAGAACACCTTTACATTATGCTGCTAGGGAAGGTCATTTAGATGTAGCTAAACTTCTTCTTGAATGTGATGCTATAATTGATGCTAAGGACTGTTATGATCGGGATCCTTTATATTATGCTGATTCGTATAATAAATTAGATGTAGTTAGACTGCTTGAAGGTAGGAATGGTGTGAACACTTGTAACCCTCTTACTAATTTTTTAAGTGCATGTATCCATTCCCCTATTGCTCGTTACTTCGGAAGTGTTTGCGTAGAAGGAGCGCCAATTTTATACAGAAGGCAACGTGCCTCTGCAATTGATCACAATGCTTTGGAAGGTAGTTTACGACTCTTCAGTATCTGTAAAGGAGGAAGAGAAGGTATAGATAAAACACGTTTCAATAAAGAGATTAGTTATCTACATGAAAATGCTTATTTGTATGATGTTTTACTGTTACAAGATGAGGAAAATCAAAACACACTTTTGCATGTGGTTATTAAAGAAAATCAGGTTGATCTTGTAAAAGAACTTTTGTGTATTCTTAAGGAGCCATATCGTTCGAATAAGGTGTATAAGTGCAAGTATTTTGAAGATAAGCAAGAAAATGAAAAGCCGCTTTCTAAAGTTATTAATTCTAAGGATAAAGACGGAAAAGATGCAATTACTCTGGCTATTGAAGGTAATGACCCAGAATGTATTTCGGCTCTTTTCAAGTATTTAACTTATGAAAATATTAACAGAAGGAAAGATGTTAAAAGCGATTACACACCTCTACATGAAGCTGTGCGTTCTAGAAGTAGTAACGCAATTAGTGCGCTTCTAAAATCAGAGCATGTAAACGTTGAGCTCATAGATGGAAGATCTTACAGAGCATGGAAATATGTTAATAATGAAGAAACAAAACAATTGTTTATTAGGTATTATAGTGATAAAATTAATGATTTGCGTAAAGAATTAGCACATTGCAATGAAAAATTAGCGCAAGTCGAGTATTTCCTGTGCAGAACAAAACTTGCTTTTGTATGCTCTGCAGCTTTTGGCTCTTGTCTTAATATGTATAAAAATTTTCATGATGCAAGAAGTGGAGATATGCCAGGTGTTACCATTCATCCTCTCTTGTTGTTATTTTCTAGTGCTACAGGTCTAATAGTGTTGTGTAATCATTTTATCGATTTAACACTTTCAAAGTATAAAGAAGAAAGTGTTAGCTTGCAAAAAAAATTGGACAGTTTTAGAGAAGCAAGAGATAAGTTGGAAAATAAATTACTTCATTTTCAAGAAGGTACATCTCAGGGTATTAGGACGAATTCAATTTCTACGCAACTATCTGATTATGATGACGTACCTGGAACATTAGAATCACCTACCTCTATAAAGAGCTTTGAAAGCTCAGCAAAGGTATCCGTTTATAACCTGCCTAAGGAATTTAAGTAGCCTAATTTAGTAAGTACATAGAAGTAATCATATTAAAGAAGATATTGGTTTTTGAAGTAAGAGGAGAAAGCTCACAATCTTTGCTCATGTGTCTAAATTGGAGAACCAAGAGAAAGTTTGTTCCACAATAGAGATGTTCAAAAAAGTGTGTCAAATCAAAAAGAAAGTAATAAATTGATATAAAAAGGTGAAATAGAAAACCACTTATTGGCTGAAAGTGAAGAAAATAATAGAAAAAATGGGAGAAATGCAAAGGCTTTACGTACAAGTGCAGATTCATTTGAACTTTTAACACCAAGAGATAGAGAAGGAACCCCAAATAGTCAAAAAAAGGCAAATAAATTTACATCCAGGGCTTGAAACGAAGATTTTAAGCACATTTGCAAGACCAATCGATTTCCAAAAAAATCTTCTCATGCTAGCTGGTTTTTATTGCTGAAAGTGGTTGTATTATTTAGGTTCTTAGTAATATTTAATATTAAATTAATAGTAATTCATTAAAAATTTTCATCAAAAATTATTTCAAAAAAATTTTAAATTAGGGGTTGACAAGTTTTAAAAGTGGAGTACTATTCCTGAAATACATTAGATTACTAATTTTTTATGGTATGTAAGTGTGTGATGGCTAAGGTAATTTTACTTTTGTGAGCGGGCTATGTTATGTGAGGGCATTCCAGAATTCTTGTTTGAGGGAAGATGGTCCTTTCTGTGTTGCTTGAGGAAAGAAAAAAGCTCAGGGTAAGAGTGGCTTGTTATAGTGTGATTGCTTAGTTAAGTTAGGTAAGTTTTTATAAATGTGGAGGGACAAATGACTTTAAACAATGATGATTTATTAGTTAGTGCTGCAGGAGCAGGACGCCTTAGTGACGTTAGAGAACTTCTTGAGAAAGGGGCTAATATTGAAGCTAGAGATAGTGATGGTTACACATCTTTGCATAGGGCTGCTGAAGGAGGTCATTTAGAGATAATTAGATTTCTTATAGATAAGGGGGCTAACATTGGAGCTAAAAATAAGGATGGTGGAAAACCTTTAGATGTAGCAAATACCTCTCGTCAGTCAGAAGTAGTAAACTTTTTAGGACCAAAGCAAAGTGAGTATGATAGACTTTTATTTGCTGCTGTAGAAAGTGGGAATGTTAGTGAAGTTACAAATCTTCTCAATATTGGAGCTAGTATTGAAGTTAAAGGTGTAGAAAATGCGGAGTTTAGGTTAGCCCGTTATGTAAAAAGAATTATGGAGATGAGTAATTACCATAATGTTCATTCGGAAAAAAAATCTGAGCTTGAAAGGATAAAAGGAGAATTACCAGAGTCAGTAAAGAATGCAGTATTTTCATCGGAGGTATGTATTAAAAGTGTTTACTATAGTAATGAGTATTTATATCCTGCTAGTGATTATCTTAGCCATGATAGGGATAGAAGGAGAGTATTTACTTGGAGGCCAGGGGGCAAAGATAGTTCATGTCAATGGAAATTTGAACCTGAAGGTAACAACATATATATAAAAAGCACTTATTTTAATGAGTATTTATATCCTGCTGGTAATGGTCTTAGCCATGATAGGGATAGAAGGAGAGTATTTACTTGGAGGCCAGGGGGCAAAGATAGTTCATGTCAATGGAAATTTGAACCTGAAGGTAACAACATATATATAAAAAGCACTTATTTTAATGAGTATTTATATCCTGCTAGTGATTATCTTAGCCATGATAGGGATAGAAGGAGAGTATTTACTTGGAGGCCAGGGGCAAAGATAGTCCATGTCAATGGAAAATTGAGGATTGTGGATCTACTCGCAAGAAGCGTGATGTACAATATAGTATTACAAAAGAAGCTAAGTGTGATCTATCTTATGATAATGCATCAGACAATTCATCGCAAAGTGACGAAATAGGCTATAACAAAATAGGAGCTACAAGCGGAGCAAGTAAGCCGTCTTCATGGATAGATGCTGTTAAAGGTGTTTTTCAGTTTATCTCTTCCCCTTTAAGGGCTGCGTTGCCTTCATTTTCAGAAAATAGCTCTAGCCGTTCTGGTACAGCAGGAAGTAGCTCCAATCATTCTGATACAGTAAGAAACCCAAATATCCAATATACTAGCCAATTTAGTCGTGAAGTTTGTGCGAGTAATAATGCTAGCTTGATGTTTTTCTTGTTACAAGCTTTTCTAGATAAAAAGTGTCCTCTTCCTAAGTTTTCTGATGTTAATCCTGTAAAGGCTCTTTTTTACACATCGGATATTATAAAGTCGTTCAAGGAAGTATTAGAGAAGCAAGCTGAATCGAAAGGTGGTATAAAAATGCACCGCTTAGATATTAATTTTGAGAAATTATTTGAGAAGATTAATGAAAAAATTAGGAGTGGTGAATTTAATAGACCTCTTTCGAAACTCATATAGACAGCTCAAAATTGTGAATTCCTGCTATTAAATTGAATCTCAAGCCAAAACGTTTTCTCCGATTGCGGTATCTGTCTGCAATAATTTTGAATCTTTTTAACAGACCAATTACATTCTCAACTACTACTCTTTTGCTTGCTAGCTCCCGATTTTCTACCTTTTTTTCCTTAATTAAGGGACTCTTTTTCATCCTTCTGTGTGGCAACTCGACATTTTTGTGAATTTTCTGAAAACCTCTATAGCCAGCATCGGCTAAAACTTTTATACCTTCTGATACATGCACTTTTGACTCCTTGAAAAGCCGAAAGTCATGCTTTCTCCCGTTTGAAAATGACGTACAAATAATTTTCTTGCTCTTCTTTTCTGCAATTATTTGTGTTTTTAGCGTATGTTTTTTCTTCTTTCCTGAATAAAATCTTTTCTGCTTTTTTTTGGTCTCTCTACAGGTGTTTCCGTTGCATCAATCACCAAAATCTCATATTTCACGTCGCTTTTTAGGAGTTCTTTTCGTCCTGGCAATGCGAAATCTTGGTGTTGTATTAGAGTATCCTCTACCCATTTTACAGTTTTATATGCCGTACTTTCACTTACTCCATAACTTTGACTTATGTGAAAATATGTACGGTATTCTCGTAAGTATTCTAATACCATGAGCAGCATATTCTCCTCGTTTAGCTTATTTTTCCTTCCTCCTTTGGCTTTCTTTTTTTTATTTTCTTCACATAAAATCCCTACCATTTTGTTAAATGTTGATCTCTTTACTCCTGTTAGTCGACGAAACTCCCCTTTATCGAGCTCTTTCACTATTTCATACTTCATTTCTCCTTACCTCAAAATTACTATTTTTACTGCTTTATCCTAGTTTCGAAAGAAGTCTAATGAAATTTCAGGGATTTTAAAATCATACGCAGAGGAAGCATTGCCTGGTAGAGAACCCGGAGATCCCGGTAGATTAAGTCCGAAAAAGTTTGATAAGTTTATGGCTGAATTTAATAGAAGAATAGACCCAGTAATAAATCAATTAATGCAACAAATGTTAAGCAGATTAGAAGTGAGTGACGTAAAAGAACAACAAATAAGCTTGGAGCCTAAAAGTTATCTAAATAATACTTCTGTTCAATGTCATTTAACTCAAGCTAGAGGTCAAGGTAAAGTATTAATTCCTTAATTTTTGAATTTCATCTATCGAAAGGCCGGTAATTTGAGCGATAACATCAATAGAGACACCGGCCTTAAGTGAGTTCTTTGCCACTTCGATTTTCTCTGCTTTTCTGCCTTTTTCATGTCCGATTTGGATGCCTTCTTCTTTACCTTCTTCTCTACCTTTTTCAGTAGCATCATCAAGTTTTTGAGCGAGGACAGCCTGTTCATCAAGAATACGTTTTATTTCCTGTTCATAGGCAATAAATTCTTTTTCTGACCAGTTGAATCTATTTAGCTCTTCATAGGCCTTTTTAATTATTACATCACTACCTATTATTTTTTCCAGCTCTTCTTCACTAGTCTCATCTGCATATCGAAAAAAATAAACCCATTTTTCAACTATATTTTCCAACTGATCTTCCTTATTCTTTGGAAATTTTGGCAACTCAATAAATATAAAATAGAAATCTTTTAGATCATGCTCATTAGTGTCTTCATCTCGAATAGTATGCTTTGATTTGTACTCAGATTTATTAGGAAACAGTACACAATCTGCTATAGCAATGAAGATAATTTCCTTAAGGTTATGATACTGGTCACCTTTATCAGCTTGCCTTGAGTAAGCTTTAGCAGCATAGTATTGGGCACGTTTTTCAAAGCCTTTAGTTTTAGCGACCTGCATTTCGCAAATGTATTGAGCACCTGTAGAATCTCTACAGAGAACATCAACAATACTTTGCTTTTTAGCGGCGATATCGGGGTCTTGAATAGTACTTAAAAACTCTATATCCTTTATTTCATTTTTACCAGTAAAGCCAAGAATATCATTGAGGAAGTGAATAAGGATATCTCTATTTTTTTCAGTACCGAAGATACGCTTAAACGATACATCATTTTTGGGATCAAGAAACTTAGAAAAAGTCATAAGAAAGAACCTTAAAAAGCATTAATAATTATACATAATTCTGAAGAAATGTTCAAGTTTTTTATTTTTTTAAGTTTTGAATGCGTTGATGAAAAAAATGTCTCCCATAGATGGCTTTAGAATGCTACTACGCACCTTAGACGTCCTTTGTACATCTTTTATTAACCCTTCTATAAAGCGCCTTAAAAGGCCGGCAAATGGATGCTATGAGTTTGGAGCTGTAGGAGACATCAAAGATACCCTTTTTGGTGTATAAAAATACGAATCTACGACAACATCGTTTAAAGAAATTAGCAGCTATTAATATCTTCTACCTTTTCATAAAAAAATAAACAAAAAAAAATTGAAAATTTGATTTGACTTCACCCAAAAGCTATGGCTTTATGCCAATACTGCTAAGAAAATAACAGTAAACATTTAAAAATAATTTATTATTAGTGAAGGGTATATTATATGAACAATAAGAATAAAAGTAAAGATCGTAAAAAAGAAATAGAGTTCCGAAATTGACCTTACCCAGAAAAAGTGGAGAGAAAGAAAGGAGTTTTTTCGGGTAAAATAAAATTTTGGAGGATTAGAAATGGCAAGAGAATATACAGCAGAATTCAAATTGGAAGCTGTTAAGCTGGCAAATGAACAAAGAAAGGTAGGTCAACCAGTTGCAAAAGTAGCAAGAGATCTAGGAATAAGGGATAGTGTATTAGGAAAATGGATGAAGAAATATAACGAAAAAAAGTCAGCGGCAAATGCATTTCCAGATGTAGCACCTTATGACAAAGAGAGATTTGATTTACAGAAAGAGTTAGCAAAAGTAACAAGAGAAAGAGACATTTTAAAAAAAGCCCTGGCCAGTCAAAAAGAGTAAAATATTTTTTCATAAAAGAGCATAGTAAACACTATAAAGTGCAGGAATTATGTAGGGTTTTCTGCTAGTGGCTACTATAAGTGGACTACAAGGAAAATAAGCAGTAGAGAATCAGCAAATAAAGAGTTATTAGCAGATATTCAAAAAATATATCAAGCTTCTAAATGTAGATATGGAGCTCCTAAAATTCATGCTGAATTAAAGGCTTTGGGTAAAAGTTGCAACTTAAAAACAGTGCAAAGTATTATGCAGAAAAATGACATCAGGGCTATACTGAAAAGAAAGTTTAAAATTAAAAAACAACAAACAGATAATAGAGCTGTAGCTCCCAATATACTAGATCAAAACTTTATTGTTGATCAACCAAATAAAGTATGGGATTACTTATATAAAAACCAAAGAAGGATGGCTATATTTGGCAACAATAATCGATCTATATTCACGCATGGTAGTTAATGAGCAGTTCAATAAATAAACAATTGGTTATGGACTCTTTATTAATGGCCGTTAACAAGCGTAAACCTGCCAAAAATCTACTATTACATAGTGATCAAGGTTCACAATATACTTTGCAAGGTTATCAATATCTCTTATCCATAAAAAACATAGATGAGTCATAAAGGTTGTTGTTACGACAATTCTGTTGTGGAAAGCTTCTTTAGCTCATTGAAAAGAGAAATACTTATTGATACTTCACAACACTCTGCTCAACAAACTAGAACTGCAATATTTGAATACATAGAAATTTTTTATAACAAACAACGTCACTATTAACTATTGCATTCCTGAGCATTTTGATTCATCATTCTCTTTGTGAAAAACATTCCAAACTTTCTCTCCACTTTTTCTGGGTAAGGTCAAAAAAAACGCCGATATTTTAGTACATAGTAAATAGCCAACCACCACGGGGCTTCTTTTGCCTTTTTTTTATTTGGTAAATTTCTTAATGTTTATGGCTAAACGACAATCGTCATCCCGCTACGTGTTAGCGGGATCTATGCTTTGAGATACTGCGAATGAATCGCGGTATGATGGTTAAGTAAGGGATCTATGCTAAGAGATGCCAAAGACCTTCATGAAACTTTGCCCATTTGGCTTCTCTAAAGATTTCGTTTACAGAATCTAGTAACTCAGCTATGCAGAATAAAAAAAGTTTGTATGGTATACAAATAGTGTGTTTTTTTTATAATTATTTTCTATAATACATAAACCTTTGGTCCAAGCTGTAAATGCCACCATAGGCATTAAAAGTTAATTAACAAACTGCAATGTATAATGAAATAAAGAAACTTGTAAGACTTTGATCTTACAGATTATAAACTTGTCATAAAGTTTAATAGTGTCTGTTACTGCTTTTAGGTGTGAGGCTAGAGGGTTATTAGCAGTAACAGACACTATTAAACTTATTATAGAATTTACTTAAAGTAAATACTTAATTTAAAATATTATAATATTTTTACTTACAATAGATTTATGTAAATGCTTTTTTCCTCAATTAGTATTGTACTATTATACTTGTTGAATGCTAAAAAATTATTAACCATCACTAATCTCTATTTGCATAGTAAGTTTATATATACTATTATACAGTATATCACTTAGTTTTATAGCAAACAAACAAAAGATATGGTGAAGTTATTTGCACTATTGATAATATTTTACTCAAATATATCTGTTGCCTCTGCTCCTACTTCCTGGCAATTTGGATTTCCTGCTCCTGCAACTGAAGTAATGGAGGCTGTAGTTAGGTCACATTCGTTTGTGATGCTTGTGATGGTTACAATAATGCTTTTTGTGTGGGCGCTGCTTGCTTATATAGCGTTTCGCTTTCGTAAAAGCAAAGTAACAAACATAAGTAAAACTACCCATAGTGTTCCTTTAGAAATTATTTGGTTTGTTATACCAACTATCATTGTTGGAATATTAGCCTTTGAAAACGCTAAATTACTGAAGCTACAGGAAGAAATACCGAAAGCTGACATAACACTAAAAGTTATTGGCCATCAATGGTATTGGAGCTACCAATATCCAGAATATCAAGGTGTGTCATTTGATAGTTATATTAAGGGAAAAGAAGACTTTATCGAAGGAGATTTAAAGCTATTCTCTGTTGATAACAACATCATTTTACCCGTTAATACTAACGTTCGTTTACAAGTTACAGCAGGAGATGTGATACACAGTTGGGGAGTACCGGCTTTTGGTGTAAAAATTGATGCGATACCAGGTAGGCTGAATGAGGCGTGGTTTAATATCAAAAAGCCTGGTGTTTATTATGGGCAGTGCTACGAATTGTGTGGTCAAGGCCATGGATTTATGCCAATTGTTGTTGAAGCAGTAAGCAAAGAAGATTTTAATAAGTGGATTGAAAATAGAAAATTAGTGAGTTAAATTTGGAGTATAGATATGAGTGACGTACCAAAGGGCATAAAGCGTTGGTTGTTTTCCACCAATCATAAAGATATAGGGACACTGTACATTATTTTTTCCATATTAGCTGGAATTATTGGTGGATTATTATCGGTGATTATTCGCACTCAGCTAATGCACATTAATATACTTAACAATAACTATCAATTATATAACGTAATGGTTACAGGGCATGCGTTGATAATGGTGTTTTTTATGATAATGCCAGCCCTCATGGGAGGATTTGGTAACTGGTTTGTACCTCTCATGATTGGCGCACCAGATATGGCATTTCCTCGTATGAATAATTTAAGTTTTTGGTTATTAGTGTCATCTTTTATTTTGCTCATTCTCTCAGTGTTTATTGGTGAAGGTCCAGGTACAGGTTGGACTTTATATCCACCTCTATCACAGGTAATGTCCCATCCAAGTGCAGGAGTTGACATTGCTATACTTGCACTTCATGTTGCTGGTATGTCGTCAATTGTTGGGGCGATCAACTTTATAGTTACTATATTTAACATGCGCACAAAAGGAATGTCATTAACTAAGATGCCACTGTTTGTTTGGTCTGTCTTGCTAACATCATTTATGTTGATTGTTGCCTTACCAGTGCTTGCCGGTGCTATAACTATGCTTCTTACTGATCGCAATGTTGGTACTTCCTTTTTTGATCCTGCCGGTGGTGGCGATCCTGTGTTATTTCAACATTTATTTTGGTTTTTTGGTCATCCAGAAGTTTACGTAATTATTTTTCCTGCATTTGGCATCATAAGTCAGGTTGTATCAACTTTTTCTCACAGACCTGTATTTGGTTACATAGGGATGGTTTATGCAATGATAGGTATAGCAGTATTTGGCTTTATGGTTTGGGCTCACCATATGTTCACTGTTGGGCTTAGTGCTGACGCTGCTGCATTTTTTAGCACCACCACAATTTTTATCGGTGTTATAACTGGTGTAAAAGTCTTTAGTTGGATTGCAACTATGTGGGGCGGAGCAATTGAGTTTAAGACCCCTATGCTATTTGCACTAGGTTTTATTTTCATGTTTGTTGGCGGTGGCATAACGGGAATAATTCTTTCTCATGGTGGAATAGATAAGCTCCTGCACGACACCTATTATGTTGTTGCTCACTTCCATTATGTCATGTCACTTGCTGCATTATTTGGAGCTTTTGCTGGCTTTTATTATTGGATTGGTAAAATGTCGGGTAAACAATATAATGAGCGCTTAGGTCAAATCCACTTTTGGCTTACTTTTATTAGCACCAATATCACTTTTTTACCTCAACATTTCTTAGGATTAGCTGGTATGCCAAGGCGTATACCTGATTATCCTGATGCGTTTATCCCTTGGAATTATATATCCTCAATTGGTTCGTATATGTCCTTTGTTTCAGTTATGTTTTTTGTGTTTATAGTTATACATCTTTTTAAATGGGGCAAGAAAGCTGGAGATAATCCTTGGGAAGGTGACACCTTGGAATGGACGGTATCTTCACCACCGCCTTTTCATACTTTCGAAAAGCCACCAGTGGTAAAATAGAATGTACACAAGTGTTTTGCTAAATGTTGAATCAACAATACTGGATTTTTGGCGTTTGCTGAAGCCAAGGATAATGTATCTTGTGGTATTTACTGCAGTTGCTGGTATGGTTACTGCACCAGGTAGTATGCACCCTTTTCTAGCACTAATATCTCTTATATGTGTTGCTCTTGGCTCAGGATCTGCAGGTGCTATAAATATGTGGTATGACAAAGACATAGATCTGCTCATGGAAAGGACAAAAAACCGCCCTATACCTTCAGGTAGAGTTTCTGCAGAAAGCGCGCTTGAATTTGGTATAACTCTTGGAATATTGTCAGTATTTATCATGGCAATAGCAGTAAACTATATTTCTGCTGCTTTACTTGCAATCAGCATATTGTTTTACGTTTTTGTATATACGATCTGGCTCAAAAGACGCACTCCGCAGAATATCGTTATCGGTGGTGCAGCAGGTGCTTTCCCTCCAATGATTGGCTGGGCAGCTGTGACTAATTCTGTCAGTTGGGAAAGTTTCATTTTATTTTTAGTAATTTTTATGTGGACTCCACCACACTTTTGGGCCCTATCTTTAAATAAGTCTGAAGACTATGCAAAGGCATCGATTCCAATGTTCAATATTGTTTATGGTCCGGAAAAAACAAGAAAATATATATTAATTTATAGTGTTTTGCTGGTGCTAACTAGCTTGCTTCCGGCTCTATTTTTGAAAAAGGCTTTACTTTATCTAAGCATGGCAACCTTTGAAGGTTGCGTTTTTATTTGGTACGCTGTATCTGTTATGAAGTTCAAGAATCACAGCTCACAGAAAAAAATGTTTTCTTATTCAATTTCTTATCTATTTTCCCTATTCGCCAGTATTATTTTTTGTTCTATTGATTTATTTTAGTTATGAAAGAACGGCAGAAGCATAAAAACTATTTTTTACTTTTCCTTTTGGTAATGCTCGTTGTCACACTTTTTTTTGTTTCTATAATAAAATTTAAAGGTGCAGCTTAAACTACCTTTAGAAATTGTGCTTTCATAAAAGCAACTATATACTTTGTTAACCGATATAAACAAAGATGAGTAAAAAAGAAGTGATAATATATACGGATGGGGCGTGTTCTGGTAATCCTGGAGCGGGAGGATGGGCAGCTATCATATTATTTCAAGATTACAGAAAAGACATTTATGGTAGAGAAGAAAATACCACAAACAATAAAATGGAGTTAACAGCGGTGATCAATGGGCTGAAAGTATTGAAATTTTCTTGTAATATTAATTTATATACGGATAGTCTTTATGTTAAGCATGGCATAACAGAATGGATAAATAAGTGGAAAATGAATGGCTGGAAAACAAGTAATAAAAAATCAGTAAAAAATATGGAATTGTGGAAAGAGCTAGACAACGTTGCTTCACAACACGAAATTGATTGGAAGTGGGTTAAAGCACACAGTGGCGATAAGTATAATGAGGAGGCTGATAGTTTAGCAAGAAAAGCAATAATCGATGCTTAAAAAAATTACTATATTATTTTCCGTAGCTTTATTATTCATATTGTGCTTCTTTATTTTTTTTAAGCCTTTAGAAATCAATATTAATTATATTGATTTTTATGTTAAACATAAAATATCAAAAATATTTGTTGGCTCAAGCGTTAATATGGAGAATACCTCAGTTGTTTGGCAGAAAGATGGCAAAGATCCGTATTTAGTCATTACGGATTTGGCAATAGCAAACCCTAATTTTACTATAAAAGTTCCTGAGCTTTTTGTACATTTTAAGTTAAGTTCCTTATTTAAAGCTAGTACAAATCTCTCTCAGGTTTCAGCTGATAATGTGCATGTATGTATCAAGAGAGAAGAAACTAATGTTAATCCGCAAAACTCATTAGACCTTTTGGATAATCATTATTTAAGTAGTAACCGCCTTCCTTCGGTGTCATTCCAGCGCGTGACGCTGGAATCTAGAAAAAAAGAAACAAGTAGTCAAGCTACTTGGATGACAAGGACGAGTGCTGGGATGACAGGAAAAAAAGATACTGGGATGACAGGGAAGAATTTCAAGATGACAGAAAGTAGTGCAAAAAATCTATTAAAAACAATAAGGGAATTTTTTTTTGACTTAAATGCGGATTCAAAAATTGAATTTACTAACATCGCTATTGATAAAAGCACAGAAGATGAATTTTTTATTGATAAATTATATATAGGGAAGGGGGAAGATTTTAATGTTTTAGATATTCATGTGAATACAAAAGATGGAAAGGGATTTTTGGATGATTTATCAATTACGATAAAAAATCGCAACAATTTGCTAAATGTGTACGGGACATTTTATGATCTAAAATTGGGACTATTGAGCAAGTTTTCTACATTAGTTAAAAGCTACAATTTGGACAAAAATATAGGATTCAAAGGAAGCTTCTCAGTGAAAATTAATAAAAAGGATGAAATTGTAGATGGAAATATATACGTATTAAATACAGAAAATTATTTGAACAAAAATTTGGCCTTAACTAATGTAAATATAAATTTAACATATAGTAATGGAATTATTAGTGTAAAAAACTTCCATTTTAAGTTAAATGACACGTATCTCTCTTTAATAGGCAAAATGAACTTTGGTACAAGTCATGCTTTGCTTAGAATTAATATTAGTAAGTTTGCTGCAAAGGATTTATGTACTTATATACCAGATAGTGTAGTAAATAGTAAATTTAAAAGCTGGTATTGTGATAATATTGATGGGGATGTTTTAAATACCATTGTAAGTTTCAATGGCAAAATTAACAATTTGGTTGATGACGATCTGTCAGACATTGTAATTGTTGCTGATATAGAAAACGGTAGCGTAAAATTTGATGAAGATTTTGAGCAAGTAAAGGAATTAAAGGGTGATTTGATCATCAAGAATAACGATCTTGAAATTACTGTAAATAGCGCTAAGTTTCAGAATTTCACTGTTAATGGTGGTGATATTGAAATGAAATCTCTAAATAAGGAAGATTCAGTTCTAACCATTAATGGCAAAGCTGTAAGTGATGCGTATGGTTTATATGAGCCTATAAGATTTAAGCTGGATGATGTGGTGAAGGTTGAAAGGGATAAAGTAAGTGGAATGGCAAAATCCGTATTTAATTTTCGCATTTTTAATCTAAATGCTGATGACAAAAAAGTAGACTTCTCAGCAAATTTTCATTCTGAAATTGACAATTTGGCCGTCTATAATGCAAGTCTTGGTAAATATGATATTAAGCTTAGTTTTGGCAGTGACTTTATAGATTTAAATGGTAGTGGTATGGTGAATAACACACAGCTATTATTTGACCTGAAAAGTAGCAATAGGAATGAAAGTTTCGCCTGGAATTTGACCGGAGATTTACCCGCTCAAATATTTAATTTTGATAGTGGCTATGTCAGTGCAAATTTAGAGTCAGTGATAAATCAAGATAAGACGGGGTATGTTAATGGTGATATAGATTTATCAGAATTTGAATCACATTCAAGCTACTTAGGGTGGAAAAATCGCTTTGAAGATCACAATAAAATTTTGTTTTCTACAAGGTTAAAAGGAGCAGGTGAATTGTTAGTAGATAAATTAGACATTGTAGGAAATGACCTAGATATAAAATTCAGCGGAAGAGTAGAAAATGGAAATTTATATTTAAATTCTAGTAGCTTTAAATTGCCTGATAATGATTTTAGTATAGAAATTGAATCAGGTAAGGAGAAAAATGCCATAACTATTTATGGTGAGGAAATTAACTTAAGTGATATTTTAGGCTTGCTTGGCAAAAACAGTAATGGATTAAATAAAGATATAGAGATTAGTATGAATGTTGACAATGTAATTATGAAAGAAGGCATCGTTATCAAAAATGCTAAGCTGAATGTAACCTGTACTAAAGGTAATTGCAATGGAAGTCAATTTACAGGGCAGTTTCTGGAAAATAGCAGCAACATACTAGCAGAATACAGTGGAATAGGGCTCGAAATATATGCGGATAATTCAGGTATGCTTTTGCGTTCCTTAGGCATTAGTAAATCAATTAAAAACGGCAAATTGTCTTTTTATCTCTCTCCTCAGAGAGAAAGTGGAGAACATTATGGTACGTTATCCATTAGCAATTTCTACATCAAAGATGCTCCACTACTTACTACTTTATTGTCGATGTCTTCATTGCCTGGCATTGTAAATGCTATAAAAAATGAAGGTGTATACTTTTATAAATGCAATGCACCTTTCTCATACAAAGACGGCTCTGTTGAAATTGAAGAATCTTGGCTTGAAGGAGCGGAATTAGGCATTAGCACTAGCGGTAAGCTCGACATTAGAAATTATAAATTCCAAGTTGAAGGACAAGTAATACCAGCATATTCAATTAATAAATCTTTGTTAAAAATTCCTATAATTGGGAAACTTCTTACTGGTGGGAAAAGTAGGGGAATCGTTTCAATAGACTATAAAGCAAGTGGTGATGACAAAAACAATAACGTATCTGTTGATCTTATCTCTTCGCTAACTCCAAACCTATTAAAGAGGTTATTGGGAGTGTTTGATCGCATTATGACAAAAACTAACGAAAGTGGCTTAAAAGGTGGTGTGAAAAAGAAATTTGGTTCGATATGACCAAAAGGGAAGTTATTTAACAAAATTATGGACAAAAATGCAAGAATTTCAGAATGATCTACCTGGTTTTTTATTTAGTTGTTTAAGTAATACCACTCCCTTTAACCTCTCTATATTTGCTGAACAACTAAAAAGGGTAGGGGGGTGGTTGTAAATTGTATCTGTTCAGCAGAGTGGCAAAATAAGGTAGACGAGAAAAGACAACTATAGGAACAAATGGGTGTCATGCCGGTGCGTGACACTGGTTTCCATCCAAAAGGGTGTCATTCCAGTGTCAGCTACTTTCATGACATCGTTTACTATGTGCCATATTGTAATGTTCGTACAGTTGTGGAATGAATCGCGGTATGACGTGTTGCTTGGGTCAGCTATAGTATAAATATACTAGGGGTTATAGTTTTCTTATGCTGCCTTTTTGTTATTAGACAACCACAATATAAAGGAGTGAAACGGATGCAAACAGTAGTGCATTTCTGCACCAAACGTATTACCTTTAACGAATAGTAAAATGTGAGATTTTTTGGAACTACCGTGGAGCAATTGCTCCACGGTTTCATTCTACTTAGAATCCACCCATGCCACTCATTTCTCCTGCACCCATAGGAGATGAAGCATTTTCTTTGCTTGGTACATCAACTATCATAGATTCAGTAGTTATCAGCACACTCGCAACAGATACCGCTGTTTCAAAAGCAATACGCACCACTTTTGCTGGATCAATCACACCAGCTGTAAACGCATTAGCATAATTCATAGCCTCAACGTTGTATATAAGCTCTTTATCATTCTGCTTAATCAAATAGTCAATTATAACAGCAGATTCAAGACCAGCATTTTTGACTAACCTTCTAATTGGAGCACTGAGAACTTTCTTGATAATGTTTATGCCTATTTGTTCCTCGTCACTTGCACCTTTTAATTTGTCGAGAACAGATGAAGCATAAAGAAGCGCAACCCCACCACCTGGAACTATACCTTCTTCAATTGCAGCTCTTGTTGCATGCAGCGCATCTTCGACTCTATCTCTACGTTCTTTAACTTCCACTTCAGTTGCTCCACCAACTTTGAGCACAGCAACGCCACCTGATAATTTCGCTAAACGTTCTCTTAGCTTTTCTTTATCATAATCAGAAGTTGAAGTTTCAATTTGAGATTTAATCTGCTCGATTCTAGCTTTCACACTGTCAGAATCGCTATTTTCGCTGACAACTGTGGTATTATCTTTAGTAATTTTAACATTTTTAGCCGTACCAAGATCATCAAGCGTGAGATCTTCCATCTTGATTCCAAGTTCATCTTTTATGACGTACTTAGCACCAGTTAAAGTTGCTATGTCTTCGAGCATCTCCTTTCTTCTGTCACCAAAACCTGGAGCTTTTACTGCAGCAACTTTTAAACCACCACGCAATTTATTGATAACTAAAGTGCTTAATGCTTCACCTTCGATATCCTCTGCAATAATAACCAAAGGTTTACCAGATTTAACAATAGCTTCAAGAATAGGAAGTAAAGGTTGAATAATATTTAATTTTTTCTCTGTAATTAATAGATAAGGATTATCAAGCTCCACGATCATTTTTTCATTATTTGTAATAAAATACGGAGAGAGATAACCGCGATCAAATTGCATGCCAGTAGTCAGCTCAACTTCTAACTCTTTTGAACCTTTACTCTCTTCAACAGTTATTACACCCTCTTTTCCAACTTTTTTCACGGAATCAGCGATACTGTTACCTATATCCTTATCACCATTTGCAGAGATTATTGCAACTTGTGCCACTTCGTCTATTTTCTCTAGAGAAATTGTACGAGACATTGACGCAATTTCCTTTAATATTACATCTTTTGCCTTCTGTATTCCGTTTTTAATACCAACACGATCGTTTCCAGCAGCAATTGATTTTGAAGCTTCCATTATCATGTTGCTAGTTAGTATTGAGCACGTTGTTGTACCATCACCAACTTTATCGTTACATTGAGAACAACTCTGTGCAAAGATGCTTGCTACCGCAGCGTTTAATGGTTTTTCAGGCTTGATACCCTTCATCACCTTATAACCATCTTTTGTAATTTCTGGTGCTCCATAGGGCTTATTAATCCCTACTGTTTTTCCTCTAGGTCCTGCAGTTATTGCTACCGTTGAATCCACTATTGCTGCAACTTCACGAAAGGCTTCTTGCAACTGCTCACCTGATACTACTACATTAGTCATTTTTATCACCTCTTGTTAATAAAAAATTTAGAAAACTATAATAAAATCATTTACAATGCGCTATGTTGCGCTTTGTTTCAGTTTAGTAAAATAAAGACTGCTACTTAATGACAGCAAGTATATCGGACTCTTTCATCACGATAAGCTTCTCATTATTATGTTCTATTTCTGTACCAGCCCATTGGCGATAGAACACTTTATCACCAGCTTTCACAGTTAAAGTTACGCGTTCGCCACTTGAATTGCGTGAACCTTCACCAATTGCTATAACTTCACCTTTAGTAGGTTTCTTTTCAGCACTTGATGGAAGCACAATTCCACCTTGCTTTTCTTCGCTAATAGGCTTGATCAGCACGCTATCATCTAATACATTTAAACTTATACTTGACATTTGTTTTTCCTCATCAACAAATTAACTTATAAGTTTATATATATATACTCGTAAGTTAGATTTCAAGGGCTGGAGCTTGTAAAATATGCACGCCATTATAAAATATGCACGCCAAAAGCAGTTTCTAAAAGAGCCTAATGTTATATAATAAAATTTAGATTTATTTATAGAGATTTCATGAGTTATATACCATTTTTAAGTCGTGGTGTGATAGTGCTATATGGGCCTGACACTAGAGATTTTCTGCAGGGTATTATAACCAATGATATTAATAAGTTGGATAGCCAAAAAGCCATTTACTCTTTATTGCTTAGCCCTCAGGGAAAATATCTATATGATTTTTTTCTTATTGAATATGGTAAATACACCCTCTTGGAGTGCGAAAACATGCACTTGCAGCAAATAATCGAGAAACTAGGTTTACTTAAAACTTATTTGAGGGTAAAGATTAAAGACGTTAGCGCACTATATAAGGTTGGAGTTTTGTTTAATACTAAGTTGGCGGAGTGTAGTAGTGAATCACAAGTTATTTTTCAAGATCCAAGGCACAAGCTGCTAGGAATGAGGATCATACATAAAGATGAAATAAAAGAGCCGGTTGGGGATTTTACTCAGTATGAAAAAGTCAGAATTCAAAATCTCGTTCCAGATGGAGCGAAAGATATGGTGCAGAATTCATCGTTTCCGCTGCAATTTTTAATCGATAAAGTAAACGGTATAAGCTTTAATAAGGGGTGTTATATAGGTCAGGAAGTTGTAAATCGAATGAGCAGACAAGAAATATTCAGAAGAAAACTTTACCTTGTTGAGGGGGATAACGCACTTCCAGATATTGGCACTAAAGTGACAAATGAAAACAATGAGGAAATAGGGGAACTGCGCTCTAGTGTAGACAACATTGGATTTGCATTGCTTAATACTGGAAAGAGCCATGCAAATTTATATGCAGATGGAGTTAGGTGCGTTAAGACGTTGAAGTCTTAAGGTAGCGCATATAGAAACGAAAAACTTGCTTGACACCCTTCGCCAGCGCCCTTATCATGGTATTGAAGGTATTCAGTTATCTTCATCTGTGCAGATTAAACAGCAAGAAAACAACGTAGTTGGCGTCTTATTTTTAATTTTTTGCACTATGTGCACCTTATGTCTTCACAACATTTCTGGGTTTTTACCTATATAAGCTGAAACGCGCTTATAAGTCGTTTAAGACAGTATAGTACGCCAATTTGCAGGATTAGAGAGTGACAACTAGCTAACACGGGGTTTCTTTTGCCTTTTTTTCTGCTTAGTAAATTTCTTAAACATTTGCAGCGTAGGTTAGTTGCATTCAAAAGCAGCTAAATTGCAGTGTTTAAGACTTAAAAACGCCAATACTGAAAATAGACAATGACTAGGGTTTCTTTTGCCTTTTTTTTCATTTGGTAAATTTTTTAATGTTTATGGCTAAACGACAACCGTCATCCCGCTGCTTGTTAGCGGGATCTCTTGTTAGCGCCGCGGCGGTATGACGGTTCGTGGCGGCGTGACGATAAGCTCGTCATACCGCTGCTTGTTAGCGGGATCTAGAGATACCGCGAATGAATCGCGGTATGACGGTTCGTGGCGGCGTGACGATAAGCTCGTCATCCCACTGCTTGTTAGCGGGATCTAGAGATACCGCGAATGAATCGCGGTATGACGGTTCGCGGCGGTATGACGGTTCGCAGTGGCATGACGATAAGCTCGTCATCCCGCTACTTGTTAGCGGCTAAGAGATACCGCGAATGAATCGCGGTATGACGGTTAAGTAGGGTGTCATCCCAGTGTCACGCACTGGGATGACATTATAGGAGCACTGGGATGACACCCTCTTGGATGGAAATCAGTGTCAGATAATTTCATGACACCAGTTGTTGTAAACTCACTTTTTCTCGATTTTTTGGTTTATCTTGTCTACCTATTTTGCCACTCTGCTGAACAGATACACTCAACTTATGGTCAATACATCTTCTATTAAAAATTGTACAAATTCATTGCCATTCCAGTAATTCATAGAGATTTTACCCAAAATAGCTTTAACATTACCCTGCATGATAGCAGAGCCAAGATGAGTATTTGCAGAACGAAATGCAATAGCTCTTACCATAACATTATCATCAGCAATAAAACATTTTATATGGTCAACTCCTATAACTTCAGGCTTTCTTATCTTTGCTCCTTGGATAATAAACCTTGGTTCAGGATTTCCAACTCCAAATGGTCCCAAGCGTTGCAATTGATTCCATAAAGACAAATTTATTGCTTTAGCAGTTACTATACTATCAGCTTTTAAAGTTTTCTCATTTATAGAGTTTGAAAATCTTTCAGTAAAAAAATCATGCAAATCATTTATTTTGTCTTCTTTAATTGAAAATCCTGCCGCCATACTATGGCCACCACCTTCAATAATCAAATTTATAAACTTTGCGGAAAGGACTGCAGCACCGATATCAACTCCCAAAATTGATCTACAGCTTGCTTTTCCTATTCCATTATTTGAAGATATCACTACTGTTGGCAAGTGAAACTGCTCCTTTAGCCTTGATGCAATTATACCAATTATTCCCTGGTGCCAATTGCCACTTATCATTATAAAATTCGCACCTGATTGGGCAGACTTTTCCGCTTGTGCTGTAGCTTCCAAGAGAGCCTCATTTTCTAACACTTTTCTTGCATTATTCAAATCTATTAATTTTAGCGCGATTGAATGTGCCTCTTCATCATCATCGGTGGAAAGCAACCTTGCACCAAGCGATGCTTCTCCAATTCTTCCTCCAGCATTTATGCATGGCCCAATACTAAACCCTAATCGAGAAACACTTGGTTTTTCAAGGATTCCCAAAGCATCAAATAAAACACGCAAGCCAACGTTTTTTCTTGTTGACATAACTTTTAATCCTTGTGAGACAAGTGCTCTATTGAGGCCTGTGATCTGCATAACATCACAGACAGTTCCCAGGGCAACCAAATCCAACAGATCAAATAAATCTGGTTCTTTTTTGTTGGTAAAAAATCCTTGCTCACGTAGGCTTTTATTAAGAGCAACAATTAGCAGAAATGACACTCCAACTGCTGCTAGGTTATTATAAGGAGAGCTCTCATCAAGGCGGTTTGGATTCACAACTGCTACGGCGCTTGGTAATTTTTCCGTACCAAGGTGATGGTCAACAACTATAATATCAAGACCAAAAGCCTTTGCATCTTCTATTGGTTGATATGCAAGCGTACCACAATCAACGGAAATACATAAATCAATTCCATTCTTTTTAAGTTGTAATAAAGCATCTGTGTTTAATCCATAACCCTCATCAACACGATCTGGAATGTAGATTATAGAGTGTATATCGATTGCTCTCAGGTACCTGTTAATCAATGCTGACGACGTTGCACCATCAACATCATAGTCACCAAATATTGCAAGGTTTTCATCATTTTTTATTGCCCGTATTATACGAGAAACAGCTTTATCCATATCAAGAAGGTGAAAGGGATCTGGTAATAGCGATCTGATTAGTGGATATAAGAAGTCGCTTGCATTTTCTATGTTAACACCACGAGTAACCAATATTCTTGCTAATATTTCTGGTAACTCAAATCTCTGTGTAAGAGTTAAGATTTGCCTTTGATCTGCTTCTTGCAACTTCCACAATGCATTTGTTATGCTGCGCTTTTCAATTTCAAGTAGCATATTCTTTCTTTGTAAATAAAACTACTTTACCAGAATTTTTAAGCTTGTTCTATAATTGTATTAGACTTCTGCATAACCTAAACTAAGTAGAAAAAAGGTATCATCTAAGAGCCTGTCTTGAAAAGAAATGAGAAAGAGAATATGATGAGATAAGTAAAAAATAGTAGGTAAAAATGTATCCAAGTGATATAAGTGACAAAGAATGGGAAATTTTGGAGCCAAGTGTTGCACAAGGTGCAGTAGGACGGCCAAGAAAGCACAATATTAGAACAATTATTAATGCAATAAGATATATAATGAAAGGTGGTTGCCAGTGGAGAATGCTGCCAAAAGATTTTCCGCCATGGAAAACGGTGTATGATTATTTTCTCAGGTGGCGTAATAGTGGCAAATTGGAAGAAATACACGATATGTTAGTAAAAAAGGTAAGAAAAATGGTTGGCAAAAATGAAATACCTTCGGTAGGAATAATTGATAGTCAATCAGTGAAAACCACTCAAAAAGGGGATCCAGAGGATATGATGCTGGCAAGAAAATAAAGGGTAGAAAACGTCACATCATTGTGGATACAATAGGCCTAATTATTACAGCTGATGTTCATAGTGCAGGCATTCAAGATCGTGATGGTGCTCTAAATCTTTTTACTCAAGCTAAACGAAAAGCTCCAACGCTACAAAGGTTTCTCGCTGATCAGGGATATATTGGTAAATTGCAAAATTACTGTTTATTGAAAACAGGATGTTTATTGACGATTACTAAAAAAGCAGCTGATGCTGTAGGATTTCAAGTTATTCCTAAACGGTGGATTGTTGAAAGAACTTTTGCTTGGCTTTCCAATTTTAGACGTATGAGCAAGGATTATGAGCATTCTCCTCTTACTTCAAAAACTAATATCTCCTTTAATATGATTACTATTATGCTTGCTAAATTAGCTGCTTAGTTCCTTTCAAGACAGGTTCTAAGTAGCTGACACTGGTCTCCATCCAAGAGGGCAGTAGCCCCTTCGGTGTCATTCCAGCGCGTGACCAGGTCTTTTTAGCTATCATAGGATGACAGAAGCAGACACTCCACTTTGTCGTTCCAGTGCCTCCTTTTTTTGTCATTCCAGTGCCTTGACTATTTGGATCCAGGAAAAAGAATGGTGTCATCCCAGTGCCCCTATGATATCATCCAAGTAGCCTCCCTCTCCTGTCATCCCAGTGCTCCTTTTTTTGTCATCCGAGTAGCTGACACTGGGATCCAGGAATTTTATTAAGTTGGTAAGCATAAAAGTGTTATGTAAAATACAACGTTCTTGATGGGATTGCGTGAAATGCTGGATCCCAGTGTCTGGGCACTGGGATGACAAAGGAGGACAGTGTCAGCTACTCGGATGACAAAAAAAGGAGCACTGGGATGACATCATCCTTTTTTTGGGGTTCCAGCGTCACGCGCTACCTTCCGTATAAATATTAAAAAATTTACCAAATGAAAAAAAAGGCAAAAGAAGCCCCGTGGTTGGCTAATTACTTACATTATACTTTCAAGTATGGCGTTTTTTTATTCTAAACGCTTAATAACCGCGATTTAGTTGCTTTTAAGCCGCAACTAATCTAAATTATAAACATTAAGAAATTTACTAAACAGAAAAAAAGGCAAAAGAAACCCTAGGGTAGCTAGTTATTCACTATCCATTTTTTAAATCGGCGTTTTTTGATGTTTTAAATGCTTTATAAGCGCATTTCAGCTTATATTAGGTAAAAACCTAGAAATTTTATAAAGACATAAGGTGCACATAGTGCAAAAAATTAAACATGGGACGCCAGATACGTGAGTTTTTTTGTCATTTAATCTGTACAGAGAAGATAAATAAATAGCTTCAGTTTCATGATAAGGGCGCTGGGGGAATTTGTCAAGGAAGTTTTTTTTGTTTCTATGGGTCAGTTGGTACGCGCTTTGCCTTTTAACAGATGTAAAAGCACAATTATTACGAACAACATTCCACCAACAACTGATATAGCGCCACCTATAATGAAGCACGTGCGTGCTAACATTGACGAAATACTTGGCAGATCTGCAACCTTCCTTAAAGCACCATATCCACCAAGCCACACAAGGCCAGTGATATGGAGAAAATGCCCTATACTGTAGGCATAAATCTGTAATCTTACCATGGAACTTTTTATCTCTTTAAAGTTTAATTTAGGTAACATCCAGTAGACAAAATTCATAAAAGCTATAGTGATCCCAACTACAGAACCGTGATAATGAGCGGGAATGGTGACATTTCCTTCAATAGTCAACACTCCGAGCACATCTCCATAAGTGAACAACAAAAATGAATGTAATAAATAGTTGCTTTTATTATTAATAAAAGTTCTGATGTTGCAGCACACTAATATTATCAAAAAGCACGGCAAAACTGCTCCAGCAATCCTCATATGCCAAGTAAAAAACTGTATTAACTTGGCACTATCAACTGGATAAACAAAATATACAAACGGTGCGCCTACAGCTAAAATCGTGTTTATAAATAGTGGTAAAATAGTAATTTTACTGTTTGAAGCTAAACTAACATCACCAGAACTCAGCATTATTAAATAGACTAAAAACATTCCTTGAGTAAAAGCAAACTGCAATAAATGTCCGCCTCCCCAAAAGAGATATTCGTAAAATAAATTATTATCTGAGTGATATAGACCTGGAGGCATATTATTATATGCTAAAACAAAGCAAAGAAATGACGATACAAGTATAATAACTAGCCCAATTTGCCCAACAGAGAGAAATGAAACCTCTTTTTTTGATGTGTATGCTAGCATTGTATTTACTAATATACTGGCAATAAATAAACTGAGTCCAAGTAAAAATAATTTGTTTTGTAATACGGGAATATAGTTACTTTTGATAACTTCAGTGTTTGGAACGAATGCGGATATAAACATGAGCAGCATCGAAAGGGTTGATAGAACCCATGAAAAGTTAAACCAACTATTGGTATTTTGTAGGTTTATGATAAAGAGCAGAGATATTATAGAGCACATCCACACTAAAATTGACAAGTTCACGTGTATTACCAGCGCATTATCAAAAATATATTGTGCAGAAGGAACAAGAGAGGAGATAAAAGGCAATCGTAGAAAAATAACAATTATTGACAGTAACCCAGAGCAAGCAAGGGCACATACTGCTAGGAATATCCATCTTTTACAAAGTGAAGCATTGTCTTGTATGTTAAGCACAATCTTTTTTCTCAATTTTGTTCAATACAATATATAACACTGCAATAATACCTAAAACATAGCAATAGTATACGTGTGGCATGACTGCCAAAGGTGAAACTCCAGCAATAGTGCTAGCCAAAAGCAATTGAGCGCCATACGGTATTAATCCTTGAAATACACAAGAAAATATGCCTAGCCATGCTGCACTATAGTGAGGCGGTATTTCATATTTCTTAGCAATATCTCTAGCAATTTCACCGCTAAAAATTATAGCGATGGTATTATTTGCAAGTAAAATATCAAATATACTGACTATTTTTGCAATAAATAATTGCGCAGTTTTTTGTCCACCACGTTGTATCATAACCCAAGATGAAAGTTTATCTGCAAGCTCCTTAGAATTTTTACCTACTAGTCCTGAAAGTCCGCCAACCATCAATGACAGTAGCATAATTTCATGCATACTCATAAACCCTTTGGTGATGTTTTGGCTTAAAAACAATAAACCATGATTGTTGTTATTTATAAATCCAATAATTCCAGCAAAAGTTATGCTTAAAACCAATGCCGTAAATACATTGATTCCAAAGTTTGCAAGCAATATAAGTATTATGTAAGGAGTCACAAGCAATAAAGAATACTCCTTAACTGAAATAGCAGCACTATTGCTTGAGCTATAAAATAATATAATTATTGTGAATATAGAAGCAATTAGTGCCACTTTTGCATTCAGTTTTAATTTTTTCTTTATATCAGCCTTTTGAGACATCACAGATGCAATTGTAGTATCAGAGATAATAGATAAATTGTCGCCAAACATTGCTCCTCCTACAACGGTTGCAACTCCTAAGGAAGGAGAAATCCCAGCTTGTGTCAGTTCAACTGCAATAGGAGCAATTGTTGCAATGGTGCCCATTGATGTACCAATAGCAGTGGAGATGAAAGCTGCTACAAAAAATAATCCTATGAGTAAAAATTGTGTTGGTATAAATGAAAGAGCCAAATTAACTGTGGCATCAGCACTACCGATTGCTTTAGTTACTTCACTGAATGCACCTGCAAGTAAGAAAATGATACACATAGTGATAATATTACGATCTCTTACCCCATCTAGAAAGGCATACATTTTTTCTTCAGTATTGCCCTTGTATAAAACCCAACCCAGAGCTATGGCAGGAACAATGGCTACCAGTGGAGATAACTGATAAAAAGCATTTGACACGCCAAGAATAGTAAAATATATACCACTTCCTACAAAAAGAAATAGGAACAGTAAAATAGGCAAAAAATTTGTAAGATAAAACATACCTCAGCTCTGATAAACGCAAATCAACTATGATATAATTTATATTATTATAAACCACAGTTAGCACCTTGACCAATGTTTTTCTAGAAAGCAATCTACCAGAAAAGGTTTCCATGAAAAGGACTATTATAATATGATTGTTATCATCTACTTGAATTAAACTGGGAGATAGAATAAGTAAAAAATATGAATGACATAACAACAAAGCAAGTCATATCCTTATGGGATGCGCAAGTTGGTGGGTTTTTGCCAGATAGAAAGGAAGGTGAAGAAATTGAGTGTTCAAATGAATCATCAGCTACCTAAAACTTTATATTCTTTCATCTGGCATTTTTTGAAACCATACAAATTATCGGTCTCGATTTTTGTTTCCCTTGCAATCTTTGCGGGATTTTGGGGACCGTTGAACAGCATACTGATTAAGAACATCATCAACCTTCTACCACATGTGCAGAATGGAGATATTTCAATTTTAATATTACCATCAAGCCTGATTGTCGTGAATTTTATCGTATTTGATAATTTCACTTGGAGAGGAATTGGTTATATACGCTGTAGATTTATTCCTGTTGTTATTAATAGTGTCATTGGAAAAGTGATGGATCATGTACTCGGAAAATCTAATAAATTTTATCAGGATAATTTATCAGGAAAAATTTCAAGACAAATTACTAATCTAGCAGATGGAATTGAAATTCTGATAAGCAGAGTTGCACCGAATTTCTTAAGAGGAGCTTCATTGTTGTTGGCTGCTTTTATAGCTGCTTACTCTGTAAATTCTATATTTTATTTCATATTGGTTGTCTGGTTCATATTCTTTGCAAGTGCAAGCATTATGATGTCACGAAAGCTTATTTCGCTGTCTGATGTTCAAGCTAAAGAAGAATCGATAGTGATAGGTGAGCTGGTTGATTCTCTATCTAATCAAAGTAATGTCAGAAATTTTTCTAGAAAGTCTTATGAAAATTCAAGAATGATTCCATTTTTGTGTAATCAGCAAAAAGCGTATACAGCAACCCATTTTTACTCATTTATCATGCACTCCATACAAGGAGGATTAATAGCCATTATGATGGCTTCTTCTGCTTGTTTTCTAATTTATCTTTACAGCAAAAACTTAGTGGCTATAGGTGATTTTGCTTTAATATTAGGTTTATCGATGGAAACAGGACATATGATGTGGTTCACCATGTCAGAGGTCGATGAATTCAATAAAGCAGTCGGTAGATGTAAGCAAAGTTTAATTTCATTAATGATACATTGCGAAATTCAGGATAAACTTGATGCAGTTTCTCTCAAATGTAATAGTGGGCAAATCACTTTTAATAATGTCAAATTCCATTACGATGGTACCGAACCTCTTTTCCAGAATAAATCAATCGCTATCAAAGCTGGACAGAAGGTAGGACTTGTTGGCTATTCAGGTGGTGGTAAATCTACTTTTGTGAACCTGATATTAAGGCTTTACGATGTAACTGATGGTGCAATTCTCATAGATGATCAAGATATTTGTAATGTTACGCAGGATTCTTTGCGTGCAAAAATCGCAATGATCCCACAAGATCCATCGCTTTTTCATAGGACTTTGATGGAGAATATTCGCTATGGAAAAACAAATGCTAGCGATGATGAAGTAATTGAAGCGGCAAAAAAAGCACATGCTCATGAGTTTATTTCAAAATTACCCCAAGGTTATGATTCACTCGTTGGTGAAAGAGGTGTGAAACTTTCTGGTGGACAAAGGCAACGTATCGCAATTGCCAGAGCTATCTTAAAAAATGCTCCTATATTAATTCTGGATGAAGCAACTTCACAGCTTGATTCTGTGACTGAAAGTAATATTCAAGAATCTCTATGGGAGTTGATGCAAGATAAAACTACAATAGTAATAGCCCACCGCCTATCTACGCTTTTGCATATGGATCGCATTTTAGTGTTTGATCAAGGTAAGATTTTAGAAGATGGCACGCATCAGGAACTTCTTGATAAAAACGGAATGTATAAGACCCTATGGAATGCGCAAGTTGGTGGGTTTTTGCCGGATAAAAAAGAAGTGGAGATTGTATAATATTTTCTTAATCTAATGCTTCAATGTTTCCGACATAGGAAAAGTATCATCTTTATTTTCTATAGAGGAAGGCACACTATTTTGATTATCATCACCATTAATTGGAGTAGTAGGATGCATTAAAGCAACTTTCATAACTTCATCAATATTCTTAGCGAAAACTACGTTGATCCCCTCTTTGATGCTTGCCGGAATTTCTTGCATATCTTTCTCATTTTCACTTGGTATAATCACAGTTTTGATTGATCCTCTGAGCGCTGCAAGCAATTTTTCTCTCAAGCCCCCGATAGCTAAAACTCTACCACGCAATGTCACTTCGCCTGTCATAGCAACATTTTTGTTAACTGGTATATTTGTCATAAGAGAAACAATAGACGTACATACCGCGCCGCCAGCAGAAGGGCCATCTTTTGGTACAGCACCCTCAGGTACATGCAAATGTATATCATTATTTTGGAATTTTTCGGGCTTTATACCAAAAAATAAACAATTTGATCGAATATAACTATACGCAGCTTTTATAGATTCTTGCATAACCTCTCCAAGCTTTCCTGTGTATTTTATTTCTCCCTTGCCCGGAATTAGGACTGATTCTATCATCAAAATATCACCACCTGTTTCAGTATAGGCAAGCCCAGTTACTATTCCTACTAAACTCTCATTTTCCGCAATGCCAAAGGTATATTTACGTACCCCTAAATAATCTTGTAAATTGTCAACCCCTACGGATATTTTCTTATTTTTATCAGTCAATATTTCTTTAACTGCCTTTCTCATGAGCTTTGCAAGCTCCCTTTCCATACTCCGCACACCACTTTCACGTGTATATAAACGTATCAACTCGTATAATGCCTCATTAGTTATGTCCCATTCCTTCTGATACAAACCATGCTCCTTCTTTAATTTCGGAATAAGGTGGTGTGTAGCAATACTGATCTTTTCATCTTCAGTATACCCGGACAATTGTATAATTTCCATCCTATCACGCAAAGGATGTGGTAAATTTAAGCTGTTTGCCGTAGCTACAAACATTACACTTGAAAGATCAAACTCAACTTCCAAGTAATGATCCGTAAAGTGTTTATTGTGCTCAGTATCTAAAACCTCAAGTAATGCAGATGCAGGATCGCCACGCGAATCAGAACCCATCTTATCTATTTCATCAAGCAGAAAAAGCGGGTTGCATGAATTAGCTTTTTTCATGTGTTGAATGATTTTACCAGGCATTGAGCCAATATAAGTTTTCCTATGCCCTCGTATCTCGGACTCATCACGCACACCACCAAGAGCTATACGAACAAAATCTCTTCCTACTGCTCTTGCCATAGACTTAGCTAAAGAAGTTTTACCAACACCTGGTGGTCCAACTAAGCAAAGTATAGGACCTTTTATCTCTTTTACTCTTTTTAATACTGCTAAAAATTCTATTATCCTATCTTTTACTTTCTCTATGCCATAATGATTTTCATCTAAGATTTTCTTAGCTGCATTTAAGTTAATTTTTGCATCTTTGTACTTTCCCCATGGCAACTCAAGCAACCAATGCAAGTAACTAGATATAACTGTAGCTTCAGGAGAAATGGGATTCATTTTCTTGTATCTCTTCAAATCAGTTATAGCTTTCTCTCTTGCTTCCTGAGAAAGCTTTGTTTCATTTATCTTTTTTTCAAATTCATTGAGTATATTCCCTTCATCACCATTCTCAAATTCGCCTAATTCTTTCTGTATAGCTTTCAATTGCTCGTTAAGGTAGTAAACTTTCTGAGTGCTTTCAACTTGCGATTTAATTGTCTTATATAAACGGTTTTGTGCGTTCAAAATACTCATTTCTCTCTCAATAAAAGCAAAAGCTTTTTTTAAACGCTCTTCTGGGTCATAAGCCTCAAGTATACTTTGTTTATCTGATACTTTTATATTTAAATGTGAAGCTACCGTGTCTACAAGTTGATCAACTTCTTTGATTTGATCAATGGAGTTAATGGCAATCTCGGGTTGATTTTTCTTGTTTAGCTTACACCAGCTATCGAACGCGTCTACAACAGACCGCCTTAAAGCTTCTAAATCAATATTGTCTTCATCTTCTTTATAATGATTGTCTAACTCTACCCTGGCTTGTAATAAAGTATGAGAGCTAATATATTCTACAACTCTTCCCCTTCTTATCCCCCGGATTATAACTTTTACTGCATTGTCAGGTAATTTTATTAACGGTTGTACAATGCTTGCTAACACACCTACTCCATAAAGATCTTCAGGCTCTGGATTATCAACAGAGCCATCTTTCTGTGCTACAAGAAAAATCTCATTTTGGTGATTACTACTACTTATTGCATACTCTAGTGCATTAACAGATTTTTCTCTGCCTATGAATAAAGGCACCATTATATTTGGAAAAATTACTACATCTCTTAAAGGTAATACTGGCAATGCAGTAAAACTAGAGCTTACAGCACGTTCAATGTTCATAATATATGCCTCAAATTAATCATTAACCGTTATAACATTGCCATTGTTATTATGATTAACCGTTGCTTTTCCTAATTCTACCATTTTCTTAGTGATTACTATAGTGCTACCTTCAAAGCCTCCGTTTCCAGATGTATACATAATGTCAAGCAAAAGTGACTCCAAGATAGCACGTAACATTCTTGCACCTGTTTTGTAGCTTATAGCCTTTTTAGCAATAGCTGATATTGCTTCATCTGAAAACTCAAGGTTTACTTTGCTAAACGCAAGCAATGCTTTGTACTGTTTTATTAGTGCATTCCTTGGCTCTGTCAACACATGTATTAAATCTTCATGATCCAGCTCATCTAAAACAGCAGTTATTGGAACCCGCCCTACAAATTCGGGTATTAAACCGAATTTGATTAAATCTTCAGGTTGAACATCATGTAAAGCATTCTTTTTCTTTTGCTCTTTAGACTGACTTATATCTGCTCCAAAGCCAACTGACGTTCCCTTTTTTCTCGCTTCAATAATTTTATCGAGGCCTTCAAAAGCTCCTCCACAAATAAACAGTATGTTACTAGTATCCACTTGTATAAACTCTTGTTGTGGGTGTTTTCGCCCTCCTTGTGGCGGAACATAAGCAACTGTACCCTCCATAATCTTAAGCAGAGCTTGCTGGACCCCTTCACCTGAAACGTCACGGGTTATTGAAGTGCTTTCAGATTTTCTTGTAATCTTGTCTATTTCATCTATAAACACTATACCACGCTGTGCTTTTACAACGTCATAATTTGCAGCTTGTAATAAACGCGACAACACGCTTTCTACATCATCACCCACATAACCTGCCTCAGTTAAAGTTGTCGCATCAGCCATAGCAAATGGCACATCTGAAACTTTAGCAAGTGTTTTGGCTAGCAAAGTCTTACCAGAACCAGTGGGACCAATAAGCATTATATTTGACTTCTCGATTTCAATATCACTTATAGCATGAAATTGTACCATGGATTGACAATGGTTATACATAGCTACAGATAAAACGTGTTGCGCGTGTTCTTGACCTACAACATGCTTGCTGAGAAAGTTTTTTATATCCTCAGGTTTCTTTAGTAATAGCTTCATATCAGATATACGATCTGAATTAAAAGATCTATCTTTCTTTTGACTTATTGCTTTATGGGATAATTCTATGCACTCATTACAAATAAACACCTTTAAACCATCCGAAGAGTTAGTAATCAATTTATCTACTTCATCTTGCGCCTTGTTGCAAAAAGAACAGTAGTGTAAATCATTATTGTTATCCATTAACCCACCTTTTGTTTAACTTTAATATTTTCAATTTCAATATCTGTACGCTCAGCTATCACCCTGTCAATTAAGCCAATTTTCCTTGCTTCTTCAGGATCCATGAATTTATCTCTTTCCATCATTCCTTCAATTTTCTTCAGTGAATTTCCAGTATGTTTTTCATAAATTTGATTTAGTTTTTTCTTAACCCGCAAAATTTCATTAGCATGTATTTCTATATCAGTTGCTTGACCATGATAACCACCAGATGGCTGATGTATCATAATTCTTGAATGAGGTAGAGAGTAGCGCTTACCTTTTGTACCAGCTGCAAGCAATAAAGAACCCATAGACGCAGCTTGACCTATACATAAAGTTGAAACGTCTGGGTTTATATACTGCATTGTATCGTAGATCGACAAACCAGCAGTTACAACACCACCTGGTGAGTTGATGTACATACAAATGTCTTTATCGGGATTTTCCGATTCTAAAAATAAAAGCTGTGCTACTATTACACTGGCCATATTGTCTTCAATAGGACCTGTTACAAAAATTATTCTTTCTTTCACTAGTCTTGAATATATGTCATAAGCGCGCTCACCGCGACTAGTTTGTTCAACTACAATTGGTATAAGAGTCATACCTTTTCCTATTAAATATTATCAAATAATTCCTTTAATTCTTTCACAGAAACAATCTGCTCTTCTTTACTAACTTTTTCTATTATATAATCTGTCACTTTATACTCAAGCGCTTGCCCTCTAACTAATTCTTGAAATTGTTTATTTGATTCAAAATGCTTAAGTACTCTGTCAAATTGCACATCTTTACTGACATATTGATTTACAATAACACTCAAAACATCATTTTGAGTTAATGATATTTTATGTTCTGCACTAAATTTCATAAATAACATAGCAAGCTTTACACGTTTTTCAGCTTCTTTACGAGAATCATTTTGAGCACCCAATTCTCCTTCCATTCTTTGTTGCTCCTGTTTTACTATGTCTGTGGGTAAATCAAAACTATAATTAGCATCCAAATAATCAAACAGCTCCTTTTTAATTAAGAGATTTCTCATTTCGGTGCACTGATCACCAATCATTTTTTTTGCATGATTTATTAGCAAAGAATAATCTTTAAACCCAATACTCTTAGCTATTTCATCATCATTTTCAAAATCTTTGGCAATTTGAATCTCATTAACTCGCACAGAAAAATCAGCTTCCTGTCCTGCAAGGGAAATGGCTTGGTAATTTTCAGGAAATTTCAACTTAAAGTTCTTTGTTTCTCCCTTTTTCATACCAGTTAATTGATCTTCAAAACCATTAATAAATGTGCCAGACCCTAAATTAACGGCAAAATCTTTGCTACTTCCACCTTGAAAGAGCTTATTCCTAATCCGCCCTTCAAAATCAATTATCAATTTATCCCCATCTTTCGCTTGATAAGAAGCATCATCAACAGAGGCAAAATTGGGGAACTTTGTTTTGATAGAATCAATAAATTCTTTTATATCTTCCTCTTCAATCTTTGCTTCAATTTTCTTTAAGTTTATTTTGTCAAGATCTATCATCGGTACTTCAGGCATCGACTCAAAAGATAGCTTGTATACAAAATTGCCCTCCTCATTTTCTTTGCCCAGATCTGGTAATGATATAACATCAACCTTAGGATAAATGTGAGACTTGACTTCAATTTTTTTCATCAAATCACTTGAGCAATAATCAATTGTATTATTTATCACATATTCCAAAGCCTCGTTTTTATAATTTGCAACAACAAGGTCATAGGGCATCTTTCCAGCCCTAAATCCAGGTGATTTTGCATTTTCTGCTATCTCTTGCAACCTGGAATTTACCTTTTGTTTTATATAATCACTACCAACTGTGATTTCATACTCATACTTTAGTTTATCTATACTAAGCTCTTTGTAGGTATATACGCTACTTACTTCGACTGTATTTTGAGGTATATTATTAGACATCATAATTCATTTATTAACATTTTAATTCATATCTTAATAGAGTCATTTTACCAGAATTTAAGTTAAACACAATCCTTAAGAACAGGTTTTTACACAAACAAAAGTGTATTTAGTGATTATAAATTTTCCCTTAAAACCTAAGTTACATGACTTTAAAGTGCGGATAGAGGGACTTGAACCCCCACGAGCAAGCTCACCAGGACCTAAACCTGGCACGTCTACCAATTCCGCCATATCCGCAAGAAATTTTTAGTACCCTATTATAGGTATTCCATTAAAAATATTCAAGGTTTAAAGTCTTACTTAATTTATGGTATTTACACAATCAAAAAAGCTTATTAACATTTCTTAATGAAAGCTCTAAACCCTGAAAATCAATAATGAGATTAATAACAAGCTTCTTGCTCGCAATTTTTTTGATTACACAAAGTGGTTGCACAACCCTTATAATAGGTGGTGTGGTGGCGACAGCAACAGCAATAACAATGCAGGACAAATCCTTGGGAAATATCATTGATGATACGACTATGGTCATCAGAATTAATAAGGGGCTCTTAAAACATGGGCTATTTTCATCCATAAAGGTTAAAGTAAGTGAAGGAAGAGTATTGCTCATTGGAAGTGTTGACACTCCTGAAAAACAACTTACAGCAGAAAAAATAGCTTGGCAGCAAAAAGAAATTAAAGAAGTGATAAATGAAATAAGAGTAATACCAATTCAAATGGCTTCCATGCTAGACACTACTGTAGATGGCATGATAACAGCGGAAATAAGAACAAGACTCCTGGGAAAAAGAAATATTAAGTCAATTAATTATAGCGTTAATACGGTTGATAGAGTTGTTTATTTGATGGGTATAGCCCAAAATAAAGCGGAATTAAAAGCTGTAATAGCAATTGCAAGAAAAGTAAAGGGAGTAAAACAAGTTGTAAGTTATGTACGATACAGGTACAGTAAGTTACGCCATTAGGCAAAAATCGCTTTCAAATTATAACATTTGTACAGTTGTGACAATAGGTAGAGAACATAAATGAAAATTGCCTTTCAGATGGATGAAAATATAAATTTTGAAACTGACACTACATTCGTGCTAATAAAGGAAGCACAAAGGAGGAAGCACGAAGTTTTTGTCTATGCTCCTAACAATTTAGCACTAAAGCTAAACCATCCAATTGCTCTGGCTCAGAAAGTCAGCGTTGATGATTTTAGTTTTATCTCCAAAAAAGATGTAGCTATCAACTTGAATGAAATGAACATCATATTTATCAGACAGGATCCACCTTTTGATATGCGTTACATTACAACAACATATATCTTAGAAAAAACTAGCGCATTGGTAATTAACAATCCAACAGAAATAAGAAATTGTCCTGAAAAATTGATAACTTCATTATTTCCAGAACTAATTCCGCCAACTTTGATTACTGAAAATATATCAATGATTAGAGATTTCTACTACAACTATCAAGATATTATTCTGAAGCCATTGTATAGTTATGGAGGAAACGATGTGATAAGAATACAAGATGAGAATAGTATTCAAGTAGTAGTGGATCTCATGATAGCAAAATACGAATGCCCTGTGATTGCACAATCATTTTGTAAAAACATAGATAAAGATAAAAGAATATTGCTACTTTATGGCCAACCAATTGGTGTAATGAAACGAATTCCAAAAATCAGTGGAGAGATCAGAACAAACATGCGACTTGGAGCAAGTTTTGAGCCCGCTCAAATGAACGATAGAAACAATGAAATATGTAACAAAATTGGTCCTGAATTAAAGAAAAGAGGGCTAATATTTGTTGGTATTGATATTATAGATGACTTCCTGCTCGAAATTAACACAACTTCACCCACGGGAGTAGTTTATATCAATAAATTGTATAATATATCGCTAGAAAAGGATCTTTGGGACGTGTTTGAAGAAAAAGCAAGCAGCCATCAACTAAACCTGTGAACAATCACCTTAACAAACTCAGTAGTCCCATTCTTTATCCCTGTTTTTTCTGTACTATTGGTCATATCACGCAATTTTTGAGAATTATTTAATAGATCAAATAGTACCTCTGTTAGATTTTTTTTTGCTTCACTATTCTGCTTAACTATTATAGCTGCTCTCGAGTCTTCAATATATTTTGCGTTATAAAATTGGTGATTATCTTTTGAGTAAGGGTAAGGAATATATATAGCAGAACGCCTAGCAAGAGTGATCTCTGCTATTGAAGTTGCTCCTGCTCTGCTAATTACCAAGTGAGCATTGGCCAGTCTATTCTCCATATCATCAAAAAATTCACTCAATTCACAATCGATCTTTTCACTTTTGTATAGACTTTTGACCTTGTTTACATTTTTCTTCGTACATTGCTGCGTCACTCTAATTTTCTTTTTCATTTTAATAGGTAAATCACAAATTACGCTGCTTACTACATCATCAAAAAAATTTGCACCTTGGCTGCCTGCTATGACCAATATATTTAGGATTTTCTCAGTGCTAGAATGGCTCTGTGCTTTTATATCAACAAAATTTCCTGTAAAAATACATTTATTGCCCTCTGCATATTTAGTCTCCGGAAAGCTGGTTGCAATTAATTTTGCACTCTTGAAAAAGAATCTATTTACTCTCCCTAAAACTGTGTTTTGTTCATGTAAAATTATAGGTATAGAAAGAACTCTTGCTGCAAGAAGAGTTGGAAAAGAAGCATAGCTACCAAAACCAATGACCGATTTTGGTTTTAATTTTCTTACTTGATACAGTGCTAACATAGAGCTGTATATCAAGAAAAGGAAAAACTTAAATTTGTTGCTGCTTGGTCTACGTAATGGTAAGGTGTAGCTTTCTATGTCGGTATTTTTATTTGTTTTTTTATCAGTGAATAATATGCAATTGTATCCTTGTGTCTTTAGTGCTTTTGCTAAAGCTATGGCCGGAAAGATATGCCCACCTGTGCCACCTGTTGCTAAAATAATATCCATCTGTAAATAATAAATCCTAGATTGTTAACTGTTATTTAACAATTTGCACGTAGAATTTTATTAAGCGTTATGATAGTTGAGTTAAAAATGCCTAAAAGTAATAGTAAAAAAGAACCTAATGAGAAAAATAAACCTCAAGAACAAAGAGAAGGCAGAAGCGGAGGTTTTTTAGAACTGCTAAAAAATATAATAAAAATTCTTTTCAATTCGGTCGTTGACCTACCTGAGCACGAGCAGCATAATAAAATGAAAAGCACTAATCTACAACAAGGTTTGGATACTAAAGGAAAAGGCCCAGAAGATCTTCATCCAAAGGCAAAGCTTGAAGTTAAAGAAGCAGCTAAGGGATTGAAAGAAGAGTTACAGAATTCTGATGCTGGTGGTAATCAATCTATTGAAACTAAAGTGCCTAATCAAACTACTACTCAAGACATTGACAACTCTAAAACGATGGAACGTTAGTTCAACTATTTAACATCTGCAGCAAGCACTGATTCATGTATCATCTCTGAAATGGTTGGATGAGGAAAAATCGTAGATTTTATGTCGAAGTCTGTTCCTTCTAGTTGCTTTGCAAGAGCAAAATTGCTAATTAACTCCGTTACTTCTGCACCTATCATGTGGCTACCCAGAATTTCTCCGGTTTTTTTATCTATAATCGTTTTCACTAACCCTTCAGTTTCACTGAGTGCAACAGATTTACCATTAAAGTTAGAGTGAAATTTTCCTATTTTTATATCATACCCACCTTTTATTGCCTGTTCCTCAGTAAGGCCGATGCTCGCTATTTGTGGATGAGAATAAGTGCAATTTGGTATGCATTCTTTTTTTAACGCATGAGCATTTTTACCAGCAATCTTTTCAATGCAGATCACGGCTTCATGGCTCGCTTTATGTGCTAAACATGGTGGGCCAGCTACATCACCTATTGCATACACATTTGATTCACTAGTTTCATACCATTCATTCGTTTCAATAAAGCCAGAAGGGCTTAATTTAATTTTTGTATTTTCTAAACCTATATTTTCAATATTTGCTTGAATTCCAACCGCAACAATCACCCTCTCAAATTCTTTGCTCTCACCACTACTTAGTAGCACTTGAGCAGAGTCTTTACTTTTAGTAAGAGCTTTTACGCTACTGCTTGTATATATTTCTATCCCCTGTTTTGTGAATATTTCTTGTGCTAAATCTGAAATGTCCTTATCCTCCAGCGGCAAAATAGTGCTCTTTATCTCTATGATTGTTACATCAACACCCAAAGTACTATAAAAACTTGCAAATTCTATTCCAATTGCACCAGACCCTATAATTAGTAGCGATTTTGGTAATCTCTCTGGAGTCATAGCGTGCTGCGCATTCCATATTAAATCTCCATCTGCCTCTATTCCAGGCAGATTCCGTGCCCTCACGCCTGTTGCTAAAATGATATGCTTGGAAACAATTTCTTGTTCTTCCTTATCGCTAACGACTTTTATAGTACCATTGCCTGCAAGTTTACCAAAACCTTGATGAACTTTGATATTATTTTTTTTCATCAAATATGCAACACCGCTTGACAATTTATCAACAACGTTTCTTGAGTATTTCACTATTGATTGTATATCAAAATTCGCTCCCTTTACTTCTATACCAAACTCTTTTGATCTTTTTATTAGCCTATAAACCTCAGATGCTCTAAGCAGTGATTTTGTTGGTATACATCCCCAATTTAAGCATATACCGCCTAAATTTTTTTCTTTTTCCACAATTGCAGTTTTAAACCCAAGCTGTGCCGCCCTAATTGCCGCTATATAACCACCAGGACCGCTACCTATAACCGTAATATCATACTCATTCATCAGTTTTCTTCGTATTCAAAAAGATTATATATAACAGATGGAACCCATACAATCAATGGTCTGTCATCTACCGTCTTAAGAGTCAAGATAAAAGTTGTTATTTTTTATCATGGCATTTAAACAAACGATAATTTTTCTCATGACAGCAACTAATGCAACCTTAGCAGCTTTGCCAGAATCAACCAAACGCTGATAAAACGCTTTCATTTTTCTGTTGTGGCGCATAGCAACAAGAGCTGACATGTATAGTGCTTTCCTTGCATAAAACCTGCCTCCTTTGATTTGAGCTTTGCCAACTTTTCTTCCACTTTCACTAGTTTTAGGTGCAACTCCAACTAAGCATGCAATTTCTCTATTCTCTAATCTACCAAGCTCAGGCACCTCTGTCAGTAGAACGCTCGCCGTCTTTGATCCAATACCTTTATAGCTGATTAAAAGCTCATTTTTTCCTTTCAATTCAGCTATTGCGTCTTCTATGTCTTGCCTAATTTCTTTCAATTGTTTTTCAGCAAACCCTATCTGTCTTTCTATGTATTCTCTAGCTTTTCCCGTCGCACTTTGCAGGCGACACTTGTTTGCATGAATTGCATCATTTAAATTACGCTCAACTGCCCCCAGCTCCTTTAATTCCTCTTGCTTTTGTGAAATTATACATCCTTTTACTTCACCGTCTTTACTGACAAATTCAGCGTATTTTTCCAGTAATTTAGCATCTAACTTGTCAGTTTTTGCAAAATGATTGCAAGCTTTGGCAAATGCATATACCCGATTCGGGTGAGCTTTATGGACAGTTATCTTGCAACAATTTTATAATGAGCTTTTCATAGCCACCAGCTTACACATAACTTGATGGGTAAATCGACTATATTTGTTTCTATAAACTTAGATATAGCATCACTCACGTTTGCTATGCGCTTATGCTTGCCATTAATTGAGATGTCCAATGCTTCCTTGGAAACATCTACTCCCATGAAAATTATTCTAGCCATTTTTGTACCTATAAATATAATCAAACAATAATGCAAAATGCTGTATACAGGATTGTAATTCGATCTTTTAGATCCACCTACCGTTCGTACTACATTTTGCTTTAAGCCTTACTATTACCCACAAATAAAAACATAGTATTGTATTTACTCAAATAATTTAATTTTATTAACCTGAAAGCTTATTAGATTAAAATTATTAAACTAAGAGTTATAATTTTAGCAACTAAAAGCTGTAAATTGCACCATATAAACAGTTATTTCAAGCAAAAGTTATGCCATTAAGAGCTATGCAACAAACATTTATATTTGTGGGTAATAGTAAGATCTAAATCCGATAGAGCATTGTTGGCACACCATCAAAAGTCGCCTCAGACCTCTAATGCATCAATGTACAAACTTACACCTTTTAGTTGGTAATACCATTTTAGACGTTTATCATTCGTTTTAGAAAATACTATAGGAGGTTGTCCGGAAACTAGTAAATTCAAGCATATTCCCTCTTTAACATAACCCTACTCATAGCTAGGTATATGAAATTCTCAGTGGATGTTGTGAGTAAATCATACTCCTTCGATAGCCTTCTATTCCTATTAACCAAAGCAAAAGTCCTTTCTACAACCCATCTTCTTGGCTGTACTTTAAACCCTTGTTCTCTTGTTGGTAGTAGCTCAGGTGGCGTATCTTTGTGCACCCAAAATCTACATGGAGGCCTTTTAACAATTTCAATATCTATGTCATATTCTTCCTTTATGTGATTCTTTAAATTTCTTCCTTGGTATCCCATGTCAGCCCACATTTTTTTAACTTTAGTATATTTTGTTCTCATATTGTTTAATGCTATTTTAATACCATCTCTATCATTTTCGTTAGCAGCGCCTACGTAACAACCTAGTATAAAACCCTGAGTGTCTGTAATTATATGCCTTTTTCTACCCTTTACTTTTTTACTTCCATCATAGCCTTTGATCCCCCCTTTTCTGTAGTCTTTACAGATTGACTATCTACTATACAGGCACTCGGCTGCTCATTCCTTCCTATTTTTCTTCTACTATATTTTGTAATTTCATAATTCATTTTCTCAAAAATTCCCTGCTTCTTCCATTGCCTGAACTGCTCATACACAGTCTTCCATAGCGGAAAATCATTTGGTAAATACCGCCATTGACACCCTGTACGCAATACATAGAAAATTGCTTCTAATATTTCTTTTTTGCTATACTTTGGCGGCCTTCCTCCTTTCTTGTATGATACTCTGAAGTGTTTTTCTATTCTTGCCCATTCCCTTTCGCTTAGATCTGTTGGATACTTTTTTCTCATCTTTACCCCGTACTAAAATTTCAGATATTATAGCCTTTTACTTGTTTCCGGACAACCTCTAGTAGCGGAATGACGAATTTTTGTTTTTCAAATTGTCAGTAAATCTAAGTCAGTTTAGCTATATAAAACATAGTATAAAAAGAGCTATTTTAGCAAAATTTTAAACAAATAAAGTTAATTACTTCACAATTGATACCTTACGAGAAAAGCACATTTGATACAGATTTAAAATACAAGTTAACGAATTATTATGATTTTTACCAAGATAATAATATAGTAAGGTTTGGTAGTGAGGTATCAAAATGGAAAAATACACCAACGCATGGTTTAATAAGAAAGATAATCATGATTGTGCAAATGATGGCACTTGCGGGCAATCTATAAAGGATTTTAGGATTGGTAATTCTGATATTTCTTTTTTTGATAGTAACAAAAACTTAATTGCCAAAGTACCTAAACTACCAAAGTATTCTAGGGATAAATATGGGCATCAATTGTATAAGGAAGCTGAGTCAAAGCAGTTCAATTATTTTTCCACAAATATACATGATGTTTTGTCTAACAGCTTTACCGTTAAATACGGGTATATAAATTGTACTATAAAATACGACAACTTATCTGAGCAGGAACAAAACCAAATAGAAACAGACATTAAAACTGCCTATGAAGCATTTAAAGAAAAGTTTTGCTTGAAAAATAGTAATGCAAGTTACAATATAACGGTTCACATTTTTAATAATAGAAGCGATTATACAAAGTATAACAATCTTCTCGGCTTAGATGAAGATGGTGGTCCAGGATATATTACACGAGGAGTAACAGATTGTCAGAATATTCTGACATATAAGCAAAGTGCCATGGATTTTGTTCTAGGTCATGAGCTAGGCCACATATTTCAATTGTGTTTTTCACCATCGGCAACAGTCCAAACTTTGAGTATTCTGGATACTGAACTCATAGCAAATGTTGTTGGACGAGAAGTAGAAGAAAAAAATTATAAAGCTATTTGCAAGCAGATGGGTGTAGATGAATATAAATACGATGGATGGAGTTTTATTTTTAAATACATAGGTACAACTGGTAGTGTATACCGCCTAAACCTTTCAGAAGAAGAGAAATTTCAAATTATACAACGTGTCAAGAGTTCTGGACTAGATGAATATGAAGACCATGGATGGATGTTTAAATTTAAATATAAAGATACAACTGGTAGTATATACCTCAAGGACCTTTCAGAAGCAGAGAAATTTCAAATTATACAACGTGTCAAGAATTCTGGACTAGATGAATATGAAGATCGTGAATCAATGTTTAGTTTTAAATACAAAGGCACCACTTATAGAGCAGAACACAGAGATTATCTTTCAGCAGAAGAAGAAAAACTTCAATTTATCAAAGACATTAAGAACTCTCATGAATCGCTCGTTAGTGAATGTGATGGATTGGGGAATGAGAATACAACTTTAGTGATTTACGTTGATGAAAATAAGGAGATAAGTCAAATGTATTTTCATAATCTAGACAAGAATATATTCAAATGGTTAGATAAGACACTTATAAGCAGAAGTAAACCTGAAGAAGATGTGGATGACACAGCAGGAAAAGAGCCTGAACCAGAATCAGCCGAAGAGGATACTCAGCAACCCAGTAATTTCTTATCCAATATTTTTTCAACAATTAAATCCATTATTGATTCTATCTCATCACTCTTTTCATGGTTATTTGGGTCGAAAGAGAAAGAGTCTAATCAACAATCTGATGATAATCCTTCTTTGTTTAAGCTCGATGCTAATGAGTTAGATCACGAAGTTAAGCCTGATGCCAATGAGTTAGGTCACGATGTTAGAGATCACTTATCAGACAATTATAACCATTACAACTCATCTGATGGGCTAATGTAATATAGCTAATTTACAGTATCTGTTCAGATGCATGGCTAATGTACAAATATTGAAACAAAAATTCCAGTGCCCCTGTGATGTCATTCCAGTGCTTGACACTGGAATCCAGCTTTTAATCGAAAATGTTGTATAGTACACAATCAAATTTTCTGGATCCCAGTGGGCTTTGTTGCATCGCTCAAGTGAAAAGAACTGGCAGTTACTGACAAAATTCATTATAAATAGCCATTTAACTGTTGAAGAAAAAATATGCCACAAAAAATGAGAGTCAGTAACTGCCATGAATATAACAAATTTCTCCAAGAAAGAGGAAGCATTTTTTGTTATATCAATGACGCCATAGAAAATTGGTACGAGAATTGTCCAAAAATGCAGGGCGGCAACTATATTTATAGTGATAAAGTTGTGATTTTGGTGCATATAATCGTCAGTTTCTTTAGAATTGGTTTAAGACAAACAGTCGGGTTTATAAAAGGGTATTTGCAACAAATAGGAAGAGATTTGGCAGTTATCAGCTATTCACAAGCATCAAGAAGGTTTAAGAAACTTAATATTAAGATAAATGATTGCAGAATTGATAAAAATAATATGGAAGATATCGAAATTGCTATAGACAGTACAGGAATTAGTATATACAACAACACTCCTGGTCACAGCAAGGAAAATAGCACTGACAGAAAATATCGTGGCTATGAGCAAACGAGAAAATTGCACGTAATGTTGAATATAAACAACAAAAAAGCCATAGCTGTAAAATACAGTAACGGCTGATCACTATGGAGCTTGTGATTTGCTAAAAGAAGTTGATTTTCAGCATGCCATAAAAGCACTATATGCAGATAGAGCATGTGATAGGCACAAGTTTTATAAGTTGTGTAACGAATATGATATAAAGACAAAAATTCCACCAATAAACAATGCGGCAGAACATCCAGAAATAGATTATATGTCTGACAGGAATGCTGCTATTAGGTTAATAAAATTATACGGTGAAGATGGCATGAAAGAATGGAAAAAAGAAGTAAATTATGGGAAAAGATCTTATATTGAAGGGTTTTTCTCAAGATTAAAGCAAATATTCGGATTTAGTTTTAGGAATAAATCTGAGATAAATCGAGAAAAAGAACTAAATGCTATTTGCTTAATAAATTCACTGATATTGGTATGGCTAAATTTGAGATAGTTACATGAATTTACCATAAATCACCATCTCATAAAGTGTGATGCAACAAAGCCATCCCAGTGTCAAGCACTGGGATGACACCCTCCTTATGGGCCAAAATCACAATGTTCGTACAGTTGTGGATTCATTCGCGGTATCTCGGCATAGATTCCGCTAACAAGTAGCGGAATGACGAATTTGTCGTTTTTCAGATTGTCGTAAGTCAGTTTAGCTATAGCATAATGCTATATTAATAAATAATCTATATAATACTATTAAATATAATAATTAAAATCTAAATTACTTTCTCTATAAAAGGAGAAATTTACCTTAATGAAAATATATATATATTTAATATTATTTTTATTTTTTTCTTGCGCTCAACTATATGCTGACGAGGAAATTGCAAAATTTGATTTACTTATTGGCGAGATAAATGAAGCAAGCTTCACTCTTAAAGGTGCAATAAAGGTTACAGTAGAACCAGGCTGGCACATATATTATAAAGATCCTGGAGATTTTGGCCTTCCCACGTCTATTAGTTACAAAGGTAATGCATCAGATATAAATATTCACTGGCCTATTCCAAAGGAACATAAAGATAAAGTAGGGAGAGAGACGTTTGTAAGTAACGTATATGAGGATATGGTATTATTTCCCTTTAAGATGAATATATTTTTAAATCAAGGGTATATTGACCTTAACTTCCATATAAATTATGCGATATGTAAAGATAGGTGCATCCCTAAAAATGTTGAGATAAAAATCAGGCAACCATTAAAGGATTTTATAGATTCTGATATCAATAAACTTATAAATGAGTGGTATGAAAAATAGAGTTCTTATGGGGTAGGTGTCATTCCAGCGCGTGACACTGGAATCTCATTTACTTTTTTGTTCACTATGTGAGGAACTTGGGCCTACAAGTATATAAACATAATGGTTTCGCATAAAAAATTTAGATCCCAGATACTGTCTCTGCTGTCAAACAAATTATCCAACAAAATTACAATTAAATGGTTGATTATTTTTAAGAATACCAAAAAAGACATGCATTAATTTTCGCATTAACGCAAGAACTATGACTTTTGGACATTTGCCTTTACTTGCTAGACGCTGACAAAACTTTTGAAAATGATTATTATGGTTTTTGACTACTATAGCTGGCATATAAAGAGCTTTTCGAATACGCTCAGATCCTATTTTGCATATGCAACTTCTCTTACTTACTGACGATCCCGATTGATAATGTCCTGGATTTAGACCAGCAAAAGCTGTAAATTGTTTAGCATTGTCAAAGTTATCAACTGATGGCATTTCTGCGACAACAGCAACAGCAGTAAGATATCCTATACCTTTTATAGTCTTAAGGTTTTCCACCATATTTTTTAGATGTGGATAGTTATTTATATGCTCATTAATTTCTTTTTCGAGAACAATAATTTGCTCCTCTATTGCCAAAATTACTTTAGATATAGCTTCTTTGCAACTGGAATGCATATTTTTGTTTTCCAAGCGATTTGTCTGTTGCACCTTATCATCTTTTAGCGATTGCATGCAACGGTAAAGCTCCCTCAAATGCCTCATTTCAGGTGCAATGGGCTTCCAAAGAGCAGGTTTGTTGGCGATACAAAATCTAGCTATCATAGCTGCATCTGATTTATCTGTCTTATTTCTGAGCAGCTCACTTTTGCCAAAAGCTTTCTGGGTTTACTATACTGACATTATGTCCTAAATCGTGCATAAAAGTAGCCAAATCTTCTCCATACCAACTAGTTGCTTCAAGACATAAATGAGTAAGATTTGCTCCATGGCCATTGCACCAAACTACAAGTTTTGCAAAACCATCTTGATTATTTTGAAAGACTTTGTGTCGTTTTTTACTGTCCACTAACAAACAAACATCAAATTTCTTTTTTGAAATATCCACACCCAAAATAGCATTTACTTGCATAAAATTGCCTCCAAGACTATAAATAAACTGAGAGTTTAGACTAACCTTGTAATACGGGATATAATTCCAAAAGATACTGTTCAGTCTTTAACTCTATGGGAGGGAAGCAAAATCTGGCTTAATGGCATTAGTGTCGCATCAGCTTCACCCTCCCTGTGAGGTATTTTAGCTCTAATGCCTCACATCATAAAGATACAAGTGTCACGCACTAACTGTACGAACATTGAGATATAAGAGTAATTTGTACCAAGAAAAAAGATGTCATCCCAGTGCCCAGACACTGGGAGGCTTTGTTGCATCGCTCTTCGGATAGTAGGTAACGCACAATAAATTTATGAAGCTATATCAAATTTAGCCATGCCTATTTCAGTAAATTTGTTAAGCAAATAACATTTGAGTAGCAGTTCCCTCTCACGATTCATTTCAGATTTGTTCCTAAAACTAAATCCAAATGTCTTTTTTAATCGCGAGAAAAAACCTTCTATATAAGATCTTTTTCCATAACTCATCTCTTTTTTCCACTTCTTTATACCATCTTCATCATATGACTTTATGAGCTTGACTGCAGAATTTCTCTCAGCCATATAGTCTAACTTTGGATGCTCTGTTGCGTTGTTTTTCGGAGGAATTTTCGTTTTTATACCATATTGATTACACAGCTTATAGAGCTTTTCTCTGTCATATGCCCTATCTGCATATAGTACTTTTATGACATACTGAAAATCGACTTCTTTTAGCAAATCACAAGCTCCATAGTGATCAGAGTAGACACCGTTACTGTATTTTACAGCTATGGCTTTTTTGCTGTTTGTATTCAACATTACATGCAATTTTCTTGTCTGTTCATAGCTGCGATACTTTCTATCTTCGCTATTTTCTTTGCTATGACCAGGAGTGTTGTTGTATATACTAATTCCTGTACTGTCTATAGCAATTTCGATATCTTCCATATTATTTTTATCAATTCTGCAATCATTGATCTTAATATTGAGTTTCTTAAACCTTCTTGATGATTGTGAATAGCTGATAACTTGCAAATTTTTCCCAATTTGCTCAAGGTATCCTGCTATAAACCCAACTGTTTGCCTCAGGCCTATTCTAAATAAACAAGTTATTATGTGCACCAAAATTACAACTTTATCGCTATAAATATTGTTGCCACCTGGTATTTTTGGACCATTCTCGTACCACTTTTCTATGGCTTCGTTGATATAATGAAAAATATTTCCTCTTTTTTCTAGAAATTTGTTATATTCGCTATGGTTACTGACCCTCATTTTTTGTGGCATATTTTTTCTTCAACAGTTAAATCGCTATTTATAATGAATTTTGTCAGTAATCACTAATTTTTCTGCTGCTATGCAACAAAGCTCACTGGGATCCAGATTGGACACTAAGTTGGTGAGTATAAAAGTAGCTAACCTTATGTTAAAACACAATATTTTTGGTGAGGGGTTGCATTAAAAGCTGGATTCCAGTGTCAAGCACTGGAATGACATCGTCTTAACATTGTACCATATTACAATGTTCGTACAGTTATGTGTCACGCTACTTGGATGACAAGAAAAGGTTTCTAGAATGACGGAAACGAAGTCATACATAGAAAATAGGTTAGGTATTTTCAATTTTTGTTGTATACTCAAATAAAAATCTCACTTTTACAGATGGATACAGTAAAGTTTGTTTTATTACTGCCAACAATATTACTCATGCTAGTTGCTGGTGTTTACCTATCGATTAAACTAAAATGGCTACAGGTATTTAGATTACCATACGCCCTTTCACTCCTTGGAGCTAAAAAAGGAGAAAATAAATTTTCTTCTATAGCCGCTCTGTTTACAATTTTAGGGGGAAATTTAGGAGTAGGAAATATTTCAGGAACTGCTGTTGCTCTAAAAACCGGAGGACCGGGCTCTATTTTATGGATGGCAATAATTATTGTTATCACTTCTGTGATAAAATATGTCACTTGTTATCTAAGTATAAAAACCAGAAAGGAAAAGAACGAACGGTTTATAGGTGGCCCTGTAGCCTACATGACTGATGCGTTTAACTCTAGGAAGGCCACAATTGTCTTTCTAGTTATCATGATGATGGTTTCAATAACAGTTGGTAACCTTGTTCAGGTAAATTCTCTATCAATACCACTTAATATGATAGATGTGCCTGTAGTTGTTGGTGGCATTGTAATGGCCATAATATTTTTTGTTGTTGCAGCTCTCAGCTTAAAAAAAATTAAAATTTTTATATCGGCTATGATACCGATAATGACGGTAAGTTACCTCACACTTTGCGGTATCATATTATTTAAATTTAGTGAAAATATTCTTCCTTCTCTAAAACTAATAACAAGCAGTTTTTTTACAACTAGTAGCTTTAACTCTGGTTTATCTCTAGGTTTGATTTTAGAAATGTTGACTATTATTCAAGTTGGAACTTTGCGAGGTATTTTTGCAACAGATATAGGGCTTGGCCTCGAAGGAATCGTACATTCTTCAATTGTTCCTAAGAAAAATAATAATAAATTTATTATTGAACAGAGCCTAATCACAATAATATCGCCTTTTATAGTTGCATTCATAGTGTTTATTACAACAATGGTACTGCTTGTCACAGATTCTTGGGTCACTGATTTAGAGAGTACTAACATGTGCATATTTGCTTTTAGAAAAGCTATGAATTGGCCCTATATTGACTATTTAATTATGGCCATAATGTTTTGTTTTGCCTTTACTACTATTTTTACTTGGTTTTTTTGCTCAAAACAGACAATACGCTATGTGTCTATGGATAATAAATACACTAAAATCTGGATTGTAATTTTTACCATGATCATTCCGCTTGGTGCGATAGGTAAAGTCCGGTTGCTATGGGATGTTGCTGATATCTCGATTGCTGCTTTGTTGTTTATCAACATACTCGCTATACTCAAGCTAACCTCTCAAGATCCAGAAGTGTTTACTATGAGTAGCAGATATTTGAAGTTGCAAAAACAGAGCTATAGCTAAAGCAATTTAGGCTATGCAGCTGTTGTGATATAAGAGTGATTTCCGCCAAGAAGGATGTCATCCCAGTGCCCAGACACTGGGATCCAGGAATCTTGATTGGCACTAAGTTAGTGAGCATAAAAGTAGCTAATCTTATGTTAAAACACAACATTTTTGATGGGGTTCGTGAAAGGCTGGATTCCAGACTGGAATGACAACTTAAATCGTTTGATGTTACCATAAAATAGCTTGTGTCATCACATTAGTAACACAACCTTCCTTAATAAAAATTCAACCAATGCTTGTGATAATTATATTAGCTAGTATTAGCTAGAACTAAAGGCAGAGGGTTATTAGTGAGGGATATATGGGCACTAACGATACACAACAAGAACACATTTATAATGAGCGCATTCAAGAAATTTTTCCTTTATTTGATAAAATAAAAAAGGAAGACGACCCAATTTATAATGCTAGAGTTGATTTTAACACAGTAAAGTTTTTAACAAAACACGCCAACTGGAATTGGGACGAAGAAGAAAACAAAGATAAAGCATATGGAGTTATTCTTCAGAAATGCGACAAGACAAAGAAAGCTGGACAAGACCTTGAAAGTGAAGTTAAAGAAAGGTTGAAAGAGTATGTTGATGATGTTGCAGGAGTTTCAATATACGGTAATCACGCAAGTATTACGCTGGGAAATAACAAAAAAGAGTTTAAAATCAGCGAATTTTTAAACAGTGATTTTTGTGAGAAGAATGAAATCTCGGGATTTTCAACATTGCATAGTGATGGAAAGAGCGGAATGCATGGTTTTGTTGCCGAGGAAGAAGGGAAAAAAATAAGACATTATGTCGTAACTGATGGTTCATATGAAATGACTTTAAAGTGGTATGCGGAGGGGAAGGAATGTAAGATCAAAATTAAGATTGATGCTAACGGTGTAGACCTTGTTAAAGGTGATGATTTTTCTCTAGAACGGTTAGAAGTAAACAGAGATGTAAAAATAGGTGGTTTATTCTTGCATGAAATACAATTCAGGGAGAAAGGACAAGGAAAAGCGAATGAGATGCAACATAATAAAGACAGTAACGAGCTATCATCTGAAACTACAACAAGAATTGATGTTAATAGAGGTGTTAGCGTTCAAGCTACTGATATAACTCAAAAAAAAGAAGACCACCATTCACATTTTGGACTACAATCTAACAGCAGAAGGCAGTCTTACGATAGCGGAATTGGAAAAGATTTTGACGATAAAATTAATTCTCAGGAGGCTAAAGAAAAGCGTGAGCTTAGACAAGCAGCACGAGAAGCAAATTCGGGAGGTCAAGTTTATAACCTACAATCGCTTTTTGAGGAGAATCCTCAGAACAAAAAAACTCCTCCGCCACTTCCACCTAGAACTAGTTCACTACCACCTAAAAAAGGTGTTTTCGATGAGCAAGGGGGAGCCAAATCTGGAAGCCAAAAACCAGATGACTTGCGCGAAAATGAGCAAACACCTAATAATCAGCAAAAAGGTGCAACTTCTGATTCTTCAGATAGTTCTACTTTCACCAAGTCTGTAAGCCACAATCAAGATAATAGGCAAGAAGATGAACGGTATGACAATCCTACATTTGGACATGCTGTACCTGGAAGCCAAAAACCAGATAGAAGTGAGCAAACACCTAATGATCAGCAACAACCTAAAACCCAGCAACAAGAAGGAAATAGCAAAGGCGATCTGTTACAAGACATCAGAAATTTCAAGAAAAACAACTTACGGCACATTGATGTTGATGATAGAAAAGCATCAATTGCAGGAAGTAGAAAAAATAACCCATCACCGTTAGAGACATTAAAGGACATAATTCCTTATTCATCTTCTCCAGATAACAGTGATAACCAAGATGCTAGTGATGCTAAGTGGAAAGAAAGTGAACAGCCGCTCTCTGCTACAGCACTCAATAATAAAAGTGACTCGGGCTATTCATCTCCAACTCATGACAATAATGAACAATCTCAAGTAAATCCTGAACAGTTAAAGAAGAGCTTAGAGAACATTGAACAAAGTGATCAAACTCCACCTGAAAATCTTCTTAAAGAAATCAGAGATAGATCACAGCAGGATAATAGAGGATTAAGGCAAGTTGATCCTACTGATAAACTGTCACAAGATAAAGAAGATGGATTGCAAAAAGACGATTTAGCAGATGTAAAAATAGTGGAAGGTCCAACTATTAGTGTCTCTGCTTCAACACCAAATAGTATAAGTGATTCAGGCTATATATCTCCAACTAATAGTGATAGTAAATCTCAAACAGATTTAAAACAGGTAGGAAGGAAATTAGAAGAACATATTAGACAAAGTAATCTAACTCTATTTGAAGAACTTAAAAATACATTAGGTCAAGAAAATCTCGGGTTAAAACCAGCTGATCAGAGTCAGATTAGCGAAGAAACTAAAAAACGCTTGAGAGAAGTTGGGTTGCTAAAAGACAGCTCAACAGACATAAAAGCAAACGATTCGGGCTATTCATCTCCAACTCATGACAATAATGAACAATCTCAAGTAAATCCTGAACAGTTAAAGAAGAGCTTAGAAAACATTGAACCAAAAGAAATCGGAGATACGAGTGAGTTAAAAGGAGCATTGGGAAACCCGGATAAAGGGTTAAGAGAACCGGCACAACAGGCTACTAAAGAAAATATTCCTAAAGATTCATTCTCAGAAAACATTTTAGAAAAGATAGGAGAAGGTAAACAATATGACCCTATACGTAAGTGGTTAGAAAAAACAGTGGCAGAACGAGAAAATAATGACACTAATCCAACTGTAGATAAAAATAGCGAACTATATAAATTACTAGAGAAAGATGAAGCACAACTGAAAGCTGGAGTAATAGAAGAAGAAAGAGGAGATACTTTAACAGAACACACTGATGGTTATGATCGCAATAGAATTGCATTAGCTAACAGAAATAAAAGACCACTAGATTGGGCTAAACAGGTTGCTGAGTCACAACAAAAAAAAGATACTAATAAAGGTATTTCAATATAAATTGAAGTTAAAATAATTGCTTAGCAAACAATAGGTTTCATGTAATGGTAACCCTATAACGGAAGAGTAGGAGCCGCGTAAGAACAATACGAACACTCCAGCTAGGCCTTGTATATTGCATCCCCCCGCCCTATTTTTCCACTCTTCTGATGCTAAATAATACTTAATTTCTTGTTCACTGAGACGTTTAAATTTCACTATTGTAACCACAGTCCTGATATGTTGTTTAGATTGATCGGGAGTTAATAGACATACACTGGTGTATACTCTATGCCTTCTTCCTGATAACAAGCGGATACATTTTTCTGCTTGCTCAACGTTTTCAGCTTTGAGCAATATCCTTCTACCACAAGCAACAACTGTATCAACACCAAGCACAAAATAATTTGGATTTAAACTTTGTATTTTCTCAGCTTTACTTTTTGCCATACGGATTGAGTAATCCTTCGGAAGTTCCTTTTTTAAAGGGGCTTCATCTATATCTGCTGGCAAAATTAAACCTGGCTCAATGTTTATTTGTTTTAGTAAAGCTATACGCCTTTTCGATGATGAAGCAAGAATAAGATTATTTAGAGATCGTTCTGTCACTTGTACCTTTAAGCCTTCTAATGATCCTACCCTTTCTCGCATTCCTATCGTAAATGCTCATCTCAACTAACACCCTATCCCCTATAATGATGCGTATTTTACTTCTTCTCACTTTCCCTGATACATGACAGATAATCTCATGTTCATTGTCCAGTTTCACTCTAAATTCTGCTGCAGGTAGTAAAGCAGTTACTGCCCCTTCCACTTCAAAAATTGTTTTCGATTTCTCGTCTTTTATCATATGTTATATTATAATTTAATAATCTTTTTTAGTCTACTATAGATTTTAAATTATTATCAACACAAAAGACCTTTTGCGCCCCACTTAAGTTGCAACTTAACCCCAACCATCTTCACAATGATACCCTACCTACGTTTCTACTCTCTGCCACCTTCTCAATAGAACTTATAGGACTTATGTTGAAAGATAAATCATTATCACAATTTTCTTCATCGCTATCAAGTCCACTATCAACGCTTAAAGATCTGAGTAATGTTGTCTTCTCTCTCAGTGGAACATAAGACTCATTATCAACGCTTGAAGATTTGGATAACCTTTTCTTCTGTCGTGGAGCATTACCAGACTCATTAGAAATTTCTCCCGTTAATTGATTGTTGAAGCTCCTTTGTTCATCAGCACGAATTTTTTCTTCCAGTCCATCAAGCATTCCTACCAATTCATCACCCCATTCATTTTCTTCTTCTAATAATTGTTTACACTTTTCTTTCTCACGCTCTAGCTCGTTTCTTAACTCTTCGACTTTATCTTCATCTTTAGTGAGTTCAAGTGTAAGCACCTTATCTCCTGGAAATTCCTCGTACTCGTTTTCTAGTTCTTCAATGTTGAGTTTTAGTCTCTCTTCTCCAAGTGTATCTTGTAAATTGCTATCCTGCCTATCTGATTCTTTAATCTTTTGCCCAATTTCTACTTGTACCTTATATTCCTGATCTAATTCTCTTAGCTGATCTTTCAAGCGCTCTTTCTGCTGGCGTCGTTCAACCATTATCTGTTCCGCATCTTCTCGTGCTTGATTTAGCTCTTTTTCCAAATTCTTCTTTCCTGCATTAACAATTTTCAGCTCTTCCTTTAGCTTTCTTTTTTCTTCATATACACCTTTAAGTTCTTGTGCTTTCCCTTGTAGCTCTTTTAACACACCTGCTAATTCTTCATTTTTTTGTGCCAGTTCAGTTTGCAATTCCGTGTTTTTTTGCTCCTCTTTTTCAAACCTGTCTTGTAAATTGCTATTCTGCTTCTCTAACTTTACAATTGTTTGATTAGCTTCTGCTTGGGTTGTTTCTAGTTTCTCCTGTAGTCGCTGATTTTCTTGTATTAATTCATGGTGCTTTTTATTTATCACTTGCAACCCTGCTTCTATTTCTTGCTTCAATTCAACAGCTTCTTTTTTCAAATTTGACATTTCTTGCTTCAATTCAACGTTTTTTTCGGACAGCATCTGATTATTTAAAATCAATTCATCCATTTGTTGTGAAGCAAATTCTGTCTGAGTTCCAGTGTGCTGTAAATTGACTTCCGTTTTAGTTTCGATTTGTTGTGAAGCAACTTCTGTTTGAGTTTCAGTGTGTTGTAAATTGACTTCCGTTTGAGTTGATGCATTGCTATTAATAGAAGGAGGAAGGCTATTGTCAGCATCAACTTTAGGGTCTAATTCCCCCTCTGGTTCCTCGCGATAGGCCGCTATAGACTCATTTTGAAAATTATTATTAGCAGTAGGTACAACATCAGCAGCCTTACCTTTTTCTAGTACAGCATCATATAAGGAGAGACCTTGAATATATAATTCATCGTTTTGCTTTATTAATTCTAAGATCTCATCCGATAGCACAAAATCTTCATCATTAAATTTTAGTACTTCAGTTATGCCATCGCTACTCACATTCATAATCATGGTACACATTTCGGATCCATCCTTTACAGGCCAAGTGCTTTTCATTTCATAATATGCGCCCTCTTTAAATTTATAATATCTTTCCTTACCTTTCCGATGAGCGTGTATTTCATGTTTTTTATTGCAATAGATATTCAGCTCTTTAATATCTTTCTCTTGCTGTAAAATGTTACTAATCCTGGTTGGCTCACTTCTATTGTAATTAATAGAGTTGATATTCAAAACTCTATAAGCGTTATCAGTTTCTGTGTAATAAGCTTGAAGCTCTACGCCTTTCCTTCCAAGATATTTACTTGCAGCTTTTTTTCCCTGCTCTGCCAACTTTATGCATTTATCTATATCTTTCTTAAAGCTCTTATTAGCAGACTCTGTTACTGCTTTATCTATGTACGTTTTTTTAAAATCTCTATCATTTATTAGATCATAAAAACTCCACTCATCTCTATAAGCCTTCTGTATAGCAGTGAAGTCACTTTCTTCTTTCAAAAGCATTAAGAAGCTTACCTTGTCTCCTAGGTCTTTTAGTTTAAAGCCTGTTATTATCTTCTCTAATTGAGAAAATTTTTCAGCAGGATTATTTAAATTTTTTAACTCTTTGTATAATTTATTATTTTCTGCAATTGAGCGGCAGAACTTTATTATAGCAGAGTCCTTAGTGAAAGAATTGTCTTTTTCCATTTTATTGATACAGTCCTTGAGGGATGTAAAATGCGATTCAAGCCATGACGAATATAGATCGTATTCATAAAATGCCAACAAGCAATGTATTGCATTCCAAGCACATGATGCTACCCTTATAACTGATTCAACATCATAATTCTCTGACTGATTACTTGTTTTTCCTGCCTCTGCTGTTTTTTCTTCCTTAGCCAAACTTCCAGTCATAATACGCCTCCTTAACTATATTTATATTATACCAATTAACATATATTAAAAGAAATCAAACTGTATAACCTCGTCCTACACTAACTTTTATGATTACTTAATTGTGTAAAAATAACTGCAAGTGTTAAACTTGAGCTTTTATTTTTCATTATACATTTCTTACTACATGTTTATACTGCTGTCTTGCATAATAGACTATTCGAAGTTACACAAGTATTTTTTTTATTAGATAAGAGTTAGTAAGAGCCTGTTCATAATTTTTTCAGAAGTAAGGCAGTGAAAGCCAGAACGACCATTTGTAGGCTAGTATTGAGTTTTCGCTCACAATTTTTCCACAATCTTCTACAATTTTTCTAACCAAGCAAAAGATCGCTCCACAACCCATCTTTTGGGCAATACAACAAAGGAACGTAATTCATTTCTTTTGATCACTTCAACGGTTGCACCAATAATCGTTTTTATTTGAGTTACAAAATTCTCTCCAGTATAGCCTGCATCAACCAGTACATTTTTAACTCCCGAGAGGTTTTCTTTTGCATTTTCGACCATTCTCACAGCACTGCTACGGTCAGTTATCTCTGCTGTTGTTGTATAAATTGCATGCTTGCGTATCTACTGCAATACGGCCCTGAAATCTTCTTGCCTGCATCATAGCTTCAGCAGTATCTGCATTTTTTATACTCTGTGCATCAATTATGCAGAAGCTTTTCCGACCATTGTTTTGTCGCAATTATTTTTTTTTAATACCAGCTCCAGAACACTTTCTTTATTTACATCTGGTTTTTCACTCCACTTCTTAAAATAGTCGTAACAATTGCGCCATTTTGGGAACTCTTTTGATACCATTCTCCACTGGCAACCACTTTTTAACACGTATAACACTCCACAAAATATATCATGTAAATCAAGTGTTCTTGGTTTTGTCTTCTTTCTGCAAGATTCCAGATCTGCTACAATAATCTCAAACTTTTCTCGACTTATGTCACTTGGTTATAAACTTCGCATATCCTACTTTATATACTTTATCCTCTCACTTTATCTCTTTTTTGAGATTACGTACAGGCTCTAAGATACAAAGACGTTTTCAGAAATCTTTAAGCTTAATAACATCCTCTCTCTTTGGACTAGTTGAGATTAGATGAATTGGTACACCTATTAATTTTTCTAACCCTTCTATATATTTTATTAAATTGATAGGCAATGTTTCAATCGACCTTTTACCTTGAGTGTTTTCTTTCCAGCCAGGAAACTCTTCATATATTGGCTCTAATTCCCCTTGTATTGAATGCGATGCGGGTAAATAATCATACATTTTTCCGCTATACTTGTAACCAGTGCATATTTTAATTGTATCAAAAGAATTAAGCACATCTAATTTGGTTAATACAATGCTTGAAACTCCAGAGAGTTGTACGGCCTGGCGCACTAAAACTGCATCGAACCATCCGCAACGCCTTCTTCTATTGCTCACTGTTCCAAGTTCCTTACCTATAGTAAACAAGCTATCTCCTACTTCATTTTTCTGCTCAGTAGGAAATGGGCCATTGCCCACTCTTGTTGTATAAGCTTTTACCACACCAATAATGTAAGCATTGGAGGATAACCCTGAGCCTGTTATTGCTTGCGATGCTACAGTATTACTTGAAGTAACAAAAGGGTAAGTTCCGTGGTCGATATCTAAAAATGCGCCTTGGGCACCTTCAAATATTATTTTCTTACCTTCTTTCATCAAGTCATTTAATATCTTCCACACAGGTTTTTTATATGAAAGAATTTTTTCTGAAATCTCTTGAATTTCCTTTAATATTTCTTCTTTTTTAACCACCTGGTAGTTAAGGCCTTTCCTGATAGCATTGTGGTAATTCAAAAGAGTATCCACTCTTTTATTGAGCTCATCTGCGTTTTCTAAGTCACAAAGGCGTATAGCTCTCCTTCCAACTTTATCTTCATAACATGGCCCTATCCCTTTGTTTGTTGTACCAATTTTGTGATTTCCATTTAAATCTTCAAATAGCTTTTCCTTGTCCTTATGTATGCTAAGTATTAATGGACAGCTCTCGGATACCATCAAGTTGTTATAGTTTACGTCTACTCCTTTAACTTTCAATGACTCTATTTCTGAGATTAGAGCGTGTGGATCAAGAGCAACGCCATTTCCTATGATAGATATTTTGCCTGGCCTCAAAACAGCAGAGGGCAGTAAATTTAATTTATAAACCTCATCATCTACTACTATAGTGTGCCCTGCATTATTTCCTCCCTGAAATCTCACAACTACATCTGCATTCTCAGAAAGATAATCTACTATTTTACCCTTGCCTTCGTCACCCCATTGCAGACCAACAATTACAATGTTATTCATCATTATTTTCTAGATTAATACATAAATATTAATGCAGTACGCTACAAATGGAAAGAGAAATCTACGCCTTTCCTACACCCCTTAAATAAAGAAATATACTGTCGATTTTCTTAATATATTACCAAATTATTCATCATTATATGATATAACTTACAGCATATTTACAGTAAGGTGTTATTTATGAAAGAGACAAAAGGAAAAAATAATAAGAGTCCAGTAGTTAGATTAAAGGCCACAGCTAAAGAGTTCAATTTTAGTAAATTAAGAGCAGATCAAGATAATAAATTAGCGAATTCCGGTGAAACAATGTTCTTAGATTTTCAAAGGATGAATTTTATTATTAACGGAAAAGAAATAGATAAAAATCTTATTATTGCATTTAAGGAAGGAGCTAAGCACCGCAAAAGCGAACTTTTTAATAGTGATGATATATATAATGACGAAATATTTAACAAAAAAGGAACAAGAGAAATAGATACGGATCATGGCAAAGCTTTTGTTGCTTCAGTACTCGAAGATATTGAGAAAGAGCTTGTAAGTAATGCATTGGGTGAGCTATGGAAAAATCACTGTGAAAATTCCAAAACTGCCAATCATCAAAAAACCGATTCATATAAGAAAGAATTTGAAGAATTTTACAATGCTGGCCAAAGGTATATCCATCTATTACCAACAGAGAAAGATGAAAACAAGGATTACCGTTCCTTTGCAAAAGAAGTTTTCAAAAAAATGTTCAGATACGCTGGGGCAGAAGTTCCAAGTGATGCTATTTTAGAAGAGCTAGTTACCAATTGTAATCAAGCAGGGTATGAGGCTGCTCCATTTATACAAACCCAACTTGCACTTGGACAGTCGTTCATAGTAGAAAATCCTAAAAAAGTAATAAATATTGATTGTGCTAACCAAAATAATGTGAGAATTAGATCTGATATGAGGCTACCAATACTCTCTGTTAAAAATCAAGTTATGCATGGCGATAAGATATGTAATCTGTCTAGTTCATTGGAATTTACAATTGAATCTCACAATGGTGAAGACTTTGTAACATACAGAGATGGTAAATTGTCACTTACTATTCCTAAAGAGTTAAAAAATTATAAAGATAATGGCAAGAGCTTGTTTGACATTATTAAAGAATATTTTCAGAAATTCTGTGCAAAATTAGGATTTAAACCTGAGACAAAAATACAAATAGAGCATGGCTTCGGTGCTCAAAGTAACTATTTAGATGGTACAATATCAACCACAGGATCAGATGCAAATGAAGAATTTATCAATCTTTTAAGCGAAAATCTCAGAGAGAGGTTATTGGGGTCAGGAGTTGCTCTAGAAGATGAAGATGTTGATGATGTTGTTGAAGTCAGAGTATCTACCGTTATAGATTTATTGAGTGATTATGCTAAATTGGAAGATAATAAAGAACACAGAGAGTTATTAATAAGTAAAGTAGCAGATAATTTAGGACTTTCCACTCAAGATAAAACAGCACCAGAAGTATTGATGGAATTAGGCTCTTTACCTTCTTTGACAAAAGGTCAGGTTAATCATAATCAAGTGCAGTCTGTTGTAAATACTTTTATTAAGTTAATTATTGAAGGGAAAAGCGAAGTATACAAAAAAGGAGGTGCGATTAATGCAATTGATGCAATTCATAAGGAGATAGATAAGGCAATTGTTGAGCAAGAAAAAAAAGCAACCAACAAACAAGATATAGAAAATGATAAATGGACAGATAGAATCAAAAAACAGAATTATTCTGCGGAATCACATGAACATTTACCTTAAAGATATTAGTAGGCTCTTTAAATATTTTAGAGTTCATGGTTACAACGGTTGCTATTTTACAGTGCATCTCACAACACTTTCTTCAAAAATATACATGTTAACATACCCTGGACGTACAAGATCACACTTATACCCAAGCTTTTCATAAAATACTTTCGCTTTTTGAAAATTCATGGTTGCAACGGTTGCTATTTTACAGTGCATCTCACGACCATAATCATGAACTTCTTCCATTAGCTGCTTTCCCATACCTTTTCTTCTATAATCAGAGTGCACCCAAAGCAAGTCAGTGTAAATTGAACCATAGATAACAAAACCGCTACAACCTACAATAATTTGTTCAGTATCATCGCGAATAAAAAAAGCAAATGGGTTACACGTACCTTTATCAACGGTTTCTTCATTAATCTTTTTGAGTAGGAATTCAATGTCTTTGCTACTTGGTGATGTGGTGTGTTCTATTTTCATCTCTCGGCCTAATACCGCATACTGATTTCTCTCTTTATCTTATATAAATTAATTAAGTAAAGTGAATACAGTATCCACACTACTAAAAAAAATGTGGCACAAAACATAAACATTGCAACCAGTGGCAACAGCAGGGAACTTTCTATTGCTATTCCACCTTTTCTCAAAATGCTTGCTGGCTGATGGAGAGTGGACCATAAATTCACGGAAAATTTTACTATAGGAATATTTATAGCACTAAAGATGGCAAATACTGCTGCTGATTTTTCTGCCCTCGCTTCATTATCAAAAGCGCTCCACAATGAAAGGTAGCCAACATATAGGAAAAATAAAATCAGCATTGAAGTAAGCCTTGCATCCCATACCCACCAAGTGCCCCAGGTTCCTTTTCCCCAGATGCTGCCTGTGATTAAGCATATTGCCGAAAAGACTGTCCCTGCAGGAGCAGCAGCATGTGCCAAGACACTAGCAATGCTATTGTTCCATACCAATGAAATGAAACCAAGTGATGCAATTAATCCATATATTCCAAGAGCAAGCCATGCAGAAGGCACATGAATGTACATGATTCGTACAATTTCTCCTTGTTTATAATCTTCTGGAGAGAAGAATAACGCCAAAGACATTCCAATTAAAAAACATGCGAAACAAATAACCCCAAGCCAAGGTAGAGCTTTCTTAGAAAAATAAGAGAAATTTGTAGGCTTTAATAAAAACATTCGTTTTGAGAATAATTGTGTTAAGAATTTACCAATTAGTTTGAGTTTTATCAACAGGATAGTTTTTCTATATTTACGTAGGTCAACAAATTAGCATAATTTCAGTAGCAGATTGCTAGCTATTATTTTTAGTATATGACCCTTAAAAAGCTTAATCTACACTTAGTATCAGATTCAAGTGGTGAAACTGTTATATCAGTTGCAAAATCAGCTCTGAAACACTTTCGTTCTGTAGAAACGATCGAATATGTTTGGTCTTTTGTAAAAGGAGAAGAGCAGATTGACAAAATTCTGGAGGAAATTAATAGGAAAAGTGATGAGCATAATTTTGTTATATGCACTATTACTGATGATGAGCTAAGAAAATATCTAAAAGATAACTGTATAAAGTTGAAAATTCCCTATAGAGCAATATTATCACATATTATTAGAGAAATTTCGTCTTATCTTGAAATTGAAAAAGACGAAAAGCTTGACTTGCATACTGAGATAAATAACGAATATTTTCAGCGCATTGAGGCAATAAACTACACTATTAATCATGATGATGGACAAAATATTCAAGATATTGATAAAGCAGATATAATTTTGGTTGGAGTTTCACGTACATCAAAATCTCCCACCAGTAGGTATTTAGCTTACCGAGGCTATAAAGTTGCAAATATTCCTTTTGTTAGTGGAGTACCCTTTTATGTTGACTTGGCAAAATTAAAAAATAAACTAACGATAGGGGTAACAATAGACGTAAGTAGGCTAATAGAAATACGCAAAAATAGACTTACTTCAATTAACAACGAAGATAATAATATATATGCTAACCCTGAGAAAGTAGAAAAGGAAATTAAAGAAGCAGAGGAGCTCTTTAAACAGAATAACTGGCCAATTATCGATGTCACGCAAAAGTCGATCGAAGAAGTATCAGCAACAATTATACAATATTTTAATAAAATGTTATCAATTGACTAACTCTTGATAAGTGATTATAATGTAAAGTAATTTAATTCTTACTATAGATATGAAAGTCAAAGGGTCGCTAAAATCTCATCGTAACAGAGATAAAAATTGTAAAGTTGTGAAAAGGGGTGGTAAGATTTACATTATAAATAAGGTAAAGCCAAGGTGTAAAGCGCGTCAAGGTTCTTAGCTTTTTGTTCACCTTTTCATGTTATATATTTTTTATATGTGAAAGTACGGTGCTTATATCTAAAAAGAAGCAAAAGTTACTGTGTTTAAGCGCAGCCTTACTCATTTCTTCCCTTACATTATATTTCAGCATTAGCACAATTACAGGTAAACGTGGCTTATTGACGTTAATCGATTTAAAAAAAGAAATCGAGTACAATAAACTTTTGCTAAAGGATGTCTCTTCTGAAAAGGAAAAGTTGGACAACAAAGTATTTGGCTTATATGAAAAAAGCTTAGATTTAGATCTGCTTGATGAGCAAGCAAAAAATGCTTTAGGTTATGTGAACCCTAATGAACTTATGGTTGTTCTTGACGTGGAATAGCAGTAGTGACCTTACCCAGAAAAAGTGGAGAGAAAGAAAAGAGTTTTTTTGGGTAAAATAAAATTTTGGAGGATTAGAAATGGTAAGAGAATATACGGCAGAATTCAAATTGGAAGCTGTTAAACTGGCAAATGAACAAAGAAAGGCAGGTCAAACAATTACAAAAATAGCAAGAGATTTAGGAATAAAGGGTGGTTTATTAGGAAAATGGATAAAGAAACACAACGAAAAAAAGTCGGCGGCAAATGCATTTCCAGATGTAGCACCTTATGACAAAGAGAGGTTTGATTTACAAAGCAAGAGTAACAAGGGAAAGAGACATTTAAAAAAAAGCCCTGGCCAGTCAAAAAGAGTAAAATATTTTTTCATAAAAGAGCATAGTAAACACTATAAAGTACAGGAATTATGTAGGATTTTCTGCTAGTGGCTACTATAAGTGGACCACAAGAAAAATAAGCAGTAGAGAATCAGCAAATAAAGAGCTACTCGAAGCTATTCAAAAAATATATCAAGTTTCTAAATGTAGATATGGAGCTCCTAAAATTCATGCTGAATTAAAGGCTTTGGGTAAAAGTTGCAATTTGAAAACGGTGCAAAGTATTATGCAGAAAAATGACATCAGGGCTATACTGAAAAGAAAGTTTAAAATTAAAAAACAACAAACAGATAATAGAGCTGTAGCTCCCAATATACTAGATCAAAACTTTATTGTTGATCAACCAAATAAAGTATGGGATTACTTACATCAAAACCAAGGAGGGATGGCTATATTTGGCAGCAATAATTCTCACGTATGGTAGTTAATGAGTAGTGCAATAAATAAACAATTGGTTATGAACTCTTTATTAATGGCCATTAATAGGCGTAAACCTGTTAAAAATCTACTGCTGCACAGTGACCAAGGTTCACAATATACTGCGCAAGGGTATCAATATCTCTTAGCTGTAAATAATATAGATGAGTAATAAAGGCTGTTGTTACGACAATTCTGTTGCAGAAAGCTTCTTTAGCTCATTGAAAAGAGAAATACTTATTGATACTTCACAACACTCTGCTCAACAAACTAGAACTGCAATATTTGAATACATAGAAATTTTTTATAACAAACAACGTCACTATTAACTATTGCATTCCAGAACAATTTGATGCATCATTCTTTTTGTAAAAAACATTCCAAACTTTCTCTCCACTTTTTCTGGGTAAGGTCAAAGGATCTTATGTCTTAAACCTTATCACCAGGCTTAACAAATAGGTGGCCCAATACTATTAACTTTATGGGTTTATCTTCGTTATTTGCTACTATCCAAACCCCATCGCTCTCATGATCAACAATTTCTATTGGTGCAAATACTACATAATTATTGTCATCAACAATCTTTATTCCAAGAGCACCCTCGTCACTTAAGCTCAGGGCTGAAGAAGGAACTTTATATGCAAATCTTTCGCCTGAAGGTAGCCTTACGTTGGCAGTTAGTCCCTGCAAGGATATCATTTTATTATTAGTTACCTTTACTTCTACCCTATAAGACCCAGTTTTAGGCTCAGCAATTTTACTAATAAAACTTACTTCACCTGCCAATTCTTTTCCGTCCAGCAAATTAATTTGAGCTGTGCTGCCTAGCTCTATTTTATTTACTTCATTTTCCGAAACGTATAACACTACAAGAATTTGATCGAAATTAACCACGTCAGCTATTTTTTGCCCAGCATTAACAAAATCCCCTTCGTTTGCATTGATTTTATCAATATAACCATCTATAGGAGATGTGACTGCAGTATTTTCTAAATCCAATTCTAGCCTTTTTAGGTCAGCTTTTGCACTTTGTAACGCAGTAAAAGCTGCTTCTACTTGTATTTGTGCCCCATAGCCTTTTTTATTCAGTTTGTGAGAGGAATCATACTCAATTTCACGCTGCTTTAATAAAGCTTTGGCTTTCTGAGCTTGCTCAATCCTGTCATAATCTTCTATCTTTAACACTACATCATCTCTTTTTACCTTTTCACCATCAGGTAAATAAATAGCAATAATCTTACCACTTATTTTTGAGACAAGGCTAGCTCTATGTAAGGGATTTACTGTACCAGAAAAATTTAAATATATAGTGCGGTTTTGCGGCGCACATTCTTGAGTTTTTACTGAAAAGCTACTAGTTGCATTATCGCTATGAACCGCCTGATCTTTTTTTAAAAATGCACTACTGATAAAAAACAGTAGAATAAAAGCAATACTGGAAATGATGATTACTTTATTTCTCATCTTTAAACAATAGAATTTGTTGACCAATCTTGTTAGAAACAACTGCATAAATTTTCGAATCAGAAATGTAAGTATAATACATGTACCATTGTCACTCCATAAATAGTTTTATATGAGAACAAACACAAGATTTTCCTATAATAAGTAAGTTTTTTATTGCTAAAATGCAATTTTTAATCGAATAAAATTGCAAACAAAGTTGTGCATAAGACTGGATTTAAAAAAATCTCGAAAAACATACTAAAACTTTTAAATAATAACTTTATATCTAGTGGCTTTGCCTTCTCCAAGACGCTGTAAGTATTTCATCCCTAGCAGTTTCTTTGTAATTGCCTCTACTGTTCTTGGAGGAAATCCTAGAGCTTCTATAGCATCTTTTCTACTAAATTCTTTATCTGCAAGGCTAAGTGCCCATTCCCAGAAGAATAATTGTTTTCTTGATAATAAATATTCAGTATTCTCCCTCTCAAGAATATAATGCGCCTCATTTGCTTGCGTTTTGAGCACATTAAGAAAAAATATTAACCATGGGGAAATATCTTCTTTGCTACTTTTCCAGCTACTTTGTGTTTTATTAAGCGCTAAATAGTAATCAAGTTTGTTAGTTTCAATTATCTTTTCATGTGATACAATAGATACAAAATCATAACCCTGCTGCAACAGCATTAAATTAGTCATCAATCTACTAGTTCTGCCATTCCCATCTTGAAAAGGGTGTATTGCCAGATACTCAAAAACAAAGTTAGCAATAATAATAAGAGGATGCTTAAATTTATTATTTAAGGACCAGTGATACCAATCAATAAGCTCTTGTACTTCCTTTCTAACAAGGTAAGGTGGTGTGGGATCAAAAATTATACCAACAACTTTTCCATTCTGATCTTTTGCCTCAACTCTATTAGAACTTGCTTTGTATTTTCCTCTATGATACAAATCTTTTTCACTATAAAGTAGCATCTGGTTGTTAATGTGCAATATTGATGACTCACTAATTGGAATATCCGTATAATCATGAAATATTAGTTTAAGCATTTCTAAGTAGCCAGCAATTTCTTGCTCATCTCTATTTTTAAATTTTTTGACACGTAGGTTTTTATATAGATCCTCAACTTCTTTATCGGTTAGACGATTTCCTTCAATACGGTTAGAAGCGCCAGAAGATGTAACAATAACTGAATGAGTTAATCTTTCAATTGTTTGTGGTAGTAGTTTTTTCGTTATCTGCCAGCTATTTTTAACACTATCAACTGCAGTAATTAACTCGTACACTTGCTCAATTACAGGCCCTTCTAGGTTGAGACGCGTACTAAGACGAAAATTCTTCCAGTTCATATTCTTCTCACATGCATATTATGTGAGATAATGTGAGATAATGTGATAAAAGTCAATAGTAAACTTTATATGCACAGCAGAGCTAACTACAAAAATTATACATTTTCAAGTGATCCTAACCATATCAAAAACTACAGGGCAAAGCTGTTAGAGGAAGGCTTAATTAGTTAAAAATTTCAATCTTATGTAAAATATTGTCTTATTTTGTAATTTTCTTGTTGACTAACGAGACGATATCTACTTTTCAATAAACTCCATTTGCATTTCTTGTATACTGCTTTCTATTTGCTTTATTTGTTCTATCAACCTTTCCTCTAAGTCAAGATTACCGCTCAGCCTCGCTTCGGTTCTTTCTTTTCGTAATGCATTTAACTCTTTTAGTAACACTATATTATTCCACACAATTTCTGCAGATTTTCTCTCGTTCAGTTGGCTATTTAGTACACTAGTTTTTTCAAATACATACTTTATAACGTTAAACTGTTTCAATTCTTGTAACAAAGCCTCTTTATCGAGTTTGCTTTTGTTACTTATTACATCAATTATACGCTGTTGTAATCTTTTCATCTCATTAGTAAATTCAAAATGAGAAAATTGCTCAAAAAATATAGGACGGTTCAAGATTTCAGGAAATTCTACGGCTATACGCAAAATTACGGCCTGATTTTGCTCTGCTTCAATTAGCTCTGGAGACTTGTTATGAAGATACTCACCTTTTGTTGCTCTAGTTTTACTATTAAAAATCTGTTTTTTGAAGCTACTTCTTAGTTCACTAGCCTTATTGTAAAAATAATCTCTGTAATACCTTCTAATACTGCTGTTGCTAATAGTATTTACATATTCCATGAACTTGTGCTCAAGAATTGAATATTTTTCCGGAGCAAGTTTTTCATAATTTTGCAAATTGCTATCGATTATGTGATGCCATAAATATTCAGAATGCAGTTTTGTTGAATGGTCAAGAGCAGTCAACACGTCTTCTTTCTTGTATGCCAGTTCGTTACATATATCGTATGGATCTTTATTACTTGGCAAAGTCACAAACTTTAACGTGTATCCAGGCTCTAATATTGGCAGAGCAAGTTCTGCAACTCGAGTAGCAGCATGACGTCCAGCACTATCGCCATCCATACAGATGGAGATTTCTTTAGCAAATCTCCATAGATTTTTTATCTGTTCTGCAGAAATTGCGGTACCAAGCGGAGCAACTGCATTACTAATTCCTGCTTGATGTAGCGCTATAGCGTCCATATATCCTTCAACAACGAGTATGTGCTGTTTTTTACGTATTTCGCTTAAAGCAAAGTTTAATCCGTATAAATTCTCCCTCTTCTTGAAGAGCTGACTCTCTGGGCTATTTAAATATTTCGGCTGTTGCTCAGAACTTAGCGCACGTCCACCAAAACCAATAACTCTTCCTGCAATGTTGTATATAGGAAATATCAGCCGGTCATAAAAATAATCACGAAAATTTTTGTTTACTAATCCAATATCAATCAAAATTCTGTCTTCAATACCTGAAGAGTTTAAATACTCTTTCAAACCAGAGCTTGGTGCATAACCTATCTTAAATTTATCTATGATTTTAGGTAAAATCTTACGCTGCTTTAAATAATCTACAACACTTTGATTTTTTTGTGCAAACCAATTTGCAGCTAAATCAAGCGCTAAAAATAGTTTATTGTTCTCTTTTGTAATACTAAGATTTTTGGGCAGTTCAACACCTGTAACCGATGCTAATTTTTCCAATGCTTCTTTAAAGCTTAATCCTTCAGTTTGTGAAATAAATTCAAATGCATCACCACTAGCTAAGCAACCAAAACAGTAATATAACCCCTTAGTATTGCTCACCGAAAAAGATGGGGTTTTTTCGTTATGAAATGGACAGAGCCCAACAAAACTATCTCCTCTTTTTATTAATCTGACTTTTTTACCTACTATGTCGGATAATAATAATTTTGATTTTATAATATCTATATGATCCATCTTGTTAAATTAGTAGTAGGATAAAAATTATATAGAATTTATACACATCTGACTCGAAATTTATTTCTATAACTAAAGCAATTGAGATTTACCGACAATGTAGCTATACAAATTCAAGAGCAATCCTGTCATCCAGGTAGCCCACAGAAACAAAAAACTTCCTTGACAAACCTCGCCAGCGCCCTTATCATGAAACTGAAGCTATTTATTTATCTTCTCTGTACAGATTAAATGACAAAAAAACTCAACGTATCTGGCGTCTCATGTTTAATTTTTTGCACTATGTGCACCTTATGTCTTTATCAAATTTCCGGGTTTTGACCTACACAAGCTGAAATACGCTTATAAAGCATTTAAAACATTAAAAAACGCCAACTTAAAAAATGGATAGTGAATAACTAGCTACCCTAGGGTTTCTTTTGCCTTTTTTTCTGTTTAGTAAATTTCTTAACGTTTATAATTTAGATTAGTTGCGGCTTAAAAGCAGCTAAATCGCGGTTATTAAGTGTTTAGAATAAAAAAACGCCATACTTGAAAGTATAATGTAAGTAATTAGCCAACCACGGGGCTTCTTTTGCCTTTTTTTTCGTTTGGTAAATTTCTTAATATTTATACAGAAGGTGTCATTCCAGTGCTTGACACTGGAATCCAGTTCTTATTATACAGCTATCTGGTGTACTTATTTAAAATTAAGTTTTCTGGATCTCAGTGCCAAAGCACTGGGATGACACCCTTCCTGGCGGAGATTATTCTCAAATCACAATGTTCGTACAGTTGTGGAATGAATTGCGGTATGACGTAGGAAAACCTTAGCTATAGCTTTAGAACTCCCAAAAGGTCAGAAGCATTGAATGACTTGACAGAAAGTTCAAACCCATATAAAATGTCCTTATTTCTTATATGTTAGGTATAGTATCAATTGCCTCAGATCATGCTGGTTATGAATTAAAATCAGAAATAAAACCTTACCTGGAAGCCCTAGGTTACAGAGTAGTAGATCAAGGCTGCACTGCTAAGCAAAAGTGTGTAGATTACCCAAACTATGCTGTTAAAGTTGTAGAAGATATAACAAGCAAAAAAGCAAATTATGGGATATTAATTTGTGGTACAGGTTTGGGCATGAGTACTGTGGCAAATCGTTTTGAAGGAATCTACGCTGCTTTATGTAACAGTGTTGAGATCGCAAAATTAGCTCGCGAGCATGGCAACGCAAATGTACTGTGTCTTGGTGCAGGATTTACTGCGAGTGGATTAGCAAAAGACATAGTCAAACAATTCCTCGAAACAGAATTTTCAAAAGAAAGCAGACATAAAAAACGCCTTGATAAACTCAGCAATATAACCTCTAAGAAAAAAAAAACAAAAACTTATAACGAAGATGAAATATCAAAATTCGCTAAAATGGCAGGCCAGTGGTGGGATGAGAACGGCAAATTCAAACCATTGCACATGATGAATCCTGTTAGAGTATCTTACATTATTGAGAAAATAAAAGAGTTAAAAAAATGCAATTTGAAAGAATTATCATTGCTTGATGTTGGATGCGGTGGTGGCATTTTGTCAGAGTCAATGGCACGCGTTGGCATTAACGTTGTGGGAATAGATGTATGTGAAGAAAACATAAAAGTAGCGCATTCACATGCAAAAAAAGTAGGGTTAAATATAGAATATATACACACCAGCATTGAAGAGCTAAGCAATGACAAGAAGTACGACGTGGTTCTGTTGATGGAAGTAGTTGAACATGTGGATAATTTAGAGTTTTTCATGAAAAAAGCGATAGAACTGCTAAAACCGAATGGGCTGATATTTATATCCACAATAAATAGAACTATCAAATCCTTCTGCCTTGCAATAATTGGTGCAGAGTACATATTAAATTGGCTGCCAAAAGGTACACATAACTGGAATAAATTTCTCAAGCCGTCAGAAATTGCAAATCACTTAAGAGAAAATAATGTAACGCTGCAAAACATGGCTGGCATGGAGTACAACGTAATAAAGCGTGAGTGGAATCTAACTAAAGGCGTGGATGTTAATTATATACTCTGCGGTTTGTTAGATTTAACTCTATAAAAGCACCATTTTCACTTCCAATACTTTGAAGGATCTTGGCCAGCTTTTATACAGTAGCCTTTATTAGTTAGCGCCCAACCGGAACGACAAGCATAACCTGTACCTACACGTTCATATCCAGGAGCAGCAACACACTAGACCTCTTTCGAAACTCATATAGACAGCTCAAAATTGTGAATTCCTGCTATTAAATTGAATCTCAAGCCAAAACGTTTTCTCCGATTGCGGTATCTGTCTGCAATAATTTTGAATCTTTTTAACAGACCAATTACATTCTCAACTACTACTCTTTTGCTTGCTAGCTCCCGATTTTCTACCTTTTTTTCCTTAATTAAGGGACTCTTTTTCATCCTTCTGTGTGGCAACTCGACATTTTTGTGAATTTTCTGAAAACCTCTATAGCCAGCATCGGCTAAAACTTTTATACCTTCTGATACATGCACTTTTGACTCCTTGAAAAGCCGAAAGTCATGCTTTCTCCCGTTTGAAAATGACGTACAAATAATTTTCTTGCTCTTCTTTTCTGCAATTATTTGTGTTTTTAGCGTATGTTTTTTCTTCTTTCCTGAATAAAATCTTTTCTGCTTTTTTTTGGTCTCTCTACAGGTGTTTCCGTTGCATCAATCACCAAAATCTCATATTTCACGTCGCTTTTTAGGAGTTCTTTTCGTCCTGGCAATGCGAAATCTTGGTGTTGTATTAGAGTATCCTCTACCCATTTTACAGTTTTATATGCCGTACTTTCACTTACTCCATAACTTTGACTTATGTGAAAATATGTACGGTATTCTCGTAAGTATTCTAATACCATGAGCAGCATATTCTCCTCGTTTAGCTTATTTTTCCTTCCTCCTTTGGCTTTCTTTTTTTTATTTTCTTCACATAAAATCCCTACCATTTTGTTAAATGTTGATCTCTTTACTCCTGTTAGTCGACGAAACTCCCCTTTATCGAGCTCTTTCACTATTTCATACTTCATTTCTCCTTACCTCAAAATTACTATTTTTACTGCTTTATCCTAGTTTCGAAAGAAGTCTACTTTCCATTCTCCAAGGTTTGACCTTTAAAAAGACAACAAACTTCTTTTTCTGTTACCTTTGTTACAATTTGAGGAGCACCAAAAAACACAGCAACAAACATACCCAGTGCGAAAAGTGCAGGCCAAGGCATTCTGCCAAATATTGCAAGTAAGCTTGAACCAATTATTACCACTGTAATCATTGGTCCACCTATTCCATGAACGTAACCTATTACATTACACATTACATCTGTTGCTCCATCAGCGTGTGCATCAAATGCATAGAAAACTATAAATAGAATTACAAGAAAATTTCTCATTGTTCTTTCAATAATCATGCCTGATTGTTTCTTATTTTAATAAAATTTCAGTAAATAGCTTTTTTCAAAAATTATGCTTAACCCAATCAATATTTATTTATTACTGCCTTTTTAATACTATAATTAACTCAGTTGATTTTTATCAAAATGCTAAACCATGGAACAATTCGAGAACTTTTACATCACCACGCCAGTATATTACGTAAACGATAAGCCGCATATTGGTCATGCATACACTTCTCTCTTGTGTGACGTGGTGGCAAGGTTCATGAAACTAGCTGGGAAAAATGTCAAATTTACCACTGGTACAGATGAACATGGACAAAAAATAGAAAAAGCAGCTAAAGCAAAGGAAATGCAGCCAAAAGAATTTACAGATGAAGTGAGCGTTTCATTTAAAGAATTGGCTAAGTTCATGAATTTTGAGTATGACGATTTTATTCGCACTACGGAGGAACGTCACAAAAAAGCAGTTATAGCTTTATGGAATAGACTTGAAGAGAGAGGGCAAATATATTTGGATTCCTATTCGGGTTGGTATTCAGTTCGTGATGAAGCATTTTATCAGGAGTCAGAGCTGATAGATGGCAAAGCACCAACAGGTGCTGAGGTCCAGTGGATAAAAGAAGAGAGTTACTTTTTTCGCTTATCAAACTGGCAAGAAAAATTACTGGAACTCTATAAAAATCAGCCAAGTTTTATCTTTCCTGAGAGCAGAAGAAATGAAGTGATATCGTTTGTAAGATCAGGGCTCATTGACCTCTCAATCTCTCGCACTAGTTTTAACTGGGGAATAAAAGTACCAGGTAATGACAAACACGTAATCTATGTCTGGATAGATGCATTAACCAATTATCTTACATCAATAGGTTTCCCTAGTACTGAAGGTGAGGAATATAAGAGGTTTTGGGCAGAACCAGAAACACAGATTCCAGTGTCAAGCACTGGAATGACACCAAACCAAGGGAAAACGCAGATTCCAGTGTCAAGCGCTGCAAACCTAGCTGACAACTCTTTCAACGTTCATGTAATCGGTAAAGACATATTGCGCTTTCATGCTGTATATTGGCCAGCGATTCTCCTTGCAGCAGACCTGCCACTGCCAAAACAAATTGCAGTTCATGGTTGGTGGTTGAACGAGGGAGAGAAAATATCCAAGTCCCTTGGTAATGTCATAGATCCAATTGGATTAGCTGAGGAGTTTGGTGTTGATCAACTACGCTATTTTCTCCTCAGGGAGGCAAGATTCGGCCAGGATGGCAACTTTAGTAAGAAAAATATGATCAGCCGCATAAACTCAGAACTTGCAAACAATATAGGCAATTTAGTGCAAAGAACAATTTCATTTTTACACAAGCAATGCTCGGGAATTGTACCAACAGTTGATCGAAATCTACTCAAAGATGATGAGAGTTTGCCAAATTGTAAGTCCATAATTGATCAAATCATGAATCATCTTGCAAGGTATGAATTTAACCATATCATACTTCTAATCATCAACATCTCTTCTGAAGCAAATGCCTACATAGACAAAAGTGCACCCTGGACACTAAGCAAAACTGACAGAGAGCGCATGAATTTAGTAATTTATAAGTTACTGGAATATATCAGGATAATAGGCATTTTATTGCAGCCAATCGTTCCCAAGTCAGCAGAGATGATACTAAATCAACTGCAAATTCCGAAAGAACAACGAGATTTAAAATCTTTGTGCAACGCGTGCGTAAGTTCAGGCATAACATTGCCTAAACCTACGCCGGTTTTTTTGAGGGTTGATGCTAAAGAGGAGAAATAGTGTAAAAACTATTTCTCCTGGATGGGATTATCTTTAGTTAACAACGGTGCACACCGCTGTCTACATATTCAAGTTAGGTGGCAAGTGCCTTAGTTACTTTAGCAAAATATGGTTTAGTAACATCAGCATCTATCACTACTACTTCAGTCATTGCCGACTTAACCTTTCCTAGGCTCCATGCAAACCAGCCTTGACCATTTTCTTCTTTAGTTGGCTGACTTTCTGGGCTAGAAATCTCAGTGCCTTTTTCATCACCAGATTCTGCATCATAAAATACATCCTGATCCTCAGAAAGACTCATTAAATAACTTTTAGCAGCATCAACATTTAAATGATCAGGTTGCTTAGGAACGTTATCAATATTTAAATAATCCAAACGAGTTAGTTCTTGCATGCTAAGTTCAGACCCATCTTCTGCATAACGCTTAAACTGTTCTGCCAGACTAGAAACCTTAGTACCATAAATCCTACTGTACAAGCTGCTTCCAACGCTGTTAAGTGCTCCTTTTGTATACTCAACTAATGTACCATAAACATTTTTTAATTTATTTCCAGCACTATTAAATTTCCCTTTTACATACTCAACTGATGTGCCATAAGCATTTTTCGTACTACCTACGACATTTTTTAAGTCATTTGCAACATCACTACGGCGCTGCTTAATAGTACTATGAACGCGCCCACTACTGTAGGCTTCTGCTACATATGCAAATGCTTCTTGAGATGCTTCTTTGATATTCTTTATTGCTTGCGGAACAAAAGTTTTCTTGTGTTTAAATTTTTCTATTTCTTCTTTTGGATTATTAATCTCCTCATTTTTTTTATTAATTTCAATTTTCTGCTTAGAAATTTCTTCCTCTTTAGTTTTTACTTCCACTTCTTTTTTAGTCAGCTGGTCATTTTGCCCAGAAATTGTTTGTTCTTGAGCTTGTATCTTAGCTTCTAACTCAGAAATGGTTTGCTTTTGATCCTGTACTACAGCTTCTTTCTCAGAAATTATTTTACCTTTAGCTTCTACTTTACTTTTTTCATCAGCAAGCTGAGCTTCCTTCTCAGAAATTGTTTTGTTCTTACTAATTGCTTTATACGAAAGTGCAATAGTTACAACAGAAAACACAGCATAACCAATAATAAATGGCAAGCCAACACTTAATGCTGCAACTGGAGCTAAGAAACCAATATAAGGAGCTGCAGCAAACACTCCAGATGCTAATAAAGTGAAAGTAGCCAGAGTTCCAGCTATATAATAGGGTACATTGTTTTTATTCATCATCTCACGTATTATAAAATATAATACCATTATAAAAGGATTTTTAAGAAGTTGTCAAGCTATCTTTACATAAAAAAAAATAATTGATAAACTTGGGAACAAGAAGATTGCTGCCAAGCTATGAACTATGCCTTTCCGTGTAATCTTTAAATGCACCTCTGTTAGAGTCAAAATATAGCTTCACACTGCCAATTGGTCCATTTCTCTGCTTTGCAATAATGAGCTCTGCAATGTTTCTAATTTTTTCCATTTTCTCTTGCCATTCCCGATGTTTATTGTTTCCTTCATTTGGCTGTTTTCTTAGTTCATAATACTCTTCTCTATAGAGAAACATTACTATATCTGCGTCTTGCTCTATGCTCCCTGAATCACGTAAATCAGAAAGTTGTGGTTTTTTATCATCCCTCTGCTCAACAGAACGAGAGAGCTGAGATAGTGCAACAATGGGAATATTTAGCTCCTTTGCAATTGCTTTCAAACCCTGCGTCACTTCCGAGATTTCTTGCACTCTATTTTCATTACTCCTTTTTGTTGTTCCTCTGATTAGCTGCAAATAATCAATGAATACCACTTCTACATTATATAATTGATACAGCAAGCGTATTCTGGTGCGAAGGGCACTAATTGATAGCGCAGGGGTGTCATCTATGATGAAAGGCAGTTCAGATAATTCTGTACTAGTATTGATAAATTCATGCAATTCAAAATCACTAATTCTCCCGGTTAATGCCTTATAATAACTAATCCCTGAATCTATAGTGATCAGCCTTGCAGTTAATTGCTCTGCTGACATTTCAAGCGAGAAAAACGCTACATAGTGTTGCTTATCTGCTCTTTTTTGCAACATCTTACAAGCATTAAGTGCGATGTTTAGCGCCAATGCTGTTTTACCCATAGAAGGCCTTGCAGCTAAAATTAATAAATCAGATTTTTGTAGACCACCAAGAAGCTGATTTAGATCTTGAAGTCCGGTTGTAACGCCTAGCGCTTCTGGATTATTTTTCAGTGTGCTGATCTTCTCAACTACATCTTTAATTGAACTTGCAAGTTTTATATATGTTTTCTCACCTTGTTTTTTTACTGCCAAATTGAACAATTTTGTCATTGCTTGTTCAATTTGCGCCTGTGCAGGATTTTCAATATCGTAGTTGTAGCTATCACCAACTATTTCTTGCCCGAGCTTAATTAAACATCTCCTTAAGTAAGTATCACGGATTATTCTAGTCAAACTATAAATATCAAGTGCAATACTTGCCTTCGCTGCAAGCTTTGCTAAGTACTCTACCCCACCACACTCGGTAAATGCTTGGTCGTTTTCAAAAAACATTTTAAGGCTCAGTTCATTGGCAACTATGCCATGTTTTCTGGTTTTAGATATTTGCGTAAAAATACTTTGATGCAGTGGATCATAGAAATTTTCTGCTGTAATTGTGTCTTCAACTGCATCACAGATTCTATTATCACGAATCATTGCACCAATAAGCATCTGTTCAGCTTCTAAATTATGCGGTAATTTACATATTTCCTTATCTACACTTCTTGAACTGAGGAGATTGGCTAATTCATTCATTTTAAGTTTTGAGAGTAACTGTTGATTATTGTAGAATATTTAGTCCTCATTTGAAAGATGTAAAGGCAAAAAAATTTGACTAATTCCGTGTTGCCTATAGCATTAAAACTTAATGCCCCTGTGGTGGAATGGTAGACACGGCAGACTCAAAATCTGTTGCTTGCAAAAGCATGCTGGTTCAAGTCCGGCCAGGGGCACGTTAAATATTGGAAAGTATATATATGTTACATAAATTTTTTAATCGTTTATTTTCTATTTTTTCTTCTATAAATGTTATTCAAAAGGTAAAGAAAGATGAAAATGGGATATGTTATGTAACGGGCCTCAGGCGCTATATATCAGTATTGCTTGATTTAATTATTATCGTTTTGTTCTTGCAGTTTTGCAGCCAAGCCTTTAATCAGCTCTTTACAAACTCAGAGGATAGCAAAATATTCAGCCAAGTTGCTGCAAAATCCCCAATGCAAGTGCCACTTTCTATAGAAGAAAAGGCAATGCAGAGTAGACTTGTAAAATTAATGATTCTAAATCAAATAGTCCAGTTTATTATGCTCTTTTGCTATGTAATATATATGTGGGTAAAGTTTGCTACTACACCTGGAAAACTATTATTTGGGCTTAGAGTTGTGGATGCACAAACTTTCGAAAAGATGACCCTAAAACAAGCAACAAAGAGATTTTTTTCCTTTATATTGTCAGTTGCACCATTGTTCTTGGGCTTTTTATGGTCAAATTTCAACAAACGCTGTCAAACTTGGCACGATAAGATCGCAGGCACAGTGGTTGTCACGAGTAAAAGCCTTAGAAGGCAGAGCTAAAAACTACTTGACACCCTTCGCCAGCCCCTTTATCATGATAGTGAAGGTATTCAGTTATCTTCATCTGTGCAGATTAAACAGCAAGAAAACAACGTAGTTGGCGTCTTATTTTTAATTTTTTGCACTATGTGCACCTTATGTCTTCACAACATTTCTGGGTTTTTACCTATATAAGCTGAAACGCGCTTATAAGTCGTTTAAGACAGTATAGTACGCCAATTTGCAGGATTAGAGAGTGACAACTAGCTAACGCGGGGTTTCTTTTGCCTTTTTTTCTGCTTAGTAAATTTCTTAAACATTTAAACTAAGGTGAGTTGCGTTTAAAAGCAGCTAAATTGCAGTGTTTAAGATTTAAAAAACGCCAAATACTGAAAATAGACAATGACTAGGGCTTCTTTTGCCTTTTTTTTCATTTGGTAAATTTCTTAATGTTTGTAGCTAAACGACAACCGTCATCCCTGTAAAGATCAAGTATCCCGCTACTTGTTAGCGGGACCTAGAGATACCGCGAATGAATCGCGGTATGACGGTTCACGGTGGCATGACGGTTAAGTAATTCGTCATCCCGCTACTTGTTAGCGGGATCTCTTGTTAGCGGATGAGATACCGCGAATGAATCGCGGTATGACGGTCTGCGGCGGTATGATGGTCTGCGGCGGTATGATGGTCTGCGGCGGTATGACGTAGAGCTCGCGTCAGCTACTTTCATGACACCATTTGCTGTCTTTAAAAATGAATGTTCTTACAATTGTGCGTCATGCGCTTTATTAAATATTTTACTTAAAAATCTAATTTCTTATTATACAAGAGATAAGCAATTCATTAGACCTCTTTCGAAACTCATATAGACAGCTCAAAATTGTGAATTCCTGCTATTAAATTGAATCTCAAGCCAAAACGTTTTCTCCGATTGCGGTATCTGTCTGCAATAATTTTGAATCTTTTTAACAGACCAATTACATTCTCAACTACTACTCTTTTGCTTGCTAGCTCCCGATTTTCTACCTTTTTTTCCTTAATTAAGGGACTCTTTTTCATCCTTCTGTGTGGCAACTCGACATTTTTGTGAATTTTCTGAAAACCTCTATAGCCAGCATCGGCTAAAACTTTTATACCTTCTGATACATGCACTTTTGACTCCTTGAAAAGCCGAAAGTCATGCTTTCTCCCGTTTGAAAATGACGTACAAATAATTTTCTTGCTCTTCTTTTCTGCAATTATTTGTGTTTTTAGCGTATGTTTTTTCTTCTTTCCTGAATAAAATCTTTTCTGCTTTTTTTTGGTCTCTCTACAGGTGTTTCCGTTGCATCAATCACCAAAATCTCATATTTCACGTCGCTTTTTAGGAGTTCTTTTCGTCCTGGCAATGCGAAATCTTGGTGTTGTATTAGAGTATCCTCTACCCATTTTACAGTTTTATATGCCGTACTTTCACTTACTCCATAACTTTGACTTATGTGAAAATATGTACGGTATTCTCGTAAGTATTCTAATACCATGAGCAGCATATTCTCCTCGTTTAGCTTATTTTTCCTTCCTCCTTTGGCTTTCTTTTTTTTATTTTCTTCACATAAAATCCCTACCATTTTGTTAAATGTTGATCTCTTTACTCCTGTTAGTCGACGAAACTCCCCTTTATCGAGCTCTTTCACTATTTCATACTTCATTTCTCCTTACCTCAAAATTACTATTTTTACTGCTTTATCCTAGTTTCGAAAGAAGTCTATTGATGATGAAAAATTACAAAAAGGGGCATAGAAAGCGCCTAAGAACCTGTCTTGAAAGGAACTAAGCAGCTAATTTAGCAAGCATAATAGTAATCATATTAAAGGAGATATTAGTTTTTGAAGTAAGAGGAGAATGCTCATAATCCTTGCTCATACGTCTAAAATTGGAAAGCCAAGCAAAAGTTCTTTCAACAATCCACCGTTTAGGAATAACTTGAAATCCTACAGCATCAGCTGCTTTTTTAGTAATCGTCAATAAACATCCTGTTTTCAATAAACAGTAATTTTGCAATTTACCAATATATCCCTGATCAGCGAGAAACCTTTGTAGCGTTGGAGCTTTTCGTTTAGCTTGAGTAAAAAGATTTAGAGCACCATCACGATCTTGAATGCCTGCACTATGAACATCAGCTGTAATAATTAGGCCTATTGTATCCACAATGATGTGACGTTTTCTACCCTTTATTTTCTTGCCAGCATCATATCCTCTGGATCCCCTTTTTGAGTGGTTTTCACTGATTGACTATCAATTATTCCTACCGAAGGTATTTCATTTTTGCCAACCATTTTTCTTACCTTTTTTACTAACATATCGTGTATTTCTTCCAATTTGCCACTATTACGCCACCTGAGAAAATAATCATACACCGTTTTCCATGGCGGAAAATCTTTTGGCAGCATTCTCCACTGGCAACCACCTTTCATTATATATCTTATTGCATTAATAATTGTTCTAATATTGTGCTTTCTTGGCCGTCCTACTGCACCTTGTGCAACACTTGGCTCCAAAATTTCCCATTCTTTGTCACTTATATCACTTGGATACATTTTTACCTACTATTTTTTACTTATCTCATCATATTCTCTTTCTCATTTCTTTTCAAGACAGGCTCTAAGAGAGAAAATTATTTTAGATAATGGACAATCATTACTTGATTATGAAGTTTTAGAGCACATTTTATATTCAGCATATAGTAGAATTGATGTAAAACCGGTGGCAAAGAGTTTGATAGAAAGTTTTGGCAGCTTAAATAAAGTTTTTAATGCTGACCTGGAAGCGCTGCAAAACGTTGATGATGTCAGCAATGCAGCGATATCTGCCATCTTTTGTGTAAAACAAGCCTTTGTTCGTTCTGCAAGAGAAGAAATAAAAAACCTGCCTGTAATCGATAACTGGGAAAAATTGCTTGATTATTTAAGAATAAGTATAGGAAGCCTCAATAAGGAAAATTTTCGCGTCATCTATATGAATAAAAAGTATCGTCTAATAGCGGAAGACCTGCAAAATATTGGTACAGTAGATCAAACTCCTCTTTATGTCAGAGAGATCATCAAGCGCGCACTTTTGATTGGTTCAACATCCATTGTAATATCTCACAATCATCCAAGCGGAGATACACAACCTTCAAATAGCGATATATCTCTCACTAGACAACTAGCAGAAGCTTGCCAAAGTATAGGAATAGAATTAATAGATCACATTATTATTACATTCAGTAGCTATTTTAGTTTCAAGGAAAATAGGTTGTTGTGAAAGCCTTTATAGCTACAGTAACTTAGATTTACCGACAATCGTCATTCCGCTACGTGTTAGCGGCTAAGAGATACCGCGAATGAATCGCGGTATGACGTAGATTGCTGTCATCCCGCTGCTTGTTAGCGGCTGAGATACCGCCGCGGTATAGTAACTCGTCATCCCGCTACGTGTTAGCGGGATCTATCTGCGGCGGCATGACGGTAAGTTTTATTGTGGTATGATGGTGTAGTATAATGTTGGTAAACCTCAGTTACTTTAGCTATAAACGATTAAGATGAAGTTATCATATATCTATATACTTACAAATAAAGCTAATAGCACATTATATATTGGTGTAACTGCAAATTTGATCAAGAGGATTTGGGAACACAAAAACAAAATTGTTTCAGGTGTTACATCAAGATATAATGTAAATAAACTTGTATATTTTGAAGAGTTTGAAGATATAAGTTTAGCTATTGCAAGAGAAAGGCGCCTGAAAGAATGGCCAAGGCAGTGGAAAATTAATTTGATCAATCAAAAGAATCCTAGCTGGATTGACTTATATTACTTAGCTTTAAGATAGCTATGCTGAGATCCCGCTAACACGTAGCGGGATGACGAGAAAGGAGCAGCAGGATAACGGTTGAGTAATTCGTCATCCCGCTACTTGTTAGTGGCTGAGATACCGCGGCGGTATGACGGTTTGCGGTGGTATGACAGTTAAGTAATTCGTCATCCCGCTACTTGTTAGCGGGATCTATCCGCAGCGGTATGACGTAGGACTGCTGTCATTCCGCTACGTGTTAGCGGCTGAGATACCGCGAATGAATCGCGGTATGACGGTCTGCGGCGGTATGACGGTTCGCGGTGGTATGACGTAGTAGCTATTTCTTGCAATCAAGTTTCGTTAAAAGTCAGATTGAATGGTTAAATCTTCCACCCAAATAACCACGCACTCTACTTGCTTGTTTGGATATATTTCTTGTACTAAGGTTTTATAGATTAACATCTGTTTTTTTATTTCATTTAATAAGGAAACAGAAACGTTACGGTGTGATTTGTAGTCAATTATGATTGCTTTATCTTGCGTTATGCATAGCCTATCTAGTCGTACTAATACTGACTTGCCATCAATTGTTCCACTCAGTGTAATCTCTGATTTGCCTTCCAAGTCAAACAAATAGCCATATTTTTCATTAAAGGCCAATATTTTACTGTAAATTTCATCCTTATCTTCACTGATGTTGATGTTATCAAGGTATTTTCTGACCCAATTTTTTCTCCTTTCTTTTTCTATCTTGGGCATATACTGCAATATGCTGTGAATTATTAGGCCTCTTGCATAACCATCTGTCATCCAAGTAGCTGACACTGGGATCCATTCTGCTCCTTCTTTTTCACTGGATTCCAGCGTCACGCGCTGGAATGACATTGATAGGTTTGGCGGAAGGGAAATGACCGGAACGTCAAAATAATCACGTTTTTTATAAATGTAAGGGTAGTTTGCATTCACGCATAATACTTCAACTTTTTCTTTAAATATTGGCTGTAAATCCCTTTGTTTCTTTTCATATGGCTCTCCGTACTTAGTGATTAGATCATACCAAGAGCCCTTTTGCACTGGCTCTTTACTTAAGATGTATAACTCATCTTCAGCACGCGTGAGTGCTACGTATAATAAACGCAAATATTCATTATAATCCTCTAGTTTTTTCTCTCTTTTTACTTGATCGCAATAAGCGTTGTTGTTTTTTCCACACCAAAATGGTGCTTCCGTTCCATCAAAGATAATGCTTTCACTGTTTCTTGGCACTGTGTTTGTATCAACCAAAAATACTATGGGAGCTTGCAGACCTTTTGATTTGTGAATTGTCATTATTCGCACAGCATTGCGTTCTGATTGCATATCATTCTTAATCTCCGGGTTATTCTCCTTGATCCACTGAACAAGTGCTTGAAGAGATGGATTTTCAAATTGCAACACAAGGTTCATAAATTCGTCTAGAACCTCGAAGCACTCAAGACCTAGCCTTGCAGCAAATTTCTTCTTACCTGTGCGCAGTATATGCGTGAATAATGCGAGAGGGGATTCTGTGCGAGATAAGTTGATGAGATAGTTTAATTCACTATAGATAACCACAGAATAATCCTGAATTCTTTCCCATAGTGAATGCTCTTTACGGTCGTATGCAATGTTAAATAAATCATCCTCGGTGGAATTAAATAGCGGTGATTTTAAAGCATTTGCAAGAGCTAGATCATTTGCCTGGAGGAGTAAAAATTCGGCCAAAGCTATTAAGTCCTGCACGGCTGTATAGTCCATAATTCTAAAATAATCTCGGCCTACAACTGGCACATTTGCTTTTTTAAGTTCGCTTATTATGTAATCAACTAACACGTTTCGTTGTCGCACCAAAATCATAATGTCTCTTGGCTCTATATGGCGATCTTTAGCGACTAAAATTCGCCCTTCATTTAACCAATTGTGAATTCTGTTGGCTATTGTTTGAGCAAGTAATCGGTCTGCTATTATATAATTTTCCCTGCATGTCAGAGGAATTTGTAAAGCTTGCTGTTCTTTCTCTTTGCGCCTTGGTAACGCTGGCCAAATTTCAATATATCCTTGGTCATTTTCTCTATGTGGAACATGTTTTATTTCATTATCATTAAAAGATATTTCTGCGCGGAAGTTATTAAATATTCTATCTACAAGCATCAAAACTTCTGGAGTTGAACGAAATGACTTTTCAAGTTGGCATGATATCCAATCTCTACCACCAGTTTTCGTATGAAAGTATTGTTGCATATAGTTGAATAGATGGGGATTTGCTCCTTGAAATCTGTATATGGATTGTTTTACGTCACCAACAACAAATAAGGTTCGCTTTTCATCATTACCGGCAAAAAATTCATCGCAGAGATTTGTTATAATTTTCCACTGACTGATGCTATTGTCTTGTGCCTCGTCAACAAGGATGTGATCTATTTTTTGATCCAAGTTAAACAATATCCAATCTTTATAGTTTGGATTGCTAAGAAGATTTGTTGCTAAGTTGATTATATCATTGTAGTCAAGCAGTGCATTTTTTGATTTTTCACTATTATACAAATCAACATATACTTTAAATACACCAAGTAAGCTACTGGTTCTCTTGAATATTTGATAAGAGTTCATGTCTCTTATATGGGTAAATACTACATTCTGAACGCTCTCTATTATTTGCTCTGCATCTTTGAATTTCTCCAAAATACTTTTTGTTGCAATGGATGATATGCTCTTTTTTTCGTGCGATTCTGATTTTAAAAAGACCTTGGCTAGGTTTTCTACTTTAGTGTCATTCCAGCGCGTGACGCTGGTTCTTTTCTTCTGGATCCCAGCTGGGATGACAGTAGAATAAAGTATTTCACTATAACTCTGATCTCTTTTACTGCCTTCACTTAATATCTCGGCTAGTCTTCCCACGTGCTCAATTGTTTCACTCTGTAAGTCATGAATTTCATCTGGGGCGCTCAATTTATCTTTGATATATTTCGAATCATTTGCTGACATCGATCTTTTTACACATAAAGTATAAAGCAAATCGCGTAGTTTATTTTCATCAATTTCAGTTGCAATAAGGTTGATATCATCCTGCACAGTTTCGTTATGAAGCACTTTATTGAATATGATGGAATGTAATTCTTTACATTCACTCAGCGTGCAATTTGGAGCAATGCCAGCTTCTATAGGAAAGCTGGAGATTAATTTGTAACAGAAAGCGTGTATGGTTTGTATAGTTAGACCAAGATTTTCCAGTTCAGAGAAAAGCCTTCTTGCTCTTGTTAAATAATCTTTATTTTTTCTGGATCCCAGTGTCACGCACTGGGATGACAAGTAGGGGTGCTGAGATCCCAGTGTCACGCACTGGGATGACACCGATTCCTCACTTAAATGCAAGAGGTCTAGTTGTTCCAGATCCATTATTAATTCACTCTCTGAGCATATTGCCCACTTACTGAGTATGCTGTGAATGCGATTCTCCATTTCGTTTGCTGCAGCATTGGTGAATGTTAAGCAAAGAATATTTCTTTTGTTTTCTAATAAAAGTCTCAATACTCTGTCTATTAAGATTTTTGTTTTGCCTGTACCAGCGGACGCATTTACCCACACAGAGAAATTAGGATTTATGGCATTTGATCTCATCAGAAGTGCGAGAACCTTATAAAAGTTGACTAGAATAGCATTATACATATAATGTAAAAATAGTGTTAGTGAAGATATATAATGAAAAGTTTTTGTGTAAAGGCGCCTGCAAAAATCAATCTTTTTTTGCATGTTGTAGACAAAAAAGAAACAGGGTATCACTTGATTGAAGGTTTATTTGTCTTTGCTAATCTCTCTAATTTTTTGGAAATAAAAGTAGGTGAGAAGGATTCTAGATACGATAACTCTACAGTTGAATTTATAAACTCCGAGTCTAGAATAAATAACCAGTATAACACTGTAATGAAAGCGGTTAATCTGCTGCTTAGGCATGCTCCTTTACGCACTAAAGTCACTGTAAAGGTTGTAAAAAACATACCAATTGCTGCAGGACTTGGTAGCGGATCCTCAGATGCTGGAGCTGTGGTACGTACGCTAGGGAAGCTGTGGGAGATTGATAGGACGATTTTAAATGAAATAGCCTTAAACGTTGGTGCTGATGTTCCCGCAAGCGTAGATAGCAAGCCAGTTTTTGTTAGAGGTATTGGCGAAGAATTATGCCACATTAAAAAATTCTCTTTACCTACAAATGTGGTGCTTGTGAAACCGAAAAAAAGGTTTTTGAGTACACCAGAGGTATTTTCCAAACATGAAGGAAAATTTTCTGAGCCAATTAAATGGAGCGATGACGCTGAAAAGGATTTGTTGAAGTTTCTTAAAGAGACGAGAAACGATCTTCAAGAAATAGCAATAAGCTTTGTACCTGAAATTAAGGATGTGATATCAACACTTGAGTCACAAGAAGGCTCTATACTTTCTCGCATGTCAGGCAGTGGTGTATCATGTTTTGGAATATTCGATAGTGAGGAAAATGCAAAAGCTGCTGCAGTTAATATCAGAAAAAAGCAACCAGAATGGTGGGTATGTGACACTCAATTAATAGTTTGACTTATGCCCTTAATTTCCGAGAATAAAAATCTTATAAATGGTTACAGGGAAGGAAAATTTTTGGTGAATAATAGAGAATATTGCGGCTCAATTATAATTTTTCCTGAAAAGGTGATAAAATTGAAAGAAAGTGATATAAACAGCAAGGAGTATTTTGAATCTTTTTTAACAGAGGAAATAGAAATTTTGTTAATAGGTACTGGTAAAACACGCAATATACTAAGTTCTTCAGTGAAGTCCTATCTTATGGAACAAAAAGGTTTAAATTTTGAATTTATGACAACAGGTTCTGCATGCAGAACCCATAACGTTTTAATATCCGAAGATAGATTTGTTGTCAGTTATCTAATAGCCATATAGCATGCTTACCCAGGACTTTTTCATCAATAGTCTAGTTGCAGTAGTTGTAATTAGCCTAGTAACAGGCGCTTTAGGATCGTTTATGATATGGCAAAGGTTATCTTATCTTGGTGATAGTTTGTCCCATTCTTCGTTGCTTGGTGTTGCACTTGCTTTAATCTTTAAGATTAGCCCATCGCTTAGCATAATGCTCATTGCAATTACATTTGCTATACTACTTTCTCTTAATTTTAACAGATTATATTCTGCTGATACGATATTGAACATTGTTACCAATGTAGTTTTATCATCGAGTTTAATACTTATGTCTTTTCTTCCATCTGGCAATAATAGTATTATTAGCTCACTGTTTGGTGATATATTAACGCTCGATCAAAGTGATATAGTATTGATTTTTTTAACCTCTGCAGTAGTTACTTTGATATTAATATTTAGATGGCGTTATTGGTTAATGATTTCAATTAATCAAGATTTAGCAGTAGTTGAAAAAATTAATGTTACCTTTGTTAGACTAGAATTTTTAATCACTCTTGCTATATTTATAGCAATTGCTGCCCAACTAATAGGAATATTACTCATTGCTGCATTTTTGCTAATACCAGCAGCATCTGCAAGGCTCATTTCGAAAACTCCAATGCAGATGATTATTGTTGCAACAGTTTTTTCTGTGATCTCTGGGATATCAGGTCTCATGTTATCTGCAAGTTTTGATTTGTTAACTGGACCTGCAATTATACTTGTTGCAGCGGTATATTTAATTATCGCTTATTTTATAAGGCTAGTATTAAGCAGGTTGGCTTAATTTTGATCTCGAATGTTAATAATTTTGTAATATACTCATTATAAAACATCACTATCTTAGCACAAAATAGTTTTTGCTATACTATTATTTATATGCTAATGATAAGTTGTTAATTTTATGGAGTAAGCAATATGAGCGAAGAAGGATTTTTTTCCAAATATATATCTCAACCTGTGAAAAAATTTTATAATTATATTACAGGAAAAACAGAAGAGTCAGATGATGTAGCAGGTGATGTGCATAATATTGCACAAGGAGACTCAGAGTCTTTGGATACTCATGTACAGTCAAATGAGAATGATATCATATAGATAGCATGAGGGTCACACCATCCAAAGTTAAAAAATTCCTAGAGAAACCTGATGCTTTACGTGGTGTGTTAATTCATGGAAGTGATAACAGTAGGGTTGATTTTTATGTACAAGAAATAATTGCTAATTTGGGTGAGTATTCAGTTCAGGTGATGGATTTTGCAATAGTGCATAAGTCACCCAGTTTACTGTTTTCTGAATTGGCAAACGTTTCGATGTTTACCAGCAAAAAATTAATTAAGCTGATAAATGTGAGTGGAGGTATATCCAAGGAGTTAAAAAATGTATTGGATTATAACGCAAGTGGTCATTATGTAATGATGGTAGCAAATGATCTTCCATATAATTCTGCGACTAAAAGTTATATGGAGAGTTCAAAAATTTTTGGTGTGATTGCTTGCTATAAGGACAGCAACAGCAATCTTTATGACATTATATCAAGTTACTTAAAACAAAATGATATAAAATGCACAAATGAGATAATCTACCATTTGCAATCTTACTTTAATCATAGCAAGCTGCCTATATGTTCAGAACTTGAGAAGTTAGTTTTGTACTTAGGGGAGAGAAAAGACCTAAAACTTACTGATATAGAATTATGCTTTTCAACTTCCGGCAACGACTATGCTACACTTGATGATCTATGCTCTGCCGTAGCAAGTAAAGATATGTCGCGCTTCATTAGAATTTCTGATGCATTGATATCGCAAGAAAATTTTTCACCGATAGCGCTAATTCGCATTATATCAAATTATTTCCTACGCCTTGAAAACGTTTTGCTGTCAGTGCAAGGTGGAATGAGTGAGCAGGCTGCGATTGATCAGCTAAGCCCTCCATTGTTTTTTAAACAATTGCAGAGTTTTAAATCTCATTTGAAAAGTTTGCAACTTTCAGAACTTAAGAAGATCTTGGAAAAATTGATAAGCTTAGAAGTTACCTGTAAAAAAACTGATTTAGATCATAAAATGATTTTTCAACATGCACTGACGGGTAGCTGACTACTCGGATCCAGCCTTTCTTATAATTTCATCAAAATGTTGTATTTTAACATAAAATAGCTGCTTTTATGCCTACCAAAATTCATTCTTTAGTGTGTGTCTCACAAGCATTCTTTGCTAATAGGATATTTTCGAATATAATTGAATATAATTAGATAAAAATACAGATATGTTTGACATTTCAAAAATTGTAATAACACCTGAAATGTTAAAATTAGTTGCTGAAATTGATGAATTTAAAGGAGCATGGCAATTGTTTGGTAATTTAGCTCCAGAACGTTTACAAATGCTCAAGAAAATTGCAACAATTGAAAGTATTGGTTCTTCTACTCGTATTGAAGGGGCAAGATTATCAGACCGTGAAGTTGAGCAATTACTATCCAAACTTGATACACGCTCATTTCGTTCTCTAGATGAACGAGAAATAGCCGGATATGCGTATGTGTGTGAAGAAGTATTTCAAAACTTTAACAAGATGCCATTTACAGAAAACACTATAAAACAGTTTCACATCTGGCTTTTACAATTTTCATATAAAGATCAAAGGCACATGGGAGAATATAAAAAATTCCCCAATCATGTTGAAGCGTTTGATGAATCTGGAAAAAGCTTGGGCATAGTTTTTGAAACAGCCTCTCCATTTGAGACAGCAACACAAATGCAAGAACTTATTTATTGGACTAGCCAGCAATTAGAGGTGAAATCGTTACATCCTCTATTAATTATTGGCATTTTTATAGTTACTTTTTTAGCTATTCATCCCTTCCAGGATGGAAATGGCAGATTATCACGCATTCTCACAACTTTCTTGTTACTAAAGTTAGGGTATATCTATGTACCTTACAGTTCCCTTGAAAGTAATAAGGAGAGTTACTACTTAGCTTTGCGTCGTACTCAACAATCCTTGAAGACGAGCAGCTATGATTTTAATCCATGGCTTATATTCTTTTTAAGGTCACTACAAAAGCAAAAATTTCATCTCGAACAAAAGGTGTCACATGAAAAAGTGTTAAATCTCTATTTACCACCACTTTCTGCTAAAGTATTAGCACTACTCAGCAAACATGGACGTCTTACAATTAAGGATTTGGAAAATATTACTAAAGCAAACTGCAATACCTTAAAGAAGCACGTATCTAATCTCGTAAAGAGTAATCACATCACTCAGCATGGAAAAGGCAAAGCAACCTGGTATGTAATATAGAGCTCAATAGGATATGTATTCATTTTGAATTGTTAAATTATTCAGCTATAGAATATAGATCACAGCTGTACAAACATTGTAGTTTGAGCCCACTAGATCCCAGTGCCCTATTCTTGTCATCCCAGTGCCCAGACACTGGGATCTCATTTTACTTTATAATGATGTCATGAAAGTAGCTGACACTGGGATCCAGAAAACTTAATTTCAACCAAATAATAAAGGCTAGATCCCAGTGTCACGCACTGGGATGACAAAAAAAGGAGCACTGGAATGACAGTAGTCCTACGTCATACCGCGATTCATTCGCGGTATCTCTTAGCATAGATCCCGCTAACAAGTAGCGGGATGACGGTTGTCAGGGTGTCATCCCAGTACCTTCTCCTGTCATCCCAGTGCCCAGACACTGGGATCCAGAAAAGTTTGCTTGTAAGCAAGCAAACTAGCATAGAAAAACGTTTTCGATGAGATTGCAGAAAGGCTAGATTCCAGACTGGAATGACATCGTTCACTATGTACCATATTGCAATAGTTGTGGTCAAGGCACTGGGATCTGAAATTGCAGTGTTCGTACAGCTATAGAATATAGATCAGAAGTGACAGAGCTTAAAAAAAGGCCTAACATTCTTAATAAACGTAAAAAGCTTTATGAAAATCAGAGTTGGAGTAATAGGCTGCTTAGGCAGAATGGGCAAAAAAATACTCAATGAATTAATTACAAATACCAAAGTGGAAATAGCAGGTGCTGTTGCCCGTTCAGGCAGTAAGTACATAGATTCAGATATTGGACCAATTATAGCCAATCTAGGAATTAAAGTTACAAGTTCTATTAGTGGCATATTTGAGTCATCTGACGTTGTAATAGATTTTACAACTAAAGAATGTATGTTAGACTGCCTTAAAGCAGCTGTAAAATTTAAAACACCGCTGGTTAGTGGCACAACTGGAATAGAAGGTGTCGATTTGAAAGAATATGCTGCTGAAGTTCCAATATTATGGTCAGCAAATATGAGTGTTGGGGTTAATGTGTTGCTGAAATTGGTAAAAAAAGCTGCTGAGCTTTTAGGTAATGAATATGACGTTGAGATTTGGGAAATGCATCATAACTTAAAAAAGGATTCACCATCTGGAACAGCTATAGAACTTGGCAAAACAATTGCTAACGCTTCAAAAGTGGATTTTCAGTCCAATCAATATTTACATAGTGGTTCAAACATAAGGAAAAAGGGGGGAATAGGTTTTGCAGTATCTCGTGGAGGTGGAGTAATAGGAGATCACAGCGTGATGTTTGTTAATTCTGATGAACGGATAGAACTAAACCACAAAGCAATTGATCGCACAACATTTGCTAGAGGAGCTGTTCAAGCAGCAGTATGGCTATACGAAAATAAAAGAGAAATTCCGGGGCTCTATTCAATGCAGGATGTGATATGAGCAATACACGTGCCTCTGTTAAAGATTTAAATCTCTGGTACGGCTCTAAGCAAGTTTTATTCGATATAAATTTGAATATTTATAAAAGAAAAGTTACTACTTTTATCGGACCATCCGGGTGCGGTAAATCAACATTTTTGCGTTGTTTTAATCGTATGAATGACTATGTACCAGGTTGCAAAACTGTTGGTGAATTAGATATCGATGGGCTGGGTGATATATATTCACGCGATATGGATGTTGTACTACTTAGAGCAAAAGTTGGTATGGTATTTCAAAAGCCAAATCCTTTTCCAAAATCAATATATGATAATGTTGCTTGTGGGCCAAAATTGCATGGTATGGCGAAGGATAAGCAAAAATTGAATGAGATGGTGGAAAATAGTTTAACCAAGGTTGGTTTATGGGAAGAATTGAAGGACAGATTGCAAGATAGCGCACTCAATTTATCCGGTGGCCAACAACAGAGGCTATGCATCGCTCGCGCAATTGCAGTGAAGCCAACTATTTTATTAATGGATGAACCGTGCTCTGCTCTTGATCCAATGGCAACCAATGCAATCGAAAATCTTATACAAGAGCTGAAATTAAGATTTACTATAATTATGGTGACTCATTCAATGAAGCAAGCTAAAAAGTTATCTGATAGTGTAATTTTCTTTCATAATGGCAGAATTGTTGAGTCTGGAAGCACTCAAGAAATATTCGAAAATGCTCAATCTCCCTTAACAAAGGAGTATATCCTGGATCATTAAATTTCTGACCTTACCCAGAAAAAGTGGAGAGAAAGAAAAGAGTTTTTTTGGGTAAAATAAAATTTTGGAGGATTAGAAATGGTAAGAGAATATACGGCAGAATTCAAATTGGAAGCTGTTAAACTGGCAAATGAACAAAGAAAGGCAGGTCAAACAATTACAAAAATAGCAAGAGATTTAGGAATAAAGGGTGGTTTATTAGGAAAATGGATAAAGAAACACAACGAAAAAAAGTCGGCGGCAAATGCATTTCCAGATGTAGCACCTTATGACAAAGAGAGGTTTGATTTACAAAGCAAGAGTAACAAGGGAAAGAGACATTTAAAAAAAAGCCCTGGCCAGTCAAAAAGAGTAAAATATTTTTTCATAAAAGAGCATAGTAAACACTATAAAGTACAGGAATTATGTAGGATTTTCTGCTAGTGGCTACTATAAGTGGACCACAAGAAAAATAAGCAGTAGAGAATCAGCAAATAAAGAGCTACTCGAAGCTATTCAAAAAATATATCAAGTTTCTAAATGTAGATATGGAGCTCCTAAAATTCATGCTGAATTAAAGGCTTTGGGTAAAAGTTGCAATTTGAAAACGGTGCAAAGTATTATGCAGAAAAATGACATCAGGGCTATACTGAAAAGAAAGTTTAAAATTAAAAAACAACAAACAGATAATAGAGCTGTAGCTCCCAATATGCTAGATCAAAACTTTATTGTTGATCAACCAAATAAAGTATGGGATTACTTACATCAAAACCAAGGAGGGATGGCTATATTTGGCAGCAATAATTCTCACGTATGGTAGTTAATGAGTAGTGCAATAAATAAACAATTGGTTATGAACTCTTTATTAATGGCCATTAATAGGCGTAAACCTGTTAAAAATCTACTGCTGCACAGTGACCAAGGTTCACAATATACTGCGCAAGGGTATCAATATCTCTTAGCTGTAAAGAATATAGATGAGTAATAAAGGCTGTTGTTACGACAATTCTGTTGTGGAAAGCTTCTTCAGTTCTCTAAAAAGGGAGTTACCAATAGACACCTCTCGGCACTCTAAACAGCATATCAAAACTGCTATATTTGAATATATAGAAATTTTTTATAACAAACAACGTCACTATTAACTATTGCATTCCAGAACAATTTGATGCATCATTCTTTTTGTAAAAAACATTCCACACTTTCTCTCCACTTTTTCTGGGTAAGGTCACTTTTCCACTGATCATATTTAATCGCCATAACTTTACTCCTACTTTAACAATATTTTAATTATCATATATTATGGCAAGAAAGTCAACCCTACCTAATTTTGCTTAGTAAGCACACTAACTATGAAACAATCTATATTACCATCAAAAACAGAATTTATATTGCCCACTTCATGTCCGGTTCTTAAATCCTTCACCATTTGATATGGATGCATAACGTACGATCTGATCTGATTGCCCCAGCCTATATCGCATTTTTTACCATATTCTTCAGCCATTTTCTGTTCTTTTTTTTCCAGTTCAATTTGGTATAAACGTCCTTTAAGTAATTTTAACGCCTCATCTTTATTTCTGTGTTGAGAACGACCATTTTGGCATTGAACTACAACACCAGTTGGAATATGCGTAATGCGTACCGCACTTTCAGTCTTGTTCACATGCTGACCGCCTGCTCCGGAAGCACGATAGGTGTCGATCTTTAGATCCTTTTCATCCACAGCAATATCAATTGAATCTTCTATCACTGGAGTTACTCCTACACTTGCAAAACTGGTATGACGTTTACCATTTGCATCAAATGGCGATATTCTAACCAGCCTGTGAATTCCACTTTCACTTTTTGCCCACCCATAAGCTTTTTCTCCAACGATTTTTATCATTGCAGACTTTATACCAACTGACTCTCCTTCTAATTTTTCTACAACTTCAACTTTAAAGTTGTGATAAATTTCTGCCCACCTTACATACATGCGCATCAGCATTTCAGCCCAATCATTGCTCTCTGTTCCACCAGCTCCTGAGTGGATTTCTAAAAAGCAGTCATTATTATCTGCTTCACCAGTAAATAAGGATTCTGTCTCTGTAAGTTTGATTAATTTCTCTAGCTTAGCTAATTCATTTTCAACTTCAGAGAAAAATTCTTCATCATTCTCATCAATAGCAGACTTCATTAAGCTAATGGCATCGTTGTAATCGCTTTCCAGCTTTAAAAACAACTCTACGTCATTCTTAATTTTAGAACGTTCTTTTAAAATTTCTTGTGCCTTTTGATTGTCTTGCCACAGATTATCATTCGACGCTTGGGAATCCAGCTCTTCAAGACGCAACTTTAATTTTTCTATGTCAAAGACACCTCCTGATAAGAGAAATACTTTTATTTAAGCTTTGAAAGTGTTCAAGAATTTCTGAATAAGTTTTCATTATACTTTAGATTTTAATATATTTACTATCAATAACAATAACAGTAAACAAAATAGAAATTTAACCATATGATAGTTAATTTAAATAATTTCATTATACTTTAATGTTTAAGGAAATCAAGCGCGTATATTTATTAAAAAATAAGGTAAAGTAATGAATATTAAAATAAGTTCTCATTATGGTTTAGACAAAAAGGCTATTGATGACTTAATAGAGTCACTTGATAACGAGGAGCTAGAGAATGTTTGTAGTATTGTAAAAACGATAGATAGCGTTCAGTTAGCTTATTTTTTATCTACTTCAATCAGTGATCACAGGGAGAAATTAGTTAATATCCTCGATCAACATTTGTTAAGTGATGCCCTAGTGCATGTAGTGCCAGATTTACAAATAGAGATCATAGAAACATTGGGAATAGAAAATACAGCAAAGTTACTAATGCTCCTTGATGTAGAAGATATAGTAACCATAGTGAAAGATTTAGATAGAAAGTCTGTAGAGAACATACTTTACTACCTGCCCAGCAAGACTCAGAAATCAGTAGAGGAGTTGCTATCATACCCAGAAGAAAGTGCAGGAAGGTTAATACATAAAGATATGGTTATAGCTCCATATTATTGGACAATAAATCAACTGACAGAATTTGTGTGCAACTATAAAAAAATACCAGAAAAATTTCACCAGATATTCATTATCAACTCAAAATTAGAGCCTATAGGCAGTGTTAATTTAAATAAGGTAATATCTCACTCAGGAGACACAATAATAAAAGAGATAATGGATCATGACATAAAAATCATTAAAACTGGAATAGACCAAGAGGAAGTAGCAAGAATATTTAAAGATTACTCTCTATTATCGGCTCCGGTAGTAAATAAGAATGGTAAAATTATTGGTGTGATCTTAATTGAAGATGTGATAAAAGTTGTTCAACAAGAAACAGAAGAGGATGTACTCAAAATAAGCGGTGTATCTTCTAAAGCCGATATAAATGCCCCTATACATAAAACTATAATTAAAAGGCTACCTTGGTTACTGTTTAACCTCTTAGCTGCAACAATGTGTTCCATAGTAGTTGGCTTTTTCGATGATGTAATAAAAAGTTTTATAGTGCTGCCAATAATCATGCCGATAATTGCATCAATGAGCGGAAATGCAGGATCCCAAACAGTAACGCTAACCATCCGGGCAATCGCAACAAAATATCTAACTGAGCAAAATGCAAAAAGAATACTGATGAAAGAATTTTTAATAGGTCTTATAAACGGGGTGATCTTATCTACTATTTCATTAGTAGTGTTAGCAATAAGGTTTCACAACTTCAAAGTGGAGATGATTTTTGTGGTCTCCATGATTATGATGTCAATTATTGCAACGTTCATCGGAACTTTCATTCCTATAATGCTTCATCGCTTAAAGTCTGACCCTGCCGTTTCTTCTTCAATCCTAACATCGGCAACAACTGATATTCTCTCAGCTTTTATATTTCTTGGTTTAGCTACGATCTTTTTATTAAATAGCTAATACTATCTATAGCTATACCGCCGCGAACCGTCATGCCGCGATTCATTCGCGGTATCTCTTAGCATAGATCCCGCTAACAAGTAGCGGGATGACGAGAAAGGGGCTACTTGGATGACATTCTTCCTGGTGTGCCCAAATCACAATGTTCGTACATCTGTGGATTTATTCGCGGTATAGATATCGCTAACGAGTAGCGGAATGACGGTTTTTCAAATTGTCGTAAGTCAGTTTAGCTATAATATCAAGTTTCACCAACTATTTCTCTCTATTAAATAAGAATAAATTACCTATACAAAAATAGATTGGCAATATTTCAAGTCTGCCAAGCAGCATTAAAAACGATAGAAATAATTTTACTTCATTACTGAAAGAAGAATAGTTACCTGAAGGACCTATTAAGTTGCTGAACCCTGGACCAGAGTTTGTAAGCGTTGCAGAGACTGAACTGACGCTAGTTATAAAGTCTGCATTGCTTAAGTAAGACATCACTATTGATGAAATGGTAAACGTTAACATGAAAATTGCAAAAAATATAAAGACAGAGTGAACTTCATCATTCTCCAGGGTTTTTCCATTGAATTTTACTCCATTGTCTGCATCAGGGTTTAATAAAAGGTAAAAGTAATTTCTTATGGACCTTAAAAGAACAATCAAGCGGAAGATTTTGACACCACCACTTGAAGAACCACTACATCCACCAACAAAGGTGAGAAAAAAAGCTAAGACTGAAATGAAACTCCAATCTATATGATTACAGATTGCATAACCAGTTGACGTAATCAAGGAAGTGATGGTAAATGTGCTGCATCTAAATGATAATGACACTCCTAAATCAACATTTTTATACAACCAAAAACAAGCAAATAAAGATGAAACAATAGCTATCTTAAAAAAGTAAGAGACCTGCTCATCATAGCAAATGTCTAACCGTCTTATGATTTTTAAATAGCTAAGAAAAGGCAGAGAACCCAAAATCATAAAAACGATCGTTATGGCTTCTAGTATGGGATTATTATAGTGCCCTATAGAATCATTATAGTTAGCAAATCCACCAGTTGATACAGCAGACATTCCGTGACATATTGCATCAAATAGTGGCATACCAGCTAGATAATAGGAAAATATACATAACAAAATTAAGCCATAATATATTGCCGTAACATGAATCACTACGCTTCGCGTATTCGGCAACTTCCTTTTGGTAGCATCTGAATATTCAGAATAAAGTAAATTATTTAGGCTGAGAACCTTAAACATAGGAAAAACTGCAATTCCTAAAGTGATTACACCAAAACCCCCCATGCCATGTAGCATTGCTCTCCATAGCAGTATTCCTGGAGATTGTTTTTCAATATCATTAAATATAGTTGCTCCTGTGGTTGTGATGCCAGATATCGTTTCAAACAATGCATCAACATAGCTCAGATTATCAAAATAGAAAGGAATAGCTGCAAACAGAGACAAGGCAATCCAGGTGCAACTAGTAATCGCAAAAATTGCTGGCATTCCATGCAATCTACTTAATTTACCGAGTAAAATAAAAATTGCGCCAGATGTGCAGGTAATTATGAATCCAGCGAGGAAATTTTTCCATTCGTAGCTGAGATACTTATTGGTAATAGCAGGAATAAGCATTGCTAAGCTAAACAGCAATAGGAATATTCCCACAATAAATGCAATTGAACGCAAATTTTGTAAACGTTGATGATTTTTCATAGAATTACTTCCTCGCTATACAAAGCCATAAAAGCTACTCTAACGTCAAGCATTTTGTTGGCCTTTATTAACAGTTATTAACAATATACTTGATTTACTTGTAAATATGTGTGATAATTAAATTTTTATTAGAGGTAAGATATGGTTGAATTAACTGATGCACAAGAAGAAATTCTAGGTTCATTAAGACAGGCAGTCAGGAATGACAATTTTCAAGAAGTCCAGAACGTACTCGACAATAAGGAACATAAGGAACATGATGATATACAAGCAGTTTTGAGCCACGAGGGGACTCTGACTAGTGACAAAGGTACCATTTTAAATGATGTTATTGACTGTTCTAATGCTAGCGTTAACACTAAAGTAGGGATCATTGAACTAATTTGGCAGAAAGCTGATAAAGAAACTCGTGATTTTTTGTGTGATTACAAGGTAGTAAATTCTTTTGAAGGTCAACCATATTTTGTAGATACAATAGATGATCTTAAACGCTTTCAAGGAAAAATTGACTATAATAGCACAGAATATTTTGCTCTTGCACTAGTTATTCAAGAAATAGAAAAGCACAAGAGGGTAAAGGATCTTTATTCCAATGCTCCTATAGTAACTAACACTACTACACCAACTACTGGCAACAAAACCCCAGAAAAAAACGATACAAACTTCTGGAGTGAACACAAAGGGAAGATCGCTCTGGGCGTTGTTGGACTATGCGTAGTTGGTGCTATTGCAGCCTATGTGCTGGCATATCCTGTAGTTGCATTAGTTTTAGAAGTTTTAGCAGTTTCAGCATTGGCTGTACTAGCTTATATTGGAGGAGTTTGTGAGAAATCAGAAAGCCCAAATACGAAAAGCTCGGACCCGGTTGTTTCTGGGGTGTTGCAACAACGCAGAACTGTCTAATTAGTAATCCATTGTCATCCCAGCGCGCCGCGCTGGGTCTGACTACGCTAGAACAAAGAATATAAAAGAAACGTTGCCGTCACGTTATATCATAAACCTTTGCTGAAGCTTTCTTTATATCTTCACTTGAAAGTGGAATTAGACCAAGCCTAGATAGGTACCCATCTTCAATGCCGATCGAATCTATAATTTCTTTTACGAATTCTCTTAATCCATCAACAGTATCCAAGTGTTCCCTCTTTATGTAAAGGTATAGAGGTCTTGCTAATATATATTTTCCCGATGATATATTTTCGTAAGTTGGCTCAATTCCTGCAATTGTGCTCCCTTGTATTTTATCTTGATTCCTCATTAAAAAGCTGAAACTAAATATCCCTAAAGCGTTCTTGTTACTTTTCAATTTTTGTATTATTATGTTTTCATTAATTCCAACTTCTATATACCTTCCGTCATCCCTTATATTACCACATGCTTGCTTTCTTTCTTCCTGATCTTTATAATTCTCTTTGAAAATTCTCGAGTTCATGCATGAATATTGATCAAGCATAATAGAATTAACCAAAGTTTCGTATGTGCCTGTATTTTGATGTGGACCATAAATTTCAATTTCTGTTTTTGGTAAGGCTTGATTGACATTAGACCAAAACTTCTTATTATTTTTTACTAATTTATCATTTTCTTGAGAATATGCAGATAAAGTTTCAAATAAGTCCTTCTTTGTGAAATCAAATCTATGGCTTTGATTTGAATTTGCAATGACAACTCCATCATAGCCAATGATGATTTCTATCACTTCATTAATTTTATTCCTTTTACATAGTTCTCTTTCTACTTCCTTCATAGGGCGAGATGAAGTGGTGATGTCTGGCGTGTCTTCCCCTATTCCTGAGCAAAACATTTTGAACCCTGATCCACTTCCTATCGATTCCACAACTGGAGTCTTAAAGGAGAATACACGGTTGAACTCTTCGGCTATAAACGAGATAAAAGGAAAAACAGTTGAAGATCCAACAATTCTGATGTATTTCCTGGCATCAGCATTTGATAGCGGCGTGAATAATACGAATACAAAAATCAGGAGAAAGTTTCTAAGCATTATTTTTAGTTAAGAACATAAATCTAATTATTGTAATAAAAAATCAAACTGAAAAGCTTTAATTGCATGACAAAAGCTACAGTTTACATTTAAATTTTATTTTATATTATTGTAAGTATTACACAACTTTAAGGGGCAATTATGGCAGTTATGCCAGATAAATGGATAAGAGAAAAAGCTGAAAATTTTGGAATGATAGAACCTTTTGTGAACCACAAAAGCAGCAAAGGTGTTATATCTTTCGGACTATCATCTTATGGTTACGATGCAAGAGTGGATAATAAATTTAAAATTTTTACTAATGTTAATTCAGCTATCGTGGACCCTAAAAATTTTTCTGAGAATAGTTTCATAGATAAGGAAACAGACGTATGTATAATTCCACCAAATAGCTTTGTGCTTGCAAGTACAGTGGAATATTTTCGTATACCAAGGAATGTACTGGTCATTTGTGTTGGTAAATCAACTTACGCAAGATGTGGAATTATAGTAAACGTTACTCCCTTAGAACCTGGATGGGAAGGTCATGTCACACTCGAATTCTCAAACACCACTCCACTTCCTGCGAAAATTTACGCTAATGAAGGCGCATGCCAATTCGTATTTTTAAGCGGCGAAAGTGAATGCGAGAAATCATATGATGATATGAAAGGAAAATATATGAATCAGCATGGTATCACTTTGCCACTGGTGAAATAATTACTACTTTCGTTGTGAGCTACCAGGCTGCTCTATAGACAATATTCCACTATCACCAGATAGCAAAGTTCGCGCTGATTCACTTTGCTTAAGATGTTTAATTGCTTGCTTTTTGTCAGTTCCAGTGCGCATACTGCAGCCAAGTTGGAAATCTATTCCATTTTCAACAATGTTACATGAAAACCCCATAGCAGTAGCGAAACCTTCTTGTTTATTAGTAGCATTTCCGGTAACAACACCACAAGCAGTGAAGTTACGATCATTTCCAACTGTTCGCATCATCATTCCACCATCTCGTATACCATCATTATTTATATCCTTTGCTATAACAGTCTGGTCTACAAATCGCGTATTACCCACTTCTCGAGATATTACTTCTACAGTCGGTTGATTATGTAGTTGACCATTACTTACTAATGCTTGATTATATGCTGAATGGTGTTGTTCTGAATTACTTTGACTATTACTCCTTAGTTCATTTTGCTCGTGCTCTTCATTATTTTGATGTTGGTCAGTTCCTAATATGCTAGCTTCTTTTTCAACACGCTCATTGTATTCTTTATCATTACTTATCTCAACTTTATTTACTGGTTGACCTTGACTGTTTTCTATGTCTTTTTGACTAAACATGTCTTTATTAATGTAATAAAAAATAAGACCAGGTATCAGTGAAATTATTAGATTTAATACAATGCACGGAATTAAAACCACGGTAGCAGCTATATAGATTAGAGAGCTAACTATAAACTTTATTACTTTAGATAATTTAGAATCATCTTTTTGAACATTAACAGCATTCAAAAAAAGCATAGTTAAGCTAAGAGATAATGCTGTTATAGCAGTAGGCACGATGATTGGAACAAGTAAAAAAGCATTGATTAATTTTTTTCCAGAACTAGTTGGTTTAGTGCTATTATTCAGTGATGTAAGATAGTTTTGACCAACATTAGTAATCCATTTTGTACCAGACAAGACTCTTTTACTATTTTCTTCCGACATTTCAAATTTCATTGGCACCCCCAGATTATAATGCTAAATTGTACTAAAAATTAATATAAAATCAACATAAATTTTTCACTTCCGCACTTTTTCATTGTTGCTTACAATAACTATAGCTACACGATTTACTTGTGTGCTTTTCTTAATTAAAAACTTCAACTATCCATTGTAAGCTGCTGAATTTCTTATCATAGTATCTGTCATCCCAGTACCACTTTCTTGTCATCCAAGTAGCGTGACACTTGGATCTTCTCTCAACAATTTCAAAAAAATCTATCAAAAGGAGGATTATCATGTCCACAATAATTTTATCATCAATTTTTGGTCAAGCAGGCAGCATTTTTGGTCCAATTGGCCAGATTATCGGCTCAGAACTCGGTGCTCTTCTTGGTGCACAGCTAGATAGCGCAATGTTTGGCCTTGATGCCGAGCAAAAAGTAACGCATGGTGCGAGACTAAAAAATCTGCAAGTTCAAACCTCAACCTACGGCAGAACGATTCCAATTATCTATGGCACTGCTCGTGTTGCAGGGAACATTATTTGGTCACAGCCAATAAAAGAAGAGGCGATAACCACAAAAAGCAAAATTGGAAGAGGTATGAACGTTACATATAATTACTACGCAACGCTTGCAATTGCGATCTGCAAGGGGAAAGTAGAAAAATTAAACAGAATCTGGGCAGATACAACATCACTTAGCTTTGATGAAATAGATTATACTTTTTACAGCGGCAGAGAAGACCAAAATCCTGATCCATTTATGTCATCAATTGAAGGAGAGGGGAATGTGCCGGCTTATAGGGGAATATCTTACATAGTCATCAAGAATTTTCCTTTAGCAGACTATAACAATCGCGTCCCGATATTTACATTTGAAGTGCGAACTGCATTAAAGCCCGTTGGGTTTTCAATAGCGGAAAATATTCGGAATATCAATATCATACCAGGTTCAGGTGAGTTTGTATATGATACAAAAATACAGAAGAAAATCGCGCAAGAGAAAATAAGCAGCAACCAATATATCCCATATGGCCTAGCACAAAGGGTAAATCATAACAACCACACTAAAAAGAGCGATGCAGTGCTTTCTTTGGATCAATTAAAAGAAGATTTGCCAAGTGTTGAGTGGGTATCGGTAGTAGTCAATTGGTTTGTGAATGATCTGAACATTAAAGATTGTAAAATATACCCTGCGGTTGAATTTCAAGATGATTCCGCAGTCTTACCTAATGATTGGCAAGTAGGGGGTGTAACCAGAGATAATGCTCAGCTAATTTCAAAAGATGCGAGTGGAAACCCAAGGTATGGTGGCACAGTTAGTGATGCAGCGTTAACTAGATATATAGAAGAGTTACGCAGCAGAGGCTACAAGGTGATGCTCTATCCAATGCCCTTGCTTGACACAAAGAACAAAGAGTGGCGAGGAAAATTGAGCGGGACCCCTGGGGATATAAGTGATTTTTTTGAGAATCAATATAACAAATTTATAGAGCATTATGCAAGTATTGCCAAACAAACTAAAGTGGAAGGGTTTATCATCGGGTCTGAGTTTGTCCAGCTTACCAGAGTAAAAGATGCTCAAGGTAATTATCCTGTGGTGATAGAGCTGGTCAAACTTGCAAAACAGATAAAACTTAATCTTGGAAAAGAAGTAACAGTAACTTACGCTGCGGATTGGAGCGAATACCATTCATATGATGGTTGGTATAATATGGATGAACTGTGGTCTTCAGAGTACATCGACGTTGTTGGCATAGATGCTTATTTTCCACTGACTGATGGTCCAGAGCCTCCTTTTGGTTATTCCGCAGAAGATGTAATGGGTGGTTGGAGCAGTGGAGTGGGGTATGATTATTTCTATGATTACTCAAAGAGTGAACCTGAAAAAGTAAAATATAACGACAGCAGGTATGCGTGGAAAAATATAGAGAAATGGTGGAGTGAAACTCACATAAATCCAGGTGGTAGTAAAACGAAATGGCAACCAAAAATGAAAAAAATATGGTTTACTGAGTATGGATTTTCCAGTATGAACGGCTGCACTAATGAGCCAAATGTGTTTGTTGACAAAGGCAGCATAGAGAGCAAATATCCACGATATTCAAACGGAGAGGTGAGCTTTCTTTCACAGAAAATTGCAATTGAAGGAACGCTAAAAAAGTGGCAAAGCTCGGAAATGGTAGAAAAAATGTTTCTCTGGGCATGGGATGCAAGGCCATTTCCTTATTTCCCCAATTTGTGTGATATGTGGACTGACTGCCATAATTGGCAGACAGGACATTGGATTCAGGGAAAGCTTTCACAGCTTAATATTTCCGATGTTTTATCGGATCTATTACAAAAAGCAGGTTTAAAAAGCGATCAGTTCGATACGAGTGATGTTAAAGGATTATTGTCTGGATATGTAATAAATGACCAGCAATCGGTACGTTCAATTATTAAAATGCTGCAAAGTTGCTATTTTTTTGATGTGGTTGAACAGGACTCTAAACTGAAATTTGTCCAAAAGGGCAGGGGAGTTACAACTGTAATGCCAATTGGTGAAATGGTTTTCAATAACAGTTCAAAGTCGATGCAACTTGTTAATATTAGTCAACTGGATTTAAACAATAAAGTTAACATCGTTTACTTTAACCGCAATTTTGGCTATCCAATTGATGTTAAATATGCTGAGTTGCCAAAGCAAGGCACTGCTATAACAGTTGAAATACCACTCATTATGGAGGAGGGAGAGGCGCAAAATATAGCTGAGGTTTTACTTTATTCTTCGTGGCAAGAGAGAAATATATACAATTTCAAGCTGTCGATAAAATATGCGTGGCTTGTGCCAAGTGATGTAATAACGATTTTAGACGGTGAGAAAAAGCATACGGTGAGAATTATAAAAACGAAATTTGAAAGCATGTCCATTCAAGTAATTGGCGTTGGTTATGATCGCTCTATATATAAGCTCTCTTTTCCTTCAACAAGGTCACTTATGCTGAAGGAATACCCTCCCTCTCACGTTAGCAAAACCATCATAGAAATGATAGATTTACCGCATGTTAAAGATAATACCACAAGCTTTACTTTAATTAGCGAGGAAAAGAATTGGAAAGGAGCAACACTCTTTATTTCGTACAACGATAAGGATTATAAGCCTATCGCAAGCACAAACAAGCAGTCTACTTACGGATATGTAATGGAATCTACCGACGAGGGGCTTATAGTAGTGTTACGTTTTGGTGTATTGAGTTCTTCATATAACCATTATTTAAGTGATGGTGTCATTCCAGCGCTTGACCATATTTCTCCTGGATCCCAGTGTCTGGGCACTGGGATGACAGAAGAGGGTTTTACAAGCACTAATGTTAGTACTATAAATGTAAGCAATTTAGCACTGGTTGGAAAAGAGATAGTAAAATTTCAGAGTGCCGAACTTATAGATAAAAATAAATATAAGCTTAGCAACCTAATTAGAGGGCAAGAGGGCACCAAAGAGTATCAGCACACCGCAGGTGAAAAATTTACTCTGCTTGATGATTCAGTAATATCTTTCGAAGTGCAAAGGGGAAAAAAGTTTTACCTAAAAGCAGTGACTTACGGTGACTCGCTGGAAAATACGGAAGTGAAAGTGATAAATTCATTTAGTAATTGAAATTTAATAAAGTAAGTGCTAGAATTAATATACAGGTATTAATGGTAGAGATATAACATGTCAAAGGAAATGGTCAATGCGTTGAAAGCTGAAGTGAAGAAGCTCAAATATGCTGATTTCAAAGCTAACACTTGGGACGAAGTAATTTCTGGTGAGGGAACATATAAGGATCTTAATAGAACACACGGCCTTGCTATTAACGGACAAAAAATAACTAACGAATTTATTAACAATCTGTATTCAAAACATAAAAATCTAATTCTACGGGATGAAAACGGAAAAGGGAATTATCGTCCATTTCTCAGACAAATTTTTACAGAAATGTTTAAACACGTTGGTGCAACAATTCCCAATAACTCTATTATTGAGGAGTTAATAAATAACTATTATCAGGGCGGATATACTCATTTTCTTCCTAATGATATGAGTCAAGCTCTTGGATCTTTTCATTTGTCAACGCAAAGCAACTGTATGACAAGAGAGTATATTATGGATTGTCGTGAACCCAATTGTATAAAGCTTAGTTTTAGCATGAAATATACAAAAATGCTTAACTATGATGATTGTACATATATCGAAACACCAGGTTTTTGCAGTTCAGCGGAGTTTAAACTGAAATGTGAAGATAAAAATGTAACATATGAAGATGGTAAAGTACTTCTTACCATTCCTAAAGAGCTAAAAAACTACAAAGTAAGTGGTAAGAATTTGTTTGATGTTATTGTTGAATATTTTCAGAAGCTTTGCGAAAAATTGGGCTTTAAATTTGAGACAAAAGTGGAACATAGCCTTGGTGAACCACTAAAGGTAGTAAGTGAGGCAAATGCATCTTCTGTTGAAGACTTAAAGCTTAAAGTGAATAATCAAAGGTAAGATATTGAAATTCGTGCTTTTCATGATTTTAGCTTAAGATTTCAGTGTCAAAGCACATAACTGTACGAACATTGTGATTTGAATCCACTAGGAGGGTGTCATCTAAGTAGCCTCCTTCTCCTGTCATCCCAGTGCCATGACTACTTGGATCCAGAAACTTAATTGCAAGTAAGTAAACTGCTTTGATGAAATTGTATAATGGAAACTAGATCCAAGTAGTCATGGCACTGCCCTACTGGATAGAGCCTTCACAGGCTTTTTCTTGAATAGCTACTCTTAATTTCAGTAGTTAATTTAATATACTAATGAAAAAAATACATTATAATTAAGTATATTTAATCCAGTAAATCATTAAGTGAAAACAGCTCTTTCGCAAAATATCATCTCTCTTATTATGATATTGTCTGTAGCAATTGTCGATATGGCAACTGACCTATACTCAGTTGCACTACCAAGCATTGCCAATTATTTTAAAGTAGAAGGCAGTGTAGTGCAGCTTACAATTAGCTTAAATCTAGTTGGATTTGCGGTATCTGGCTTAATTTATGGTCCATTATCGGACCATTATGGTAGGCGTCCAATGATGCTGATTGGTATGACAATTTTTACTTTGGCAAGTGTCATGTGTTATATAGCCGACAGTATTATGCTCTTGATACTAATTCGCTTCATACAAGGGGCAGGAGCTGGTGTTGCAGGTGTTGTTGGGTATGCAGCAATAAGGGATATGTACTCGGGTAGTGAATACTCGAGAGTAATTTCAAAATTAAATATGGTTGTGGCACTCTCACCTGGAATAGCTCCAGTGGTGGGCAGTTATATAATTTCACATGGGTATCATTGGAAATTTTTGTTTTTTATTATGTCACTCGCGGCAATTGCTATACTTATTTTTATCTACTTTAAGTTACAAGAAACACTCACTGTAAATAAAAATGAAACCAGTATAACTAACATAACTACTAATATCTTCAAGCAATATATATCAATATTTAGAAATTATCGTTTCCTTGGGTTTTCAGCCATTCATGGATTAACTTTCATGTGGCTTTGGGCATACATTGCTAACTACCCGTTCATATTTGAATCGATGGGCATTGAAGTACAGTATTTTGGCTACCTCATATCGATCATAGTCATATTTTACATAATTGGAACTTTAATTAATAGAAGGTATGTACCAAAAGTAGGGGTTAGCAAAATGCTAATAATAGGTTTGGTGTTACCGATAATATCCGATAGTTTATTGGTATATTTTTATTTCGTGGACAAGTTGAATATATTCATTCTTCAAACTGCTTGGATTCCAGCCAATATCGGACTTGCATTAATAATAAGCAATAACGTAACTTCTGCTTTAGAAACGATCAAAGGTATAGGGCTTGGTAGTGCAGTTCTCTCATTCTGCAATATGATGTTTGGGGCTATTGGAATATATATAGTAGGAAAATTTTTTCGCTATGGTATTTTACCAAATTTACTATTAACAATAGCATGCTCTACAATTGCAATTCTTATGTACAGCCAGCTCAAATGTACTGAAAAACACAGGGAATAACCATTATTTGCGTGATCCAGAGCTCATGGGTTATTAATGACTTTATCATGATAATATAATTTTACAGGGGGTGAGAGCTCATAGATTATTAACGACTTTATCATAACAATATAGTTTTACAAAGAGGTGTAGGATGAGTAGTTCACAAAGTAGAGATAATTTTTTTAAGGCTGTTGAAAGAGGTGATATTGATGCAGTAAACCGTCTAATAAGTGAAGGAGCAGATGTTAAGGTAGAAAATGATAAAGGAGAGACTCCTTTACATATTGCTGCTGTATGGGGCCATAAAGAGGTAGTAGAAGCTCTATTGGACAAAGGGGCAAATGTTAATGCAGAAGATGAAGAGGGAAACACTCCCTTAGTTTTAACTACTGACGAAGAAATAAAAACTCTATTACAAAGCACAGCTAAATTACTTGAGGTTGCTAAAAGCGGTAATATTCAGGAAGTAAACAGTCTAATAAGTGAAGGAGCAAAGGTTAATGTAAAAGATCAAGATAACAAGACTCCTCTACATTGGGCTGCTGAAAAGGGCCATAAAGAGGTAGTAGACGCCCTACTGAAAGTAAATGGAATCAATGTTAATGCAACAGATTGGTCGCAAAAGACTCCTTTACATTGGGCTGCTGTAGAGAGCCATAAAGAGGTAGTAGAAGCCCTACTGAAAGTAAATGGGATCAATGTTAATGCAACAGATTGGTTGCAAGAAACTCCTTTACATTTAGCTGCTGTAAAGAACCATAAAGAGGTAGTAGAAGCCCTATTGGGAAAAGATGGAATCAATGTTAATTTACCAAATAACAAGAAAGATACTCCTTTACATTCTGTTCTTAAAAAGGACAACATAGATATAAATGTATTGAACGCTCTACTGGGAGCAGAAGGAATCAACGTTAATGCACAAGATGAATATGACGAAACTCCTTTACATTTGGTCCTTAAAAAGGGCAATATAGACATAAATGTATTGAACGCTCTACTGGGAGCAAAAGAAATCGATGTTAATGCACAAGATGGAGATAGGGCTCCTTTACATTTGGCTGCTGAAAAGGGCCATAAAGATGTAGTAGACGCCCTACTGCAAGTAAAAGGGATCAATGTTAATGCAACAGATTGGTCGAAAAGGACTCCTTTACATATTGCTGCTGTATGGGGCCATAAAGAGGTAGTAGAAGCCCTACTGCAAGTAAAAGGAATCGATGTTAATGCAACAAATCAGCAGAAAGAGACTCCTCTACATTGGGCTGCTGAAAAGGGCCATAAAGAGGTAGTAGAAGCCCTACTGCAAGTAAAAGGAATCGATGTTAATGCAACAAATCAGCAGAAAGAGACTCCTCTACATTGGGCTGCTGAAAAGGGCCATAAAGAGGTAGTAGAAGCTCTATTGGACAAAGGGGCAAATGTTGATGCAGAAGATGAAAATGGAGACACTCCTTTAGATTTAGCCACTACTCAAGACATACGAACTCTATTACAAAACACAGATGAATTACTTAAGGCTGCTGGAAGAGGTGATATCGATACAGTAAACGATCTAATAAATCAAGGAGCAAGTGTTAATGCAACAGATCAAGATGGAAAGACTCCTCTACATTGTGCTGCTAAAAATAGCCATGAAGAGGTAGTAGAAGCCCTATTGGGAAAAGATGGAATCGATGTTAATTTAGCAGATAAGAATAAAGATACTCCTTTACATTCTGTTCTTAAAAAGGGCAACATAGATATAAATGTATTGAACGCTCTACTGGGAGCAAAAGAAATCAATGTTAATGCACAAGATAAAGATGACAGGACTCCTTTGCATTTGGCTGCTAAAAAGGACAACATAGATATAAATGTATTGAACGCTCTACTGGGAGCAGAAGGAATCGATGTTAATATAAAAGATAAACTTGCAGAACAGACTCCTTTACATTGGGCCGTTGTAAAGGGCCATAAAGAGGCAGTAGAAGCCCTATTGGGAAAAGATGGAATCGATGTTAATATAGAAGATAAACATGGAAACACTCCTTTCAAATTAGCCACTGATGAAGGAATAAAAACTCTATTGCAACCAGCAGAAAAATCTGATGATGGTTCAGCGGGTGGATCATCGACAGATAGTGAAGGGGGTCAAGAGGAAGAAAAACGAGTAGGTGATGATACTGAACTACAATCAGATAATAGCAAAGAAGGGGAAAAAACCAGCACCACCAGTGCAGAACAAGGAACTGATGTACAAGACAACGATGTAGGTCCTGTTGCTTCCACAGAACCTGCACAAACAGAAGAACAGCCGAGCTCTTTTTTTGGTAGTTTGTTTAGTATACTTATGAAGCCTTTTTCATTAATTGCATCATTTTTTGGTGGTTTTTTTTCATGGTTGTTTGGGTCTGACGAAGAAAAGTCTGACACACAACCTTATGATGATTCTTCTTCACCTGGGGTCGATCAATCAGTTGAACAAAATAATGGTGATCATAATGACCAGAGCAATGTGATTTGATAGTGATCTTCTACCGGAAAAGGTGTCATCCCAGTGCTTGACACTGGGATCCAGGAAACTTAATTGCAAGTAATGCATTGGGTTTGGTGAGTATGGGTTTTGCGTTATAGAATGAAGCACTTTTGGTGAATTTGTAAAGAAAACTAGATGCCAGTGTCAAGTGCTGGAATGACATCATCTTGGATGGAAATAACGTCACGTACTGGGATGACAAAGAAGAGTGGGCTTTCATATGGTTATGCAAGAAGTCTACTGAATGTAAACCAGTTTCTCACACACACATTTTACCACATGATCTGCGCTGATATTAAAATGCTCATAGAGTGTTTTATAAGGTGCTGATTCTCCGAAGCTTTTCATGCCAATAAATATACCGTTTGAACCTATATATTTATGCCAACCCATTTCACTTCCGGCTTCAATTGCAACTTTAATGCTGTCATTATTTAATATTGCCGCTTTATATTCATCGCTTTGCTCGTCAAAAAGCCTCCAGCATGGCATAGAAACAATCCTTGTACCTATACCCTTTTCCTGCAATTTCTCCCTTGCTTCAACTGCAATTTCAACCTCGGACCCCGTAGCAAATATCGTCACTTTTAATTCTTTTGAACATTCACACAAAATATATGCACCAAACTTCGATAAATTAGCAGATTGATCGATATCAGAGTAGAACTTGCGCATGTAACTTACGTTTTGCCTTGAGAGCGCAAACAGTGCTGGAGATTCTTTCTTTTCGAGTGCAATGCTAACACACTCCAGAGTTTCAACTGCATCGGCTGGCCTAAAAACATATAGATTTGGTATAGCACGCAAAGAGGCTAAATGCTCTATTGGCTGATGAGTCGGGCCATCTTCTCCCACTCCAATTGAGTCGTGAGTCATGACATACATAACCTGCTGCTTCATCAGAGCTGAAAGACGTATAGCAGGACGACAATAGTCGGAAAATACCAAAAAAGTGCCGCCATAAGGAAGAATCGCGCCGTGAAGTGCCATACCATTCATACATGCTGCCATAGCGTGCTCTCTCACTCCATAGTGGACATAAGAGCCACTATAATTATTGCTATTTATTACCTGCATGTGCTCATATTTAGTGCAATTTGACCCGGTAAGATCAGCAGAACCGCCGATTAATTCCGGCATAGACTCAGTTAAAAGTTCCATTACTCTGCCGAAAGAAGATCGAGTAGCTTCGTTTGGCATTAGCTCACATATTTGTTTCTTCAGGTCAGCTAAAACACCAGCGATATTATCTGGTAGATGTTTATCTAACCGTCTTTGAAGTTCTACATGATATCCTGTTACCCCAGCTCCACTTTTTGTCATCCCAGTGCTTGACACTGGGATCCATTCTTTTTCTTCTTTCCTGGTCACGCGCTGGAATGACATCGTGTAGTTTTGTTTTGCTCTCTCAACAGTTTTCTTCCAGGCATTTTTCACATCTTCTGGTACATGGAATGGTTCATAATTCCAGTTTAATTTCTCTCTCATCTGTTTTATGTCTTCCTCCGAAAAAGCACCACTGTGAGCAGAGGATGTGCCAGCACGGCTTGAAAATTTTCCGATAATAGTTTTGCAGCAGATCATTGTAGGTTTATCAGACTTTTTTGCTTGCTCTATTGCAAGGGATATGGCATCAAAATCATGGCCATCAATTTTGTCAACATTCCATCCATACGCTAAGAAGCGTTTCTCTACATCGTCAGAACAGGAAAGGCAAGTAGCGCCATCTATAGAAATATCATTATCATCAAAAAGAGCTATAAGCTTATTCAATTTAAGATGCCCAGCAAGTGATGCTGCTTCATGGCTTATTCCTTCCATAAGACAGCCATCCCCTAGCATCACATAAGTGTAGTGATTGATTCTAAACTGCTTTTCAAGTATCGATTCAGCAAGTGCCATGCCAACAGCAGCGGCAAACCCCTGACCGAGCGGGCCTGTTGTTGCCTCTACCCCGGAAGTCAAGCCGAACTCTGGATGACCTGGGGTCTTGGATCCCATTTGTCTGAAGTTTTTTAGCTCATCTACGCTAATATAACCTGTCAAATATAATATTGAGTATAGTAACATTGACCCATGACCGTTTGATAAAACAAAGCGATCTCTATTGAACCATTTAGAATCATCAGGATTATGATTCAGATATTTAGCAAACAAAACAGTTGCAACATCTGCCATGCCAAGTGGCATACCTGGGTGTCCAGAGTTTGCTTTTTGTACTGCATCAATTGATAAAAAACGGATGGCGTTTGCCATAGATTTTAAATGTGAATGATTCATGTGTTAATAGAAAAACTTAAAAATGAAGTATAAAAGATTATATCAGCAAAAACAAGTTGACACTGAGTGCTAAAATCCTTAATAATCTAAAGTTAAATCGTGAGAGTTTTTATATGACAACTGTTATCACTAGAAAGTATAGGATTAGCCGTAGACTTGGTGTAAATTTATGGGGTAGAGCTAAAGACCCAGTAAACAAAAGGAAATACCCTCCAGGTCAACATGGTATTCTTGGATTCAAGAAGTTATCCGACTTTGGTAAGCAGTTTGCTGCGCATAAGAAATTTAAGTTTTACTACGCGATTTCAAGTAAGCAGCTCAGACGTACATTTTTAGATGCTTATAACAGAAAGGGTTATACGGCTGATAATTTTATCGGTATCTTAGAATCGAGATTAAGTTCTGTTTTATACCACTCTGGTCTTGTTCCAACAATTTACTCAGCAAAGCAGCTCATATCTCACAAGCACGTTACAGTTAATGATAAGGTGGTTAACATATCGAGTTATCGAGTGAAGCCAGGTGATATAATAAAAATAAGAGAAAGGGCAGCAAAAATCCCTGTAGTAGTAGAGGCTGAACAAAAACAAGAGCGCAAGGCTCCGGATTATTTAGAAGCAGATAGTAAAGAGCATTCAGTGAAGTATTTGAGGTCACCTCAATATTCTGAGGTTCCTTATTCAGCAGACATGGAAGTCAATTTAGTAGTAGAGTTTTACTCTAGATAGATAAAAAAAGCCCGTGTGGCGGAATCGGTAGACGCAGCGGACTTAAAATCCGTGGGTTTTGCGACCTTGGGAGTTCAAGTCTCCCCATGGGCACCAATTTAACTTAGCAGATAAATACAAAAAAGTATGAAATGGCTTGATATAGAAGATATTGTGGAAGCTCTGGAGGAAAAATTTCCAAATGAGAATATAATTAGTATCAGATTCACTGAGCTTAAAAAAAAGGTCTTGAGTTTAGAGAAATTTGATGATGATGAAAAACGCTGTAACGAAAAAATACTCGAAGCTATTCAAGCAGCTTGGATTGAGGAAAGATTAACCGCATAGCAATAAACCATACGCAAACGTGATTTCTATTACAATTTGCATATTGATTATGCTATTTTTTGGATCTAGCCTGGCAAGTTAATAATAATTTAACTAATTACAATTAAAACAGCTATAAGGTTAATTATGAGGCAAAACAAAAATTTTTGAATGGAACGATCTTGACAAGTGCTACGTTGAGATAAGTTTTGCATAAAAATACTGCTTTTACGGTGTGAGGCCAGAGGGTAGAGCCTTTGTAAAGCAGTTAGAAGGTTGTCATCTAAGTAGCGTGACCAGAGCTAGATTCCGCGAACACGCCGCGGAATGACGACTATGCAATATGCGTTGCGGAGTGACGATTATGGTCATACCGTCACGGTATCTCACAAACATGTAGCAGTAATGACAAAATCTCAAGTTATATGTATACTTTTATATTATCTACCTACTAAAAAAACAGAAAAATGCTCAAACGTAGCGGTCCAAAAAAATTAAAGTCTATAATTGAAAACTATGCATTAAAATGCATGAAAAATAAGATTAGTAAAAATGAAATACGTCTTATTTTAAACTGGCGAAATATAGTAGGGAAAGAAATAGCAGAGTGTACAAAACCGAAAAAGATCTCATATGCACAGAATATAAATTCGGGTGTATTGCATCTGGTAGTAACAAATGGCAGCAAAGCATTGGAAATTCAGCATATGATTTCTCTTATAATAGAAAAAATTACGATATTTTTTGGCTATAAAGCAGTATATGGTATAAAAATTAAGCAAGAGAGTATTGACTATTTGACTATATAAGGTAATCTAAGTACATAGAATAATTTGGTATATTGAAGTGAGTAGAGTTTGTGAATTAACAAATAGAAAAAAATCTTTTGGTAATAAGGTATCACATTCGAATCGTAAAACAAAGCGTACCTTTCTTTTAAATTTACATAAGGTTACGTTGACAAGTGATATATTGAATAAAAAGTTTAGATTTCGTGTGGCAACAAGAACTTTGAGAACTATAGATTACAAAGGTGATTTAGATGCTTTTTTGCTCAACACAAGAACGATTAAACTAAGTGAGAAAGCGCAGAAGATAAAAAGAAGGTTGAAAAAAGTTTTAGTAAAGCAAGAGGTAGAGTTAGCAGTTTCAGATGCATAGCAAACCTCAATGGCTCAGAGCAAAAGCTCCGACCGGTGAAGTATTTAATGAAACCTTAAACATCGTTAAACTGCATAACTTGCATACAGTGTGCGAAGAGGCTGCATGTCCAAATATTGGCGAATGTTGGAATAAACGTCATGCTACTGTGATGATTCTTGGTTCTGTTTGCACTCGTGCTTGTGCATTTTGCAACGTTGCAACTGGCATTCCTGATAAACTAGACCCTCATGAGCCAGAAAATTTAGCAAAAGCGATAAAAAAGTTAAACTTAAAACATGTTGTCATTACTTCTGTTGATCGTGATGATTTACCAGATGGTGGCGCAAATCAGTTTATACAGTGCATAGAAGAAATTAGAAAGATAACTTCAGAAACAACAATAGAGATTTTAACTCCTGATTTTTTAAATAAGAAAGGAGCATTTGAAGCAATCGCTGTTGCATCACCTGATGTCTATAACCACAATATTGAAACAGTGCCGAGATTGTATGCAAAAATAAGACCACGAGCTCGCTATTTTCATTCACTATATTTACTGAAGATGGTAAAGCAGATTAATCCTAAAGTTTTCACAAAGTCGGGGCTTATGGTTGGTCTTGGAGAAACAAAAGAGGAAATACTGCAGGTTATGGACGATTTGCGCAGTGCTGAGGTTGATTTTATTACAATTGGTCAATATCTACAACCAACTCCAAAACATGCAAAACTTGATAGGTATGTTACCCCAGAGGAATTTGAGCATTATAAATATATCGCTTACTCCAAAGGGTTCCTAGTGGTTGCATCAAGCCCACTAACTCGGTCATCATACCACGCTGAAGAAGATTTTAACAGGCTCAAGGCTTGTCGTTGACATTTGCGTTAATTCAAATTAATTTTTACTAATTATAAAGGAGTTGAGCGACTTTACGTAATGTCTACTATAAAAATCAAGAAGAAATCGCAATTAGTTAAAGAGGTATTCGATTCCGTGGCAAGTCGCTACGACACCATGAATGATATAATGAGCCTCGGAATGCACAGATTATGGAAAGATAAGATGGTAAATAGTGTGCATTTTACAAAAAACTCTAAGGTTTTAGATGTTGCTGGAGGAACTGGAGATATAGCAATAAGAGTAGTAAGAAAAGAGCCAAGTGCTAAGGTTACAGTATGCGATATAAATCAAAACATGCTAAACAGAGGACGTGATAAAGCTATAAATTCAAACCAAATTAATTTTGATTGGGTATGTGCAAGTGCAGAAATTTTACCATTTGAAGACTCCGAATTTGATTATTGCACAATAGCTTTTGGCATTCGAAATGTTTCTGACCGCAAGAAGGCTTTAAATGAGGCGCACAGGGTATTAAAACCACATGGGAAATTTATCTGCTTAGAATTTGCCCCTATGCACTATCAAAATGAGATATTTACCAAACTTTATGACTTATATTCATTTAAAGTAATTCCTAAAATTGGCAGCATAGTTGCTAAAGACAAGAGTTCTTATGAATATTTAGTGAAGAGCATCAGAGAATTTCCAACTCAGGCTGATTTTAAAATGGAAATTGAAGAGGTAGGCTTTAAGAATGTTGAGTTTCATAATATGAGCTATGGAATAGTGGCATTACACATTGGAACAAAATGAATATTAAACTCTGGTATAGAACGCTGGATTATTATCTCATCCTTCCAGTGTTTTTTTTGCTCACTATAAGCTTCATTCTTGTTTATTCAGCAAGCCCTGTAATTGCGCAGCGTCTTTCTTTACCACAGGATTATTTTATACGGCGTCACACAATTTATATAGTCCTGTCACTAATTACCTTGGTGACATTTTCTTTTCTCAACACAAGAACTATACTTAACCTCTCATTCGCAGGTTTCATTTTATTTACTATTCTAGTGGCAGCTGCGATAATACTTGGTATAGAGGTAAAAGGTGCGAAACGATGGTTGCATATTGTCAAAATTTCAGTTCAACCATCTGAGTTCGTAAGGCCATTTTTTTCTGTTGTTATAGCTAGTATCTTGGCCAGCGAAATGAAGTTTAAAATACACATATCAATCATAATATTTCTGTTAGTTTTTGTGTTGTTACTTTTGCAACCTGATTTCAGTATGTCTATGCTTTTAACATATTCTTTTATCAGTCAAATGTTTATTGCATGTATACCATTTTTATACTTTCTATGCATAATAGGAATGGCCACAACTGGAACTACAATAGCTTACTTATGCCTCCCACATATAAAGCAAAGGATTTACAATTTTGTCTTTTTTACGCAGCGCGATAACTTTCAAGTCACAAAATCATTAGAAGCATTCAAAAGAGGTCAATTAACTGGAGTTGGACCTGGTGAAGGTAGCGTAAAAGCCTCTCTTCCTGATTGTCATACAGATTTTGTGTTTTCTGTTTTAGCAGAAGAATTTGGTTTGATTACGTGCTTAGCCACATTGATGTTATTTGGCATCATTTCTGCCCGCTTGCTTTACATTGCATATAGGGAAAATGAATTATTTAATCTGTTGGTGATTCTCGGTATCTCAATGCAATTCATCACACAATTCATAATAAACATAGGGGTAACATTGAGTGTTTTTCCTACCACCGGCATAACCCTGCCGTTACTTAGCTATGGTGGTTCTTCTCTTTTATCTTCGAGCATCGCACTTGGCATAATGCTGTCTTTCAGTAGAAACCAAGCTATCGCATTAAAGTTTCGTGAGCGTGTTATGCTTGGAAGGTATATGGACTAAACTTGTACCGCTCACAACTATTATTGGTATCCCTCCAAAATGGGTATCTGTTCAGATGAGTGGCAAAATAAGGTAGACGAGAAAAGCAACTATAGGAACAAATGGGTGTCATGCAAGTAGCTGACACTGGTATCCAGTCCTTTTGCACAGTTCCATCAAAAACGTTGTAAAGCGCTTTCGTGTTTACCAACTTAGTGCCCAATCTGGATCCCAGACTGGGATGACAAAAAAAGGAGCACTGGAATTTTTGTTTCAGCATTAGCCATGCATCTGAACAGATACCAGAAAATATTCCACTGACATGCTGAACAACAAATACATCACTATGTCGTTTATCGCAAAAACTTATATTTTTCGTAACCATTCACACTTAATTCTGCAATTCTTTGATCTCACTCATAGAAAGACCAGTAGTTTGAGCTATAATATTAAAAGAAACACATGCTTTAAGTAGATTCTTTGCGACTTCAATTTCCCTCTCTTTTCTACCTTCCTCTTTAGCAAGATCAAGTCTGTATTCAAGAATGGCTTCTTCTTTGCGCAGATCCATTATTCTTTCTTCATAAGCTACTAGATCTTTTTCATTCCAGTGAAACTTATCTAATTCATCATATGCTAGCTTTATTATTGGTGATTTTTCCGCAATTTTTCTGAGATCTTCGTCCGTTGTTTCATCTGCATATTTGAAAAAAAATAGCCAACGGTCTACTACACTTTCTAGTTGTTCTTCTCTACTCTTAGGAAATTTTGGCAGCTCTATGAAGATAAATTGAAAATCTTTTAAGTCATGCTCATTGGTTTTTTCATCTCTTATGGTATGGCTAGATATATAGTCAAGCTTATCAGGGAATAAGGTACAATTTGAAATCGCGATAAAGAAAATCTTCTTTAAATCAACGTATTTACCAGATTTATCAGCTTGTCTTGAGTAAGCCTTAGCAGCATAAAGTTGTGCGCGTTTTTCAAAGCCTTTATCACGAGTGAGCTGCATCTCAATTATATACCTGTTCCCACTAGAATCCCTGCAAAGAACATCAACAATGCTTTGTTTATCAGAAGCAATTTCAGGGTCCATAATGGTGCTTAAGAATTCTACTTCTTGTATAGTGTTGACTTCAGTACATCCTAAAATATCGTTTAAAAAATGGATAAGAATATTCTTATTTTTTTCAGTGCCAAAGATTTTCTTAAATGTTAAATCTAACTTTGGATCGAGAAATTTAGAAAGAGCCATAGTAAAAATACTGAGAAAAGATTAATAATTATACACTATTATTAACAACTATTCAACCATATTTTTAAGTATAGCTATACCGCCGCGGCGCTAACACGTAGCGGGATGACGAGCTTATCGTCACGCCGCCACGAACCGTCATACCGCCGCGGTATCTCTTAACATAGATCCCTTACTTAACCGTCATACCTTAACATAGATCCCGCTAACACGTAGCGGGATGACGGTTGTCGTTTAGCCATAAATATTAAGAAATTTACCAAACGAAAAAAAAGGCAAAAGAAGCCCTAGGGTTATTATCTGCTTTAAAATATTGGCGTTTTTTATGTTTTAAACGCTTGACAAGCAAGATTTAGCTGCTTTTAATTGCAACTAACCTACGCTGCAAATGTTTAAGAAATTTACTAAGCAGAAAAAAAGACAAAGAATCCCCGAGTTAGCTAGTCTTTTACTATCTCTGTCGAGTATTGGCATTTTTTGATGTCTTGTAACGCTTTATAAGCGCGTTCAGCTTATTTAGATAAAAATCTAGATGTAGATGAAGTTTTGTAAAGACATACAGTATCTATATACTGCAAAAAATTGAACATAAGACGCCGATACATTAAGTAATCCTTACCTTTTAATCTGCAGATTGGCGAAAGCAAATACAATAGCTTCAGTTTCATGATAAGGGGGCTGGCGGAGTTTGTCAAGTAAGTTTTTTGTTTCTGCGAGCTACTACCCTTTCTTGGTGGACTAAAATCACAACAGCTGCAGAACCTAAATTGCTTCATACTACACCTTTCCCCTTTCCCCTGAAACTAAAATCTATATACTTAACTTTAGAAACTTTAAAATAAGATGCGATCTAATATTAGGCAGTTATTTTACTATATAAAGCCTAATCTATCCTATTTTGTCATAGCTTTTATTGCAGTTTTATTTTCAGCCTTAACGATCCTCCTCTTTGGCAGAGGCTTAAGCAATATAATTGATTCTGGCACAGAGCACGATTTTACTACCAAACTATTAGTTGCAATACTTATAGTTTTAGCCATTTCTCTCACTGCATTTACTCGGTTATATTTCATTGGCATTGGCAGCGAGAAAGTTATCGCAAGAATCAGATATGACTTATATAGCAGTATCACTAACTTGCAACCAAGTTTCTTTGAGAACACAGGCGTACAAGATGTTATCTCAGCGTTAATTACTGATACCTCTGTGCTGCAATCAATAATAAACAGCAGCTTACTAACCATATTACGAAATTTTGTGATTCTGATTGGCAGTGTTGCTATGTTATTATATACAAATATACAACTAACTGCGTATGCAGCCGCAATAATACCTATACTACTCATTATCATGACCTCACTTGGAAAAAAAGTGCGTAGCTATGCACGCTTTGCTCAGGATAAATTAAGTGAGCTTGCGTCATTTAGTGAGGAAAATTTTAGATCTATAGTGACTATCAAATCGTTTGTACTCGAGGAAAACGAAAAAATCCGTTTTAAGGAACATTTAAACTCAGTATCAAAATCATACGTAAAATTAGTACTCTTGCGTGCTATTCTAGTAACTCTAGTTATCACGTGTGTGATAGGTTCACTAGTTGTTTTGCTCTTTTTTGGTATTAAAGAAGTCTTAAGCAATAATATAACTATTGGAGAACTCTCCTCATTTGTGTTTTATTCAGCGCTTGCGGCAGGAGCTATAAATAATTTGAGCGATAATATCAGTGATTTACAACGAGGTCTTGGAATAGTAGAGCGTTTATTTGAATTTAAAAATATGAAAAGCTCTATAGTAGATGCCGATGATCCTATAAAAATTTATAGTGTTCAAAAAGGAATTTCGTTTAATGGTGTAACATTTTTTTATGAATCTCAGCTTGATAAGCCAGCGTTAAACAATGTATCGTTTTCTATAGAGGCAGGTCAAGCAGTATCAATTGTTGGACCATCTGGCAGTGGTAAAAGCACCATTTTAAAGCTTCTGCTCCGTTTTCATGATCCAAACAAAGGTAGCATTACTATCGATGGGCACAATATTAAGTCAATTGCGCTAAATGACCTCAGATCGTTGTTTGGCTTAGTGCCACAAGATCACATGATATTTTCTTGCTCAATAATGGAAAATATACTATATGGCAAACCAGGTGCCGAATATGAGGAAGTGAAGCAAGCAGCCATCAGCGCTTATGCGATGGAATTTATTGATAAGCTGCCTGATAAATTTGATACATTTGTAGGAAAAAGAGGATTAAAACTTTCTGAAGGACAAAAACAACGTATTGTAATAGCAAGGGCCATACTCAACAATCCTCAGGTTTTAATACTGGATGAAGCAACCTCTGCCCTTGATTACAAAAGTGAGAACCTCGTGCAAAAAGCATTGAGCAAGTTAATGCAAAACAGAACAACAATCGTAATTACACACAGGCTATCAACCGCACTCAAGACTGACAAGATTATAGTAATTAATCATGGAAAAGTAGAAGAAGTAGGAACTCATGACTTTCTAATGAGTAAAGACGGGCTGTATGCAAAACTGGCGAAGATACAGTGGAATTGAAAGAAAATTTAAATCATACCGTTAGTTGATATGCTAGATTTATAATTAAAATTATTAAATTTTTAATTTTATTATTTTATAATGGTTCCATAGTTATCCGGAAATTTCGTGATCTGTAGTTTCTTTCATTCACGTTATATTCATAGCTTGTTCTATCTTAATGTAATTCCAATTTTGACTGTATAGGAGGTCTCTATGTTAAAACATAACTATAGTGATAAAATCAATAATCGCTATTCATATACTAACAAATTTTCTTATAGTGATGAGGGTGTAGACGAGACGATCAAGGATAAAATCACAACTGAAGATCAGGTAGTAACTGATGATGTTGAAGAGCCTGATGCTGGTAATGATGGTTACAGCGAAGGTATGGCTTTCTCTTACCATGGTTACGGCAACGACTTAATATAAACTCTGATCCAGGAAGATAAAATAGTTAAGATAAACCTTCAACTAGTCCCACTTATTCACTATACTGCTATAGATTTTATAGCAATATAGTGAATGAACATTTTTAAGCAGATTTCTTCTCTAATCTTTAGTAAATTGAATGAGTTGAAACAAAGGGGTGTTATAAGCACAAGTGCAGCAAACTTTATCATAGAGCCTCCAAGCAATAGAGTCCATGGAGACATTTACACAAATGTTGCTATGGTGCTTGCAAAGCATGAAAAGAAGAATCCCATTGAAATTGCAGAGGTTTTAGCCAAAGAATTTGAACTTTTTGATGAAGTTGCAAAAGTGGAAATAGCAGGCTCTGGTTTCATCAACATGCACTTAAAAATAGAAGTGTGGCATGGAATTTTAAAACAAATAAATGAGCTAAAAACAGAGTTTGGCACCCTAGATATAGGGAACAATCAGGCCATTAATGTTGAATTTGTATCTGCAAATCCAACTGGTCCACTGCATATTGGTCATGCAAGAGGGGCAGTATTTGGTGACGTTCTGGCAAATTTATTGAAAAAAGTTGGTTATAAAGTTACTAAGGAATACTATATTAATGATGCTGGAGCGCAGATAGATACGCTAATTCGGTCAGTATATTTGCGGTATAAGGAAGCTCTGGGAGAAAAAATCAGCATCGAAAAAGGTTTATACCCAGGTGAATATTTAAAACCAATAGGGACTGGGCTGGCCAAAAAATATGGCGCAGAGCTTCTAGAAAAGCAAGATAATCAAGTGATTAGAGACTATACTTTAAGTTCTATCTTAGAAATCATAAAGGAAGACATGAACTTACTTGGAGTAAATCATGATGTTTTTACTTCAGAGTATGAGCTACAAAAAAGTGGCAAAATTGAAGAGAGTATAAAGATATTGTCTGACAAGGGTCTAGTGTATGAAGGGTACCTGGAGAAACCAAAAGGCAAAGAAAGCGAAAATTGGACTTCCAGAAAAGAGATGCTATTTCGCTCTACAAAATTTGGTGATGACGTTGACCGTGCATTGAAGAAAGAGGACGGCAGTTGGACTTATTTTGCCTCGGATATCGCTTACCATTTTGATAAGATATCGCGTGGTTTTAACAATATGATCGTAGAGCTTGGTAGTGACCACGGCGGTTATGTCAAAAGACTCAAAGCAGTCGTCTCTGCGCTCAGTGATGATCAAGCAAAAATAGAGGTAAAACTGCATAATATTGTGAATTTTTTCGAGAACGGCAAACCTGTTAAGATGTCCAAAAGATCAGGAAACTTCCTAACAGCAAGAGATGTAGTGGAAGAAGTTGGCAGGGACATAACTCGTTTTATAATGCTAACACGCAAGAATGATATGGTCTTGGACTTTGATTTTGTTAAAGTTAAAGAACAGTCAAAAGACAACCCTATTTTTTACGTGCAATATGCGCATGCTCGTGCTCATTCGTTAATGCGTAATGCTCCAAAAGAGCTCCCAACAGCAGATCCTTCACTTTTAAGGACAGGTGGAGAGCTCTTCCTCATAAAAACCTTAGCAAAGTGGCCAGATGTGGTAGAAATTGCAGCAAGGCTTTGTGAGCCACACAGAATTACTTTCTACTTACTTGAAGTTGCAGAAGCGTTTCACGTTTTATGGGGGTATGGCAAGAGTGATTTAAACATGCGTTTCATACTGGAAGACAACTTAAACCTCACCGCCGCAAGAATGTTTCTCGTGCAGGCCTTAGCACACGTCATTGCTTCTGGACTTTCTATCTTTAATATAGAGCCGTTAGAAGAAATGAGTTGATTTTTTTTTGTTACAATATGTAATGATCAAAATATTATTCAAAGTAGGGTAAAGTTATGACAATCAGTTTTAGGGAGTATTCAACTGTATTCACTGAAGTTGCGGAACAGACAGATTTAAATGGAAATAACATAATTGAAAGAATAAAAGGGCATTAGCATAGATCCCGCTAACAAGCAGCGGGATGACGGTTGTCAGGGTGTCAGGCTAGTACCTTCTCTTGTCATCCCAGTGCCCAGATACTGGGATCCAGAAAAGTTTGCTTGTGAACAAGCAAACTAGCATGGAAAGTGGTTACAACATTTTCGATGAGATTATATGGAAAACTGTATTCCAGTGTCAAGCACTGGAATACATCACAGGGGCACTGGAATGACACCCTTTACGGGCTCTTAAATTGCAACTATAAATGTTTAAGAAATTTACCAAATGAAAAAAAAGGCAAAAGAAGCCCCATGGTGGTTGGCTATTTACTATGTACTAAAATATCGGCGTTTTTTTTATTCTAAAACGCTTGATTAAGAGCGATTTAGCTGCTTTTAACTTGCAACTAACCTACACCGCAAGTGTTTAAGAAATTTACTAAGCAGGAAAAAAGGCAAAGAAACCCCGTAGTAGCTAGCATTCAAATTCTCCCTTGTCAATTTGACGTTTTTTGCTGTCTTAAACGCTTTGTAAGCGCGTTTCGGCTTATATAGGTAAAAACCCAGAAATTTTTAAAGACATGCGATGCACGTAGTGCGAAAAATTAAACATGAGACGCCAAATACCCTAAGTTTTTTGTCATTAACCTGCACAGATTGCGAAGATAAATAAATAGCTTCAGTTTCATGATAAGGGGGTTGGCGAAGGGTGTCAAGTAATTCCGTTCCTTATGGGTAAAAAAAGAGAAACTCTAAGTTGCAGCCGCACAATGTTTCTCTTTTCTGCTGTTGATGATTATTTCGCCTATTGTAACTGCCGCTAGAATAAAGCAATAATATACCTGTGTTAATAAAGAAATAGGTGATACAGAGGCGATGCTACCTGCTAGCAATAGTTGGGAACCATAAGGTAAGATACCTTTTGTAGCACAAGCAAAAACATCTAATAAGTATGCGCTGCGATGTGGCGCAATACTGTGTTTTTGTGCAAGCCTTTTTGCAATGCCACCACTTAGTAAAATAGCAATGGTATTATTGGCAACTAAGGTAGTAAACATAGACGCAATTCCTGCTATCACAAATTCAGCTTTAGTTTTTGTGATATTGCTTTCATCGATGAGTTTATGCAACGCTTTTTGACCTTGCTTGTACATTATATGGCTCAATCCACCGATAAATAGAGCAAATATCACTATTTCGTTTACTTTTTTGAAACCGTCATACACGTCATGAGGAAATTGAATGATAGCATAGTCAAAAAAAGTTATTCCTAGCACACCAGCAATAATTATGTTTATAGTTATTGTTACTAAAGTGGCGACTTCAAGCAGCCCCATGATTATTAAAGAAATGTAAGGAATAATTTTTATTATAGAATAATAATCTAAATTTGATATAGAAATAATTTTTGTACTATTTGAGGCAACTGCTAGGTAGATGAGTGTTATAATGCTGGCAATAAGTGCAACTTTAGAGTTCATTTTAAGTTTATCTTTTGCTGAAGCTTCCTGTGAAGAAACAGATGCAATGGTGGTATCAGATATCATCGAAAGGTTATCGCCAAACACGGCACCACCTACTACAGTTGCAGTTCCTATTTCGAGACCAAAAGCTCCACTTTTTGCCAGATTAACAGCTATAGGTACCATCAGCGCAACAACTCCCATAGATGTGCCAATTGCAGTTGAAATAAAAGCAGAAGCCAAAAATACTCCAGGCAGCAGTAATCTTGCTGGAAGGAAATTAAGAATTAAATTAGCAACAGTGTCTGCGCTACCGATTGATTGAGTCACCGCAGAAAATGCTCCAGAAAATAAAAAAATTAAACACATAGTAAGGGTGTTTTTGTCACCCATGCCCTTGATAACAGTATCGATGTTATGCTGAATTTTATTTGTACCACGTGAGACAGCAAAAAATAGTGCTGGTAATAAGCAGATTACTGGTGAAACCTGATGAAGTGGATTATCAGTTCCGATAAAAGAAAAATAAGCACCACTTCCAAGATACAAGATTAAAAAAATAATCAAGGGGACAAAAGCTGTCATTTTACTGTACCTAAAATTATAACTATAACTAATTAAGTGGTTTTAAGCAAGTTTGGTTTTCACTAGTTCTACAGGAAGTCAATAGCAGAGTTTTAAACTTCATATTTAATCTACTAAATAAATAGCACATGTAGCTTATTGCTTGACAATAGGATCTAATTGTTGTCTAGATTCCAGCATCACGCGCACAACTGTACGAACATTTGTTTGCGAAGAAATGTTATAGCTGGTTTTGCCTCAAACACAAAGATGTCATCCGAGTAGCTGACTACTTGGATCCAGAAAATTTTGCTGCGAGTAAGCAAATTTGTTTGGTGAGCATAGAAAGTGGAATGTGTAAGCGCAGCCTCAACAGGTTGTCATCCAAGTAGCTGACTACTTGGATCCAGATTGGATACTGAGTTGGTGAGTATAAAAGTATAGCTAACGCGAGCTCTACGTCATACCGCCGCAGAATAATTAACCGTCATACCGCGATTCATTCGCAGTATCCCTTCGCGGTATCCCTTAGCCGCTAACAAGCAGCGGGATGACGAGCTTATCGTCATGCCACCGCGAACCGTCATACCGCGATTCATTCGCGGTATCTCTAGATCCCGCTAACAAGCAGCGGGATGACGGTTGTCGTTTAGCTATAAATATTTAAGAAATTTACTAAACAGAAAAAAAGGCAAAAGAAGCCCCGTAGTTGGCTAATTACTTACATTATATAGTATTTTCTAAAATGAATGATAAATTTCCATTATGGTATTACCAACCAAAAGTTGTAAGTCTGTATATTTATGCATTAAAGGTCTGAGGCGGCTTTTGATGGTATTCCAACAATGCTCTATAGGGTTCAAATCTGGTGAATATGTTGGTAGATAGAGCAAACGGCATCTAGCATTATCTATTAACTCCTTTGTTTTGGGAGTTTTATGGAATGTGGCATTGTCCATAACTATTGTAGTACCATGTGGCAATTTAGGTAATAACATCTTCTCTAACCATGTATTGAATACCTCTTTGTCACACCCACCTTTGAAAGTCATTGGTGCAATAAATCTCTTTCCAATCCACCCGCCTATTATACTGATTCTCTCTCGTTTTCTTCCTGGAATATCTGCATAAATTTTCTTTCCTATTGGAGCACGTCCATACTCTCGGTATAACCTATTATCAACTCCTGCTTCATCTATATATAAGATGCTGGAATGGTCTATTTTTGAGATTTTATCGGTAAATCGCTGCCTATCTTCTTGATTGCGCTCTTGATATAGTGTAACTTTTTTTTAAAGTAATTCTTAGCTGTTTCAGCCTATACCAAATTGAATTTATTCCAAATCCAAGATTTTGTTTCATCTCTGCCAGCGTATGATCTGGATTCTTTTTAACATATTCTTCGAGTATTTTTGGGTCTATTTTTCGAATAAAGCTGCCGTTTTTCGATGGCCTTAGGCTTTCACCAGCGGCTTTCTTTCTTAACCAGCGGTACAGAGTTGCTATTCCTATCTCCAAAAGCTCTGCCACCTCAACCTTTGACTTCCCTTTTTCTATCATCGATACTGCCCTTTCCCTTAAATCCACACTATACGCCATTATAACTCAAATAGCTTATTATACCTTTATCATTTACTTTGGGAAGTACTATACTTTCAAGTATGGCGTTTTTTTATTCTAAACGCTTAATAACCGCGACTCAGCTGCTTTTAAATGCAACTAACCTTAGCTATAAATGTTTAAGAAATTTACTAAACAGAAAAAAAGGCAAAAGAAACCCTAGGGTAGCTAGTTATTCACTATCCATTTTTTAAGTTGGCGTTTTTTTATTTTTTAAACGCTTTATAAGCGCGTTTCAGCTTATGTAGGTAGAAGTTTGATAAAGACATAAGGTGCACATAGTGCAAAAAATTAAACATGAGACGCCAGATACGTGAGTTTTTTTGTCATTTAATCTGTACAGAGAAGATAAATAAATAGCTTCAGTGTTTATGATAAGGGGGCTGGCGGAGTTTGTCAAGCAAGTTTTTTATTTCTAGCGGTTGTTGCCAAAAACTATACAAGAAGTCTATTGAAATTACGTATATCAATCGTTGTAAAATCACACAATTGCTCTGTAGAGCTATGCCCTGTAATAATTACTATACCATTTTGCTCAGAGCGTATTGAGATTAGGTTCAGCACTAATTCACACGTTGCACTATCAAGATTACAAAATGGTTCATCTATCAGCCAAACGTTTGCATTAGAAATCAAGAGGCGAGCAAGCGCAACTCTCCTTTTCCAGCCTGCAGAAAGTTCGCCATATCTAATATTAAGTACAGGTTGCAACTGCAAGCAACAAATAGCTGCCACAATCAATTCTCTAGTATTTCGTATTCCTGCCCAGAATTCTACGTTTTGAGCAACAGTTAAGCTATCTTTACAGGCATTCTTATGGCCTATATAGACCATAGAAGATATATAGGATTTTGGATCATCATATATATCTTTTCCGCAGTGCCTTATATTGCCTGATACCGGCGGTAAAAGTCCAGATAAACTTCTAATTAAGCTGGTTTTACCACTACCATTTGGACCAGTGATTAGAATCTTTGATTTTAGCTCAGCTTTAAAACTGAGATTCTTAAATAGTACCTTATTATTACGAGTGCAGGATAAATTTTCACATTCAAGCATGGATTATCTGCCCTTTCCCTTATGTTTACCTTGAGTTGAAGCCTGAGCTTTTACAAACAGCTCCCAAAATCCTTTCTGTCCGCCTTCTCTATGTATCAATTGTGCAAAACGCTGCATTAAACCATTACCCATCATAACCATCTTTGTCCATTTACCTACCGGTTTTGCTATGTCAACTATTTCTGGATCTTCTTTATAAACTTGCACATCTTTTTGTTTCTCGCGTAGCGTTTCTTGTTGTTTCATCAACTCTTTTTGCTTATTTTTTTGATATAATTCATTGAATTTTCTGTCTTCTTCCCACTCTTCTTTAAAAACTTTTCTAGGAAATATGATTTTTCTAATGCGATTTTTGTATATTTTTCTCAAAAAGAGAAATACTGCAGCTACAGCAAGTAATGTTACGCTATATAATATGATCTGTGTAAGTGGCATTTCCTGTATCTAATTCATTAAAAATACCCTTACTATTATACCATAATTATAGAAATTGTGCAATTTTTTTGCGGGTAAAGACAATATAAAAGCAGTACTGCTCTATTTCGAAAATTGCGCAAATATCTGACGAACGGGCTTGTATGTAATAAGGTTTATTTCTATACTTCTTAAAGAATTTAGAAGTAAAACAAATATGAACTGCTATAAAACTCATACGTGCAATGAACTGAGGAAGAATGACGTAGAAAAGGAAGTTACCCTTTCTGGATGGTTATATCGTAAGCGCGACCATGGTAACCTAATTTTTGTTGATTTAAGAGACTTCTACGGAATCACTCAGCTAGTATTTAATAATGACAAAGACTTTTTTGATGAGATATCAAATTTAAAATTGGAGAGTGTAATTACTGTTACAGGAATAGTTGAAGCTAGAACTGAAGATACGGTAAACAGCTCTATTTCTACCGGAGAAATCGAGGTGATAGTCAACAATTTGCGCGTTGAGTCGGAAGTTGAGTTCCACTTTGATGAAGAAATAGCAAAAGAAGAAAGAAGTATATTGGCAAGCATTACCGGCGAGCAAGAATACCCAGAAAACATGAGATTTAAATATCGATTTCTTGACTTAAGACGTGAAAAAGTCCGCAACAATATTATTTTGCGCTCACAAATTATTGCAGAGCTCCGCAAGCTCATGATAGAGCGAGGATTTTTAGAGATTCAAACTCCAATACTCACTGCTTCCTCTCCTGAAGGAGCACGCGACTACCTAGTGCCAAGCAGGCTAAATCCTGGCAAGTTCTATGCATTGCCACAAGCTCCGCAGATTTTCAAACAGTTGCTCATGGTCTCAGGGTTTGATAAATATTTCCAAATCGCACCGTGTTTTCGTGATGAAGATGCAAGGGCTGACCGCTCTCCTGGGGAATTTTACCAGCTAGACCTTGAAATGTCTTTTGTGACTCAAGAGGACATATTTGACGTTATTGAATCTGCTTTATATAAAGTGTTCGCCAAATTTTCTCGCAAGTCTGTCGATAAAGATTTTCCACGCATTGCATACAAAGAGGCAATGCTTAAGTATGGTTCTGACAAGCCAGATTTGCGTAATCCACTATTAATCAGCGATGTTACAGAAATTTTCCGTGATTCAGGGTTCAATATTTTCAAAAGCAATATTGAGCGTGGTATGGTAGTGAGAGCCATCCCTGCACCTAAAACAGCAGAGGAACCACGCAGCTTCTTTGATAAAAAGATAGAACATGCGCAAAAAGAATTCGGTGCTAAGGGTCTCGGATATATAACGTTTGATAAAGATGGAACTGCGAAAGGCCCAATTGCTAAATTTCTTGATGAAAATAGGCTAAACCACATAAGAGAAGCAACAAACATAGAGCCAGGAGATAGTGTATTTTTTGCTTCTGACAAAGAGAATGAGGCGGCAAACATTGCAGGAAAAGTACGCACTCTTTTAGGGTCAGAACTCAGTCTTATAGATGATAATATCTTCAAGTTTTGTTGGATCATTGATTTTCCATATTTTGTATATGACGATAAAAGTAAAAAAATCGATTTCTTTCATAACCCATTCTCCATGCCACACGGTGGTCTGAAAGATTTAGAGGACAAAAATCCACTGGATATCCTTGCTTACCAATATGATCTTGTTTGCAATGGAATAGAACTGTCAAGTGGGGCGATTCGTAATAACAAACTGGATATCATGTATAAAGCTTTTGCCATTGCAGGTTATAGCCGGGGAGAAGTTGATACAAGATTCGGTGCACTTGTACGTGCATTCAGATTTGGTGTTCCTCCTCATGGTGGAATAGCACCAGGAGTTGATAGAATAGTTATGCTGCTTGCTGATGAGCCAAATATTCGTGAAGTAATCTGTTTTCCTATGAACCAGCAAGGTGAAGATGTTCTAATGGGTGCTCCTTCCAAGGTGGAGGATAAGCATTTACGTGAATTATCCTTGAAGGTTATTGAATGAAAAATTTTATAGCAAGGAGCACCGGTTAATGATATATTAGGTTATGTTAAATTGAAAGACCATGAATAATATCCAAAAAGCAATACTATCGGGCATGATCTGTAACATGATTGTGTGGTATGAACTCACTCTTTTTGGAGTATTAACAGATACAATCATCAACGTTTTTTTCCCATCAGAAGATCATTATTTGAGTACACTCAAATTCCTTGGTGTTTTTGCAATTGGTTTTGCGTTTAGACCAATTGGTGCAGTAATTTTTGGTTATATGGGAGATAAGTATGGCAGAAGAAAGACTTTACTTACTTCAGTAATATTAATTTCAATATCATCCACAATTATGGGAATTATACCTGGGTATAAAGAAATAGGGTTGCTTTCACCTGTATTGCTTGTGTTTTGTAGAATAGTGCAAGGAATAACTGCAGGAGGTGAAACAAGCATTAATACAGCATTTACGATAGAGCATTCAAAAGATAAAAAAAATCTAGGTTTCTTAGGAAGTATGAAGCCCTTTAGCGGAGCCCTTGGAACGCTCTTATGCATAACAATGATATTTATCTGCAAAAGAGTTACAGGTGAGAACTATGAAATATGGGGATGGAAGTTGCTTTTTTATTTTTGCTTTTTTTTGGGGACAATAGGTTTTTTAACTAGGTACATATTAAAAGAAAGCTTAGCATATAAAACTAATAAGTACGCTAATAATTTAGCACATTCACCATTGTTAGAACTAGTAAGAAACTATAAAAGACCGCTTATTATTTCAATCAATCTGGGAATTGCTCAGAATGCAATTGTCTACGCAGCAATAATGTTTTATAATATATCAATAAAAGAGCTAGTTATTTTATCTATTAGTGTTAAAGATTTAATGAGGATAGTAATACAGGTTGTATTTGCAGCATCTGCGGTACTTTTTGCAATTTTATCTGATAAAGTTGGAAGAAAACGCGTAATGATTCCTGTACTGATTATGCTATCTCTGATTGGTACATGTGTATTACCATTATTATCTTCCGTTAACCACTATGTCGTAATAATAACTTACTTATTGATTACTATACCAGTAGGTGCATCTTTTGGAATATATGGTTCTGTTATTTGTGAACTGTTTCCAACAAAAGTAAGATGCACTGGCGTAAGCTTAGCAAATAATATATCTGCAGGAATTTTTGGTGGCCTTTCTCCATACATATGCATGTGGCTTATAGAAAAAACCGAAACAAAACTTGCAGCAGGCATTTATCTTACTGCCTGCGCATTAATTAGCCTAATATCTGTGCTTCAAATTAAAGCCAAAGACAGAAAAGTTGATTGGTGAAATCGTTTCAGTCGAAAAATAGCGCTTCAATGGATTTTTCGATGTGTTTAGTGATAGGAGCGGTGATAGTGATTTCTTTATTGTTTGGCAGTTTTAAAGATAAAGAATGCGAATGAAGGTGAATTTTATTTGCTATCCCATCAATAAAAGCTTTTTTACCACCATATTTACCGTCACCAAGAATAGGGCAATTTATATGAGCTAAATGTGCACGTAACTGATGGGTTCTGCCGGTAATTGGTTGTAATTTTAAATAAGCAACATTGTGTTTGGATTTTGCTATAATTGAAAAATGCGTAGTGGCATTCTGAGGTGAATTTTCATCAACGACCACTTTTTCTTGACCTGAAACATATTTTTTCACCAATGGATAGTCTATTGTTCCACTATCCTTGCTCGGTATGCCAGAAGTTAATGCTAAATAAGTTTTTTTTACTCTTCGTCCTTTAAATTCTTCCATAAGGTATCTGGCAACATTAGCGTTGCGTGCGAATATTATCACTCCACTCGTATCTCTATCTAGCCTATGGACAATTTTAAATGTTTCTCCCTCTCTTATTTGGTCAAGCAAATCACTCATGCTAATCTTTACTTTTACGCCACCTTGAACGATGACCCCTGCGGGTTTGTTTATAGCTAGTATATATTCGTCTTCATATAATATGTTCTCTCTTAGTAGATTCACTAACTTTTCATTATATTTGCGATCAGAATTAGCGTTTTCAATATAATTCAAGTGCTTCAGCGTTATAGTTTGCCCAGAATTTACTCTATCACTGGACTTTGCTTTGCAATCATCAACTTTGATTAATCCTTTCCTTAAAGATTTTTCAATTACAGATTGCTTTAGATCAGGAAAGATTCTTCTGATGTACCTATCCAGCCTAACGTTATCGTCTTCTATTAATATGGTTTTTATACTTTGTAGCATTCCATTATTTATAATGAATATCTAGTGAAATGTCAATTATTGGTGTCATTCCAGTGTCAAGCACTGGAATGACACCGAAGGGGCTACTGCCGTCATAAAGGAACCAGTGTCAGCTACTCGGATGACAGGAGAAGGAGACTACTGAGATGACAGCTAGCCTGACAACCGTCATCCCGCTGCTTGTTAGCGGGATCTAGAGATACCGCGAATGAATCGCGGTATGACGGTTCGCGGCGGCATGACGTAGAGCTTGCGTTAGCTATACTTTTATACTCACCAACTCAGCTGGATCCAAGTAGTCAGAGCACTGGGATGACAAAAAAAGGAGGGCACTTGGATGACGGGAGAAGGAGCTATTTGGATGACATCGTTTACTATACAATGTTTGTACAGTTCTGGATAAAAAAATTAGCTAACAAATTTATAAACATCAGTATACAGCTCATCAACGCTTGGTTCTTTACTATTTTTGGCAAAATCTTCCGACTTTTTTACTAAATCACGTATTTCCTTATCAATTACTTTGCACTCTTCTTCTGAAGCCATTTTATTATCTGTCATGTATTTCTTTAAAGTGCTTATAGGGTCATGATTTTGCTTCATATCTTCAACTTCTTCTTTTAAGCGATAAGTAGCAGGATCTGACATTGAGTGACCGCGATATCGATATGTCTTCATTTCAAGCAGGATAGGCCCTTTTCCGCTGCGTGTGTGTTCCGCTGCTTCGCTTGTAGCCTCATAAACAGAGAAAAAATCCATTCCATCAACTTGTTTTCCAGGAATACCAAAACTTTCTCCTCTTTTATATAACTCTGTTACTAAAGTTGACCTTTGCACGGAGGTTCCCATTGCGTATTCATTATTTTCTATGATGTAAACCACAGGCAACTCCCACAAAGATGCCATATTAAACGATTCATATACTTGTCCTTGATTTGCAGCACCGTCGCCAAAATATGTAAATACCACATTATCTTTTTTCTTATATTTATTAGCAAATGCTATTCCTGTGCCAATTGGAACTTGTGCTCCCACTATTCCATGCCCGCCGAAGAATTTTTTTTCAACGTCAAATACGTGCATCGAACCACCTTTACCTTTCGAGCATCCTGTTTCTTTGCCGGTAAGCTCTGCCATTACAACATTTGGATCAGAATCACATGCGAGCATTAAGCCATGGTCTCTATAACTTGTGATAAAAGCGTCACCTAATTTTGATGCAGCTTGAGTTCCAACTGCAACTGCTTCTTGTCCTATTGATAGGTGACAGAACCCGCCTATTAATCCCATCCCATATAATTGTCCTGCTTTTTCCTCAAATCTGCGTATGAGTAGCATTTTCCTGTAGAATCCAATTATCTGTTCTTTAGTGAAATTTTCTGCTTTCATATCGATTTCTTTTTCATTAAACTAACACAATACCAGGAATTTTAAATTTTTGCTAATGAACTATTACCACTGGCTTGAGGCTTTTCACGTTATCTCTGTTATCATGTGGATGGCAGGTATGCTTTATTTACCCAGGCTTTATGTCTACCATGCAACTGTAAAACCGGGATCGGAAAATGATAGCTTGCTTCAAACAATGGAAAAGAGGCTACTTAGATATATCATAAACCCTGCAATGCTTTTCTCACTTGGTCTTGGAATTACACTAATGGTTATTAGGGAAGCATATCGTGAAGGATGGTTTCATGTAAAAGCATTTGCAATACTTTTGATGTTAATTATTCATATGCTACTTGCAAAATATAGGAAAAATTTTGCAATGGGTTCGAATAAGAAGTCACATATTTATTTTCGCGTTTTAAATGAAGCAGTTACAGTATTGATAATAGTTATAGTTATTATGGTTGTTGTAAAACCTTTTTGACTGACCTTACCCAAAAAAAGCAGAAAGCTCGTATCTGTTCAGATGCATGGCTAATGCTGAAACAAAAATTCCAGTGCTCCCTTTCTTGTCATCCCAGTGTCAAGCACTGGGATCCAGCTTTCTTTACAAATTCACCAAAAGTGCTTCATTCTATAACGCAAAACCCATACTCACCAAACTCAATGCATTACTTGCAATTAAGTTTCCTGGATGCCAGTGTCAAGCTACTCGGATGACACCATTCTTTTTCCTGGATCCCAGTGTTAGCTACTTGCATGACACCATTCTTTTTCCTGGATCCCAGTGGGCTTTGTTGCATCGCTAGCTATGATGGATAAAGATAAAAAAGGTAGAGAATATCAGTAGCTTATTATTCTGGTATTTATAACAAGAACGGTCAGTGAATACCTAAATTTGAGTAAAAGAAATTTCACTACCACTCACTAATCCGGCTAAAATTCAAGAATTTCAATGCTTTAGCTATTTTCAATAGAATTAAATTTATTAATATAAATAATAAATTACTATTCTTAAATTTGATCAGATTGATTGCAAAAAAACAAGATTTTCAATAGGTTGCTTATAATCCTAACTATAGTTAGCCTTTCATAAGTAGCGATGCAACAAAGCCATCCCAGTGTCAAGCACTGGGATGACAAGAAGAGGGCACTGCCCTCTTGGATGGAAGCCAGTGTTAGCTACTTTCATGACACCCTGACAACCGTCATCCCGCTACTTGTTAGCGGGATCTAGAGATACCGTGATGGTATGACGTAGGGGTTGCCGAGAACTTGTCATCCCAGTGCTTGACACTGGGATCCAGTTTTTCGTATAATTTTGTCAAAATCTATTGTGCTAGCAAGTTCACTAGCGTCACGCGCTGGTCTGTTAGACATTTACGTGTAGGGTGAAGAAATTTTGAAAAAGACATACCAAATATGAAAGGCCTATATATTAAAACTTACGGCTGTCAGATGAACGTTTATGACTCCGTTTTAATGGAAAATGTAATTAAACCTTTGGGGTTCAACGTTGTTAGTGATGCAGGGAAAGCCGATTTAGTGATACTGAATACTTGTCACATTAGAGAGAAGGCAGCAGAAAAACTTTACTCAGAGCTTGGGAAGATTCATTCGTTACGAAAAGAAATGACTATAGTGGTGGCTGGGTGTGTAGCGCAAGCAGAGGGAGAAGAAGTGTTCAGAAGGGCTCCTTTTGTTGATATTGTTGTTGGTCCGCAGAGTATCGCTACCTTACCGGAGCTGATAGTCAAAGCAAGCAGAAGTAAAGGTCATGTAATAAACACTGATTTTCCTGAAGTTGCAAAGTTTGATAAATTGCCAGATGAATGCTATGGCAATAGCCAGGGGTCTTCTGCGTTTCTTGCCATACAAGAGGGTTGTGATAAATTTTGTACGTTTTGTGTAGTGCCCTATACTCGTGGAGCTGAGTATTCACGGCCAGTGAATGAAATATTTCGTGAAGCATTGAAATTAGTTGCAAATGGGGCAAATGAGATCAATTTGCTTGGTCAGAACGTCAATGCTTACCATGGGGAGTGCGAAGGGGAAGTGTGGGATTTAGGAAAATTAATTAGTCATATTGCTAAAATTGAAAAGCTAGAGAGGATTCGTTATACAACTTCTCATCCAAGAGATATGCATGAATCTCTCTACTTGGCACATGCGGAAGAGCCAAAGCTCATGCCGTTTGTTCACCTGCCTGTGCAGTCTGGTTCGAATAAAATATTGCACGCGATGAACAGGAAACACACTGCAGAGGAGTATTTGGAAATAATAGACAGATTTCGCAAATTGAAACCTGAAATCGAATTTTCTTCTGATTTTATTGTTGGTTTTCCTGGAGAAACCGAAAAAGATTTTGAAGAAACTATGAAATTAGTAGAAAAAGTTAGATATGCTCAGGCTTATAGTTTTAAATACAGCCCAAGACCAGGCACACCGGGAGCGGAAAGAAAAGATCAAGTACCAGAAGAGGTTAAAACAGAGCGCCTTCTTCGTTTACAGAAATTAATTAGTAAGCAACAACTTGAGTTTAACCAGAGTATGGTAGGTAAAACTATACCTGTTCTATTTAGCGATAAAAAAGGTAAACACCAAAACCAAATTATTGGTAAAAGCCCATATATGCAATCAGTGTGCATTGATGATTCTGAAGATAAATACAGGGACAAAATAGTAAATGTGAAAGTGTTGGAAGCTCGGCAGAGTAGTTTGCTGGGGTGTGCATTTCACTGATTTTAAGCAGCGTTAAATATAAATCTTAAGCAAAGAGTATTGAAAAAATGCAATCATAATCTTTTTCAAAAGTTACAAAGTTTAATTGCTACCTCTGCTGAACGGGTACCTTAAACCTACAAATTTGAGCTTACCTATATCAATTTTTTGTACAAGATGAGTTAGTAACAACTTTATGTATAAAATTGAAGAAGAATAAAAATACAATAACGAGCATTAAATTAAATATTCCCACCTTTAAAAAACCCTCTTTATATATTTCTAAAGATTCTAAATAATTTATTTTACCATTTACTGAAGGAACTGACATAAATTTTGATATTGCAACTCCGGCTAGGTTAGAAAACGCTAATGACAGCATTACTATACCCATCACTACTCCTCTAAGGTTTTTGGGGGCTAGTGTAGTTGCTTGTTCTTGGACTAATGGAGCAATACATAATTCTCCCAGTCCCATAAAGGAGATAGCAATTATTAAATATAAGTATTCTACTTTACCTTCAATGTTAGAGTTTAAACATCCTATGTACAGTGTGAAAAAACACATAGCCATTGTCAGAAGGCCAAGGGTAAACATGGAAGTTGCATATTTTTGCTTAAACTTCATGTATGTTCCAAAAAGAAAGCCAAATATTATAATTGACAAAGGATTTATGGCTTGAGAAACTGAAGCTGGGATTGTTATACCTAATACATTGTTAATAACGTTTCTTTCGGTGAATAAGTTAACCAAAGAGCCAAGCTGCATTTCTAAAGCAAAAAAACACAAGAAAAATACCACAAGAATAGATAATGCCACTAATTTTCGTCTTTGTTCTGCTGATAATTTAGATATTATATAAATAAATATGCCCAGAGCTGTTATTCCAATAAATATGAGCATATTAGTAAAAAATTCACTATGTATAAGCATTTTAGCAATTATTGATGATGACAGAAAGCTTCCTATCAATACTATACCAAAAATTTTAATCCCTAATATGCGCTTATTCATAAGCTCTGGATAAGGAGAAAGGCCGCTATCTCCTAAAAGATTCTGAAATTTGAGAAAAAAGATTAGCCCTATAGACATCCCAATACCAGCTAAACCAAAGCCGTAGTGCCAGCCAAACAAGTGGGCTACATAACCACATGAAATAGAAGCCAATATTGCTCCAATATTCACACCTACGTAAAATAAAGTAAAGCCTCTGCTACGTTCAGGATCGTCTTTGCCATAGCATGAACTAAGTAAGTTAGTTACGTTCCCTTTAAACATACCAGTACCTATGGCTATTAGAGATAAACCTAAATATAATAAACCTGGTTCAAACTTAACCAATGACATGCAAGCATGACCTGCTATCATCACTATCCCTCCAAGCAACACCATGTTGCGGAATCCCATCAACTTATCAGCTAAAAAACCTCCAAGTATTGGTATAGCATAACCTGTTGCAGCAAATAATGAGTAAATAGTAAAGGCCCTCTCATCAGTGAAACCTAAGTGAGAAGTCAAAAATAGGACCAAAAGTGCCCTCATTCCATAGTAAGAGAAACGTTCCCACATTTCAACAAAGCACAACATTTTTAAAAATTGTGGAAACTTATCTGTCTTCTGATCCATAAAATACCCCTAAAGCTTGGGTTAATGTTAAGTAAAACAATAAAAACTGCAAGTAAAACTTAAAAAAAGGTATTGGAAGCTCGGCAGAATAGTTTGTTGGGGTGTGAGCTACGGAAATATTTTTGAATTTGTAATTTTTCAAAAAGCCCTATATTCTTTAGTTTTACATAGCGAACATGAAGTCAAAGCATTATCCTGATACAGTAAGTAGTCCTGATTTTTTATCGTTAGAAAAGGAAATCATAAAATTTTGGCAGGAAAACAAAGTTTTTGAGCGGTCAGTTGAAGAACGTTCCAAGGATAATTGTTTTGTCTTTTACGATGGGCCTCCGTTTGCAAATGGACTTCCGCATTATGGACATTTACTCACTGGTTTCATCAAAGACGCATTTGCAAGATATCAAACTATGCTTCAAAAAAGGGTTGAACGTAGATTTGGCTGGGATTGCCATGGATTGCCGGCTGAGATGGGTGCAGAAAAAGAACTTGGAATATCTGGTAGAACTGAGATAGAGAAGTTTGGTATAGATAAATTTAACGATCATTGCCGTACTTCTGTGATGAAATTTTCATCAGAGTGGGAGAAGTATGTAAATAGGCAAGCAAGGTGGGTAGACTTTCACAATGACTATAAGACTATGGATAAATCATTCATGGAGTCGGTCATGTGGGCATTCAAGCAGCTTTATGATAAGGGTCTGGTGTATGAATCAGTGCGCGTTGTACCATATAGCTGGGCATGCGAAACTCCATTATCTAATTTCGAAACAAGGCTTGATAACGCGTATAGAGAAAAAGTTAGCAAAGCTGTAACTGTTGCATTTGAGCTTTTAGAAAACCCACAGCAATTTAAAAGTGTTAAACGAAAGTGTAAATTACTTGCTTGGACTACAACTCCTTGGACGTTGCCGAGCAACTTGGCTTTAGCAATAGGAAAAGATATTAAGTATTGTGCAGTGTCAGTCCACCCTTTGATGTCATTCCAGCGCGTGACGCTGGAATCTATTTCTGGATCCCAGTGTCTGGGCACTGGGATGACAGGGAGTAGTGAAGGAAGTTCAATGAATGGTGAAATATACATTTTTGCTGAAAGCTACTTAGAGAAATTTATCAGCCACTCTGAACAAAACAATATTCCATATGAAAACTGCAATATAAAACTTAAAGCGAATGATCTTGCAGGTCTTTCTTACAAACCACTGTTTGACTATTTTAAAGACACAAAAAATGCATTTCGCGTTTTTATTGCTGATTATGTGACGGAAGAAGACGGTACTGGCGTTGTGCATACTGCTCCTGGATTTGGTGAGGAAGATTTTTACCTTTGCCAAAGCCATGATATTCCAGTTATTTGTCCAATTGATAACAGTGGAAAATTTACTGCTGAAGTTTCAGATTTGGCAGGGGTTCATGTTTTTGATGCCAATGATACAGTAATAAAAAAATTGAAAGGGCAGGGAAGTTGGTTTAAGACTGAGCAATATATTCACAATTATCCACACTGCTGGAGAACTGACACTCCTTTGATCTATCGAACTATGCCTTCTTGGTATGTTGCTGTTACAAAATTCAAAAGCAGAATGGTAGAGCTAAATAAGAGAGTTAATTGGATACCAAACCACATTAGAGATGGTCAATTTGGAAAATGGCTTGAAGGGGCACACGACTGGTCAATTTCACGCAATCGATTCTGGGGTACGCCAATCCCTGTATGGAAATCAGATGATGCGAGATATCCAAGAGTAGATGTATATGGTTCAATAGAAGAACTGGAGAGAGATTTTAATGTTAAAATAGACGACTTGCACAGACCATTTATCGATACTTTAACAAGACTAAATCCTGATGATCCAACAGGAAAATCAGTTATGCGCCGTGTACCTGACGTGTTTGACTGCTGGTTTGAATCTGGCTCGATGCCATTTGCGCAAATCCACTATCCGTTTGAAAATAAGGAGTGGTTTGAATCTGCGGATTTTATCACTGAATACATAGCGCAAACCAGGGGGTGGTTTTATACGCTCTTTGTATTGTCCACTGCTTTGTTTAATAGGGAACCATTTAAGAACTGCATATGCCACGGTGTTGTTTTGGATGTAAAAGGGCAAAAATTGTCCAAACGTTTGAATAACTATGCAGATCCAATGGAGGTTTTTGATAGATACGGTTCTGATGCACTGCGTTTTCTTATGCTTTCTGGATCTATTGTTTGTGGTGGTAATTTGCTACTCGATAAAGAAGGAAACTCAATACGAGATGTTCTGAAAAACGTAATAAAACCTATTTGGAACAGTTATCACTTTTTTACTATGTATGCAAATGCAGATGGAATTAAAGCTGAAGTTTGTAAGGATTATCAAAGCACTATTGATCGTTACATGATTTCCAAGTGTTTTGAAGCTGTAGAAGGTATCCAAGCTTCTATGAACAACTATAACTCCCAAGAGGCTTGCAAAATTTTAATGAACTTTTTTGAAGTGCTAAATAATTGGTATATTCGTCGCAGTCGCGAGCGTTTTTGGAAAAGTGATTTGGATCAGGATAAAACTGATGCTTATAATGTTCTATATACGGTTTTTTATTACATACTAAGAGCTGCAGCTCCTTTGTTGCCACTTATAACAGAGAATATATGGCAAGGGCTTAAGTATGAAGAAACATCTGTTCATTTGGCTAATTTTCCACAATTAGAGAAGTTTGATAGTCAGCTCATTGCCAAGATGGATCTAGTGAGAGAGGTGTGCAACTCTGCACTTTCGATCAGAAACACTTTTAATATGCGTATCAGACAGCCGCTTGGCAGTATGATCATTTATCATCAGTCTTCCTGTAGTTTTCTTGAAGGTGAACCGCTTTCTGTCATCCCAGAGTTCTCTCCTGTTATCCAAGTAGCTGACACTGGGATCCAGTGTGCTGCAGATTCAAATGAGTACCAGGAGATGATAAAAGATGAGGTGAATGTAAAAAGCTTGGAATTAGTAAACAGACTTGAAGGTATTGCATCACTAGAGTTAAAGCTAAATTTCCCACTGCTTGGGAAAAGAATTCCAGACAAAATCAAGAAGCTAGTTCAATATGTCAAGGAGGGAAAATGGAAGCAAGTTGAGAATGAGCAGATATTTCTAGGAGACGAATCAGAGAACTATATTATAGAAAAAGGCGAATATGAACTATTGTTAAAAGCAAACAGTGAATATTCCTCTGTATTTGATAACAATAAAGGGATTGTCATTCTAAATACTGAACTAAATGATGAATTAATTCTAGAAGGGCTTGCAAGAGATGTCGTGAGGCTCATTCAGGAAACCAGGAAACAAGCTGATTTTCATATGTCCGATAGAATCAGAGTAATAATCAAAACAGAAGATGAGAAAATTAAGGAAGCAATAAATACGTGGATTGAATATATAAAAGAGCAGACCCTTACCTTATCTTTGGACATTAATACAGAAATTGGAACTAACTTTTATTTTAAGGAGTACCAAAATTTGATAGTTGGTATTAGGTTAAATTATTAGTAGTTGAAAGTTGTCATTGTTTATGCTATACTTAGGTTACTTGAGGTAAGGTTATGGTATGCATGCTGTTGTAGATTGTAAGAAAGTTGTTGACTTAAATAACAATAGTGATGATTTAGGTAAAGTAGAATCTATTTCCAATGTTACTTTGGAAGAGGAAGAGTCTTTTGATGCTATGGAAGCTGTTTCTAATGTAGAAGAAGGGAATGATTTAGGTCTTGCTACTTCAGAAGAGGAAGAAGAATTTTTTGATGCTGTGGAAGAACAAGAGCCGTTAGCTAATTTTAACGTTCCACTCAGTATATTTCATTATAAAGATTATAACTCTGATTTTTTTACTTCTTGGTATAATATATCAAGTAGAATATTTAAAGAGGTAAATCGAGCTTGCCCGGAGAAGAAAGTATTAAATTTAGCTCTATCAGTTTTAATGTTTCCTTATATAGTTTTCACTGCGTTAGGATTAGCCGTATATAATAAATTAAAAACAAATGATAAGACACAAATCAGTTCAGAGGAGAATAAAACAAAAAAAAGTGAAGTAAGTGAAAGTACAGCAAAAAGATTGGCATATGGTGTTCTTGCTGCAATAGTGATTCTTGTTAATATCGCTGTGCTTGCAGCATTACTTATTCCTGCAACACTCGCTTTGGCTACTTTTTATCTTTTAAATAAAAAATTATCTCATTTTTTGATTGCTGCTATTAAAATAAGTAATGGGTTATGTCAAAATGAACACCAAAATATTGAGGTGTCTTTTCATGAGATAGAGGCTATTGAAGCAGACATTAAGTGGAATATGGAAGTTAAGTTTCCACCGCAATTTAAACAACTACTTAGAGATTTATACGAAGATAAAGATGGTAGTTGGTTTAATGTTGCACGTGATTCAGAACATAATACCATACTGAAATTATCAGCTAATATCCACTTAAAAAATGGTCTTAAGCCTTTACGTAATGAGATCAAGAATGTGCTTGCAACTTCTATTCAAGAATTTGCGAAGACTATGGAAGAACTGATAAAGCTAGAAAAGAAAGAGATTACATATGATAAATTGAAGGAATTGTTGGACGAATTCAGGTTAAAAGTGGTAAGTAGCATAGATTTTAAGTTGACAACTCACTTAATATACAACGCCTATCAAGTTGCCTTTATACAAGCAGTTAGGTTTCAGCTGGATAGACGGAAAGAAGGTTTTTCACTGGAAGATGAGATAAAAAATTCTTTAGTGAGACAGGAATTAGAGAGTCAAGGTAAGGAATTACCAGGTGAGAAAGAAGTGATAATAAGAGATCTGAAAAAAGCAGGAGCAAAAGTACCGGATGTTTTAGATGATAGTGAGCTTCCTATATTTAAAGCAGAATGGAAGCGGCTTAAAGAAGAAGGGAAGATAGCTAAGAGAACAATTATTGATGTTTATAAATATATACATAGTAGAGAAACAGAGACAGCTCTAGGTAATGCTAAAGAAGAGATTAATCTTTTAAAAAAAGAAGGACAAGAAAGATATATTAGGATACATGAAAAATTGAAAGAAATATATGGAGATGTAAAAAAGAATAATTTAGCAGGTGATGTTTTAAGAAGAAGGTTAGAAGGTCTTTTTAAGTTCGAGTATGATGATCAAGAAGTTGAGCAAAGGCTAGTAAAATCAGTAATGAAAAAAGCCAAGGGTGAGTTAGGCCTATTAGGCATGCTCAGCTTAATAGACCAGTTTCGGGATTTAGAAAAGGAGATAAAAGGTTCTTTGAGTGAGAATTTAAAAGAAGCTTCAGATAAAGTAAATGCTTTTGTAGCAAAGATATATTTAGAAATAACGAAATGCAAAATACAAAATGTACTCAAAGGCCAAGCAAAGGGTATAGAGGATTCATGTAAACTGTTAGAGGAAAAGGAGCCGGATTTAGTACAGAGGATTAATGCGCACCGAGCGGAAATTGCAGAATGCTTAGAGCAACCTATATCGTTAAGGAAAGTAATAGAAGAAAATGAGGATTTAAACAAATATTTAGAAGGTGAGCGAAATAGGAAAGGAGAACAGCATCCAAGTACAAAATTAATAGAGAAGCATTTGAAAAATAACCAAGAAATTCTCAAAGCATTAAAACAGTTAGAATTAGAAGAAAAAGGATTGTTGATAAATGAAGAAACAAAAAATGATTATATAGAAGAACTAGAATCTCGCGAAAAAATAAAGTTTGCAATAATAGAGGATGATTTACTGAAGGAGTTCGAGCGTGAAACTTTTAACGAAGAAGCAGTTAAGAAGTTGTTAGAGGAAGCGGAACTTGAATACTATTTGGCAGAAAAATGCATAAAAAGTCCTGTGATAAAAACAAAAAATAATATCAAGCACTTTTATCAAGGTTTATTGTCTCCTTTGATAGATAATTTGACAAAAGATATAATAAATAATATACCAGGAAATAGTGAAGGTTGTATACAGAAAGTTAAGAACTGGAGTAAAGTTATGTTTGGTGCAATAAAGATTGGAGCATCAAATGCTTATAAAGAGACTACAGAGAGAAAAGCGTTAAATGTGGCACATAATACTTATAAAGAAGGAGAGACATTTCTTCAATGTTTTCAGTCAAATTATGAAGGTGTTGGAGCCTTTTTAGGTAATTTATTTTCTGATGATGGGGTAACATTTAAAAATGATGTGTGGCCTAAAATAGAAGAGCATTTGCATGGAATGTGGGATAGATTTTTCAAGGATATTGAATTCAATATTGGAAATAAATTGGATGAAGTAAGTGTGACACAGCAACGGCAGGAAACTATGATTGTGACTCAACGATAAGTTCTCAAAGTTCCTCCGGTATTTTCACATACTAAATTAACTATAGCACTTGATTCTTTTTGGATCTCTTTTTCAGTTAAAGTGTGAGTTGGAGAGCAGAAAGTAACTGACAATGCTATAGACATCTTATTCGATTCTATATTATTTCCATGGTATACGTCAAATACTAAAACTTCTGTGATGAGCTCTGAGCTTTTTTTTACCACATTGATTATGTTACCTACTTTCACATCCTTATTTACAATAAATGCAAAATCACGTTTTACACTTTGGTATTTATAATCGATAAATTTCTTTCTACTTACAGGTAAATTTTCAATATTTTCTAATATCACCTCAAAACCTACAACTTTTTGCTTGATGTCAAAAAGATCTAATATATTAGGATGCAACTCTCCAAAATAACCTGCTACTTTATTCTTAAAAGAGAGAGTGCCTGACTTTCCTGGGTGGTAATGTTCTTTTTCTGCTCTCTCTATCGTTAAATTATCGCAATTGACGTTAAAAAACTCCAAAGCTGCTATGCAATCAGCCTTTGCGTCAAAAACATCTACTTTCCTATTAGTATTATAATGGTTTCGCGGTAAATTATTTCCTGTTCTTATTCCACTTAAAACATGTTTAGACTGAGCTTCACCATCGTAAATCGGCCCGATTTCGAAGATTGCAAGATCAGATATTCCATGGGCAATATTATCAGCAGTAACTTGCAATAAATTTGGCATAATACTTGGTCTCATTATATTAAAGTTATTGTTAAACGGATTATCGATGATAAATAACTTATTCGAGTAACCAAATTTTTCAGCTGTTGATTCACTCATAAACGACCAGGTTAGCACTTCATGAAACCCTCTGTTTGTCATCAAAATACGCAAATTGTCGTATGTACTATCTACTTCTTCAACATTATTTGGTAGTGGTTCTTCTTTTATTTTGTCATAGCCGTATATCCTTGTTACTTCTTCAATTAGGTCAACCGGTATTGTCACGTCCGGTCTCCAGCTTGGTACTTGTACATTCCAATTGCCTTCGGTTTTTTTATCAATATTAAACCCTAGTTTCGTCAAGATATCGAACACTTCATCAGGCAATACAGATACACTTCCAAACTTGTTTACATCTTGGTAATCAAAGCTCACCTTGGTGTCAGCCCTATCTAAGCTGCCAGCAGACACTACGCTTGAGGCTTCTCCACCACATAAATCCAGAATCATTTTAGCTGCAAGGTTGAGTCCATCAAAAGTAAATTCGGGATCAACAGAACGTGCAAATCTGTAACTAGCGTCTGTGGAGATGTTTATTTGCCTTGCAGATTTAGCGATAGATATAGGGTCAAACCAAGCAGACTCTAAAAAGATATCAGTAGTTTCAAGTGTACATCCACTGCACTTTCCACCTATAATTCCAGCAACTCCATGAATATTTTTATCACCTGCAATAACGCTCATGTCTTTGTTTAATAAGTATTCTTTACCGTTTAAACCAGCAAATTTTTCTCCGTCGTTTGCTTTGCGTACTGTGAGCTCTCCTTCTATTTTTTTTGCATCATACGCGTGCATTGGGCGGCTGAAAGATATCATAATATAGTTCGTGATATCAACTATTGTAGAAATGGAGCGCATTCCTATCGATTCCAATTTATCTTTTAGCCACTTTGGGCTTTCTTGATTTTTTACATTGGCGATGTATATTCCACTAATAAAACTTTCTCCGTCAGTAACTTCAACATCGATTGGTGAATTTATGGAGCTGGTAAGTTGTGGAATGCTTAAAGTCTTTAATGTTCCAATTCCAGTTGCAGCAAGGTCGCGAGCTATTCCATAAATGCCTAAGCAATCTCCACGGTTTGGAGTAACATTTATATCAATTACAGGGTCACAATTGAAAAATTTATCCCCTACTTTATAATCATCGGAAAGCTCGATTATTCCTTCACTTTCCTCTTGAACCAACGCAAGTTCAGAAGCAGAGCAGAGCATCCCTTCACTTAGCACTCCTCGTATTTTTGTAGGCTTGATTGTGAAATCACTTTCTGGCAATGTGCTACCAAGAGATGCAAGCACAGTTTTCATACCTTCTCTAACATTGTTTGCTCCGCAAACTATTTGTAGAATTTTACTTCCGTCATCTACTTTACATAATTTTAATTTATCAGCATTTGGATGCTGTATCACCTCTAATACTTCTGCAACAATAAAACCAGCTAATTTGGTATTGTCGATCACATCTTCTACTTCTAACCCTATGTGAGTTAATTTATCGGTAATTTCTTCTAAACTAGCATTGGTTTCTAAATACTCCAGTAACCAAGATAACGTGAATTTCATCGATCTAACAAGAAACAAAAAAGTTATTGTAATATAAAATGTAGTGCTTTTAAAGCTTGTTGTAGTGGAATACTTCTACATCATTGTTTATGATGTAGAAGCTTTTGTAACTTTATATCTTCTTGCGAAGAGAAAGAATTTTTTCTATATCACCTTTTAAATCTATCTCCAGAAAGAATTTAAGACTTTCATAATCCCAGGCATCCTCATCAATGTTACCATCAAAAAAGAAGTGTATTATTGCATTGTTGAGTCCTATGTAATAATCGCGAGTATCTTCGTCAAGGAAACAATCTACTGATTCGATGTATCCGTTACCAAATTCCTGCTCCAAATTTAAAGGATGATTAGTGTTAATAAAATCTATTTCGTTCATTATATACCTCACTAAAAATTAAATTATAATAGACCTCTTTCGAAACTCATATAGACAGCTCAAAATTGTGAATTCCTGCTATTAAATTGAATCTCAAGCCAAAACGTTTTCTCCGATTGCGGTATCTGTCTGCAATAATTTTGAATCTTTTTAACAGACCAATTACATTCTCAACTACTACTCTTTTGCTTGCTAGCTCCCGATTTTCTACCTTTTTTTCCTTAATTAAGGGACTCTTTTTCATCCTTCTGTGTGGCAACTCGACATTTTTGTGAATTTTCTGAAAACCTCTATAGCCAGCATCGGCTAAAACTTTTATACCTTCTGATACATGCACTTTTGACTCCTTGAAAAGCCGAAAGTCATGCTTTCTCCCGTTTGAAAATGACGTACAAATAATTTTCTTGCTCTTCTTTTCTGCAATTATTTGTGTTTTTAGCGTATGTTTTTTCTTCTTTCCTGAATAAAATCTTTTCTGCTTTTTTTTGGTCTCTCTACAGGTGTTTCCGTTGCATCAATCACCAAAATCTCATATTTCACGTCGCTTTTTAGGAGTTCTTTTCGTCCTGGCAATGCGAAATCTTGGTGTTGTATTAGAGTATCCTCTACCCATTTTACAGTTTTATATGCCGTACTTTCACTTACTCCATAACTTTGACTTATGTGAAAATATGTACGGTATTCTCGTAAGTATTCTAATACCATGAGCAGCATATTCTCCTCGTTTAGCTTATTTTTCCTTCCTCCTTTGGCTTTCTTTTTTTTATTTTCTTCACATAAAATCCCTACCATTTTGTTAAATGTTGATCTCTTTACTCCTGTTAGTCGACGAAACTCCCCTTTATCGAGCTCTTTCACTATTTCATACTTCATTTCTCCTTACCTCAAAATTACTATTTTTACTGCTTTATCCTAGTTTCGAAAGAAGTCTAATCAAAATAAGATATTAAGTCAAGATATTGAATAATTTAACAAGATTAGTAAATTTTAAAATACAGAGCTGACTGTAATTAACATTCTAATTACATATTTTGTTAATATGTTAATGTTATAATAATACAGAGCCTTATCTTAATTCTTGACTTTGTCCTATAAAATTCATACTTTATTTACTGTTTATAATTCAGATTAAAATGGCATTAAATCCGCTGGAACAGTTTAAAGTATATACGGTAATAGAGTTACCTAGGTTATTTGGGTATGACGTAAGCTTTACCAATTCATCTCTTTTCACGATGATTTCGGTGATATTGGTGATACTCTTTTTGCTTTTTGGAATAAAGAAGGGGGCAGTAATACCAGGATATTTGCAAGCTGCAGTTGAGTATGTATATGATTTTGTTATTTCAATAATAGAAAATAACACTGGAAGCAAAGGCTTGCAGCACATTCCATTGATATTTACAGTGTTTATTTTCATTTTATCGTGTAATTTAGTTGGTGTTCTTCCTTATAGTTTCACGGTCACAAGTCATGTGATAGTCACCTTCGCTTTATCGATGGTGGTTTTTATTTATATAACGATTGTTGGATTTAAAGAAAGGGGAGTAGAATTTTTACGCATATTGCTACCAAAAGGAACTCCTTCGTGGCTTGCACCTATAATAATTATTATTAAGTTGTTTGCTTATTTAGTAAGGCCGGTTAGCCTATCAATAAGGCTTGCAGCAAATATGATTGCTGGTCATACAATCATCAAAGTGATAGCAGGGTTTATTGTAAATATGAACATATTTTTCACTCCTGCGCCGTTTTTGTTCATAATTGCATTGATAGGATTTGAAGTATTTGTTGCAATTTTACAAGCTTATATATTTACTATATTAACATGTGTATATTTGTCAGATGCAGTAAAGTAATTGACTTCCTTGTAGAATATTTTACAATTATATTATAAAGAAATAATTAAAGGTAATATATGGATTTAGTAGCTTTAAAATTTATAGCAATTGGTTTAGCTGTGTTTGGAATGCTCGGTGCTGGTTTAGGTATAGCTAATATCTTCTCTGCTATGTTAAATGGGATTGCGAGAAACCCTGAGTCAGAAGGTAAAATGAAAAGTTACGTTTATATTGGTGCTGCCATGGTTGAAATCATGGGATTACTTGCGTTTGTACTTGCAATGTTATTAATATTTGCTGCTTAACAGATGCCACAGCTTGATGTTTCAACCTTCTTTTCTCAAGTTTTTTGGTTTTTAATTTTTTTCTCTTCACTTTTTTTCGTAGTAAGTTGTTTATTTTTGCCAAAGTTAGATGAAATAATAAGCACTAGAAGTAAAGAAGTATTGGATTCTTTTAATAGTTCTGTTCATCTTTTAAGACTCACGGAAGATCAGGTTGCCAAGTATAATGCCGCTTTAAACCAAGCTAGAATACAGGCAAAAAAAATCATAGATGATGCACTTGCTCAGGTAGAAGAAATGAGAGCTAATGTTAAGAATATATTAGAAGAGGAAGATAAAAAAAAGAGCAAGCTTATTGAAAAAAAAGTGGCAGAATTTAAATCTGAATATACTGATCAGTTAAAACAAATGGCTACTAGTATTGCTTTAATTTATTATACTAAATTGACTAATTCTGAAATTGAAGAGGAATTTATTGCTGACTTGGTGTCCAAAGAATTTTAGGGGTTTTTATGTCTACATCACTGATTATCGGTCTTGCCTTCTTGGTAAGTTTTGTCCTTTCGTATAAATTGCTAAAGAAAGTGATAAAAAATGCGCTTAACAATAAGCGTAACAAAAGCAAATTTTCAAGTGAAGAAACTGAAAAATTCAGGAAAGATATGTTGGAGTATTACAAAAAATCTTCTAAAAAATACAAAGAATTAGATGCAGAAGTTAATAAAATGATGAATGAAGCACTTGATAAAGCTAATAGTATCATTAAGCACAATAGACAGCAGCTAGATCAGACATTAGATGACAATGCCCATTCTAACTTGAAGAAAGTCACTGACCAAGTTGAAAAAGCTCTTGGAGATTTACAGGCTAACACAGCGAATATAGCTGCTGATGCTGTAAAAAAAATAATGCATGAACGTAAAGATGATAAGCGTAGTAGCGAGGTCATATCTTCATTTTCACGTGACTTAAATAAAAAATTGCATTAGGTTCAATGCAACAATTGCCTATACTTCAAGCTGATAATGTAGAAAAAATTAAGTTTGATTCTAGTTTGTGCAAAGAGCCAGAGAAACTTTTTTACTATAAATTTAATATAATTCCTTGGCAAAAATTAAATAATACTACTTTTTTTATGGTTGAAGACACAAGCCGAGATATCAACCGTTGGGTCGAAGCTCATTACGGTATTGACTATGTATTAATAAAAGTGGATAGCGAACAGATTTTAAATCTTCTTAACTCGCACTTTGGTATTTCAGAATTTGCAAGCAACTACTTATATTACAAGAATCCTAATTTTTCAGCCAAAAGCATTAAACTAAGCTCAATATTTTTTGCTTCTTTCTTTATTGTAACTTCAATTTTAACACTAACAGAGAAATATACATATTTTGCTTTGATGTTGATATTTATAATCGGATGTTCTAGCTATTTATTCAAGTTTATAGCTACAATTTTTAACTTATGTGAAACCTCCAACCAAAAAGTGGATTATAGTAAGCTGAGTGAAGAAGATTTTCCTATATATACTATTTTATTGCCTGCTTTTAAAGAAAGTGCAGTGATAGAGCAATTGGTTGAAAGCATTGAAAGTTTGGATTATCCAAAATCAAAATTAGATGTGAAGCTTCAGGTAGAAAGTGATGACCAAGAAACGCTAGCAGCTATAGAAAAGTACACTTTACCGCAGTATTTTGAAGTAATAAAAGTGCCTCATTCTTTGCCTAGAACAAAAGCCAAGTCATGCAATTATGCTATGAGCTTTGCTAGAGGAAAGTATGCAGTAATATATGATGCGGACGATAAACCAGACCCATTGCAGTTAAAAAAAGCACTGATTGAATTTAATAAGGACGACGATAAGCTTGCCTGTGTACAGGCGAAATTAAATTACTACAATTGTGATTATAATTTTCTCACAAAATTCTTTTCTCTGGAGTATATGAACTGGTTTCAATACTTATTGCCTGGATTCCAAAAAATGAACATGCCGATGCCTTTGGGTGGTAGCAGTAATCATTTTTCAGTAAAAATTCTAAAAAAAGTGTTTTTCTGGGATGCTTATAGTGTTACCGAAGATGCTGACCTTGGTTTGAGACTTGCACAAATGGGATATAAAACCAGGATGATTGACTCAGAAACATTGGAAGAGTCACCAATTGCTGTATTTGCTTGGATTAAGCAAAGAGCGCGCTGGATCAAAGGCTATATGCAAACTTATATTGTTCATTTAAAAAATATAAAGTCACTTTATAAACACACTGGATTTAAGGGAATTTTGCTATTGAATCTTTTTGTTGGCTCTGCAGCTTTTATATTTTTTACTACTCCATTTTTACTGCTTTCATTGATATTAACTAAAGTTTTAAATGAATTATTTTTGTACTACTTTGTAGTGGTATACGTTACTAACCTGATTCTTTTGGTAATAGCTGTCAAACAGCAAAAGATGCCTTTTTATTTTTATATAGTATCGATATTTTTTCCGGTCTATAGTCTGCTACATAGTGTTGCAGCTTTTCTTGCCTTATGGGAATTTATTCTTTACCCTGAGCGATGGAACAAAACTCAGCATGGTTTATGGAAGCAAAACCTGTAGCTATTTGGCTTTTTCTCTGCTCGGTCATGGTAATTCTCATGGTAGGGATTGGTGGATTTACCAGACTTTCAAAAGCAGGATTGTCAATCACGGAGTGGAAACCAATTACTGGAACATTACCACCACTGAGTGAACAAGACTGGCTACAAGAAAAATTAAAATACGAAGCTACACCTGAATATAAAGCACTTAACTATGGTATTAGTATGGAGGAGTTTCGCGCTATATACTTAATAGAATATGTACACAGATTGGTTGCAAGACTAACAGGTTTAGTTTTTGTCCTGCCATTTATATATTTCATATTAAGAAGAAAAATATCTAAAAAGGTAGTAATAAAGCTATGTTTGGCATTATTATTTGGAGCTTTACAAGCTTTTGCTGGTTGGTATATGGTTAAAAGTGGTTTAGTAACTGAACCTCATGTTAGCCACTATAGGCTTGCACTTCACTTATTATTAGCATTAATTATCTTTGCATTATTGTCATATCAATTTTTTGATTACCAAATATGGATCCCAGTGTTACGTACACAACTATACGAACATTGCAGTATAAGAGTAATTTTCACCAAGAAAGATGTCATCCCAGTGCCCAGACACTGGGATCCAGAAAACTTAACTTTAAATAAGTGGCTGCATAGTAAAAGCTGGATTCCAGTGTCAGCTACTTTCATGACACCATTTGCTGTGCAATTTATTTTCAAAAGTAAGCGTTCGTACAGTTGTGTGTCAGCTACTCGGATGACAGGATTTCAATCTACTAACAGTAGTATATATTACACAATACTTATTCTGATTCTAATTGTAATACAAATAATTTTCGGCGCATTTGTTGCGGGATTAAATGCTGGTTTGATTTACAATACCTTTCCACTAATGGACGGACAAATCGTTCCAGAAGATTTATTTTTCTTACAGCCTATATGGCTGAATATCTTTGAGAACAGAGCGACAGTGCAATTTATACATCGAGCACTGGCATTGCTAATACTAACTTTGGTAGTAATACTCACAGTAAAAAATGCTAGCATAAAACCGGTATATATTATGCTGCTCTCCGTCGTCATTCAGATCATTTTAGGTGTAATTACTCTATTATTGCACATACCAATAGCCATTGCCATAGCTCATCAAGTGTTTTCATTTATCTTGTTTGGGTCAAGTTTGTACTTCTTATGTTATTTAAGAAAGCAGACTACATCACCAATCTGCAAATTTTTTCCTTCTTGAACGGGAATATTTTTTATCACCATTGCTGCTTCAGCACATATGATATTTTCCATTTTCATTGCCTCCACCACAAATAAAGGTTGTCCTATTTCCACCTGATCTCCTACATTTACGTGCAATTTAACTAATAAACCAGATATTGGGGATTTTACAGCATCTGCTGAAATCCCTTCTGTTTCATTATTTAGCATTAACCTACTTAATTCAGCTACATGAGGCTTAAATATACAACACTCAGCTTTCATGCCTGCATGCCTTATGAAGTACTTGCTGCCTTGTCTTTCTATTTTAAGTGCTATATTGGTATCGTCATTAATTGTGATATATAGCAATCTATAACTTGATTTCCACTTGCCTATAACGGAGTATTTATTGTGATTATATACCGTTATTAATATATTATCTTGGTATTTTGCATTTACGGAGTACTCATTGTCATTTATATTCACTATGAATAAATCTCTTGCACGGTCACCTGCCATCCGAGTAGCTGATACTGGTGCCCCTTCTTTTTTACTAGATTCCAGTGTCACGCACTGGAATGACACCTGAGATGTTTCATTCACTGCTTTATGATGGTACCTTTCTTCATTTTCCAAATGAACATATAACGCAGTGAAAATAAATATTTTAATATACTCCTCTGTAACAAAATCGCCGTGAAACCCACTAGGGTAATGATCTGGAATGAATCTCGTATGGAGCTTTGCTGCGATAAAATTTGGGTGATGGAAGATGGATTCTAGAAATTCTATATTATTTGTTACTCCTTCTATATAGCATTCAGACAATGCTTTTTGCATTCTGCTGATCGCTTCTACTCTATCTTTTCCATATGTTATCACTTTGGCAATCATCGAATCATAGAACATGCTAATTTCTGAACCTGCAGCAACTCCATCATCTATTCTTACATAATCATTTTCACCCGGTTTATCGTAATATTTTATTCTTCCGCTGGAAGGGAAAAATTTCTTCGATGGGTCTTCAGCGCAAATTCTACTTTCTATTGCAGAACCAGTAAGTTTAATATCATCCTGATTGAATCTCAATTTCTCTCCACAGGAAGTTCTAATCATTTCTTCTACTATGTCTATTCCAGTTATAAATTCTGTTACTGGATGCTCAACTTGCAATCTCGTATTTACCTCAAGAAAATAGAAGTTTTGGTCTTTATCTACAACAAACTCAACAGTGCCTGCTGAAAAATAGCCAACTTGCTTTGCCAGAGAAACACATTGAACATACATTTTTTGTCTTACTTCTTCACTAATGAATGGACTTGGCGTTTCTTCTATTATTTTCTGATTATTCCTTTGTATCGAGCATTCTCTTTCTCCAAGACAAACTATATTGCCATATTTATCTGCTATGATTTGTATTTCAATATGTCTTGGCAACTCTATATATTTCTCTATAAAGATACTGCCATCCTTAAAACTTTTCTCTGCTTCATTTGTGGCTGATGTAAATGCTAGTTCAATTTCTTTTTTGGAGTTTACAATTCGCATTCCTTTGCCACCACCGCCTGATGCAGCTTTGAGCATAACGGGAAAACCGACCTCTTTAGCAACTTGAGCTGCGTGGGCAGCATCGCTGATCTTACCCATATATCCTGGCACTACATTCACTCCAGCTTTTCTTGCCGCTTCTTTTGCTGTTATTTTGTTGGCTGTAACTTCTATTGTTTCTGCACTGGGGCCGATGAAGTCTATATTATGTTTTTGAAGAGCACGTGGAAAATCTGGATTCTCTGCTAAAAAACCATAGCCAGGATGAACTGCCTGCGCACCTGTTTCAACTGCTACTTCACATATTTTTTCAATGTTTAAATAACTGAGGCAAGATGGCGAAGGGCCGATATATCTTGACTCATCTGCTTGTCTTACATGCACAGAATTTACATCTGCATCCGAGTATATGCACACACAAGATATACCCATCTTATGGGCAGTTCTGATAATCCTGCAGGCAATCTCTCCTCTGTTTGCTATTAAAATCTTACTGTACTTCTTTTCTATCATCGTATGAGTATACTTTCTGAAGTTAAGAAAGTAAATTTCTATATCATTGCCTGCAAGTAATTTCTAGCTTCATCAAACACCTAAACTTTCTCCTGCAAGTTGTACATTAGCATTTTCCACTAAAGTGCTTTCGTTATGCAAGGCATGTATCTCGCTACATGCTTTAACTGACAGGTATGTGACTCCGCCAGAAGCTATTGCAACCATCGAGCTTAGTGCAAAAGATTGAGAAACTAAAAATAAAAAGTATAAAGACAAACATAAAGCAGCGATACATGCTATCGCTCCTATTATATATAAGCACAGGTGAAACTTCTGGTTACATATAAAGCTGTCTTTTATGCCTGCGATTTGCTTAATTTCTTTCTGTTGTGCAGCATTTAAGTAATAAAGAGGAGTTTCCCTCTTCTTATTAAAAGCATAGCCTTTACTGCAGAGCGCATCTTTAATATATTTTTTATTACATTTGAGTTCCTCTTTCAATCTGCTTACTTCTTTCCGATCTCCAGCTTCTTCTGCTTTCGTAATTTTGTTATTAGCTTCCTTCTCTAAGTCATTCACAATCTCTTGTACTGCAGGCAGCAAAATTCCACTTCTTGCTGCTTCATGAAATGGATTATCTCCATATTCATTATGCGCAGTTACAGAAGCAATGTTCTTCTTACAAATGTCTACAAATTTACCTTTGTTTTGTATTCTTGCAGCTAAATGCAGGAGATTACCTGCCTGTACTCTTTGTTTTGTTTTATCAAAAGGGCCGGTGTAACGCCAATTGATATTAGCTTCATTATCTGAAAGCAATTTTGCTATATCTACAAGTCCATCCATAACTCACCTCGCTATATTCAACCAATACTAAATTATACAACACAATTTATGAAAAACAAGTAAATTTTATCTCTCAGAACCTGTCTTGAAAGGAACTAAGCAGCTAATTTAGCAAGCATAATAGTAATCATATTAAAGGAGATATTAGTTTTTGAAGTAAGAGGAGAATGCTCATAATCCTTGCTCATACGTCTAAAATTGGAAAGCCAAGCAAAAGTTCTTTCAACAATCCACCGTTTAGGAATAACTTGAAATCCTACAGCATCAGCTGCTTTTTTAGTAATCGTCAATAAACATCCTGTTTTCAATAAACAGTAATTTTGCAATTTACCAATATATCCCTGATCAGCGAGAAACCTTTGTAGCGTTGGAGCTTTTCGTTTAGCTTGAGTAAAAAGATTTAGAGCACCATCACGATCTTGAATGCCTGCACTATGAACATCAGCTGTAATAATTAGGCCTATTGTATCCACAATGATGTGACGTTTTCTACCCTTTATTTTCTTGCCAGCATCATATCCTCTGGATCCCCTTTTTGAGTGGTTTTCACTGATTGACTATCAATTATTCCTACCGAAGGTATTTCATTTTTGCCAACCATTTTTCTTACCTTTTTTACTAACATATCGTGTATTTCTTCCAATTTGCCACTATTACGCCACCTGAGAAAATAATCATACACCGTTTTCCATGGCGGAAAATCTTTTGGCAGCATTCTCCACTGGCAACCACCTTTCATTATATATCTTATTGCATTAATAATTGTTCTAATATTGTGCTTTCTTGGCCGTCCTACTGCACCTTGTGCAACACTTGGCTCCAAAATTTCCCATTCTTTGTCACTTATATCACTTGGATACATTTTTACCTACTATTTTTTACTTATCTCATCATATTCTCTTTCTCATTTCTTTTCAAGACAGGCTCTCAGAACAAATAAATTCTAAATTGTTACAAACATAAATTTTAGCTATCATCATTTACATTACTGTAACAGACAAATATGCCAGGTATAGTCACGAGATTTGCTCCATCACCAACAGGATTTTTGCACATTGGAGGAGCTCGTACTGCGTTATTTAATTGGCTCTATGCAAAGCATCATGGTGGCAGGTTTTTGCTAAGAATTGAGGACACCGACAGAAAACGTTCAACACAAGAAGCAATTGATGCAATTATAGAAGGGCTAAGATGGCTCGGTATGAGCTATGATGGGGAAATAGTATATCAGTCAAAAAGAATAGAGCGGCACATTGAAGTAGCAAACCTTTTAGTTGAGAGGGGTAGGGCGTATCACTGTTATTGCCCTGAAGATGAAGTTGCAGAAAAGAAAATAAAAGCAAGAGAAGAGGGCAAGATATACAAGCATAAATGTACTACAAAACCTCCTTCTTGTCATCCAAGTAGCCGACACTGGGATCCAGAAGAAAATATGTGGTCACGCGCTGGAATGACATCCGGTGTGAGGTCAGTTATCCGTTTCAAAGTGCCAGACTCACAAGAGATCGTTATTGATGATAAAATATACGGCCAAATCAAAGTAAATAGCAACCAGCTTGATGATATAGTGATCTTACGCTCTGACAACACTCCAACATATATTTTTGCTGTCGTAATTGACGATCATGATGCTGGAATAACTGATATAATACGCGGTTCTGACCATCTCACTAATACCTTTAAACATCTGCTAATATACCAGGCTCTTGATTTTGACATTCCACGCTTTGCACATGTGCCGCTTATCCATGGGGAAGATGGGAATAAGCTATCCAAAAGGCATGGTGCCACAAGCGTTTGCGATTATGAAAAGATGGGAATATTGCCAAAAGCGATGCGTAATTACTTGCTGAGACTTGGCTGGAGTCACGGCAACGATGAGATTATTAGCGATGAGCAAGCAATAGAGTGGTTTAATTTAGAAAGTATTGGTCGTTCACCTGCACGGCTCGATTTCAAAAAACTGGAGCATTTGAATAACCACTATATTAGTAATATGAGCAATGAAGATATTCTGACTCTAATGCTTAGAGAAAATACTCTAACTGACAAAAAAAAGGGCTATTTACTGCAGGGACTGACAGAGCTAAAAAAAAGAGCAAACTACCTGACCGAATTATTGGATTTAGCAAAATTTTATATTCAAGATCCGCCACTTGATTTAAGTGAAGAGGCTGAGCAAATTGTCAAATCTAACCTCGATATAATCAAGTTACTCGCGTCATTTCTGTCAAAGATCGGTGATGAAAATTGGAATAAGGGTTTTTTATCTTCTCAGATCAAGGAATGTGCAAAATTGCACGATATGAAAATAAGCGATGTATACCACTCATTACGCGCCCCTATAACTGGAGTAATGGATGCACCTGGAATCATTGATATCATGGTGATTCTTGGTAAAGATGAGTGTATAAGAAGGTTACAAGCAATTTAAATGAAATAAGAAAATTACTTGACATCCTTCGCCAGCCCCCTTATCATGAAACTGAAGCTATTGTATTTGCTTTCGCCAATCTGCAGATTAAAAGGTAAGGATTACTTAATGTATCGGCGTCTTATGTTCAATTTTTTGCAGTATATAGATACTGTATGTCTTTACAAAACTTCATCTACATCTAGATTTTTATCTAAATAAGCTGAACGCGCTTATAAAGCGTTACAAGACATCAAAAAATGCCAATACTCGACAGAGATAGTAAAAGACTAGCTAACTCGGGGATTCTTTGTCTTTTTTTCTGCTTGGTAAATTTCTTAAACATTTGCAGCGTAGGTTAGTTGCAATTAAAAGCAGCTGAATTTCGCTTGTCAAGCGTTTAAAACATAAAAAACGCCAATATTTTAAAGCGGATAATAACCACGGGGCTTCTTTTGCCTTTTTTTTCGTTTGGTAAATTTCTTAATATTTATAGCTAAACGACAATCGTCATCCCGCTGCTTGTTAGCGGGATCTAGAGATACCGCGAATGAATCGCGGTATGACGGTTCGTGGCGGTATGACGGTTCGCGGCGGCATGACAATAAGCTCGTCATCCCGCTACGTGTTAGTGGCTGAGATACTGCGGCGGTATGACGTAGGATTGCTGTCATCCCGCTACTTGTTAGCGCCGCGGCGGCATGACGTCTTAACTATAGAAAACTTGTATAGATTTTTTCTACTTCTGTGATATCATAAGCCTGTAATGATAAAATAAGTAAATATGGGTAAGTCAGCGTATGAGATCATAGAACATGAGTATGACGTGGTAGTAGTAGGTGCAGGTGGAGCAGGGCTCAGAGCAACGCTTGGGATGGCTGCAACTAATTTTTCAGTTGCCTGCATTTCTAAAATTTTCCCTACACGAAGTCATACAGTTGCAGCACAAGGCGGAATTAGTGCAGCTTTAGGTAATATCGGTGAAGACGATTGGCGCTGGCATGCATATGACACAATAAAAGGTTCAGACTGGCTTGGTGATCAAGATGCAATAGAATATATGTGTAAAAACGCTGCTAAAGCTGTTATTGAACTTGAAAATTTTGGCGTACCTTTTTCTCGTACAGAAGATGGCAAAATATACCAGCGTTCCTTTGGTGGAATGACAACTCACTTTGGTAAAGGAAAATCAGCGCAGCGCACTTGTGCGGCAGCAGATAAGACTGGGCACGCAATCCTTCACACTCTATATCAGCAGTGTCTTAAATTCAACGCTGAATTTTTTGTTGAATACTTTGTGATTGATTTAATTATGGATAGCGAAACATGCTGCGGAGTTCTTGCTTGGTCGCTATGCGACGGCACATTACATAGATTTCGTGCGCATAGAGTGGTGTTAGCAACAGGTGGATATGGACGTGTTTATTTCTCTGCAACAAGTGCGCATACCTGCACAGGTGATGGTAATGGCATGGTAGTAAGGGCTGGATTACCACTTGAAGATATGGAATTTGTACAATTTCATCCAACAGGAATATATGGCTCAGGGTGCCTGATGACAGAAGGATGCCGTGGTGAAGGGGGGTACCTCGTTAATTCTCAGGGCGAGAAGTTTATGGAACGTTACGCACCAAAAGCAAGAGATTTAGCTTCCCGTGATGTGGTAAGTCGCGCAATAACAATTGAAATTAGAGAGGGAAGGGGGGTTGGACCAAAAAAAGATCATATGTATTTAACTATAGCGCATCTTGATCCGGAAGTAATAAAACTCAGATTGCCGGGCATCAGCGAAACCGCAAGAACTTTTGCTGGAGTTGATGTCACTAAAGATCCAATACCGGTCATTCCGACTGTTCACTATAACATGGGTGGCATTCCAACCAATTATTATGGAGAAGTGATCACGCTGAAGCAAGGTAAGGAAGAAGTGGTAGATGGACTATTTGCAATTGGAGAAGCTGCATGTGTTTCTGTGCACGGTGCAAATCGACTTGGTTCTAACTCGCTTCTTGATCTTGTGGTTTTTGGTAGAGCTGCAGCGCTCAGAGCAAGAGAGAAACTAAAATCCGGTACACCACATAAAAAATTGCATTCAGACTGCACAGACTGGATAGTAGATAGATTTAATAAAATGCGATTTGCCTCCGGTGGGCTAAAAGTAGCAAAAATACGCAGCGAAATGCAGAACACTATGCAAAAGTACGCATCAGTGTTCCGTGTTGCTGAAGTTTTAGAAGAAGGCAAAAAAGCTATAAAAAAGGTAGCAAAAATGATGCCTGATATTTCACTTGAGGATCGCAGTATGATGTGGAATAGTGATTTAGTTGAAGCACTGGAGCTTGCTAACATGATCCCACAAGCGGTTATTACCATGGAATGCGCAGCTAATCGCGAGGAAAGCAGAGGTGCCCATGCTCGTGAAGACTTTCCTGAACGTGATGACAAAAACTGGATGAAGCACACTATAGCGTGGCTTGAAGAAAAGAAAGGGCAAATTAACGTAAAAATTGATTATAAAAAAGTGGCTGAAAAAACTCTGAGCGGTGAGATTGATTTCATAGCGCCAGAGAAGAGGGTTTATTAGTCAGCCCATCTAAGCTTATTTATGAATTGACGTAGTATTGATATATCGCTCATTTTGGTAGCTGGGTTTTCTGTATGCTCTGATTGATTTTGTTGTCTTTTTGCTGCTAGGTCTTCAGAATCATTTCCTAAATTCTGTTGATCATTGTCAATAGGGTTCTTCGAAGCTTGATTCTGCTCTGTTGTTGAATTAGAGCGGTTTTTGTCGTTAAATGTGTCCTGTGCTTTGTTGGTTGATTTTTCAAAAAGTTTCTTAATACCACTAAATCCTAAAGTTAAAGTAAGACATATAACTCCAGCAGTAGCTATGATAGGAATGGCTGCTCCAATTGCCATTTGACCCTGAAAGAAAGCAAATGTTACCATTGCAATAACAGTAATCGTTATCGTGATTGCTAACAGTTCGCGGGTCCTTTTTGCTGGATCTATGAATCCTGCTACAGCAGATACTCCTTTTTTTATACCAGAACCTGCTTCTTTAATGCCAGACTTGCATTTTTTTGAAGCAGTTTTACAGTGGTATTTTTCTTCAAGCTTCTCTTTTAGTTCTTTAGCTTTCTCCTGTGCTTTCTGTGGAGTCCCTGAATAATCTTTTAGATCTCGTAAAGTTAAATAGTACTTTTTAGTATGGAATTCTGGATCTTTTAACCACAAAGAACCAGAATCACCGTTTTGTAATAATGCTGCACAAAACTTTGTTGTATTATCATAATTAGTTGCTAAATCAAAAATTGTTTCTTGCGATAGGTGTTCGATACTTCTTTTTTCTGCTTTTTTCTTTAATGCCAATTCTAGGGGTGTGCTCCCTTCTCCATTCTTAGCATTTATAGCTTCACCTAATTTATCTTTAGATATTGTTCCATTTTTTACTAAACCTAAAATCAATTCCAAACATGTAACTTTTTGTTCTCCTTTGAATGAAGCAATATAGTGCAGAGCATTTTTTTCATCTTTATCTTGCACAGTAATATCTGCACCGTTTTGTAAAAATAACTCTAAGGCTTTATATCTATTTGTTTTTTCAAATTTTCTATCTGTACATGATCGATCCTCATTCTTTTCTTTTATATGCTGAAGCAACTGATGAAGAGGTGTTTGCTCTTTCCCGTTAACAGCATTTATAGCCTTACTAAATTCATCCTTACCTAAAGTCAACTTCAAACATGCAACTTTTTGTTCTCCTTTGAATGAAGCAATATAGTGCAGAGCATTTTTTTCATCTTTATCTTGCACAGTAATATCTGCACCATTTTTTAGCAATAGTTCTAGGGTTTCATACCTTTTAGTTTTTTCAAAATTTTTACCTGTACATGATTGTTTCCCGCTCTTTTTTTCTATATACTGAAGTAATCGGTGAAGAGGTGTTTGCTGTTTGTTTCGAGTATTTACCAGTTCTTTGTTTTTTTCTAGTATAAGCTGAGTAAAGTTACACTTTGCTTCTTTCTTTAATGTCACAGCACAGTGTAAGACCGTATCACCATTTGCATTTTTAGTAGTAATATCATCACCTCTCTGTAGCAAATCATTAAATCTATCTATATTTTTATCTGAAACTGCTTTATGTAATGGGTAACCACCGTCGGTAATTTTCGCGATTTTAATTACTACCGAGTTTTCTGTCTTTTGGTCTAACTTAGACTTCTTTACTGACTCTGCTAATTTTTCTAAGAAATTACGATAGTATGTCTTTTGCTCTTCTTTTAAGTCTTGTAATTCTTCTTTAGACAACTGCAAATCATCAATATTTGCTCCTAATTTGAGCAATTGTATAGCAGATACTATTGTATTATCGTAGTGTGGTATAAGTTTTTTTAAAGGTGTTAAAATTTTTCTAGGTGTAGTCTCAAAACTATGTTTTTCTTTTGTTACTTTACTAAGTAACAATGCTTGCAGTGGTGTTTGACCGTTGCCATTTTTATCGTTTACAGCTTTTTCAAGTTGTGCTTTAAGTTCTTCCTTCTTACTCACATTTAGTACTGTATTTAAAAAATCAAACTTTTGTTTTTTCTCTAATTGTGTAACTATTAGGTGTAAAATATTATTTCCTTTCTCATCTTTTATGCTGCTAATATCCGTACAATCTTTTAGATATTTTCTAAATTTCCTGTTATTTCCATTTTTGATCGCTTTTAGTAGTAGAGCATTGTTATTTGTTATTTCGTTGCTTATTTCTACTTCATGATCATCTTCAACATCACTGCCGTAGCCACTCTCTGTTTCGCTGTCCCTACGGTTGTGGGTAAAACAATATCTGCTATTATAAGTAATTTCTGAAATTGCTTGCTTTACTCGCTCTTTTGTTTCATTTGATATTTTTTTCGATCGTTCTATTGCTTTATCTAGCACTGGAAGGAAGCATTGGACATAATACCTATAATATTTTTCTTGTTCTCTAAGTGATTCTTCTAATTTAGTTAATACTTCAGGACTAGCATCTTTTTCAAATAACCTTTTACACTTCTTGAGGGTTCCATCTTGACCTCTTGGTTTTTCACGCTTGTGTTCTTCTTTTTTTACCTTTCTCTCTATAATGCCATACAATTGCTCGTCTTTTCTATCCTGCTCTTGCTTTTTATTTTTATCTATGCATTCACCTAATTTATCTGCATTAGTAGTTAGTGCAGTTATATCTATACCCATACTAAAACCTCAATATTAAAAGCTATTTAAGTTGTCAGCACTAAACTAACAACCAAGAAGTTTGACTTTTAAATTGAGCTAAACGTTGTATATGTATAGGTGGAAAGGCAGAAAATTAATTTCTGTGAGAAAATTTGCCGTCATAGTTAAACCTCACTTGAACAGTTGCTACTATTTTAACCATTTAATCTTAAAAAATAATAAATATAGCTAAACTGTGAAATGTGCTATTGGCTAAAATAGGATAAGAAACTATAGCTGCAAATATCCAAATTGATGTTTTTATCAGTCTTCCAGACTTGGTTTTTCTTTTAGTTTTTTAAGTCTTTCTTTATTTAGTATGGAGCTTATCTCTTCTACACTTTTATCAATATCATCATTGATTATTACATAATCATATTTATCACGTTTGCTTATCTCTTTTTGAGCTTCGGCTAATCTGCGCTCTATTTCGCTTGCATCATCACTATTACGCTTTTGCAAACGCAACCTAAGCTCTTCCATTGAAGGGGGAAGTATAAAAACACTCACAACTTTTTTTCTCATGAGCTTGAATAAGTGAAATGCTCCTTGCCAGTCTATGCTGAGTAAAACGCTTATTCCACTGCTCAGGTTTTGCTCTATAAAATTTCTTGGTATACCATAAAAATTCTCAAAAACTTTGGCGTATTCAAGCATTTGGCCAGCTTTGCATAACTCGTGAAATTTTTCTTCGGTAACGAAAAAATAGTCTTTTCCATTTATTTCGCCGGGGCGAGGCTTGCGTGTAGTCATAGAAACAGACCTAACTAAATTAGTTGATTGCTCAAGTAATTTTGCTGATATAGTAGTTTTTCCAGCTCCAGAAGGGGAGGATAGAACCAATAATACGCCCTCACTTTTTACGGTCATTTTTCTTTGCATTTTTTAACATGGTGCTTTTTGGATCAGAGTTTAAAAAGCTAGAACCTTCTAAATTAGAATTTGATAAGTTGGTGCCAATGAGAGAAGAGTTATCAAAGACAGTATAGCGCAAATCGGTCTTTTCAAAATTTGCCTTATTCAAATTAACGTTTACAAACTTTGCTCTACTCAATGTTGAATTAGAAAAATCGGCATTTTCTAAATTCATATTCTTAAATTCAAAGTAAGAATAATTTACATTAAATTTTTCACCCTGTGATATTTTCTCTTGCAAATCTCCAATTGAAGTTATAGCATTTTCTAACCCTGCAAGTTTTTTCTGTCCTTGATTGTCAATCAAAATCGAATTATCAAACTTGCAATCTGTTAAATGAACATCAGCAACTGAACTTTTATATATGCTTGAAGAGTGAAAAGACATATCACTAATTGTTGAATTACTCAAATTGCTAAGAAAAAAACTAGTTTTCCTAAAGGCATTAGCGTGAAGCAAAGAAGATCTGAAATCGCTTTCAATAAAATTTGAATTAGTTACTTTTAAATTGGACCAACTCGAATTATCAGCTAATAAATTAAAGAATGTTGAATTTTCTATTTCACTAGAATCAATATTATGGCGAGAAAGTGTACTGTTATAAACTTGAGAGTCTTGGATTTTTATCTTATACATTGAAGTTGTAGAAAGGTCTGAATCTTCTATCTTCACATAGGTGAATAGTGAATGGTCAAAAAATGAGCCATTCATGTTAGAATTTGCAACTTTAGTATTATGAAACTTTCCGTGACGAATGTCAGCATTAGAGACATTAACTTGATGCAGTTCACTAAAACTAAAATCAATATTGGATAAATCAGCATCATGAAGATTTGCTTCAGAAACATATGCATGTTTTATCTTGGAACCATTTAGTATAGATTGAACAAAACTTGAATTATCGTCATTCACATAGGAAATTTGTGTGTTGCTTAAATCAGTTTCGTCGAAGTTACTGTTAATTATGATAGAAGAATTAAGGCAAGCATCGGAAAGATTGCTACCTGTAAAGTCTGATTCTTTTAACTCTGCACCATATATGTTAGCATTTTTTAATGAAGAAAATTGTATCTTTAATTTATATGCATCCACTCCAAAGAAACTTGCATTATCAAGGTTGTTTTTCTGCATAACAGTATCGTTTATTTCACTATCACTAAAATTTACGTGGCTAACATTCGAGTTTGATAAGTTGGAGAAATTCATTTTCACATTCGAGAAATTAGTATGCAAACCAATTACGTTGTGCATACTTACTTTTTTGAGATCGGAACTGATAAAATCAGCATAACTAACATTAGACTGATCAAATACGATATCTGTTAAGTTTGCAGAAACAAATTTTGTAAAACTCAAATTTGTACCTTTTATTTTAATGCCATGTAAATTAGCATTGGAAAAATTAGCACCACGTAAATCAACATCAATGAAAGACACATCGGATAAATCGGTGTTAGAAAAATCGGCACCAATCAGACTTACTCCATCAAAAACAGATTTACTTAGGTACAGTTGGTTAAAATTAGCTCCATTTAAGTTAGAACCAAAACCTTTCTTAAAATCTTCTGGCACGCCCTCTTTGTGGCACTGCACCAAAAATTCAGCAAAGTCTTTTTTACTGTAAGATACGTATTTTGCATCACGCAAAGCGTTTAAAAAATCACTAATCTGATTTTTTTCATCATTTGTTTCGTTTCCATAACATAAATGACCAACTAAAATTAATATCAAAAATCTAATCATCTTGCTTATCGCACTGTATTTCTTTCGTTTTCACAGCCCAATCGTACATTGCTGAGCTTTCTTTATTGTCTATTTTTCTATCCTCCAAAAGATGTGGCATCATTTCGGCAATCGCATTTATTATATTGATCTGCTTTTTTTCGATTGCTATATCAATTGGGGATTGAAAATTATTGTTAACTACTCTAAGATCAGCACCTTGTAATAAGAGAAAGCGCACTATGTCTACCTCACCTTGTTTAACTGAATAAATGAGAGGAGTATCACCCAATTTATTTCTAAACCTTAGTATCTCTTGAATTGTTAATCCAATTTTTTCTAGCTTACTTATTACTCCTCTTAAGCAAGTTAAGTTGTTCTTCTTAATGCAGTAAAAAAATTGCTTACTGTAATCATCAATAAACACAGTTGTAGGAAGATGCTCATTAAGGCTATCATATTGTCGTTTATATATTGACTTGCTTTGTATGTCTTTATGACCCCATTCTTTTATTGGTTCTCTGTTTAGCTTTGTCCATTTTTGTAAACTTTTCTTTTCACTTTGCTCTTCTTCATCTTTTTTAGTTATAGGTTTTACTCTATTGCGGTCCTTGGAATTACTGTTTGTTTCTTTCACTTTTTTTTCTTCAGACTGATTCTCTACTTTTTCTTTTTTTCCCTCTAATAATTGACTCGCATCACTTTTTGAAAGTTCATTATCTTTTATATCAATCCTCTGATCAGCTTGTAGATTTTTTTGCGGGTTAGCTGTATTCTCATTTAAATCAGCACTTAAAGGCAAAGGCTCTGGTTTCAAATCTTTATTCACTTCTTTATTGGCCACATTTGGTAAATTTTGAGCAAATTTGTCTGTGCTTCCTTCTAGCTGGTCATTTGGCAAATCTTTATCAATCCTTTCACCTTCACTTATAGTTTTTTCAACCACGAAAGCTTTGTTCTCGTTGTGTTGCAGTTTCTCTTTATCGGTAGTGCCGTCTAATCTTTTGCTCTCAGCCTCTTGTGTTTGTTTAGCATCGACGTTGCTTTTTAACTCATCTTTTTGATTTGTGCTATCTTGCTTCCTTACACCTACATTTTCGTTTTTATGAACTGATTCAATTTTCTTTTCTTCAAGCTGCTCTACGGCAAACAGGATGGGTGATCCGAATACGACAGCTAATAATATAAAATATAAAATATTCTTCATAAATATCCCAAGCATAAGCTTAATTAAAATGATACTATAATCAAATGATTAATCTACAGTAAAAAATGCCTTAGGATTTAATTTATAAAAAAACAATAGATTTTTTGTATCTGTTCAGGGGCATCGCAAATATTGAAGCAAAGTGGTCAGTGCTTACTGTACGAACATTGTGATTTGAGAGCAATCTCCGCTAGGGAGGATGTCATCCCAGTGCCCAGACACTGGGATCCAGAAAACTTAACTTTAAATAAGTGGCTGCATAATAAACTACACATTAAACCTAAAGTGCATTATATCACCATCTTGCACGATGTAATCTCTGCCTTCAAAGCGAATTTTTCCTGCGTCTTTGCAAGCTGATTCACTTCCATACTTTATGTAGTCTGCAAAGCTTATTGTCTCTGCTTTTATAAAGCCTTTCTCAAAATCAGTGTGGATCACACCTGCTGCTTTATCGGCTGTTGACCCTATTTTTACTGGCCATGCCCGTGCTTCTTTGGGGCCCACAGTAAAGAAAGTTATCATACTCAGCACTTCATACATAATACGCGCTACTCCATCAAGGCCTGATTCTTGTAAGCCAAATTCTGATAAAAAACTCTGTTTTTCCTCTTCACTATCAAGATTTGCAATATCTGCTTCGAGTTTTGCTGAAATGCAATAAAATTTGCTTTTATTTTCCTCTGCCATTCTCTCTACCTTTTTAGATAATTCATTGCCAGTTATAACATTTGTATCTTCAACATTGCAAACGTACATAACGGGCTTTGTTGTCAGCAATTGAAGCGACTTCATCTCATCTCCATCGATATTCTCCAAACTTCTTGCAGGTTTACCTGATTTTAAAGTAGCTAAAACCTCTTGCATTAATTCAAGTTGTCTCTTTAGCTCTTTATCACCTTGCTTTGCTTTCTTTTCCAATTGAGGAAGCCTTTTTTCTATGCTATCAATATCAGCTAGGATTAATTCCATTTCTACCACTTCAGCATCTGATATTGGATCTATTTTACTGTGTATATGGCTGATGTCGTCATCCGTAAAGCACCTGAGCAGATGAACGATGGCATCAACTTCTCTGATATGGCTTAAAAATTTATTGCCAAGCCCTTCGCCTTTGCTCGCACCCTTTACCAGACCTGCAATATCTACAACTTCTAATTGGTTGTAGATTACCTTCTCTGAGCCTGCAATTGCTGCGATTTGTTTCAAACGTTGATCTTTTATCGAAATCTTGCCTATATTTGGCTCGATTGTGCAAAAAGGATAATTTGCAGCTTCGGCTGCACTTGACTCTGTAAGTGCATTAAATAAGGTTGATTTTCCTATGTTTGGTAACCCAACTATACCGCAGTTAAAGCTCATATTTGCTATGTAAAATTATAACTATTGCATAATTTAAAAATTTCTGCTATACTTAATTAGTTGCTTATTGACAGTTTTGTTGGTATAGTAATATATAGCTTAAATTAAGGTAAAAATTATGGCTGAATCTAGGAAACGGAAATTACCAACTAATAGCCAAGTAGTTAAATATAATACTACAGGTGATGGCAATTGCTTTTTCCATGCTGTGTTTGGAGAGAAAAAAGGTAATTCTGATCCATATAGAGCTGAAAGAGCGCAAGATATGAGAATGGAATGGCACAAATTTTTAAGTCAATTTACATCTTTAGATGATGTAAGTATGCCAGATCCTTTAAGAGCTCAGCTAGAAAAGGTTTTTGATGCGTTTTTAAACACACCAAGAGATTTAACCGGTAAGTCCAAGAAAATGAAAGGATTAGCTGAACAAACAAATAAGAAAATCGAGGAAGCTGACAGTAAGACTCAGGAATTAAAAGAAGAAATTGTAAAAAACTTTCGTGATGATGGTGACTTCAGAAAAGTAATATATCCAGTAATAGAAAGAGCTATTAATGAGCGTAATGAGCGTAATATCGACTCTCCGAGAGACCAAAAAACTTTGCTCAGTGTTGAAAACTTGCTTAAAGAAGAAAATAAGGAGAGGTTATATGATGATATCACAGAAGATCTTGAGTCTTGTGCATTAATATTGAATCCTAACTTCAGTGAAAAGGAGTATGGTAATACATATGACCCTAAAGTTATAAAAGATTCATTTTTTAACGATGAAGTTCTCTATAAAGCCTATCTAGAAGCAATAGAAAGTAAAAGTTATTTTCCTTTCATTGAAGAAGTTCAGATATTAGCTTCTTTAGCTAATATTGAAATTAATGTCCATTGTGAAGTTAGTGGTAGAGAGAAGCAACAAAAGTTTGAGCCAGATCCACAAATGATAAATAATGATGATCAGTTAAATCAGGTATTTAATCGTGAAAGTTATAAATTAAATGATGAGCTATGGGGTAGTAAAGAGCGAGAAACAATATATCTTGGAGGGAATCATTACTCTAGAGCTGAAATTGTAACTCAAGAATTAATAAGACAGCAGCAAGAACAAGAAGATTTCCTATTAGCAAAAAAACTTCAGGTAGACGAGATCTTAGAATATTGTAACCTTTCAAAGGATATCTCTGAGAGAGCAGAGGTTGAAAAGGGATTTGATAAGTTATTGGCAGAAAATGCTGATGGAAAAATTGGTGATGTTGTAGGGCAGTGCGTTAGTGATATAAAGCAGCGCATAGAGCAGCAAAACCCTTCAAGCCTACCAAGATGTAGTATGGAGGAATCAAGAACAGAAAAAACATTTCATCAACAACAAATATCACAATTGGAAGTGTAAAATAAATCTTCATAGCTCTGTATATTTTTATATAGGGCTTTTGCAAGCATTTCATATAATATGAACTTGCAGTACGTACTAACCTAAATGCAAGTTGACCATGAGACTAGTTTAATTATTGATGCCATAGAGGAATTTGGTGGTGAGGCTAGGCTTGTCGGCGGATGTGTGAGAGACTCAATTTTGCAGCGTGATGTTCACGACATCGATTTAGCTACTAATTTGCTTCCCAATCAAACGATTAAAGCGCTAAAACTCCGTAATATTAAAACTATTCCAACTGGCTTAAAACATGGAACTATCACTGCGGTTCTAAATCAAAGATCTTTTGAGATCACAACACTAAGGCATGATGTGAAATGTGATGGTAGGCATGCAAAAGTAGAATTTACCAATAATTGGCAAGCGGATGCTTCAAGGCGCGACTTTACATTTAATGCTCTGTATGCAGATAAGCATGGCCATATATATGATTACTTTGGTGGTATAGAGGACTTAAAAGCGCGAAGGTTAAACTTTATAGGCAACGCTGAAGATAGAATTAAAGAAGACTATCTACGTATTTTAAGAGCATTTCGTTTTCATGCAAAAATATGTGTCGGAGATTTGAGTGATGAAATACTAAGCGTATGCAAAAAGCATTCGCATATGATCCAAAACCTCTCTGGAGAGAGAATAAGAGATGAAATACTTAAATTGCTGGAGTGCAATGATCCTTTTCCAACACTTAAGAGCATGCAAGAATCTGATGTTTTGCAAAAGATTATCCCAAAAGAAGTAAAATGCGAAATTCTGTCTTCGCCACTTCTTTTGGGCACTGATGCACTAGTAAAATTAGCGTTACTCCTTAGGACTACTAAAAAAAATGACAGGCTAAGTCTTGGAGAATATGTAAGCAAATTTTTACGTCTTTCGAACAAGCAAAAGAAAAAGCTGCTATTTTTACTATCCAACGATATCAAAACAGAACTCTCAGAAAAAGAGCAAAAAAAATACATATCTTTATTTGGTAGAGAATTATATTGTGATTTAGTGAAAATTTGTGGTGTTGAGTCTGGAGAAAATGTTGATGAATACATTTCATTTGCTAACACATTCAATATTCCAAAATTTCCTTTATCTGGCGATGATTTAATAAGTATAGGTCACCAGCCAGGAAAAAGTTTAGGTAGAAACTTGGAATTGCTAAAACAACATTGGGAAGATAGCTCCTACACTTTAACAAAAGAGGAGCTGGTGCTTTATGCTAAGAACCTATTCTAACTGCTTTCTGACTGTTCAATGAATGTATGCTTGCAATATTAGGGGAACTCATAGAGGAATTAGGTATATGTTCTTTTTTAGCTTTTTCTGTTAATTGATATTCGTTTACTCCTCCTTGAGTTTTATTACACATTCCCTGATCTGGAGATAAAAATTTATCTCTTATGCTTAATGCCAGTTGTAACTCTTGAATCTTATTTGAAAAACATTTCATTTTAGCCTCTGTTAATTTTCCTGTAACAATTTCTTTAAGCAATTCTCCTGAGTCGTTATTATTATTATTCTTGCTATTAAAGCTGTGCAAGATAGAGTCTACAATCTTATTTACCCCTTCTTGTTTGTTAAATTCTAATTTTTTTACGCATTTTCTAACAGAAGGTGACAACTTGGCTTTTAACGTGTCATCTCGTAGTTCTTTACCCATATTTTTTCCAATGTTACAATGTTCGTTGACAACTTCTTTAACCTTAGCTTCTATGATCTCCCTTGCGGATTGTTTCAAATTACTTTCTAATAATTCAAGCAGCTTACTGCTTTCAAATTTGCCATCATCTTGATTTGATAGAGACTTTATAGTTTCATTAAGCACGTTATGGCAAAAATGTTTCTCTTTAAATTCAGGAAAACCTTTTTTTAACTCCTCGTTTTTCCCAGATAAAAAGTTATTGAGACCCTTATCCCTAGAAAGCTTATTGGGCAAGTTTCGTAATTTTGAAAGAGTTGATTTTGCAGTAGATACTGTACTCACTGCACCTGCCTTTTTAGCCAATTGACCTTCTTTTGCTTCCTGTAGTTTCTTAGTGTCAGCTTTCAATTGACCTTCTAAATCAATCTCCAATTGTTGTTTAGATTCTTGAACACTTTGTAATTGCTTTCCCAAGTTCTCCATTTCACCCAATTGAGCAGTCAATGTATTCACACTTAATCGTAGAGCTTTGTTTTCATGACCTAAGTCACTGACTTTATTTTCTAATTCAGTATTTTTGTCTTTAGCCTGACACAATTTATCAGTCTGTGATTTAAGTAAAGCCACTAATTTGCTAGCTTGCCATTGTTGATTCAATTCAATTAATTTATCCTCCTTGTCCTTTAACCTACTCTTAAGTTCTATTATTTGTGCTTGCAGACTTTCATTATCTTTCCTAGTAGCTTCAATTTCTTCTCCTTGCTCTCTTATTATCATGTATTGATCAAATATAGTTTTCTGTTGTTCATCAACTTTATCCTGCATTGCTTTTTTATCTTGTTTGTATTTGGTTAGTTCCTCTTCTCGTTCGCCTGCATCTTCTGTAAGTCCCTTATAACTCTTTTCAAGTCCTTCAATTGCAGATCGTAATTCTCTATTTTCTTCTTTTAAGGAAGCATTTTGTAAACGTTCAAGTTCTAATTCCTGATTTATGCCCTCCAGCTGTTCTTCTAATGCTTCATCATCTTCCTCTGTTATCAATGCTACTTCATCAGTCTGAACCCCTCCATCTTTGTTTATCACTACACTTTGGCTCTCTTTCTCTACAACTTCAGGTTTTAAGTCAACTTGAACACTTCCATCTATTGTCTTAAAAGCATCAGTTTGAACTTCATTGTTTGCAGTAGTTTTATCGTAGTACAAAATATTTTCTGCCCATCTATTCCATCTCTTGGGCAATATTCGTCCAATCGTTTTTAGATATAACCAAGCAAATACAGTAGACCAGCTGTATTTTTTTTCCTTTCGCTTAATATTAATTTCATAATTAACCTTATTATTAATATTTAGCATAAAATTACCTTATTTTTTAACTTTAATTTACAGAAAATTTTAATAGTAATAAAATTATATATATTAGTATAAATGTTAAACAAATACTAACACAGGTGTCAAATTATGGTAAAGTCTTTGCCCGCCTAATACACTTTAAGCAGAAATGTACATGTCTGCAAGTACAGCATTTGCTTTTTCTATCGCTCTTGCTAACACTTCCTGTTCATTGTTCTGATTTTTCACATTGATTACCTGAGCAGCCAAGTTTGCAGGAAAAGTGACCAAACTGACTTCCCATAATTCCACTTGTTTTAACACTCTAGCTCCACTTTTATGATCAACATCATACTCTATAGGTATATAGCCGATGGAAAGTCCGTTAATTGCCCCAGTTTTGAGCATCAAATACACTTCTTCTGCTTTCTGAATACCCAAAAGTAAATGTGCAATTATATATAGACCAACATCATTTTCGTAAATATCTATGATACTACCTATAGGTTCGTCAGGATTATGCTGCCAAAGGAGTTTTATTTTATTTCTGTTTAAATTTTCCTTAAATGCTCCAGGCAATATCAGATCATTTTGTTTATCAACTATATTAAAAACGCTAGCATAACCAGAAAATACACCGTTTTCTCCTATGCTTTTTATTGACAATGGTGAATAGAGAAATTTCTTATTCATAAAGCCTCCTGTAGTATTGGGAATTTTGTTTCGCAATGCACTGCGATATAATTCTATTATATGCAGTGCTCTAAAAGGGGGAAGCACTTTTCTTAGTTACTAAAAACGCTAAATTGTAATATGGTACAATGTTACAACGATGTCATGAAAGTAGCTGAAACTGGTTCCTTTATGACGGCAGTACCTTCTCCTGTCATCCGAGTAGCCTCCTTTTTTTGTCATCCCAGTGCTTGACACTGGGATGGCTTTGTTGCATCGCTACTTATGAAAGGCTAACTATAATTAGGATTATAAGCAACTTGTTGAAAATCTTGTTTTTTTTGCAATCAATCTGATCAAATTTAAGAATAGTAACTTGTTATTTATATTAATAAATTTAATTCTATTGAAAATAGCTAAAGCATTGAAATTCTTGAATTTTAGCCGGATTAGTGAGTGGTAGTGAAATTTCTTTTACTCAAATTTAGGTATTCACTGACCGTTCTTGTTATAAATACCAGAATAATAAGCTACTGATATTCTCCACCTTTTTTATCTTTAATCCATCATAGCTAGCGATGCAACAAAGCCCACTGGGATCCAGAAGACTTAATTTCAACCAAGTGGCTGCATAATAAAGGCTGGATTCCAGTGTCAAGCACTGGAATGACATCACAGGGGCATTGACCTCTCTTGGGCTCTTTTAGCTATAAACATTAAGAAATTTACCAAATGAAAAAAAAGGCAAAAGAAGCCCTGGGGTTATTATCTGCTTTAAAATATTGGCGTTTTTTATGTTTTAAACGTTTGACAAGCAAGATTTAGCTGCTTTTAATTGCAACTAACCTACGCTGCAAATGTTTAAGAAATTTACCAAGCAGAAAAAAAGACAAAGAATCCCCGAGTTAGCTAGTCTTTTACTATCTCTGTCAAGTATTGGCATTTTTTGATGTCTTGTAACGCTTTATAAGCGCGTTCAGCTTATTTAGATAAAAATCTAGATGTAGATGAAGTTTTGTAAAGACATACAGTATCTATATACTGCAAAAAATTGAACATAAGACGCCGATACATTAAGTAATCCTTACCTTTTAATCTGCAGATTGGCGAAAGCAAATACAATAGCTTCAGTTTCATGATAAGGGGGCTGGCGGAGTTTGTCAAGCAAGTTTTTAGCCCTGTCTCCTTGCTATAATGTTCATATCGATAGAAAAGCAAAAGAATAAAATGAAATATCAAGTGATATCCTCTATAATTAAATTTTTTGAATGAAGAGATGACGGTTCGCGTAGGAATTAATGGTCTGGGTAGAATAGGCAGAGGCGTATTGCGTGCTATTTTCGAAATAGAAGAATATAGCAAACAAATAGAAGTTGTAGCTGTCAATGGATCGCTCAGTGCAAAGCAGCATGCACATTTGATTAAATATGATTCTGTTCATGGCAAATTCAGTGGTGATATTGATTTTAATGAGTCTCAAAATTGGATTTCTATAAATGGCAAAAAGTTTTCTTTATATAGAGAACGGAATCCTGAAAATATTCCTTGGAATGTTGATGTAATACTTGAATGTACTGGTGCATTCAATAAACGTGAAGAAGCAATAAGGCACAATGCAGAGAAAGTAATTGTCTCTGCTCCAGTTCCGGATGCTGATGTCACTATAGTTTATGGTGTGAATGACGATATGCTCGAAAAAGAGCATAAAGTGATATCAGCAGGTTCTTGCACTACAAATTGCCTTGCTCCGATTGTGAAAGTCCTACACTCCAGTTTAGGTATAAAAAGCGGTTTTATGACTACTATACATGCCTACACGAATGATCAAAATGTTCTTGATGGTAATCATAAAGATTTGCGTAGAGCAAGGGCTTGCGGATTATCTATGGTGCCAACTACAACCGGGGCAGCAAAAACAATTGGTTCTATAATTCCTGAATTAAAGGGCAAGCTAGATGGCACTGCCGTCAGAGTTCCGGTTAGCAATGTTTCTATGGTTGATTTTACATTTACGACTGATAAGAAAGCGACCGTTAAAGAAATCAATGAAATGTTTAAGGATGCAGCTCTCTCCTCTACGTCATTCCAGCGCGTGACGCTGGAATCTAATTTCTGGATCCCAGTGTCAGCTACTCGGATGACATCAGAGGGTACTAGGATGACAGAGGGTTATCCAATGTCAAATGTACTTTCTATATGCGAGGAACCTTTAGTCTCAATAGATTTTGTGCATAACCCTTATAGTGCAATTGTGGATTTAACTGGTACATATGTTACAGGTGATATATGCAGGGTTGCAGCGTGGTATGACAATGAGTGGGCTTTTTCGCTGAGAATGTTAGACATAGCATTATTGAGCTATAGTAAAGTATGAACTGGAACTCAAGCAAATACGCCTCATTTTATGAGCACTTTGCGGAACTCAGAAAAAGAGTTATCTTTTGCTTTCTATTTTTTTGCGTTGCTTTTGGTTTTTGTTATTACTTTAAGGAAAATATATACCGTTTTTTACTCGCACCTTTAATAGAAGCAACAAAAGATAGCAAAGGTTTTTCTTTAATTTACACAGACTTAACGGAGGCATTTTTTGTGTATCTTAGAGTTGCAATGATGAGTGCACTTTTGCTCTCTTTTCCTGTGTTTGCATGGCAATTCTATATGTTCTTAGCACCTGGGTTATATAAAAGTGAAAGGGCAGTGTTGTTGCCATACTTAATTGCAACACCGGTTTTATTTGTAACGGGAGCTACTGTAGTCTATTACTATATATTTCCTTTAGCCTGGAAGTTTTTCATCACTTTTGAACATAGTGGGAAATCTTTCGGTATACCAATAGAGTTTATGCCATCAGTTAGCGAATATTTAGACCTCGTTCTCCAATTTATGTTTGCTTTTGGCACTGCATTTCAAATTCCAGTAATACTCACATTAATGGTGAGAGTTGGGCTACTGACTACACAAAGTTTGTCAAATAAACGTAGAATCGCAATAGTGGTAATTTTTATTATTGCTGCAATCTTAACTCCACCTGATGTATTAAGCCAAGTAGGGCTTGCAATACCTATGCTGATTCTATATGAATTGTCCATTCTGATATGTAGGTATATTGAAAAAAAGAAGACAAAGATTTAAACACAGGAATCCCTCTCATCTCCTTTATATCACATTTTTAACTTACAACATTCTTATTCAGGACTTAAATATGGAAATGTTTCATAAATTGATTGTAATACTTTGTTAAGTTCAGCCTTACTTTTGATGATCAATAATACTGTATCATCACCTGCTATAGTTCCTATAATTCCTATGTTTTTGCTATTATTTAATGAATAAATAACATACTTCTGATCTAGAAAGTAAGCTAGGCTGCTAGCTTGTCCTGGTTGAGTGTGTAGTACTATTAAACCAAAATCCGAAATTTGCATATTAAGTATTAATGGTAATCGATATTGGTTGATGTCAATTACTTTATACATACCAGCAACTTTGGCAATTTTAAGTTCTTTCAATTTTCTTGATAAAGTAGCCTGAGAAATGTTATACCCTCTTTTTTTGAGTAAGGTCTGTAAATCGCTCTGTTCTAAAATTTCATGATTTTGAATAATATTTAAAATATGTTCACCTAGTGTGTTGTCATGCATTATGCATTTTCCTCATATTGAATATGTAATAAGTATATTTGAAATTATATTCATTATTTCTTGACTATTCAATTTTTAATGTCTATATTCACAAGATGAATAAAATATGAATATAAATTAGTAATATGAAAAAATACATTTTAAATGCTATTATAGCGATAAGTATTCTATTAACAGGATGCAAGGAAGATAAACACGATAATATCATTAGATTTGCAATTTCTGCAGATTATCCACCTTTTGAATATTATGAAAATGGTAAATTTACTGGCTTTGACATTGAGCTTGCTCAATTAGTAGCAAAAGAGTTAGGTAAAGAAGCGATATTTAAAGATATGCAGTTTAGTACTATATTTGCAGCATTGCAAAGTAATTCTGTAGATGCTGCTATATCTACTATTGGTAGCACAGAAGAGCGTGAAAAAAATTTTGATTTTTCAAATAGTTATTATACAGGGGAATTTGGTATTCTATATCACAAAAATAAACCCATAGCCGGTATAAACAACTTAACTCACAAGAAGATAGCCGTTCAACTAGGAACTGTCATGGAAATTTGGCTAAAAGAGCATGTTCCTACAACAGCTCAAATTATTGCTATAGACAATAATAATCAAGCTGTAGAAACATTAAAGTCTGGTCATGTTGATGGCGTCCTAATTGATGAATTCCAAGGTAAAGTATTTAGCAAAAAAAATCCTGGTCTATCATGGTCAGCCACTGCCAAGTTAGATGGTGGTTATGTTATTGCTGTGAATAAAGGATCTGCTTTAAAGGATAAAATAAACGAGGCATTAAAAAGTTTAGAAAGTAAAGGTGTAATACAAAAAATAGCAGAAAAATGGCTAGGAGATAACTGATGCAGGAATTAATTTCTAATTTCTTGTTTGTTGGAACAGGCCTTGCCTTTACTTTAAAATTATTGATTGGAGGACTGCTTTTAGGTATGAGTCTAGGAGGGTTATTTTCAGTACTCAGATATAATAAGATCTGTATTCCATTAATTAATGGAATTATATCTGTAATACGTGGCACCCCCCTTATATTACAGTTAAGTGTTGTTTATTTTATGACTCCAACCATTGCAGGAATTAAATTAAACATATTTAGTGCTGGCATTATAGCATTTGGTCTAAATAGCTGTGCTTATATTGCTGAGATTTTACGAGCTGGTATTGAAACTATATCAAAAAACCAGTTTGAAGCAGCTAAAACTTTACAAATACCTAGTTTCTATATGTGGAGAGATATTATATTACCACAAGTTATTAAAAATATTCTTCCTGCAATGATAAATGAGATCATTGCACTCCTTAAAGAAACGGCATTAATCTCTACTATTGGTGGTGTTGATATTATGCGCTCTGCGCAAATGCTTGCAGCAGAACAATTTACTTATTTTATACCACTTTGTCTTGCTGGGGCTTATTATTACGCTCTTGTATTACTAATTGAATATATAGGCAAAAAGATTGAACAGAAAGGTATATATGATAAAAATGCATAATGTTTGTAAATTATTTAATAATGTTCCAGTACTTAATAATATTAACCTGATTATAGAACAATCTATAGTTGGTCTTGCTGGTCCTTCTGGTAGTGGTAAATCAACATTGTTACGTTGTATACAAAAACTCGAAGTTTTAGATTCTGGTAGCATTGAATGCAATGATAGTACTGGTTTTGTATTTCAGGATTTTCAACTTTTCTCACATATGACTGTCTGGGAAAATCTTACATATGCTCCCAAACTTAAAAACAAAACTCAGGATCAAAGTGATTCACTACTTGAGTCTTTGGGTATTGCCTCTAAAAAAAATGATTACCCTAGTAATCTATCCGGTGGGCAAAAACAGCGGGTTGCGCTTGCCAGAAGCTTAATGATGAATCCAAGGATTCTATTATGCGATGAGCCAACGTCTGGTTTAGATGTAGCAACAATAGTCGACGTTGTGGAACTATTACAATCAGTTAGAGATATGGGTATTACTATGATTATCGCTTCTCACAATTTGGATTTTTTAACAAAAATATCAGATCGGATTATTCTGTTAAAAAACGGAAAAATAATTGTAGATATCAATCCTAAAGAAATTGATGAACCAAAAAACTATTTAAAAAATAATTATTAAAAGAGAATCACTCATATCATACTGAGAGCTATAACAGATTTTAGCATCGAAAATTACATAATATACATTATGGAAAACAAAATTACATAATGTAAGAAGCAATGCTAAAAATAAAATCACATAATATAGCAAACTATAGCTAACCCAAGAAAGGTTTTCCTACGTCATACCGCCGCGATATCTCAGCATAGATTCCGCTAACAAGTAGCGGAATGACGAATTTTTGTTTTTCAAACTGTCGGTAAATCTAAGTCAGTTTAGCTATATGTGTCAAGCACTGGGATGACACCCTCCTGATGGGCCAAAATCACAATGTTCGTACAGTTATGGAATGAATCGCGGTATGACGTGTTGCTTTGATCAGCTATAAAGATGATGCTGCGGAAGTTTTTAGTACTTGCTCGCAACTTTCAACAATTTAATAGCACTGGTGTTTACAACCTCTCCGCCGACACGCTTAGTGACAAAAAACCTCACATAAGGTTTATTCGTATAAGGGTCTCTTAATATTCTCATTCCTCTGTTATCTACAATCTTATAAGCTTGTTTGAAATCTGCCATCGCAATTACTGGTAGCTGATTGTTTGGCGCTGGTGGCATATCGGCAGATTGATATACTGGTATTCCCATTAAAGTATCTGGAGCTTCAAGCGACAGACTTGGCTGCCAGAGATACTGACCTGTTTGAGATTTTAGCAGCCTGATATCCTTCAACGTACTCCTGTTCATCAAAAATGACGCATTTTTGGAATAATATTCGTCCAGAGAGTAATACAACATCATTATTGAATCACTATCTAATTTTTCAGTTTTAACTTGCTCTATTTTATTATAACTGTTTCCATTTTCATAAGCTAAAATTCCTTTTGGTTGAAAAGTGCCCTCACCCTTAATGAAGGCTTCGCTTTCTTCCTTACTAAAAGTCTCGGCAATCTTTTCCACCAGCCAACTCTCAACATCGACAAACGCATCATCGAGTAACTTTTGTGATATTTGTGGTTGAGCATATAACTCGTAAGTTGTGACGGAAATCTTTTGGATTTTGGGCGTGTCCGTATCTTTTGCAAAATCATACTTAGACTTATTGCCACCGTCCTCATCATCTACTGTTTCACTGCTCCAACCTGCACCGGCGCGGTCAAAATCTTCTATAATGTAATCCAATGTTTCAGTAGAGATTCTTTGACTGGAGCATATTTGTCGCATTGGGGACGAATCAGTTACGCGCTTGTTTATGCGTTTTACAATATGCGGAGTAACTAGATACCCCCCGATATCACTGTCATCTCCACTGAGGGTTTTGTGTGATAAACCGCTTTCCATTCCCTTGCGGATATAATCAGAAAAATATTTATCGCTTGTGCTAAAATCTGTATTTACTTCTGGGCGTTGAGCTGCAGTTTCGATCAAGTCTAAACGCTCTTTGCAACTATCAATGGCATTATTTACCTTGCATAGCTGCTCAATTGTTGCAGAATCAGCACGCCCTTTGCTTTCAATTTCTTTTAGTTTGCGATCATTTATTAATTTAAATTGCTCCCATGATGAAGCGAGTTCATTAGACTTCTTTCGAAACTAGGATAAAGCAGTAAAAATAGTAATTTTGAGGTAAGGAGAAATGAAGTATGAAATAGTGAAAGAGCTCGATAAAGGGGAGTTTCGTCGACTAACAGGAGTAAAGAGATCAACATTTAACAAAATGGTAGGGATTTTATGTGAAGAAAATAAAAAAAAGAAAGCCAAAGGAGGAAGGAAAAATAAGCTAAACGAGGAGAATATGCTGCTCATGGTATTAGAATACTTACGAGAATACCGTACATATTTTCACATAAGTCAAAGTTATGGAGTAAGTGAAAGTACGGCATATAAAACTGTAAAATGGGTAGAGGATACTCTAATACAACACCAAGATTTCGCATTGCCAGGACGAAAAGAACTCCTAAAAAGCGACGTGAAATATGAGATTTTGGTGATTGATGCAACGGAAACACCTGTAGAGAGACCAAAAAAAAGCAGAAAAGATTTTATTCAGGAAAGAAGAAAAAACATACGCTAAAAACACAAATAATTGCAGAAAAGAAGAGCAAGAAAATTATTTGTACGTCATTTTCAAACGGGAGAAAGCATGACTTTCGGCTTTTCAAGGAGTCAAAAGTGCATGTATCAGAAGGTATAAAAGTTTTAGCCGATGCTGGCTATAGAGGTTTTCAGAAAATTCACAAAAATGTCGAGTTGCCACACAGAAGGATGAAAAAGAGTCCCTTAATTAAGGAAAAAAAGGTAGAAAATCGGGAGCTAGCAAGCAAAAGAGTAGTAGTTGAGAATGTAATTGGTCTGTTAAAAAGATTCAAAATTATTGCAGACAGATACCGCAATCGGAGAAAACGTTTCGGCTTGAGATTCAATTTAATAGCAGGAATTCACAATTTTGAGCTGTCTATATGAGTTTCGAAAGAGGTCTATTGATACGGTGAGCGATATCGGTAAGTGACATAATAGCCTCCTTTGAAAATGAAATAAAAATGGAAATAAGGTAATAGGAATGGCATCCATAGATGTTTCCCACAGTTGTACGAATATTGCAATATGGTACATAGTAAACGATGTCATTCCAGTGCTCCCTTTCTTGTCATCCCAGTGCTTGACACTGGGATCCAGCTTCTATGCAACTTAATTAAAAACGTTTGTTTTAGCGTAAGACAACTACCTTTAGCTCATCAGCTCAGTTATAAGCAAAATTTCTGGATTCCAGTGTCAAGCACTGGAATGACATCATCTGTTGTGCAATTTACCTTTAAAAATGAATGTTCGTACAGTTATGTGCTTGGCACTGAAATGGCATCATTTTTTATCTGTTGAAAATGTAAACCGAAAAATAGCGTGGCACTTTGTGCCACGCTTAGTACTGTAAGCTTAATCCAGTAATTAAATTAAGCGAGGTAAAATAAAAGATAATGACACTATATAATGTTCGTTCTTTTATGTCAAGCACTTTTTTGAATTTTTTTGGTGATAATTTTTATCCAGTTATTTTATTATTGTAGTATAATTTCAATGCCAGATACTATCATTATGATCACTATCTAAATTTAAATCGTAATTATCATCAAATTTATATATCCCCTCCATCTCTTCTCTATGCAATTCATGTGAATCACCTAAAGCTTTTTGATTAGAAACGTCAACACAATACTGTAACAGTGCTCTTAATGCTCCAGCACTATCTTGATCTAAATTAAAATTGCTAAAATCAAATTTCTGCATATTCTCCACATGTCCTTCTCTACATAACCTACATATCTTAGCAAAAGCCCTTTCACTTTCTCGACTCCAAGCATTAAGAAAGTAAGGATCTACTACTTTGCTAAATTGTTTCTCTATCTCTTCAAGAGAGCTCTCTGGATTAAGTTCTAATATTACTTTGAAAATCCCACTGCCATGGAATCCATAAAATTTACTAGATAAGCTATCTTTTACAAAATTAACTGCATCATCTATTGTAACACCAGAGCGAGATTCAAATATCATCTCAAATGCTCCATAACAACTATCAATACCAAAATTAATTATTTTTTCCATAAAATCAATTACCTCTTCTAAGGAAATTTGTGGCTTATTCCTCAAGATAACTTCTAAACTCTTGACAAAATTATGCCCATGCTGACCCATAGCATGGGTTTTCCCATTTATTGTATAATGATATAGCTTCTTATTTTCTATTATATGCTTATTGCACTGGTAGATATGTAGCTTATTCAATTTGCCAGAATATTCCTCTATTTCCTTATCTGGTAATTTTGAGCGGAATTCCTTGATTACTTCGCGTATTATTCTATTGATATTACTCATGCTTATTCCTAATTAATATGTTAGTATTTTTATAAATTAAGTTATTATATTAAAATTCTTTCATGGATTTCAATATTAGCTCCGCACTACTTGTAGTTTTTGTAATGGTTCTGCCAATGACGATATAATCAGCTCCTGAATTTATTGCTTCTTTTGGTGTTGCTGTTCTTTTTTGGTCGTCATGACCTGGATCTATACGAATTCCTGGAGTAATAATTTTAAAGTCTTCACCGCATTCTCGGCGCACTTCCTGAGCTTCCAATGCAGAACAGACTATTCCATAGAGTCCAATCTTTTTTGCAAGCTTTGCAAGCAAAATTACCTGTGATTTTACTTCTCTTGCTACTCCAAGCTCGTTTAAATCCTCATTGCTCATACTAGTTAGCACTGTCACCCCAATCAGCTTTATTTTTGTGCCTTGCACTACACTTAGCGCTTCTTCAAGCATTTTTGTTCCACCGCTGATGTGCAGAGTTAACATTTCAATGTTCAGAACTTTTATTACTTCAACTGTTTTGGCTACAGTGTTTGGAATGTCATGCAATTTCAGATCTAAAAAAATTGGTACATTGCATTTTGCAACTTCTTGCACTCCAGAAAGACCTTGAGCAGCAAAAAATTCTAATCCCAGCTTTACCATGCCAACTTTACCACGCAGAGCATTAGCTAGAGAAATAGCCTTATTTAAGTCTTGTGTATCCAGTGCGCATATTATTGGGTTCATTATCTTGCATGATTTATCTTATAATAAGACTCATTGTTGTGTTTTGCAAATACTTTCACTCTGATTGAACTGACTGCGTTCATAAGATTCTGTCAATAGTGAATTTGGCAACTTGGTCGGGGTGGATGAGCGACTGACAAATAATGATTCATATCCAAGATCTTCCAGCGAAGAAGAAGGCGTTTCGTCTGGCAAAAGCCGTGCAATTTCTCCTTGTAACGCAGACTTTAATATTTGAATCGTATCTAATATTGCTTTTCCATCATTATTTCTTATTGGTTCTTCTATATTGTCTGTTACGCATCTTATCAACAGTTGCGCAAAATTCACTTGTTTTTCTTTCTCTTTCAAAAAATCTTCTATTTGACTGTCTCGTTCTAAAAGTGAATTTCTTAAACTTTTTACTTCATTATTACAATCTTTTCTTATCCCATCTAACTCAAAAGATTGATTTTTAATTAAACCATTTGCTTCATCTAACTCTTCAAATTTCTCTTTTAATTCTTTAGATAAATTTTTCTTTTCTTTGTTGACCTCTTTAATTTTACATTGTAGCTTATCTAAGTTTGCATGCAGCCTTTCTTGTTCTTCACGTAATTCCTCTACTTCTTTAGAAAGTTTATTTTTTTCCTTATTCAATGCCTCTACTTTTTCACTAAGTTCATGTTTTTTCTCACGTAGTGCCTTTTGTACTTCACGTAACGTTTCTATTCTATCATTTAACCCCTTATTCTCTAGCTCTAAATGTTTATTATCATCCACTTCCATCTTCAGCTTTGCAATAAATCTACTTCTTTCTTCCAACTGTTTCTTTAAACATGAGATTTCAAGTTTTAATTTCTCTTCCTGCTCATTAAGCTTACCTATTTCCTTTCTTGTTTTGTCCAATTCATTGTCTATTTCAAACGTACGATTCTTTGCTGTTTCTAATTTTTTCTCTAAAGATTTTTTTTCTTCAAGAAGAGATTCTCTCTCAACTTCTGACTCATTTACTTTCTGATCCAATCTTTTTGCTCTCTTGTCTAAATTTTGCTTCTCTCTAGTTAATTCATGTAATTGATTCTTCACTTCTTTGTTTGCAGCTTCTTCAGCTTCCTTTCCTAGAGTTATTTTATTTTCCAACTCTTGCTCTTTTTGAGCGAATTTATTTCTCTCAATCTCTATTTTCTTATTATTACGAATTATTTTATATAAAAGTGCAAGCACCAAAACAGATAATGCAGCTAAAGCGAGAGTTAGAGGAAGAGGCACATTAGAAGTTACAATAAGCGCTAAAGATGTAAGTAACGTAAGAGTAGCTAAGGAACTAGCTACAAAATAAAATGCATTAGCCTCACTAAGCAAATTGCTCATTACTCCCCTCCTCCCCCACGTTCAGCAGTCTTGTATATATTTATTAAAATTCTCTTATCTGTGGAGGAATTATAGTGCTGCACCTACAACAAACTTCCCATTTTCAGTCTACTAGCTAAAAATGGCTAAGGTTTTATGTATCCAGTGTACAACTGTACTCAAAATGTGCGTTAGCTATTGGTCGAGGTGAAGCATCCACTGGAATATCCGGAATCACATGAAGCATCATTCAGCTTTTTACATGGCGATCTTATTGGAGTGGATATATAAGGTGGTTTTGGTTTCGGGAACTGTTTATTAACAGACTCATTTTCACCTATTCCTTCAAGTTCTGATAAATGTTCACTGCTTATATCTGAAGAAATGGAATGACTTTGCTCGTCTTCCTGCCCAATTACTGCTTGCAGACGTTCAACTTTTCTTTCCAAATCAGATTTATGTCTTCTTAATTTACTGCATTCGTCACCCAAATATTTTTCGCTACTTTTCAACTCACTGTTATTATCGCGCAACTTTTCATTTCCTTTTCTTTCTTGATCCAAAAGTTTTTTTAACTTTCCGATCTTATCAAGATTTTCAGTTTTTTCCTCTTCTAATTCCTTGCATAGTTTTTCTTTTTGTTCTAAATCTGCAGCTAGCTTGATCGTTTCTTGCGCTTTTTCACTTAACTTTTCTTTCAATCGTCTTTCTCTTTTTACTACATCCCCTAATTCAGATTGTAAACAAGAAGTTTCACCTTTTTCTTTTCTTAACTGCACTGCTAATTCTTCTGCTTTTTTCCTGCTCTTTTCTAAACATGTTTCCAATTCTGTTATTCTTTCTTTTAATAAAGGAGCTAAAATTCCTTTATCTTTTAATTCATCTAACTGCCTTTTTAAGGAATCTATTTCTCTTTGAGGTTGAAATAATTCCTCTATTAAAGAATCCACTCTTTCATTCAATCTTGTATTTTCATCACGTAACTCTTGGTGTTCAAAAGAAAGCATCTCCTCCCTATGTTTTAACTGATCTTCTACTTTTGCACTCGGTTCTGTATTTTGAATACGTAACTCTTGTATCTTCTTATCCAGATTCTCTATTTCACTTTTTAATTCCTGAATTTCACTATTCTTATCACTTAACTCTTTTATAGCACCATCTAATTTTTGCTGTGCCTTACTCTCTGATTGTTGTTTTACGCTTTCTAACTCTTGCTCTTTCTCAGCAAATTTATTTTTCTCAACCTCTATTTTCTTATTATTACTAATCATCTTGCATGAAAGTGCGAGTATCAAAGTAGATAGTATAGATAAACTCAAAGCAACAGGAAGAGCTACATTAAAGGCTGCAATTGGAGATAAGAATGCAACATAAGGAGCAACAGCAAGTGTCCCAGATGCAAGCAATACCAAAGTAGCAACAGCACCAGCTATAAGATATGGTGCATTGGTTTTACTATACAAATCCCTCATTATTCCTTCACACTAATAATGATTATAATAGCATGGATATTAAAGGAAGTAAAGCTATAAAAATCAGTATAAGTCTATATTCACTATGTATTTTCTGTCTTCAGTTTCAAGCTCAGACTGCATCCACTCTATCGTTTCCACATTGCAAACTGCCTGCAAATCATTCTGTGCGGATTGATTCAATTTATCCTCTCGTAGATCTGCTTTTATCATCAACTTTTTTATCAGATGCTTAACTGATACATTATTATCTGCCTTTATCTTTCTGATAATGTTTAATATCTGAATAACATTATCTCCCATTTCCTCTGAATATTTATCGTAGATAAGTTCTTCTTTGCTCGGCCAATTACTTTGATTGTGTACAGAATTATAACTATACAACTGGTGGTATATCTCTTCTGTAATGTAAGGCAAGAAAGGTGCAAATAACCGCAAAATAATATTCAGTACATACGCCAAGCTTTGTTTTGCACTTAAGTTTGTTTCGCTGTCTACTTTATCTCCATATGCGCGCTTTTTTGCTAGTTCCAAGTAGTTATCACAAAAATCCTTCCAAAAAAATTCCTCTATTACGCCCAAAGCTTCGCAGTATTCAAACTGTAATAGGTTATTTGTTGCTCTTTCTATAACTTTGTATAACTTAGACAATATCCACTTATCCATTGTCTCGTGAGCAGAATTTATGCTCATCACTTGATGCTTTTCCATGAACATGGAAACGAACTTGCTAGCGTTCCAAAGTTTTGTAACGAGGCGCTTGCCAATTTTGAATGTATTTTCAGAGTAGACTGTATCAACTCCAAGCCTTGAGTTCGCTGCCCAATAGCGCACTACATCAGCTCCATAAGTTTCAAGTATTACATGAGGAGTGATGATGTTACCCTTTGATTTACTCATCTTTTTCTTATCATCTGCTAAACACCAACCGCTGATCATAATGTTTTTCCAAGGTAAAGAATTTGCATGATAATGTGCCTTTAAAATAGTATAAAAAGCCCAAGTTCTTATTATCTCATGGCTTTGGCTGCGCAGATCTGCAGGAAATATCGTATCATAGCGATGATTTGGTAAGCTAAACTCACTGTTTACTGCCAGTGCACTTAGTTGAGGAGTAATTGAACTTGTGGCCCAAGTATCCATTACATCTTGATCTGGGATAATCTCTTCTTTGCTATACCCTTTTGGTAAATCTTTCGATGGATCTATAGGTAGGGCCTTTATTTCAGCTAGGATGATTTTGCCCTCTTCTCCTTTACGCTTGGAATACCACGCTGGAAATGGCACACCAAAATAGCGCTGCCTTGAGATGCACCAGTCCCAATTTAGCCCTTCTATCCACACTTCCATGCGTTTACGCATATTGCTTGGATACCAATTGCATTCTTTTACTTTATCTAATACTTGAGCTTTTTGCTCTAAAGTCTTGATAAACCATTGATAAGTAGGCAATATCTCAAGTGGTGCACCAGATCTTTCTGCACACTTAACAGAATGAGAAATGTTAGTGCTTTCTACCAAAAGTCCTTTTTTAGTTAGGATTTCGATCATCCTCTTTCTTGCTGCTGTAACTTTCAATCCATTTATTTCATTTAGTATATCGTCTGTCATCCGAGTAGCTGACACTGGGATCCATTCTTCTTTTTTCTGACCATACGCTGACATGATATCTTCCTCTGTCATCGCTGGCATTGGCTCTTTTTCCTGGATTCCAGTGTCAAGCACTGGAATGACATCATCTAGGTCCATCCTTCCATCCTGATCGATGATAATTTTCATCGGTAGATTATGCTTTTGCTGCCAATATATGTCGAGCTCATCACCAAACGTACAGCACATAACAAGCCCAGTGCCTTTATCTATTTTGACCTTATCGTCAGCAATGATTAGTACTTTTTCCTTTGTTATTGGCACTACCGCTGTTTTTCCGATCAGATGAGTGTAGCGCGTATCCTCTGGATGACAAAAAACTGCAACGCATGCTGGAAGTAGTTCAGGTCGCGTAGTTGCAATATTGATCTGCTCATTTTCTTGAGTAGAGAAAACTATCGTGTTTAAGGATGACTCAAAAACTTTATCTTCTATTTCTGCTTGCGCAATTGCTGTTTTATCAACCGGGTCCCAAAGGATGGGCTGCATTTTTCTATATGCATACCCTTTATTATATAGATCAATAAACGACATCTGTGAAAGCGTCACAGTTTCCTTGCTGATCGTGTGATATTCCAAATCCCAGTCATAACTAATGCCGACCGATTTAAATAGTTCCTTGAATTCTTGCTTTGATTTTTCAATAACCTCATGGCACATCTCTATAAATTTTTCCCTGCCAACTTCTTTTGCGCGGGTTTTATAGGTTTGCTCAACCAATCTTTCAGTGGGAAGCCCATTATCATCAAACCCAATTGGGTAAAACACATCTTTTCCCAGCATGCGCTGAAACCTTGCAATAAAGTCCGTGTGGCAATAGCTAAATATATGGCCAATATGCAATTTACCCGATATTGTCGGTGGAGGTGTGTCTATAGTGAAAGTGTTATCCTTTTCACCATTCCACCTGTAAACTTTACTACCTTCCCATAATATGTTGCATTTGTCTTCAACTTCTTTAAAGCCGTATTTTTCTTTTAACATAAATATTTCTCAATTTTAAACCTTAAGCTAGCAACGTCATACCGCCGCGGTATCTCTAGATCCCGCTAACAAGCAGCGGAATGACGATGGTCGGTAAACCTAAATTACTTTAGCTATAGCACAATTAAGTAAATACGGCAATTTTACGCCAAAATTTTTTGTTTACGAACATAAATTTTCTATGCTATGATAAAAATATTACTTGACCTTAGGTTCTAAGGGTATTATGTAATGTTAATTATATATATTGAGGTTAAATATGCATAATTCAAATCAAAATCTTTCACCTGGAGCAACTTCACCAACTGATATAACATCTGATCAAGAAGGAACTATAAATAAAAACTCTATTGAATCAGGAACAGAGCAGTCGTTACAAGGTTCTTCAGTTGGTAATCAAGATTCTTTAAATGATTATGTTGATGCGAGTAGCACGCCTGTGCCTGAAGGGGTTAATGATACAATGCAGGTTGCCGGTGATAATGAGGTTACGTCGGGCAATAAAGGTAATCGAAGTGTTGTTTCTAGTGATAGCACGACATTAAGTGAAGGTTCTGTTAATGAGCAAGAAGGTGTTACTAAGTCAAAAAAAGGAAAAGGAAAAAGATCAACAAGTAAAAGAATACAACGGAGTAAGCAGCAGTTAAAAGAGAAAGACGAGGAAATAATAGCATTAAAAGCTCAACAAAATATACAAGAAGTTGCGGACTTACAGCAACAGTTACAAGCTAAAGACGAGGAAATAACAGCATTAAAAGCTCAACAAAATACACAAGAAGTTGCGGACTTACAGCAACAGTTACAAGCTAAAGACGAGGAAATAACAGCATTAAAAGCTCAACAAAATACACAAGAAGTTGCGGACTTACAGCAACAGTTACAAGCTAAAGACGAGGAAATAACAGCATTAAAAGCTCAACAAAATACACAAGAAGTTGCGGACTTACAGCAACAATTAGCAGATAAAGAGAAAGAAATAGCACAACTAAAACAACAACAGCCAAATGCTGAAGTTGACAAACTGAAGGCAGACTTAACAGCTAAAGAGAAAGAAGTTGACAAGCTAAAGAAGGAAAATAAAGAATTAGAAGCTGAAAACAAAAAAATTCAACAACTAAAACAAGGCAATGGAGCACGGTACACTGCTACTGTTGGTATGGGTCTTGCTGCTGGACTGATAGCATTTACTGCACTTGAACGTACAGTGAGATTAGATATTTGGGTAATGGTTGGTATAGCAGTAGCATCTGCACTCGTAGCCGGTGGTATTACATATGCAGTATTACCTAGTACTCAAGTAGATGGGGCAAAAGCACAAGAAGTAAATGAGAATGGGAAAAAGAAGTAACAAGGGTTAAGCCGAAATGTACGTGTCAAGTAAAACACTTGACGCGAACTTCAGTTTTTATATTCCTTCATTAGCATAATATAATTTTGTGCTGATTGTGTAATATGTTTAATTTCTTCATTCGACATCTTTTTGAAGAACTTTGCTGGCCTGCCAGCCCATATTTCCCCACTTTTTATCACTTTTCCGTGTGTTACCAGTGAGCCAGCAGCTACCATAGCTTCAGGCTCCACAACTGCATGGTCCATCACGGTAGAGCCCATACCAATAAACGCTTTATCATGCACCGTGCATGCATGCAACATACAAAAATGTCCCACTGTTACCATACTGCCAATAATTGTGTCACCACCTGGGTTTCTATCCACATGAATTACCGTTCCATCTTGAATATTTGTTCCATTACCTATTTTTATTGATCCAACGTCCCCTCTGATTACACAATTAAACCAGATGCTTGCATCTCTTCCTATTTCAACCTTGCCTATGATATGCGAACCACCTGCGATGAAAGCACTTTCGTCTATTTTTGGTTCATAATCTTTGTATTTTAAAATGTGATACATATTAAGCCCAAAGTCTTATGCATATGTTAATCAAAATAAGGTAAGCAGTAAATACATACTTAGATTTCAAACTACTTGGGTGATAGATGTTCTTGACTTACGTGCTTTGTACTGCTAAGATTTTTATTTTCAGCCCTATCTATAATGTCAGTAGCGGTATTAAGTATATTTCAAATAATATTGGTTGTTGTGTTAGTAATTTTAGTGCTCTTGCAGCCACCTGGGAGTAGTTCGTTAAGTGGTTTTAGTAATACACAACAGGGGGTCAACTCGATGATTCCAGTGAAATCTTCTGAAAACCCGCTCAGCAGAGTAACGGCTATTGTTGCTGGATTGTTTATTATAAATACATTGCTATTGTCAGGATTATGTTCAAAAGACGTACATAAAAAATCGATCGCAGAGAAAATTATATTAGAAAAAAAGCAAGAAAGTGAACCTACTTCTGTTCCATTTGAAAATTAATGAAGGAAGCTAAATTTATCTTTGTTACAGGTGGAGTTGTATCGTCGCTTGGTAAAGGCTTAGTTGCTTCAAGCGTTGGTGCGCTTCTTCAAGCTCACGGTTTTAAGATCCGTATCAGAAAACTTGACCCGTATCTCAACATTGATCCTGGGACAATGAACCCAACTCAGCACGGAGAGGTATTTGTGACCGAGGATGGTGCTGAAACTGATTTGGATCTTGGGCATTATGAGCGTTTTACTGGAATTAAAGCAACAAAAGATGACAATATAACAACTGGTAAGATATATCATGAGTTATTGAAGAAAGAGAGGCGTGGTGATTATCTGGGCAAAACTGTGCAAGTCATTCCTCATGTGACAGATTTGATCAAATCGTTCATTTTTAATGGTACGGAAGGTTTAGATTTTGTAATATGTGAAATAGGCGGAACTGTAGGTGACATTGAAAGCCAACCATTTTTGGAGGCTATACGTCAAGTTAACTACACATTAGGAAAACAAAGAGTTATCCTTATTCACTTAACTTTAATACCATATCTTACTGCAGCGCAAGAATTAAAGACAAAACCAACGCAGCATTCAGTTCGAGAGTTAAATTCCACGGGGTTACAACCAGATATTATATTATGCCGCAGTGAGAAAGAAATTTTCGATAATCAAAGAGAGAAAATAGCTAAGCTTTGCAATGTTTCTTTATCCAATGTGATACCTGCTCCTGATGTGAGTCATATATATGAGTTACCGGTGTTGTATAGCCAATGTGGGCTTGATACGCAAATTTTGGAGCACTTTCATTTAAGTAAGCCAAAACCAAGCTTGATTGAATGGGATCAAATAGTGCATTCTATAAGGCACCCAACACAAGAAGTTACTGTATCTATAGTGGGAAAATATACCGAATTCCCTGATGCATATAAATCACTAGTTGAAGCATTAAATCATGGTGCGATTAGTAATAAAGTCAAAGTAAAGATAAATTGGGTTAACTCAAGAGAGAAGGAAGAAAAACCTATAAATGAAAAACTTATAGGAGAGAAATTACAGAATTCTCATGCAATCCTTGTTCCAGGGGGGTTTGGTGATGACGGAGTAGAGGGTAAAATATTAGCAATAAATTATGCCCGTACAAATAATATCCCATTTTTCGGAATTTGCCTTGGTATGCAGCTTGCAATTATTGAATTTGCTCGTAATGTTGTTAAGCTTGAAGATGCACACTCTGAAGAATTTCGTAACTGTAAACATCCAATCGTTAAGTTAGCTGGCGATCAAGATGACGATCTTGGTGGAACCATGAGACTTGGGGCATACAAATGTAATATAAATGCAAACTCTAAAATGATGGATGCATATAGTAACACTACTATTTCAGAAAGACACAGGCATAGATACATAATCAATTCAGATTATAAAGATGATTTGGAAAAAAATGGGCTGCTATGCAGTGGCATATCAGAAGATGGAACGTGCATAGAGGCAGTGGAGTTAGAGAGTCATCCGTGGTTTATTGGTGTGCAGTTTCATCCAGAATTTCAATCAAAGCCGTTTTCTCCTCATTCTCTTTTCGTGTCGTTCGTTAAAGCAGCAATTGATAAGAAATAAGTGCCTAGTGTTTAAGTATCAATATATGGAGCTTGCCATAGAGCAAGCCAAACTCGCTCAAAAAAATGATGAGGTGCCCATAGGTGCTGTAATAGTGAGTGGAGACAATATCATTTCTTCTGCACACAATATATCCAGCGATCCAACTGCACATGCAGAGATGTTAGCGATCAGACAAGCATTTTCAACTTCCACGCTTTGTGATGCTGATATGTACGTAACATTAGAACCATGTCCGATGTGTGCTCAAGCTATTTCCTTTGCCAGAATTAAACGATTGTACTTTGGAGCTTATAATCCAAAAGGTGGAGGAATTGAAAATGGTGCTAAGATATTTCAATTTTGCAGCCATATACCTGAAGTTTATGGTGGAATATTAGAAACAGAATGCTCTTTTTTGTTAAAGGATTTTTTTGAGAAACTAAGGAACATTTGATAAATCGTCATGCTACTTGTTTTCCGATACAAAATCGTCATCCCGCTACGTGTTAGCGGGATCTATGCTAGGAGATACCGTGACGGTATGGCGGTTAAGTAATTCGTCATTCCAGCGCGTGACGCACAACTATACAAACATTGTCCACCAGCAGGGTGTCATCCGGGTAGCTGACACTGCCCTCCTTTGTCATCCCAGTGCCCAGACACTGGGATCCAGAAGACTTAATTTTAACCAAGTGGCTGCATAATAAAGGCTGGATTCCAGTGTCAAGCACTGGAATGACATTACAGGGACACTGGGATGACATCATCCTTTTCTCTGGATTCCAGACTGGAATGACAGCAGTCCTACGTCATACCGTCACGGTATCTCTAGATCCCGCTAACAAGCAGCGGGATGACGGTTGTCAGGGTGTCAGCTACTTAGATGAAACCCTTTCCCGGTCTATCAAATCACATAGGAGAAAACTAAGACCAATCAAATTTCTTATCTTGCGGTTTTATTTGCAATATTGCTACCACACTGATCAACAAGCAGAAGACTATATAAAGCCCAGCAGCAAGGTTTGTTTGAGGAAATGTTACAGTCAACCAAATACAAACCATAGGAGTAAATCCTCCATGTAACGCATAAGAGATATTGCGTGATAAGCTCACACCACTAAATCTAACATTGGTAGGAAAGAGTTCAGATGCAACTATTCCTATGGGAACTATACCCCTTTCTATTATAGAGAGAACCATTACGCTCAACGCAATCACAAGATAATTTTTATAGTAATATGCAATAGATAACGCAGGACAACACAGTGCCATTGTAATTGCTATAAATAAGATTGCAGTGCGCTCTTTTCCAACTTTATCAGCCAACATTCCAAACGCTATTGAAGATATCGGCATTAATACACTGGTTATAATCAATACAATTTCGTTGATATATGTTGTTACATAAACATCCACTGATGCTATTTCCTTTGCGAGAGTTCGAAGAAATATGGTAAATCCAACAGCAACATTAACAGGTACAGATATTAAAATAGCAAGTATAAGAGCTCTCTTGTGGCGTTTTATAAGCTCTATTATTGGCAAATCAGGTAAATTTCTTTGTTTTCGATTTTTTTCATATGCTGGAGTTTCTCCCAATGTGTATATGCTATACGCGCTAATTAATCCTAAAATAGCTGAGAAAATAAATGGCAATCTCCAACCCCAGGTACAAAAATCAGTAGTTTTTTTGCAGATAATCACTATCACCGCAGAAAGCAAGACGCCAATGGAGCGACCAAAACCCATCATTCCAAAATACATCCCTAAGTTCTCTTTCCTACTGGATAAATGCTCTATAAGATAAACAGAACTTCCTTGTTCACCACCAAGTGCAATTCCTTGTGTTATATGGATTGCAAGAAGCAATATAGTAGAAATTATACCTACTTGATTGTGACTTGGAATAAATGCAATGAGACTTGATGGTATCGATATTAGCAAGATAGTAATTATTAATGCTATCCTCCTTCCATACCTGTCACCAACGTGACCAAATATGAATGCACCAAGTGGCCTTACAATTGCACCTAGCCCTACAATTCCAAATAATTGCAGTATGTTACTGTAGACATCTTTTGCAAAACAAAACTCTCTGCTGATTATGTTAATCAAATCAATAAAAAGCATGTAGTCATACCATATTGCGATTCTGCAGAGTATGGTTGATATCAACACCCTTGTTTGCACTAAATTCAATTCGTAAATGTTTGCTTATTCTATTCTGGCTGCTTTTTGGGATTTTACAACCTAAACATATGGAGTTGACTTTTTTATTATGGTGTGTGATAATTGCAATGAATATAGCTTATTTAGCAGCACTTATAGCAGCAGCTATAATAAAAATAGCAGCAGTAATACTTTGTGCTATAATGTGTATAAGCATTTTCTTTATATTATTTAAGGGAATTAAAGAACATTTAGATTCAAAAGGATTTCTATCTCTTCTGAAAACAGTAGGTGTAATTTCTATAACACTATCAATTATATCTCTCCCACTTATTATATTAAGCCTTACTACTCCGTCACCTCTGGTAGTAGGTATAGTAGGTGGTATCGTTGGTGCTATTTCCATAATACCATTAATAGTAGCTTACATTTTGCTTGTGGCTATATCGAATATCTTTATTACCAAGTCTTTATAAATTTGAGCTAATGTTACTAGACTTCTTTCGAAACTAGGATAAAGCAGTAAAAATAGTAATTTTGAGGTAAGGAGAAATGAAGTATGAAATAGTGAAAGAGCTCGATAAAGGGGAGTTTCGTCGACTAACAGGAGTAAAGAGATCAACATTTAACAAAATGGTAGGGATTTTATGTGAAGAAAATAAAAAAAAGAAAGCCAAAGGAGGAAGGAAAAATAAGCTAAACGAGGAGAATATGCTGCTCATGGTATTAGAATACTTACGAGAATACCGTACATATTTTCACATAAGTCAAAGTTATGGAGTAAGTGAAAGTACGGCATATAAAACTGTAAAATGGGTAGAGGATACTCTAATACAACACCAAGATTTCGCATTGCCAGGACGAAAAGAACTCCTAAAAAGCGACGTGAAATATGAGATTTTGGTGATTGATGCAACGGAAACACCTGTAGAGAGACCAAAAAAAAGCAGAAAAGATTTTATTCAGGAAAGAAGAAAAAACATACGCTAAAAACACAAATAATTGCAGAAAAGAAGAGCAAGAAAATTATTTGTACGTCATTTTCAAACGGGAGAAAGCATGACTTTCGGCTTTTCAAGGAGTCAAAAGTGCATGTATCAGAAGGTATAAAAGTTTTAGCCGATGCTGGCTATAGAGGTTTTCAGAAAATTCACAAAAATGTCGAGTTGCCACACAGAAGGATGAAAAAGAGTCCCTTAATTAAGGAAAAAAAGGTAGAAAATCGGGAGCTAGCAAGCAAAAGAGTAGTAGTTGAGAATGTAATTGGTCTGTTAAAAAGATTCAAAATTATTGCAGACAGATACCGCAATCGGAGAAAACGTTTTGGCTTGAGATTCAATTTAATAGCAGGAATTCACAATTTTGAGCTGTCTATATGAGTTTCGAAAGAGGTCTACTGATTTTAATACGGCAAAGTCGCAAAGTAATTTAATACCTAAAGGTACAACGGTAAAAGTCAAAATGGCCATTAAACCTGGGGGTTATGAATGCTGGCTCACTAAAAGTCCCACTACTGGTAGTATCTATTTAAACGCAGAATTTACCGTCATTGAAGGGCCATATGCAAGGCAAAAGATTTATCAAGCAATTGGGATAAAAAGCGGCAAAGCAGAAGGCGCAGAGGACGTTTGGGGAGAAATGGGTCGTTCTATGATTCGAAGCATTTTGGAGTCAGTACGCAATATTCATCCACATGATAATTCAGAAAAGGCGGTACTTGCTCGTAAGCTGAACTCTATTGCAGATTTAAATGGTTTAGAATTCAGAGCAAAGGTAGGTATTGAATCTGATCGGTATGGAGAAAAAAACAAGATTACTACAGTTATTACTCCACAGCAGCATCAAAATACTGAAATCGACTGGGTTCCGTTTTGAAGTACGACGAAGAGAAGCTCTGGATTGCTGTAATTGAGAGAGCTATCAAAGATGCAGCAGGAAAAAATCTAGAGCTAAAGAAAGAAGCAATTAAATGGTTTGATTCAGAGTCTTTTGAAACTGTTTGTGAGCTAGCTAATCTCAGCTCTAAACGTATGAAAAGTATGTATGGGTGTTTTATGCAGAGAAAGGAAATAAGAGCGTTATTAATTGATAATATTAAGGAATGTGTGTCTTATCTAGTTCCAGATGGTCAGTTTTACCAAGAAAAAACTTATGTTGGCAGCTTAAATGGAGATACCATTATGGTCAAAATAGTAGGTAAAAAAGCTGGTAATTGGCGTAATTTTACCACAGGGACTAGTGGTGACATTATTGATTTTTGGACTTTAATTAAAGGTAATATAGATTCTGCCAAGGAGTGGTTAAATACTAAAAATACTGAGAAATTACAAAATAAAGAAGCGAAGGGGGCAAAAAAAGGGGAAAAGGCGTTTTCTGTGGGACAGTATTTAAGCGATCAATCTCCGATGCCGAAAGATGTCATAGGACCAAGAATTCTAACACCAGGTGGGTTTTTAGTTATAGGCGGTACTCCAAAGGTTGGAAAAAGTAGTTTTCTGCTTTCTTTATTAGCACATATGGCATCTGGAGTACCATTTCTTAAGATGACACCTACAAGACCGCTTAGGATACTCTATCTACAGGACGAAATGGGATATGACGGCATGAGAAGGCGCGTGCAGCAACTCAAAATCGACCAAAAGCTTATAGATTTAATGAAAGAAAACTTGGTTATTGCTTCAGAAGCAAAAATAACGTTGAATGATGAAGGAGTGGAGAGGATCAAAGACATCATCGTGAAAGACTTTGGTACAAAGATGGTTGATCTTATTGCAATAGACTCTCTTACAACGCATCTGATGCCACTTTCTCTTTTGCAAAATGGGATTGAAAAATTACGCTCTGCAACTAACCCAGCAGTGGGGATAATCATGACCCATCACACTAAGAAAGTATCCACAGCTACACTGGAAAAAAATCCATTTCAGGCTCTGGTTGGAGCTAATGCACTTAGAAGTTTCTATACGTCTGGTATAGTAATGTTTCAACCGAATAGACGTGAAAATATCCTACAGGTAGTGTATGAACTTGGAAATAGAAGACCTATACCAGCAAAATTCATTAGTAGGACTGATGGATGTTGGAAAACCTCCAAAGTTGTAACTATTTCATAAAAAATATGATTTCTTCAATAAAAGTGTGAAAGGATTAAGTCTATAACCATATTCCTTAATACCTATTCCAGACCATGGCAGAGTTTGAATAATATCATCTCTTTTAACATTCAGGCCTAAAGTTTTAGCTAACTTCTCTGCCATGGTTTTTTGCATTCTATTAATAGGTTTACGAATTTGCTGCTCTGTATCAGAAATGTTTCCTAAACAATCTGCAATTTGTCCAATACTCAATGTTTTGTGTTGTTCTGGGGGAATTCCTTCTTTAAAATCATGCCAGAATTGTTCAAGGAGAATAAAAAAGATATTCATTCCTAACTTAGATTGTTTATTGACAACCTCTATGTCATTAATATAAATGTTACCATTTTTGATTTGCAATTGTAGTGTCTTTTCTTGAGTTGCTAGTTTGGTCTGTTGCAGTGAAATATAAGGATAGCAATTTAGTGCCTGAAAAGAAACGTTAGGTAATAATTTTGGTACCCCTTTTTCAACTGCTTCACCTAGCACTTCACTTAAAGTCTGATATTCACAAATTAAATCAGCCATAGGAACAATGTATAGATTTAACAATGGTTTAAAGTTTTTTTCGTTGAAACTTATCAAAGCAGTAGGATTAACTTTTAACTTATCTATGGTTAAGTATGATTTATCAGAGCAACAGTCTGGAATAATTAAAGTTACAAAACTTTTTTCAATAAGAACATAATAAACCCCGATTACTACTTTATTCCAAGTAACGCTTAAACCTACCAATTGTTCTTCAAACCATTCAATAATTTTCAAATAATTAACAGTTACCCCTAAAGAATAGTAACGTTGTTTCTTGTAGGTATCAGGCAAAATATCACGTTCACAGAGGTCACACATTATTGGATCATCGTAGTCTTCATCATAATCACTTGCGATCTCTAGCCTATTGTTACAGAAAGGATTTATCACATGAAGATCAAGGTCATCTTTATCATTAGCACAGATTATAAAGTAATATTCTCTTAAATTTAAAAACCCAAGACTTGATAAGTATTGTGCAACTTCTAAATAGTCGTGGTTAGGTGCATCATAAGAGTTATTCCACATTAATAGGTCAGTAATTATTTGCCTGTAGGTAGCTGGATTTTGCTTTTGACAAGATGGTAAGTCCATAGATATTTTTAAACAATGATTTAAAATCTTCACGTTCTTTTTTATTAAGCACGTGCTCTGAATAGTTAATTGCTATATAGTTTGGGTCGTGTATACTTGCTTGAAAAGATAAAGTAACTTTTTTACTTTCAAACATCACCTTAACATGTTGGATAAGGGAAATATCATGCAATACACTACCAACAACAGGCTCTATCTTTTGCAGCACCTCTTCAATATTATCGGTAGTTAAGGTAAGATAAGTTCGAGGTTTAGACGAAATAAACCTTAATTCATACATACTAACATTTGGTATTGATTTTTGTACGCATGAACTTATAAATGTACGTACCTGTGCAACTGCATTGTGGTTATGTACATCAACAAAGGAGCATTCATATTCAAAATACTGACTTACAATGCTATTTGCTATTTTTAAACCGTGTTTAATATTTTTGGTGCACAAGTTTACTTGATTAGCATTAGAGGAAAAGTCAAGAATAATCCTATCAGGCTTGTAGCCATGAACTACTTGATTTGAGTTAAGTATTAGGTCTGAATCACTAGCACGACGTGTGAACAAATAGATGCGGTCTTGATGATGAAAAAATCCTTGGAATTGGCTTATGAAACCATCATCTCTAGAAAGATCATGGTGTGTTAATATTTCCTGTAATACTGAATTCGATAAGAAATCTTTGAACGAAGTAGACCGCTGTCTTGGAGGGTTTTTTAAAATAAAAGGCGAAAAACTTTTCTTTTGAACTTTATTGAAATGAAAGACCTGTTTTAATAGATTAGGATCAGTGATAAAGAGGGTAAAAAGTAGAGACTTTCTATCATATTTATTATTTTGTAATAGATATAGTTCTGAGTTCAATATGGGCTTTGCTACTTCAGTTATAGCTAACTCTGATTTAGAATTGCTAAAATGACTAACTAAATAGTAATTAAGTAGAGATTCAGAGACATCAGTGAGCATCTTACGTTTTTGTTGAGTTGGAATATCATCATGTTTCCAAAGCTCATGTTCCTTAAATAATTGTGCATTTTGTTGATCTTTAAAAAGGTGAAGAAAAATAACAGTTAATTGTCTACCAGAAAGAGAATTAAGCCAACTTTTACGTAAAATTGGATTTTGAAAGTCCTTGAGCAGAGAAGATACAGGCATTTCTAAACTACTTTCCCAGAATTCCCTACTAGGATGAAAATTTACCATACCTATAAAGTAAAGATACTATGTTTAAAGTAGATTAAAAATTAGTCAACAAAAATCTATGGCAAAAAAAAGAATTGCAAAAAAAGTGAACATATTTCTGAAAAAAGTTGAACTTATATATATAAGGGGGCTTGTAAAAGACCAAAGCAAAAAGACAGCAGATCTATTTGTATAGCAGATACTCAGGTTGATAAGAAAATTGGTATTTGAAGTCCAGGAAGACCGTTGAATGAGGTAGTTTAGTAGTGTCAATCCTTACCCAAACAGGAAGAGCAGCAATAGCAGCAAGTATAAAAGAGCAAGTTATACATCTTGCCTGGGGCAGTGGTAATGCCAATTGGGAAAGTAGCCATAAAGTAGAGAATTTTTTCACCCTTAATGGCGAAATAAAGCTTGATTACCATCCCGTTAAAGACGTAAAAGTTTTTACCGGGCAAACGACCTATCAATCAGGTATTGATTATACAGTTGCTGGTGCGATTAAACGTACGGAAAATAGCGCTATTCCAGTTGATGGTGCAGTGACTATAGAGTACACTCAAGACACACCACCAGAACTCATTACTTCTACAACATTACTCAAGGAAGTTGGACGTCGTGTTGTTGATGAGGTTCTCTTCTGCACAGGTGATGAGAATGGAGAGCTTGTTACTCCCTCCGGAAGGTTTAAATCTTCCGCTGTACCAACCAATAATCTTTATCTCAAGTTTACTTTCGATTTCACGGACGCAGCAAATCAAGTGATAAGGGAACTTGGGGTTATGGTTGGTACTAAAGTAAAGGGGAAAGTGCCCCCAGGACAGAGATATTTTGAACCACAAGATATAGAAGACCCGGGGATTTTGTTGGTTTTGGAACATACAGTACCACTCATTAGAACTGCAGCAACCCGGGAAACTTTTTCATTTGTTGTGACGTTTTAGAAAAAGGGGAAAAAGATGACTTTGAGTAGCTATTACAATCGCTCTGACAAAGAATACGAGAAAAGCTTGTTCCTTGCAGGAAGAGGTTTGCAGTCAGCAGAATTAAATGAGATTCAAGATTATGCTCTTTCAAGGCTTAAAGGCATAGGAGATGCGATATTCCGTGATGGTGATGTTATAACTGGGGCTAATTGCATCATAGATGGGGAAAAAGTTACACTTGAAGCTGGAAAAATTTACCTTCGTGGAGCAGTTAGAAGCGTTGAAAAGGAAGAATTTACTATTCCACTAAATACCACAGTTCGCATAGGTGTTTTTTTCGCCCTATCTACCATCACAGAACTTGAGGATGAAAATCTTCGTGATCCTGCAGTTGGTACGCGTAATTATCAAGAAGTTGGAGCTGCAAGGCTTAAAGTTTCCACCATTTGGGGTTATCAAGCAGAGAGTGTTTCTTCCCCTTTTTCTGCAAGTGGAGAATTTTATCCAATTTACAACATTGAAAACGGAGTGTTGGTAGAGCATTCACCGCCACCACAAGCAAACATAGTGACCACTGCTCTTGCTCGTTATGACAAAGAAGCAAATGGTTCCTACGTCGTAAATGGCCTAGAAGTAATGTTTTTGCAGAGAGAAGAAAAAGGCGAAAAAGGGGCGAAAACATTTGTGATTAATGAGGGTAAAGCTCATGTTGATGGCTATGAGATTGAACTTCCTCACAGTATCCGTGTTTCTTTTGATGAAGATCCAGATATAAAAGCAGTTGAATCAGAACCACATACTTTTCAGCCAAATAGCCAAAGAGTAATGGAACTGAAAGTTAATGATTTTCCAATCAGCGAAATTAAAAAGGTAGATATAACTGTTCAAAAGACAGTTGCTGTTACTCATGGTTCATACTCTGGAGCTGTTGATCCGATACCTGATTCTGCAGTGCTTGAGATTATTCAAGTTAAACAAGGCAATGTTATTTACGAAAACAGTATAGATTACAAACTAAACGCAGGAAACGTTGATTGGTCATTACCTGGCAAAGAACCAGCACCTGGAAGTAGTTACCTGATAACCTACCGCTGTCGCACTCATGTAAGTCCTGAAGATATAAGCGAAGAGGGATGTAAAGTAAGAGGTGCAGTTGATAACAGCTTGGTTCTGATTGATTACACCTGGAAAATGCCACGCTTTGATTTAATTACCATAGATGCAAAAGGAGTGGTAAGAAGAATCAAGGGAATTGCTCATCCTTGGAAACCATCAATGCCAAAAGCACCTAGCGGACAACTTTTACTCTGCTACATTCACCAAACGTGGAAAACCGGGGAAAAAGAAAAGGTGAAAGTAATGAATAATGCTATCCATGCTGTACCGATGAATGAACTCGAAGCAATGAAGAGTGGAATAAGAGATCTTTATGCGCTAGTTGCAGAGGAGCGTCTACGTAAGAGAGAACACTGAAAGCTTGGCAATGCCCAGGATTTGACGCCACCCACAAAATCTGGAATTGATACCAGAAAACGGAGAAAACCAATGCCAATTTATATTCATTTTGAAAATAACAAACAAGTAGAAACAACAACGCTTGAAAGTAAGCCAACAGGGAATGATTGGTATGAAGCGCCAAAGAATTTCGACTGGCAAAAGAGTTATTGTTTAACTGAAGGAGGGAAAATTGTTGAAAGGAGTAAAGAGGATATTGAGCTGGAATTATTGGAAACTGCGAAACTTTCTGCACTTGATAGTGTGCGTTCTTATTTTAATAACTATACTCACCAATACGCAGGAGCTTCTCATCAGAAGTCTAAGTCGTATGAAATACAAGCAAAAGCCGCAGAGAACATTCTAGCAGCACCAGAATCTATAGACGAAAAAGATGCAGAAATCATAGAACCTTTAGCAAAAGTCCGTGATATCCCGGTTATTGAAATGGCAAAGATAATCGAGGAAAAAGCCAAAAAAGCAGTAAAAGCAATAATCAAATGTGAAGAGCTTGAAGATTTAGCCAAGAAGAAAATCAAGGAAATCAAAGATAAAGAAGAGTTGCAGAATTTTCTCAACGATTTTAAGCAAAAAATGCAAAAGGTTTTAGAAAGCTAAATAAAGAAACCTTGTATCTTGAAAAAAGCATCTAGTGTTTTTAAGCTTAAGCATTAGGTGGAGAAGGGAAGAACTCTGGGAGATTCCTTAGATATAAAATCTGTAGAAAAGAAAAGAGTTCCCTTCTCAAAAGTAGAGGCTGGACGGTATCTTAGAAAGACCAAATGGTTCTAATTCTGTATTCACAAGGTTAGCCTTACTTTTCATTTTTAATGGTAACATATGGGGTTATATATGATCAACAACTTTTTAGGTATAGATGTTTCAAAAGAACATTTTGATGTTTCTCTCTCATTCATAAGCAAAAAAGGAAAACGTGAAACTAGGAAAAGGAAATTTAAAAATGATGATACTGGGTTTCAAGGTCTACTGAACTTTCTACAAAAACATAACGTAGAAGAAGTAAAAGCTTGCATGGAATCCACTGGTTGTTATAGCGAAGCTTTGGCTGAGTTCCTCCACAACGCTGGATATTTCGTTAGTGTTGTAAACCCAGCTTGCATAAGATTTTATGCAAAAAGTAAGCTTACACGACAAAAGAATGACCAGACTGATGCAGAGATTATTGCAGATTATTGTCAAAGACAGGAACCTTCTCGTTGGACACCACCTTCTCCTGAAAAGAAAAAATTAAAACATCTTTATCGTTGCTCAAATGCGTTAAAGGATGAGTTAACATTAGCAAATAATCATTTAGAAAAGAAAGAGAGACTGCCTAAAGAAGTTGCAAATGCTTGGGAAGACCTTGCAATGAACATAGAGCAAAAAATAGAAACAATAAAAAACTCCATACGCGAACTATTAAAACAACACAAAGAATTGTTGGAAGATTTTCAACTCCTATTAACTATTCCAGGAATAGGAGAGGAAACAGCAATAGCTATTTTAGCTGAAATTCCTGGTATAAAAGCCTTTATAAATGCTAGGCAATTGGCAGCATATGCTGGAACTATACCACAAAATATAACATCAGGCTCATCCGTACATGCCAAGCCCAGATTAAGTAAAACCGGTTCACGAACATTACGTAAAGCAATGTACTTTCCTGCTATAGCAGCTAAAAAGCATAATCCTATCATTATGGCTTCTTGCGAAAGATTAAAAGAGAAAGGCAAGCATGCTATGGCCATAGTTGGTGCTGCAATGCGTAAGTTATTTCATATAGTTTTTGGTGTTTTAAGTTCAAAAAAGGCCTTTGATCCAGATCATATCAAGAACTATAGGGCTAAAAGGTTAACTGAAGGTTTAGTACTTTAAAATCAAAAAATGCTTCTAATTCATCTTATGTAAAATGGCATCTTACACAAATTTATTGAATGTTGTTGGTTAGTGGATATGTTGATAAGTAAATTTCTGCTGTTTTATATGTAACTAATTTACTTATCAACATATCCACTAACTATAATCTGTATACTGCTACACAGTTGGAAGTATTTTTTGATTTTATTATGCAATTTGGAGAATTTTTATGACTTTTTTGTTGACTAACAACGGTATCTTTTCTCTATCCACTTTCCGAAATTCAACATTACAAGGAGAAAAATGACAGAACAGTTTTTACATGGGGTAAATGTTATTGAGATTACCTCTGGAGCAAAAACAGTACGCACAGCTAAATCATCAGTGATAGGTGTAATTGGTACTGCTCCGGAAGCTGACGGGCAAAAGTTTCCACTCAATAGTCCAGTATTAATAGCAGGAAGCTTAAAAGAGGCAGCAAAACTTGGGAAAAGTGGAACACTACCTTCTGCAGTAAATGGAATATTTTCCCAGGTTGGTGCAACAGTAGTAGTGATTCGAGTTGAGGAAGGTGAAGATAGTGATGAGAAATTAAAAGAAGAAGAGACGCTCAGCAATGTAATTGGAGGAGTTGATGAAGAAACTGGGGAATATCAAGGCATTCAAGCATTCTTAAGCAGTGAAAGTATAGTCCATGTTGCCCCAAGAATACTAATTGCCCCTCAGTTTACTCATCAATTGCCTGGAGATGCTGGAAACCCAGTGGTTAGCGCTTTAATTCCTATAGCAGAAAAGCTAAGAGCAATAATAGTAGCAGATGGTCCAAATACCAATGATGAAGAAGCAATAAGATGGAGAAAAAGCATCGGTAATTCAAGAGTTTACGTAGTTGATCCTTGGGTAAAAGTGTTTAACAATGGAAAAGAAGAAACTTTGCCGTCTAGCCCATTTGTAGCCGGTTTAATAGCCAAAGTAGATAGTGAACAAGGCTTTTGGCAATCACCTTCAAATAAAGAGATAAATGGTATTGTTGGAACAAGCAGAGCTATTGATTTTACCTTAGGTGATACAAGTTGTAGAGCAAACCACTTAAATGAAAATGAAGTAACAACGATAATCCACCAAAATGGCTACAAGCTCTGGGGAAACAGAACGTGTTCAGATGATCCAAAATGGGCTTTTCTATCAGTAAGGCGTACTGCAGATCTAATCAATGATAGTCTACTGCGAGCTCATCTATGGGCAGTTGATCGAAATATCACCAAAACTTATATAGATGATGTGATTGAGGGGGTGAATTCCTACCTAGCAAGTTTAAAAGCACAAGGAGCGATTATCAGTGGAAGATGTTATGCAACTCCAGAGCTCAATACACCGGCAAACATTGCAAGCGGGAAAGTATATTTTGACTTTGAGTTTACACCACCATATCCAGCAGAACAGATCACTTTCAGATCACACTTGATCAATAGTGAAATACTGTAAGGGGAGAAAAAAAGGAGAAAGAGAAAATGCTGCCAAAAATCTTAAAGAATTTTAACGTATTCGTTGATGGTAGGGGTTATGCAGGAAAAATAGATGAAATAACCTTGCCAAAACTTACCATAAAAACTGAAGAATATAGAGCTGGTGGTATGGATATTCCAATAAATATCGATATGGGGATGGAGAAACTTGAAGCTGATTTTACTTTTGCCGAATATGATTCAGAGCTTTTTAGGCTTTTTGGCCTCATAGATGGGAATTCGGTTTCTCTGACGCTAAGGGGTGGTCTTCAAGGCAGTGGAAGTAATGATATTGAAGGAGTAATTATCAACCTTAGAGGCATATTCAGAGAATTTGATTTTGGCAGTTGGAAACCGGCAGAAAAAGCAACGCTGAAGTGTACCGTAGCTGCGCATTATTACAAACTTACTATCGGTGCTAGAGAACTTATCGAAATCGATGCTGAGAATATGATTTGCAAGGTTAATGGTGTTGATCAAATGGCCTTGCTACAAACGATTTTAGGGATTTAATTTATTTATAGGAGAAAAAATATGAAAACAGTAAAACTTGATAATTCAATAACAGTTGATGGTATTTCTGTTTCAGAATTATCTATGCGTGAGCCTACAGTGGGAGATCTGCTGGCTATTGAGTGTGTAGAAGGTGAAGCCAGAAAAGAAGTAGCTTTAGCTGCTAACCTAACATCTATGCCAAGAGAGACAATAGAGAAATTGCGTATCAAAGACTATGTAAAAATACAAAAGGTACTCAGAGATTTTTTGTCGCCTTTAGAACAGAGGACTTAAGATTCAATGTTTTAAAGCTTAGTTCAATAACAGGAAGTGGAATTGAGCAGATTATTAATATGGGTATAAAAGAATTTCTCAAATGGTTAGAAGTAAGTGAAGGAGTAACAAAGAAATGTCAATGCTTTCAATAAAGATAGGTGCTGCATTAGATGGTAGCTTTAATAGCGCAATGATAGGTAGTACAGCTAAGCTTTCTAAGCTGGGTGATAGTATAAGGCAGCTTGATTCGTCAATGAAATCAGTCTCCAAATTTAAGCAATTAAATCATGATGCCCTTGAAGCCATGAAGAATTGGAAAGAAGCGGAGAAGAAAGCGAAAGAATCAGCTACAGCAATTGCTAAAGAGAAGAAGGAAAAAAAAGAACCAAGCAAAGCACTGAGAAACGAATTTGAAAAATTGAAAGCATCGGCATCAAAGGCAAAAGAGGCTTATATTAAAAAGAGAGATGCACTTCACATATTAAATGAAGAAGTAAGGAAAAGTGGAAAAGATATTAAATCCTTAGTGAGGGATCAAACTAAACTTGGTTCATCCATTGAAGTACTAAAAGGGAAATACAGTAAACTAGGATCTGTAATACAAAAACAGCAAAATGCCTTGGCAAAAAAAGCGCATTATAGATCACAAGTAATGGAGACTATAGGACTAGGGCTTTCACTTGCAGCTCCAATTAAAGTTGCAATTGACTTTGAAAGTGCTATGGCTGATGTTAAGAAGGTAGTGAGATTTGCTGAGGATGATGCAGCTCATAACCAAGGAGCCGCAGAATTTGGCCAGAAATTAAAGGAATTATCCCGTACAATACCACTATCGGCTGTGGAGTTAGCACAAATAGCTGCAAGTGGCGGCCAACTTGGTATTAAAAAAGAGAAACTGCTTTCATTCACAGAAACAGTAGCTAAAATGTCTACAGCATTCGATATGTCTGCAGAAGAAGCAGGTGATTCCATAGCTAAACTTGCCAATGTTTATGGAATTGAAGTAGCAGGCATGGAAAGGGTAGGTAATATTATAAATCACCTTTCAGATAATAGTGCTGCTAAAGCAGGAGATATGGTTAAAGCATTAGCTATAGTTGGTGGTAGTGCAAAACAGTTTGGTCTTGATATTAAGGAAACAAGTAGTTTAGTAAACGCCTTTATTAGTTTAGGTAAACAACCAGCAAAAGCTGCTACTGCAATAAACGCTCTACTTAGTAAACTCCAGACCGCTGAGGGACAGGGGAAAAAGTTTAAAGCAGCATTGGAAGACGTGGGAATAACTGCAGAAGAGATGACACAAAGGATTAGCAGAAATGGCCAAGACGCACTACTTTACTTTTTTGAAACTCTGGAGAAGGTAGATAAACAGGAACGTTCGCAAATCCTTCTCGATCTCTTTGGTCAAGAATATCAAGATGATATTGCATTACTAGTTGGAAGCTTAAAGAATTATAAAGATGCCATAAATCATTTAGCTGACGAGAAAAAATTTGAAAAGTCCATGCAAGAAGAGTTTAACAATCGTGCAGCAACTACAGCAAATAATTTACGACTACTGAGGAATGCAATAGCAGAAGTAGGAATGAACCTGGGCTCAGTAATGCTACCTCCTTTAAAGTGGATAAGTAATATTCTAAGAGAGATAACTAACCCCATAGCTCGGTTTGCAGAAAAGTTTCCAGTTATTACTACAGGAATAATGAGCATAATTTCAGCTCTTATTATTGGTAAGATTGCAGTAGTAGGTTTTGGTTATGCATTTGCATTGGCTGGAGGTGGAATACTAACTTTTAAGGCTATTTTGCATGGAACACTTCTGCCAGTATTAACTTCATTATCAGCACGAGTAATTCCAGCAGTAATTATGGGACTGAAAGCTTTAACGCTAGCCATGGTTACTAATCCTATAGGAGCTGTTGTTGCTGGACTATCAGTTGGTGCAGCGCTTGTAATCGCTAATTGGCAAAAGGTGAAGGACTTTTTTTCTAGCATCTGGAAATCAATTGTAAAACCTATAGGAGAATTTTTCAATTGGATTGGTATAGGAAAATTGTTTAATGATAGTCCGCTAAAAGCATTTGAGACACCAGTAGAAACAAAAATTGGCAATGAAAGTAATGTTTTGAGTAATGGAAACCCTTTATTAAATAATAAGGAAATTTCTGAAAGCGGAAAGAGTATTATTGGAAATACTAAAATCGGTAGCGTTATTGAGGAAAAAAGTTCTGTAGCGGATGACTTAGAGAAAGTTTTAAAAGACTGTGAAAAATGTAAATGTGAACAAAAAGAATCAAAAATTTTCAATCAAACTTTCACATTTAATATAAGTATAAAAGCAGAGCCTAATCAAGATGTACGTAGTCTTGCTGATACAGTAATAAAAAGAATAAGAGAAAAATCACGAGATGTTATGTTTGATACGGTAGATCCCATTTACTGATGCTATCCCTTGGTCCATATAAAATTTCCCCAACGAGTTTAAAGTATAGCAAAGAGAAGCGTTGGAGTGTGGTTGAGTGTATTGGCAAGCAGTTACTACAGAACATTGGCCGAGGGGCAGAAAATATAGACCTAGAAGGGGTTATTTATCTTAGTAATTTAAGTGAATTAAAGAATATGAAAGAAGCAGAAGCAAATCAAATACCCCGCACTTTAGTTGATGGCATGGGAAATGTTTTAGGACAATTTGTAATTACTCGTTTTGAAGAAAAGCGAACGTCATTTTTCCCTTGTGGACTGCCGAAAAAAGTTGAATTTAATTTAAGTTTAAGTCGTTATTCATGACTATATATTACTCGACAAAAGAGAATGACATGTTGGACTATATTTGTTGGAAGCACTATGGATTTACTTCAGGAGCAGTAGAAATAGTATTAGAAGAAAACCCTGGACTTGCAGAACATGGTAGTTTTTTGCCAGCAGGACTGAAAATTAAGCTGCCTGTAATTGAGAAACCTCTACAGAAATCAACCTTAAAGATTTGGGGATAAAATGCAGCCAGAGTTTGTCATTGAAGGGTATGAATTAACAGAAGATCGCTTAGTGTCAATGCATATTACTGATGAATCAGGGACTATAGAAGATATAGCTGAAATATGTGTTGATTACAGGGATGATAACATAAAAGTTCCAAAAGAGCTAAAGATTGCTTTGGGATATAGAGAAACAGGAGTACTACCCATAGGTGTATATACAGTCAATGAAGTTACGGTGCAAAGTCCACCAAAAACCTTGATGATCAAAGGTCATGCAACAAATTTGATGATATCACTAAAGGAAAAAGTATCTAGGGAATGGCATCAGATTACACTAGTTGATTTAGTCAAAGAAATAGCAAATAAACATGGATATGGGTACAAAGTTGCTGAAGAATTTAAAGATATATTGATACCACACATTGATCAGACTGAAGAAAGTGATATAAATTTGTTAACTAGAATAGCTATAGAGCGGGAAGCCATGGCAAAACTGGCAGGAGGATACGTATTGTTTATTCCAAAAGGCGCAGCAAAATCAGCAACGGGAAAAGCTTTAGGAACAACGACTATTAGACCTCAAGATACAATCAATTGGAAAGTGCATTTTACTGTACGTGATAAATATAATTCAGTGATAGCAAAATGGTATAGCTATGAGAAGGGAGAACCCATATCAGAAACAGTAGGTAGCGGTGAACCAAGTTACCCTATATAAACAATTTATCCAAATGCAGAATCAGCATTAAGTGCAGCAAATGCCAGATTTAAACAACTACAGCGTAATAATGAGACTTTAGAAATGACAATACCAGGTAATCCAGAGTTATTTGCAGAGGCAAAACTTAATCTTGTAGGGTTCAATCAAGATATAGATGGTGAATGGATAGTTAATAGAGCGGAGCATACTTTAAATAGCTCAGGTTACCTTACTATGTTGTCAGCATCTTTGAGTAAGTGATGTTAAGAAAAAATGAGTAAATGATCTGTTTAATATGAAGGAACTGTGTGCCAAGTATGAACAAACTGAAGTGTGATAAAAAAGATAAACTACATTTTGTATGGTTTATGATATTAATGGTATGTGTTGTTATTACTTATTGCTACCAAAAATCCAAAGCTAACGAGAATTACAGAAAGATACTACAAGTAGCTACTGTAAATTGTAGTTTAGAAACAACGAGATTTTTAGTAAAAGATATAATACCAAACTTAAGCGAAACAGCATTACATTATGCAGCAAGAGAAGGATGCTTAGATACTATTAAATTTTTAATAGTAGAAGAGAAAGTAAATATAAATGCAATCGACAAGAATGCTTTTAAAAGGACAGCTTTACATCATGCTGCAGGTGAAGGGCATTTAGGAGTTGTAAGGTTCTTATTAGAAAAAGGTGCGAATCCTAACATAAAAGATAATGACGGAAAAGGAGCTAGAAAAATGGCTGTAATGGCATCGCGACACGATAAAAACAAACCTTATAAAGAAATAATAAAGTTACTGGCTAGAGCAGAGGAACAGTACAAATCAGAGAAGTAGTTACTATAAAGTAACTATCCATAATAACTTTACGTTTTAAATCATTATGCAAAATCAAAAAATCCCAATAACAGTAATTATCACTATAGTAATACAGACCGTAGCAACAATTTGGTGGCTTGCCAAGCTAGATTTACGGGTACACATGCATGATAAATTTATAGAGCAGAACAACGGATTGACCGTTACGGTATACCGGCTTGAGGAGAGAATAAAAAATCTTTCTGAGGAGCTAGATGAGTTTAAATTACAAGTTTTAAGCGGGAAAATTAAATCTTAACATCTTTATCTAAATTTTCATTTCACAATGACTAAATATATCTTGTCCGTTGACGGCGGAGGCATAAGAGGAATAATACCAGCCATAATACTAGCAGAAATAGAAAAAAGATCAAGAAAAAAGGTAGCAGAAATCTTTGATCTGATGGCTGGTACTTCAACTGGTGGCATTGTTGTTGCTGGATTGTGTAAGAAAGATGAACGGGGAAATCCTCAATACTCTGCAAATGATTTAGTTGAGCTTTACCAGGAGTATGGGCCATACATCTTCAAATCATCTTTATGGAGAAAATCAATAGCTTCTTGGCTAAATGGTGCACAATATTCGTATAAAAACATAGAATGCGTGCTCGATAAATACTTCGGCGAAAGTACTATTGCTGATGTTTCAAGTAATCTACTGCTTACCAGTTATGATATACACAACAACTGTCCATTTTTCCTTAAAAGTTGGAGAGAAAACAGGAATTTCATCAAGTTAAAAGATGCACTCAGAGCTACAACAGCAGCACCAACTTATTTCTCCCCTAAATACTTAAAAATCAATCAAGAAGAAAGAATGTTGATAGATGGAGGGGTGTTTGCCAATAACCCGGCAGCATGTGCATATGCAAGTGGCAAGAGATTATTTCCAAATGACAACATTATCCTGTTATCAATAGGTACTGGAAGAACAACCAAAAGTATAACTAATTCAAAGAGATTGGGAAAAATAGGGTGGATAAAGCCACTATTACACGTAATATTTGCCTCTGGACTGGACTGCGTAAATTATCAAATGAATCAAGTAATAGGTGATAGATACATAAGAATACAATCACAACTGACAATAGCGTCGGCTAAGATGGATAATACTACATCAAAAAATATTAAATGTCTTCAGCAAGAGGCAAATGCAATGATAGAGGACAACCAGGAAGCAATAGATAGATTCTGCAATATTGAACTATAAACGATGCCAAGCAAACTAAAGAAATTATACCACAAAGCAAAGAAAGGGTTAAAAAACATAGTTTCGCCCAAAAAGCATAAAACTGTGACTAAGGGGCAAGAAGCTAAGCCAAAACCGCCACATGAGCAACCTCTAAAGTTGATGGCACTAGAGCAGAAGACCTCTAAAGTAGAAAATGTCAAAAAAGATAAAAAAGGAATAAAAGAAAAAATAAAAAGCTTCAAAACGAAACCCGTAGAGAAAGACTTAAAAAAAAGCAACGTGTTCAAAAAAGGCTTCAAAAAGCTAAAAGGGAAAATAAAAAGCCTAAACCCCATAAAGTCCAAGAAAAACAAGATAATAGGGAGCAAAAGATTAGCATTTTTACTGACAGCTAGTACGATTGTGGCGATTTTACCAACATTCAGTTTAGCTCCCTTGCCAGCATTAGCCATAACTTCTGCATGTGTTTTCAGTATTAACTTTATCGCAGTCAAAACACTAAAGAAATTTATCAAACAACGCAAATTAGCAGCAGAATCTAAAGAAGAGTCAACTCTAGCTGAACCAAACAAGCCGGAAGAAGAAATTCAAGATGTATCGATTCAGCAAGTAGCGGAAAATTCTAAACAAAATTCCAGAGAATAGCTTAGTTTTGTGCCATTTATTACAAATATAAACTAGTTTTAGTATATGCTAAATCCTTAGTTGTTCAGGTGCACATCAATTGACCACACTACTTTTTTAAGTTATACTTATAATTTAAGATCAAAAAGATGCTATGGTATACTACTTCGATCAGGATCCGGAAACAGATGATATTGTTCATCAAACTTTTATAGCCCAATCAAAGACAATGGAGGCTATAAAAGGTAATAAAGAATGTGGAGAATTAGCTTTAGAAATACTAAATATTATGGCTTACTGTGGATCATATGATTTTCCTGCAGCAATATTGTTCGGATTATACGATTATGATGATGAGGAGGAGAATGATAACTTTGAGTACTCCGTAAGTTCTGCTATTGATTTGTTAGTAAGATATCAAATGATTATACCAAAGAAAGTGGGTTCGTGTTAAGTATTCATCGAGTCGCTCAAAGTAATATACGGTTTATGTTAAAAAGACAAGGTATGGAAAAAGTAGTTCTAAATAAGGCTATGGACTTATTCGAAGAAGCTCTAACTAATATCGTGACATACCTCGACGATGGTGCAGTACTGGAGGATATATGCTCTCATGCGGAGTTTGTCTTGAGTTATATTGAATACCAAGAATTGTATAAGAAGTGTGAAAAAATACAACTTCTAATGAAAACAAGAATGGAGCAATTAAAAAGTTATGAAAACGATTTTATATTAAGTGATGCAAAAAGAAGAGTCCAACAAAGTTACGCACTAGAGAGATTACGCACTAAAGAAAAGAGTCTATAAACATTATATATTTTTACACAGCCACTTTTCCTACACCTTTTTTCCCGTATCTTTACAAATACTCTGATCATATAGCTCAAGACATTGAGCCATAAGGTTCAATCCTTTGTTATTTTTAATGGTTAGATCAGCTCCTGCTTTTGCAAGATACTCTATCATTTCAGAGTATTTCATATAACCAGCTATATGTAAGGCAGTATCACCATCTTTATTAGTAGCATTCACATTTGCCCCATTTTCTATTAAGCATCGCACTGTTCCAACATCACAATATTTATCAGCACAAAGTACAGCTTCATGTAAGGGGGTATTACCATTTCTGCCACGAGCATTCACATTTGCTCCACTTTTTATCAAATGTTTCACTATCTCAAGATTACCTTGTGAATTAGCAAAAAATACAGCCTCATGTAAAGGAGTTTCACCGCTATAATCAGGAGCACTCACATCCGCTCTCTTTTTTATTAAATATTTCACCATCTCAAAATTACCATGTGTAACAGCCGTATGTAAGGGAGTACGACCATTTATATCTCTTGCATGAAGATCCCACTTCCATTTCTCTATAAAAATTTTCATTGTGGTAAGATGATTTTTCTCAGCAGAAGCATGCATCATAATCATTGCTTCTTCCTCAAATTCTTCTTCACTAGTCAATTTATTTAGCCCTTATATATTTTAAAAATTATAACAGAAAAAAATTGTTATGTCAAATCATGAGTTAGCTCTAGGAAGATATTCTATAAACGTTGGATATATTTTCCTTGCTGATTGGCAACTTCTAATGCAGACATATTTTCAGTGTAGCAAATAAAGAAAAGGAAACAAATTTTGCTTGTAAAATCTCCTCTTCGCTACCCTGGAGGTAAGAGTCGCGCCGTTTCTCAAATTATTAATAAATATATTCCAAAAAAGTTATCTACGCTTTGCTCCCCTTTTATAGGTGGAGGATCAATAGAGTTAGCGTTAGCCAGCAGAGGAACAAAAGTTTATGGCTATGATGCCTTTGAACCATTAGTAAGATTTTGGCAGGTGCTTTTAGAAGATGCTTCTTACCTTGCAGAGGTGGTGCGGAAGTATCAAAATATGACATCTACCATGTTTTATAACTTACAAAAAACATTTTTCACCTTGCAAGATAGAATTGAAATTGCAGCAGCATTTTTTGCATTAAATCGCTCATCTTTCAGCGGTACAACATTGTCGGGCGGTATGTCTCCAGGCCACCCACGTTTTACACTAAGTTCAATAGAAAGATTGGCAAAATTCTCAATTAAAAATCTTACTGTGAATTTAGCTGACTTTAAAAAAAGTATTCCTAAACACGCAAATGATTTCTTATATTGTGATCCTCCTTATTTAATTGATCAAAAACTATACGGAAGAAGAGGTAGAGATTTTGACCACGAAGGACTTGCCAAACTTTTGTCGACTCGTGATGGATGGGTTCTGTCATATAATGATTGTGAGGAAATACGGGATATGTATACAGAACATCACATCATTGAACCCAAATGGAGTTATGGAATGGGCAACTCAAAAAAATCGAATGAGATTTTAATCTTGAGTAGACCTCTTTCGAAACTCATATAGACAGCTCAAAATTGTGAATTCCTGCTATTAAATTGAATCTCAAGCCAAAACGTTTTCTCCGATTGCGGTATCTGTCTGCAATAATTTTGAATCTTTTTAACAGACCAATTACATTAGACCTCTTTCGAAACTCATATAGACAGCTCAAAATTGTGAATTCCTGCTATTAAATTGAATCTCAAGCCAAAACGTTTTCTCCGATTGCGGTATCTGTCTGCAATAATTTTGAATCTTTTTAACAGACCAATTACATTCTCAACTACTACTCTTTTGCTTGCTAGCTCCCGATTTTCTACCTTTTTTTCCTTAATTAAGGGACTCTTTTTCATCCTTCTGTGTGGCAACTCGACATTTTTGTGAATTTTCTGAAAACCTCTATAGCCAGCATCGGCTAAAACTTTTATACCTTCTGATACATGCACTTTTGACTCCTTGAAAAGCCGAAAGTCATGCTTTCTCCCGTTTGAAAATGACGTACAAATAATTTTCTTGCTCTTCTTTTCTGCAATTATTTGTGTTTTTAGCGTATGTTTTTTCTTCTTTCCTGAATAAAATCTTTTCTGCTTTTTTTTGGTCTCTCTACAGGTGTTTCCGTTGCATCAATCACCAAAATCTCATATTTCACGTCGCTTTTTAGGAGTTCTTTTCGTCCTGGCAATGCGAAATCTTGGTGTTGTATTAGAGTATCCTCTACCCATTTTACAGTTTTATATGCCGTACTTTCACTTACTCCATAACTTTGACTTATGTGAAAATATGTACGGTATTCTCGTAAGTATTCTAATACCATGAGCAGCATATTCTCCTCGTTTAGCTTATTTTTCCTTCCTCCTTTGGCTTTCTTTTTTTTATTTTCTTCACATAAAATCCCTACCATTTTGTTAAATGTTGATCTCTTTACTCCTGTTAGTCGACGAAACTCCCCTTTATCGAGCTCTTTCACTATTTCATACTTCATTTCTCCTTACCTCAAAATTACTATTTTTACTGCTTTATCCTAGTTTCGAAAGAAGTCTAATGTCTCTTTCCCTTGTTACTCTTGCTAACTCTCTTTGTAAATCAAACCTCTCTTTGTCGTAAGGAGCCATGTTACCTCTACCTGGAAATGCATCTGCTGCCGACTTTTTTTCGTTGTGTTTCTTTATCCATTTTCCTAATAAACCACCCTTTATTCCTAAATCCTTTGCTATTTTTGTAATTGTTTGACCTGCCTTTCTTTGTTCATTTGCCAGCTTAACAGCTTCCAATTTGAATTCTGCCGTATATTCTCTTGCCATTTCTAATCCTCAAAAATTTTATTTTACCCGAAAAAACTCCTTTCTTTCTCTCCACTTTTTCTGGGTAAGGTCAAGAAGCCTATTGTCTAATTATGTACCTAAATTTTATTACGGCACTTTCACTACTACTTTAACGAGTGAGCTACCTTTCTATAAAAGACCTATCGACTGTTGCAATTATAGGCGTAAACAAGAATGATAAAAGAGTACGAGATTGAGTAACTATGTACACTTCTGCTGGCATACCAGGGTATAGGTATACGTTTTTAAACTGAGCAAGCTCTGGTTTTGGTATCACTACACGTACTGAATAATAACGCCCTAGCCTTGGATCATCAAGGGCATCGGGAGAAATATTGCTTACTATACCATTAATTAAACTTAAACGACGTGCACTGTAAGCACTTAAACGAACTTTAACCTTTAGCCCTTCTAGCCCATCAATAGAGACTATGTTGCTATCTTTCTTTTGTGCTGACAGTATCTCTTCTATGTTTCTGGTCTGAATTTTAGCATCTATTATTAGGTCATCATCCGATGGCACTACGCTCATGATCGGAACTCCAGATTGTATAACACCACCTTCAGTATGGTATCTTATATCTGTGACTATCCCATCTTGAGGCGATTTAATTATTGTACGTGCTAATGAATCTTCAGCAACCATCAGTCTCTCTTTCAAGTCTGCAATAGACGTACTAACTTCCTTAAGTTCAGCGTTTGCTCTTTCTTGAGAATCATTTCTCACGTTTATAATTTCTAATTCGTTCTCTCCAATTTTTTGCTGCACTTGAGATATTGCAGAACGGTAATGTCCAACTCTGCCTTCAATTTCAGCAAACTGCTTTTCTAAAGCTAAAATGTGTGGTTTGCTTATATGGCCACTATCAAGTAATTGTCTTTTTGTTTCCAACTCCTCAGTTATCAAGTCATATTGCTTATGAGCTGCATTTAGTTGAAAGTTTAGCCCCGCTAATTCATCATTTAACTGCTTTATACGTTGTTGCAGTATGTCTGTTTTTCCCAATATGCTCTTTCTCTGAGAGTTGAACAACTTTACTTGATTCTTTATCGCTTTATTTACAAGTTCATCGTGAGATAATTTTTTAACCTCATCAGGAAACTCGAGCGTGTCCAAATCTACTCTGATTGCAAGAAGCCTTGCTTCTGTTGCTAAAAATGATAAGAGCTTCTCTTTGATGATACTTAAATTCGCCTTCTCGTTAACATCACTCAACAAAACTAGAGGCTCATCTTTTTTAACTGCTTGACCCTCTTTTACTAAAATTTTGCTTATTATTCCTCCGCCCAAGTGTTGAACTATTTTTCTATTTGAAGATACAATAACTTCTCCACTTGCATGCACCGCACCGTCAATTGGAGCTATAGCCGACCAAATACCACCTATCCCAAAAAAGATGAGTATTACTACCAGACCAAAAAATAGTGGTCCCCATGTTACTTTCAGGACTTCATTTACGTTATTACTTTCGCGTTTTAAAATAAAATTTATCACTGCATCAATCAATGCAAACGTCTTATCCAAAAATTTTGGGTACTTCTTCTTTTTATTTTTTGCTCCTTGCATATTTATATTATCACCATGGCCAATCAAGCCTGTCAAAGAAAATCCAGCGCTAAGCTTTTTTAACTTACTTATCATAATACTACTGTGAATTTGTGTTAACTCAAGATAACACACAAAAACAAAGAATCTATAATTTAAGCATTCCATTTAGACTGTAGAGCACCAGAATAAACTATTTAGTAACAATTCCTGCATCAACTATGTTTTTAAAATTTTTTGACGTTTAACTTTATTATAACTTTTTCTTTATTTTGTGAATATCTGAGTTACTTATATTATGTAAGAAATCTATTGCCAACTAGTCAATATTCTGTTAGGAATTAAGATAATATAAAGTTATTATGCTTAAATTGGAAAGCAGAAAGTTCCTGATTACTGGCGCATCAGGCGGAATAGGGCAAGCAATTGTAAAAATTATGCACAAAGCCGGAGCAACTTTATGTATTTCTGGCACAAAAAAAGAAGTGCTCGAAGAAGTTGCTAAACAATATGAAAAAAACATGCATGTACTCCCTTGTGATTTATCAAATGCTGAGGAAGTAAATCAACTAATAAATAGAGCAAGTGAGCTGATGGAAGGCTTTGACGGGCTCGTATGCAATGCGGGTATTACGCGAGACAGTTTATTATTGAGAATGACAGATGAAGCATGGCAAAAAGTAATTGATATTAACTTGAGCTCTACATTTAAGCTGAGTAGAGAAGCATGCAGAAAACTAATTAAGAATAATTGGGGAAGAATTATAAATATTTCCTCAATAATAGGGCTGACAGGAAACGCCGGGCAAGCAAATTATGCGGCGTCTAAAGCTGGAATAATAGCTATGAGCAAATCCATAGCAAAAGAAGTTGCAAGTCGTAATATAACAGTAAATTGTATTGCTCCTGGGTTTATAGATACTAAAATGACTGAAGTTTTAAATGAAGGACAAAAGGGAAAAATATTAGATAATATTCCAATGAAAAGAATGGGAACAGGGGAAGAAATAGCAGCAGGGGTCTTGTTTTTAGCAAGTGATGAAGCAAAATATATAACAGGGCATGTGCTCAATATTAATGGTGGGTTATTTATGTAGCAACACTTATGTATGGACAAATTATAATTTTTACTTTAAAATAAAAAATGTGTAGGTTTAGGTTAATTTATTACTTAGAGGCAAAAAAATGAGCTCTATAATGGAATTTTTTAGTGTTTTTTGCGTAGTATTGCTTTTCTCTTTCTCAGGTTATGCAGCTGACCCTGATATGGATGACACAACTAAAGTAATATGCAATATTATTGGTTATGTTTGGGGGATAGGCGGTCCACTTATGACGGTAGTAATAATTGGTGCAGCTTTGCTTGCAATATTTGGCAGGATGCCGTGGCCAGCCCTCTTTGCTCTTGGCATGTTCTGTGGTGTATTTTTTGGCGCTAAAACTATCATAACGAAAATTATCCCCAACGTAAGCGATGAAGCAAAAACTATGTTGGAAAAGTGTGGACAAAAATAATCCAAAAAGTGCAGAAATGCTTTTTTGTTATCCATTAAACCGCTTCATATCTTCAACTTGCAACAAATAAGGGCTATCTTTTGGTAAAGTTTTAACAGCTAGCTCAGCATATTTTGTAAATTGCTTTAAATCACCTTCAATACAAGCCTTTTTTGTCAAGGCAAAATAATGCATTGCCGTATCAGCTTCACATTTATATGCAATGCTTAAATACTTCCAGACAAAAGCGTTATCTGGTTCTACATTCAAAATCTGCTCCAGGTAAAAAATCGCCTTTTTTGCATCACCGTGTAATAATAAAGTATGAGATAATGCAAGTTTCACTAAATAACTGTTTTTCTCAGATAAATACCTAAGCGATTCCTCATACATTTTTATTGCTTCACTTAAATTTCCGGCCTTGTATAGCATTTCTGCTTTTAATTCATATAGGTATGGGTCATTGCGTGACTCTTGAATCAATGAATTAACTTTAGCAATAGCCTCTTCTATCTTTCCTTGCCTATAGCAAACTATAGCATTTACATACTCAGAATTATTTTCATATTTATTAGATAACACATGAATAGGAGCAAAGAAAGAGTCTAGCTTGGCAACCACACGCTCAAACTTTAGTAACTTATCCGCAAAAATTGGTTTTACGTTGTTTTTAACCTTATAATTTTGTACAGCAAATATACGTTTCTCACTAAGTGGGTGAGTGCGGAAATATTCCTCGGTGTTCTCATGCTCAATACTTTTAAAATAATCAAAAATCTCTTTCATACCTGAATTATCATAGCCAGATTCATCAAGATACCTTAAAGCATAGCTATCTGCTACACTTTCTTGCTCTTGAGAATAGTTAAAAAATAGCCTTGAACTAAACGCTACACCACTAAGCAAAATTGCACCAGCAACCTGAGGGTTAATGATAATACTAGAAACTAATCCTACCATATAACTAATCATTGCTATCGATTGAAAATAACCCATAGCACTACTCATTTGCAATATATGACCAGCAGATATGTGAGCAATCTCATGTGCTAATATACCAAGCAGGACATAAGGTTTAGCCGAATATTGTAAAAGTCCTAAATGAATGAAAATACTGTTATTGTTAATTACAAAAGCATTAATCGAATTGTCATTAATTATAAAAACTTTTATTTGCTCATGATCAATATCCGCAGCAGAAAATAAAGGTTGTGCTAGCTCTTTCACTATTGCTTCCACTTCACTATCTCTAATAATGTTAATAGAGTAAGCATTATTACAATATGCAAAAAAGAACAATAAGGTCAAAAACTTAGCAACTCTAAACATGAAAATTCTGTGCTTGTATAATTTATAGAAATTCTACATTTTAACACTTAAATTATACAAATTTATAAACGCTAGTTTAAATTTTTAACGTAACTGATAAGTTTGTCGATGGTAGTTAACTTAATTTTATGTTGTTCAGCAAATTTAAGTAACTGAGGTAAGCGCATCATAGAGCCATCATCATTCACTAATTCACAAATAACTGCTGAATGATCAAACCCTACTAACTTCGCCATTTCAACACTCGCTTCAGTATGACCAGCACGTTGTGCCACCCCACCTTTATGTGCAATTACAGGAAAAACATGACCTGGAGTTATGATGTCATCCTGAGTACCATCCTTGTTGATAGCAGCATGTATAGTTTTCGTTCTATCCTCTGCTGAAACACCGGTTGTAATGCCATAACGTGCATCAATTGATGTAGTAAATGCGGTATGATTTTCACCAATATTTTTCTTTTCCATGAAATTAAGGCCCAACCTTTTCATGTGAAATTTAGTCATTGCTAAGCAAACAACCCCTGTACCGTACCTAACCATAAAAGCCATATGTTCCGGCTTTATTTTCTCAGCTAAGACAATCAAATCGCCTTCATTTTCTCTATTTTCATCATCAACTAAAATGAATAATTTACCGGAACGAGCATCCTCTAATACATCTTCCACAGAAGAAATACCTGGTAGACTCATTGAAGCATAAGTGGCCTGTACCATAATAATTTACTTAAATTCAATCTTAACTATTTTATACAATTTCTCTCCATTTGGCACTGTCACTTCCACATATTCACCGACTTTTTTGCCGATTAAGGCACTCCCAAGTGGTGAACTAGTAGATATTAACTGCTTTGAAACATCAGCTTCATATTCGCCTACAACCTTATAAACATATTCCACTTCACCGTTATTATCACTTAACATGCTTAATGTCACAGTTGCACCAAACATTACTGAATCACCAGACAAATTTTTTACTTCTATTACTTCCGCATGTGAGAGCTTACTTTCTATCTCCATTATACGGCCTTCAATAAAACCTAACCTTTCCCGTGCTGCATGATACTCTGCGTTTTCAGACAAATCACCTTGATCACGAGCATCAGAAATAGCCTGTATCACAGAAGGTTTTTCTTCCTTTAATTTTTCAAGTTCGGCTTGCATATTCTCAAAACCTTCACTCGTTATAGGAAATTTATTAATAATGGATGAAGCCATAATCACCACCTAAACGCAATTAAATTGAGTAACGAAATTACTCACAATGTTAAAAATATCACCTTTTATATCATCACTCATGTCATTTGACAACTTTTTTAAAACCCCAGGATGCACAGTATGAAAATAATTAATAAGATCATGTTCAAATTTATTAATGTAACTTATTTGTATTTTACTTAACTGATTATATAGGTTAGAAAAAATATACATCAGCACTACTTGTTCTTCTATTGACATAGGTAAATGTTGTTTTTGCTTTAATAACTCGACAAGATATTTACCCTTATTCAAGGATAATTGAACACTAGCATCAAGATCAGAACCAAATTTTGCGAAATCTTCTAATTCTCTATACTGAGCTAAGCTTAGCTTTATAGAACCAGCAACTTTCTTCACAGACTTTAGTTGTGCAGCAGAACCAACCCGTGAAACTGACAAACCTATATTTACTGCAGGTCGAAATCCTTTATAAAATAATTCAGACTCAAGAAAGATCTGCCCATCGGTAATTGAAATAACATTTGTTGGCACATATGCAGATACATCACCAGCTTGAGTTTCGACAATTGGCAAAGCAGTTAAAGAACCCTGCCCTTTTTTATCAGACATTTTAGCAGCTCTTTCAAGCAAGCGAGAATGTACATAGAATATATCTCCAGGGTAAGCTTCACGACCAGGAGGACGTCTGAGCAATAAAGACATCTGCCTATATGCCACAGCATGCTTAGATAAATCATCATATATAATCAAACAATGCATTCCATTGTCACGGAAAAATTCCCCAATAGTGCAACCAGCATAAGGTGCTAAAAATTGCATAGGCGCGCAGTCAGATGCACTAGCCACAACTACAGTTGTATACTCTAATGCTCCGCTTTCTTTCAGCTTATTTACCACTTTTGCTACTGTTGAAATTTTTTGCCCAATAGCAACATAAACACAGTAAACTTTTTGATTTTCGTTTACCTCATCGTTAATCTTCTTCTGATTGATAATAGTATCAAGCGCAATAGTAGTTTTACCAATTTGTCTATCACCAATAATTAATTCACGCTGCCCTCTACCTATTGGAATTAGCAAATCTATAATTTTAATTCCTGTTTGCAGTGGCTCATGCACAGACTTACGATCAATAATGCCTGGCGCTTTAGATTCTATATCCATTCTGTTTTTGGCTCTAATTTCCCCACCGTCGTCCATAGGATGGCCCAACGCATTTACAACTCTCCCTAACAATTCATGCCCTACAGGCACCTGCACAACATCACCACTACATTTTACAACGTCCCCTTCTTTCACATCACGGTCATTACCAAGCACAACTATTCCAGCCGTATTATGATCTAAATCGAGAACTATTCCTTCTACACCACTTGCAAAAAATACCTTTTCACCGAATTTTGCTTTTTCCAGCCCATAAACCAATGCGATACCATCTGTTACTGAAATTACTTCACCTATATTTTCCCGCTTTATAGGATTATCAAACGTCTCAACCTTTTCTCTTATTATACTTGCTATCTCAGAAACATTCATACTGTTCTTCATACAAAATTCCTTACTTTTAATATTTCCATTTTACTTAAGTCAACTAACCTATCCAAGTAACTTTTTAGCGAAGCATCGATCAAATTAAAACCATACCTAACTACGAAGCCACCTAGTATAGAAGGGTCAACCACATTGCTTACTTTTATTATTTTACCAAGAAAGCTCAAAGATTCAGTAATTATTTTTATATCAGATTCCTTTAAAGTTTCTGCTGACTTTATAGTAATTTCGAATTCATTTTCATTTTCTCTTGCAAGACTTAAGAATTTTTCTAATATAAGGATCAATAAACTAGAGCGTTTATTTGCAAATATAACCATAATAAATTTTACTAAATTCTCACTCAAGTGCTCATTTATAGAAAGCATCACTTCTTTTTTGTGTGCAAAAGAAATCATAGGATGAGATAGGTACACAAAAACATCACGTTGATCCTTAAAAAAAGCCAACAAAAATTCTACTTCTTTCCTTATAATACCTAACCTGCTTCCTGAGACATGAAATAGCACTCTAGCGTAAGATGAAACTAAATTATTGTATTGGGTCTTTTTCATATTAAATCCAGTAAATCTAAATTAATTCAGCTACAAATCTTTCATTCTTCAATCCAAGCATTTTTTATATAAACAGGTCTTCTCTTTAAGGAAAGAAAATATAAATCATATCTGACTGAATAATCTAAAAAACTAAGGTTTTTACTTAAGAAATACTTAGAAGAATTTATAATAGACTGACATTGAAGATGAGATATCGGTATTTCTTTTCCAAGTAAACTTGTTTTAACTTCTATAAAAATCAGCTCCTTTTTTTTAGATACAATTAAGTCAATTTCACCGAACTTACAACGGTAACGGCGTTTTATAACATTATACCATTTCAGTTTTAAATATACTAAAACTAATAACTCGCCAAAGTAACCTACAAAGTAGCGTAACCTACTTACCACAAGAAGAACAATTATGATAACAATTAACTTTGTGTAACTACTTTGCCTCCTTCTTTATTTTTACTATAAACCTTACCTCTTGCTGCAATATCCCTATCAACCAGTTCTATCACTGCCATTGAAGCGCAATCACCCTTTCGAGTGCTAAATTTTATTATTCTAGAATACCCACCTTTACGATCTTGATAACGGCTGGCTAAGACGTTTAATAACTTATCAACTGCTAACTTACTATTATGAAGGCGTGAAAGCAAAAGTCTTCTACCATGTAAAGTATTCTTATTCTTAGCAATTGTAATAAACTTTTCGACATATGGACGAAGTTCCTTAGCTTTTGGTAAAGTAGTTACAATCTGCTCATGGTTAATTAATGAGATAGATAGATTCTTTAACGTCGATAATCTATGTTCAGTACAACGAGATAGTTTACGTTTTTTTATTCCATGTTTCATATATCACCTAATCTTCATCAGTATGTTGTTTAGCCAACTCATCTATATCCTTAGGTGGCCAGTTTAGCACATTCATACCCAAAGACAAGCCAAAATTAGTCAAAACTGCCTTAATCTCATTCAAAGACTTTCTGCCAAAATTAGCAGTTCTTAACATTTCACCTTCTGTCTTTTGTACAAGATCACCTATATAAGTGATGTTTTCGTTTTTCAGACAGTTATGAGACCTGACAGATAATTCCATTTCATCTACCTTACGCAATAAGACAGGGTCATAACCCAAATCTTTAGCACCACTAGACGAAGAAACCTGCGATTTTTTATAACTTACATCAGAACTAATAAAGGGCTGAAGTTGCTCCTGTAATATTCTTGCAGCAGAGTCAACAGCTTGACTCGGAGAAATTGTACCATCAGTTTCAATTGACAATATCAGCTTATCCTTATCAGTCACTTGGCCAACACGACTGTTCTCTACCCTGTACGAAACCCTGTTGACAGGGCTATACAAAGCATTAACTGGAATAAAACCAATTAAATCCTGTTCACTCATAAGCTTCAAAAGTTCATTTTCTTTATATTTAGTTACAGGAAGATAACCTTTTCCGCTAGCCACATATATGGTCATGTTAAGCTCCACATTTTGCCCCAGCGTACATATTAACAAATCTTTATTAACAATAGAGCATTGATCATCAGTTTCTATCATCCCAGCTAATACCTGGCAAGGCCCTTTAGCGTTTAAATTTAAGCATTTATTAGAAGCACCATTTAATTTACACCTCAACATACCCATATTTAATACTATATCAGTTACGTCTTCTCTCACCCCTTGAATTGAAGTGAACTCATGAGTTACACCTTCAATTTTTATTCCATAAACAGCACTACCTTTAAGAGAAGATAACATTACACGTCTTAATGCATTGCCTAATGTTAAAGCAAAACCACTTTCCAACGGTTCTAGCACTATATCACTTTTTTCACTTGAATCATCTGATATTACCTTAACTGAACTAGGTTTAATCAATTTATCTAAATTGCTACAGAGAGAAACATCATTATTATAATACATAAAACAACCTTTTCAAATATCCTATACTCTTCTTTTTTTTCTTAACCTGCACCCATTATGAGGAATTGCGGTTTTATCTGCAATTGAAGTCACAGTCAACCCACAGCTCTGAAGTGCTTTAACCGCAGCTTCGGTACCAAAGCCAGGGCCGCGAATTATTACAGAGACAACCTTCATACCAAATCTCTCCATTGCGTTCTTCGCAGCAGACTCCGCAGCCTTACCTGCAGCATAAGGTGTGGATTTTCTCGAACCTGAAAAACCACATGCACCCACAGAAGTTTGACATAGCGTATTACCATGAACATCAGTTACATTTACAAAAGTATTATTAAAAGTTGCACGAATATGGACAACACCAGTAATAAACTCCTTCTTACTCTTACTAACCGTTTTGACTTTTTTCATTAAAACTCACAATAATAATAAATTTTATTTTTTCCCAGCAATAGGCAACCGAGATCTACCTTTACGAGTCTTAGCATTAGTATGAGTCCTTTGCCCTCTCACAGGTAAACCTTTTCTATGTCTCACCCCTCTATAGCATCCCATTTCCACTAAAGATTTTATGTTCATAGCCACTTCTTTTCTGAGCTCACCTTCTATAACATAATTTTGTCTAATGAAACCGCTGATCTTTTCTATATCTTCATCTCGTAATTCTGAAACACGTTTGCGCTTATCAACTTCGCAAGCGTGACAAATTACATTCGCAGTAGCAATACCTATACCATATATATAAGTTAATGCAAAAGGAACACATTTCCTCACTGGAATATTTATGCCTGCAATACGTGCCACTGGTACCTCGATACTTTATTAATAACAACTCTTAATTTATACCATAAAACAACTCAGAGTCAAACCAAATTACAAGAAATTTTACTTTCAATCTCTTGCGTTACCTCATCAACACTCAAATTAGCGTCAATTGTTAATAATTTGCCTTTATAATACTCGCGTAAACCTTTCATTTGAAGGTGATATTCACTTATTCTCTTATTAATTGCAGACATATCAGCATCATCAATTCTTTTCTCTAACCTCGTACTTTTACATTTAGCACAAGTAGTACTCTTAAAAGAAGATACACTATATATGCTTTTACAGTCCAAACACGCGAGACGATTTTTTAACCTATCGATTGCAATATTATCGTCAAGCTGCAGCTCAACTACAATGTCAACATCCCTATTATATTTTTCTTGCAAAACTTGAGTCAAAAAATGAGCCTGGTTTAAATTTCTCGGAAAACCATCTAATAAGCAATTATCATCCACTAATGCAAGCTGGTCACGTAATAATCCACATATAATTTCATCTTGAATTAAATTACCAGATTCCACGGTACCCTTTATTTTTTTACCTAACTCACTACTGCTAGATATAATATTCCTTAATAAATCCCCTACTGAAATTAATTTTAAATTATATTTTGCTATTAACAAGCTTGACTGAGTACCTTTACCAGAACCTGGAGGACCAAAAATCGTAATGATCATCTTACTTTCCTCGTTTTAGACTCATATTTCTTTATCCAGTTGTCGTACCTATTTGAAAAAATATAAGATTGTATTTGCATAATAGTATCAGTAATAACGTTCACTATAATCAGTAAGCTCGTCCCACCAAAAATAAATGGTATATCATAATAATATCTCATAACTTCAGGTACAGTACATATGACTACCAAATACGCAGAGCCAATGAATGTCAACTTAAAAACTATATCTTGAAGGTAATCAGAAGTATGTTTCCCAGGCCTTCTACCAGGTATAAAACCACCATTTTTTTTAAGAAAATCTGCGTTTTCCTCTGGATTAAATATAAAATTGGTATAGAAAAAATTAAAAAATACTATCAGCACCAAATAGGCTACAATATATACTACTTTATTTGCCATAAAGTAATTCAAAATAAAATCAGAAAAAGCGTGCCCCTTATAGAAATTTGCAATTGAAATAGGTGTCAATAAAATTGCATTAGCAAAAATGGTTGGTACTACACCAGATAAATTAATCTTCAATGGAATATAAGTAAAATCGTCATTATGTAATCTTTTAAATTGCTTTTTAGGATGTTGAACAATAACCTTTCTATAAGAAGACTCTACAAAAATGACTAAGAGTAGCAGCAAAAAAAACAATACCAAAACAAAAAGGATAATAAATAACGATACGCTACCGTTTTTATTTAACGTTAACAAAGATGACAAAGCGCTGTGTAACTCTGATATTATACCCGTGAAAATGATTAATGAGATACCATTGCCTATACCGCTAGCGCTGATTCGTTCACCAAGCCATATTAAAAGCATAGTTCCACCTAAAAGGCTGAAAACACCTATTGTACGAAACATAACACCAGGTTCGATTACAACCAATACCCCTTCCCTATTCATCCCTTCCAATCCAACCAAAATTGGAATTGATTGAAATACACAAATTACTATGGTCAGATAGCGTATATAAGAATTCATCTTTCTACGGCCTGACTCTCCATCATTCTTAACTTCCTTCATTCCTTTAATCGCAGAAGAAAGTAACTGAATAATGATAGAAGCCATTATATATGGCATAACGTTCAATGCTAGAATTGTCATTCTAGCCAATGCACCACCAGAAAATAAATTAAATACTCCAAAAACGCCTGAGCCATCTTTGGGAAATATATCATTAATTACATCAAGATTAATTCCAGGAATAGGCACATAAGTACCCAAGCGATAGCAAATTAAAGCTATTAGCGTAAAAAATATACGCTTTAATAAATCGCCTTTATATAACAACGTAGGATCCAAGCTATTAAATGCTGATTTATTGCCCATGACTTACGATAGTATTTCCACACTACCACCAACTGAAGCTACAGATTTTTTTGCAGCTTCTGACGCAAAATCAACATGAAACACAAATTTTTCGCTCAACTTACCTTTATTAAGAAGTTTAATTTTATCCTTAATAGACTTTATAAAACCTAATTTATACAGCCTCTCCTTATCTATAACAGAGTCTTTCACTATTTTTTTAGCTTCCATTAAGCGCTGTATATCGCCAACATTAATTATAGAGTATATGCTCCTACGTATAGGCTTAAAACCTCTTTTAGGCAAACGAGTATATATAGACTGTTGTCCACCCTCAAAACCATTTATAGAAACTCCACTTCTAGCCTTCTGCCCTTTATGCCCTCTACCGGATGTTTTACCTTTACCACAACCGATACCTCTACCCAGCAACTTAGGCTTCTTTTTCTTAGATAATTTAGTAAATATAGAGTTTAATTTTACAGCATTATTCATACTTTACCTGTTTCCAACTATCTCGCTAATCTTTTTGCCTCTTTTGCTTGCTACCTGACGAGGAGATAACATACTATCAAAAGCCTTAAACACCGCACATATAACGTTATGAGGATTATTTGATCTAGTGGATTTAGCTACCACATCCTTTATACCTAACACCTCAAAAACTGATCTAATCGCTCCACCAGCAATAATACCTGTTCCGGCTCTTGCGGTTCTTAAAACTATCTCACCAGAACAAAATTTAGCTTTAATATCATGATGCAAAGTTCTACCTTCACGCAAGTACACTCTAATCATTGATTTCTTTGCAGCATTTACAGCTTTGACTCTTGCTTCAGCAACTTCTGCGTGCTTACCTATTCCACACCCTACCCTACCCTTCTCATCGCCAACAACAACCAAAATTGAAAATGAAAATCTTCTACCACCTTTGGTAACCGTTGTCACTCTTCGTACCGAAACTAAAAGCTCTGATAAATCATTATTATTTTGTAAATTCTTTATAGCCATATTCAAAACCTTCTAAAATTCAAATCCAGAACTTCTTAAAGCCTCAGCAAATTGAGAAACTAATCCTGTGTATTTATACGCTCCACGATCAAACGTAAGCTGCTGCTCTAATTTCATGCCAGACAGACGCTCAACCATTAAAGAAGAAACCTGTTTTATAGTTTCAGCGTTGACTTTCCCTTTACATACATCCTTAATTTTAGCATCCAAAGTAGAAGCTGAAGTGAGAGTTATTCCTTTTACATCATTAATTAACTGGACATAAAAATGCCTATTAGATTTAAATATGGATATACGTAAACGTTCAGCGCTCTTGTCAAGCTTCGCTCTATTACGTAACTTCCTTTTTTCAGAATTACTTAAAAAATTATACGATCTTTTCATTTTTATTACTTCTTTTTACTTACAACCTTACGCAGCATAAATTTGCCTTTTATTACAACACCCTTACCTTTATAAGGATCATATTTTCTAATTTTGCATATATCAGACGCCACCATATAGACCTTCTGCTTATCCATACCACTAACTACTAAGTGAGTTGGCTTTATGCACTTAATCTCAACATCTTTAGGCACTTTATATTTAACATTATGGCTATAACCAAGATATAAAGTCAAATACTTACCATCACACTCTGCCTTATATCCCACACCGTTAATCTCAAGATTAACAGAAAAACCATCAACCATGCCGTTAATGATATTATTAATATTACTCCTATAAGTGCCCCACATAGGCTTTATTTTATCATAATTATCTTTATCTTGATCAACAGAAAGCAATAGCTGATTATCAATAATCTGACACACAACATCCCTGATCAAGCTAACTTCCTTTTCAGCCTTAGCACTCTTTATTAACATACTACCATTATTATATTCAACTGAAACACCAGCAGGAATATTGATAGGAGCAGCACCTATACGAGACATGAATTTCTCCTATTATTTAAAACACACGACACAAAACTTCTCCACCAACCTTTAATTTATGTGCATTATAATCAGTCATCACTCCTTTGGGTGTCGATATAATAAAAATACCAAGACCATTATATGCTTTAGAAATGTCCTTATACTTAGAATAACGACGACAACCAGGCTTTGACACCCTAACTATGTCACTAATTACAGGTGACTTCTCATAATACTTCAATTTTACAATGAAAGAAGGTAAATTATCTACAACTTGCTTTTCATAATCAAGGATATACCCTTCCTCTTTTAAAATCTCCAATATAGAAGAATTCATCTTAGAAAATAGTACCCTTGTTGCCCTATGCATTGCCAATTGAGCATTACGTATCCTTGTTAAAAAATCACCAATACTATCAGATAACGCCACAATATACTCCTTATATTATATTTACCAACTAGACTTTGTAACTCCTGGAATTTGCCCAAAAGAACATAAATCACGCAAAACAATTCTACATAAACCAAATTTTCTATATACTCCTCTTGGTCTCCCAGTTAAAGCACACCTATTTCTAATTTTGGTTTTAGAAGAATTTCTAGGCAATTTTTTAATTAATTTATTTTGAGCTGTAAACCTTTCTACAATAGACAAATTCTTATTATTTATTATAGATTTCAATTTTTCTCTTTTTTCTTTATATTGATCGCACAACTTTATTCTGCGAAGATTTCTTTCTATCATAGATTTTTTTGCCATATATTTCTCCTCTCAATTAATCAAAAAAAGGAAATTTAAGAGCCAGTAATAATTCCTTTGCTTCCTTATCACTAACTGCACTTGTTATAATATTAATATCCATACCTCTAATTTTACTTATTTTATCATAGTCTATTTCTAAAAACGAGATATGTTCCTTTATACCAAAGGAAAAATTACCATTACCGTCAAATTGCTTCACACTAAATCCTCTAAAATCTTTTTCCCTTGGCAAAGCAATATATATCAATCTTTCTAAAAACTCATACATTTTATCTCTACGCAAAGTTACTTTGCAACCTACTGTAGCACCTTTTCTGATCTTGAAGCCAGAAATAGATTTTTTTGCAAAAGTTGATAAAGGCTTCTGCCCAGCAATCAAATATAGGCTATCAAGTGGTTCATTTATTGCTTTACTATCTGTAGCAGCATCTCCAACGCCCATATTGATACACACCTTGACAAGTTTAGGCACTTGCATTATATTGCCGTAATTAAACTTATCCTTCAAGGACTTTACTATGCTATCTTTATACAATTCTTTAAACATATCAACCTAATCTATCACTTCTCCAGAAACTTTTGCAAAACGCACTTTTCTACCGTCTATAACCTTAAACCCCACTCTAGTTGGAGTTTTATATTTAGGGTCCAATGTTGCAACGTTGGATATATCAATAGCTAACTCTTTATTTAATATACCACCACTACTACCAGCTTTTGGTTTAGTATGTCTCTTATGCACATTCACTCCAGAAACAATTACTTTCTTTTTAGCATCACGTGCTATAACTTTGATTACCTTACCAATTTTTCCCTTATCTTTACCAGTTAAAACTATAACGTCGTCACCACTTTTTATTTTAGCACTCATTATAAAACCTCAACAGCTAATGACATTATCTTCATAAAAGAACCAGATGATAACTTTTTTACCGGACCAAACACCCGAGTGCCAAGTGGTTCACCTTGATCGTTAATCAAAACTACAGCATTGCTAGAAAAACGAATTACAGAACCATCAGATTTCCTAATAGGGCTTTTCACCCTCACCACAACTGCTCTATATACTTTTCCCTTCTCAACTTTCCCTCTTGGAGTAATAGATTTAGTAGATACAATAACTGTGTCACCTATAGATGCAGACTTTCTACCACCCAATAAACCAATACAAAGCACTGCACGCGCGCCAGAATTATCAGCTACTTCCAACAATGTATTTTTTTGAATCATATAAATATCCTATTCAATGTGAGCTATTAACAATAACCCATTTTTTAGTAGTAGAAATAGGCTTGTGTTCTTGTATTAAAACCTTGTCCCCTTCTTTACAACTATTATTCTCATCATGTGCTGTATACTTCTTGTATTTTTTTATAACCTTTTTATACAGCTCATCCTTATACACTTGTAATACCGAAACCTTTACAGTCTTATCACACTTAGCCTTAGTTACAGTACCACAAAAAACCTTTTTAGGCATTCTTTTCCTCTCTTCTTCTTTTATTTAATGTAGTTAAAATACGAGCTATGCTCTTTCTTATTAAGCTAAAACGCGAAATATTGTTGCACTGGCCCAGCTTCTTTTGAAAAACCAAATTAACAAACTCTTTTCTCAAATTCACAAGAATTTCATGCAATTCTTGCGAGGACCTCGATTCAATGTCAGCTATATCCATTGCAACTCCATTTAATTATGATTAGATACAAATTTACACTTCATAGGAAGCTTAGCAGTTGCCTTTTCAAGCGCCAATCTTGCTAAATGCATGGGAACATCACTGCTAATTTCAAACAACATTCTACCGGGCTTAGCTTTAAATACCCAAAACTCAACACTACCTTTCCCTTTACCCATACGCACATCCGCCGGCTTTTTACTAACAGGGGTATCAGGAAAAATTCTTATCCACACTTTACCAGAGCGTTTTAATGTTCTAGATATTACACGCCTTGCAGTTTCAATATGCTTAGATTGAATCCTACCTGCTTCCATAGCCTTTAGACCATAATCTCCAAAAGATAATGTGCTACCACCTTTCGTGTTACCCTTAATTCGTCCTTTAAATACTTTTTTATATTTACTTTTTTTAGGAATAAACATTTCAATATACCTAATTAGTTACCAATATAAACCCAGACCTTAACTCCTATGATGCCATATATAGTTTTTGCTTCAGCAAAAGCATAATCTATATTAGCACGTAAAGTATGCAAAGGCAAACGGCCTTCTTTATACCACTCAGTACGAGCTATCTCAGCTCCGCCAAGGCGCCCAGAACAACTTACTTTAATACCTCTAGCACCCATCCTCAAACAACTTTGAATAGCTTTTTTCATCGCTCTTCTAAATGAAACCCTTTTTTCTAACTGCTGTGCAATGCTGTTTGATATTAAAACTGCATCTATTTCAGACCTTTTAACCCCTACTACATTCACTTCCACATTATTTTTTACTTTTTCAGCTATCTTTTGCTTTATCTTCTCAATATCCGAGCCTTTCTTACCTATTATCACTCCAGGTCTAGAAGAATGTATTATTACAGATACCAAATCGATCGTACGCTCTATAATTACTTTAGAAACACCAGCATGCTTAAAAGATTCATTTATATAACTGCGAATAGATAAATCTTGATGCAACCCTTGTTTATAACCCTTCTCAGCATACCAAATAGATGACCAAGTATTAATTATTTTTAACCTAAATCCTTTAGGATTAACGTTTCCCATATTTTTGCACTTTCCTTATTAATTTTCTATTTTTATGAATCATATAATTTCCCCCAATTTTACAGTTATATTACTATAACGTTTACTAACTCTATTAGCTCTACCCATAGCTTTTGGACATACCCTACGCAAAGTAAGAGACTTACCTATTAAAATTTCTTTTATATATAAATTATCGATATCCAATCCATAATTTTGAGCATTAGCAATCGCAGAATTTAATACCTTCCTTATAAGACCTGCAGCTTTCTTTTCACAAAATCTTAATTGCACAGTGGCAAAAGAAACTTTTTTATTACGTACTAAACCAGCAACCAAATTCAATTTACGAGGAGTTGATTTTAAAACCCTAGAACCAGCTTTAACTATTACATCTCTGTTTTTCATATCAATTACCTTCTTGTCGCCTTTTTATCACCACTATGCCCAGTAAATTTACGAGTGGGTGAAAACTCACCAAACTTATGACCTATCATATTCTGATCATTAACATTCACAGGAATGTAATCCTTACCATTATAAACAGCAAACTTTAAACCTAAACAATTAGGAAGAATTACAGAAGCCCTGGAATGAACTTTTATAGCCATGTTAACAAACCCCTTGTTTAAAGCATTATTCACCGACTTTAATATAGAAGGATGACAAAAAGGAGGCTTCCATGCAGATCTACTCATAAACTAACCTTTCAATTGTTTTATATACTTATCACTAGATTTATTTCTCCTTCGAGTTTTCTTTCCTTTTGTTGCAACACCCCAAGGAGTAACAGGATGACGACCACCAGAGGTTTTTCCTTCCCCGCCTCCATGAGGATGGTCAACCGGATTCATTGCAACTCCACGTACAGTAGGTCTAATCCCAAGCCACCTACTTCTCCCAGCTTTACCCAACTTTCTATTCTTATGGTCAGGGTTAGATACTACACCAATAGTAGCCTTGCAAGAAGATAAAATCAACCTAATTTGACCAGACCTGAGTCGTAATAAAACATATTGGCCATCACGACCAACGATTTGTGCATAACAACCAGCAGCTCTAGCAATCGCAGCACCATTACCTGGCTTCAGCTCAACATTATGAACGAAAGAACCAACAGGTATATGCTTGAGTAGTAAACAATTCCCTGGCAAAATATCAGCATCATTCCCAGCTGTAACAACATCACCTGGCTTCATACCTTGAGGAGCTAATATATAAGACTTAATATCATCTTCCTTATATGATATTAACGCCAAAAACCCACTTCTATTTGGGTCATACTCTATTTTTTCAACTATACCTTGACCACTTCTATTACGCTTAAAATCTATCACTCTATACTTCTTTTTGTGACCACCACCCCTATGACGAGTTGTAATTCTACCATGATTATTTCTTCCACCACTGGACTTTTTACCGGATGTAAGAGACTTTTCTGGCTCATCTTTTGATAAACCAACTTTACTTACTAACACAGTCCCACGAGAAGACGGAGTAACAGGATTAAAAAATTTCATACCCATACTAAACGCTCATTATATCTAATTTTTGACCATCCATCAAAGAAAAATAAACTTTCTTTTTCTGTTTTTCACAACCAACCACACCCCTAAAACGCCTATATTTAGGCTTAATTCTAACAACATTTATAGAAGAAATTTTAACATCAAATAGAAACTCTATTGCCAACTTTATTTGACGCTTATTTACATTTACAAAAACATACAAAGAATATTTATTAAACTTCTCCCTCAAAAAAGAGGCCTTTTCTGTAATTATAGGAGATTTTATTATATTATTATATTTGATCATAACAATCTACCTTCAAGATGCTTTAAAGTATCCTTTGTCAACATCACGCATTCGTGATTCAATATATCAAAAACATTTAACCCAATAGGTTTGATTAAGTCTACATAGTGCAAGTTTTTAGCCGCACGCAACAAATCATCTCCATAATCACCAACTATCAAAAAGGAAGAAAATTTAAAATTTTTAATACATTTACACATTTCAGACGTTTTCTTCACATCAATATTTAAATTATCCAGAATAATTACTTGATTATTTAAATACTTTAGAGATAAAGCAATTTTTAAACCAAATTTGCGTACCTTCTTATTAAGAGAATAAGTATGACTCCTCACAACAGGGCCGAAAATAATCCCACCACCTCTAAATTGAGGAGATCGCAAGCTCCCTTGTCTTGCCCTACCGGTACGTTTTTGACCATAAGGTTTAGCTGTTGTACCAGAGACATCACTAATACCTTTTGTTTTATGAGTACCAGCTCTTCTCTTCGCTAATTGCCATCTCACTATATCATGCAAAATACTCAATTTTTGCTTAGCAGAAAATATCAAAGGATTGAGCTGAGCAGTACCTACATTATCATTAGATAGATTAACTAAATTACATTCCATAACTAACTTACCAAATTACTAGCATCATCATTTACATCTAACAGTAAACCTACCGGAAAAGGAACATCTTTATGTAAAGATTTTTTAACTGCATCTCTTACAAAAACATAGGAATTTTTAAACCCAGGAACATTATTACCCTTCACAGCAATTATACTATTTTCATGATCAATGGATAATATCTTCATATTTTGTGCAGTTATCCTGCTGTTACCTAAATGACCAGCCATTTTCTTTCCTTTGAATACTCTACCAGGATCCTGACATTGGCCAGTGGAACCTTGTGATCTGTGAGCAATAGAAACACCATGAGATGCCCTAAGCCCACTGAAATTATGCCGCTTCATCACACCAGCAAATCCTTTACCTATAGAATAACCCGTAATATCAAGATATTGACCAACCACAAAATGATTGATTCCCACTTTTTTACCACATTCTATTCCCGACAGGTCATTTAATCTACTTTCGTATAACTTACATTTATTATTTATACCCTTTTTCTTTAAATATTCCAACTGAGGTTTTGCTATATTTTTAAAATCTCCTGTGCCTAAAATGACTGAATTATAGCCACATTTATCTTGTCCTTTTATATCAATAATATGAGTTTCGCTGAGATGCAATAAAGTTACAGCCATGCGACTATTGTCAGAATACATAGCAGTATGACCAATATTCATCATTAGTAAACCAATTCTCCTCAGCGAATTTATTCTCTTCATTTCCTTCTCCTAAACCTTAACTTCCTTGACTTTTAAATCCACTTCTACGCCAGCAGAAAAAGATAAACCTGTAAGCATCTGCATCATAGTAGGAGTAAGATCATGTAAAACAATCAAACGCCTAGAAGTTCTCATTTCAAACTGTTCACGAGATTTTTTATCAACGTGAGGAGATCTATTAACAATAAATTTAGAATCTTTCCTTGGCAACGCAATCGGACCAGATAATTTTGCACTGGACCGCTTTAATTCATCAACAAATTTTCGAACACACTCCTCCAATAAAGAACAATCGAAAGCCTTAATGTTAATATATATATCTTGCTTCATCTTAGTTACTACACTCACTCCAAAATTTCAGAAACAACACCAGAACCAACAGTTCTACCGCCTTCTCTTATCGCAAAACGCAATCCCTTATCCATTGCTATCGGTACTTGCAATTCTACTTCTACACTCACATTATCTCCTGGCATTACCATCTCCTTCCCATCTAGCAATTTTATGCTCCCAGTTACATCCGTTGTCCTTAAATAAAACTGTGGCTGGTAATTCGCAAAAAATGGTGTATGCCTTCCTCCTTCCTCTTTCTTTAATATATAAACCTCCGCCTTAAACTTTCTATGCGGTGTTATCGTCCCCGGTTTCGCTAATACTTGCCCTCTCTCCACTTCTTCTCTTTTTGTTCCTCTTAACAATATTCCTACATTGAGTCCTGCACTTCCCTTATCCAGCAACTTCTTAAACATCTCAACACCTGTGCATATCGTCTTTTGCGTCGCTTTCAGACCTATTATCTCTATCTCTTCTCCCGTCTTTATCTCTCCCTTCTCTATTCTTCCTGTTACCACTGTTCCTCGCCCCGATATCGAAAATACATCTTCGATTGGCAATAAAAATGGTAAATCCACAGGCCTTGGTGGAACCGCTACATATTCATCTAACTTTTCCATCAATTTATCTATTGATTTCTTTCCATATTCGCTGCTGTCATCCTCCAGCGCCTTGAGCGCTGAACCAACCACCACAGGCACTTCATCCCCTGGAAATCCGTATTTACTCAGTAATTCCCTCACTTCCATTTCTACTAAATCTATCATATCAGCATCAGCAACATCAGCTTTATTTATATACACCACGATATATCCAACACCTACCTGCTTCGCCAGCAATATATGCTCTCTCGTTTGTGGCATTGGCCCATCAACCCCCGACACTACCAATATCGCCGCATCCATCTGTGCTGCACCTACTATCATGTTCTTTACATAGTCAGCGTGTCCAGGACAATCAACGTGTGCATAATGCCTTTTTTCCGTCTGATACTCAACATGCGCTGTTGCTATCGTTATCCCCCTCTTCCTTTCTTCTGGCGCTTTATCTATCTGATCGTACGCTACAAAATTTCCATAATGCTTCGTTATCGCCGCTGTTAACGTCGTCTTCCCATGATCCACATGCCCTATTGTTCCCACATTTACATGCGGCTTTCCAAATGCTTCCACTATTGCTGTCATAATTTAAACTTTTCTACCTAAAATACAAATACATCAATAAATAATATGTTGATTTTATAAAAATACAACAAAAAAAAGAGCGGATAGTGGGAATCGAACCCACGTCACTAGCTTGGAAGGCTAGAGCTCTACCATTGAGCTATACCCGCACAATGGAGGAGGTAGGATTCGAACCTACGTACGCTCACGCGGACAGATTTACAGTCTGTTACCTTTAACCACTCGGTCACTCCTCCGCAAAAATTTGTTAAGAGAATACTATTTTAGCATCTTAACTTAAGCTCTTATTGTATTTAATACTAAACGCCTAAAATTAAAAAATCAAGCAATAAAACCTACCCTGATTAAAATCATGCAGATTTCATTTTATATAACACAATATTGCCAATAAAACGCCTAAACAAATAATGCGAATCATGCGTACCTGGCGCTTCTTCTGGATGATATTGCACAGAAAAGACTAGGTAATCCTTCATCATTATTCCCTCTACACTATTATCAAATAGAGAAATGTGAGTAATTTCAACATTACTTGGAAGAGAAGCTGAATCAACAACAAAACCATGATTTTGGCTAGTGATCTCAACTTTTCCACTAATGACATCATAAACTGGATGGTTACTCCCTCGGTGACCTATATCCATCTTGATGGTCTTTGCCCCCAAAGTAATCGCAAGTAATTGATGGCCCATGCATATGCCAAAAATTGGTATTTTAGATTTTATAATAATGTCTATTTCTGAAACTACACTTTCTCCTATTTCTTGCGGATCACCAGGACCATTTGAAAGCACTATACCGTCTGGATTCATACTCAACACTTTTTGAGCAAAACCTGTGCTTGGTCTGATTAATTCAACTGTACAACCAAGTTCTATTAAGCGTGAAACTATACTGATTTTTACGCCAAAATCAACGATTACAATCCTATATTTTGCATTAAGGTCAATAGCTCTATCTGATGTCATTCCAGTGCGTGACACTGGAATCCATATATTTTTTGCTGGATCCGAGTAGTCAGCTACTTGGATGACAAAGTGCTCCGCTAGTCTATTATTTTCAAAACTGTTATTTAAACTAACCTTATTAGTTATTTCTATCCCATTTACAGGTTTGTATTCCTTCAATTTGTCTAATGCATGCGCCTTACTCGATGAGCATATCATTCCATTTTGAGATCCATGTTCTCTCAAATGTCTTGTTAAAGCTCTAGTATCAACTCCTGATATCCCAATCACGTTATTTTTCTCTAACCAATCATTTAAACTGATATATGAAGAAGGGTGGGACATAGAAGAAAGTTCACGCATAACCACACCACTTGCAAAAATTTTCTTTCCTTCATTATCTTTATGGTTTATTCCAATGTTACCAATATGAGGAAAAGTGAACGTTATAATTTGATCGGCAAAAGAAGGATCAGTTATAGTATGCTGATAACCGGTCATACCAGTGGTAAAACAAACCTCGCCTATGCACTTGCCTTTTTTACCTACTGATTTTCCCCAAAAGCACTTGCCATCTTGTAAAATTAAAACTGCGTCCTGCACTTCATTATCTATTTAACTGATTCAAAACAGTATACAAGAATTTCAAATAATACGTAACTCTTTCTAAAATTCCAAATTTAACCACGAAGCAGCAAAAAATAACATGAAAAACTTTTAATACAATCTTTCATATAAAATATATAGTTGACTACCTTCATATTTCGTATTAGATATAGGTAAATCATAAGTAAAGTGGAGGGTAATAATGAACACTGGTACAAATCAATCAAAAAAAATAAATGAGAAGTGGTTAGCTGGAGGAATTGGCGCGCTATTATTTGTAATGATGCTACCGTCGATTCTTCTTTTAGCAAAAATAGCTATAGGGTTAATTATGGTTTCAGTTGCAGCAATAGCGATAAAAGTTGCCTTAAAAACAATATCGAATGCTTTAGAGGATAAACAGGCAGATCAAAGCCAAGCGACGCAACAAACAACACAAAGTAAAATTATAAACCTGGCTATTGGATTAACATCTATATTCGTAGGAGGATTATCACTATTCATTATAGCACAAACTGGCTTAATTGCAGCATGTGCAGCTATAACTGCTTTAGCTCTACACGAATATGTTAAAAATCAAGAAATAGGAAAAGAGATAAATGATAAATTCGATAAGGTAGCTGACGATACAATCAATTTTATTGTTAGCAGTGTTGAAAAACTTATTCCAACAAAGCCGCCAGGCATAACAGCCTAAACTGTCTCCGTTCAGGGCATAAGTGTTACAAGTAGCATTATATAAAGCGATTAATGGCATCCTCCTGATAATAGAATAATTGTATCTGTTCAGGGGCATCGCAAATATTGAAGCAAAAGTGGTCAGTGCTTACTATACGAATATTGTGATTTGAATCCACTAGGGAGGATGTCATCCCAGTGCCCAGACACTGGGATCCAGGAATTTTGATTAGAGATTAAATTGGTGAGTATAAAAGTAGCTAATCCTACGTTAAAATACAACGTTTTTAATGGGACTGCGTAAAAGGGCTGGATTCCAGTGTCAAGCACTGGAATGACACCTTTGTGTTTGAGGCAAAACCTGCTATAACATTTCTTCGCAAACAAACGTTCGTACAGTTATGTATCAGCTACTTTCATGGCACCATTTGTTGTAAACTCACATTTCTCTATGATTATCTTTATTTGCCGCTTTCCCGAACGGATGCTCTACAGTTATTTCCTCATTAATAGAGCGAGGTGCACCGGAACCAGGTACAACGATATTCTCGTGCGATTGCATATCCTTCTTTTCCTCACATGGTGTTTGCTTAATGAAATGTGCTGCTAAAACTTCATGTAAAGCTTTACCTTTTATAAGCACAGCCTCGTTTTGCTTAGCTAACTCTAAAATTTTCTTTGGTTCAACATCTTTACCGTCAATAGTTGATTTTTTAATACTAACTTGACCTAAATTTATATTTAGAACAACAGTACAGTTAAGGTCTTTTCCAGATTCATCTTTTGCACCCCAACTAATTTCGATGTCACATATTGCAAATTTTGTAAAGGAGTAGTTCCTCTGTTGTTTCTCATTCTTCTCAATTGTTACTATTCTTTCACCATTGCTGTATATTTTTGCTCTTTTTACCTCGCTTTTCTCTTCTTCCATTCTTTTAGTTTTTTCAGTGAAAAGACGACTGGTTTCTAAACTTTGTTCAGGTTTAGTAATGTTGATATTAAGATGGTCATAATGATTAAGAAGACGGTTTGCATATGGACATGGCACATAACACCCATCAAAGAAAGCAATTGCACTACCAGTTTTTAGAAATTCTTGTCCATCGCTCATTCCTTCACCAATTCGAATAAGATATTTACCCAACCTCTTTTTAAAATTTTCTTTTAACTCCTCCTGATCTTTAGAAGTAAGCTTCTTATCCAATATACCCATTATTTCTTTTCGCTTACTCAATACCACATAATTGAAAAGGAAAATATCATCCTCTCGATAATAATTTGCTATCTTGTCAAATGGATCTGCCGGCCAACCGTTATTATAATTTACGAAATCAGAAGAATCTTCACACTTATTATCCTTAAAATCAAAATTCAATCTTTCAAAATCTGATAATACTTTTTCTGCCCTATCTTCAAAAGACCGAAGTCCATCTTGAAGTTCTTTTCCATAACTCATTCCTTTGTCAATTTGAAGAACATATTGACCATATTTCTTTCTAAACTCCTCCTGTTCTTCGAGGAGAGGAAGATTCCTATCTAATATATCGATTATTTCTTTCCGCTTATTCAATATTACATAGTTAAAAAGGGCACTCTCCCCCTTCTTTTCATAATCGTCTGCTATTTTGTCAAAACACTTATTATCCTTAAACTCCAATTCCTCAAAATCTGAGAGCACACTTTGTACCTGAGTCTCATCGAATTGAAGATTTGCTTGAGGAGATAGAAGAGTCAACTTTTCTTCACTTTCCTTGGTACTCGAATTTTTGTACAAACCATTAAATAGATTTATAATACTAGAAAACATTTCACACCTCTATTGTTATAAGTAAACTTGATTATATCTTAATGCTAAATGTTGTAAAGCTAAAATTAGAAACTAAAAAAGCTAACATAAGTTCTGCATTGTTTGCAGCTTTATCAGCCTATTAGGCAGAATTATTAAAGAATTAGTTGAATAGGTATTATGATTCAATTTAACTCCATCCACAAGTTCTCCGCTTGTTACTCCAGTTGCAATGAACACTGATTCACCTCTTGCCATATCTTTTACGGCGTAGACTTTTTCTGGGTCATCAATATTTAAATTTTTTGCTCTTTCTCTTAACTGATCCGTATCAAGTACTAATCTTCCCTCCATCTGTCCGTCGATAGAGCTTAGCGCTGCAGCCGCAAGCACTCCCTCTGGTGCTCCTCCTATACCGATATACATATCATGATTGCCATTTACTAGTGAAACTATGGCCGCAACATCACCATCATCTATTAGTTTAATTTTTGATCCTAATTTCCTGATTTTCTCTATTAATTCACCATGCCTTTCACGTTTAAGTACAGTTACCACGAGATCATTCACTTTGCATTTTTTTGCCTTGGCTAAATTGTCTAGATTCTTTTCAATGCTATTTTTTAGTGAGACTACACCCTCTGGAAGATTTTTTCCCACTGCTATTTTTTCCATATAAACATCAGGTGCGTGTAAAAAATTACCTTTTTTCGTTGCAGCAAGAACAGACATTGCCCCTGATTTGTAATGAGCACAAATCGTAGTGCCCTCAAGTGGGTCAACAGCGATGTCGATTTCAGGACCATTTCCAGTGCCAACCTGCTCGCCAATATATAGCATCGGCGCTTCATCTCTCTCACCTTCACCAATTACGATAGTACCATTTATTTCCATTGAATTTAATACTGTACGCATTGCATCAACTGCAACCTGATCAGCCTTTTTTTCATCGCCGAAGCCTGCTAGTTTATATGCAGCAAGCGCCGCAGCTTCGGTCACTTTAACTAATTTATAGGCTAAATCTTCCATCATTTGCTTTAAGAACTATATTCAATATGTATCATGATATATCATGCTGCTTGAAACTGCAATATGTCTTGACTGATTATTAGGGAGTTGATATAATATAAGCATTATAGTAGTGGGATTATAGTTGTGGCATATAGTGATGATGATGTTAGAAATTTCTATCTAGATATAGATAGAATTACAGGACGTGATAACACAGTTACTAGTTTGGAAGAACTAAAAAAGAGGTTAAGGAAAGAAGTTAATTTTCAAGATGAATGTGAAGGAGGCAATTCATTAGGGAACCTACTTCTAAAACATGCAACCGAAAATAACAACCCACGCGTTAAGGATTTTCTCCTCCAAAATGGGTGTGAACCCCTTCAACAAGAGCAAATAACCGCAGCAATAAACAAGGAAGAAGAGGCACCTAATGTGGAAGAGAATAGAGCAGACAGTAATGAAGTAGATTCTAGTAACTTCATAAACCCTGGTATGACTGCTGAAGTACTTTACGAGCAACTAATACAAGGGAAAGAAACAAATCTGGCAATTTTTGACTCGTTTGCAAATGCTGTAAGAGAGTCCAATATTACCGGCGATCGTGGCATATTTCTAGATGTTGTAAAATTGTTTACAGATTTAGATGCTGTAATCCATCTTACAGATACTGCTTCCAGAACTATATTGGGCATAGCTACAATAACAAAACAAGCTGACGTTGTTAAGGTACTTTTGGATAGTGGCAAATTTTATGAAGAAGAAAAATTTAACGCTCTATGTCTTGCTATTACTCAGGATAATGCCCAAGAAGCTGAGCTAATTTTAGGTTACGTGAGTCCTGCAAACAGGAAAGAGGCTTTACAAGTGGCCATACAGGTAGGTAAAACTGAAATTGTTAATGCGTTCTTGAATAGAGGTAAGCTTAATGAAGAAAATAGAGCAGAACCCAGCAGCAGTAATGGAAACATTGGTAGTAGACCTGTAGCAACAGTGCCTCCAGTTAGTACTAATGGTGATAATCGCAATCACGACAATGAAATACCTGTAGTAACAGAGACTAACCAAACTACCACGCCAAATAGTGATAATGTTAATGGCCAATCAAATCATAATAACAAAAATAAAACGCCTGTAATACCAGAGGCTAAGCAAACTGCCAAACCAAATAATGATAATAAAGCTAACGGCTTTGTAGATGCTCAATTTTCTGTGCCAAATGAAAAAGAAGCTAAATATAAAAAAAGCAAGGAAAATTTTTACACCTCATTAACAAAAGATGTTGTTGGAGTTGTTATTACAGGATTATTCATTACTGCTGCTGTGATGGTTCCATTTGTAACTGGTGCAGTGATTTGTGGTGTTATAGCTGCTTTGGTTGCAATAGCTACCGGGTTGCATGTAAAAAATTCTACATTACCAAGTTATAGGGAGATGAGAGAGAATGAAGTTGAACGTGTAACAGGATGTCATCCCAGTGCCCAGACACTGGGATCCAGAAGGTCATAATAAAAACTAGATTCCAGCGTCACGCGCTGGAATGACACCCTCTGGTGGGCTCAAACCATATGAGTAGCCAACACTGCCACTATACTTACCTAGCAAATTTAGATCTAACACTAAACTGTGCTGCCACTAACTTTGCAATCGGTACTCTATAGGGTGAGCATGAAACATAATCTACCCCTGATTCGATGAGAAACTCTATAGATTTTGGATCTGCTCCATGCTCTCCACATATACCCAGTTTTATTTCTTTTCGGGTTTTTTTGCCTCTTTCAATGGCTATCTTGATTAACTCCCCTACCCCTTCGATGTCCAGCACTTCAAATGGGTCGTTTTCGAATATGTTGCTTTCCTTATAAGAATCAAGGAAATTAACTGAATCATCTCTTGAAAGTCCCATGGTTGTTTGCGTTAAATCATTAGTGCCAAAACTAAAAAACTCTGCATGTTTTGCTAATTTATCAGCAATCAGTGCTGCTCTTGGTAGTTCTATCATCGTTCCAATTGAATAAGCCTTGTCTGATGTCATTCCAGCGCGTGACGCTGGAATCTGCGTCTGGATCCCAGCTGAGATAACAGAGGATTCTTTCTTTGCTAGCTCGCATATCAGAATAAATTCTTTCTCGCTCATGATAAAAGGAATCATGATTTCAGGCTCCACTTCTATCTTCTTTTCTTTCTTTAATTCACTTGCAGCACTAAGTATTGCCCTAATCTGCATGCTATATATTTCAGGATGAGAAATAGCAAGTCTACAACCTCGATGGCCAAGCATTGGGTTCTTTTCTGATAACTGTGCTATTTTATTTTTTACTGACTCAACTGACTTACTAAGTGATTTGGCAATTTTTTCTATAGTAGACTGATCATTGGGTAAAAATTCATGCAAAGGTGGATCAAGCAACCGTATAGTGACTTCCCTGCCCTCCATAATAGAAAATATTTCTTTGAAATCAGACTTTTGCATTTCTTCTAGTTTAATGAGCGCATTTGCCCTTTCATTTTCATCGTCAGCTATTATCAACTTTTGAATGAATTCGATTCTATCACTAGCGAAAAACATATGTTCTGTGCGACATAAGCCTATACCTTCTGCACCGAATTCTTTTGCAATTTTTGCGTCTTTTGGAGTATCAGCGTTCGCTCTCACTTTGACCGTTTTGATTTCATCTATCCAGTTGATTACCGTTTTGAATTCTTGCGATAATTCAGGTGAAATTGTAGGGAGAATGCCAAGCATAACCTCCCCTGTTCCTCCGTTGATGGTAATTGGTTCACCTTTATTTACTTTTGTATCCCCTACAGAAAAGAAAGTTCCATCTTTATCGATATAAAGTCCACTCACACTGCAAATGCATGGCTTACCCATTCCACGGGTTACAACAGCAGCATGCGAGGTCATCCCTCCCCGTGCTGTTACTATGCCACTTGCAGCATTCATTCCATTAATATCTTCAGGACTCGTTTCTGACCTTACTAAAATCACTTTTTTGCCCTGCTCTGCAGCTTTTTCAGCATCACTTGCACTAAACACTACATATCCAGAAGCAACCCCTGGAGAAGCCGGCAGCCCCTTCCCTATTACTTTTTGGTCACTCTTAACGTCAAGAACTGGATGCAATAAATTGTCAAAGGTTTTTGGATCAATTCTCAATATTCCTTCTTCTTTTGTAATCGTTCCTTCGTTTACCATATCAACTATTATGCGAATAGCAGCTTCAGCCGTGCGCTTGCCAGACCTAGTCTGCAAAATCCATAATTTACCGTCCTGTACAGTAAATTCGATATCCTGCATGTCTTTATAATGCCTTTCAAGTTTTTCACATACCACACATAATTCTCGGTAGACACTTGGCAGCAACTTCTCCATGGTGTTTTTTTGCTCTCCGTCAATTGGCATAGGAGTATAAACACCAGAAACCACATCCTCACCCTGAGCATTAATCAGAAATTCACCAAAGTATTTTTTTTCTCCAGTTGAAGGATTTCGTGTAAATATCACACCAGTTGCAGAATTATCATTTAAATTACCAAAAACCATTGCTTGCACGTTGACCGCTGTTCCAAGGTTTTCAGGAATATTATGTATTCTTCTATAGGAAACAGCCCTATCATTTTTCCAAGAGGCAAATACTGCATTAACTGAGTTTAACAATTGCTCTTCAACGTTCTGCGGAAAATGTTTTCCTGTTTTTTCATGTACTATCCTTTTGAAATTGTTAACAATTTCTTTTAAAACATCAACATCAAGATCAGCTAAGCTTTTTGCTCCACTCTTTTGCTGCTTATTATCAACAACATCTTGAAATAGGTGATGATCAAGCTGTAGTACAACATTGGAGTACATCATGATGAAACGGCAGTAGCTATCGTAAGCAAAACGTTCGCCACTTTTTTTTGCAAGCCCAACAACGGTTTCATCATTTAGACCAACATTTAAAATAGTATCAAGCATGCCCGGCATTGAACTAACACTACCAGAGCGTATGGAAACTAATAAGGGATTATTTAAATCCCCAAATTTACAACCGATGTCATTTTCGAGCATCGCCATGTAGTTTTTGATTCCACTACATATGTCATTCCAGTGCGTGACCACATTTTTTTCTGGATCCGAGTAGTCAGCTACTTGGATAACAGAAGATCTATTGTCTTGATAATAGACTTTGCAAGCAGAGGTGGAAATTGTGAAACCAGGTGGAACAGGAATGCCAACATTGCACATTTCTGCTAAATTTGCCCCCTTTCCTCCCAGCAGATTTTTCATTTCTGCATTGCCTTCGCATTTACCCTGGCTAAAGTAATGTATTAACTTTTCCCCCATCATTTTCTCCGGATTTTCACTGATAAACACATTGTACATATAGCTCCAATAAACCTGTGAGAACTTGAAACCTTAGGATAATAAATTTTACAAAATTTTGCAACAACGTTCCTTACAACAATATCAGTAAAGTTAACAAAAAAGACGACCAATTATTGAATTATTATTAATAAGAATATATAATATAAAGATACATTTAAAAATTTTTTTATGGCTCTTTCTAAATTTCTCGACCCCAAGAATGATGTTGCGTTCCGGCGTATTTTTGGTACTGAAAAAAATAAAGACATCCTCATTCACTTTCTCAATGATATTTTGGGGTTCACTGGCAAAGATGAAATAAAAGAAATAGAATTCCTCAGCACTATTCAAGATGCTGAAATTGCCTCTAAAAAACAAAGTATCGTTGATGTTCTTTGCAGGGATGAAAATGGGGTGCAAGTAATAGTCGAAATGCAAGTTGCCAAAACTAAAGGCTTTGAAAAACGCGCTCAATATTACGCTGCTAAAGCTTATTCAAGGCAAGCTGATAAAGGTGATCAATATCAGGGTCTTAAAGAAATCATTTTTATAGCTATTGCTGATTGTATTCTCTTTCCTAATAAATCTGAGTATAAGTCAGATCATGTAATGTTAGACAAAGATAGCTATGAACATGATTTAAAAGATTTTTATTTTACATTTATTGAGTTACCAAAATTTCCTAAAACTAAAGAAGACCAATTGGAGAGTATAGTTGAAAAATGGATCTATTATTTTAAATATGCAGATGAAACTAGCGAAGAAGAATTGGAAAAGATAATAGGTAGTGATGTAATAATTAAAAAGGCATATGAAGAACTAAATAGATTCAACTGGTCAGAGAAAGAATTTATTGCCTACGAACAGGAAATAAAACGTATTCGTGATGAACGGGCTGTTCTTGAACAAAAACTTGATGATGCTAAAAAGGAAGGAAAAATTGAAGTTGCAAAAACAATGCTGGCTAATAATGTTGATGTCACCACTATTGTTAAGTTTACTGGCCTCTCCATGAGTGAGATCAAAGAATTGCAGAATTAAGTGGACCCGCAAACGGTTACACGAAATAATGCTGCAGCCTGACCAGGTGATAAGTACATTTAGCCTATTTATCTTTATACTTTCATGTCAATTTTATAAATCAAATTTATTTCTGTGAGTAGCTACAATTTAAAGACCTTGCTTCATCAATGTAATGGAACAAAACCTTTTTAGTAAGTTCAAAACCCTCTAAAGTCTCTCCTTCGCATCTTGCTGTAATGCAGTTTTGCGTATTTGATACCCTAAGAAGCCACCAACCTTTATTATCGGTTACCTTAACACCATCAAGATCTGAAAATACAATATTTTGCTGCTCCAGTGTTTTCTTTATTGACTCAATTATTTGAAACTTTTTCTCATCTTTCACTACAATCTTCACTTCATGAGTGATATATAACTTCGGTAAATCCTCAATCACCTGAGATAGGCTTTGGTTTTTCTTAAGCAAAATGTCAACTGCTTTAACAGCAGAATATAGCCCATCATCAAAACTTAGCTCAGAAAAGAAGAAGTGCCCGCTTAATTCACCAGCAAACTTTGCCTCTTCCTCTACCATCTTCTTCTTAACTAGTGAATGTCCAGTAGCACAGGTGATAACTTGCCCTCCTAACTTGCTAACAAAATCATGCACTTTCATACTCATTTTTACGTTAGCAATAACTTTGCTTTCTGGATATTCCTCCAACACTTCACGTGCAAAAATTATAAATAAATGGTCATTGGAAACAACGTTGCCTTTATTATCAATTAAGCGCACCCTATCGCTATCGCCATCTAGCGCAATGCCAAGATCACATCCATATTCCTTCACAATGTCAATTAATTGAGCAAGATTTTTTTCCTCTATGGGATCTGGATCATGCAGTGGAAATGCCCCATCTATAGAGTTATTGGTTACGATGTGCGTATGACCAGGCAAGATCTTTTCAATATACCTTATAATTCCACTTGCTGGACTATTTCCACAATCCCAGGCTATTTTTAATTTCTGTGTAGTATTATTCTTCACTGCACTTTTCAATATGCTAATGTACTCACTATATATATTTATGTTAATTAAGCTTCCAATTCTTGTGCTGTTTTTAATTGGACTGCTTATAATTTCCTTCATTTCTTGATCTGAGAAGACTTTTTTATTACTAAAAAATTTAAAGCCATTATATTCGCTGGGGTTATGAGAGGCAGTTATTATGATACCAAGATCCGCCTGTGTGATTTGTGTTGCAGCGTAAAGCATAGGTGAAGAGCATAGTCCAACGCGTATAACATTTGCACCGGATAAAGTTAAGCCCCTAATTAATTCTCTTTCTATACCTGGTGAATCTATTCTGCTGTCGTAGCCGACACAAACACTAGCTACGGTTTGGCCAAACTTTCTACCTATCTCGTACCCATCATTAATCTGCAAATCTTTGCCTACTATACCTCTAATATCGTATTTTCTTATAATGGTATTGTCCATACTGTACTTCTTGAAGTGACTACTATATAACATTTTGGCCAAATGCTCAAGTTTATTTATCCAACAATTAGTTGATTTTTTAAAGAAATCTGTTAATATTATAGTATATTTTTTAAAATGTAAAATTATGCCACAGGAAAACGAAAATGTATTTATAGCTGAAAGTCAAAGTTTAGATGTAGATGAACAAAAGAAAAATGATACTTTAAATGTCATTGAATCTTGCAACGATCTTCAGGATTTTATCAAAAGACTGGAGGAAGAAAATTTAATCTGGTACTTTATTGGTCCTTTACGCAAAGATGAGGACATTACAGGACAGATAAATTTAAAGTGGGAAAAGGAGTTCCAAAAATTTGAGCAATCAATAGACGCAATGCATAAAGAACTTAAGTCGTCTCTGCCTGGTCAAAATTTCTTAGTGTATCCAACAAAGGATAATGACTTCAAAATTAGATTTGAAAATGAAGAAAAACCAATAGAAATTAGCAATATTTTAAGGACCAGCAGTGAAGGTAAGGTTTATAATATATCTTTAGGGAAAGATAGTCAAATAACCGCAAGCAAGAAAAATGGCAATGAGAGGCACTATGATTTTACTGGTTCAAGCTCATGTGAAATGACCATTAATTGGCAGGCTAAGGATTCTGAAGGTAACAGCATAGACTGTAGCATGACCGTAAAATTGGATTCTGGTGGTATACAGAGTGTTATTGGTGAGCCAAAATTTGGAGGAATAACGAGTTCAGAAGAAGTATTAAAGTTAGTTGGACAAAATAAAGAAGTTTTTATCAACGGAAAAACTCTGTATCAAGCTTTTACTGGCATATCCAAGAGTGTAGACGATCAGCAAGTACCAGCAGAGGAAATATTTACAAAAGATCTACATATATCACCACAGTCACCTACACCAAGCAGCAGTGGGTATTCCTCTCCTAGCACACCTTCTTCACGTAGAAGTTCTATATCCACCAGCAGTGAATTTAGTGATGAAGATGAAATATTTGAGGATGATATGTCTGGTGATGAAGAAGAGTATGAGCAAGAAGGATTAAAAGATGAAGTTGAGGAATTAGAGGAAGAAAAAGAAACATTTGCTAAATATTTTGCAGTGCAGGCAAAGCAGCTTGAGGATCTAAGATTAGAACGTGACTCCTTGAGAGATAAAGTCAATAGACCTCTTTCGAAACTCATATAGACAGCTCAAAATTGTGAATTCCTGCTATTAAATTGAATCTCAAGCCAAAACGTTTTCTCCGATTGCGGTATCTGTCTGCAATAATTTTGAATCTTTTTAACAGACCAATTACATTCTCAACTACTACTCTTTTGCTTGCTAGCTCCCGATTTTCTACCTTTTTTTCCTTAATTAAGGGACTCTTTTTCATCCTTCTGTGTGGCAACTCGACATTTTTGTGAATTTTCTGAAAACCTCTATAGCCAGCATCGGCTAAAACTTTTATACCTTCTGATACATGCACTTTTGACTCCTTGAAAAGCCGAAAGTCATGCTTTCTCCCGTTTGAAAATGACGTACAAATAATTTTCTTGCTCTTCTTTTCTGCAATTATTTGTGTTTTTAGCGTATGTTTTTTCTTCTTTCCTGAATAAAATCTTTTCTGCTTTTTTTTGGTCTCTCTACAGGTGTTTCCGTTGCATCAATCACCAAAATCTCATATTTCACGTCGCTTTTTAGGAGTTCTTTTCGTCCTGGCAATGCGAAATCTTGGTGTTGTATTAGAGTATCCTCTACCCATTTTACAGTTTTATATGCCGTACTTTCACTTACTCCATAACTTTGACTTATGTGAAAATATGTACGGTATTCTCGTAAGTATTCTAATACCATGAGCAGCATATTCTCCTCGTTTAGCTTATTTTTCCTTCCTCCTTTGGCTTTCTTTTTTTTATTTTCTTCACATAAAATCCCTACCATTTTGTTAAATGTTGATCTCTTTACTCCTGTTAGTCGACGAAACTCCCCTTTATCGAGCTCTTTCACTATTTCATACTTCATTTCTCCTTACCTCAAAATTACTATTTTTACTGCTTTATCCTAGTTTCGAAAGAAGTCTAATGAACAACAGCGAGCGATATTTGAAAGAGGTCAAAGAATAAAGGAACAAGAGGAAGAACTACAGGATAAAAATGATGTAATAAAGAACTTAAATGATCAGTTGAAAGATAAGGAAGGTGAAACAAATGAGGCAAATAAAGAATTACAGAGAAAATTGAAGCAAAGTGAAGCTAATTTAACTGTACTAAAGGAAAAGAATGCAAATTTGGAGAATGACCTGAAGAAAATAGTGGAAGGTTTAAAGGATGATCATAAAAAGCAGTTGGCAGAACAGTTAATGGAAACAAAAAAGGAAAACAATACATTGGCTGAAACGGCGAGCCAATTGTCTAAAGAATTAAATGAATTACAGAGAGAAAAGGAAGATTTAGAGCCTGTCTTGAAAAGAAATGAGAAAGAGAATATGATGAGATAAGTAAAAAATAGTAGGTAAAAATGTATCCAAGTGATATAAGTGACAAAGAATGGGAAATTTTGGAGCCAAGTGTTGCACAAGGTGCAGTAGGACGGCCAAGAAAGCACAATATTAGAACAATTATTAATGCAATAAGATATATAATGAAAGGTGGTTGCCAGTGGAGAATGCTGCCAAAAGATTTTCCGCCATGGAAAACGGTGTATGATTATTTTCTCAGGTGGCGTAATAGTGGCAAATTGGAAGAAATACACGATATGTTAGTAAAAAAGGTAAGAAAAATGGTTGGCAAAAATGAAATACCTTCGGTAGGAATAATTGATAGTCAATCAGTGAAAACCACTCAAAAAGGGGATCCAGAGGATATGATGCTGGCAAGAAAATAAAGGGTAGAAAACGTCACATCATTGTGGATACAATAGGCCTAATTATTACAGCTGATGTTCATAGTGCAGGCATTCAAGATCGTGATGGTGCTCTAAATCTTTTTACTCAAGCTAAACGAAAAGCTCCAACGCTACAAAGGTTTCTCGCTGATCAGGGATATATTGGTAAATTGCAAAATTACTGTTTATTGAAAACAGGATGTTTATTGACGATTACTAAAAAAGCAGCTGATGCTGTAGGATTTCAAGTTATTCCTAAACGGTGGATTGTTGAAAGAACTTTTGCTTGGCTTTCCAATTTTAGACGTATGAGCAAGGATTATGAGCATTCTCCTCTTACTTCAAAAACTAATATCTCCTTTAATATGATTACTATTATGCTTGCTAAATTAGCTGCTTAGTTCCTTTCAAGACAGGTTCTTAGAGAGGGAAATTCGACAACTTGAACCTGGAAGATCACTTGCAGATGAGCTAAGCGAAGAAAATACGAAGAGGGAAATAGAAAAACTTCAATATCAACTTAAGGAAAAGGAAGGGATGTTAACGTGTACACAGGAAGAGCTGGCATCTGTCAAAGAGAGTCTAGAGCAACTGCAGAACATATTACAGCAGGAAAAAGGTCAGGTAGCTACATCAACTCAAACTGAAGTTGAATATGAAAGTAGAGGAACAAGCATGCAGCAGCAAGACCAAGGTATACAAGCTGTAAACAACAACTCAAGCAGAACAGCTAGTGGGTTAAGACAAGAAAACAAAAAATTGACTAGAGACAAACTAACTATATCTGAACAATTAAAACAAAAAATAAGAGAGATTGACGAGTTAAAGAAAAATTTAAAGCAATTACAAGAAGAAAATAAACAACTAAAACAAGAAGTTACCAAAAATGCAGGAGTTGATGCATCATCTTCAACAGGTCAAAAAGAAGCTAAAGAAGCAGAAGTTATACCGCAAAACATTATGGATTGGCCTGTTCCAATTCCAGATGATAAACCGGAAGAGCAGAAAACTCCATTAGAGCCAATCAAGGTAAATACAGAATTATCAGATCCAAAATCAATCCCTGCTGAGGGTCCGGAAAAATCTCCTCCTCTTTCAAAATGATGAGTTTTGCTTCTATAGCTGACCCAAGCAACACGTCATCCCGCGATTTATTCGCGTTATCTCAGCCGCTAACACGTAGCGGGATACTTAACCGTCATACCGTGATTTATTCACAGTATCTCTTAGCCACTAACAAGCAGCGGGATGACAGCAATCCTACGTCATGCCGCCGCGGTACCTCTAGATCCCGCTAACTAGTAGCGGAATGACGAATTTTTGTTTTTCAAATTATAGCTAAACATACTGTAATTGCTATTGAATGATGGAGAGACATACTCCATTATTTTAGCACGAAGTAACAAATTCAATGAATTGGTTCTTCAAAAATAATTTAAACTTTTACAGTAGGTCATGAAATATTATAGCGATCTCATTAAAAGAAACTTTTATAAGTATCGTTGATGAGAAAGGAAAAGTTGTTAAGGAAGAAGTTGTTGCAAGCGAAAGTAAGGCAATAGCAGATTAGCCAAGGCAAAAAATACGAACCCATAGGAATAGAAAGTGGATAGTTGTCAATATCAATGTGCAAAGAGTTAAGGAGTTTTGGATTACCAGTAATTTGTGTAGATGCAAGGCATATGGCAGCAGCGTTGTCTGCAAGAATCAATAAGAATGATAAAAACGATGCGAGGGGTATAGCGCAGATGATGAGAAGTGTTAGTAAAATCAGTTGTCAAATTAAAATAGCGCTTGGAAGCAGAAGACAGCTAATGTGTAGCAAACAGCAGGTTATTGGAACAATAAGAGGGTTGTTGAAGATACATGGTCGGTAAAGGATCAAAATTTGAAACTTTCGCTTTAAGAATACAAGAGGCAATAAATAATTTGGATGAAATCAGTAGGAGTTCAATTGAAGCGTTAGTTTGTAGTTTGGAAGCAATAGAAAAGTCATTAAGAAAGCTTGACAAAATGCTTTCAGAACAAGGTGAAAAAGACGATGATTGTAAATTGTTAACTACTGTTCCAGGAGTGGGGATTATAGTAGCAATGACGTATAAAGCTGCAATTGATAACCCACATAGGTTTGAGAAATCTGATACAGTTGGAGCATATATAGGGTTGACACCAAGGCAATATTCTTCTGGAGAAGTTGATCGGCATGGCAGCATATCAAAGATGGGACCAGCGGAATGTAGAAGTATGTTATATGAAGCTGCACAAACAATGCTTACAGTTACCAAGAGGACATTTAAATTAAAAAACTGTGGTTGCGAAGAAAAAAGGAATGAAAAAAGCAATTGTAGCAGTAGCAAGAAAATTAGCTGTAATTATGCATAGGATGTTGGTTGATAAAACAGAATTTTATTATCAATAAACATCAAAAGAGCATAGGACAATAATTTTATTGAAAATAAAGATAGCAATGCCGATGGAAGGGACAAGCAAGAACTTAGTTAGACTTCGTGGTAAATATGTTGCCGTCCACTTCCGCCTAACAAGTATAATGCGGCTTGACAAATTTATTGTCATCTCAGACCGCGGAGAGAACCATATGCTACTTTTAACTTATGTAAAATTACCAAGGATTATGGAGAAGATATGCTGTTTTGATTTGTGTGAAAATTATTGTTGACTTATGTGCAATTAGAGAACCTAAGTCACTTTAGCTATAATTCAGAATTGAGAGCTTTTAATAACTCTCTAACTCCCACTTAGGTCTTGGTGCAAAATTGAGAGAATCTATATAGCTTTTCTGTAACATTTCAATTCCTGCCCATCCAACCATTATTGCATTATCTGTACATAGGTTGTTGGGAGGAAAAAATATGTTTAAGTTTATGTGTTGCTTTAATTTTTCTCTCAAGAAATTATTTGCTGCAACTCCGCCGGTAATCACAAAGTCATTGATTTTGATATTTAAAGATTCGGCTATAATAATCGCATTACTAACCCTGTCCAGCAGTATGTCACTAATACACTCTTGAAACGAAGCACATACATCACACACATCTTGCTCGCTCATTTTCAGTTCTTGCACTAAGTTTTTTACTGCTGTTTTAATTCCAGAAAACGAAAAGTTACATCCAGAACGTTTTATCATTGCCCTTGGCAATTTAAATCTTGCACCATTGCCTTTTTTAGCTAACTTTTCAATTAATGGCCCTCCGGGATAGCTTAAACCCAGCATCTTAGCAACTTTATCGAACGCTTCACCCAGCGAGTCATCAAGCGTTTCTCCAAGTTTAACGTATTTGCCTACATCCTGTGCAATTAAAAATTGACAGTGACCACCTGATATTAATAGGACTAAAAATGGAAATTTTACCTCATGCAGTAACCTAATAACCAATGCATGCGCTTCTAAGTGATTCACTGCAATGAACGGTTTTTGTGCTACATGCGCAATTGCTTTAGCCATCATTGTACCAACTATTAATCCACCTATGAGTCCTGGTCCTGATGTTGCTGCAATTGCATTGAGGTCACAAAAGTTAAGGTTAGATTTTTTTACAGCGCTTTTTATCAGGCCACTTAAATGTTCCATATGAGCACGTGAAGCTATCTCAGGAATCACCCCACCGCGTTTTTTGTGTTCTACTTGAGAAAGAATCTTGTGAGCAAGGACTTGCTTGTCACTATTTACAATCGCTACTGCAGTTTCGTCGCAGCTTGTTTCAACAGCTAAAATGGTTTTCATGTATATTTAGTTACTGTATTACCAAAACTATACTTTGAAACGCTGTAGAAGTTAACTGCAAAGTTAACTTCTATAGCTAAAAGATTTACCGACAACCGTCATTCCGCTACGTGTTAGCTGATGAGATACCGCGCACAACTGTACGAACATTCATTCTTAAAGGTAAACTGCACAGCAAATGGTGTCATTCCAGTGCTTGACACTGGAATCCAGCCTTGCCGTAATCTCATCAAGAACGTTGTGTTTTAACATAAGATCAGCCACTTTTATGCTCACCAACTTAGTGCCCAATCCAAATTCCTGGATTCCAGTGTCAAGCACTGGAATGACACCATCTACTACTCAAATTACCTGCAAATTGCAATGTTCGTACACCAAAAGAATGAATCGCGGTATGACGGTTCGCGGCGGCATGACGTAGGAAAACCTGCACTATAAGCTAATCATCATCTCCAAATATAGAGCTAATTTTTTTGCCCCCAGGAGAAAATTTATTAGTCCAACTGCTTTGCACTTTGGTTACATCTTTAAAGACAGTTTTATTGCTGTATTCCTTGATTTCTTTATCTACTCTCTCCATTATTTGTGGATCCAGGTAGCTCTTTTTCCATTGGTCAGTAGCAAGGAACACTTTGTTTAAGTCTTGAGTGCGGATTAAGTATTCTTTATCTTTAGGGTAAACCTCCTGCGCCCAAGCAAATAGCTCAAAATAACGTGCAAATAATTCAGATGCGCGTGATTTTGCAGTTTGATAAGCCTGTATCTCCTTAAATATAACTTGGCCGATAATTTTCTGCACAAGAATATTTGCTTGCTTTAGGTTCTGCTCAATATCCTGGTAAACTTTATGGAGAAATTCCTGTTCCAAACTTAAGTTCAGTTCATTTTCAACCATGTGTGAAAGTTCATGCACTATAATGTATGGGTTTGACTTCCTCAGTACAATAACATATCTATTTACACTGGAAGACCTGATTGTCTTACACACTCCCTCTTCCATATCCACTAATCCCTCTTGGTATATTTCAAATGAGAGCCTGTTTTGCTTTATTAGTGATAAAGTGAGGTTTAATGTGTTTCTAAACTTCTCAAATTGATAGAGATATTCGACATACCGTATTGCATTTTCACTGCTTCCTACTTGAGTTGCTTGTTTTATTAAATTCCTGATTAGCATACCTTATTATTAAAGGAATTCTTTTTATACTCAAGAATTGATTGGCTACAAAGTGTTTTTAGGAAGCCTGATTGCATAGCTAAAGTAATTCATGTTTACTGATAACCGTCATACCGCTGCTTGTCAGCGGGATCTATGGTGAGATACCGCGAATGAATCCATGCTGTACGAACATTCATTAGACCTCTTTCGAAACTCATATAGACAGCTCAAAATTGTGAATTCCTGCTATTAAATTGAATCTCAAGCCAAAACGTTTTCTCCGATTGCGGTATCTGTCTGCAATAATTTTGAATCTTTTTAACAGACCAATTACATTCTCAACTACTACTCTTTTGCTTGCTAGCTCCCGATTTTCTACCTTTTTTTCCTTAATTAAGGGACTCTTTTTCATCCTTCTGTGTGGCAACTCGACATTTTTGTGAATTTTCTGAAAACCTCTATAGCCAGCATCGGCTAAAACTTTTATACCTTCTGATACATGCACTTTTGACTCCTTGAAAAGCCGAAAGTCATGCTTTCTCCCGTTTGAAAATGACGTACAAATAATTTTCTTGCTCTTCTTTTCTGCAATTATTTGTGTTTTTAGCGTATGTTTTTTCTTCTTTCCTGAATAAAATCTTTTCTGCTTTTTTTTGGTCTCTCTACAGGTGTTTCCGTTGCATCAATCACCAAAATCTCATATTTCACGTCGCTTTTTAGGAGTTCTTTTCGTCCTGGCAATGCGAAATCTTGGTGTTGTATTAGAGTATCCTCTACCCATTTTACAGTTTTATATGCCGTACTTTCACTTACTCCATAACTTTGACTTATGTGAAAATATGTACGGTATTCTCGTAAGTATTCTAATACCATGAGCAGCATATTCTCCTCGTTTAGCTTATTTTTCCTTCCTCCTTTGGCTTTCTTTTTTTTATTTTCTTCACATAAAATCCCTACCATTTTGTTAAATGTTGATCTCTTTACTCCTGTTAGTCGACGAAACTCCCCTTTATCGAGCTCTTTCACTATTTCATACTTCATTTCTCCTTACCTCAAAATTACTATTTTTACTGCTTTATCCTAGTTTCGAAAGAAGTCTATTTTTGAAGGTAAATTGCACAGCAAATGGTGTCATTCCAGTGCTCTTTTTTTGTCATCCCAGTCTGGGATCTATTTTGCATGTAACTCCAATTGTGTTTTGGCATAAAACGCGACACGTATTAGACTTATTTGCAAGCAAAGCTTGCTAGATCCAAGTAGTCAGGACACTGGAATGACACCATAGGGGCACTGCCGTCATAAAGGAACCAGTGTCAGCTACTTGGATGACAGCTAGCCTAACAACCGTCATCCCGCTGCTTGTTAGCGGGATCTAGAGATACCGCGGGGTTGTAAAGTAATTTTTTACATCTAATGCTCGGCCAGTGCCTGCATGATACCACGTATTATCTATACCAAGGTGTTCTGCTTGTAGATATTATACCAACAATCCACTATTTTTTTTATGTCTTGTGGTTTAGTTTCTGGACCTATACTGATTCTAATTGAACACTCTGCTTGCTCTTTTGTTGCCCCCATTGCAAGCAAAACATGGGAAGGCTCAACTTTTCCAGAAGAACATGCGGAGCCATTACTAACTGCAATATGATTCAAGTCAAAATGCATAAGCTGCACATCACTCTTTACTCCTGGCATATAAATAAAACTTGTGTTTGGCAGCCTCTTAGAGTTTTTACCGAAGATTCTTATGTCACTGGCAAGATTTAATAATTCACACTCTAATTGATCACGTAGCTCCTTTACTTCATCCATTTTTGATAGAAGGTCTGGAATATTTTGCAGTGCAGCAGAAAGGCCTGCAATCGCAACAATATTTTCCGTACCACCACGAAATCCCTTCTCTTGTCCACCACCTATTATAATAGGTTCTATCGCAAGTTCTTTATTGAATATTAAAACTCCACTGCCTGCTACACCGCCAAATTTATGGGCGGATAAAGTGAGTAAATCCACTCCTAAATCTTCCATATTAACTTTAATTTTCCCAACACTTTGAGCAGTGTCAGTGTGGCAAATTGCTCCAAACTTGTGTACTATTTTAGCCATTTCCTCAATAGGTTGAATAACTCCGGTTTCGTTATTTGCCATCATAACTGAAACTATTGCTTTGTTTCCTTTAAGTTCGCTTAGAATTTTTTCTAGCTCTAAAAAGTCAACAATGCCCTCCTGATTAACAGGTATTATATATGGATTACATGCAGAATTAAGAATTGAAGGATGCTCTATAGCTGAAATTATATGCAGGTAGCCTGCTATTCCTCTCATAACAAGGTTATTCGCTTCAGTTGCACCAGACGTAAAAACTATTTCTTTATCACTTGAAACGCCAATAGCACCACGTACGTTATCTCTTGCATCCTGAAGAATCTTCCTCGCTTCTTGTCCTCTTTTATGTAGTGATGATGGATTGAGCGTTTGTTTTAACAAGACCTCAAATATACTTTTTTTTACATTTTCACTAATTGGAGCAGTTGCATTGTAATCAGCATATACGTAACCACTATTTTCTAAAGAGAATGGACTCATCTGTCACTTAAATAAGTTTACCATCAACTATAGCCATAACTATGTACGTTAGCTTTAACACGATAAAAAATTTATTGCAAAAACAGCGAAATTAATACATAATTAATAACTCACGTCATTAATACCTGTCAAGCGGGTTCTTATTAGGGGTTACCATGGTTGAAGTTTTTTTGAATAATGCAACAAGAAAGATAGAAGGTGAATACCACCAAAGCAAAGATGCCAACGCGCCGGTTGTGCTGGTTTTACATCATCATCCTCAATATGGTGGTAATATGGATAGTAAAATTGTACATAGTACATATACGTCTTTTATCGATAACAATTTTTCTGCATTGAAAATTAACTTTCGTGGTGTGGGAAAATCTACCGGAACTTTTGATAAGGGTATAGGAGAATTAACTGACGCTGCGGTAGCCATTGATTGGCTTCAGGAACATAATCCTAGCAATGTTCCAATTTGGATCGCTGGTTTTTCTTTTGGAGCATGGGTGGCTATGCAGCTAACAATGCGCCGCCCTGAGATAGTGGGTTTTATTGCTCTTTCTCTTCCGGTAACTAAGTACGATTTTTCTTTTCTTTCTCCCTGTCCAGTTTCTGGGCTTATAATACAAAGCAGTAATGATACAATCTCAGAAGAAAGCGATGTAACAGAATTAGCAAAAAGGTTGATAAATTCAGTAAGAAGTGATCACATGAAATACTATATAATAGATGATACTAATCACTTTCTAAAGGATAAAGAAGAGGAAGTGACTCAAATCGTGGACAATTATATAAAACTGCGCTTGAATAGTGCAACTATTTCTTCTCAAAAGGTCAAAAAAGAGGTAAGGGTAAAAGAATATGCCTAATCTTTACAAACAAGAGAAATGAGTGTAGTAATATAAATGAAAAGGTTTTGTTATGTTTAAAAAGCTATTATTTTTTGTTTTAGCTGTGTTTATGTTATCGGGGTGTTCCCTAAGTAAACAGCGTAAGTTAAAAAGTCCGTGTATAAAAAGCAATGAAAGCATTTCATGCGAGTTGTACTCTGTTAATGATCATTGGTTAGATAAGTATAGGGCATAGAAATTGTGCTATTTTTCCTATTCACAACTTCACTAATGATCGATCTCTCAATTGGAAAATGCAGTCTGCCTTTTCTGCAAGGAGATGATTGTGTGTTACTATAAGCATAGAGCTGTTATTTTCCTTTACGTATGAATGTAGCAGTAAAAACACCTTAAAAGAATTTGTTGGATCTAAATTTCCTGTTGGCTCATCTGCAAGTAAAAGCTTTGGAGAATTTACAATGCTTCTTGCAATTGCAACTCTCTGCCTTTCCCCACCCGAAACTTCAGATACCATGCTACTTGCTTTGTTTTCCAGACCAAATTTTTCCAACATTGCTTGCGAATTTTTTTTTGCTTCAGCTTTGCTTTTTCCTGCAATGAGTTGAGGAAGCATAATATTTTCCAACACCGATAACTCTTGTAACAAATAGTGAAATTGATAAACAAAACTAAGAAAATTTCTTCTTACATGAGTTTTATGCTTATTACTGGCTTGTGTGCAATTTATTCCATCTATCGTAACTATACCTGAAGTTGGCTTGTCCAACAAGCCTGCGATTTGCAATATAGTTGTTTTCCCTGCACCTGAATCGCCAATCAGCACTACTACTTGCCCTCTTGTGACACTTAAGTTGATATCCTTTACAACAGCAGAATTGTTCTTGAAGCTTTTATCTACGGAAGTTAGTTCTAGTGCTACATTACCACCCATGTTTAAAAGATCCAGAAGGCATCTAAGTTTTAGTAATAATTAAACCGAAAAACTGTTACCACAACCACATTGAGACTTAGCAAAGGCATTCTTTATTTGAAAACCAGAACCACTGAGATCCTCAGTATAATCTATAACTGAGTTATTTAAAAATTTTGCTGAACAATTATCAACCATTAATACAGGGTTTCCATTTTCATCATTAATTACTATATCTTTACCTTTTTCGCTAAAACTGGAGTGGCTTCTATAGTCCTCACTTTCTTCATAGTCATCATCTTCGTCTTCGTCATCAAACTCATCATCGTAATCATCGTCTTCATCATCCAAAGATAGATTTTTATTCATTTGATCCATAAGAAAATTGTATTTGAAGCCAGAACATCCACCACCTGAAACTGCAACCCGTAAAATGGAACTCTTATCCCCTTCCTGCTCTGCAAGAGAGTGGATTTTTTTTAGTGCATTATCAGTTAAGTTGATGTTGTAATTTGTTGACATAGTAACCACCGTTTATTATTGATAACTTATTATAGTAGAAATTTTACATGTCAAACAATAATTTTCTATTAAATTATGCATGTTTTCCAAGCAAAACAAAAGGGAGATACTTCAAAGAGCCAGAAGATGAGAATCGCAGCTGCTTTCAGCGTGATAGGGACCGTATCATTCACTCTAATGCGTTTAGAAAATTGGAGTACAAAACACAAGTTTTTATCAATTATGAGCACGACTACTATCGCACTCGGCTTACTCATAGCCTTGAAGTTGCACAAATTGCAAGGTCCATTGCGCGTAGACTTGGCTTAAATGAGGATATCACTGAATGCATAGCGCTCGCACATGATCTTGGTCATCCTCCATTTGGTCATGCAGGTGAAGATGCTCTAAAGAAATCAGTTCAAGATTTGAATCTTGATAACGAGAAGTATGAGTTTGATCATAATGTTCAAGCTATAAGGATTTTAACTTACCTCGAACAAAAACATGCTGATTTTGATGGTATGAATCTAAGTTGGGAGGTGATTGAAGGAGTTGCAAAACATAACGGTCCCTTGCTTGGTCAAAACGCGGAGTCTTCTACAAATAATCAGCTGTTATTAGAATACAACAAAAAATATGATCTAAAACTTGAAGAATTTTCAAGCATTGAAGCGCAAGTTGCTTCAATTGCCGATGATATTGCTTACAGTGTTCACGATCTTGATGATGCACTCAGGGCGAATTTAGTAACCATCGAAGATTTGCTGAATGTTCCTTTAATTGAAAAAATGTTTAAAGACATAAGGAGCAGATATTCAGAATTGCCTCAGAGCAAACTCATACATGAATCACTGAGTGGAACTATAGGAACTATGATAAGTGATGTTGTTTCTCAGACTGAAAGAAATATTGAAGATCACAAAATAAAAAGCGTAGAAGACGTAAGAAGTCTAAATAAAATGCTAGTCACATTTTCACCAGAAGTTGCGAATGCTACAAAAGAAATGAAAAGATTCAACATGGAGAAAATATACAGAAGCTATAAACTGAGTAGAACGATGAACAAAGCAAAACGCATAATACAGGAACTCTTTCAATGTTTTTATGAAAACCCAGGATTACTTCCCACAGAGTGGAGCAAACTCGCTTGTGAATCTCAGCGTTCAGTAATAATATGTGACTATATCTCAGGTATGACAGATAGATTTGCTATACACGAGTACAGAAGAATTTTTGATACCTCATACGAAATGACTTCTTTCTAATGACTGATGATCATTTCATGTCAATTGCATTAAGGCTTGCAGAAAAAAATCTTGGAAATGTTGCACCAAATCCTGCTGTCGGGTGTGTTATTGTAAAGGATGGTACAATTGTTAGTGAGGGATACACAGGGATTGGTGGGCGTCCGCATGCGGAGGTAGTCGCTTTGCAAAACGCTAAAGATTCAACTCATGGCGCAACTATATATATCACTCTTGAGCCATGTTGTCATCACGGAGTCACGGGGCCTTGCACTGCAAAAATCATAAAAGCTGGCATAAAAAGAGTAGTAATTGCAACTATTGACCCAGATAGTAGAGTTTCAGGTGGAGGCATTAAAGCTCTGAAAGAAGCAGGAATTGAAGTTGAGCAAGGTATTATGCAAAAAGAAGCAGAAGAACTGAATGTCGGTTTTTTCACCACTAAAGAATTACATAGACCATTTATAGCTTGCAAAGTCGCAACAACTCTTGACGGAAAAATCGCAACATTTACAGGCGATAGCAAATGGATAACAAGTGAAAATACGAGAAACTGGGTGCATGAGCTCAGAACGAAATATGATGCAATTATGATCGGCAGCAATACTCTTATTAATGATGATCCACTCTTAACTTGCAGATTACCAGGACTCGGAAGTAGATCGCCAATAAGGCTAATTATAGATAGTCAAGGGAGATTAAAGGAAGAGCATAACATTGCAAAGACTGCAGACAAAGTAATAACTTGGGTCATCACAAATAAAGAAGTAGAGAAAAAAATAAAAAACATTAACTACTTGAAAGTCAATTCAAACGATGCAGGCAAAGCCTGCCTAAAGGACACGGCATTAAAACTTGTTTCAGAAATCGGTATAACAAGGTTATTAGTTGAAGGTGGAGGAGTGTTAATCACAGAACTATTAAAGTGTAATTTAATCGACAGGTTGATAATATGCCGCAGTGGTAAAATTTTAGGCAATGATGCCACTCCTTTTGTAGGAGATTTAGGGATTCAATTCATTAACAACTGTTATCAGTTTAAAAAAACAAAGATAATAGAGTTTAGTGAGGATATAGTTGAGGTTTGGGATAGGTCGTCATAATCCTTACATACTCAAACAGTAAAAAAAAGGTATCCGTTCAGCGGAGCGGTAAAATAAAAAGTAGACAAGGAGTGCTAAAAACATAATATCACAAGTAGTATGTGTGGTAAATATGTCTGATCTACTAGCTAGTCTTCTCAAGCTCTGTGAAAGCTTTAAAATAGAGATAGAGCAACTAAAAGCAGAGATAAAGAGGTTAGAGATAGAAAACGAAAATTTTAGATCTGAGAATAAGGCGCTAAGAATCGAAAATGCTGAATTGAAAGAAAGACTAGGTCTGAATTCACAAAATTCATCGATACCGAGCTCAAAAGAGTTATACAAGCTAAAGAAGAAAAAGAAAAAAAGTGACAGGAAAATAGGGGCACAGATTGGGCATGAAGGAAAGTATCGCCCTAAAATGGAAGCAGATGAAGTGGTGAAAATAGAGTTCTTGCGAGTGCGGAGGAGAAATTGCGATATCGAAAGAGCCATACATTCATCAAAAAGTTGATTTGCCAGCTTATGTTGTGGAATACCAATGGCCGCTGTTGCAAGTGTGGAAAAAGAAAAAGTAGCAGGCTACCAGAAGGTGTTACTGCGGATACATTTGGTCCAAAAGTTAAGTCAACAATCGCGGCGCTGAGCGGATTTTACAAGAACTCGAAAAGAGAAGTAGCAAATATTATAAAAAATATTTTCAACCTGGACATCAGTGTTGGTAGCGTGTCAAATAGCGAGGCTAGAGTTGCAGAAAAATGCCAAGAAGCATATGAGCAAATCGAGCAAGAAGTAAGTAAAAGTGAAGTTCTGCATATCGATGAAACGAGCCATTATAACAAAGGTAAACTTGGTTGGTGCTGGATGTTTGCCAGTAATACAGCAAGTTTTATAAAATTGACAGAGTCAAGAGGAATGAAGGTTTTACAAAATAGTAAGTTCTGCAATCGCAATAGCTTACGACAGGTACGCAGCATACAACTACTTTGCCGATAAGAACAGGCAAATCTGTTGGGCACATTTATCAAGAGATTTTGAAAGATTAGCACATAGTTGAAGTTAAAGTTCTGGGCTGTTACTTAAGAAACGTAGCCACTGAATTATTTGCACTAAAAAAGGCCTTGCTAAAAAATGAGATAGATGTTTTTAGATTTACCAGACGTGCCAGAAAGTTGCGAAAACGTACAAGGTATTACTTGAAGCCGCTTACCTGAAGCAATTGGAGCTTCTCGAGTTGCAAAAAATATTTTGAAATCTGAAAGAATAATGTGGAATTTTTTAGATGACCCAGAAAACATTCCGCTGACAAACAACCATGCTGAACAGCAGATACGGCATTATGTCGTTTATCGCAAAAATTCATATTTTACCCAATCGAAGTGGGGAACTTGAACGGATAATTTCGTTATACTTAACATGGAAACAAATGGGCTTTCCAAAACCTTCTATCTATTGTTTCTTAAACCACTCTCCTGAACTGATACAACCCAAGAAAGGTTTCCCTACGTCATACCGCAATTCATTCGCGGTATAGATTCCGCTAACGAGTAGCGGAATGACGAATTTGTTGTTTTTCAAATTGTAGGTAAACCTAAGCCACTTTAGCTATATAGGGTCACAACAATGGATTTTTAAGATAGTTTATGGCCTTCTTAATATCTTCAGCCTTGAATATCGCCGATCCCGCAACTAAAATATCTGCACCTGCTTTTATTATATCAGCTGCGTTAGAAAAGTTAATTCCACCATCTACTGAAATTTGTGTTTTAAGATTACGCTCTTGTATCATTTTTTTTATAGTAGATATCTTGTTCAACTGTGAATGAATGAATTCCTGCCCTCCAAAGCCAGGGTTGACTGTCATAATCAGCACAATATCTAGCTCATGTATTATGTATTCAAGCACACTTGGAGAAGTTGAAGGAACAATTGAGACTCCAGCTTGAATCGGTTTTTTTTCGTCGTTTACATTTTTGTATAACTTTATCTTTCTTATCAACCTCTCAAGGTGTATCTCTGCTTCTGCATGTACAGTGATAATATCAGCACCAGCATTTATAAAGCTTTCAATGTGGTTACCAGGAGATTTGACCATTAAATGCACATCAAAAGGAAGATTGCTATATTTACGTATTGCAGAAACAACGCTAGGACCAATTGTAATATTTGGAACGAAATTCCCATCCATAACGTCTATGTGTATGTAATCCACACCTAAATCGCTAATTTTTCTTACTTCTTCCCCTAATTTTGCAAAATCTGCTGAAAGTATAGAAGGTGCAATTTTAATACTCATGAGCTGCCTTTTTTGCTAAAAAATAACTTATTTTTAAAACTCTGTCACCCTAAGCACCATCTGAGTAGCTAGAGACCGATATCGGTATGCCTATTTAACTAGATCTTAAATTAGATAAAAAAAGGTAGTCTTGATAAAACTTATTTACAGCAAGTTTTTTTACATTTGGACTTTCTGTTTGTTCTTTTTTGTACCCTAATTTATAGCTTATTGAATCCTTGTATAAACTGATCGTTTTGTATGCTTTGTTCATCTCTCTAGGAAAGATGCCATTAGCAATTACGACGCATAACCCCGTAGCTGTTGCAAAAGCTAGAGTGGTAAATGCTAGATTTTGTAAAAAATTTCTTCCACTAACTTTTTTTTCCTGTATATTAGCAGAGTGCTGTTTGTTTGACACTTCTTCTAGATATTCATGCCATATGTGATTGCAGTTCGTACATTTTACCTTTCTTCCAGACGCGCCAATTTGCTTAGGAGATACTAAGTAAGTTTTAGTACAACTATTACATTGTATTTTCATAGCACTTACATATAAAGTAGTAACAAGCTCAAATGATACAGAGCTACAAATTTAATATCAATATATATATAACAAATGGAAGGTTTGCAACTAAAAAAAACACAGAGTGAGATAGAAAATATTTGGAAAAATAGAGAAAAATTTAATGACTGTAATCTAAAGAAAACAGCAAGAATAGCAATTAAAGAGGCAATTGAGCTCCTTGATAGTGGCAAAATTAGAGTAGCAGAAAAGCTATCAAGTGGAGAATGGGTAGTACATAAGTGGATAAAGCAGGCAATATTATTACATTTTCTCACTGAAGAAAACAAAATAACAGACAATACCAATTGCTGGTTTGACAAGATCGGTAACAAATTTAGTGAATGGAATGAGGAGAAATTTCGCCAGTTAAAAATTAGAGCAGTTCCTGGGTGTTTTGTCCGCCGATCTGCTTATATAGGTACAAATGTTGTTCTAATGCCAAGTTTTATCAACGTTGGTGCATACGTTGATTCAGGAACAATGATAGATACCTGGTCAACGATTGGTAGCTGTGCGCAAATAGGAAAAAACTGTCATATTTCCGGTGGAGTGGGAATAGGTGGAGTTCTTGAGCCTATTCAAGCTTCACCTGTCATTATAGAAGATAATTGCTTTATTGGAGCACGTAGCGAAGTGGCCGAGGGTGTGGTAGTGAGAGAAGGATCAGTCCTTGGCATGGGTGTGTTTATTGGGGCATCAACAAAAATTATTGATAGAGAAACTGGCAAGGTATTTTATGGCAAAGTGCCGCCTTATTCTGTAGTGATACCAGGATCTATTCCATCTAAAAATAATATTTCAACCTATTGTGCAGTCATAGTAAAAAAAGTGGATGAAAAGACGAGATCGAAAATCTCTATAAATGAAATATTGAGGGATTAAACTATCTTACTCCTTGTTGTCACTTTTTTTATCATTATTACTAACCACAGTAATGGCATACGCACATAACTCTGAGAAAGAGACTCCATTTTCTTGAGATAGTTTATATAATTTTTGTAGACTTTCTTTTACTTTATTAGGAATATTCCCTCCACGTTCTTTTACAAGCCAGGAATCTTGATGATGAATTGGATGAGCATCACTTTTTGGATTTCCTATGTATATTGCAAAAGGTGAACTTTGCCCTTTGAAGTCACATTGTACAGTAAATTTTTTTATAGATTCAGCCATCTAAAGACCTCTACTTTTCTTTTTGGTCGATTTTATAGCAGGTGGAAGAGGTGGTTTCTTTATAAAATCTTGTCTATTGACAACACTTTCTCTACCTTCCAAAGCTCGGCGAACATCAGCTCTGCTTAATTGCGACTCTTTTGCTACCTTCATTCCATGCTTTGCCATAATATTAGCACATGCTAGTACTTTTTTTACCAATTCTAGATCACCATTTAGCATTTGAACTAGCACTTGAAACACTTCCGCTAAAGTTAGCCCATCAGCATTTATAACCTTGTTTTCTATAAAATTGACAGCTTCTTCAAATTTGTATTCAATACTATCATCTTGAGGTATAAGGGCAACATAATCGGTGTTTTTGTCGTCCATAACTGAAGCACTATTACTCACAAACTTAAGTTTATACTATATATATAAATACTCTACTATTTTATATTATGGCACGCTATAGTTAAACATTTATTAATAACATGCTCACTTATATACACGAATTAATTGACAAAAGTCAAGGATCAATATCCATCAGTGATTTCATGAATGCCGTTTTGTACCATGAAAAATACGGCTATTATACAAGTAAATTACCGCTTGGTAAGGATGGTGATTTTACTACCGCACCTGAGATCAGCCAATTATTTGGTGAAGTAATTGCAGTTTGGATAATGCATACATGGGAAAAATTAGGAAAGCCATCAAAATTTTCTCTAGTTGAACTTGGGCCAGGCAAAGGAACACTCATTCACGATATAATAAGAGTCACTAAAAAATACAGCAGCTTTTTTAATTCAATGTTGATCCACTTAGTTGAAATAAGCCCTACTTTACGGAAGATACAAAAGGAAAAATTAAAAAGCTTAGATGTTAATTGGCACAAAAATATTGACAACCTACCAGAACAACCAACCATTTTTTTAGCAAATGAGTTCTTTGACGCTCTTCCGATAGATCAGTTTGTATATCATGATGAGGGGTGGTATGAAAATATGGTGACAAAACAAGATGATGGCAGTCTCTTGGTGTCATGCCAGTGCGTGACACTGGAATCCAGAAAAAAAGAATCATGGATTCCAGTGTCAGCTACTCAGATGACAAATGGAAAATTTTTTAATGGTGCAGTGGTGGAAATATGTTCAGTTGGGGTTGAAATATTAAAAAAACTTGAGAAGAAGATATATAATAATAAAGGAGCTGCTTTGATTGTAGATTACGGTTATGTATACCCCGCATATAAGAGCACTTTGCAATCGATAAAACAACATAAGTATGCTAATTTTCTTGAGAATGTTGGTAATAGTGATATTACCGCACTTGTGAACTTTCAAGCGTTAAGAGATCCATTAAAGCATGTAGATTGTGAGATTTTAACTCAAAGGGAATTTTTATATCTTTTTGGCATAAAAGAAAGAACCCAGGCTTTAATGAAAAGCGCAAGTGATGAACAAAAGAATAGGATCTTTAGTGAATTCTTAAGGTTGACTGAAAATATGGGCACTCTTTTTAAAGCAATGCTATTGATATGCTAACCCAAGAAAGGTTTCCCTACATCATACCGCCGCAGCGCTAACGAGTAGCGGAATGACGAATTTGTTGTTTTTCAAATTGTAAGTAAACCTAAGCCACTTTAGCTATAGCATAGCTAAAGTAATTTATGTTATTGGGTAAGTTAAAAATATGATATAAATAAGATAGGAGGGAGCTACTCACTATAGGAATAGAGTTGTGCACGACCCACAACTGTACGAACATTTGTTTGCGAAGAAATGTTATAGCTGGTTTTGCCTCAAACACAAAGATGTCATACGAGTAGCTGACTACTTGGATCCAGCCTTTCCATCCAAGACGGCAGTGCCCAGACACTGGAATAACAGCAGTCCTACGTCATACCGCGATTCATTCGCGGTATCTCTAGATCCCGCTAACAAGCAGCGGGATGACGGTTGTCTCCTAGCTGTCATCCCAGTACTGGTAGACTCAAATCACAATGCTCGTATAGCTGCAACCCTGGAGGTACTGTTTCTCACCCACTGCAAATATTGCACGGTACTGTCCACTTGGTCGTCGTGGCGCGTTTCAGGAAACATTAAAATCTCATACTCAAAATCGTTCAGCCATACTGCTTGATGTGGCAGAAAAACCTTGCCAGACTCTATAATCGGAACAATTTGATGAAATCGAGTGAGCTTGTCATCATGTGGCACTATTTCAATAATCGGTAAATCACTGTTTGTCTTTAGCTCTTGCACCAATTGTTGACCACTTGTTTTTGCTTCGATTAAAATTGCGTGTGGCGTCCATCTTGCAGCTAGTGACAAAACCTGTTCTTTAAGCTTTGGATACTCAAGCTTTGCGCGATATACATCAAGTAAATAGAATTTATTATCTATTTTTGCCCAGGTGGTGCAGACACTAAAGTTGCTCATGTTACTTGTTGAAACCGCAGTATCCCAACTTTGTGTTACATGCGAGAGATTATCAGGAAATTTTTTATAGCGTTTCAGAGGTTGTCCGGAAACTAGTAAATTCAAGCATATTCCCTCTTTAACATAACCCTACTCATAGCTAGGTATATGAAATTCTCAGTGGATGTTGTGAGTAAATCATACTCCTTCGATAGCCTTCTATTCCTATTAACCCAAGCAAAAGTCCTTTCTACAACCCATCTTCTTGGCTGTACTTTAAACCCTTGTTCTCTTGTTGGTAGTAGCTCAGGTGGCGTATCTTTGTGCACCCAAAATCTACATGGAGGCCTTTTAACAATTTCAATATCTATGTCATATTCTTCCTTTATGTGATTCTTTAAATTTCTTCCTTGGTATCCCATGTCAGCCCACATTTTTTTAACTTTAGTATATTTTGTTCTCATATTGTTTAATGCTATTTTAATACCATCTCTATCATTTTCGTTAGCAGCGCCTACGTAACAACCTAGTATAAAACCCTGAGTGTCTGTAATTATATGCCTTTTTCTACCCTTTACTTTTTTACTTCCATCATAGCCTTTGATCCCCCCTTTTCTGTAGTCTTTACAGATTGACTATCTACTATACAGGCACTCGGCTGCTCATTCCTTCCTATTTTTCTTCTACTATATTTTGTAATTTCATAATTCATTTTCTCAAAAATTCCCTGCTTCTTCCATTGCCTGAACTGCTCATACACAGTCTTCCATAGCGGAAAATCATTTGGTAAATACCGCCATTGACACCCTGTACGCAATACATAGAAAATTGCTTCTAATATTTCTTTTTTGCTATACTTTGGCGGCCTTCCTCCTTTCTTGTATGATACTCTGAAGTGTTTTTCTATTCTTGCCCATTCCCTTTCGCTTAGATCTGTTGGATACTTTTTTCTCATCTTTACCCCGTACTAAAATTTCAGATATTATAGCCTTTTACTTGTTTCCGGACAACCTCTCAACCACTCTGGTTTAATTATACCACTTGAAAGCGGCAGAGGGTTTTGTTGATATTGAGCAGCAAAAGCGTAACTCCCAAGTTCAGCTTTTATTATCTCAACTTCTTCTTTTCCTCCATCGAGGGGATATAACAACTGACCTTCTTCTCTTGAATATAATATCCTTACAGGTGACGCTGGTTTATTATATAATCGCCTGGTCGCACAGTGCTGAGCTACTCGGATGATAGGAACAGGAGGTATTGGCTTTTTGATTGAATAAATAACCTGCTTATTTTCAGAAATCATTGGCAAACAAATATGATGCCATATGTTTTTTGGCTTGGAGAGAAGGTGTCCAGTTAAGTCCTCCTGGTGTAGCCTGTGCATTACAAGAACGATGACTCCTTTTTTTCTATCGTTCAGCCTGGTTACTAAAGTCTGATCAAACCAGTTTGTGGCACGCTTTCTAAGCGTTTCACTCAAAGCTTGAGCAGAACTGAGCGGATCGTCCACAATGATAAAATCACCACCTTCACCAGTTAGTGTTCCTCCAACTGATGTTGCGATTCTGTATCCTCTCTGCACTGTTTGAAATTTATATTTGGTATTCTGGTCTTTGGATAGTTCTATCTCTGGAAATAGCGCTCTATACCAACTAGACTGCATCACGCACCTGGTGTCGAGCGAGTGCTTTTCGCTGAGCCGCTGAGAATAACTTGCAACTATTATTCTCGCAGTTGGTTGGTTTCCCAGTATCCATGCGGGCCACGCAACACTAGCGCACATGGACTTCATCGAACGCGGAGGCATATTGAATATTATTCGTTTCACTTCACCAGCGCTCGCTGCTTCCAGCCTGTCTGCTATGACTTTTATATACTGATAATCGTTATACTCACACCCCGGCACTACCGTTTGAAAGCATAACTAGACTTCTTTCGAAACTAGGATAAAGCAGTAAAAATAGTAATTTTGAGGTAAGGAGAAATGAAGTATGAAATAGTGAAAGAGCTCGATAAAGGGGAGTTTCGTCGACTAACAGGAGTAAAGAGATCAACATTTAACAAAATGGTAGGGATTTTATGTGAAGAAAATAAAAAAAAGAAAGCCAAAGGAGGAAGGAAAAATAAGCTAAACGAGGAGAATATGCTGCTCATGGTATTAGAATACTTACGAGAATACCGTACATATTTTCACATAAGTCAAAGTTATGGAGTAAGTGAAAGTACGGCATATAAAACTGTAAAATGGGTAGAGGATACTCTAATACAACACCAAGATTTCGCATTGCCAGGACGAAAAGAACTCCTAAAAAGCGACGTGAAATATGAGATTTTGGTGATTGATGCAACGGAAACACCTGTAGAGAGACCAAAAAAAAGCAGAAAAGATTTTATTCAGGAAAGAAGAAAAAACATACGCTAAAAACACAAATAATTGCAGAAAAGAAGAGCAAGAAAATTATTTGTACGTCATTTTCAAACGGGAGAAAGCATGACTTTCGGCTTTTCAAGGAGTCAAAAGTGCATGTATCAGAAGGTATAAAAGTTTTAGCCGATGCTGGCTATAGAGGTTTTCAGAAAATTCACAAAAATGTCGAGTTGCCACACAGAAGGATGAAAAAGAGTCCCTTAATTAAGGAAAAAAAGGTAGAAAATCGGGAGCTAGCAAGCAAAAGAGTAGTAGTTGAGAATGTAATTGGTCTGTTAAAAAGATTCAAAATTATTGCAGACAGATACCGCAATCGGAGAAAACGTTTTGGCTTGAGATTCAATTTAATAGCAGGAATTCACAATTTTGAGCTGTCTATATGAGTTTCGAAAGAGGTCTACTCAATGAATTTTAGAAAGTTCATGATATAATGTTGAAACCAACGCGTGACGCTGGGATGACAAAAAAAGGAGCACTGGAATGACACCCTACTTAACCGTCATACCGCGATTCATTCGCGGTATCTCTTAACATAGATCCCGCTAACACGTAGCGGGATACTTAACCATCATTACACCGTCATACCGCGATTCATTCGCGGTATCTCTTAACATAGATCCCCCTACTATACCTTAACATAGATCCCGCTAACAAGCAGCGGGATGACGAATTACTTAACCATCATTACACCGTCATACCGCGATTCATTCGCGGTATCTCTTAACATAGATCCCCTACTATACCTTAACATAGATCCCGCTAACAAGCAGCGGGATGACGAATTATTTAACCATCATTACACCGTCATACCGCGATTCATTCGCGGTATCTCTTAACATAGATCCCGCTAACACGTAGCGGGATGACGAATTACTTAACCATCATTACACCGTCATACCGCGATTCATTCGCGGTATCTCTTAACATAGATCCCGCTAACACGTAGCGGGATGACGAATTACTTAACCATCATTAGACTTCTTTCGAAACTAGGATAAAGCAGTAAAAATAGTAATTTTGAGGTAAGGAGAAATGAAGTATGAAATAGTGAAAGAGCTCGATAAAGGGGAGTTTCGTCGACTAACAGGAGTAAAGAGATCAACATTTAACAAAATGGTAGGGATTTTATGTGAAGAAAATAAAAAAAAGAAAGCCAAAGGAGGAAGGAAAAATAAGCTAAACGAGGAGAATATGCTGCTCATGGTATTAGAATACTTACGAGAATACCGTACATATTTTCACATAAGTCAAAGTTATGGAGTAAGTGAAAGTACGGCATATAAAACTGTAAAATGGGTAGAGGATACTCTAATACAACACCAAGATTTCGCATTGCCAGGACGAAAAGAACTCCTAAAAAGCGACGTGAAATATGAGATTTTGGTGATTGATGCAACGGAAACACCTGTAGAGAGACCAAAAAAAAGCAGAAAAGATTTTATTCAGGAAAGAAGAAAAAACATACGCTAAAAACACAAATAATTGCAGAAAAGAAGAGCAAGAAAATTATTTGTACGTCATTTTCAAACGGGAGAAAGCATGACTTTCGGCTTTTCAAGGAGTCAAAAGTGCATGTATCAGAAGGTATAAAAGTTTTAGCCGATGCTGGCTATAGAGGTTTTCAGAAAATTCACAAAAATGTCGAGTTGCCACACAGAAGGATGAAAAAGAGTCCCTTAATTAAGGAAAAAAAGGTAGAAAATCGGGAGCTAGCAAGCAAAAGAGTAGTAGTTGAGAATGTAATTGGTCTGTTAAAAAGATTCAAAATTATTGCAGACAGATACCGCAATCGGAGAAAACGTTTTGGCTTGAGATTCAATTTAATAGCAGGAATTCACAATTTTGAGCTGTCTATATGAGTTTCGAAAGAGGTCTATTACACCGTCATACCGCGATTCATTCGCGGTATCTCTTAACATAGATCCCCCTACTATACCTTAACATAGATCCCGCTAACAAGCAGCGGGATGACGAATTACTTAACCATCATCTACACCGTCATACCGCGATTCATTCGCGGTATCTCAAAGCATAGATCCCGCTAACACGTAGCGGGATGACGGTTGTTGTTTAGCTATAAATATTAAGAAATTTACCAAATGAAAAAAAAGGCAAAAGAAGCCCTGGGGTTATTATCTGCTTTAAAATATTGGCGTTTTTTATGTTTTAAACGTTTGACAAGCAAGATTTAGCTGCTTTTAATTGCAACTAACTTACGCTGCAAATGTTTAAGAAATTTACTAAGCAGAAAAAAAGACAAAGAATCCCCGAGTTAGCTAGTCTTTTACTATCTCTGTCGAGTATTGGCATTTTTTGATGTCTTGTAACGCTTTATAAGCGCGTTCAGCTTATTTAGATAAAAATCTAGATGTAGATGAAGTTTTGTAAAGACATACAGTATCTATATACTGCAAAAAATTGAACATAAGACGCCGATACATTAAGTAATCCTTACCTTTTAATCTGCAGATTGGCGAAAGCAAATACAATAGCTTCACTATCATGATAAGGGCGCTGGCGAAGGGTGTCAAGTAAGTTTTTTCGTTTCTATTCCCAATAAAAGTTTGTTATATGGTTATGCAAGAAGTTTAATACTCATAGTTTCAAGCATATACTGAAATATCTCATTAGCAATTGCAACATCTTGGCGTGGGGCTTTGCCGTGTTCTATAAACACAGAGATTGCATAGCGCGGGTTATGGTAAGGGCCATAAGCGATAAATAACTTATGACTTTCACCCTTAGAGTTTATCTCTGGTGTACCGGTTTTGCCAGCAATTTGTATACCGCTTAGCCCTTTCTTATAGGTTCCAGTTTTAGAATTCACCACATCAAACATAGCTTTTCGAACTATGCTAAGATGCTCACAATCCACATCAATATCGGGAAAATCTTGTATCGTTTCATTCATCTTAATGCGGGGAATTACCTCTTTTCCTGTTGCAATCCTCGCTGCAAGAACTGCAAGCTGTAGTGGTGTTGTAAGCATATACCCTTGTCCTATAACTAAGTTGATAGTGTCACCTAAATACCACTGCGAATATAGCTTTCGTGTACGCCAATCTCTATCTGGCAACAACCCTGGAGCTTCTTCTTTAAACGTTCCAATCAGTGGCCCACTTCCAATACCAAATTTTCTGGCCATTTCTACTAGAGAGTCTACACTTATTTTTTTCCCTATATTATAAAAGTAAGTGTTGCATGATAATGCCATTGCCTCATTTAAAGATACATACCCATGGACTTTGCTTTTCAGACAACGAAATTTCCGCTCACCTATTTTCATATAGCCCTTGCACGAGAATTTCTCTTCTGGTGTTATTATCCCGTCTTTTAGACCCGCAAGCGCAACTATTACTTTAAATATTGAACCAGGTGGAATTTGATATGATAACGCACGATTCACGAGCGGCAATGAAGGAGCATTCAAGCTCTCCCAAGTCTCATTTGATAGCCTGCTAGCAAAAAGATTATTATCGTAAGAAGGTGAATTATATAATGCTAAAATTTCTCCATTATTTACATCAATTACCACTGCGGAGCCTTGGTGATCTTTAAATACCTCTGCGGTTTTCTCTTGCAGATTAATATCAATTGTCAGTTGTACATCTTGTCCGTCTTGTTGTGGTATGCTTGATAATTCTTTTATGACGCGTTTTTTAGAATTTATTTCCTGCTCAGATTTTCCTGACTTGCCTTTCAATATATGATCATATGTATATTCAATACCGCTGATTCCTACTTCGCTTATGCCTTGCTGTCTTTTTGTATATCCGATTACATGAGAACACATTGAACCAAACGGGTAATAACGTTTATAAAGAGCAGTTATTTTTTCTGACGATTTTGCTATTTTAGACTCGACTTCTGATAATGTCTGCAAATCAACTTCCTTACCAGAACCATCAAACAAAACAACATACGAAATTTTGTTCATCGCAAGTTCAATGCTATTCCTATCTAAAATTTTGCCCCGCTTAGGCATAATAGTAGCAACTCTTATTCTATTACTATTAGATAGTGCTTCGTACTTTTGTCTGTTTCGTATTTGTAAATTATATAACCTGCAACTAAAAACCGCAGAAATGGTAAGCTGAATACCACCTAATATGAATGCTCTGCGGTTAAAGACTTTGTTTTTTGTCCACATAACATTCCTTCAAAACGCACTTTTTTCCCCTCTTTTATTGTTACACTTCTGGCTTTTACCGTATTACAAACCCTTTTTTCCCACTCACTTAAGGTCACAAACTTATAACCTGATTTTTTTAGTATTTTAATAATATGAGGTAAAGCTTCAATTGTGTTTGACCTGTTATTGTGATCATGAAACAGTATAACTGCTCCATTATGTACATTACTTAAAACTCTTTCAACTAAAGTTTCTGGCTTATCACCTTGCCAATCTAGCGAATCAACTGTCCATAATATTGAATACATATTTAATTGATCAGTATTTTCAATCAGATTATCGTCATAACATCCATATGGCGGACGAAACCATTTTACATCTTGTTTTATTGCATTTTTAATTGCTGTATTTGTCTTTTCCAATTCTTGCAATTGTTCCTCACTTGAAAGTGATGTCAACTTCCTATGCGACCAAGAGTGATTGCCTAACTCATGACCTGATTCATGAATTTTCTTTACTATTTCAGACGTTTTTTCATTTATACGTTCACCAAGCACAAAAAATGTTGCTTTTGCTTCATAGCTTTCCAGAACATTAATAATATCGTTTACTCTATTGTTAGACGGTCCATCATCAAACGTAAGCGCAACAAACTTATCGTCGTTATTCAATAATTTTTTTATATTACTTAAATTTCTATATGATAGATCTAGATTACAACTGAGCCCACAGTATGGTAAATTAAAATTACAATCACTACAAAAAGCCGTACTTGAATATAGTAAGAAAAAAGTGATTATCCTTATAAACATTTGTAATCAGCAAAGTGATAGAATACTACACTTTTTTGCTAAGTTAAGCCATCTTTAATTGCTGTAGCCTTTACTTCATCGCTTCTTTAATATATTGTATTAACAATTTTATATAATATATTATGATTGCAAATATAAATACCATTGCGCTTCAGGGAATTAGCACAGTAAATGTCAATGCACAAATTCATATGGCAAATGGTATTCCAGCTTTTAATATTGTTGGCTTGCCGGATAAAACTGTTGCAGAATCCAGAGAGCGCATCAGAGCAGCGTTAAATTCAATCAATCTACTACTACCTCCAAAAAGAATTACAGTTAATCTCTCCCCTGCGGATTTGCTGAAAGAAGGCAGTCATTATGACTTGGCTATTGCTATTGGACTACTTGTTGTAATGAATGTGATACCAGTTGAAAAAGTTCAGTCTTATATAATCATGGGTGAACTGGCTCTTGATAGCAGAGTTATTCCAGTTTCAGGTGTGCTGCCAACAGCAATTAATGCAAAAAAGGACAATAAAGGAGTAATTTGCCCGAGAGGAAATGGTGTAGAAGCTGTATGGGTGAAGAATGTTTCAATTCTGGCTATAGAGAAATTAACTGATATTATCAGACACTTTAAGGGTGAGCAATTAATTCAGCCAGTAATTTTTAATTATAGTGATGCACCCAAAGAAAAAAGATTGGTTCCCGATATGAAGGATATCAAAGGCCAAGTTGTTGCAAAAAGAGCAGCTGAAATTGCAGCAGCAGGTGGGCATAATATGCTTCTTGTTGGCCCTCCTGGTACTGGAAAATCAATGCTTGCTAAACGCTTTATAGGGTTGCTGCCTGATTTAACCGAACAGGAGATGATTGATGTTAATATTATTTCCAGCATAACAAAAACTGGTAATGAAATATTCAAAGTAACTCGTCCCTTTCGTGAACCTCATCATTCATGCTCTATGCCAGCGATGATAGGGGGAGGAAAGAATGCAAAACCTGGAGAAATTACCATGGCTCACAATGGCGTGTTATTTCTTGATGAGCTACCTGAATTTCCAAGACTTGTGCTTGATTCTCTGCGCCAACCACTTGAAGATAGAAAAGTTACCGTTGCAAGGGCAAATGCTCACATAACCTACCCTGCCAATTTTCAACTGATAGCTGCAATGAACCCTTGCAGGTGCGGTTATTTAGGTGATGCAAGCAGATCGTGCAACAAAGCTCCAAAGTGTGGCACAGATTACAAAAACAAAATATCAGGCCCATTGCTTGATAGAATAGACATATGCATTGAAATGCCAAACGTTAGCATACTCTCTCCTGAAATCTCTGTGGAGGGAGAAAGTACTAAAATTATAAGAGAAAGAGTGATAGCAGCAAGAAAAGTTCAAACTGAGCGCTATAGTGAATTAAATATTCGTTGCAATTCAGAAGTAAGCGGTGAAGCATTTAATAAATTTACTGAACCAGATCAGGCAGGGTTAGAATTGCTAAAATACGTACTGAAAGAAAATTACATTTCCAATCGAGGCTACACACGCGTATTAAAAGTTGCAAGAACTATTGCAGATCTTGCAAAAAGTGAAGAAGTAAAAAGAGCACACATTGCTGAAGCGCTGAATTACAGAATCAGATTATACTAATAAATTAAATTACTTGACAGGCAGCTTTTTTTTACTATATATTATTCTTAATGAAATTTTAATATTCTATTTAAGGAGTAGAGTTATGGCAAGAATTGAAGTAATAAAACAGAAATATAGTCAAGAGGGCCTTTGGTCAGCAACTAAAGAAGTTCCTGTGCAAGGTTGGAATCTTGTAAAAGAAAATCCATACAAAACGGCCGCGACTTTTGTAGCAATTGCAGCAGCAATTTCGCTTACAGCTGCTTATTTTTTGAGCCCAGCTTATGCGGCTTTCGTTGGTACAGTTGGAACAAAAGCTGCAACACTCGTTAGTCCTGCTATTACTGCAATGTCTACATTTGCAGTTGCTCATCCGCTAGTTGCTAGTTTGATAGTTGTTGCTGCGGTGGCGGCTTTAATAGCTGCACCTGTGTATGCATATAAGAATAGTAGTAAGGCAAATCAAATTGATGCAGTGAAAGAAGAGATTCTTAAGGTCTGTGAAAAAGATGGTGATAAGCCTAAAATTGATAATGATAAGCTAAAATTTATTGTTAGTGATGTATCAACATCCTTGAATGATGTTGCGGTAGCAGTTGGATTGGTACCAGCAAAAGCATAATAAAGTAGCTTAAACAGAATAAAAAGGGATAGTCTCTGTCCCTTTTTATAAACATTTTCTATTTTTTTGCATCAGTAGAATGATACCTTCTAAAAATATAAAGTTATTATCTGTTATTTTAAATGTTATTAAGAATAAGTAAATCCCGTTTACTGTTTACGCCTATAGAAGTGAAAAGTATTTGCATATTATTAAAAAAGCAGTAACTTATTATCAAGTGAATTCGCTAAATTTGAGTAATTTAAATGTCTATTGATCTTAGTCTGCCGGAGTTACCTATATTACACCCAAGGATTACCGTTGTGGGAGTGGGTGGTGCTGGTGGAAATGCTGTGAATAACATGATCCAATCTAATTTGCAAGGAGTGAATTTTGTTGTCGCAAATACCGACGCTCAAGCACTAGAAAAGTCGTTATGTGATAAAAAAATTCAGCTTGGCATTAATTTAACTAAGGGTCTTGGTGCTGGTGCTTTGCCTGATGTTGGCAAAGGTGCAGCAGAAGAATCAATTGATGAGATTATGGAGCATATAAAAGATAGTCATATGCTTTTCATCACAGCAGGAATGGGCGGTGGTACTGGAACCGGTGCTGCACCGGTAATTGCAAAAGCAGCCAGAGAAGCAAGAGCCGCAGTTAAGGATAGAGCGCCAAAAGAAAAAAAGATATTGACTGTTGGAGTTGTAACTAAACCGTTCGGTTTTGAAGGTGTGCGCCGTATGCGCATTGCAGAGCTTGGACTTGAAGAACTGCAAAAATACGTGGATACACTTATTGTCATTCCAAATCAGAATTTATTTAGAATTGCAAATGAAAAAACTACATTTTCTGATGCATTTAAACTTGCTGACAATGTTCTGCATATTGGCATCAGAGGAGTAACTGACTTGATGGTCATGCCAGGGCTTATTAATCTTGACTTCGCTGATATAGAAACAGTAATGAGCGAGATGGGCAAAGCGATGATTGGCACCGGAGAGGCAGAAGGAGAAGATAGAGCAATTAGTGCTGCAGAAGCTGCAATATCCAATCCATTGCTTGACAATGTATCAATGAAAGGTGCGCAAGGAATATTAATTAACATTACTGGTGGCGGAGATATGACTCTGTTTGAAGTTGATGCTGCAGCCAATAGAGTGCGTGAAGAAGTAGATGAAAATGCAAATATAATATTTGGTGCTACTTTTGATCAAGCGATGGAGGGAAGAGTTAGAGTTTCTGTTCTTGCAACTGGCATTGATGGTCGCAATAATAAATCAGAAACTTCACCTATAAGTCAGAGCGAAGACTCAGAGAAAGAGAAATTTAAGTGGCCATATAGTCAAAGTGAAAGTACACAAGACAAAACACTGGAAACAAAACCAGCTGAACAGGTAAGCGAAGGAGCTAAGTGGGGCAGCAATATCTATGATATACCAGCTTACTTAAGAAGAAAAAAATAATGCAATTTTGGCTACTTAAGTCAGAGCCAAGTGAATACTCATGGCAAAAAATGGAAAAGGAGCAGGTAGTTGAGTGGGATGGTGTGCGCAATTATCAAGCTCAAAATTACATGAAAATTATGAAAGCAAGCGATCTTGCGTTTTTTTATCATACAGGTAAAGAGAAAGCAATACTTGGAATCGTTGAAGTATTTAAAGAGTATTATCATGTTAATGATCCCAAGTTCGGATTAGTGAATGTAAAGTTTTTGAAACCTTTAAATAACCAAGTAACGTTAAATAATATAAAACAAAACCCACTTTTGAAAAATATGACTATATTAAAACAACCACGTTTATCAATTGCCCCAGTTTCGGAAATTGAATGGAATGAAATAATAAGGATGAGTGATGTGTAATACCTGTCATTTCAGTTCCTAAATGATGTCATCTCAGCACACAACGCACAGCTGTATGAATATTTGTCTCGAAGGCAGTGCATTAAACGTTATAGCCGATTTTGCATCAAACACAAAGGTGTCATTCCAGTGCTTGACACTGGAATCCAGCCTTAATGCAACCACATTAAAGCCGTTGTGTTTTAATATAAGATTAGCTACTTTTATATTCACTAACTTGATGTCTAATCAAAATTCCTGGATCCCAGTGCCTAGACACTGGGATGACATCCTTCTAGTGTACAATATTCGTACAGTTGTGTACATGACACAAGGGTCTATAACTCTTCTTTTTTGGATTCCAGTGTCAGCTATTTGCATGACACCCTTACTGATGTGTCACTCATGTTAGAAGTAAATATTCTTGACAAGAAATGGTGCAGCATTATAGAAAATCCTAAAAATTTTGTATTAGGTGTCATCAATGCTTCTCTAAAAGAATTAAAAATAGACCACTATAAACCAAATATATCAATAGCTCTGGCTGATGATGACTTGCTACATCAACTTAATTTAAAATTTAGAGAAATGGATAAGCCAACTAACGTACTATCATTTCCGTATGAACAATTGTCTAATGAGTGCGATTTAGGAGACATAGCAATTTCAATAGACACAATAAAAAGAGAATCGCATGAGTATTATATACCCATTCTTGCTCACATTGCACACATGTTAGTGCATGGATTACTGCATTTACTTGGTTATGATCACCAAAAAAAAGATGAAGAAATTATAATGAAAAATCTAGAAAGAGAGATTTTAGCTTCGCTTGGCTACAATATGTGTGCGATTTAAAAGGAATTTAATAAAAATATAGTAGATGATAATAAAATATGTTATCTACAAAGGGTTTTAGCTATAAACAATAAAAGGTAAGTGATATGGTTCAGTTTTCTTTGCCAAAGAATTCTAAAATTAATCAAAAGGGCAAAATTTATCCTATTCCTGCTAGAGCAAAAAACATCAGAAGATTTCAAATTTACCGTTGGTCTGCTGATGACGAGAAAAACCCTAGAATAGACACATTTTTTATTGATATGGATAGTTGTGGCCCTATGGTACTTGATGCATTAATAAAAATAAAGGATGAAATAGATTCGACTTTAACTTTCAGACGTTCTTGTAGAGAAGGCATATGTGGATCTTGTGCCATGAATATTGACGGAACCAATACTCTTGCATGTACTAGATCTATACATGATATAAAAGGTGACGTAAAAATATATCCATTACCTCACATGTATGTAATAAAGGACCTAGTCTCGGATTTGAGCCAATTTTATGAGCAATACAAATCAATTAAACCTTGGTTACAAGCAGATAAGCCTGCCCTACCAAATAAAGAATACTCTCAATCTTCTGAAGATAGAAAAAAATTAGATGGCTTGTCCGACTGTATATTATGTGCTTGCTGTTCGACTGGTTGCCCAAGCTACTGGTGGAATAGTGATAAATTTTTAGGACCAGCAATACTATTACAAGCTTACAGATGGATTGCTGACAGCCGTGATAATAAGACAGGTGAAAGACTTGATGTTTTAAACGACCCATTCAAGTTGTATCGTTGTCATACAATAATGAATTGCACAAAAACTTGTCCTAAAGGACTTAATCCAGCAAGAGCAATAGCGAAAGTAAAACAGCTCATGGTAGAGAGAGAAGGAGTTTAAGTATTATCTTTTGCATTCTTCGTAAGAGAACAGCAAACCTTCCGAAGCGTAGGGTATTGTTAATACCCTGAACGCTTTTCCGTTTGTGAAGTGCATCGTATCATCGTACGATTCAAATAATTTTTTGAACAACTCATGTCTTTGGTTACTAATAGTTTGAAAATCCTCTTTTTCTAAAAGCTTTTTAGATTCGAAGAGGTAAAGCATAACTTCGTGATAAGTTGGGTAAGATGCCAAAAATTTTGGGTCAAATTGAAAGGTTTTTATAAAAGCATTATTATAAAATTTTAGCTTTTGATTCTTACTATATATTACTATAGCAACCGGTAACCTCTCAAGCAAATTTTTCTGTGTAGCTAAATAACTGTTTAATTCAGTATATAATTTCTCTGCATCACTAACATCTTTCCCATACATTACTATGCTACCAGAACCTTGTATTGGAATTTTAACAAAATCGAAAACCTTAGGTTCGTTCTTATAAGTTATGACATGTCTTCCTGGTTTTGTGCTATGAGCGCTACCGGTAATAGCAAATTTCTTAGAACCATCTACATATTTATCATAAAACAAGTTATAAAATTCCACCTTTCTACTCTTGTTATATCTTAGTATTGGAAATGGTAAAGAGTTGAAAACGTTTTTATAGCTCTCCACTTCCTGTGTAAGCTTACTATTTTCTAACTCAAGTCCGTTAGCCTTTATCTTACAGTCTGAGACATTCCTTATCCATAACAGCACACCTATCACATTGTTAGAATCATCTATTATGCTTCTACCGTAACATATGCAATAAACCTCACTGTCTTTTGACTTTAAATCTAGAGTAAAAGATTTATTTATTTCCTTTGCCTCAACAAAATTTTTGATTAAGCTTTCTGATTGCTCAAAAAAATTCACAAACTCATTAAATGAGTAAAAAACAGTATTAAGCAAAATTAGTAAATTGGGAGAGAACTTTTCTATACGTTTTTTTGCATCCCAAATATAAAACCCATCATTCACAGTATCAATTAAATTATTTATGATAACATTTTGATGCTGTAAGTTCTTAATCTTATTACTAATTTTTAATTTAGAATAAGAGAGAAAGAATAATATTAGAATCAATATTAAAACCACTTCATACAAAAAAAACATAGCACTTTTAAAACAAATGTAAAAATTTGTAACCGCTCAGAATTATGCTGAAGAGGTATATAAGTAAAGATTGCCTAACATTTGAAAGCCCAATCTCTTATAAAGGTTCACAGAAGATTTCATACAATGTGCTACTATATATTTGCATTCAAGCTGTTTAGCTATCTTTATTCTTTCTAAAACCATTTGGGTACCTATTCCACGATTCCTGTAAATTGGTAAAACTCCATCACTATAAAAACCAGCTACGCTATCTTGAACATAAAGACCGCATGTCCCAATAATTTCATTATTTAGTGTTACAAGAAAAAATCTTAATCTTGAGTTCTTATCATCATAATTTGATAATCCGCGAAAAAATGTGCTGACAATTCCAACGCCATGATAAAAAATTTTAGAAGTGTGTAGATCTAACTGTTCTAAGAGGTTGCTACCATTCACAGCATTTAACCTCAAGTTTGGAATAACATCAGCAGGTAAAAAGTAATTTTTCATATTAAGTAAAGCTTTTTTTGGTGTGCTAACGTGTTTTATTTCACACTTTTCTAAAATATCTCTTATTTTCATATGTGAATTTATTACCCATGTTGCTTCTATATCTCTTGTTCTGAGATAATCTAGAGTTTTTTGTATAGAAAGCTCGGTACATTGATCTCCACAGAACACAAAATTAAATAATGACTCCCTGGTACCATTTATTGTAAATATGATGTTATCAAATTCATCGTGTACTTCCCACTCAGATAAATTCGCTGTGTACAGTATATAATCCTTTAGATTTTGAACAATTAAGCTTGAATAATAAATTTTTTTATCCTGCATACACCAACAATAAACAATAAAAGGCTCCTATAAGAACACAGGCTAAAATTGCAGCTATAACGTCATCTAGCATAATACCTAAAGGACCTTTGGTATTTTTATCGATTAAATTTATAGGCCACGTTTTTATTATATCAAAAAACCTAAAAGAAAAAAAGCACAACAACAATGAAGAACAATTCATCTCTTGGCTTAACAATATCGAAACTAAAAGTATCGTCAGCAATTGACCAACCACTTCGTCAATTACTACCTCTTTTGGATCACATGAAGTCTTGTAATGTTTTATATAATTACCTGTAGACCATAATCCAATTAAGAATAAAAAAGAAATAATTGCTGCACCTAAAATTTTGTTGCTCAGGATTACAGGAACAAGCGGAAAAGAAGCCAAACTACCCACAGTACCTGGCATTTTTTTTACTGTTCCAGACAGCCACCACGTTGATATTAATTTATATAAAAATTTCACAATATATCCAAATACAAAATTAACTTATAAGAACAGAAAGAGTATCCTCTATAGAGGCGCTTTCATACAATAATCTATAGACCGCTTCACATATAGGCATTTTTATCTTTAGCTTTCCTGCTAAATTAAATATGGACTCAGCAGTGCTAAAACCTTCAATCACTGACTTGCCTTCTGACAAAATCTGCTGAACATTAAAGCCATTGTCACTATTACCTATTTTAAACCCAAAAGATAAGTTTCTTGAATTCAAGGATGTGCATGTCATAATTAGGTCACCCAGACATGCTGGCCCAAGTAGTGTATTTATATCCACACTACCGTCACCAATTTTTGCTGAGTATAAAGCCTTAATTTCGCTCATACTTTTCGTAATCAATGCTGCATGAGCATTAAACCCAAGTTTACTACCTAGAACAATCCCACACGCTATAGCAAAAACGTTCTTTAACGCTGCACAAATCTGTACTCCTATAATGTCGTTACTAAACTCCAATTTAACATTTTCTTGTTGCAGCTCTGATACTAGCTTTGAACCTAATGTGTTATTTTGGCATGCAAGAACCATTGAATAGGGTAATTTTCTTGCAACTTCTACAGCAAAGCTAGGACCTGAAAAAATAGCAATAGGATTGTTAGGTAAAATTTCATTTACTATTTCACTAGGTAATTTTAATGTAGACTTTTCTATTCCCTTACAAGCTAAAATTATTGCTACATCTTTTTTCAGATTACAATTATGCAATTGCTGACATACCTTCCTCAGAGACTGAGTGGGAACAGCGAGGATTGTTACTGAAGCATTAATTATGTCTTCAATAGCCAATTTTACTGACACATTATCAGAAATTCGACAACCGGGTAGCTTGTCACTTTCTCTTTTCCCGTTGATTGATTCAAATGTAGTTTCATTGTGAGTCCACAAAATCACATCTTTCTTACTACCTAATGAAATTGCGATTGCTGTACCCCATGCACCAGCACCTAAAATTGATATTGCCACACAATATTCCTGAAAATATTACTTATACTTTAAAATAGTAGGATAAGTAAATTAAAAATATAACACAGACATATAGAATAGTTAAATATTTATTAACCGAAGTATTCTTTTAATAATAGTAACTTTAATTCAATATTTACTAAAAATATTATTACTATCATGGTATGTCTATTATATTTTAGATCTATTTATATAACTTTGGAACAATATATTTACTATTAATTAATAAGTGTAATTTTGATCATTTGTTAATAAAAATTTGATTTATTACTTTCCTTAGTTATATATATTACTAAAATTATAAATTATTTATGGGGTGTAAAATATGCGTATATTATTAATTGAAGATGATCAAGTAAGTGCAAAGACTGTAGTTAACGCCTTAACTTCTGATGGACACTTCTGTGACGTTGTTACTTCTGCACAAGATTATAACAATAATATGGTTTCCTCAAACGGAGATTACTATGACCTAGTTATTTTAGATATACACTTACCTGGTGATATTGACGGATATGATATATTGTTAAGACTAAGAAGTGCAAAAATCAAAGTTCCTGTCTTAATACTTTCATGCATATCCGCTGTCAATCACAAAGCTAAAGGACTCGGGTATGGTGCCGATGATTACTTAACCAAGCCATTTCATAAAAGCGAGTTATTAGCTCGAATTAAGGCCATAGTGCGTCGTACTAAAGGCCATCCTGAATCGGTGATAAAGATTGGTAATATAAATATCAATTTTGATCACAGGGTTGTTGAGGTAAAAGGTAAAACGGTTCACCTTACTAATAAAGAGTATTCTATGATAGAATTGCTAGCACTGCGTAAAGGAACAGTACTAACAAAAGAAATGTTCTTAAATCATCTTTACAATGGCTTGGATGAACCTTCAGATAACAAGATAGTTGATGTTTTTATGTGCAAATTACGTAAGAAACTTGAAAGTGCAAATGATGGAAAAAGCCACATAGAAACCGTTTGGGGCAGAGGGTATGTTCTGAAAGAGTATATTGATGATGATGAATATTCTAATGTTAATGTAGGCGAAAGTAGTGATGGCTATCAAGCAGAACAAGTGAAGGACAACGCATGAAATGCCTACACATTTAAATATAGCATGGCTTATATCGCACGTATCATGTGAACGCCTAGGTGAAATATAAGCCGAGTTCTGTTTATGTAGCTATTTATCTGGAGTAAATGTTACCATTTACCGCATGCGATTTACCCGAGTAGATATGAGGAAAACATAAAATCTACTTCTATTTAATCTTGCTCCTAGTGTTGGTTACTCGACTACCAATGTTGCCATTGCCATGGTGTGCTCTTACCACACCTTTTCACCCTTACCTAAAAATATTTTAGGCGGTAATTTTCTGTAGCCCTATAACTGGAGTTACCTCCGGCGGGCATTACCCGTCACTATTTTTCCTTGGAGCCCGGACTTTCCTCTGCTATGTTTATCACACAACAGCAGCTACTTATTTCACCTAGGAATTATACTTTAACATGAAAATCACAAAAGCAAAAGACAATTTCCTAAGAACCTGTCTTGAAAGGAACTAAGCAGCTAATTTAGCAAGCATAATAGTAATCATATTAAAGGAGATATTAGTTTTTGAAGTAAGAGGAGAATGCTCATAATCCTTGCTCATACGTCTAAAATTGGAAAGCCAAGCAAAAGTTCTTTCAACAATCCACCGTTTAGGAATAACTTGAAATCCTACAGCATCAGCTGCTTTTTTAGTAATCGTCAATAAACATCCTGTTTTCAATAAACAGTAATTTTGCAATTTACCAATATATCCCTGATCAGCGAGAAACCTTTGTAGCGTTGGAGCTTTTCGTTTAGCTTGAGTAAAAAGATTTAGAGCACCATCACGATCTTGAATGCCTGCACTATGAACATCAGCTGTAATAATTAGGCCTATTGTATCCACAATGATGTGACGTTTTCTACCCTTTATTTTCTTGCCAGCATCATATCCTCTGGATCCCCTTTTTGAGTGGTTTTCACTGATTGACTATCAATTATTCCTACCGAAGGTATTTCATTTTTGCCAACCATTTTTCTTACCTTTTTTACTAACATATCGTGTATTTCTTCCAATTTGCCACTATTACGCCACCTGAGAAAATAATCATACACCGTTTTCCATGGCGGAAAATCTTTTGGCAGCATTCTCCACTGGCAACCACCTTTCATTATGTATCTTATTGCATTAATAATTGTTCTAATATTGTGCTTTCTTGGCCGTCCTATTGCACCTTGTGCAACACTTGGCTCCAAAATTTCCCATTCTTTGTCACTTATATCACTTGGATACATTTTTACCTACTATTTTTTACTTATCTCATCATATCCTCTTTCTCATTTCTTTTCAAGACAGGCTCTAACAGTCTACATATTAAAAACATTTAGACAAATAGCTAAAGGTGATATTCCGGCACATCATCACTATCCCAAGATAAGCTTTTTTCACTTTTAGACTCCGCTTCAGTTAGTCAAGAGCCTGGTCCACCACTTGAAGACGATGAGCTACTTCTTGATCGACTACTACTTTCTACTGATATACTATTTAGCACTGTTTCAGATTGATATATAGTTCGCATTCTGTTACCAGTGGTAAAAATTTCTTCATCGCTACTTGAAGATGATCGCCTTCTATAACCCAAATCAGTTAGTTCTAATACAGGAGCAGCATTACGACCCTTAACATATCTATATGCTATGAATCCTATAATTCCAACAATACCTATTGCTCCAACCAAAGATCCCCCTATCATTCCTGCCTTATTAGACCCTATAGCAAGTTGAGTAGGTTGTGGTGAAGAAGTAGACTGAGGAAGTAAAGTCGTGGTGAATATAGGAGTTGTTGACTCTTTTGTTCTAGTACTTGGTATACTAAATACTGTTTGTGTAGTTTTCTCTGAGCTTGTTGTTGGCGCAGTTGGTTCCACTGTTACTGTGCTTGTTTGAGTCGTTGACTCTGTTGAAGGTTTATTCGTTGTAGAAGTAGGTGCAACGGCTTCTGTTGTTGGCTTCACTGTTACTGTACTTGTTTGAGTCGTTGACTCTGTTGAAGGTTTACTCATCGTAGAAGTCGACGCACCAGTCGCTGCTGTAGGTTTTACAGTACTTGTCTCAGTCCCTGAAGTTACTATCGGCACACTAGTTGACGTTGTAGCAACCGTGGTCGCTTGTGAAGTAGTAGTTGTTTTTGCTACTGTCGTTGACTCCGTTGAAGGTTTACTTATTGTAGAAGTAGGTGCAACGGCTTCCGTTGTCAATTTAGTAGTCTTCACAGCGTCGGTTTCTGCTGTGCTAGTAATTGCAGCAGTCGGCGTCTTCTTAGAAGTCACAACCGTTTCTGCAACAGTTATAGGAGCCACGGTACTACTAGAAATAATATCTGGCGTTAATCGACCGTTAATGATATTAACAAAATCACTGAGAGTTTTGATGCTATTTGCCGGTATTATTGTTGCTTCAGAAGATTTTCCAGAGCCGTTTTGATTAAAAGTTACAATATTTTCTCCACTTACCGCAGTTACGATAAAACCACCCTGACCGTTGCCTTTAATATATAATTGCTCTATAGGATCTGTAAATTGATAGATAGGAAAATCTGACACTGATCCATTTTTAAGTAGAGTTGCTATATGTAACCTCTGCTCATTAGCTGATTGGTCATTTTCAAGAAAAGCAACTAGATCATTTCCTTCCGTTTGTTCAACATACTGCAAAAAGCTTATTTCATGTTCTCTAGAAAGAGATAGTGCTTTATTATCTATTTGACCTTTTCGATTACCAAGTAAAAAGCCATTAACTAGACTTCTTTCGAAACTAGGATAAAGCAGTAAAAATAGTAATTTTGAGGTAAGGAGAAATGAAGTATGAAATAGTGAAAGAGCTCGATAAAGGGGAGTTTCGTCGACTAACAGGAGTAAAGAGATCAACATTTAACAAAATGGTAGGGATTTTATGTGAAGAAAATAAAAAAAAGAAAGCCAAAGGAGGAAGGAAAAATAAGCTAAACGAGGAGAATATGCTGCTCATGGTATTAGAATACTTACGAGAATACCGTACATATTTTCACATAAGTCAAAGTTATGGAGTAAGTGAAAGTACGGCATATAAAACTGTAAAATGGGTAGAGGATACTCTAATACAACACCAAGATTTCGCATTGCCAGGACGAAAAGAACTCCTAAAAAGCGACGTGAAATATGAGATTTTGGTGATTGATGCAACGGAAACACCTGTAGAGAGACCAAAAAAAAGCAGAAAAGATTTTATTCAGGAAAGAAGAAAAAACATACGCTAAAAACACAAATAATTGCAGAAAAGAAGAGCAAGAAAATTATTTGTACGTCATTTTCAAACGGGAGAAAGCATGACTTTCGGCTTTTCAAGGAGTCAAAAGTGCATGTATCAGAAGGTATAAAAGTTTTAGCCGATGCTGGCTATAGAGGTTTTCAGAAAATTCACAAAAATGTCGAGTTGCCACACAGAAGGATGAAAAAGAGTCCCTTAATTAAGGAAAAAAAGGTAGAAAATCGGGAGCTAGCAAGCAAAAGAGTAGTAGTTGAGAATGTAATTGGTCTGTTAAAAAGATTCAAAATTATTGCAGACAGATACCGCAATCGGAGAAAACGTTTTGGCTTGAGATTCAATTTAATAGCAGGAATTCACAATTTTGAGCTGTCTATATGAGTTTCGAAAGAGGTCTACTCTATCCTTCAGACCCTGAATCACTTTAGCCATATCAAATTTAAAAATACGTGTTTTTCTCACCTCTTGATTTTCCTTAGTAATCCTTTTGCTCACTTGCGAATAAAGCATCGTGTTTCCATTTAATGCCAATTGCCCCTGATTATCAAAATTGAACAATTTTCTTTCTGTAACACCTTTTTCTCCAGTCAATACCTTAAATTTTCCGCTCTCGCTTGACTTTAAGTACCAAGAAACTAAAGTTTGATCCTTTAAGTTATGGGCGATTACAATTACGTCACCATTACCAACTTTCACTGCTCTTGGTTGAAAGTAACTATTGCCCACATTTACAAGACTATTATTATCAATATTCTTTTGTAATTTTCTTTTATCTAAATGTTCAACTGAAGGAGTATTAACTGATTGTTTAATTCCGTAAGTGTTAAAAGATAAGCCTTTAACGCATTTTTCTCCTTCTTCGCTAATTCCTTCTTCAGGAAAGATAACTCCAACTTTATCTATTTCAGCTGAATCTTCTATTAATGTGAGAGATAATTGATCTTTGAATTCATTTGCTACGCTGATATTTGTACCACATTCGTATGTTTTTGATTGATATAATGGACTAATAAGTAATTTTACTTTACTGCTCCCATTACCATTATCTTGATAGCTGAGTCCGTAAGCAACTCCATTCCCCTCAATTAATTCTACGTTTGTTGGATTAAAACCTATCGCTTCTTTAATTTCCGGTGTATTTGAGTTGATCCCGAGCAATCTTCTTAATATAGACATAATTTTATTTAAAATATTAATAAAATGCTATTATGATTACTCCTGTGTGTTAATGTCAATGAAAATTTTAACTAAAATTAAAAAATTAATATAATATTTTATACTAAAAGGTAAATATAAGCTTGAAGAGGGCTAAGAAGCTTTATGCTATTTCTCAAAAAACCAACAATTGCAATCATTGGTTCTACAGGTATAATCTGTTAAAGTTTACACGAGTCTCATGAATGATAGAAAAAGAAGAGCAGTTTAGTTTTACATCAGAAAACCTCAAGAAAGCGGGAAAGTTTATAGAGATGTATCCCAAAGGTAGAGAAGGTAGTGCTGTTATGCCTTTACTATATCTGGTTCAAGAGCAATGCGGATGGGTTTCTGAATCTGCTATGCGTTATGTTGCTGATATGCTGCATATTCCACATATTCGTGTATATGAAGTGGCAAATTTTTACACCATGTATAATTTAAAACCAGTAGGCAAATATCTAATACAAATTTGTAGAACAACTCCTTGCTGGTTGTGCAATAGTGAAGAAGTTTTAAATACCTTTAAAAAAAAACTTGGAATCAATATCGGTGAGACTACTAAAGATAATTTGTTCACTTTAAAAGAAGTTGAATGCCTAGGTGCATGCGTTAATGCTCCCGTTGTGCAGATCAATAATGACTTCTATGAAAATCTTACTCCTGAGAAAGTAGAAAACATCATAACAGAACTTTCAGGCAAATAGATGAAAGAAGAATTTTCATTCAAGAGAATCAAGCAATCAGGTTCTGCAAGAGTTGGAACAATTAAAACTCCAAATGGAAGCGTAGAAACCCCCGCTTTTATATTCTGCGCAACAAAAGCTGCAATTAAAGCTGCAGATATTGAAAGAATAAGTGAAGCTGGTACCCAAATCATACTTTCCAACACCTATCACCTAATGCTTCAACCAGGAGAGAATACTGTTGCAAAACTTGGTGGTTTGCGCAAGATGATAGGATGGAATGGGCCAATGCTAACTGACTCAGGTGGATATCAGATATTTAGCTTAGGCCACGGATCAGTTTCGGAAGAGATAAAAGGAATAAGAAAAAAACAAAAAACTTTGATCAAAATTAATGAGGATGGGGCAATTTTCCGTTCTTACATTAATGGTAAAATTTATTGCTTAACTCCTGAAAAATCTGTACAAATTCAACAGAAATTAGGTGCAGATTTAATCCTAGTTTTAGATGAATGCACTCCATTTCACGTAAGCAAAGAATACACAGCAAAATCAATGCTCATGAGCCACAGATGGGCTGAACGTTCTTTAGAGGTTGTCCGGAAACTAGTAAATTCAAGCATATTCCCTCTTTAACATAACCCTACTCATAGCTAGGTATATGAAATTCTCAGTGGATGTTGTGAGTAAATCATACTCCTTCGATAGCCTTCTATTCCTATTAACCCAAGCAAAAGTCCTTTCTACAACCCATCTTCTTGGCTGTACTTTAAACCCTTGTTCTCTTGTTGGTAGTAGCTCAGGTGGCGTATCTTTGTGCACCCAAAATCTACATGGAGGCCTTTTAACAATTTCAATATCTATGTCATATTCTTCCTTTATGTGATTCTTTAAATTTCTTCCTTGGTATCCCATGTCAGCCCACATTTTTTTAACTTTAGTATATTTTGTTCTCATATTGTTTAATGCTATTTTAATACCATCTCTATCATTTTCGTTAGCAGCGCCTACGTAACAACCTAGTATAAAACCCTGAGTGTCTGTAATTATATGCCTTTTTCTACCCTTTACTTTTTTACTTCCATCATAGCCTTTGATCCCCCCTTTTCTGTAGTCTTTACAGATTGACTATCTACTATACAGGCACTCGGCTGCTCATTCCTTCCTATTTTTCTTCTACTATATTTTGTAATTTCATAATTCATTTTCTCAAAAATTCCCTGCTTCTTCCATTGCCTGAACTGCTCATACACAGTCTTCCATAGCGGAAAATCATTTGGTAAATACCGCCATTGACACCCTGTACGCAATACATAGAAAATTGCTTCTAATATTTCTTTTTTGCTATACTTTGGCGGCCTTCCTCCTTTCTTGTATGATACTCTGAAGTGTTTTTCTATTCTTGCCCATTCCCTTTCGCTTAGATCTGTTGGATACTTTTTTCTCATCTTTACCCCGTACTAAAATTTCAGATATTATAGCCTTTTACTTGTTTCCGGACAACCTCTTAAATGAATTTGAAAAAAACAATAATGGCAAGCAGGCACTGTATGGAATTAGTCAAGGCGGAGTGTATCAAGATTTACGTAGAGAAAGTTGTGATTTTATCAACGATTTGCCATTTTTTGGTCAAGCAATAGGTGGATCACTTGGTCAAAGTAAAGAGCAGATGCATGATGTAGTTTCTTTCACTATGGACCACCTGAAAAAAGACAGGCCTACTCATTTGCTTGGTATTGGTGGAATTGTGGACATCTTTCGCGGAGTAGAGCTTGGAATTGACACGTTTGATTGCGTGCATCCAACCCGCTTAGCAAGGCATGGTGGCGCACTTGTTAAAGTAAAAAACAGAAATTCTATTTCTTCAAAGTGCAAAGAGCATATTAATTTGCGGAATCAACGATTTGAGCTGGACAACAACCCAATTGAAAGTGACTGTTTATGTTTTACCTGCAGAAAACATTCAAGAGCTTATATACACCATTTACTGAAAGCTAAAGAGCTCCTGGCTTACACGCTCGTTACCATTCATAATATTTTCTTTATGAATAAGTTAATGGCATCAATAAGGCAGGCTATATTAGATGATAGGCTAGATCGGGAGAAAAATAATTGGATTAGTGAGACACCACTACACTGTGAATTATACACCTAGTTCATATTTTTCTACGCTTATTTTATATTCCCTAAAACAGAAAAAGCCTTCCTCTTCCTACTCTTTCTTCCTTGGCTAATCCATAGTTAGCGTTTTTTGCACATGTGCGTTGCATTTTTTAATCTTCTTTAAAAACTTGACAATACATGACAACACTGGTATGTTAAAAATATAGTTTTTGTGAGGTATTTATGGTTAACAATAAAGAAAAACATCAAATAGCGTTTTGCGTTTCAGCCGTTACATTCTTAGCTGGGTTATCATTAATCGCAACTGCAATTGCAGTGGGTACCGTACCTGCTATAGCTGCTTGTCTAGTGATAGGAGGAATTTTGACTGTCTTGTCTGGTGTGCAAGCAGTAGAAAGCTATTTATTTTTACGAAACAGCGAGAAAACTTTGAATAAACTGATAAGTAATATACGCGATGAACCAGAAAGCAAACTTTTTATAGAAAGGATTTTGCAACCGTTCATTGAACTTTTTAGTGAGCTTAAGCAACATAATTAAAGTACACTAAGCTTTAAGCATAGAAACCACTTTATCGTAACTTGGCAATGATTCAATTTCTCCAATTGCAGCTAGAGTGGTTTTTTCATGCTGAGATAACAATTCTTCTGCTGCTTTTTTTACGTTAGCAGTGGTAACTGCACTAATTTTTTCTATTAATTCATTTTTACTGATGTACCTATTATAGTTACCGTAGTAGTGTCCCAATGTTTCAGCACGTGAGCTAACACTTTCGCGTGACATTAAAATTTGGGATTTTACTCGCTCTTTCACTCTATTTACTTCTTCTTCCTTCAGATCATCTGTAGACAACTTCTTCAACTCTGTCGTTATAGATTTTAAAAGCTTATCTAAGTTACTACTGTCTGTACCAGCAAAAATGGAAAACATTCCTGTATTAGTATAGCTGGAATTAAATGAATAAACAGAGTAAGCTAATCCCTGCTTTTCCCTTACTTCCTGGAATAAACGTGATGACATTCCGCTCCCTAATATAGAATCAAGCACTTGAAACGTGTGATATTTATCGTCATGGCGAGAAACACTAGGTAGACCAATTAGCAAGTGTACCTGATCTAATTTACGATGTTCTAAATACTCACCACCAGTACAGCTCGCATTTTGGCTTTTTTTCAGCTTTTTAGAATGAATCTTTGAGAGAAAATCTTTGGTTAATGCAACAACTTCTTCATGTTCAACATTTCCTGCAACGGCAAATAGCATATTCTCACCAAAGTAATGCTCATTTATGTAATTATCTAGATCTCCTCGAGTAAAAGATTTTACAGTATTTTGCGTGCCTAAGATTGACCTACCAAATGGTTGGTCTTTATAAGCTGCCTCAAAATATTTGTCGAAAATAATGTCACTTGGTGAATCATTAGTTTGAAAAATCTCTTGTATTACAACACCCTTCTCACGTTCCAATTCATCTTCTGGAAACGTGGAATTCATCAATATATCTATTAATATATCAATACCAGTTTTTATGTCTTTCTTGAGGACTTTTGCATAATAGGTGGTGCTTTCCCTACCGGTGCTAGCGTTGAAAACTCCACCTATGTCATCAAAAGCTTTTGCAATTTCAAAGGCAGTTCTTGTCTTCGTCCCTTTGAAAGCCATGTGTTCTAAAAAATGGGATATTCCATTTTGCTTTGCACTTTCTGCTCTACTGCCAACACCAACTCGTATGCTTAAAGCTACGGAATCAATATCACGCACCTGCTCAGTTATTATGCGCAGACCATTATCTAATTTTGTTACCCGGGGTATATTCATCTCATATATTCTTCTAAGTTCTCTTCTGCAAAATCCCAATTAATCAAATGATCAAGGAAAACTTTTATGTAGTCAATTCTACGGTTTTGACAATCTAAATAATAGGCGTGCTCCCACACATCCATAGTGAGTAGTGGCACTTGGCCATAAATTATTGGCAAATCTGCATTTGGAGTCTTGGTGATTTTGAGCTTTCCTAACCTACCTTTTTCGAGCACTAACCATACCCATCCACTGCCAAACTGGCTTACTCCATGACTCGAAAATTCTTCATAAAATTTATCAAAGCCACCGATATCGTCTTGAATTTTTTTTGCTAGAAGACTACCATCTTTAGGCTTACCACCACCATTTTTTTTCATTGAATTCCAATAAAAAGTATGGTTCCAAACTTGTGCTGCATTATTAAATATAGGCAAGTTGCCGCTATTACCATGCACTTTTGTTATTAATTCCTCAATTTTTACATGTTGATAATCCGTATTTTCAACTAGCTCGTTGAGTTTATTTAAATATCCTTTATGGTGCTTATCATAATGAAAATCTAAGGTTTTTGCAGATATATAAGGCTCCAAAGCTGTTTTATCGTATGGTAATTCAGGTAAAGTAAAACTCATAAAAACCTCTTTATTTCTAACCTACTTGGATGGTAGGGCAATATATGCTTTTGTGCAACATATAATTAATAGCTAAAACATTTAGGTATCTATTGCATTATTCTAAATTATACTACAATAACGATTATTATATAAGCCATAGAAATGGATTAAATGCAAAAGTTACTTGACACCCTTCGCCAACCCCCTTATCATGAAACTGAAGCTATTGTATTTGCTTTCGCCAATCTGCAGATTAAAAGGTAAGGATTACTTAATGTATCGGCGTCTTATGTTCAATTTTTTGCAGTATATAGATACTGTATGTCTTTACAAAACTTCATCTACATCTAGGTTTTTATCTAAATAAGCTGAACGCGCTTATAAAGCGTTACAAGACATCAAAAAATGCCAATACTCGACAGAGATAGTAAAAGACTAGCTAACTCGGGGATTCTTTGTCTTTTTTTCTGCTTAGTAAATTTCTTAAACATTTGCAGCGTAAGTTAGTTGCAATTAAAAGCGGCTGAATCTCGCTTGTCAAGCGTTTAAAACATAAAAAACGCCAATATTTTAAAGCGGATAATAACCCCAGGGCTTCTTTTGCCTTTTTTTTCATTTGGTAAATTTCTTAATATTTATAGCTAAACAACAACCGTCATCCCGCTACGTGTTAGCGGGATCTATGCTTTGAGATACCGCGAATGAATCGCGGTATGACGGTGTAGATGATGGTTAAGTAATTCGTCATCCCGCTGCTTGTTAGCGGCTAAGAGATACCGCGAATGAATCGCGGTATGACGGTGTAATGATGGTTAAGTAATTCGTCATTCCGCTACGTGTTAGCGGGATCTAGAGATACCGTGACGGTATGACAATGGAGAACAGTTGTATTCCTGCACAATTTATTCTCATGACAAAAACGTCTTAACTTTCTCTCTACTTTTTCTGGGTAAGGTCAATTTTGTGAAAAAATGGATTGAATTATAGGCAGATTTGGCTATTATTTGTAATACATGGGTATTAGGTAAAATGTTTAAATTTGATCCTTTATTATTAGCTCGAATTCAGTTTGCCTTCACAATAGGCTTTCACATTATATTTCCTGCTTTCACGATCGGACTTGCAAGTTTTCTAGCCTTTTTGGAATGGTGTTGGCTTAAGACTGATGATACACGTTTCCGTGATGTTTATAAATTCTGGATCAAGATTTTTGCCGTTGCTTTTGGCATGGGAGTGGTATCTGGAGTTGTAATGTCATATCAACTTGGTACCAATTGGTCAATTTTTTCTGACCGCATAGCCAATGTTCTCGGCCCTCTATTTTCCTTTGAGGTTTTAACAGCCTTTTTTCTGGAGGCATCTTTTTTGAGTATTATGCTATTTGGATGGAATAGAGTAAGTTCTCGTATGCACTTTGCTTCTACTTGTATTGTTGCAGTGGGAACGCTTATTTCAGCTTTTTGGATTATTGCGGCCAACAGTTGGATGCAAACACCCGCTGGATTCACGATTGGTGAGAATGGTCTCCTATATCCAACCAATTGGTTAGAGATTATTTTTAATCCTTCTTTCCCTTATCGCTTTATTCATATGGTAACAGCAGCCTATCTTACAACAGCTTTTGTGGTTGGTGGTGTAGGAGCATTTTATCTTTGGAGAAAACGACATGCTCCTCAAGCAAGAATTATGCTTGGTATGGCAACCATTATGGTAGCTTTAGCTGCACCATTTCAGCTGTTCATGGGGGATAGGCATGGATTAAATACACTAAAGCATCAACCTGCTAAGATTGCTGCAATGGAAGGTATATGGGAAACCGAAAAAGGGGCTGGCTTACTTTTATTTGCTTATCCGGATCAGCAAAATGAAATTAATCACTACGAGATAAAAATTCCTAATCTTGCCAGCTTGATCTTAACACATGATTTTTTAGGAGAAGTAAAAGGATTAAAGGAATGGAAAAAAGAAGATAGACCACCTGTAGTATGGGTATTCTGGTCCTTCCGTATAATGGTTGGAGTTGGAATTTTAATGATCATAATTGGGTTAGTAAGTGTTATACAGTATCTTCGTGGCAAATTATTCCAAAGTTGTTTCTTACATGGATGGTGGATATCAATGATGCCGTCTGGGTTCATAGCGTTACTTGCAGGTTGGTTCACTACTGAAATTGGTCGTCAACCTTACACTGTATATGGAATTATGCGCACAATTGAATCATTTTCACCTGCAATTACCGGTCCTCAGGTTGCATGGTCTTTGATTGCATTTATCGTTATGTATACCCTTATATTTGGAGCAGGCAGTTACTATATCCTGAAACTTATATACAAAGGAATTCCTGTCATTAAAGAAGAAGAGCAATTTTATAAACACGGTATTGGAGCTTCAGTGATTGATGCTGGTACATCTGGAAAGGACAACAATCATGTTTGATTTTTCTTCCTTAATTAATTTACCCCTAATCTGGGGATTACTAATTGCCATAGCTGTTTTACTGTATATTTTAATGGATGGGTTTGATTTAGGTATTGGTATTTTACTTCCTTTTGCACCGTCAGATAAATGCCGTGATCACATGATAAGCTCAATTGCACCATTTTGGGATGGAAACGAAACATGGTTGGTATTGGGTGGTGGAGGGTTGTTTGCTGCTTTTCCTCTTGCATATTCAATATTAATGCCTGCTTTTTATATTCCAATCATTATTATGCTGCTTGGCCTTATAGTGCGCGGAGTATCCTTTGAGTTTCGTTTTAAGGCAGAAGGAAAATACAGGCGATTATGGGATTATGCCTTTCATTTTGGGTCACTTGGTGCTGCATTTTGCCAAGGCATGATTTTAGGTGCATTTATACATGGTGTAGAAGTAAACGGACGCAACTTTTCTGGTGGCCAATTTGATTGGGCAAGTGCTTTTAGTGTAATGACAGGCATTGCTGTGATATTTGGATATGCACTTTTAGGTTCTACATGGCTCATAATGAAGACAGAAAATATAACACAAGAATGGGCACGCAAGGTTGCTTCTTATACGCTTGGTTTTGTAGGTATTTTCATGGGACTAGTGAGTGTAGTGACACCATTTTTAAATGAACGTATTAAAAACTTTTGGTTTAGCATGCCAAATTTTTATTATTTATTTTCTATTCCATTACTCACATCTTGGCTATTTTTCATGCTGTGGTTTGATCTTCAGAATACTAAACGGGAGTACCGTCCATTCTTTCTCAGTATTGCTATTTTTTTTATGGGATATTTAGGTTTAGGAATTAGTATCTACCCATGGATTATACCTTTTCAATATACCATTCTGGATGCAGCCGCTTCTGGGCCAAGTTTATCTTTAATGCTCATTGTTATAATACCGCTTTTACCAATCATTTTAACTTACACTGGTTATTGCTATTATGTCTTTCGTGGAAAATCAAATTATGAACACACATATTAAGGAGTTAGTGACCTTATGGTTAAAACGTTACCCTTAAATCAAGCAGTCGTTCAGGCAATGGCGTCAACTCAAGAACCTTCATTAGCAAACCCTCCTATGGATTTTCTGACTTCTTGTCATATAAGTAGCTTGACGCGGGCATTCAGTTTTCTTTATAATTTTCTTTGTGAAAGAACAAAAATGCTTATTTGTAACCATAGCTGGCTTACCAAATGCTGGGAAGTCTACATTAATTAACAGCATCATAGGCAAGAAAATTGCAATTGTCACCCCTAAAGTGCAAACAACAAGGACGCAAATAAGGGGTGTTGCAACATGCAACAACACACAAATTGTCTTTACTGACTCCCCAGGAATTTTCTCAGCAGAAACAAAACTTGAAAAAGCTTTAGTCAAATCTGCATGGTCGGCAGTTAAGGATAGTGACATCACTTTGTTGCTTGTTGATGTAAGCAATTATTTGAAAAATATAGAAAGAATTAAGACTATATTTATGCGGCTGCAGCGCACAAAAGGCAGATGCATTTTGGTTATCAATAAAACTGATTTGGTAAAAAGGCCTGAATTAAAGATGGCGCATGAGCATCTGAATTTGCTTTATAAATTTGAAAAGGTTTTTATGATATCAGCATTAAAGAATGATGGACTTTCTGATTTGATGAATTACTTGTCTGAAGTTGCATCGGTGAGCCCCTGGTTTTATGAAGAAGATCAAATAACCGATTCCTCGACAAATTTTTTATCAGCAGAAATTACGAGAGAAAAATTATTCTTGAACTTGCGTGAAGAATTGCCATACTCTACAGCTGTTATAACTGAACAATTTGAGGAAAAAAAAGATAAGAGTTTAGTCATCAAACAGATCATATTTGTGTTGAAAGATAGTCATAAAAAAATAGTACTAGGAAAAGATGGCAGTAATATTAAAAAAATTAATATCGAAGCGCGTGCTGAACTAGAAAAATTATTTGAGTGCAAGGTACACCTCTTTTTATTTGTGAAAGTGCGACCTTGGATCGACCGTCCGGAGGAGTATATAGGCAATGCTTAATTCTTTATTGGTATTTGATATTGAAACTATACCAGATGTAAATTCCTGCAAAAATTTACTCAATATTAGTGATGATAGTAGTGTAGAAGAGAAGAGGGATGCATTAACAAAATATCATCTTGAAATAACAAACGGGCAAAACTCTTTTCTGCGTCAGCCTTTTCACCTTGTTGTAGTTATTAGTTTTTTACTTTGCAATATAAGCTACCAGAGTGGTTATGAGGTGTTCACACTGCAAGAAATAAGATCTGGAGGCACACTAAATTCCAGTGAAAAGGAGCTAGTGAAAGGATTTTTTAACTACATATCAGAGAAAAAGCCAAGATTAGTTTCGTTCAACGGACGCACTTTTGATATACCAGTGCTGAAGTATCGTGCTATGGTCCATGGCATTCAAGCAGAATATTTTCATAAAGCTGGCGATAAGTGGAATAGTTACAATCAGAGATATAGCAGTGATTGGCATTGTGATTTGCTTGAATCCCTCTCTGATTTTGGAGCTTCTGCGAGAGTAAAAATGAACGAAGTTTGTGCAGCATTTAATCTTCCTGGTAAGATTGGAGTTGATGGGTCACAAGTTATGGACTTATACGATAGCGGCAAGATACAAGAGATTCGAGATTATTGTGAAACAGATGTAATTAACACTTATTTGATTTACTTAAGGTTCATGCATCATCAGGGAAGGATTACTACTGAAAGCTACAACAAAAGTGTGGAAGAGCTGCTTTTAGAGTGCGAAAAAAAAGAATACCTAAAGAAATTTAAAGAAGAATGGCAAATAACTTGTGGTGGAAAAATTTTACTTCCATAGAATAAATAGTCGAGTTATAATGCACTAACAAGCGAACCTCTGTACTAAATTTTGGTTAATATACACGTTGAGCATATTAAGAAAGTTGCTTTTAAGGTATTGCATTTTACTTTTATTTTCGTTATAAGGTTGCTTTAAGTTGAATTTTCAACATTTTTATACTATTTACATTTAAGATATGATTTCGAAATTTTTTGGGGGCACTTCATGAAAAAGTCTATGTATACTAGAACTGCTCTAGTTTCTTTATTAACTTTATGTTCTTTCAGCAGTTTTGCAGCTGACTTTCCTGATGAGAGTATGAAGGAAATAAAAAAGCAAGAGAGCACAAAAACTTCTGGAAAAGTGGAAGTTATGAAAACATCAAATAAAAAACTGAAAGAAAAGATGGACAGAATATGTAATGCTGATCCAAGAAAAAAAGCTGAAGAGCTTAAGAAAAAAGAGGAGCTAAGATTAGCAGCCGAGCAGAAGAAAAAAGAGGAGATCAGGCTAGCAAATGAGAAAAAAGCAAAGCTTATAGAGGATTCAAAAGCGAAAGCTCTAAACGCTAAGAATTCTAATATAGAAAAAGGTAAAGTTTCAAAAACTAAGCGTTCTAAAACTAAGAATGCTAAAGTTGAAGCTAAAGATGTAAAGAAGGATATAAAAGTTGTTAACAAAAATACAGAGGAAAAAGGTAAGGCAAGTCCTGTTGTTTCAGTTGGTGGAGTTGATATTATCGATACCAATCAAGGGCAAAGTAATTTAAGAATAACTTTTGGTGGTGTTGTTGATGCTCAAGGTTATGGCAAAGCTGGACCAAGTGGCGCAGATTATAAACGTTATAACGTTATGCCAAACAGATCTACAGAGTATTATAATGCCACTCCAGATATAACAAGAGGAGCAAATCCAATATTCTATGAAGGAATAGGAAATATTGGTGATTACAGCAATGATATGGGTATGATTGCTGATGCGATATTACACCTCAGAGCAGAAAATAAAAATGAAGATTTAGGTCTTCTTTATGGTGCTGACGTGCAGTTTCATGTTCCAGTGACCGAAGGTAAGGGAGCTTCACAGGGTGTTTATGCTGCGAAAGGCAGAAGTGCGCATGTGTTTGTTAACTCAAAATATGGTGACGTGAAGCTTGGTTACCAATTTGGTCCTGAGGCTCTGATGAGACTTGATGCAACAAGAATTGCAACTGTTGATGGAGCTGCAGATAGTGACTGGTTCAGAAAAGTGAACTTAGAAGGAAGCGCTGCTAGCTTTCCATTTTATGTAACACCACGTCTTTACACTGAAAGTTTTTCGAGTGAAAGTGAAAAATTCTCTTTCCGCATGGCAGGGAAATATAATAAAGGCGTTATGACTACACTGCCATTTAGAGTTGCTTACTACTCACCAAATTATATGGGCGCAAGATTTGGTATCAGCTACTCACCTCGTTATGATAGTGGTTTGTTTACTGTAAAAGAAACAGTTTCAGAAGATAAAGGCGGTAAGATAGAACATAAGGAAACGATAAAGCATGTCGGCCCAGACTATGAGCACATAGTAAGTGCTGGTGCATCATATGAATATGACTTTGATAAACATAACATAAAAGTTAAAACTTCTGCAGTTGGTGAATATGGCTTTCCAAAGCAACCAAGTAAAGATAAGCATCTTTATAAGGAATTTGTGGAGTATAATGACCTGATGGGTGTTAATTTTGGTGTAAGCGCTGATTATAAGATTAATGAAGATCAAGGCGTAAAGTTTGCTGCCTCTTTTGCATACTTGGGCAAATCTGGTCAACCGAAGGGTATTAAAAAATTAATTGGTGATACCTATACGGAAATTGATAGTAAAGATGCTACTGATGGCAAAAGAGTGGAAGGGCTGAAAGCTCAATTTGGTAAAGATAGTATAGATACCATGTATTGGACTGTAGGAGCTGGGTATCAACATGAGAATATCTACACAAGTTTGACGTATTTTGGCAGCAGAATGAATGACAAAGATATGCTTCATGATGGTGCACTTGGCGTTCAATATGATCTGTCTCCTGCATGCAGTAAGAGCAAATTTGTTCCTTACGCAGCTCTCCATTATTTTATGACTAACGAAACAGGTAAGCTGAAAGATGAGTCTGATGCTGATGTACCTTCTAACCAAGGAATTCTCCTTCTTACTGGTGTGAAGTTTTCTTTCTAACCAGCCAGTACACACCACAGTTAACTGTGGTGTATTCTTGTCTGTTAGTGTTTATTTGTCGATCAAATAAACATATGGTGTCCTCTCTCCTGTCATCCCAGTGCGTGACACACAACTGTACGAACATTGTGATTTGAGGACACTCCACCAAGAAGGATGTCATCCCAGTGCCCAGACACTGGGATCCAGCTTTCCATGCAACTTCATCAAAAGCGTTTATTCAGCATAAGATCAGCCACTTTTTATGCTCACCAAATCAGTTTGCTTACTTACAAGCAAAATTTCCTGGATTCCAGTGGGCTTTGTTGCATCGCTACTTATGAAAGGCTAACTATAGTTAGGATTATAAGTAACCTATTGAAAATCTTGTTTTTTTGCAATCAATCTGATCAAATTTAAGAATAGTAATTTATTATTTACATTAATAAATTTAATTCTATTGAAAATAGCTAAAGCATTGAAATTCTTGAATTTTAGCCGGATTAGTGAGTGGTAGTGAAATTTCTTTTACTCAAATTTAGGTATTCACTGACCGTTCTTGTTATAAATACCAGAATAATAAGCTACTGATATTCTCCATCTTTTTTATCTTTAATCCATCATAGCTAGCGATGCAACAAAGCCATTCCAGTGTCAAGCACTGGAATGACACCCTATGGTCACCGGAATGACGCTTTATGGCTACTTAGATGATGAGAAAAGAACACACTGCCCTTATTCTACTGGCCGTATAGCTACTTTCAAATTTAATCAATTAAGCAGGAGGCCCCTATGCAAACCACACTAAAAAATCATTTAGCTGGAGAATTACTTACCACCGCTACGTGCTGGAAATTAAAGCTCGCAGGTGGAGAAGTAATGGGATTCACTGACTATGATGAAGATTTAAATATTGATAATATACTCTATAAATCTTCAAGTGGATTTACAGCCAGTAGTATAATATTAAACAGCGATTTGAAAACTGATAATCTAGAAATTGAAGGGATATTAAATAGTGCTGATATTAAAGAAGAAGATGTTTTATCAGGAAAGTACGACTTTGCAAATATTGAAATATTTCTTGTGAATTATAAAGACTTGACCCAGGGAACAATGAATCTACATTCAGGAATTTTTGGTAAAGTGACATTAAGTAGTGGAAGATTTATTGTTGAAATTAGAGGGCTTTCAGCAAAGCTTGAGAGAAGCATAGCAGAATTATACTCTCCTGCATGCAGAGCACAATTTTGCGATGATAAATGTAAAGCCGATACTAAAAAATTTAGTAAAATAAGTACAATCACTAAAGTAATAGACGAAAGAAGATTTGAAGACACGAATTTAACTGAGAGTGATGAATATTATAAGCACGGAGTAGTAAAATTCTTTGGCTCAATAGCGTTTGAAGGTGTAGTAAAAGAATATAAAAATAAAGTAGTTACGTTGTTTACTTCGCCTCCATACCAAATTTTTGCTGGAGATAAATATTCAATACTCGCAGGTTGCGATAAAACATTTCCAACTTGCAGAAGCAAGTTTAACAATACTGTGAATTTTCGTGGTGAACCCTATATACCAGGTTTTTATATTGTTTAGCAGTACAATTTTCAATATTATGAATAAGCATGGAAAGGTGGCTGAGTGGTCTAAAGCACACGCTTGGAAAGCGTGCACATATGAAAATATGTCGGGGGTTCGAATCCCCCCTTTTCCGTATGTTACTTCTAGAATAGTATAAAACCCCCGGTCGCGCACACAACTGTACGAACATTGTAATATGGTACAATGTTACAACTATGCGGTGGTAATTTACGATAAATTCATGTAGCCATTTCAAATTTAGCCATACCAATGTCAGTAAATTGATTAAGCAAATAACACTTGAGTAGCAGTTCCTTCCCACGATTAATTTCAGATTTGTTCCGAAAATTAAACCCGAATGTTTGTTTCAGTCGCGAGAAAAAACTTTCTACATAAGATCTTTTTCCGTAGTTTGTTTGCCTTTTCCACCTCTTCATTCCATCTTCGCTGTATGACTTTATTAGTCTAATTGCAGCATTTCTCTCTGCCATACTTTGGATGCTCTGCTGCATTGTTTTTTTGGAGGAATTTTTGTCTTTATGCCGCATTCATCACACAATTTATAGAGTTTATGTCTGTCATATGCTCTGTCTGCATATAGTGCTTTTATGGCATGCTGAAAATTAACTCCTTTAAGTAAATCGCAAGCTCCATAGTGATCAGACCGTTACTGTATTTTGCAGCTATGGCTTTTTTGCTGTTTATATTCAACATTACATGCAATTTTCTTGTCTGTTCATAACCACGATATTTTCTGTCAGCGCTATTTTCCTTGCTGTGTGTTGTTATAAATGCTGATGCTTGTGCTATCTATGGCAATTTCGATATCTTCCATATTATTTTTATCAATTCTGCAATCATTGATCTTAATATTAAGTTTTTTTTGAAGCTTGCGAATAGCTGATAACTGCCAAATCTCTTCCTATTTGTTGCAAATATCCTTTTATAAACCCGACTGTTTGTCTTAAGCCAATTCTAAAAAGATTAACGATTATATGCACTAAAATCACAACTTTATCACTATAAATATAGTTGCCGCCCTGCATTTTTGGACTATTTTCATACCAATTTTCGATAGCTTTATCGATGTAACGAAAAATATTTCCTCTTTTTTCTAGAAATTTGTTATATTCATGGCAGTTACTAACTCTCATTTTTTGTGGCATATTTTTCCTTAAGCGGTTAAATGGCTATTTTATAATGAATTTTGTCAGTAGCCACCAGATTTTTTCAGTTGCGATGCAACAGAGCCATCCCAGTGTCAAGCACTGGGATGACAGGAAAAGAGGCTATTTGGATGACATCTTTCTTCTTGGTATAAATTACTTTTATATCTCAATGTTCGTACAGCTATGCACGTTGCCGCATAGTGGATGAGGTGTACTACCTCTAAGAGTATACATTATCTCACATAATAATATAATATTTCGTTCATAAATCAACGTTTTTAACATGCAGCAAGAACATTTCCGTTGTAATTAAGGTTCTTAAGATGTATATTAATGAATCTTGTTTTCAATAAATAATGAAAGTAATAATTGTCATGATAATGTTATTGTGTAGCAGTTACACAATGGCAAGCGAGCGAATAATTCTAGTGGATAAAAAACTATCTCAAGGATATGTAGCTCCAGTGCTTACAGAAGATAGCGTTATTTTATCAGACAAGCACGGCGCTTTATATTCCTTTGATATTGATAACTCAAAGGCTATGAATTGGAAATTACACCTCTCACATAGGAAAAAAATTAGTAACATGAGCCTATTGCGTCACAGAGGAAACGTTTTCTTTATAGTGGATAACGTTCTACACACAATAGATGCAAAAACCGGCGAGATTCAGTGGGAAAAAGAATTGAGAGCTCCAGTAAGAGGGAAAGCAGCAGTAATAAATAATAAATTGGTAGTATTGACTATTGATAATTATCTGTACGTGTTTGATATAAAAGATGGCAGCTCCGTTTGGACTTATCAAAACGGTATCAATGAGGTTCGAGGTTGGTATTCCATATCGCCAGCAATTTCTAACGATAAAATAATAGCGCCATTTTCAAATGGTGAGTTAATAGCTTTTAATGAAGACGGTAAAAAATTGTGGAGCCAAAAATTGGCTACAAACCTTTTGGATACACAGCTCACAGATGTAACTACTACACCAAGAGTGCTTGGCGATACTTTAATAGCTACAAATAATTCTTATATTTATAGCATTGACGTGAAATCAGGAAATATTTTATGGTCAAAGTCACTGCAAGTAAAAAGTGTATCAGACATTGAATCATATTACAGTCCTCTCATTCCTGTAAAGAAACAAAAAGAAGGCGGAAGAATTTTTATAGTTACTAAAGACGATAAAATAATTGGCCTGGATATAAAAAATGGAGAAACAGTCTGGGCATCTGATTTAATAGAAAATACGCAATTGTTTGCTCCAATTATGCATGCCCATACACTGTGGGTGACAAGCAATAAAGGTTCAATGTTTGCTTTTCCGGGATCTGAAAGTGCAGGAAAGGTAGTCAAAGTACCTGGTAATGTGTTTCACACTCCAGTGTTTACTCGCAATAAGATATATGTAACAACTGAGGGAAAAGGTGTTTATTCTTTAGAAAATAGGTTTGTTTTTTATGACTGATTATGATTTAATTGTTATAGGTGGTGGCCCAGGAGGCTATAAGTGTGCTATCGCTGCTGCAAAACTTGGATTGAAAGTTGCCTGCATAGATAAAAATAGCATTTTTGGTGGTACGTGCCTGCGGGTTGGGTGCATACCCTCCAAAGCATTGCTCCATTCTTCCTATCAGTATGCTCACACGAAAAATGATCTGTCGAAGCTTGGCATAAAAATTAAGGACGCAAGTTTCGATTTAAAAGAAATGCTAGGCTATAAGGACGCCAGAGTTCAGGAACTTGGAAAAGGTATAGAATATCTGTTTAACCTTCATAAAATCACTAAAATCAATGGGCTTGGGAAAATTACTTCTTTTGATCAAGGCAATCTTGAAGTTTCAGTTGAAGGCAAGGCACTGAAGACAAAAAATATAGTAATTGCAACCGGTTCTGATGTTATTTCTTTGCCAGGAATTAATATCGATGAGAAAAGTATTATTTCATCAACTGGTGCATTATCTTTAACTGAAGTACCAAAAAAACTTGTCGTAATCGGAGCTGGGGCAATAGGGCTTGAAATGTCTTCTGTATGGAGGAGGCTAGGGTCTGAAGTCACTGTAGTAGAATTTTTTGACAGAATCGCTGCAGCAATGGATGGAGAATTAAGTAAGTCTCTACTTTCTAGTCTACAAAAACAAGGAATAAAATTTTTACTTAGCACTAAAGTTGAGGAGATAAAACAAAGTAGTAATTCTTTGAGTATGAAAGTTTGCTCTGTAAAAGATAATCAAACAAACACTATAGAGGCGGATAAGGTATTGGTGGCAGCAGGACGCAAACCATGCACTGAGAATCTTGGTATTGATGAAAAAATAGAAAAAGATAATCGCGGTTTCGTTCAAGTTAACAACAGATATGAAACTAATGTGAAAGGAATATTTGCTATTGGTGATGTGATTGGTGGAGCAATGCTTGCTCATAAAGCAGAGGAAGAAGGAGTGGCAGTTGCAGAGATAATAGCAGGACAGTCACCTCACGTTGATTATGGAATCATACCATCTGTCATTTACACTCACCCTGCGGTTTCTTCAATTGGTAAAACCGAAGAGGAACTCAAAAATGCTGGCCGTAAGTACAAAGTTGGTAAATGTCAATTTGCTGCAAACGGCAGAGCAAAAATCACTGATGATGCTGAAGGATTCGTGAAAGTGCTGACTTGTAGCAGAGCAGATACAATACTAGGTGTGCATATCATAGGAGCATACGCTGATACGCTAATCAACGAAGCAGCAGTTGCAATGGCATATGGCGCAGCAGCAGAGGATATATACAGAATTTGTCACTCTCATCCTGATATAAATGAAGCCTTTCGAGATGCGTGCATCGATGCTTTCTTTAAAAAATAATTGTGGACCTCGGTTCAATCATTGAAAAATGGTATGAGTGGCTGAGGTGCAACAGATCTTATTCACCAAACACTTTAGAGTCATACATGAGGGACTTGAAGGATCTTATAAGTTTCCTAAATACTCACATTGGTGGAGAAGTAAATGTCGGCACTTTGGAAAAATTGAGCGTACCTGAGTTAAGAAGTTGGCTTACCTCTCGTTACGCAAGAGGTGTAAACGCAAGATCCAACACTCGAGCACTCTCAGTAATCAGAAATTTCTTCAAGTACATAAAAAATAACCACAATATAGACAATGAAGCTGTATTTTCCTTATCAAGGCCAATTCAGAGAAGAACTTTGCCCAAAGCATTATCAATACCTGATATAAAAACTTTATTGGAAGAAATGAAACTATCCGATCTGGGCGAATCTTGGGTGGTAAAAAGAGAAATTGCGATTATCGTCCTGCTATATAGTACAGGCTTAAGAATCAGTGAAGCGTTGAACCTTAGGGTTAGTGATATTAACAATGAAAGTTTAATAGTAACAGGTAAGGGAGATAAACAAAGGCAGGTATTCATTCTCCCAGTAGTAAAAAAATGTATACAAGAATATGTAAAAGCCTGTCCTTACCTTGATGAAGCACAACATCTTTTTGTGGGAGTAAGAGGAAAAAAATTGGGAAGAACTTATGTGGCCAATCGTTTGCAAAAAATAAGGAGAATGTTAAATTTACCAGAAATTTTATCTCCACATGCATTTCGCCATAGTTTTGCTACTCATTTGCTTCAGGAAGATATTGACATAAGATCAATACAACAACTGCTTGGTCACTCAAGCCTGGAAACTACTCAAATTTACACTCACCTCAATTATCAAGATGTTTTTAACATGTACAAAAATTTTCAGCAGGGCCTGGAGAAGAAATCAAAACTTTAACTTCGTTCTAAACCACCAAGCTGAGTGCTTTCAACATCACTAAGTATTGTGTTTGCTTTATATAAACTACAACATCCTAATAAAAAAAAAGCCAGTGCAACTGCTGTAAAGAAAGCACTTATTATCCCTGGATAATCTTCTATTACTAAACATGCAACAACAGTATATACTCCAAGCAATATAAAACATGCAGAAGCGTAGTTGCTTAGTTTTCTACCAGAAGAAATTGCTTGCGAGGATTTTTCGTTTTTATTACTACGGAGCAGTCTATTTTCTGATGAAAGCCTATCTCTTTCTTCCCTTACTTGTTCCAAATCTCTTTTTAATCGTGAAATTTCGACAGTGTCGCTTGCTCTTCCACACACAATTCTTTTAAATTCAATCAATTCACTTTGTTGAGCCGATTTTTCCTGTCTTACTTGCCCTAAATCTCTTTCTAATAGTGAAATTTTGCTAGTTTTATTCGTTAGCTCTTGCTCTTTCTCTACAAGTTGAGCTTTTGTTCTTTCAAGCCCTTGTAAAAACTTCTCAAAATCTTCTGGTATATTATTCGTATTTGCAGGAAATTTTTCATTTAAATAATCTTTAATAGAGTTAACTGGATTATCAACACCCCCCAATGCAGCAGTAACAACTGCACGATTTATAAAACAATTATCTTCTACTAATTTTTTCACATCATCTAAATCTTTTCTATTAATAGTATCAGTTAATCGGCTCTGAATAGCTTGTTCAATTGTTTGCTTTAATTGTGCATACTGCTCGTAACTAAAATCTAGGTCTTTATGTTTTAAAAGTTTTGTCAATACTTCTTTTTCATCTTCTGTTATCGTTCGTAAACATAATCGAATAATTAAGCTAAGTGGTGTTTTTATTCTTCCATCTTGGGTTCTTCTCCAGCAATTAGGATGAAGCTCTTGATTCAATAGTGTTTTCGCTTGGCAAATATTTCCGCTAGAAAGAGCAGCTAATAACTCTTTTCCTTTCTGTGCTTTTTGTATTTCTATTATCAAATGCCCAGCACGATTTTGTCTAGCACATCCCTCAGGATTTTGATGGTTTTTATTGGTTAGATAAGTGTTTATGTTTGGATGACTTAGTAAGAGTTGTAAAGTTTTCTTTTGTTGAAAGCACATTGCTAGATGCAAAACTGTATTGTTATTATTTTGTTCAGAAATATTAACATCTATGCTCCGGTGCAGTAGGAGCAACCTAATCATATTCTGATATTCTTTTTCTGTTTCAGAGCCTGCAGACAAATTAGTAACTATGGACATCAAAGGTGTCATGCCTTCTTTATCAAACGCATTAACATCCGCACCCTCTGCCAGAGCTTCTTTAAAATCTTCTAGGTTTCCATCATCAATAGCCTTAAATAGCTGTTTTGTTGATTCACTTAGCTGTCTTGAAGTTGTCGGATTTCGAGCTTGCGATGCCGTGTTATCACCACCTCCATAAGCTCCATAATATGCTACACCGTTTCTATAAGGCATACTAAACCCTCTTTATTAATGATTTACTAATATAATTATGTAAAAGAAAAGGAAAATTGCAAGCAATTTATCTAAAATCCTAGAATTAACTACGACTCCAAAAACTTTTCTGCATCAAGCGCAGCCATGCATCCTGTTCCTGCTGCAACTACTGCTTGACGATATACCTTATCTTGAACATCACCTGCAGCAAACACTCCTGCCCTACTAGTTAAAGTTGTTCCAGGTTTTGTAATGATGTAACCCTGCTCATCCATTTCAACAAAGCCTTTAAAAATACCCGTATTTGGTGCATGCCCGATTGCAATGAACACTCCATCCACTTTTAATTCTTGGGTTTTATCGATCTCTGCTGATTTAATCGCAATACCAGCAACCCTTTTTGGATTTTCTTCTCCAAGAATCTGCTCTACGGTATGGTTCCACATTACTTTTATTTTATCATTTTTAAAGAGCCTACCTTGCATTACTTTTTCCGCTCTTAATTTATCACGCCTGTGTATTAATATCACTTCTTTGGCAAATCGAGTTAAAAATATTGCTTCTTCAACAGCAGTGTTTCCACCACCAATCACAGCTACAACTTTATTCCTAAAAAATGCACCATCGCAAGTCGCACAAGCTGAAACCCCATAACCCTGAAATTTCTTTTCACTTTCTAAACCAAGCCACTTCGCTTGCGCACCAGATGCAATGATAATTGCATCTGAATAGTAGTCATTGATATTACCAGAAGATCTAAATCTATACTCATTAAAGTCCTCAAGTTGTTCAACGCTTTTTATCTCATCATCTATTATTTTTGCTCCAACCTTTTCTGCATGAAACCTCATTTGCTCCATTAGTTCTGGACCCTGTATTGAAACAAAACCAGGATAGTTTTCAACATCTGTAGTAATTGTAAGCTGACCACCAGGCTGCATTCCCGTTACTACAATTGGCTCTAAGTTTGCACGTGCTGCATATATAGCAGCAGCATAACCCGCTGCCCCGGATCCAATAATAAGAACTTTTGTACTAAACTTATAATTCTTCACTATATGAGTTTAGATAATCAGCTACTCCTTCATCGCTTGCCTGCATTGCTGGCTTACCTTTTTTCCACCCTGCTGGACACACCTCACCATGCTCTTCATTATGTTTAATTGCATCAACGATTCTAACGAATTCATCGATATTACGCCCTAAAGGCAAATCATTTATCGATTGATGACGTACAATAAATTTATCATCAATAACGAAAGTTGCTCTCAGCGCAATTGAGTCATCATATAAGACCCCATAGTCTCTTGATATAGACTTTTTGATATCAGACACTAAAGTGTAGCTAATCTCTCCAATACCACCATCATTAACTGGAGTGTTTCGCCATTTATAATGTGAAAATTTTGAATCTACACTTATTCCTATCACTTCAACACCACGCTTTGCAAACTCATTTATTCTATTATTGAGCGATATCAATTCAGTTGGGCAAACAAAAGTAAAATCAAGTGGATAGAAAAAAAGGACAGCATACTTATTTTTTATGCGCTTACTCAGACAGAAATCATCAACAATTTCTCCGTCAGAGAGAACAGATGAAGCAGTAAAATCGATAGCAGATTTTGTTACAAGATTCATAATTAACCTATTCTTTTAAAATAACTTTAATTTTACATCTTGATAAACTTATATGCAAGTTTTCTTTGGTTTTAGTCCTATAAAAACTTCCTAAAATAGCTCTTCTTTTTTACCGATAAGATACAATCCAGGTTGGAATACTGAGTTGGTGAGTATAAAATTCTACGTCATGCCACCGCGAACCGTCATACCGCCACGAACCGTCATACCGCGATTCATTCGCGGTATCTCTAGATCCCGCTAACAAGTAGTGGGATGACGGTTGTCGTTTAGCTATAAATGTTAAAAAATTTACCAAACAAAAAAAAGGCAAAAGAAGCCCCGTGGTTGGCTAATTACTTACATTATACTTTCAAGTATGGCGTTTTTTTATTCTAAACGTTTAATAACCGCGATTCAGTTGCTTTTAAGCCGCAACTAATCTAAATTATAAACATTAAGAAATTTACTAAACAGAAAAAAAGGCAAAAGAAACCCTAGGGTAGCTAGTTATTCACTATCCATTTTTTAAGTTGGCGTTTTTTTATGTTTTAAATGCTTTATAAGCGCATTTTAGCTTATATTAGGTAAAAACCTAGAAGTTTTATAAAGACATAAGGTGCACATAGTGCAAAAAATTAAACATGAGACGCCAGATACGTGAGTTTTTTTGTCATTTAATCTGTACAGAGAAGATAAATAAATAGCTTCAGTTTCATGATAAGGGAGTTGGCGGAGTTTGTCAAGTAAGTTTTTCGCTTCTGCGGGCTACTTGAATAACGGCTACAATGTTCATACAGCTATGTACATAGCTGGAACCCAAAAAAAGAACCAAGTAGCCAAGCTACTTGGATGACAGAAGGTAATATAAGAAGTCTATTGGCTCTCGTATACCTTAGTGAAACTTAACAAGTTTATCTATAGTTTTAGTGATGATTCTTGGAGTATCCGGAGAAACTGCTGAGCTCAGCCTATTTAGTCGCTCTATAGCAAACTCGCTGTTCTCATTTGTTATGAAATCACATAAAATATTTTCTATATCCTTAGTAACACTTTCATGCTTCCTCAGAGGATGATTATGTGGATACCTATTGATGGTTCTGATGCTAGAATACTCAACAAAAGCTTGATCCTTAAAAGCAAGTTGTCTCAATTTCTCTTTGAATTTTCCTTCTTCCTCTTTTGCTAAAAGGCGAGACTTTATCAGTGATTTTATAATCAAATTTATAGCTTGATGTATTTCAGAATGCACTATAACTTTAATGGTATTTTCTTCTACTATACAATCATAAATACTTTTTTCGCTCTTTAGTGACTCTATAAGCGTTCTGCTATTTTGTGAATTCAATTCCAAATTCTCTTCACTCATAGGAGTTATTATGAAGGTGTTCTTATTTACTCTGATGTTAAATTGTGGAAATCCTTCAGAAAAGGAAAATGCTACATCCTTAGATTCAAGTGCGTGATTGCATGCAGAAAAAAGGGTGTGTGCTATAACACTGCTGGGCACCTTCATTCCATGTTTACTCAGGTGGTTCAATACATTTTCAACCTCATGATATGTAAAGTCTGTATCTTTTAGCAATTCAACAACTTCTATGCCGTTGTGTTGTTTATACTCTATTCTCACTTCTTCTGTAAAAAGTGTTTTAGCTGCTATATGTTTATCAAGCACTGTGAAAATCTTGATGAAATTCTCTAAATCTTGTTTGTTAACTAATTCGATACTAATTAAGTTTCTGCTAATAATTGAAATATTTTTTGTCATTTTTTCCCACTAAAAAAACTCACTGAATGAATTGTATTTTTAATTCATTAAGAATTGTTTAAAGTGAGCATACTAGTTTTCATTTACGTATTACACGACAAAACAAGATAAAAAGTTACATAAAATCATCATGTGGTATAACACACTCTCCACATTCATCATTGCTGTTTGTGTAGGTTGTGACATCAGTGTGATTGTCATTATTATTTAGCATATCATCCAACTTTCCTTCTTTTTCAAGATCCATCAATTTGTCACACCCCCCAATGTGCTTATCGTTGATAAAAATCTGTGGAACTGTTCTAACGTTATACTTTGATTTTATGTCGTTAAATAGATCTGAGTTTTTGAGCACATCAATTTCTTCATACTTCACACCTTTTTTATCTAGTAAATCCTTTGCCCTTATGCAGTATGGACAGCCCTTCTTTACATATATCACAACATTTTTCACAATTTATCTCCGTAGCTTACTAAAATATAGTTATTATATATAAGAAACATGTAAAAACATCAAATTGTATGAAAATTATTTATAATTGTGAGCAAGGAATAGAAAATAATATAGCACTAACCTTCGGAAATTTCGATGGCATTCATTTAGGACACGAGTTTGCAATTTCTACTCTAAAGAAGGTAGCACAAGAAAGAGGATTACCCTCTGCAGTTTTAACTTTTGAGCCTCACCCATCAACTGTTTTATTTGGTAGAAACAATTTTAGGTTAATAGACCAAGAACAAAAAAAGGAACTAATCAGCAGCTATGGTATAGATTACTTATATATTATTAATTTTAATAGAGGTTTTTCTGAGGTTAGCTGCGATGACTTTATCAGTGAGATTTTAATAGATAAATATGGCGCTAAACACATAATTGTCGGAGAAAATTGCACTTTTGGTCATAAACGATTGGGTAATATATTAACTCTAGAGAAATATTCTGAAATATATGGATACTCTTTAACTAAATTAGAGCCATTAACAATTGACGGCAAAATTTGCTCTTCTTCTTCAATAAGGGAGTATGTACAAAGGGGCGAAATAGAAATTGCTAATAAATTGCTCGGCAGGCCTTATCAAGTTTCTGGTGTTGTGACAAAAGGTGCATGTAGAGGTAGAGAAATAGGATTTCCAACCATAAATATTCCTATAGAAGATTGCATGATAAAACCTAAGTTTGGCACATATTACGCTAGAGTGACTTTTCCTGATAGTAATCCAAATTGGTTATATGGAGTAGTCAATATTGGTATGAGACCTACTTTTAAGGATCTGAAAAAGCCTATAATAGAAATGCACATATTCGATTTTGATGAAGACGTATATAGTCATAAAGTCAATATACAACTTTTAAAATTCATAAGGTCAGAAAAAAAATTCCATAGTATTGAGGAGTTAACAAAACAGATAAATTATGATATACTTAAAGTTTATAGGTTAAAGGCAAATTTATGAAAAAGTTATGCTTAGTTGTTATATTAATTATAGTATTGATTGACCAAACGAGCAAATTGTACATAAACTCATTGATTGATGAAGGAGAATCAATTGAGATCGCTAGTTTTATAAAACTAGTTGAAGTTTGGAATTCAGGTATTAGTTTTGGAATGTGTAGCGCTTTACCACATGGCGGTTTCTTTTTTTCAGCATTTTCAATACTAATAATTGGTATACTTGCATATTTGATATACAAGTCTGACGATCAGTCAACTTACCTTGGTTTTTCTCTGATGATTGGTGGAGCAATCGGAAACGTAGTTGATAGGATCTATTGGGGAGCTGTATATGATTTCATATATTTTCATATTGATGATTGGTATTGGCCAGCCTTTAATTTAGCAGATTTATCTATAGTTTGTGGAATGTTTACATTGTTATATAAGTGGTATATATACGATATGCTTATTTCTAAACAAAATGAGGAATAAAATAATTGTTTTTATATTAGGTCGAAATAATGCTTCATAAGTTTTTTAGTTTTCTTATACTACCTGTACTTTTTTTTACTTACCCAATTTCTTCGAATGCTTTAAACATAGAGCACAACATAAAATATACTAAACTCAGTAACGGACTAGATGTTTATGTTGTTTCTAATCATCGGATTCCAGCCGTTTTACATGCAGTAATATACAAAGTTGGGGGAATGGATGATCCAATCGGCAAAGCAGGATTGGCTCACTACTTTGAACACTTAATGTTTAAAACTACAGGAAAGTTTAAAGACATAGAAGCCACTATGAGTAGCATTGGGGCTAAATTTAACGCGTTTACCACTAAAGAATATACCTGTTATTATGAGTTGGTCCCCAAAAAAGATTTACCACTGGCAATGGAAGTTGAAGCAGATAGAATGGGAAACTTTAATGTTACTCAAGACAAAATAGATAGAGAAAAAAACATTGTACTGGAAGAAAGAAAAATGAGATTTGATAACCAACCTCATAACTTGTTATGGGAAGAAATGGATAGTGCATTTTATCGTACTGGCTATGGTAGATCTGTTATTGGCTGGGAGAGCGATATCAAAACTTACAATCAGGATGACATAGTGAGGTTTCACGATAGTTATTATCACCCTGGTAATGCAATATTGCTGATTGTGGGTGATGTGGAGTTTGATGAAGTAGTGAAATTAGCAGAAGAAAAATATGGCGAAATTAAAGCTAAGCCTATAATTAGGCATTACCCTAATCAGGAACCAGTACATAACGCAGGTCTATCGGTGACCTTAGAAAGCACTGAAGTAAAAGAACCAGTTTTATATTTTCGTTATCGTGTTCCCTTATTTGATCACATAAATGAAGCCTCTGCTGCTCATTTAGCGGTTGACATTTTAGGTGGCGGCAAATCCAGCAAACTGTATAAAGATTTGGTTTTAGATAAAGATGTGGCAGTATCAGTGTTTGCTTATTATAATAGCCTAGCTTTTAGTGATGGCTACATTGATATTATGATAATTCCAAAAAGTGGCGCTAATTTAGATATTGTTGAAAGAGAGTTAGATAATACTATTAATGGCTTCGTATCTAAAGGGGTGACGAGCGAGGAATTACAAAGCTCAAAATATAGATACAAAGCAGCACAGTTTGATAATCTATCTGACTTAACTCATATAGCAATGTTTTATGTGCCGCACCTAGCACTTGGCATTCCACTTGATGAAATAGATATTTCATATAGCAAGATTAATGATGTCAATCTAGAGGATGTAAATAATAAAATCCGTGCTATTTTTTCTGCTAATAAGTTAATTGGTCGTTTATTACCAAAAGGAGATAATAATGAGAATAAGTAAAATTATATTTCTATTTTTTTTCTGTCTAGGCTTTAATTTACAAGCAAGTGGTAACCTAAATATAGAGGAGGTCACTACCCGTAAAGGATTTAAGTTTTTATTTGTAGAAAATCATGATTTGCCAAAAGTTTCACTAAATATATCATTCAAGGATGCAGGTTATGTGTATGAGAATGCAGAAAAACAGGGACTTACCTGGTTTACTTCTCTTATAATTCAAGAAGGGGCAGGAAAAAATGATGCCAAAGATTTTGCGAAAAAGCTTGAAGATAAAGGGATTAGTTTAAATTTTATTGCTGATTTAGAAGCATTTAGGGTTTCATTAAATACTTTGTCTGACAATCTAGAGGAAGCAATTTCATTACTGAGCGATACTATAATGCGTCCTAAAGTTGACCCTGAAGGGTTGAATAGAGTTTTCGAGAAAGCCAAAGTTGATTTTAATAATCTTGAAAAAAATCCTGGCTTTGTTGCTGTAGAAGAATTGAATACGTTGTTGTTTAAAAAACACCCTTACTCAAAAAGTATGTACGGTACTCTTGACACTAGAGTGAGCATTACTAGAGACGATGTTTTAACATACATAAAGCGTAATTTTGCTAAAGATAACATAGTTATCAGTGTTGCTGGTTGTGCAAAAAAAGAAGAAATTATTACGCTATTAGATAAATATTTATCTAAATTGCCGTCAAAAAGATCAAAAGTTAGAAAAATACCTGTGAAAAATGATTTTGGTCCTGCAGAAAGTAAGAATATTTTTATGGATATACCACAGAGTGTGATACTTTTTGCTCAAAAAGGTATAGCTTATGAAGATCCAGACTACTATAATGCTCAAGTTTTGGTTAATGCGCTTGGTGGTATGGGGCTGAATTCAGTGCTGATGAAAGAACTAAGGCAAAATCTTGGAATTACTTATGGTATTAGTGCCTCTATGGCCAGTTATACGCATGGAAATATTATAGCTGGGGGTTTAAGTACTGATAGCTCTACTGCCAGTCAATCCATATCTGCAATAAGAGATACATTGAGCAGGATAAAAAAGAAAGGAATTGACGAACAATTGTTCAAGGATGCAAAAATTGGCTTGGTAAATAATCTTGTCCTTCGCCTGTCCAATAACATAAATACAGCAATGCTGCTGGATGATATGCAGATAAATGATCGTGATGTTAACCGTATAAATAATTATGCGAATGTCATTAATGACGTTAAATTAGAGAAAGTAAACGAACTGGCAAGTTCTTTGCTGGAACCAGAAAATTTATTTTTTGTTGAAGTTGGAAGAAACACTTAAGATCAATAATTAATACTTTCTGCTATTGATCTTACTGCTTTTACATAGCACTTATGCTCCTCAGCTAGAATGCGTTCTGAGAGGCTTTGAATATCATCAGCTGGTAGCACTGGCACAGCAACTTGAGCAATTACGGCTCCAGCATCAACTTCAGGAGTGACATAATGTACAGTACAACCTGTAATTTTTACACCTGCTTTTAGAGCTTGCTCTTGAGCGTTTAGACCTTTAAAAGACGGAAGTAAAGAGGGATGAATATTTATCACCTTGTTATGCCATTTACTCAGAAAATCAGCTTTGAGAATTCTCATAAACCCTGCAAGGCAAATTAAATCAACCTTATGTTGAACAAGTATTTCGTGAATTTTACCAGCATCAAGCGGTTTATCTTTAACAATAAACGCTGAGATTCCTGCTTGCTCTGCTATTTTCAGACCAGCAGCTTCGCTATTATTTGTGATAACACATGCAACTTCTGCGGAAAAATTCTGATCTTGACATGCTTCTATTAAGGCCTGCATATTCGACCCCCTACCTGAAATTAGTATTCCGAGTTTTATCTTTTTCATTATAGCACAGTTAGTTTAGAATTTAGTTAATACTAACAAAACAGCTCAAAAGGAAAACTTATTTTATAGCAAAGAAGGCAGACTAAACTCTTTATATAAGTGGACCTCTAATTTTGGACCTCACTGGACAACACAAAATAACGAATAGCCCCATGTACCCAGCTAAAACTAGCTTTAATGCTTAGATATTGTGCTATTTTTGTATAATATACCACTATAAGTATATATTTTTGTAATCGCGTTATTATTTATTTAACAAAGTATTAGTATAATTTATTACACTGGATTAAATGGAGAAAGTTCAATGAGTAAATTACCGAACAATGCAAAAATAGGTAAATCTCAGGTTACTCAGTGGGAGGTAATAAAAAATTGTGAATATGCTGATAATTGCTTGTCAAAAATAGTAACTTTGTACGTTATTAGAATAACTCAGCTATCAGATTTTTATACGAGTGACGAACCTGAAATTAACACTGTTTTAGCAAGAATAAGCGTGACAAGTGAAAATGTATTTTTAAACAAGGCTACTACTATTGAAGTTATGGAAGGTATTTTTCCGTATAAATTCAACAGCAAGAAGAGAAATAACGTATTAAGGTTAGAAGATTTGTATAATTATTTATGTTCTATTGTTAACAATAGCCTTCCAAAAGAAATGCTTGAAAGTCTTGTAAGGGAATATAAGGATGCTGTTAACTTATTTAAAGCAATTACTTAACTGAACGTAGTATTTTTAAGATTTTATTTTCTATTTCAGAAATGCCGCTTTCAAGATCTTTATCTATCAAATACATGGTAGAGAAATATGTTTTCTGCTTACTTTCAACATTGATAGTTAAAGTTCCGGGAGTGATTGTGACTGAATTGGCAAATAACGCAATGCTTTCATCATTATGCCCTTTGCATTTTCTTAGGATAATGATTGGCTCAAGCTTAGATTTGAGTTGTAGCACCTTTTTTGTTACATAAACACTTGATAAAATGATTTGGTACATTAACCATGGTATATAACTTACTAACTTATAAAACGACAGTCTACTCGTACTATTTAAAATCTGGCTAAGAGCTCTTTCAGCGTTTATCAACCTTCTAAAGATAAACGATGTGAATATAGAGGAAAACACTCCACAAAAAATAAAAAACGGCTCAAAATAACCAGACAATACAGTCCATAGAACAAATAAAATTATAAATGACAGAGAAAAAAACTTGATTTCCTTCCTAAAGTTGAGGTTTTTCATAGTCTGTAATATAACTTAAATGACTCTTTAAGGAAAGATAATAACGAATATTTAGGTTCTTGACTTCTATGTTGAAAGATATAACAACTAAGTTATGTTTTTTAAGTGAGGAAGTTATGAAATATGACAAATTTATGGAAATATTAAAAAAAATAAATGACCTTTCAGATTTGAGCAAGGACAATATAGTTGAAAAAATAAAAGCTAAGTTACAAGAAGAAGATCCAGATTTATGTCAAGAGTGGGAAAAGAGTAAACCTGACAACGATAGTGGATCTGGCATAAATTACATATTTACTATATCTTGTGGTCAAAATTCTAAGAAAGTCAAATTGTTACATCTTGCTTCTTATTGGAACTATGCAAATGTAGCAAAAGCTCTGATTGAAAACGGGGCAGATATTAATGCAGAACATGATAATAAAATTACTCCTTTACATATTGCTGCTCACTATGGCCACAAAGATGTAGTAACCATTCTAACTGGAAAAGGAGCAATTGTTGATGCAAAAAATGGTGATGGATGGACTTCTTTACATTTTGCTGTTGAAAAGAACCACGAAAATGTAGTAAACACTCTAATTGGAAAAGGAGCAAATGTTAATGCAGAAAATGATAAAGGATGGGCTCCTTTACATCTTGCTATTACAAATGGCCACAAAGAGATAGTACAAGTTCTATCAAAAGCAGAAGGAATCAACGTTGATGCAAAAAATAGTGATGGGTGGACTCCTTTACATCTTGCTGCTGCAAATGGCCGCGAAGATATAGTAGAAACTCTAATTGAAAAAGGAGCAGATGTTAATGCGAAAGATCATTATAAATGGACTCCTTTAACATTTGCTTCTCAAAAAGGCCATGAAGTGGTAAAAGGAGCTCTATTAAAGGCACAAGAGAACATCAAAGCTTTGCATTCAGCTGTTAAACATAATAATGAAGAGGAGGTGAAAAACCTATTAAATAAAGGAGTAAACGTTAATGCAAAAGATGATGATGGATGTACTCCTTTACATCTTGCTGCCAGAGAGGGCTGCGAAGATGTAGTAAAAATTCTCATTGCAAAAGGAGCAAATGTTAATGCAAAAGATGATGATGGATGTACTCCTTTACATCTTGCTGCTAAAAATGGCCACGAAGATGTAGTAAAAACTCTAATCGCAAAAGGAGCAGAGGTTAATGCACAAAATAATAAAAGATATACTCCTTTACATATTGCTGCTAAAGAGAACCGCATAGAGGTAGTAAAAATTCTAGTTGAGAAAGCAGATGTTAATATAAAGGATGCTGATAGATGGACTCCTTTGCATGTTGCTGCTGAAAATGGCCACGAAGATATAGTAAAAACTCTAATCGCAAAAGGAGCAAAGGTTAAGGCAAAAAATGGTGATAGACGTACTCCTTTACATCTTGCTGCTAAAAATGGCCACGAAGGTATAGTAAAAGTTCTGCTACACACTGAAGCAGACCCTTCATTAAAAGATGTTGATGGAAAAACGCCAAGAGACCTCACTAAAGATCAAGGTATAATTCAGCTTTTAGAGGAAGCGGAAAAAAAGCAAACGTTAAAAAATGAGAATAAAAAAACGCCAAAGGATCTTACTGAAAATAAAGATGTAATGCAGCTTCCAGAGAAAAAGGAAGAAAAACAAATTGGAAAAAATGCAATTATGAAAGAAAAAGAACAGTCTGCAAAAAATGCAATTGTAAAAGGTGTTGTTGTGTGTTTTGTAACTGCAGTGATAGTTGGTGTTGCACTTGCATTTGCTACTGCCCTATCTGTACCAGCAATAATTGGGCTAGCTGCAGGATCTGCGCTCATAGTTGGTGCTGGTCAATATATAATGTCAAAGCCTAAAACTGAAATGAAAGAAGTAAAGGAACTTGTGCCTAGAGAGACAGAAAAAGCACTTACTTGATTTTTGTTATCCTGTTGCTATCAGACTAGCCTGGCACCTTATATTTATTGGGATAACTGTTTTATTATGAATTAAGTCAAAAACTCTGTAATATATTGAAGCTTAAAGATATCTTTAGATATGGAAGTTATTGCAGAAAATAGGAAAGCAAGGTTTGAATATTTCATCTTAGAAGAATTTGAAGCGGGTATGGTCTTATTAAGCAGTGAAGTTAAATCGCTAAGAGAAAGAAAAGTAAATATTTCCGACGCCTACGTTGTTGAAAAGAATAGCGAAGTATGGCTGCACAATATGCATATTGCAGAATATAAAGCTGCGAACCGAAAAAATCATAAACCAAAAAGGGAACGTAAATTACTCTTGCATAAAAAGGAGATAAATAAACTAATTGGTCAAATCAAGACTGCTGGGATAACTGTTGTGCCGCTTTCGGTCTATTTTAACGATAAAGGATTTGCAAAAACTAAAATTGCCATTGTAAAAGGAAAAAAACTCTACGATAAGAGAGCAACCATAAAACAGAGAGAGTGGGATCGTGAAAAAAGTAGATTGTCTAAGAATAATTTATAGCAAAATATGTCTTTAAATCCAGTAATTTTCAGCATCGGTCCTGTTTCTATATATTGGTATTCCTTAGCCTACGTTTTGGGTATAGTGTTTGCATATTGGTATTTACATAAGCTAGATGACCAAAAAATATTTACTAAGAATTTTTACGATTCGTTATTAACAGCCACTATTGTAGGTATTATCCTTGGAGGTAGACTTGGCTACGTATTGATATATGATCCAGTTCTTTATATAAGCAACCCTATTGAGATATTGAAGACCTGGGAAGGAGGGATGTCATTTCATGGTGGTGCTATAGGAGTTTTGCTTGCAGTAATAATTTCGTGTAAAAGACATAATATCCCTACATTTTATGCACTGGACCTAGTTTCTTGCGGAGTTCCCATAGGTTTATTTTTAGGTCGCATAGGCAATTTTATAAACGGAGAGTTATTTGGCAGAGTTACAACTATGCCATGGGGTATGGTATTTCCAGAGAGTGGTGATAATTTGCTGCATCATCCAAGCCAGCTTTATGAGGCACTTTTTGAAGGACTGCTACTTTTTGCAGTTGCAAATTCACTGTTTTTCTTAACTAGAATAAGACTGTATCACGGTGCGTTAACTGGTATTGCAGTTATGTGGTATGGAATAGCACGTTTTTTCGTTGAGTTTTTTCGCGAACCAGACTATCAAATTGGCTATTTGTGGCTTGATTTAACTATGGGGCAGTTGCTTTCTATACCTATGGTTTTGCTAGGAATGCTTGTATATCTAGGCGCATTAAATTTAAAATTTAATACGAAATCTGTCACATAGAGAAAAGGTGAGTTCAATAGAAAAATGTAGCCAGAAGCCCCACATTATGCACAATTGTACGAATTTTCTGCGTTGCAGTAGAATGAATCGGTGGGCTTTGTTGCATCGCTAGCTATGATGGATTAAAGATAAAAAAGGTGGAGAATATCAGTAGCTTATTATTCTGGTATTTATAACAAGAACGGTCAGTGAATACCTAAATTTGAGTAAAAGAAATTTCACTACCACTCACTAATCTGGCTAAAATTCAAGAATTTCAATGCTTTAGCTATTTTCAATAGAATTAAATTTATTAATATAAATAACAAATTACTATTCTTAAATTTGATCAGATTGATTGCAAAAAAACAAGATTTTCAATAAGTTGCTTATAATCCTAATTATAGTTAGCCTTTCATAAGTAGCGATGCAACAAAGCCATCCCAGTGTCAGCTACTTTCATGACACCATTTGCTGTGCAGTTTACCTTCAAAAATGAATGTTCGTACAGCTATGGAATGAATCGCGGTATGACGTAGCTTCGCTATAGGCAATGAAGGAAATATTAACTATACTTCTTTTTACCATTGTTTATATTTCCTATTCACATATATTAATATTTTACTCACTTAAAGTAAGCTAACTACCGTTATTAATATTTTTGTAATAAAAATTGTATATGGTGCATGTAATCAAATTAAGAGGAAGATTGTGGAAATTACGCCATCAATAAAAAAAGAATTGAAGCAAAGTACTCTATATGTTTGCCTAGAAAAATGCAAAAGTGCATTTTGGTTTATCTTTTGGTTTAGTGCGGGAATCAATTTATTAATGTTATTCCTACCACTTTATACCTCTCAAGTGCTTGATCGGGTGATATCGAGCGAAAGTGTATCAACACTAACTATGCTGACAATTATCACTTTATCTGCATTTGCATGTTCTGCAATGCTTGAAACTTGTCGATATTTAGCCATGGCAAAAATAGGTGATTGGATCGATAAAACTGCAACACCAGATCTGATAGTAAGGTCAATCAGGCTAACGTCAGTGCAGAGCTCAACTTCAAGTGGTGAAGCAATACGAGATCTCGGAGTGATAAAAAATTTCATTACAGGAAATGGTATATTCTCACTGTTTGATACTCCATGGTCGTTAATTTACCTTGTTGTGATTTTCATGATACATACCTCCACGGGGTTTATAGCTATTACTGGAATTATTATATTAGTCTCTATGGCAATATGGAATGAACTTGCCACTAAACGAATATTACAAGAAACCAACGAAGAAACTATACGGAATATCAATGCTATAGATGTTGCAACAAGAAATGCAGAAGTGGTTGAAGCTATGGGCATGTCAGAATTCATAGTCTCTGATTGGTGTAAACGAAATGATCAGAACCGAGCAATGCAAATTAAAGCACAAAATCGCTCTAATGTAATTACTGGAATCACTAAATTTTTGCGCTCAACTCTGCAAATATCAGTAATTGGAACAGGTGCATTACTTGCAATCACAGCTCATAAGACTGCCGGTAGCATCATCGCTGCTTCAATTTTAATGGGTAGAGTATTAGCACCATTTGACGCTGCGGTTCATACTTGGAAGTTTTTAAATCAGGCTAGAATGTCATATGGAAGGCTACAAAGACTTATATTAACATCGCCAAAAAGAGAGCAAACGATGGCTCTACCAGAACCTGAAGGAAAATTGGAATTTGATAGAGTATTTTTTACTCCTTATGGAAGCAATAAGCCGACAGTAAAAGGAATATCATTCATTATAGATCCTGGAGATGTAGTTGGTGTTATTGGTGCAAGTGCTTCTGGTAAATCCACTATCGCAAAATTAACTGTTGGTGTATGGAAGCCAATATCTGGTGTAGTCAGACTAGATGGCGCTGATGTATATACTTGGAATCGAGAAAATTTTGGTAATTATGTTGGCTACTTACCTCAGGATATTGAGTTATTTAACACTAGTGTCAAAGCTAATATTGCTCGCATGAGGCCAGATCCAAATCCTGAAGAAATAATCAAAGCAGCAAAAATTGCAGGAATACATGAACTAATACTAAGCTTACCAAATGGATATGATACAACAATAGGAGGTCCTGGAGGAGTAACGCTCTCTGGCGGCCAAAAACAGCTTCTTGGACTTGCCAGAGCTTTTTATGGTCACACAAAACTTTTAGTACTTGATGAACCAAACGCTAACTTAGATAGCAATGGAGAGGCATGCTTAATTAATGCAATTGGCATTGCAAGAAAACAAAATACTACTACTGTTATCATCACTCACAAGCTACCGTTATTGTCCGTAGTTGATAAGGTGATCCTCATGTCAGATGGTGTCATTTACGCTATGGGACCAAAAGATGAGATTTTGAGCAAATTAGTTGCTCCATCATCAAGTACCACAGAAGATGAGCGCTCTTCAGCAAATGGTTAGTTTACTTACAATAAATTCTGTATCTGAAATAACAACTGTTCCAGAAAAATATATATTTCTTTACCATTAGAAATAATATTACAAGAATAGTAAATAGATTAATAACTCTTATTAATTAAAGTCAATCGGCAGATATAGCTAAAGTGGCTTAGGTTTACCTACAATTTGAAAAACAACAAATTCGTCTTAATGAATTTTCTTAATTTGTTATCTAAATAACTTAATATTAGTGGTAATTTTATAAAAAAATTATAATATAAATAATGTTGCTGCGAAAATTTATAACAATATTTCCCTCTAACGTTTAATGAATTTCAATAAATTGCCTTTTTAATTCTAGATAAGTATATGCTTTGTTAATATGTTTAGTTCAAAATCCAAAAGTAAGTTTATGCTTTCTATTGGAGAAGAAGGCATAATGTTACTATATTTTAAAAATAATACTTTAAATAAAAGGTATTTTGTTAAGGGCAAAAACGATAAAGCAGTTTCCGATTTAATTTCATGTCTTTCGTCAGATAAAAAAGCACCTTTATACCTGGTGCTTAATCATGCAGATCAAAATTACTCGCTACAGTTTATTACAAGGGCAAACAAGATTAGTGCCTATCTATCAGCAAAAACAAAGATGGAGCATTTTTCTCGTAATAATGACATAAGTTCAGTTTTTTTGGTTGAGAAGCCAAACAAATTCAATCAAAACTGGTGCTATCTTCTTGTTTCATCAAAAGCAAAGCATTTAGTAGAATATTGGTTGAATGTGTTTATTGAGATAGGCTCCAACTTTAAGGGAATATTAATGTTTCCTATAGAAATAAGTAATATAACAAAAAAGATTCTACATAAAGATCCTAATAATTGGAAAATTATAGTTGCTGCAACTAAAACGGGAGGCTATAGACAAGTGGTTCTTAAAGAGAATAAAATGGTATTTACGCGCTTAACATCATTTACTAATGATAATTTACCAGGAATTATCGCTGGTGGAATATATCAGGAAGTGCAAGATACTATTCGATCCTTAACTAAGTTTGGGTTTGAAAAAAATAACCCTATCGACCTTTGTATCATAGTGTCAGAAGATATCAAAGCTAGTTTATCAGTCATAAATTTTTCAGAGAACAGTGTGAACATATTAACTCCATATGAGTTAGGCAAACTATTAGGAGCAGAACTAGCTATAAGTGAAAAAGATAACTTTTGCGATACCATAATTTTGTTTCATAGCTTTAAGAATAAATTAGCAGCTATTTTTAATACAAAGGAAACTAAAGAATTTTATCTATTCAATTACCTTTATTTAAACTCTCCTCGAATTTTTCTATACTTCGCCCTGGTTTTAGTTATAACAAACACCCTTTGTTTGCTAAATTTGTATTCAAATTTCAATGTCGCTGATAATTTATCAGCAAAGCAGAACACCTTAAATAACCAATTAACAAAACTTAGCCAAAGCTATAATGTAAAAAAAATAGATGAAATTTATGATTTTATTAATATCAATAATATTTTATCAAAAATAGAATACTCTCCTCTTACACAAGTTAAGTATGTAGAAAAGTTAAAAATACCAGGTATAGAGCTTCGATCATTTGAATGGAATTATAATGAGGCAAAAAGTTATATTACCACAACTTTAAAGTTTAATTTTCAATCCGGTAAAAATATTTCTCATCAATACGAGAAACTACGAAAAAATTTAAACGATAATTTTCGTGCCTATGACATTAATATTTCTAGCTTACCTGCTGCTAAAGAGCAAAATCTATCTATTGATGTTGAAATAGGAGAGGCAATGTAGATTAATGACTATCTCTCAATTAAAAAGAAAAGCTACAATTCAGTTTATATCGTATTTGTTATTATCTGTTGGATTAATAGGGTTATTAACATATGTTGTTATCTATAACGAAAAGATTTATAATAAAAACCAAATTGCGATTGATAAAATACGTTCTATTAATTTACAGATTACTGGAATTCAAAAAAAGGAAGTTGTTCTAAATAAAAACCTAGATTTATGGAAAAAAATTTCTTCTTCAAATTTACATAGTAGCAGATACATTGCAAATTTAAATTTCGAGCTTAGCAAGTTATATAAAAAGTACTATATATTAGAACCTGAAATATCAATTTCTATACCCGAAGAAGTTGAGCTCCACAACAAAAGTGAACGCACAAAAGTAATAAAAAGTGAAGTGGTCCTAAATTTAAGCTCAATCAGCGATAAGCATATTTTTTTATTTCTACAGTCTATTCCAAATCTGCCCGGTTATGTTATGATCAAATCTCTTATTTTAAATAAGCAGAGAAATATTGATGCTGCAACTATGAATCAGATTTTGAATGGTAATATGATAGAGATAGTGAGAGCTAATATAGTCTTTGATTGGTATACTATATTAAGTAGATAAGGTGATGAACATAAAGCTGTTTTTTATTTTTACGCTACTCATTTCCAATGTTAATGCATATTGCAGTTGTGAAGATATCATAGAAAGCATAGAAATTTGTAAGGAGTATTCTTGCCGACAATATATTGGCAATGAAGATTTTATTGAGCATAAAATATTAGGATTAAATAGTGGAAATTTATGCGTATATATAGAAAAACAAGGTAATGATGAAATGGTTTGTCATCATTCTCAGTATGGAATGATGATAGAAAAAAGATATTTTGAAAGTATTCTTAAAGTTGGCAATCAAGAAATCGACGATTTTATTGATATAGCAAATTTGCGTGCAAAAGAGTGTTTCTTTATCAACAATCAAAAACTAAGCTATACAGATCGGGACGATATAATAAGAGAAGCAGTGGAAAGTGACTTTGACGTTTTGTCACAATATAGTAACGTAAAAAGCATTTTTTTTGATGAAGAGCCAGTTAATAAAATGGTTCATGAAATGGAAAAGTTCAATTTATGGTCTTCAAAAGCTGCGAAAGAGGAGAATTTCAACTGTAAGGTAGTGAGTTTAGACTCAATTTTATATCTTTCTCTCGATACATGGAAAATATGGGTAAATGGAAAGTTGTTTATAAACACTAAGGATTTAAAAGTGCACTCAGTCACTGAAAATTATGTAACTTTTGTATGGACCGTAGATCAAAAAGCAATAAAAAAGCATGCGAATGATTCTCAAAATGTATATTTTGGATATGGGAGTATTATGTTTACGCTTTATCCAAAACAAAAATTTGACTTGGATGGCTTATCTATTAAATAACTTAAATATATATGCGCTTGTAGCTCAGTTGGATAGAGCGTTGCCCTCCGGAGGCAAAGGCCGTGGGTTCGAATCCCTCCAAGCGCACTTTTAATTAAATTTGACAATAGTATTTTCACATAAGATAATAAAAGGATTTATTTAGAGCATAATTATGTCTGGTGGTACCATAAACAAAGTCATACTAGTTGGTAATTTAGGAAAAGATCCTGAAATTAGGACTACACAAAATGGAAAAGAAATGGCAAGTTTTTCAATAGCCACGTCTGAAAGTTGGACTGACAAACTTTCCGGTATGCGCTCTGAAAAGACAGAGTGGCATAATATCGTAATTTTTAGTGAAGGATTAGTAAAAATCGTCAAAGATTTTGCACGTAAAGGCAGTAAAGTTTATGTTGAAGGTTCTTTGAGAACTAGAAAATGGACTGACCAAAACGGTGGTGAAAGATACACAACAGAGGTGGTTCTATATAATTTTAATAGCGCTCTTACTCTCTTGGATTCACGAAATAGTGCGCCAAATTCTGATTACAAGCCAAGTGAATACAAACAAGGTGAAACAGAACAAAAAGATAAACACGAAAGTTTTGACAACGATATAAAAGATGAACTACTCGACGATGAAATACCATTTTAACAATTTAAATTGAAATCTACATTTTTATGGACTGCTTGTGTTACTCCTTTTAATTGCAATGGAGATAGTATAGATTATAGCAGTTTGCAGCGTTTACTGACAATGCAAGTTAAAGCTGAAAATGGCGTAGTGTTGCTGGGTAGCACAGGTGAGAGCCTATCGCTTACTGATTCTGAAAAGCGTACATTAGTTGAATTCGTATGTAAGCTAAAATTAAATACGAAAATTATAATTGGCGTACCAGGAGTGAATCTATATCAGACTCTTGAATGGCTTGATTTTTGCAAGGGTATGCCTATTCATGGCTATCTAATGACAACTCCCATTTATGCAAAGCCCGGAATTATGGGGCAGACTTTATGGTTTGAAAAGCTGCTTGAGAAAGCACATGTGCCGGTTATGTTTTACAATATTCCATCAAGAGCAGGAATAAATCTTCACGCTGAAACTGTACGCAACTTATCCAGCCACGAAAAATTTTGGGCTATCAAAGATTCAAATGGCACTGTTGATACTTTAGCTCAGTATAAGAAAGTTGCACCAAATATTGAGGTCTTTTGTGGAGATGATAATATGATATCCGATATGGCCGCTTATGGTGCGGCTGGCCTGGTTTCCGTTGCTTCCAATGTTTGGCCATATGTAGCACATGAATATGTTAAGAAGTGCCTCAATGGCAGGAACCCTCAGGCAGATATCTGGCAACAGGCTTGCGAAGCCCTATTTATTGCCAGCAACCCAATACCCACTAAAGCACTTTTGCATGATATTGGGCTCATAGAACATCAAACTGTCCGCCTACCGCTCAGCACAGAAGACTTGCCTTCTGTTGAAAAATTGAGGCAAGTCAATAAAATGATTCTTGGATGGAAAGAATTGGCTACTCTCTAAATAGTCTTGCAACTTTGATTTAATATACAATCCAAGTTTCATTTGAACACTCCCAAACTTATCACTTTATGCCACTGGTCTTCATCTAAAATTTCTACACCTAATTCCACTGCCTTTTTATATTTGGATCCTGGTTTTTCTCCTGCAATTAGGTAGTCAGTTTTAGCAGAAAGATGTGAGCTGACCTTTGCTCCTAGAGTTTTGGCTCTTACTTTTGCCTCTCCTCTACTCATAGCAAGTAGCTTACCAGTAAACACTATAATTTTATTATTTAAAACAGAGTTACTAGAGTTGGAGCTCACAGGAAGAATTTGAAGACAAGCAGTAAGATCATTTAACATTTTGATGTTATGTTCCTTAGAAAAAAATGATTCCAAAGATTCAGCCCCTTTTTTTCCTATGCCATCTATACCTACTAGCTCAGTATTATCTAATGACAGTTCAATCATCGAATTATACCAGTTATTATAAGAAACATAATAATCTGCAAGCAATTCTGCTGCAACTTGGCCAATAAATCTAATACCTAAAGAAAATATAAACCTATCTAGAGTTATTACCCTTCTGCTTTGTATAGAATTTAACAAATTAGCTATAGATTTCTCGCCCCAACCAGACTGTTCTTCCAGATTAAATTCATCCAATCTTTCTTCTAAAGTAAAAATATCATGGATTTGTTTTATCAGACCAAGGTCGTAAAAAAACTCTATCTGCTTATCACCAAGGCCAACAATGTCAAATGCATCTTTCGATACAAAATGCTTTAGTTTTTCTATCATTTGAGCTTTACAGGCAAATTCCTCAGGACATCTTACTGCTGCCTCTCCCTCAACCTGACGTACTTTACTACCACATTCAGGGCATACTTCAGGAAACACAAATTCAGGTGTATTTGGAAGACGAGAATCTCTGCTTACTTCAACGATCTGGGGAATTACATCACCTGCCCTTTTGATTGTTACAATATCTCCCTCTCTTATGTCTTTACGTTTTATCTCATCTTGGTTATGCAGACTTGCTCTACTAACTAGCACCCCACCAACATTGACTGGCACTAAATCTGCAACTGGAGTTAAAACCCCTGTTCTGCCCACCTGTATAAATATCTTGTTTAACTTTGTTTTTGCATAAACCGCAGAAAACTTGTATGCAAGTGCTGAGCGCGGTGCTTTGTGAGTATTCCCTAGACGATTTTGTAGTACCAAATCATTTACTTTATAGACTATTCCATCAATATCATAATCCAAGTTATAGCGACAGTTATAGACTTCATTATAGAACTTCAGCATTCCATCTAAACTACTCGTTAAGGACTGATGCTCATTTACGCAAAAACCAAGTGCCTCAAGCTTATTTAGTACCTCACTTTGACTTTTCTCTGCTCCACCAATCAAAGAATAAGCAAAATATCTAAGAGGTCTGCTTGCTGTAATGTTTGCATCCAATTGCTTTAGAGAACCAGCGGCTGCATTTCGAGGATTGGCAAATTCATCGTTTTCATTTAACTTTAAAAAGTCGCTGTTACTGATGTATATTTCACCTCTTACTTCTAGTCTTCCTTGCACACCTTGCAAAAACTTAGGAAAGCCTTTTATTGTTGCAACATTGTGAGTGACATCTTCCCCTACAAAACCATCACCTCGAGTTGCAGCTTTAACAAATCTTCCATCCTCATAAATTGCAGAAAACGACAACCCATCAATTTTTGGTTCACATAATATCTCTATTTTGTCCTCAATTAAAAACCTCTTTATTTTAGACAAAAATTTCTCTACACCTTGTTCATCATAAGCATTCTCAAGGGAAAGCATAGGTTCTTGATGTTCCACCTTAGAAAACCTCTCATCAGGTGGAGCACCAACACTATCTTGTGTTGCATAAATTTCTGGCTCTATCTCAGCTAACTTTTTCTTCAGTTCATCATATTCAGCATCACTTATTTCTGGCTTATTTTTTTGGTGATACAAAACATTATGATAATTTATTTGATCTTGCAGTTTTTCTCTCATCTTTTCTAAGTTAGTCATGATACCAATATAATGCTACATTAGCCTTTGTCGTCAAGCTGTGAATTTTCTTGAATTTATCATATGGTCTTAATCCATCAAATATCAAAGGTGCCACAATGCTATAGCCATACTTATTCTTCTCTCGCTCAATTGTATTAGCAGATCTCACTTGCTTTAGCCATATATTTATATAAAATTAAAATAAATTAGAGTAAACAATATTGCTGTTTAAATGCTAACAAGATTCGCTCCAAGCCCAACTGGCTACCTCCACGTAGGAAACGTACGAACTGCCTTGGTTTGTTGGATGTACACACGCAATCAAAATGGAAAATTTTTACTCCGTTTTGATGATACTGACCTTCAGCGTTCAGATGTCAAATATATAAATGATATCATACAAGATTTGAAATGGATTGGTATTAATTGGGATGCAAGTTTCAAGCAATCAGAGCGCTTTGAGCGTTACAATGAGGTGTTTTTGCAGTTAATAAAAGAAGGGCATATTTATGCATGCTATGAAACAAGAGAAGAGTTAGACATTAAACGAAAATTGCAGTTAAAACAAGGACTTCCCCCTGTATATGACAGAAGCGCGTTACTTCTAACTGAGCAAGAGAAAATTAGTTATGAGCAAGAAGGAAGAAGACCACATTTTAGATTTAAGTTGGATAGAAATGAGGTTGTTAAATGGAATGATGAAGTTAAAGGTGAAATAAATATTGCAACCAGTAGCATAAGTGACCCTGTGGTAAAAAGAGAAGATGGAATTTACACATACATGTTACCTTCTGTTATTGATGATGTTGACTTTAATGTAACCCATGTTGTACGCGGGGAAGATCATGTAACTAATACCGCAGTTCAGCTCCAAATGATTAAAGCATTAAAAGCGAAAATCCCTACATTTGCTCACCTTTCTCTGCTACATTTTGATGATAGCAAAATATCCAAGCGAACCGGCGTGCTGGACATTAAATCTATAAAAGAAGATGAAATTGAACCGATGGCACTAGTTAGTTATTTAGTGAAGCTTGGAACATCCAATCCAATTGAAGCTTGCGCCTGTATGCAATCTTTGATTGATTCATTTGACATTAAAAAATTTAGCTCAGCATGTACGCAATTTAGCTTGAGTGAAGCATACAAGCTAAATAGCAAAGTGCTGCAACAAATGCCATTTGAAATTATACAAGAACGTTTAAATCAAATTGGAGTGGACTCCTCAGAGTTTTGGTATTTTATAAAGAACAATATAGAAAGGTTTTCTGAGGTGGCCAAGTGGTGGAAAATATGCAAATCCGATATAGAGCCTGTGATTCTTGATAAGGAGCTTATAAAAATCGCGCTCAATACATTGCCTCAAGACGATTATAATGAAAACACATTATCAGAGTGGGTCACAACTATTCGGCACACAGTAGATATAAAGGCAAAAGACCTATTTATGCAGTTGCGCTTAGCTTTAACAGGAACAGAAACAGGACCAGAGCTCGCTAAATTATTAATTTTTATCGGCAAAGAAAATATCATTGCAAGGTTAAAAGAAAAGTGAAAACTAAAGAATTATAGCTAATGCAATCCCTACGTCATACCGCGATTCATTCGCGGTATCTCAGCCGCTAACAAGAGATCCCGCTAACAAGCAGCGGGATGACGGTTGTCGTTTAGCCATAAACATTAAGAAATTTACCAAATGAAAAAAAAGGCAAAAGAAGCCCCGTGGTTATTATCCGCTTTAAAATATTGGCGTTTTTTATGTTTTAAACGCTTGACAAGCGAGATTCAGCCGCTTTTAATTGCAACTAACTTACGCTGCAAATGTTTAAGAAATTTACTAAGCAGAAAAAAAGACAAAGAATCCCCGAGTTAGCTAGTCTTTTACTATCTCTGTCGAGTATTGGCATTTTTTGATGTCTTGTAACGCTTTATAAGCGCGTTCAGCTTATTTAGATAAAAATCTAGATGTAGATGAAGTTTTGTAAAGACATACAGTATCTATATACTGCAAAAAATTGAACATAAGACGCCGATACATTAAGTAATCCTTACCTTTTAATCTGCAGATTGGCGAAAGCAAATACAATAGCTTCACTATTATGACGTCCAGTACAATGTTGCAAATTAAAAATCTCTCCATCCTGTGCTGGTTCTTCGATTCTAAACGCCACTTCTACCTGATCATAACCAATCTGAATTCGTTCTACTAATGCTTTAATGATGCCACGCTTAGTTTGCCAATCTAGCTGTTCCAAATTAGATTTTACACTGGAATAAAGACTCTTTATACTGTTGATGATAAGGTTCATTCCCTTCTCTATTGCTTTTTGATCAACTACCTTTTTCTTCTCTTCTTCTATCCCTCTTAAGCGTTCCCTCATTCTTTTCATCGTCTGTTTAAATTCTTCCTCACTTATATATCCTTTATCTCCTACATTTTCTTGACTATAATAGTCTTCCATTAACTTTTCGATGCCTTGTTTTATTTGATTTTCCCTTCTTGCAAACTTCTTATCTGATGATTCATCATTTTTATTTTCTGCAATTCTACGGTGATACTCATTTTTTATTATCTCTGGGTTTTTTAGTAAATTTTTCACCTTTTCCCATATAGCTGTTTCTAACATATCTGTACGGACCAATTTATTAGTACACTTCTCCCTACCATCAGTAATACGTATAGTACTACTACAGCGATAATAGCTAAACTTTTTTCCTTCAACTCCACATTGTGCACCACTATACGCATATCCACAGTTTTGACACACAACTAGACCTTGTAATAGATATTTCTTTTTTCCTCCCTCTCTCTGCATCCTTGCTCTTTTTCTATTTTCATCCAGTTGCTTTTGTACTTTATTAAATAACCCTTCATCAACTATTTTTGGTACTGGTATATAAATCCAGCTGTCCTCATCTGTGCGACAGATAGAAACCTTTTGTTTATTTCTTTCTCTTTTTTCAACCCTCTTTAATTTACCAAACGCTGCTTGTCCTTTATATGCTGGATTTCTTAACACCTTCCAAATTATTATTGGACACCACACCTTCTTTCCAGTTCTTGTTCTAATTGACTTATCTCTTAGTCTACGTATCACTTCCCTTATACTTATTCTCTCTTGCCCTACCCACATGAATATCTGCTTTACTATTTTTGCTTCCTCTTCATTTATTTCAAACTTTGTCTTTTCTCTATCTACATGCTTTATACGATTATAACCAAAAGGTGCAATGCCAATTACACTTACACAGCCTTTTTTTGCTCTATGGAGTTTTCCCCTACGACTACGTTCCATAATCTTTGTACACTCATATTCTGCCACTAATCCTTGCATTCCCAATAACAATTTAGACTCTGGATTATTTTCAGTCTTATGATTTAAGAATATTACTTCTACTCCTGCTTTTTCAAATTCATCAAGTAATATCATTTGATGTGCAGATTTTCTTGATAGTCGGTCAGGTGAATGAATATAAATTTTATCAATTTGATCTTCTCCTACTTTATCACGTAATGCATCTAAACCTTCACGTTCTAAACTCCACCCACTAAGCCCATCATCCTTAAATTCATACTCATTCAATAACTCATGCTTATCTGCAGCAATTCTATGCTTGAGCTCGGCAATTTGACTCTCTATTGTATTGTTCTGCGCTTGACTCTTCGATGAAACTCTTGCATATAAGGCCACTGTTATCATTTTTCTTTATCTCCTTTTCATTGTTTCTTTTTACCGCATACCTTAGTAACAGCTCATAGGCGTCTGCTAGATGTTGTTCCGCTAATTCATCTGGCTCGTATCGGCAAGTTAATGTTCTTTTTCTCATAGTTTCTCCTGCAAATGTTTTTGTAGTGCAAGGAGCCTTACCACTCCTTTTTTCCATCAATCCATTTACTCTTATGAAAAAGACCAACTTTTATCAGCTACAGCCTTCAAATTTGGTCTAGCCCTTCCTTTGCCAACTGCTGTTGCGCTTTCTGATACGACTCTTATTTTTTTAACAAACTTTCCATTTTCTCTGTTTCTTTCTTTAATACCTCGGCTATTTCTTTGCTATTTTTCGCATAATCCATCGCTGTTATTCCAAATTTATCTGCTTGCTCTATTTCAGCCCCTGCTTTTACTAGCTCCTCCACTATTTCTTTTTCTCCGACCATACATGCAAGATGCAGCGGAGTGCATTTATTGCCATACTCTTCAGCATTTACATTCCCTCCTGATTTTATCAATTCTCTAACTGTTTCTAGACGTTTCTCCGTTATCGCTAGATGCAGTGCTGTATGTCCTCTTACATCTGCTGCATTCACATCTACTCCTTTTTCGATTAATAACCTCACTGTTTTTACCTCTACTGCATAATGTAGAGCTGTTCTTCCTTTTTCGTCTCTTTCATAAATATTTTTAAACGAGTTCTCTAATAGTGACTTATCTTTTTTACCCAGCTTTACCATAACTTACCCCACCTTTTCTTTAAACCTAAGCCTTCCTTTTTACCACCTCATCTATCATTGCATTCACTTGGCTGATTATCTTGCTTGCTAAATTTTGACATTCTTTCTTTATTAGCGATTTGTCTCTCTTCCTTATTTCTCCTATCTCTATTATTTTTAGCTCCGGCATGTAGCTTCCATTCAACATGTCTGCTATTTCTCCCACTAGCCCCTCTATTCCATAGCACGTCAGTTCTCTACTTTTTGTTATTAGACCTCTTTCGAAACTCATATAGACAGCTCAAAATTGTGAATTCCTGCTATTAAATTGAATCTCAAGCCAAAACGTTTTCTCCGATTGCGGTATCTGTCTGCAATAATTTTGAATCTTTTTAACAGACCAATTACATTAGACCTCTTTCGAAACTCATATAGACAGCTCAAAATTGTGAATTCCTGCTATTAAATTGAATCTCAAGCCAAAACGTTTTCTCCGATTGCGGTATCTGTCTGCAATAATTTTGAATCTTTTTAACAGACCAATTACATTCTCAACTACTACTCTTTTGCTTGCTAGCTCCCGATTTTCTACCTTTTTTTCCTTAATTAAGGGACTCTTTTTCATCCTTCTGTGTGGCAACTCGACATTTTTGTGAATTTTCTGAAAACCTCTATAGCCAGCATCGGCTAAAACTTTTATACCTTCTGATACATGCACTTTTGACTCCTTGAAAAGCCGAAAGTCATGCTTTCTCCCGTTTGAAAATGACGTACAAATAATTTTCTTGCTCTTCTTTTCTGCAATTATTTGTGTTTTTAGCGTATGTTTTTTCTTCTTTCCTGAATAAAATCTTTTCTGCTTTTTTTTGGTCTCTCTACAGGTGTTTCCGTTGCATCAATCACCAAAATCTCATATTTCACGTCGCTTTTTAGGAGTTCTTTTCGTCCTGGCAATGCGAAATCTTGGTGTTGTATTAGAGTATCCTCTACCCATTTTACAGTTTTATATGCCGTACTTTCACTTACTCCATAACTTTGACTTATGTGAAAATATGTACGGTATTCTCGTAAGTATTCTAATACCATGAGCAGCATATTCTCCTCGTTTAGCTTATTTTTCCTTCCTCCTTTGGCTTTCTTTTTTTTATTTTCTTCACATAAAATCCCTACCATTTTGTTAAATGTTGATCTCTTTACTCCTGTTAGTCGACGAAACTCCCCTTTATCGAGCTCTTTCACTATTTCATACTTCATTTCTCCTTACCTCAAAATTACTATTTTTACTGCTTTATCCTAGTTTCGAAAGAAGTCTATTCCTCCTTTTTCTCTCAAAAATTTACTCGCCTTTTCACTCTCTTTGCTATCACATAGACGATACTTTTCACTTTCCCAGATGTAATACATTGGCGTTGCGCCGTACTTATTCAGTTGATTAACTTCAGCTCCAGCCTTTACCAGCTCTTTTATTATTTCAACTCCTGCTCCTCCCATCTTGCACGCAGAGTGGAGTGGCGTACATCCAGTGACATATTGAGTGGCATTTACTTCTGCTCCCGACCTTAGCAGCACTTTTACATTTTCTAAACTCTTTGCGAATACTGCACAGTGTAGAGGTGTATAACCATTTTTATCTCTTGCATTTACCTCTGCTCCTTTTTTTATTAATAATCTCACTGTTTTGTAATCAGAGATTTCTACTGCTTGATGCAAGATCGTCTCTCCTTCTTCATTTCTTTTATTAATGTCTTTAAATCCGTTACTTGATACTTCTTTAAAAAACTTACTCTTGCTAAAACTCATTTCATACCTCACAAAATTAGCTTTTCTAGCACCAGACAAATTTCTTATATTTACCTGCTGCTATTCAATTCATGTCCTTTTTAGCATGAGAAAGCAAGTCTTTTTCTTTTTATTTCATACACTTTTACCTATTATTAATATAATATATGAGTATCTAAATATAAGTACTTAACTTATTAGAGATATTATTCGACTATCTTTCCAACTTCTGTGCAAATGTCGATGTTCATGCCACTTCAGTACTCCCGGGTAAAATACTAAAATGTGCTTTTCTAATTCGTGTATTGAGTCTTTTTGCTCTGAATCCAAATCATTTTTATAGTAAACGTTGTGTTCTGCTAAAACATATTTTCTGACCTTCTGATCTGTATAATTTTCTACTTTATAGTTGTGAATAACGCTAAATCTTTCTAAAATTGGCTTGTGTTTTAAATTCCAATATTGCCCTGAAAGTTTATCGCTTCCCAATACAAATTTATTTCCTCTTTCCTCTACACTACTTACTGGAAAACATGCGTTTATTTCTCCTAAGCTCCAACTGTTGTCTGATAATACTATCTGCGCTTTTGCAAATTTAATCGATGGTAATAAACTTTGTGGTAATGGATATAGTGCTTTTAAACTGTACCACTGATGACTCCTTTCATAGATGCCTTTGTAATCCTTTGTGTGAGTCTCTGTTTCTCCAAGTACTGCTACATCTAATCGATATATGTCATTACTAAATGTTTGTTCATAATGATCGCGTAGATAGTTTTCTATAATCCTAATAACTGGACCACTAGACCTGAAAAAATTTACTCTTCCAAATGATAACACTGGTCCATCTTTTTCTATTTTTACCCCTGAATAATCAGAAAGAAGATCTCCAAATAAACTCTCATCCAATATAAATCTCTGCACATTATAATAATCGTTAAAAATCCTCATTAGCCTTGATCTTGCTGGTAATGATAGTTTTGCAAGTTCTACTACTGCATCTACAAAAAAGTCATTTGGAACATCTTTTATTCCTATTTGTAATTCAAAGAAGTGTTTACCAGGTGGTTCTTCGATAATTGTAATATCTTCTATATTTGCCCACTTTAGTGCTATTTTAAGTGATGCAGGTGTTCCTCTCAGTCTTTGAAATTTTACTCCTTCTACTATCGCCCTTCTTTTATTTTTTACCCAGCGCAATATCTCTTCTAAACCATATTCTTCTATTATCCATGGTAATGTTTCTTCTTTCAGGTTGAACTTAAACCCTCTTATACAGCTTGGATCAACCTTATAATCTATTGCATCAACCAGTGCTTGCTCTTGCTTTGTTGCGTTTGGCGGTAATAAACTTTTCATTTGTCTTTTCTTTCAAGTTGCTTTAACTTCCTTTATTTAGGTAGCTTATGAGTAAGCAAGAGATCATTGCAGAAAAATAAAGATGTTCTTAATATCGAAAACACTCTCCATAATATTTGACCATATTATCCATACTTTAAAAAACAAGTTACAACTTCTGGAAGAAAATCAATACTTTCGTCTCCCTAACATTGGATCCAGTAAACCTTAAACCACTTATTGCACGCAATCCCCTCACTGGCACAAAACAAAAAAAATACGTTTTAAATCCTATCTAACTTGACGTAGCCAAGCACTGCACACTCATTCCCCAGAACCACAACATCCTCTCTTGGCTCGATTAATTCTACGTTTTCTACACCCTCTACAAACAAATTTGCTATTATCCATGATCTTGTTACGTTCCATCCCAACCTTTTGCTTGCTTCAAACTTCTTAATAAATTGCTTCTTGATTTCCTCCTTTGATATTACAGGACTTATGCTCATTCTGCTGTGAATATCTATTTCCATAATATTGCAACCTATCACTTTTACTGTATCGGTTAAAACCCTTATATCATCTCTAGTAACCTGCTTTTTTACAATTTCTAGTAGCTCTTCTGACGCTTTGGATAACTCTGTGGATAAAATTGAGATTTCTACACTTCCTGGCACTTTTGACTCAACCAGCGCATCCTTTACTCTTCTATCTGCTGAGAGTGCTTGAAACCGATAATGCTCTTTACTACCTCCTGTGCTTGAGCCAACTATTCTTGCCTTGATTCTTTTTCTGAAGCGTTCATCTTCTTCTCCATCTTGCCTCTCTGCTCCATAAAACTCAGCTAAATTATCAAGCTCTTCTCCCCTTGCAAACTTGAGTAAATTGCTTTTTACCGCTTCATTTATTCTTTGTCTCAGCAAAAGCTCTCTCCAGGCTGCTACTTCTAAAATCTTCATCGCTGGGTCACTTTCAATTAGTGCTGTAAAACTTTTATCTCGACTTATTAATTCTTCTTTCATCCGAGCAAAAATCTCTTCAAAGTTCAGTGGTTCGATAATATTTGGCTGCTGCATTTTTAAACAACTACTCCATTAATATTTATGAACTTACCTTCTGAAAGATAGACACCTTCTAAATTCAATGTTACTCTCCCTTCTTTTACTTCTGTTATCTTCACTTTCTCTAATTTAAACCTTCTCTCCCATTTTTCTAGTGCTCCTGCTACTGCTGCATAAATTTCTAGTGTAAAATCACGATTTATTGGCTTATCCACCAATTCAAATAATCTTGAGCCATAATCTCTCCTCATTATTCTACTGTTAATAGGAGTGGTCAGTATATCAATTATCGACTGCTTTAAGTGCTCTATTCCTTCTAACGTCTTTCCTGTTTTAGCATCCATACCCTTCATTTCTATTTTGCAAAGACGCTTTCACTGCCTTTTATTACTTTAAACCCACATGAAACTATATCTCCTACTCTTCCTACACTAAGACCATTTGCAAACACTATTTTTGATCCTTGAATCATTACTTTTCCTTCACTAAAACTGTCTCCTTGTCTACATATTGACTTACCGTTTACAAAAACATTATTACTTCCGCTAATGCAGAAATGTGGTATAGCTTCTCCACAATAGTCTCCTAACCTTACTATTCCTTTGTTCAATTTAAGTCGATCCTTTCTGCTTTCAGTTTTATTCCACTTTTTGTCATTTCTATGCTCGATTCCCCAGCTTTCAGTGTTATTTTGTCTACTACTTCAATCTCTAAATGATGTTTATCTTTATCGTATGACAACTTTGTTCCATCTTGAAATGTTAAGCTACTCACCTCTTTTTTATTTTCTGGTGCAGAGTACTTTTGTTGATATATTCCAGGAAGTACTACTCCTAAAGATAATTCTCCTAGCGGGGAAAGTATCACTACTTGCTCATCAATACCTGGCGGAGACCAATTTCTATCTTTTCCTGCTTTGCTTGTTATCCATGGCAACCAATCTGTTAAAAATTCGCCTATTTTAATTCTTACTTTTGCTTTTTCATAATCTACTTCTTTTACAAGCCCTATTCGTACAATGTTTGCTAATTTTCTTTGCAGCTCTGAAATAGCAAAATTACTCTCTAACATTTTCTCCTATTGTAATCGTATGTGGTTTAATCTTATTTTCTGTCCATATCGATTTACCTAAATGAAGCTGATGACTCCACTCAACCAACCACAACAAATACGCATCTAATTCGGGTCTAAATCCGTCAATTTCTGCAGAGATAAATTCTCCTGGTGAAACATTTTCCACATTCCAAGTATTTTTATTTACTACTCTTGCTACTTCTGCTGCTAATGTTCTGACAATAATAGGGGCATTTTCTATTGTGCTATCAGTCACAATGCGTGCTTCAAATCTTGCTTTCAGCGCTAATTCCTCTGTTCCAGGATCTTTTCCCGATTCTAAACTCACAAGCTCTACAAATAACGCTGGCGCTAATAATTCTTTTCTTATCGATGGATAAATTTCACAAGTTTGAATTGCTGGTATTTCTCTCTTCAGCGTGGTACAAATTTTATCATGTAAATCTTTCAAATTCATCCTTTATAGCTCAATTCACGTTCAAAAAACTTTGTAAAGACTTCTTCAACTTCATAATTAACAAGATTCCCTATTATCCTTGAAGCCTCTGGTTTCAGTGACAATTTAACTTCCTTTATTGGCAATGCTGCTCTTCCTTCACGTTTAAACATACCGCTATTTCCTTTTGGCATAACTGCTGCAAATCCTCCTATAAACTCATGCTTTCCTACTTTCGATCCTCTTTTTGTTTTTTGTATTTTGCCAATTGCCGATGCTCTAATGTCATAGAGATTTGCTCTAATTAACACTTCTAATCTGCTAGTTTTCGCCTTAAAAATTCTTAATCTCTTTCTTATCAAACTTAATTTTATCTTCTTTTCCTCACTGATTTCCTTAGCTGCTTGCGCTTTTAACCATAGTGCTGTTTTGTTTAATGCTCTCACTATTGCTAATTCTATTTTTTTTCTTTTAGCATTTACACTTTCTATTACCTCAACTTCTATATGCACAGACATTTTACACCCCAGATGCTTCGATTCTCCAGATCATTCCAGACTTATCCCTAAGTGGTGGCGTGTGTATTTTGTATTTGCAATCACCTATAACAAAAATATCTCCTACAATTGGCCTCAGTATATCAAAAATGCTTACCTCAAGAAAAAGCATCTCTCCCACAAATTGTCCTTCACCAATCTCGTATAATTTATCTGGCTCTTGCTTTAATACTTGTACCATATATGACTTATCCTTTGACTCATACAAAGCTTGCTGCCCCAGATGTTCGAAGCAATCTTTAAATAATTTTGATATGTTTTTCACCTTCTGCTACTTTTTCAATGGACTGGAGAAACACCACTGAATACCGTATTCATCCTTTACTACACCAAATCTGTAACCCCAATGCATATTCTCTAACGACTTTTCTACTTGCATTCCTTTACTTACTGCCTTATTAAACAACTCGTCAGCATTTTCAACATAGACACATAGCTTAGCAGCTTATAAAACATTCCCGCCAGCGATAGAATTACTTTGTACATCATCGATATATACTAATGAATCACCTATCTGTATTGCTGCATGCATTACCATATTCTTATTGTTTTCATCAAAGTGAATTTCCAATACTTTTGCATTTAAGGCTTGTTTATATAATTCAATAGCAGACGTAGCGTCTTTTATAATTAATATTGGAATTATTTTTCCTAATAATTCTGTCATATTTTACCTATAAATAAAAATATACTGCTAAGATTACAATACGTTCACAAATTTACACAGTAATTTTTACCAAAATGGCCGGACGATGGCACATTGGCAGAGGATTTGACTGCGTATGTAAATCGGTCCCTCTATCGAATCTTCTCGGCTCTTGTTTTGCGTATAGTGGCTGTCCAAGAGTATTTACTGTCTCATTAAAATCTGCTGGTGCAAAATATGTTGTAAATGTGCTTGCTGTTCCTACTGGAAAACAGTGCCCTGTATCTTTCTCAATAAATCTTCTAACCGTTCCTTCAGGGTCAGTTGCTTGCCCTCTATATTCCTCAAATGTTATGCCACAGAACGTAAATCCTGACCTCATATCATTCCGAAGTGCTGCTCCTTCTTGCCATCTTTCGTATGCTTCTTTCACTTTACTATGCGAAGTTAATGCATCAAAAAACTCAGGGCTTACCAAAGCATGAATCCCGGTCATATATTCACCACTTAGATTATCTTCAATATGCCGCAATACTTCTAGACATTTACGCTTGACATCGGTTGTCGCTGTTCCTAGTGCAAAATTTACTACTTTTGGTGTTATTTCAAATTCGTTGTACAGATTTAGTAATTCTGACCCATCAGCATCTAAAATTATTCCTTTCAGCGCTCCCATCCGCAAATGCTCCAACGTTATTGCATGTTTATTTCTCATTAGCTGCAAATGGTCAGTTATTACATCTGCCAGCGCTTTCAGTTCACTCTCTGATCCAAATGCCCTTATTCCTTGTACTTCCTCTGGCAGTACTACATCATCATGTGGAATATGTGGAATCGTAAACGTTCTTACCTTTCTTTTTCCTCTTTTTCCTACTGTTGCTGGCGCCCCTGGAACTTGCGTTGGTAGTAAACTTAAAACTCCGTTATGTTCTTCTATTGTAATATGTCTAAATCTTACTGACCTATTTGGAAATAAATTTAAATTTTCAACCCGTCCATAATTTATCGGCAATATATTCATCGCATTTGTTAGTGCCGTCATGCTAAATGCTGTATTTGTAAATGGATTTTGCATTTTTTCTTTTCCCCCTTTGTGTTTTTTATTGTTTAATATAGCTTTAGGCCGCTTTACGGATAATGATTCCTCGTCCTTCAAGTTGCTTTATTGCTGTAGCTTTCTGTTCTTCAGTAATATTTGCTGGCCATACAACTGCATGATCAGCTAGCATGGCACCACGAGCAATAATTACTCCTTTACTATTTTCCTTTGCGTTTACATCGCTTGCTATCACTCCTATCGCCGTTTGTGTACCATCTGTGGCAGTTGGATTTAAAGCTTTAATAAAACCATCTTTAGTATCATAACCAACTACTGTTCCCAGCTTTAGATTTTGTCCCTTGGCTACTGTTATCTGATCTCTTGAATATAAGTTGGACACTTCATATTTCAGAAGATCTCCTAAATTATTTCCTTCAGTTATACTTATCATGTCTTTTTCTCTCCTTTTTTTATTTTTTTACCGCCATATTTGTGGTTGTTATACACGGCGGTTATACACATACTTTAAATGTTTGATTGCGCACGACTTTTCGCTACCTGCATCATCAACTCTTCTCCTGAATTCTGTGGTATTGCACTCAGTATCTCTGTCTTTTTCGTTCGCTCTGCAAGTAATTCCATTAAAACCTCCCTTGCTTGCTCAACACTTACACTTTGCTCAATAAATTCTCCTATCTTTTCTGGCATCTTCGATAAATTACATAAACGTATTAATTCAAGAACTTCAGTACGATACTTGGTTAAATTATCAGTTTCTAGGTCATTTGTAGTTTGTTCATTCATAGTAATACTCCTATTTTTATTAATAGATGAAAGAATTGTCATTCCGTCTGCAAGGCCTATTTCTACTGCTTTCTCCCCAAAATATAGCCCTGCCTCTGTTGATCGAATCTTTTCAATTGAAAGACCTCTGTTCCTTGCTATTAGCTGCAAAAACATTTCATATAGTCGGTCTACTTCTTTTTGTAAGCTTCCCAGACTTTCAGACGTCATTGGCTCATGTGGATTTAAATCATTCTTTCGACTACCAGCAAAGATTGTGGTATACTTAATACCTTGCTTTTCATCAAACCTACTTTGATCTATGTGACTTGCTATTACTCCAACACTTCCTACTCCTGAAGTTCTACTCACAAATACCTTCTCAGTGCTAGAAGCTATAGCGTACGCTGCAGAATATGCATCATCATTTGCTATCGCTATTATCCTCTTTTTTCCTCTTGCACTATAGATAAAATCAGCTAAGTCAAATACTCCATTTACCTCTCCTCCTGGGCTATCTATGTCCAGTAAAATAGTCTCTATACTACTATCTGCTAATGCTTGTGCAATTTGTTCTTCTATTTGCTCATATGATGTCATCCCAAGCATTTCATCAAACGCACCTGGTTTTTTCGTCAAGATTCCATGAATTGGTATAATTGCAGTTCTTTCTACGTTACTTTTGATAGAGTGATTTTTGAAAATTGGCTGTTTTCCTTTGTATAGCGATAGTAGCTCAAAACTCCTTGGTTCAAGCATTAATGGCTTTCCTAAGAACCTGTCTTGAAAGGAACTAAGCAGCTAATTTAGCAAGCATAATAGTAATCATATTAAAGGAGATATTAGTTTTTGAAGTAAGAGGAGAATGCTCATAATCCTTGCTCATACGTCTAAAATTGGAAAGCCAAGCAAAAGTTCTTTCAACAATCCACCGTTTAGGAATAACTTGAAATCCTACAGCATCAGCTGCTTTTTTAGTAATCGTCAATAAACATCCTGTTTTCAATAAACAGTAATTTTGCAATTTACCAATATATCCCTGATCAGCGAGAAACCTTTGTAGCGTTGGAGCTTTTCGTTTAGCTTGAGTAAAAAGATTTAGAGCACCATCACGATCTTGAATGCCTGCACTATGAACATCAGCTGTAATAATTAGGCCTATTGTATCCACAATGATGTGACGTTTTCTACCCTTTATTTTCTTGCCAGCATCATATCCTCTGGATCCCCTTTTTGAGTGGTTTTCACTGATTGACTATCAATTATTCCTACCGAAGGTATTTCATTTTTGCCAACCATTTTTCTTACCTTTTTTACTAACATATCGTGTATTTCTTCCAATTTGCCACTATTACGCCACCTGAGAAAATAATCATACACCGTTTTCCATGGCGGAAAATCTTTTGGCAGCATTCTCCACTGGCAACCACCTTTCATTATATATCTTATTGCATTAATAATTGTTCTAATATTGTGCTTTCTTGGCCGTCCTACTGCACCTTGTGCAACACTTGGCTCCAAAATTTCCCATTCTTTGTCACTTATATCACTTGGATACATTTTTACCTACTATTTTTTACTTATCTCATCATATTCTCTTTCTCATTTCTTTTCAAGACAGGCTCTAAGAGCATCATAATCCTTTACAATCAGAGTCAAACATTAAGTTGAGACTATTTGCACGACTCTGATCTTCTGCTATTTCTTGATCTATTTCTTCTACATCGTAACCCATTTCTGATACTACTTCCGATCGACTTTTGAAGCCATTCCTTACTGCCATTTGCTGTGCTTGTTGATCTTTTAAAGGATCCACCCAATCAAATCCCTGTGGTATCCATTTCACTTCTTCTTTCGCTGCTTTTGCTACTTTTTCATCTATACTTAGTTCTCCACAAAGCACTGCTAATTCTAGCCATCTATTCCAAATAGGTCTACAAAACTGGAACACTATCACGTTATGCTGTAACATTGCACACCTTCTGCGAAACTCTATCAGCCCTGCTCGAATGGATGAATAATTAACACCGGTTAAATCTCCTGTTAGCTGCTCATATGTTATCCCTGTACCAATCGCTATTGCTCTGAGTTGCTGTCTCATAAACGCTTCATAACTTCCTCCAACATCTGATGGCTCTGAAAATTTTATATCTTCTCCTGGGTCTAAAAGCTGCATTGTTCCAGGTTCTAGGCCAGATAGTGCTACTCCTTGCTCATTTGCTTGCTCCTCACCTAAAATATTTGCTTCAGGATCGAGTCTTGTAATAAACCCTGCAAACATCGCAGCAGTCTTTTTTCTTACCAATTCTGCATCATCGTATTGATCAAGTTCATAAAGCTTTAGCAGTATATTAGAAAGCCATGGCTCTCCCCTAATTTGCCCAGGTCTTAGTGGTCTATAGATATGTAAAACATCGTTTGCTGGCACTCTTACTGACTCTCCAAAGGTATTTTCACCAGGGTGTTCTTTAAATAGGTAGTATGCTTCTCTTTGCCCAAGCCTGTTAAACTCAATCCCGTTTCTTATTACATTACCATTTCCTAAAGTTTGATTTGTTTTATTATCTAAATGTTCAGACTCAAGTACTTGCAGTTGTAATGGTACAGAAAATCTATCTTCCAGCTTTCTCGTTCTTAAACGTACAAAACATTCTCCTCCCTCTATCATACTTCTGCATACTAGAGCCTGCAGACCATAAAAATCACTTACTCCGTTACTATCTGCTTCATCTGTCCATTTTAGCCATAATTCTTGCACTTTCTTTCTAAATTCTGCATTCTTTGCTTTTGATTGCGGCTTTATTCCTGTTCCAATAGAGTTACTTACTATTGTATCAATAATATTTGCTGCATATGGATTTTTTCTCACCATATCACGTGATCTACTACGCAAAGTTTCAAGGTTTTGAGACAGCAAATTGTTTATACTTCCTAACTCTGGTTGAAAGTGAAAAAATCTTCTTCCTGAACCGGCTGCATCCCAGGCTGAACTTTTGATTTTTGGCTTGTTGAATAATTGCTTGAAGGTCTTTAACATCCTGATAACCAAAAATTCCTTAACTCTTCTATTGTCCCGTTAAATTTACTCCTGTCGCACTTTCCTATTCCTTTAACTTCATGTGGCTCTGGTCCTACTTCTCCATCAGTGTACTGCCATAAAACCCACTTCTTCCATCCATTTGGTAAAATAGGTTTATCTCCCCACCTGGCTACCCATAAAGAACATTTAGTCAAAATTGGTGTGGCAAAATCTTTAAAAAAACTAGCGCTTCCATAAATCAACGGTAGGCGGTTTGTTACTTCTTGAATTTTTTCGATAAAATCCTCTGCTTGCTTTGGTTATATATTTTTTCCACTTTGATTTCTCTCAATATCAAGAACAACTATACTATTTTTAGTTTCACCCACTGTTTCTAAAAAATGGTTGGCTTGATCTCTTCCATTTTCTCCTATTCCAAAATGATATGAACCCCATAAAAGTCCTTCCTCTTCAGCGGCTTTCCTTCTTTCTATATACCTTGGATCTACGTATTTTAACCCCTGGGTAGCTTTATGGATGACTCCCAATATTCCATCTTCTTTTGCTAGTTTAAAATTTACGTTTTCATTCCAGTGCGATAAATCTATTACTGCGTTTATAACCATATCTGAGCTTACTTTAATGCTCTTACTTTCTACCATATAATCCTTCATATAACTCCTTTACTCGTTGAAAACACTATCTTTCTCTTTGGCTTCACACCTGCAACTTTCAGTTCAGCTTTAATACGTTGTCTTAAGCTCAGTAGATCCTTTATCTGAACTTCAGCATATCTCACAACATGATCACCATATGCAATTGATACTACTCGTTCTCCGTTTTGCAGCTTCTTTATCGCTTCTTCGACTTGAACTAAATACTCTTCGTTATACATTTTCCAACCACTTACTCTGTCTTACTTTTTTAGGTTTTTTACTTTCTATTTTTACACTTAAACTATTCCATTTACTCTCTGGCCAACGATCAATTCCAAGCGCAATAGATGCTGATCTTGCATAAATTCGGCAATCTAGTACTTCATTTCTTTCTCTTACCTTTTGCCACTCCTGTTTAGTGTACCCTTTCACTACCTTGCTGACTAATTGCTCTGCCGTTAGCTGCTTAAAATATTCAGGTGCATACTCGGGAAAATGACAATATCCAGGTAGAGCTTTTCCTTCTTCTTCTTTTAAAATATTAAGTAATTGAAAAAGCTCTGATTTTAATATCGATACTCCGACTGGCCAGAGCTTTATTCCTCTTTTCAGCTTTTGCCCTCCAACTGTTATATCTACTCTACTTGGGCTGCTCAGCGGCACTAGTGCTTTATTTACACCTTTCACTGCCATTACTCTTCCAGACCCTTGATGACTTCTCACCCAGTTGTAAACTTCCTGCGTTGCATACCCTGCATCAACCGCCATCATACTTATCATATATTCAAGCCCATTTTCACCAATAAAATGATGATTGAGGAGCTCCGAAAGCTTTTTCCATACTTCTCTACTTCCTGTATCTCCTTCAAATACTCGGTAGTCTATTGACCAACTTTCACGACTTTTTCCCCATGCTACAACTTCCACCTCTAGACGATCTTTTTGGACATCTACTCCTGCAGTAAGTACCACTTCTCTCCTTGGTACTGTGCCAATCTGAAAAAATTCTCTCCTGTTAAATAATTGCTTCCAATCAGGTACTTCTCCTTTATCTACCCAGGTTTCTCCAAGCGTTGTGTTGATCCAAACTTTCAGTAATTGTTCACTTTCCTTTGCATGCAGAAAATCCTCTACTGCTTGTTGCCAACTATACCACCCAACTGGGCTATAAAGACTTGAAAGGTGAAATCCTATTACTTTGCTATTGTGTACTTGATTTGTAGCTCTCCATTCTCCACGTTCAAGCATCTCTGTCTTTTGATGATTTTCTATCTTTTCACCACATTCTATACATATATAGTGTGCTGTACTTGGATTTTTATCTTCCCATTTTATTTGTGACCATTTTAGAACTTGATAGTAATTACAATACGGACAGGGAACAAAAAAATATCTCTTATCTGTTGCTTCAAATTCTTTCTCAATTCTGCTTATTCCATGAATCGTTGGTGTCGATACTAAAAAAATCTTTCGCCTTGCAAATGTATTAGTTCGAGCAATACTGAGCAGTACTGGATCTCCTTCTCCTCCTGAATCTCCTGGGTAGGCATCTATTTCATCAAGAAAGAGATATTTTACTGGCATAGATCTCAGTCCTACACTACTATTCGCTCCAGTTATTACTACTATTCCACCTGGAAATTCCTTACTCTGCACAGTATTGCCTGAATCTCTTGACCTTGGGTCTTTTACTTTACTTTTTAAACATGGTGTACTTTCAATCAGTGGTGCAAATCTTCCCTTTGACCAACGTTTTCCCATTTCAACTGTTGGCTGTACTACCAGCATTGGACCTGGTGTTTGATCGATGATATAGCCAATCCAATTGTTGCCAGCTTCTGTTCCCCCAATCTGCGCTCCTTTCATGAATACTACTTTTTCTGCAGGTGAAGATGGTGATAGTGAATCCATTATTTCTTTTAAATAAGGAGTTCTTTCCGTTCTCCATTTACCTGGCTCTGATGCTGCAGTTGGCGCTAAAACTCGATACTCATTCGCCCACTCTGATACTTTAAGCTGGGGATCTGGCCTTAAACCTTCAGAAAAAGATGTAGCGTATATCATTGTCTGCATCTACTCATAACTGGTTCTATCTCGACATCATTAACAATAGAACTACACTCATCCAATTCCATAAACATCTTTTTCTGAAATTCCTTTTCTATATATCTTTTGCTCATCTCACTTATCATTATTGCTATAACAAGCACAAATACCCCTGTTATTGTTGCAAAAATGATTGCACTGCTTATTGTTGTTGTTATCAACCCTATATATACTGCTACTGCTATTGCGCTGACTGTAGTATAGATGCAGATAATATTATTATGTTTTTTCGTCCTTTTATCTGCTATTTCTCTCTGTGCTATATATTTATTATGAAGGGTTGGAAAATTAACAACGGTATCTCTGCAGAGCAAAGACCCATTTTTTTCAGTAAACAAAACTTTAAGTAACTCTAAATTGTTTGATTTAATTGCTAAATGTAAAACAGGTGTATAATTTGCTCCTTTTTTCAGCAATAACTTTACTACATGTAAATGCCCTTTTTCCGCAGCAAGGTAAACCGGTGATAAACCTTTATTATTTACAATATCAATATCGATTTCTTCTCTTAAAATTGCATCTACAATCTCAATTTCTCCTCTTTGTGCAGCTAAATGGAGTAGACTATTCTTTTCAGAACCGTATTTATTACTCATCAAAGCCTTCTTTATCTCAGGTTTAGCGTAATCAAATGGTGTTTTACCGCTATCGTCTTTTACCAGAGGGTCTATATCTTCTCGCGTTAGTAAAACTTCTATTGTTTTTAGTCTTTCAGCATAATGTAGTGGTGTTTTATTTTCGTAGTCTTGCAAATTTACTTGAGCATTAGGCTCCTTTATTAAGGATTTGAGGATATCAAGACATAAGTCTCTTTCATCGTAATTAGCATTACTTACAGCTATATGCACAGGTGACAATTTCATTGAGTTTTGTCCCATGCGTGCACTATTCACATCTGCTCCAAGCTTCAGCAGTAACTTTACTATCTCCAACTTTTTATTATTAACTGCATAGTGCATTGGTGTCTGATTTCGTGCATCAAAGACATCTATTTCAGCTTTTCCTTCTCTTATCAAAATCTTTACAACTTCTGCATGTCCTATGCCTGCTGCTAGATGTAATGGAGTATGGTGCAAAGCATTTCGTACATTAACGTCAATACCTTTTCTGATCAAATATCTCACTGCATTAACTTCACCTATCATTGCAGCTAAATGAAGTAAGCTATCTTGTTCTGACCCGTACTTGTTATTAATTAGTGCTTGTAATATTTCTGCTTTTTTCCCTTCTTTGGCGTAATCAAGAGATGTTTTACCTTCATTATCTTCCACAAAAGGATTAATGTTCTTCTTCGTGAGTAACAAATCTACCATGCTTAATTCATCAAACTCTATAGCGCAATGCAGTGGAGTTTTTCCGTTTAACCCTCTGACATTAACATCTAATCCAGGTTGATTGATTAAACACTTTATTAACTCTAAACTTAAGTTATCAGCCATTTTGTATTCAAAATCTTTTTATATTTTAAATTTAGCGTTAGATAATTCTTCAAGTGAGTTTGTAATCTCTTCAGTTAGCGTCTCGTGAATTTTTTCAGTGTCACTCAGTGATGCAAGCAGTGCTGAAACTCTATTTGGAACATTAAGCAAATTATTACGTACAACTCTTGCTACGTTAAATGCCTCACTTTTTACTTCCTCTACTGCTACAAGTTCTCCTATTTCAGCTTTTGCCTTTGCTTCTAGCAACCTTCCTCGCTCCATTTCATTTTTTATTCGCGTTTTTAGCAACATTGTAGAAAGGTTATTTGTATTTTCGTTTTCTGGATTTTTCCTCCTAAGTGGCTGACTTGGATCTCTTATTGCTGCCACCGCTTCATTTGCTTGTTCTCTATTGATCAAACCATCCTCCAACTCAACTATTCCTTTTTTTACTAAATAACAGACATATTGCTTTGATACTCCTATCTCTCTTGCCCATTCTGTTTGTGTGATTTTCACTTTTTTTTCTCCTCTCTCTTGTTTCTACGAATTTTCTTCTTGAATCTCTGAAAAGGTTTTGCCAGTATCAGCAATTTCCTACCTGTTTATACTTGCCGGCGTCTTAGAGATATTTTACTAATATAGAGCGAAGTACTCCGGTTTATAGCTGCTTTCTTTTTACATAGTGAAATTTGGCCATTTTCAACTAATACTATAAATTGCATCTTTGTAGTTATGAGATTCAACCACTACTTGCTCTAGCGTTAAACTGCTGCATTTGGCATCTTTACTATGGTTTTCTTCAAGCACTTTTGTCCTTGCTTCCTTTATTTCCTCAATGAACTTTCCATTAACTTTTTCTGGTTCAATTCTTTCCTCACAATATACAAGATTTGTGCAATTTGTTTTTCTGTAGTAATGTACTCCAAGGAATATCACTGATAATGCAAGTATACTCGAGCCTATAAGTAGTGATAACCCTACGTTATTAATCAAAGCGTTCTGGTAAAACTTCTGTACACTATTAATACCACCTTCTACATACAGTAATAAAGGCCATACTATATTTGCAGCAACCAAATTGCTTAATAATGCTGTAAATAATGGCCTATCTTTGATTACTGATTCTACTTTATTTCTTCTACTAATGACTTTGTCGTCAATATTAATGAAGTTGTTCTTACCCTCCCAAGCGTTAAGTGTACAATGCGAATGAGTACCATTGCCGTATTCCAGTTTGACTGATTTTATTACTTTATCTTCTGGTTGATACTTTAGCACCTGATTCAAAGTTTCATTCGCATTCTTTCTCCCTATTTGACACTCTTCAGTATCTCTAAATTGCTTTATTCCACAAAATATCGGACTAATTGCAACCAATAATGCAACAGCTAGAATTGGTATAGTTACATAGATGACACTGTTTGCAAAAAATGCAATAAATTGTGCTTTATCCTGTAAATATACCAAAGCTGCAGAAACGCTAAGTGCAACAGCAGCTATACCAAAAATTATAAATTCCTTCTGCTGCACTGCATATTTTACTCTTGGCAAAATTCTATTTGTTTTCTTTTCTTTTTTAATTAACGGGGTTTCTTCATTATTACTTTTTTCTGATGAGCTAGTTGAAAGTGTAACTGGACTATCATGATTTAATGACATATTCTCCCATCCTTGATTGCCACAAAACTCACTCATTTCTGTTACTTGAGAATTTGATCTTGTCATCTCTGCACTTCTATTGTCTATTCCACTATCACTTCCTTCCAAACTCTTTTTTAAAAATTTTGTATTCAGATCTACAGGTTCACCAATTATATCTTCTGATCCTTTCTTAATTGATGTTTCTTCAGAATTTGACTTTTCCATCTCCGGACTTTGATCGTTTATTTCACCATCTAAACCTCTTTTCGAGAATTTTTTATTTTTGTCTATAGTTGCATACATAGGTTCTCCTATAGCTTCTTGCTCATCACATTTTTCTCCATTTAATTGGAAAGAAGAATGTGGTAGCTTTGGTGGTGCAATATCCTGAATAATACTCAACCGATGATTTTCTGCTGTTCTAGGTGAAGGTGGAGCTACATTTCTAATATTGTCCTTCTCCAACATTCCATTCCTAGGTAACGGCTTTGGTTTATCTCCTAATTCTTTATCCTCTTCCTCTTTTTGCATTTCTTTTGTATTGTCTATTTTGGGGTTGGAAGATGTGTTGGATGCTGCCTCAAACTGATCAAGAGAATACGGACGGTTATATTCTATTCCATTTGCCTCACAAACTGCATTAAATTCGTCCTCTATGTCTTTACCATCATCAAATACTAAAGAAGAACAACTCACTGAAAAATCAGCACCTGCTTCGTCTATTTTTGCTGTAATACTGCTATCGCTACTATTGCTAATCACATTTAAAGAAGCTAGTTTGCATTCAGTGTTCAGGTCAGGTTCTTGCTTCGTACCTTTTTCAAACAATTCAATTCTCTCCTTAACAGATAGTGTAGAATTTGAAACATTATTTTCTACTTCTTCAGAAAACGATGCTTCATTATTTGTTTGCGACGTTACTACTCCAGCTAACGTCTTTTCTTGATTCATTGAGTACACCACATTTAATCCAAAGTTATTTGTTACGCTAAACTCATTAAAATACGGTATATACCAGTAAATTAATATTACAACTACCAAGGCTTACTAAATTTCTGTTTGCGTTATCTTTTCCACTTTTTTCTTACTGTTTTTCTTCTTGAATCTCTGAAAAAGTTTTACCAGTACCAGAAAGAATTGCTTCCCTACCTGTGTACACTTGCCAACGTTTTATGGTTACATCTACAAATTTTGAATCTAGCTCTATTGTCCTACAAATTCTTCCTGTTCTCTCACATGCAATCAGTGTACTTCCAGAACCGCTAAATGGATCAAGTACTATGTCTCCTGATCTGCTGCTGTTTACTATTGCTCTCTCCATTAGCTCTACTGGCTTCATTGTTGGGTGCAGTGAGTTATGTATTGGCTTATCATAAAACCACAGATCACTTTGATTTCTACCGCCATGCCACTCACGTTTATTGCCGCTTTTCCATCCATAAAGCATTGCTTCGTATTGTCTTTGATAATCTGATCTTCCTAGCGTAAAGTGATTCTTCGCCCAAATGATAAAAGTTGACCATTTTCCTCCCGCTTCTTCAAATACTTTTTGCAACGTTGAAAACTCTGATGATGATGCACAGATGTAAATTGCACCTTTAGTATATGCTAAAATATGAGTACAAATATCATAGAGAAAAAGCTCATACTTTTCACCTTGATTATCGTTTAGTATCTTTTTATCCTCTCTTTCTTGACTGCTACCATAATCAACGTTATATGGAGGATCACAAACAGTAATGTCTGCCATTTTATCATCTAACAGCGCTTTATATGATTCAACTACAGAGCTATCACCACAATAGATTCTATGATCACCTAAAATCCAAAGATCACCTGGTTTTGTTATTTCTACCTTTTTATCAATTAACTCCAAAACTCCTCTTTCTACTTCTTCCTTTCCATCAAAATCATCGAGAAAACGTTGAACTTTTTCCAATTCAAATCCTGTCATTTTTAGATCAAACTGTAAATCTTCTAACTCTTGAATTTCCACCTTCAAAAGATCATCGTCCCACTTTGCCCAATTAACTGATTGATTGGCAAGTAATCGAAAAGCTTTAGTTTGTGGTTCATTTAAATTATCACTTAAGACCACTGGTATACTTTCCATACCAAGTTTTCTTGCTGCTTTAAGTCTTAAATGACCATCAACCACAGTGCCATCACTTTTTGCAACTATTGGTATACGAAAGCCAAATTCTCGAATAGAAGCACACATTCTGTTGACCACATCGTCATTTTTACGTGGGTTACGCTCATATTCAACTAGGTTTCGAGTAGGATAGTAGTGGATTGCTAAATTCATATCTTAATAATTAAAAAGTTAATATTCAAAATATATCTGACGCTAGAGAAGGCCTGGGGTCGAACCCACCAAACCCGCCATTATGGCCGAAAGGACCCACTTTTTATGGGTTTTTTGTCTTATTAATATCTTTACTAATATAGAACATTAATGCCAAAGCATCGGCCTCATTATCATCTCTAGGTGAAAAACTTTTTTCACGTATCGCTTCAATAACTTCACTCTTACTTGCATTGCCTTTGCCTGTTATAAAGCGTTTTATAGTTTTAACATTAACACCTTGGTAGGGAATATTGTTCTCTTCACACCAAGCAGACAGAACTGCGAGAAAACCGCCATAGCAATGCGCTGCATCAGTTCCTAGATGTCTTCTTACTTCCTCAAAATACACTGCAGTGAACTCATGTTTCAAAGAATTAAGCCAATTGTGAAAACTTAAAAAACACATTCCACCTCCACTGAAACGGCTACCATGAAAGCTTTTGCTTCCACTTTCAATTACTCCATCTGTTAGAATTGCCCAGCCGGTTTGCTTGCCGAGATCTAGCGTTAAGATTGACGTACAAAAACTCCTTTGTGTAATTAAAGTTCAATGCCCTGTATAATATATATGTACGATGACTCGCAAATTCGTCCGCAATTTTGAAAAAAAATTAAAAAAAATTTCATATCCTGCCATTTGAGTTTTTTTCATCTTGACTTATCTTAATAACTATTTTACATAACTTATATTACGCCAATATTTATATTATTATATTATCATATATTATATTTTACCTGTATTTAAATATATATATAATATATATAAGACTTCAGTAATCCGTAAACCCTCTTTACTGGCCGATTTTAGCCACTTAACTTTAGAAACGGCTTTTAGGAATAGAACATAAAAAAGACAATATTATCAATAACTTAACGATTACTGCTTTCTGAAATACTAATTAGTAACTCAGAAATTAGGTACGAAATTGGTAGTTTTTTACCTATGAAAAAGTAGCTTCAGTAGTGTATCAAAACGTTTAAATCTTATTTTAATTTTTAAAGATTTTATTCTTTTAGATAAAAAAATTATTACTACTTTTTTATAATAAATTAGTCATACAAAGTCTTGGTAAAAATCTCTATTCATGAAACTTTTGGAGTTTTTATGAAGAATTCTTATCAAGGAATCGATTCTACAATTGTTAAACATGTGAGATTTCAAGCTTCGCGCCTTAAATCCAAAAGCTGTTTTATTAACGAAAGTCTCGAAGATATAGAACAAGAGCTTTTTTGTCAGGTTTGGCAATATCTTAACCAGCACGATGAGAAAAGAAGTAGTTTTAGTACTTTCGTTGCTAGATTAGCTAATTATTGTGCTCGCAATATGTTACGCAATCAGTTATGTCTAAAACGTAATATAACTTTTGATGATATAAACGACGATATTCCAGATCATAGGAACTCGGAAATCGAAGCGATAATTCGCACTGACATAAATAATATAATTTCAACTTTGTCTGAAAAAGATAGTAATTTATGTCAATTACTTAAGGTATTTACTATTACTGAAGTTTCTGTAATAACCAAAATACCGAAGACAACTATCTATCGCACACTAGAACGAATACGCAATAAATTCTCAGTTTTAGAGAAGTTATAAGCTCTCGATTATATTTGCTCAAAATTTTTTTTTGCAAATTGCGGACGAATTGCCTAGGTCATCGTACATATATATTTAGGTACTGGGAGAAAAATGAAAATAATGAACAGCAATGAACGGCTAAAAGTTCAAACAGGTATAAAAATGGTCATCTTTGGTCCTTATGGTATAGGTAAAACTAGTCTCTTAAAGACCATAAATGAACCAACACTTTGTCTTGATTTTGAGGCAGGTTTACTTGCTGTTCAAGATTGGCAAGGGGATTCTGTAAGTATTCGTACTTGGAATGAGGCAAGAGATATTGCATGTCTCATAGGTGGTCCTAATCCTGCGTTAAAATCTGACTCAGCATATAGCCAAAAACACTATGAGCATGTATCCAGTAAATACAAAGAGCTTGCTTCAGAGTTTCTCAAGTATCGATGTATTTTTATCGATAGTATTACAGTAGCCTCGCGTTTATGTCTATTGTGGGCAAAAATGCAACCTGAAGCTTTTTCTGAAAGATCAGGAAAACAAGATATGAGAGCTGCTTACGGGTTACTTGCTCAAGAAATGATGGCTTGGCTCAATCAGTTTCAACATATTCCAAATAAAGACATCATTACAGTTGGAACTCTTGGGCAATACCTTGATGATTTCAATCGCTCAACTTGGCTACCTCAATGTGAAGGAGCTAAAACTGCAAGTGAAATTCCTGGGATAGTTGACGAAGTAATCAGTATGGTTGGAATCAAGAAAGATGATGGTACAGAGGTTCGTTCATTTATCTGTCAGACGATTAATTCTTGGGGATATCCTGCTAAAGATCGAAGTGGATGCCTGAATATGGTTGAAGAACCGCATCTAGGAAAACTTCTTACAAAGATTAAAACCAAAGCTTTTGCAATTCAACCTGTCACGCCCAACATATAGGAGGTTATTATATGCTACAAAACTTTTTAACTATTGGTCAAAAAATTCCTTTTTTCAGTGTGAAAGAATACTTGGACGATCGATCGCCAATACCAGAGGATATAATCTCACCAAGAATTCTAACTAAAAGAGGTTTGTTAGTATTTGGTGGCCCTCCTAAGATTGGCAAAAGCGACTTTTTGATCTCTTGGCTTGTTTACATGGCTGCTGGTAGATCATTTCTCGGTATGACACCAAATAGACCTTTGAAAATCTTCTACATGCAAACTGAAATTGAATATGAATATATGAAAGAACGTTTGCAACAACTTGATAATGAACTTTTGAATGTAGCTGCTAACAACTTAATCATTACGCCAAAAGTGCACTTATCATTTAATCATGATGAAATAAGTGAAATCAAGGAAATTGTGAATGAACGCTTTAAACCTGATGTTTTGGCCATAGATCCATTACGTAACATCTTCAGCAGTGAATATGGAAATGAAAATGACAACAGCGCAATGCTATTTTTCTTGCAGAAAACACTTGAAAAACTGCGTAACGCTATAAACCCTGATGCTTGTATTATTTTAACTCATCATACGAAAAAGCTATCCAAAAAGATGCTCGAAGAAGATCCATTTCAAGGCCTAAGTGGTGCTGGATCTTTAAGGGGGTTTTATAGTACAGGAATGGTCATGTTTGCTCACGATGAAGAAAGCAGTGTACGCCAGATAGTATTTGAGCTTCGTAATGGTGAACGCGTGCCAAACAAACTTGTCGATAAGATAAATGGGCACTGGCAGCTAATGGAATAGCTAATTTTTCACTTAATTTATAGGAGAGCGTATGCTACAAGACTTTTTAACTGATTTTAATCACGCAAAACTGCAAAGCAGTTTAATACCGAAAGGTACAATAGTCAAGGTAAAAATGGCAATAAAGCCTGGAGGTTATGAAAATTGGTTCACTAAAAACTACACTACTGGCAGTATCTATTTAAATGCAGAATTTACCGTCACTGAAGGCCCATATGCAAAACGCAAGATTTTTCAGATTATAGGTATCAAAAATGGCAAAGCAGAAGGTGAAGAAGACATCTGGGGAGAGTCTGGACGTTCTATGCTGCGTAGTATTTTGGAATCATCCAGGAATATTCATGCAAATGACACTTCAGAGAAAGCAGTTACTGCTAGAAAAATCAGCGTGCAAGGAAAAAAATGACAGAACAATTTTTACACGGAGTAAATGTTATTGAGGTAACCTCAGGGGCAAAAACAGTACGTGCAGCTAAATCATCAGTAATAGGTGTAATTGGTACTGCACCTGAAGCTGATGAGCAAAAATTTCCACTGAATAAGCCAGTGTTGATTGCAGGAAGCTTAAAAGAGGCTGCGAAGCTTGGTAAAACAGGTACCCTTCCACAAGCAGTAAGCTCTATCTTTACACAAGTTGGTGCAACAGTAGTAGTTATTCGAGTTAAAGAAAGTGAAAACAGCGATCCAAAATTAAAAGAAGAAGAGACGCTGAAGAATATAATTGGCGGTGTTGATAAAGAAACCGGAGAATATCAGGGAATTGAGGCATTTCTTAGCAGTGAAAGTATAGTTCATGTGCTACCTAGAATACTAATTGCACCTCAATTTACTCACCAACTCCCAGAAGATGCAGTGGTTGGTGCATTAATTTCTATAGCAGAAAAACTGAGAGCAATAGTGGTTAGCGATGGACCAAATACCAATGATGAAAAAGTAATAAAATGGAGAAAAAGTGTTGGAAGCTCAAGAGTTTATATTGTTGATCCATGGGTTAAAGTATCTACTGGCGAAATATTACCTCCAAGTCCATTTGTTGCAGGACTGATTGCTAAAGTAGATAACGAGGAAGGATTTTGGGTATCACCTTCAAATAAAGAAATCAATGGTATTGTTGGTACCAGCCGTCCTGTTGATTTTACACTTGGTGATTCAAATTGTAGAGCTAATCTTTTAAATGAAAATGAGGTGGCAACAATAATTCATCAAAAAGGCTATAGATTATGGGGAAATAGAACCTGCTCAGTAGACCCGAAATGGGCATTTTTATCAGTTAGACGCACTGCTGACTTAATTAATGATAGTCTTCTTCGAACTCATTTATGGGCAGTTGATCGTAATATTACTAAAACTTATATAGATGATGTGATAGAGGGAGTAAATTCCTATCTGGCAAACTTAAAAGCACAAGGAGCAATTTTAAGTGGAAAGTGCTATGCAACTCCGGAACTTAATACTCCAGCAAATATTGCAAGTGGAAAAGTATTCTTTGACTTTGAATTTACACCACCATATCCAGCGGAGCAGATAACATTTCGCTCTCGTCTTGTAAATAATGAAATTTTATAAATGAAAAAAAGAAAATGCTGCCAAAAATATTGAGAAACTTTAATGTCTTTGTAGATGGAAGGGGCTATGCAGGAAAAATAGAGGAAATTACTCTACCAAAGCTTACCATAAAAACGGAAGAGTATAGAGCTGGTGGTATGGATATTCCAGTAAGCATTGACATGGGAATGGAGAAACTTGAAGCAGATTTTACTTTTGCTGAATATGATACAGAGCTCTTTCGGCTATTTGGGTTGATAAATGGAAATTCAGTAGCTTTGACGCTCCGTGGAGGAATGCAAGGTAGTGGTAGTAATGATATTGAAGCAGTAATAATCAATTTAAGAGGCATTTTTAAAGAATTTGATTTTGGTAATTGGAAACCTGCTGAAAAAGCAACGCTGAAGTGTACTGTAGCTGCCCATTATTATAAACTTACGATAGGTGGTAATGAATTAATAGAGATCGATGCTGAAAATATGATTAGAAAGATAAATGGCGTTGATCAAATGGCACTACTTCAGACGGTTTTAGGCATATAAAAAACATATTTGAAATTTTATTTTTAAGGAGGCGATAATGCACACTATAACACTTAATAACCCAATAACAATTGACAGGATTTCTGTCTCAGAATTATCGATGCGTGAACCTAAAGTAAGAGATTTACTTGCTATAGAACGCATAGAAGGCGAAGCTTTAAAAGAAGTAGTTTTAATTGCTAATCTAGCATCCATACCAAAAGAAGTAGTTGAAGATTTATGTATTAAAGATTATGTAGAAATACAGAAGGTGCTAAAAGATTTTTTGTCGCCGCTGGAACAGAGGAGTTAAGATTCAATATTTTAAAACTTAGCTCAACAACAGGAAGTGGAATTGAGCAAATTATTAATATGAGTATAAAAGAGTTTCTAAAGTGGTTAGAAGTAAGTGAAGGAGTAACAAAAAAATGTCAATGCTTTCAATAAAAATAGGTGCAACGTTAGATGGCAGTTTTAATAATGCAATGACAGGTAGTGCAGCAAAGCTTTCTAAGTTGGGTGATAGTATAAAGCAGCTTGATTCGTCAATGAAATCTGTTTCCAAATTTAAGCAACTAAATCATGATGCCCTTGAAGCCATGAAGGATTGGAAGGAAGCGGAGAAGAAAGCAAAAGAATCAGCTGCAGCAATTGCTAAAGAAAAGAAGGAAAAAAAAGAACCAAACAAAGCACTGAAAAATGAATTCGAAAAATTGAAAGCATCGGCATCAAAGGCAAAAGAGGCTTATATTAAAAAGAGAGATGCACTTCACACATTAAATGAAGAAATAAGGAAAAGTGGAAAGGATATTAAATCTTTAGTGAGGGATCAAACTAAACTTGGTTCATCTATTGAAGTACTCAAAGGGAAATACAATAAATTAGGATCTGTAATACAAAAACAGCAAAATGCTTTGGCAAAAAAAGCGCATTATAGATCACAAGTAATGGAGACTATAGGACTAGGGCTTTCACTTGCAGCGCCAATTAAAGTTGCGATTGACTTTGAGAGTGCCATGGCTGACGTTAGGAAAGTAGTAGAATTTAATGGTGATAATGAAGCTAATATATTTACTCGAAAATTGAAGAAATTATCCCGTGAAATACCATTATCGGCTGCAGAGTTAGCAAAAATAGCTGCAAGTGGTGGTCAGCTTGGTATCGACAAAGATAAGCTACTTGAATTTACCACAACAGTAGCTAAAATGGCCACAGCATTTGACATGTCTGCCGAACAAGCTGGTGATTCCATAGCTAAACTCGCTAACATTTATGGAATTGCAGTAGAGAAGATGGAAGGAGTTGGTGATGTTATAAATTACCTATCAGATAACACTGCTGCCAAAGCAAAAGATATGGTTGAAGCTCTAGCAATAGTTGGTGGTACTGCAAAACAGTTTGGTCTTGATATTAAGGAAACAAGTAGTTTAGTAAATGCCTTCATTAGTTTAGGTAAACAGCCAGCAAAAGCAGCAACTGCAATAAACGCTCTACTTAGTAAACTTCAGACTGCTGAAGGACAGGGAAAAGAGTTCAGAGCAGCATTGGAATCCATAGGAATAACTGCAGAAGAGATGTCAGAACCTGTACATGATCTCAAGAAAGGAATAAACTAAGAGATAATGTATATAAGTTAGGATATATGAGGAGTTTATACCCAAGTAATATAAGTCGGGAAAGATTTGAGATTATATTACCAGATCTAGAGTCCTGTAGAAAAAAAACAAAACCAAGAAAACTTGATTTGTATGATGTATTTTGTGGAGTGTTATACGTTCTGAAAAGCGGTTGTCAGTGGAGAATGCTACCAAAAGAGTTTCCAAAATGGCGCAATTGTTACGACTATTTTAAGAAGTGGAGTGAAAAACCAGATGCAAATAAAGAAAGTGTTCTGGAGCTGGTGTTAAAAAAAAATAGTTGGCGTAGTCCGACAAAACAATGGTCGGAAAGAAAAAACCAGCTTCTGCATAATTGATGCACAGAGTGTAAAAAATGCAGATACTGCTGAAGAAAAAGGCTACGATGCAGGCAAAAAGATTTCAGGAATAAAACGCCATATTGCAGTAGATACGCAAGGTTTGCCACATGCAATTTATGTAACAACAGCAGAGATAACTGACCGTAGCAGTGCTGTGAGAATGGTAGAAAATGCAAAAGAAAACCTCTCGGGAGTTAAAAATGTACTGGTTGATGCAGGCTATACGGGAGAGAATAGACCTCTTTCGAAACTCATATAGACAGCTCAAAATTGTGAATTCCTGCTATTAAATTGAATCTCAAGCCAAAACGTTTTCTCCGATTGCGGTATCTGTCTGCAATAATTTTGAATCTTTTTAACAGACCAATTACATTCTCAACTACTACTCTTTTGCTTGCTAGCTCCCGATTTTCTACCTTTTTTTCCTTAATTAAGGGACTCTTTTTCATCCTTCTGTGTGGCAACTCGACATTTTTGTGAATTTTCTGAAAACCTCTATAGCCAGCATCGGCTAAAACTTTTATACCTTCTGATACATGCACTTTTGACTCCTTGAAAAGCCGAAAGTCATGCTTTCTCCCGTTTGAAAATGACGTACAAATAATTTTCTTGCTCTTCTTTTCTGCAATTATTTGTGTTTTTAGCGTATGTTTTTTCTTCTTTCCTGAATAAAATCTTTTCTGCTTTTTTTTGGTCTCTCTACAGGTGTTTCCGTTGCATCAATCACCAAAATCTCATATTTCACGTCGCTTTTTAGGAGTTCTTTTCGTCCTGGCAATGCGAAATCTTGGTGTTGTATTAGAGTATCCTCTACCCATTTTACAGTTTTATATGCCGTACTTTCACTTACTCCATAACTTTGACTTATGTGAAAATATGTACGGTATTCTCGTAAGTATTCTAATACCATGAGCAGCATATTCTCCTCGTTTAGCTTATTTTTCCTTCCTCCTTTGGCTTTCTTTTTTTTATTTTCTTCACATAAAATCCCTACCATTTTGTTAAATGTTGATCTCTTTACTCCTGTTAGTCGACGAAACTCCCCTTTATCGAGCTCTTTCACTATTTCATACTTCATTTCTCCTTACCTCAAAATTACTATTTTTACTGCTTTATCCTAGTTTCGAAAGAAGTCTAATTTTGCAACACAAATAAAAGCAACTATTGGTGCAACTGTTGAGGTAATAAAACGCAGTGAATTACATACCTTTGCTGTATTGCCAAAAAGATGGGTTGTAGAGCGTTCTTTTGCTTGGTTGGAAAAATGTAGACGGTTATGGAAAAATTGCGAGCGTAAACTCAACACCAGCTTGCAAATGGTAGTTCTTGCTTTCACTGCTTTGTTCCTCAAAAGATTATGAACAGGTTCTCACAAAAAGTTGCTCAAAACGGTCAAGAAGCATTACTCTACTTTTTTAAAACTTTAGAGAAAATAGATAAACAGGAACGTTCTCAAATTCTTCTCAACCTCTTCGGTCAAGAATATCAAGATGATATTGCATTGATAGTTGGGAGTTTGGAAGAATATAAAAAAGCAATAGGTTTTGTGACTGATAAAGAAAAGTATAATAAATCTATGCAAAAGGAATTTAATAACCGTGCAAGTACTACAGCAAATAATTTGCAGCTACTCAAAAATACAATAGCAGAGCTAGGAATGAACTTAGGGTCAGTTGTGCTACCTCCTTTAAATTGGATAAGTAAGATTTTGAGGTCTATATCTATAGGTATAGCTTGGTTCACAGAAAAGTGTCCAATTTTGACTACAGGAGTTATGAGCATAATTTCAGCTCTTATTATTGGTAAGATTGCAGTGGTAGGTTTTGGTTATGCATTTGCATTGGCTGGAGGTGGAATATTAACTTTTAAGGCTATTTTGCAGGGAACACTTTTGCCAGTATTAACTTCGTTATCAGCTCGAGTAATTCCAGCAGTGATCATGGGACTGAAAGCTTTAACGCTAACCAATCCTATAGGCGCTGCTGTTGCTGGACTATCAGTTGGTGCAGCACTTGTAATTGCTAATTGGCAAAAGGTGAAGGACTTTTTCTCAAGTATCTGGAAATCAATTGTAAAACCCATAGAAAATTGGATTGGTATAGGAAAATTGTTTAATGATAATCCAATAAAAGCATTAGAGAACCCAGTAGAAGCAAAAATAGGCAGTGCAACTAGTGAAAATAGAAATGTTTTTAGTAAAGGAAACCCTTTATTAAATAATAATGCTTTTAGTGGAATTTCGAATAGTAGAACGAATATTGAAAGTGTGATTACAGAAAAAAGTTCTGTAGAAAATAATTCAGAGAAAGTTTTAAAAGACTTTGAAAAGTGTGAACAAAAAATTTTTAATCAAACTTTTACATTTAATATAAGTATAAAAGCAGAACCTAACCAAGACGTACGTAGTCTTGCCGATGCAGTGATAAAAAGAATAAGAGAAAAATCGCGAGACGTTCTGTTTGATTCAGTAGAGCCGATTTACTAATGCTATCACTTGGTCGGCATAAGCTTTCTCCAACAAGTGTAAGGTATAGTAAAGAAAATCGTTGGAGTACAATTGAGTGTATTGGTAAAATACCTTCATCACAAAATATTGGTCAAGGTACAGAAAATATAGACTTAGAAGGAGTAATTTATTTCCATAATCTGAATGATTTAAATCAATTAAAAAGTATGAAAGAAGCTGAGGAAAATCAGGAACCAAGTATCTTAGTAGACAATTTAGGAAATGTTTTGGGAAGATTTGTTATTGTGCGGTTAGAAGAAAAGCAAACGTCGTATTTTCCATGTGGATTACCAAAAAAGATAGAATTTAGCTTAAGTTTAAGGCGTTATGTATGATAGTACATTATATAACCCGAGAAAATGAAATGTTAGATTACATATGTTTTAAACACTATGGATACAGCTCTGGAGCAGTAGAAATAGTATTGGAAGAAAATCCTGGACTTGCAGATTATGGAAGTTTTTTGCCTGCAGGATTAAAAATTAAGTTACCTGCAATACAAGAGCAGTTAAAAAAATCGAAGTTAAAAGTGTGGGAATAAATGAAACCTGAATTTAGCATTGAAGGAATAAAAGATCATGTAATATCGGTGCATCTTACTGATGAATCTGGTACTATAGATGATGTCGCAGAGGTATGTGTTGATTATGGCAATGAAAATGTAGAAGTTCCAAATGAATTGAACATAGCACTAGGTTATAAAGAAACTGGAATCTTTCCAATGGGTATATATACAGTCAACGAAGTTACGATACAAGGCCCACCTAAAACTCTACTAATAAAAGCTCATGCAACAAATTTAAGAATATCTTTGAAGGCAAAAGTATCAAAAGAATGGCACCAAATTACCATAGAAAACTTAGTAAAAGAAATAGCCCAAAAACATGGATATGGACATAAAGTTACTGAGGAATTTAAGGATGTACTGATACCCCACATCAACCAAATAGATGAAAGTGATATCAGCTTGTTAACTAAAATAGCAACAGAGCGTGAAGCAATGGCAAAATTAGCTGGTGGGTACATATTATTTATTTCAAAGAATATGGCAAAATCAGCCACAGGAAAAGCTTTAGGAACAACGACTATTAGACCTCAAGACACAATTAATTGGAAAGTGCATTTTACCGTACGCGATAAATACAATTCAGTAGTAGCAAAATGGCATAGCTATGAAAAGGGCGAAACTATTAAAGAAACAGTTGGTAGCGGTGAACCAAGTTATATTATGCTGGAACTTTACTCAAATGCAGAGTCAGCACTAAGTGCAGCAAATGCCAAGTTAAAACAATTGAAACGTAACAATGAAGCTTTAGATATAACTATGCCTGGTAATCCAGAGTTATTTGCAGAAGCTAAACTTAATCTTATAGGTTTCAATCAAGCAGTAGATGGTGAATGGATAGTTAATAGAGCGGAGCATACTTTAAATAGCTCAGGTTACCTTACTATGTTGTCAGCATCTTTGAGTAAGTAACATTAAGGAAAAATAAGTATATAGTCTATTCAATGTAAAGAAACTACTGAATATGAGTCAACTGAAATGTAATGAAAAGGAAAAAATACATTTTGTATGGTTTATAATATTAATGGTATGTGTTGTTATTACATATTGCTACCAAAGATCTAAAGCTGCAGATAATTATAACAAAACATTACAAGTGGCTACTAATAATTGCAACTTAGAAATAGTAAAACTTTTAGTAAAAGACATGGCTCCAAACTTGAGTGGAACAACGTTACATTTTGCAGCAAGAAAAGGATGTTTAGACATTATCAGATTTTTAATAGAAGAGGAAAAAGTAAATATAAACGCACTTGATAGAAATGCATTTAAAAGAATAGCTTTACATCACGCTGCAGGTGAAGGACACCTAGAAGTTATTAAGTTTTTATTAGACAAAGGTGCAGACCCTACCATTAGAGACACAGATGGGAAAAACCCAAGAGATGTAGCTGTACTAAGATCAAGGCACAATAAAGATAAACCTTACAGAGAAATAATAAAGCTACTTGCAGAAGCAGAGGATCGATACGAATCAACAGAAAGTAATCACTAAAGCTGTAAGTTTTTTGATCTCCATATAAACTTCCAAAACTATCCATAACAAATTAATCTTTTCACATGAAAAAGCAAAAAGTTCCAATTACAGTAATTATCACGTTATTAATCCAAACCGTAGCAATCATATGGTGGTTATCCAAGTTAGACTCAAGGGTACAACTTCATGATAAACTTATTGAATATGGTTTAATGGAAAAGGTACTCGTACTTGAGGAAAGGGTGAAAAATCTTTCTGAGGAATTGGATGAATTCAAAGATAACTTAAAGTCTGGTGTATAATGCTTAGACTGCGATTGACGATTTTTCCAATTTTTGACGTATTGTTCAACTAGTGGAGAATCTCCTGTTATGATCAGTAGGTTTTCAGCATTTCTTTGCTGAGCGGCATCTGAAAAGTTAAATGATCCGGTTATGATTTTTTGCTCATCAATAATAATTACCTTGCTATGAGCAATAGCGGGTTTAAAGTCAATCCATATCGGAATTTTGTGCTCAAATAATTCGTTAATTACACTATGTTTTGAACTAGTTTGTGATTCATCTAGAATAACCTTAATATCAACTCCACGCTTTTTAGCTTGAACCAAGGACTCAGCAATAGGCTTTGAGGTAAATTGGTATGCCTGAACCAACACGGATTTTTTAGCATGATCCACGGAATCAATTATTAGGTTGGTGCAATTTTCTCCAGGCGTGAAGCAGACTGTGGCTTTTGGGCAGGAAACACATCCCGATAAAAGCGAACAAGTTAATAAAATCAATAAATACCTAACCATGGCAAAATACATCCTTTCAGTTGACGGAGGAGGCATAAGAGGCATCATACCAGCCATAATATTAGCAGAAATAGAAAAAAGAACAAGAAGAACTATAGCTGAAATCTTTCACTTAATGGCAGGAACCTCAACCGGTGGAATTGTTATAGCAGGATTATGTAAAAAAGATAAACAAGGAAATCCCCAATATTCAGCTAGTGATTTAGTCGAGCTTTACCAAAAATACGGGTCATATATTTTTAAATCTTCATTTTTGAGAAGATCAATATTTTCTTGGCTTAATTGCGCACAATACCCACATAAAAATATTGAATTTGTACTGGATAAATATTTTGGCGATGATATCCTTAAAAACACTTTAAGTAATGTGTTGATTACGAGTTACGATATTCACAATAACTGCCCATTTTTCTTCAAAAGCTGGAAAGAGGATAGAAATTTTATTAAATTAAGGGATGTATTAAGAGCAGCAACTGCAGCACCTACTTACTTTGCACCTAAATATCTTAAAATTAACCAAAAGGAAATGGTATTAGTGGATGGCGGGGTTTTTGCCAATAATCCTGCGGCTTGCGCATATGCAAGTGGTAAGAGGTTATTTCCTAATGATGATATTATAATTCTATCAATTGGTACTGGCAGAACAGATAGAAGTATAAGGTATTCTAACTCGAGGAAATTTGGAAAGATAGGTTGGATAAAACCGCTGTTGAACGTAATGTTTGCCTCAAGTTTAGATGCAGTAAATTACCAACTTGATCAAGTTATAGCTGATAAATATATACGTATACAATCGCAATTAAAAATAGCATCACCTGACATGGATAATATTACATCAAAAAATATCAAATCTCTTCAGCAAGAAGCAAAGGCAATGATAGAGGAAAATCAAAAAGTAGTCGATAAATTCTGTGATGTTTTATCTTGATACGTAGAAATGCCAAAAAAATTCTGCAGAGCTAAATAAGGGTTTAGAATAGATAATATATTAACCATCTTTACTTATATCTTAAATATAATTCAATTTTCACACTCACCTAACTCATCAACAGTTAGGCCACTTGCTCGCAAAATAACATCAGTAGAAACACCCGCCTTCACTAGATTTTTTGCAACCCTGATTTTCTCTGCTTTTTTAACTTTTTCCTTGCCACTTTTCATATCTTCAGATAGAGATTTGACTAATGCATCTAATGATTCCTGTTCTCTGTACTCATCCATTAAACTCAATAGCTTTTTGCTTTCTCTTGTTTTAGGTAGCAGAACTTTAATATTCACTGATAATCCTTCTGCTATTTGATATAATTTATCAAATGATATGGCAGTGTATCCTTTTTCATACTCGTGTATTTCCTTGAGTGTTACACCAACTTTATCCGCCAAATCTTTTTGAGTGTATCTCCTTATCAATCTCCATTCTCTTATTCTTTGTCCTATTCTGTAATATATAGAATCAGTGCAGATTTCTCTCTCTGTACTATCATACTCGTAAATAGATAAACCCGTTGCTTGGGAAATTATGTCAACTGAAACCCCTTCTTTCACTAGATTTTTTGCTATTTCCAACCTTGTCTCTTCTTGATTGATTTTTTCGCTGATATGAACAAACCTGATTAATGAAGGTACTATTTTACCTAACTTTTGATTCTCATATATTTTTGTTAGATAGAGTATTTCTTCGTCTTCATCTTCATACTCTCTTACTGTTATTGGTTTAGGTAATAGATCTACAACATTAACTGACAGTACTCTTGCTATTACATATAGTACTTCAATTGGAATAGAACTATACCCATTTTCATAGCTGTTCACTTCTTGGCATGTTAAACCTATTTGACCTGCTAATCCTATTTGAGTATGACCTCGCATTAACCTACAATCTTCTATTTTTTGCCCTATTCCATAGCTAACATTGCTTGCAGAAACAAACACATATACCTCCATTTAAGAAAAAAACTCTATGACTATAATTTTTCCACTAGCTACTCATCTAAAACTAGATCAACAGGTAAACCTACCGCTTGCAAAATAATATCAATAGAAATTCCCCCTTTTACTAAATTCTTTGCAACTTTGATCCTTTCCGCTTTTCTCACTTTTTCTTCACAAATCCTTATACCTTCAAACAAAGATTTTATTAGTGCATTACGTAGTTCTTGGCTCTCAATTTCTTTGTATTCTTTAATCAAATTCGGTAGCTCATTTTCCACTTTACTACCTTCATCTTCTTCTATTAATAGATCTGTAATATTAATCGATAACGCTTCTGCCATTTCATATAATTTATCAAGTGGAACAGCAGTCCTTCCTTGTTCATAGTTGCTTACTTCGTCACGTGTTGTACTCATTTTCTCCGCTAAATCCTTTTGAGTATATTCTCTCACTAATCTCCATTCCTTTATCTTTTTGCCTATTTGGTAGTATATAGAACCAACTTTTTCTTCAACACATTCATCAGCAGACAGACCAATTGTTTTTGCAACAATATCAACAGAAACTCCTGCTTTAACCAAACCTTTTGCAATCTTTATTTTCTCTGCTTTTTTACTACTTTTTTCACTAATTTGGACAAAATTGGTTAGTAAACAAAACATCTTACGTAACTCCTGATCATTAATCTTTTTATATTCTCTTACTAGATTTAATATTTCTTCTCCCTCATCTTCAAGACAGCTTTTTGATACAGGAATAAGATCCGTAATACTGATTGATAGTGCCTCAGCTATAGCATACAACCTTTCGATTGAAATTCTACGGTTCCCTTTCTCATATTGCAGTATTACCCAGTACTTTACACCAATTTTCTCAGCTAAATCCTTCTGAGTATAACCTCGCTCTAACCTCCAATTTTTTACTTTTTCCCCTACTTCACAGTCTAGACTTTTTTCCACTAAAAGAACCATACATATAATATTTTCTACTATAGCTCAAAGGCTCCAGATATAATAGCTAGACTCTGGAACCTTTAAATTGATGAATTAAAGTGCCCTACAAGTTTCTTTACTATTTTCACGTACTTTATCTACCCATGAAGACAATTTTTCACTTGGGCTATCAACCTCCTTCATAAGCTGCTTGCTATTCCATATGCCACATCTCATAAAACTTCCCTTTTCTACTGCTTCTTTAAGTTTTACTCCAGCAAAAAGACAATTTTTTCCAATTTCTTCCCCTCTTTGTTGTAGCTCAGCCCACATTTCCTTGTTTTCTACTCTGACTTGTACTTGATCATATTTTTTTACATCATGGTACAATATAATATTTAGTTTACCAGCGCTTGTAGGAATTTCTAACACAACAGAGCTACCATCTGATACATCAACGTAATTTCTTACACCTCCTTCCTCCCTTCTGATCTCAACTGCATTATTACCCATTTTTAAAATATTACTCCCTAACTCTCTCAGTATTTTTGCGACCTCTACCTTGCTATCTTCAGAGAATTCCATAAAAAGCATTTTATTATCTATCTCGATATCTATTAATTCTCCTTCCTGAACAGCACTTTCGCCAGCTTTCTCTAGTTCGTCTAGTTGCTTATCTATCTGTGGCTGAACTTCTGGCTGTAGCTCATTATAGATTTCACCTATTAGTTTATTCTGCAATAAAGTATCATGAAACTCTGCGCCGCTTAGCATTAATTTACGTATTAGCTTTTTACGATCAGCCTTATCAAATTTATGAAAATGTGTACCCAATACTACATACTCTGCAATGCTCCATTCCCCATCGTTATATGCATTTATCCTTGCTCCAAAGGCTAGTACTTGGTCTATAGTTTTGTGCAATTCATTTACGTTTTTTGCCTCTACCACAGCACTCTTAAACCAGCTCAACTTTTCGCTTTCGCTTATACTTGGCTTTATTTTTTGCAAAGCTGAAGCAAATGGATTTAACCCTTCTGGATAATCTGCTTGATTACTCAAAGGTTTTGTGCCATAAATATAGTCAAATCCTTTCCCATAGTTGATTTGGTTTTCGCGAACTTCTCTACCAGGGAAAGGCATTGCATCTTCCGGTTTTATCTCCTTCTGATTATTAATTTTGCTCACAAACTTAGACTGCTTTATATCAACGCCTTCAAGAGCACCAAATATTTTCTTCAATAACTTGTCTTTACTAGTCATATAACCCCCATATTAAAAATACTTTTTAAGTATATAAATCTTAGTTTATACATTCTATTACTCAGTATAAATTATAATGAGTAGATTTGCAAATACTTTCTGCTATAACAATCCGTTTTCTCGAAAGCTGAAATAGCCTCCACTTGTGATAATAATATGATCAAATAATCTAACGCTTACAGTACTACATGCTGCTGCTAAGCTCTTCGTTACTTCTTGATCTTCTTCTGATGGTTCTAAGCGTCCCCCAGGATGGTTATGTGACATTATTACTAATGTTGCATTTTTTATTAATGCTTTTCTTGTAATTTCCTTTATGTATACTGGTGCTTTTTCCATTTCACCAATATACGATTCTTCTCCGATTAATTGGCGCCTTTTATTCAAATACAATATTTTTACACATTCCCTCTCTGCATGACCTATACTTACGTTCAAATATTCTACTAGCCCTTGTAAGTCCATGATTGGCTCACTCTTGAGCTTTTCTCTCAGCACCCTTTCTAGTGTTTCCTTAACACACATAATCATTGCTACTGCAGAATCAGTCACTCCTTCTATAACTTTCAGGTCATCCATTTCTCGACCTAAAATCCTTCCTACTCCTGCATAAGTATTCACCAGATTTTTAGCAATTTCTTGAGCTTGTGGTCTTTCATGTACTGCACTTAGAAACGTTTCCATTATTTCACGATCAAGTAGTGCTTTGCCTTTGCTTTCTAATATTCTGAACTCTATTTCCTCTTTACTTTTATTCATATAATTTACCTTTCACTAACAACAAACTTTTTTTAAATATTTACTGCTGTTTTTTTATCAGCATTGGCATAGAGCCATAGCTTTCGAGTGAAGTCAAATCAATTTTTCAATCTTTTTTACTTATTTTTTCATTAATAGATAAAGATATTAATATATGGTGATTTTTTTATTTTAAACTTGTTGAATTTCGCCTAAAGAGAGGCCTGTTATTTGCAAAATAATATCGGTAGAAATTCCTTTTTTAACTAAGTTCCTTGCAATTTTGATTCTTTCTTCTTCTCTAATTTTCTCCTCACAAATCCGTATGCCTTCAAACAATGATTTTATTAGTGCATTACGTAGTTCTTGGCTTTCAATTTTTTTGTACTCTTTCATTAAATTCGGTAATTCATTTTCTACTATCTCATCTTCTTCTATTAGCAGATCTGTAATATTAATCGATAATGTTTCTGCTATTGCATATAATTTTTCCAGTGGAATAGCTACACGCCCTTGCTCATAGTTGCTTATTTCATCACGTGTTGTATTCATTTTCTCTCCTAAATCTTTTTGAGTATACTCTCTCACTAGCCTCCATTCTTTTATCTTCTTTCCTATTTGGTAGTATATAGAACCCGTTTTTTCTTCAACACATTCATCAGCAGACAGACCAATTGTTTTTGAAACAGTATCAACAGAAACTCCTGCTTTAACCAGACCTTTTGCAATTTTTATTCTCTCCGTTTTTTTACTATTTTTCTCACTAACTTGAACAAATTTGGTTAGTAAACAAAACATTCTACGTAATTCCTGATCATTAATCGTTTTATATTTTTTTACTAGATTTAATATTTCCTCTCCCTCATCTTCAAAACAGATTTTCTCATTTGATACAGGAATAAGATCCGTAATATTAATTGATAACACCTTTGCTATAGCGCACAACTTTTCAATCGAAATTTTACGTGTTCCTTTTTCATATTGTAGTACTATTTGATATGTTACACCGATTTTCTCTGCTAAATCTTTTTGAGTATATCCCTTTGCTAACCTACGATTTCTTACTTCCTGTCCTATTACTTTGTAATCTAAAAAATTAGAGCATTTATTCTCTTTTTTCACATTTTATACTCCATAACCAGAAGAGCTGTTACGTATACTTAATTGGGAACCTTTTTGACAAACTGAACTCATCTCCTTTCAAACAATTTTTCTATATCACTTAGTTTCATTTCTATATAAGTTGGTCTTTCATGACCAGAATATGGAGTTTTCTCAATTTGTCTTAGTATCTCATTCATCTCTTCCAATTTCATTTTTCTTCCTGCTCCATGGCAAGCGATTGTGGCTGATATTTTATTCACCTTATCCTCTATTGGCAACGTATCTTCCATTTCCATTAACTTATCTACTATATCAACTAGCATCTCTTTTATATCTATTGTTCCCAAGATTGCAGGTATTTCTTTTATCGTTACTTTATCTTCTGATTGTATTTCAATACCAAAACCCATTTCAAAAAGCTTATCTTTATAAGTTTCAACCATCTCCATCCCTGCTTGGTTTTTAATCTCAACTATTTCAGGAAGAAGAAGTTTTTGTCTTTTTATGCTTGATTTTTGCCTTAAGCACTCGTATATCAATCTCTCATGAGCTGCGTGCTGATCTACTATAATTAATTTGCCTTTAGCCTCAGCAATAATGTAAGTACTGTGGACCTGGCAGCGTGCATACCCTAGAGGATGATCCTCTATTAAATCAATTTGCTCCCTTTCTAAAACCATAGTCTCCGCTTGTCGTGGTAATCTCTGTATACCAGTATAGTCAAATGATTCTGACCGTTCTGATAAGCCTTTCTCTCCTGCATTTGGCAAGTTGAATTCTTTCATTAGCTGATTCTCAAAAGGACTTGGCCTTCTTTCGTAAAATTCTTTTCGACCCTTTACTTCTCTGCTTTTTCCATTATTAACACGCTCATTATTCCTTTGACTTTCACTAACATCAAAAGACGAACCACCCAGTCCTTCTCCAATACCTTGACACCTAGATCCATCAATATCACTCACTGAAGAGGTATCTATTCTCATTGACAACGCTTTTATTAGCCCTCTTCTCACTATTTCATATACTAGCCTCTTGTTCTGAAACCTTACCTCTGATTTATTTGGATGCACATTTACATCTACTTGATCGTATGGTATCTCTAAGTGCAGCGCTGCAAAAGGATACCTTCCAACTGGAATCAAATCTTGATATGCGTATCGAATTGCACCAACAAGTAGATTGTCTTTTATTGGCCTTCTATTAACAAACGTATAGATCTGAGTTGAATTGCCTCGATTGATAGTTGGTTTACAGATGTGTCCCGTAAGTTTGATGCCTTCCTCTTCCTCTTTTACTTCCAGCGAATTGCTCTGAAATTCTTCTTCTACTTCACATAATCTGTTAAATAATGAAGTTTGCTTAACATATTTTAAGAGCTTTTTATTACCGGAAGTGAGAGTAAACCCAATACTATAGTTAATCATTGCTAAGTTATTTACAATATCAACAATGCTTTGTGTTTCTGCCCTCTCGGTTTTTAGAAATTTTAATCTATTTGGTGTGGCAAAAAATAAGTCACGAACTTCAATATATGTACCCTGTAGCAAAGAACAAGGTGTAATCTCTCTTATTTTTTCTCCTCCCTCATACCTTATAGACCATGCTTCCTTTGCTCCACTTGCCTTAGACGATAATTTCATTCTACTTACTGCTGCAATTGAAGGCAAAGCTTCTCCCCTAAATCCAAGATGTTTGATTTCTATTAACTCACTATCGCTTAATTTTGAAGTAGCGTGGCGCATAAACGCAAGTTCCAAATCTTCCTTTTCTATTCCATTTCCATCATCTGTCACAGTTATAAGGTTACGCCCACCACTTTCTATTTTGATCTCTATTTCTGAACTTCCAGCATCTATTGCATTTTCTACTAATTCCTTTGCTACACTTGCTTGCCTCTCTATTACCTCTCCCGCTGCTATACGATTTATAGTTTTTGTGTCTAAAAGAATTATTGCCATAATACTCCACCCAATCTATGAAACTTAGAGTTCCCTCTATTTTTTGGTGATTTCTTGACCTCACAATCTCTATATTTTAGCTTTTTAGATTCCTTTCTAGCAAGTCTATCTGCCTCTTCATTATAGGTATTACCACTGTGAGCTTTAACCCACTTCCAATTAACATCATGCTGTAAAGCAACTTCATCTAGTTCCTGCCATAATTCCCTGTTCTTTACTGGCTTTTTATCAGCTGTCTTCCAACCATTTGTTTTCCACTTGTTGATCCATCCTGTTATACCTTGTTTAATATACTGACTATCAGTGTGTACAATAACTCCGCAGGAAATTTTTAACATCTTTAGCCCATTAATTACAGCCTTTAGCTCCATCCTGTCATTTGTTTTCACCTCCAGAGATACATTTTTTCACTTTTATTTTCATACATCACCACAGCTGCCCATCCACCGGTACCAGGATTTCCATCCATCTGTATATATTATAACCTTCTTTTTATCCATATTGACAGGATATAGATTTAACATAAATTTGCTACTGAAATGTTGACATTAAGTTTCAAGATCTTTATCATGTAAAGGTGTGGGAGGCTAATGAACCTGTCCTCACGATGTTAGGTAAATCGTAATTGAGCTTTTAGGCTCGTATTTTTATTAGGAGGTTAGCCTCTCATACCCAAAATAATTGTTTTTAAAGCTCTTTATAGCTCATGAATTCATTTGCTGGGGTTTATAGAGGGAGTTGTAAAAGATGATAAAATATAACATTAAGGTGCGTGGTAGCATTCTAGGGTCATTTATGAAGGTAGTTTTTTGCCGACTCTTGAAATTTAGCTAACCTTAATAGGCTTTAGCACAAAAACGTTGAATATTTCTTCACAATTGTGTATAATTATTAATGCTTTCTAGGTTAATTCGTCATGGCTCTTTCAAAATTTTTAGATCCTAAGCTTGATTTAACATTTAAGAAAATTTTTGGTACTGAAAAAAATAAGAATATCCTTATTCACTTTTTGAATGATATCTTAGGCTTTACTGGAGTCAATGCTATTCAGGATGTTGAGTTTCTCAGCACCATTATGAATCCTGAGATTGCTTCTGATAAACAAAGCATTGTTGATGTCCTCTGTAAAGATTCTCTCGGAAATAGGTATATTGCGGAAATGGTGCGACCTGAAAGTCTTCGGTCATATTGTTTAAAAGGAGAGGAATTCATTCAGAAAGAAACTGAAAGGATTCTAAAACTTATTAAACCAGATGTTTTGCCGTCTGAGTCTACGCATCAGTGCGAATCGGGCAACCGGTTGGTGCCAAGCGATGCGGACAATGAACCTCCTCTTGAAAAAGAAGATGCTCAATCGTGAGAGGGGCATAAACTGTAAGCATCATGTGGTTGGAGGGCTAGGCTTAGTGGTATGGTGAACGTAAGTGAAGCTTTATAAGTACCGATACGATGAAAGAGCTAAAGATGCTGATAAGCTCTGACCAAAAGGTAATGTGGATAAGATACATTTTTCATCTCTGGATGTACGCAAATAACAATTCCACCGGTATAGAGAAGCCACCTAACCCACTGTTGTATGACTGGAGAAACAGGGTAAGCCTGTATTTTCGCCTACATGGCAAGCAAACCGCAAGGAATGCTGATGGAAGTGCAGGTAAAGGAGAATGGAGAAAGCGAATGCCATTTTGTAACGAAATGGATAGAATTTGTAACATTAATTCTCGTGAAAACGAGCAGACTTCCATTTGGTCCCTCGTGACAAGAAACTTTGTTAACCACTTAAGGGAGGAAAGCAGATGATTACAGATAAAACTGTAAGTGCACCTACCGACAACTCCGAAGCATGGAAGCAATTGCAATGGAAGAAGTGCCAAAAAGTTGTTATAAGGCTACAAAGACGTATTGTTAAGGCTGTCCAAGAAGGAAGATGGGGTAAGAGGTAAAAGCTTTACAACATCTTCTCACACGCTCTTTTAGCGGCAAAGCTTTGGCTGTTAAGAGAGTAACTGAAAACCAAGGAAAAAACACAGCGGGTGTAGATCGTCAACTATGGTCAACTTGCAATGCTAAATTTCAAGGAATAAAGCAGTTAAAGCAAAGAGGATATAAACCTTCTCCGCTAAAACGGATTTATATCAGTAAATCTAATGGCAAAAGAAGACCTCTTGGAATACCAACGATAAAAGATAGAGCCATGCAAGCATTATATCTGTTTGCCCTGGAGCCAGTATCTGAAACGATCAGCGACCGTCACTCCTATGGCTTTAGACCTAAAAGATCCTGCGCGGATGCTATTGCTGCTTGTCACTTATTACTGGCAAGACGCAATCGACCACAATGGATACTAGAAGGTGATATCAAAGGGTGCTTTGACGACATTAACCATGAATGGCTTATGGAGCATATTCCTATGGAGAAGAAAATTCTGCATAGTTGGTTAAAGGCTGGTTTCCTAGAGTCAAAAACCTTGTATCCCACAACTGCTGGCACTCCGCAAGGAGGTATAATTTCTCCAATACTAGCTAACTTTACCTTAGATGGTCTTGAACAGTTATTAGAAAGTCGCTTTGGTAAATTAGGTAGCAAAAGAAGAGGAAAAATCAGAAGTGGAGTGAATGTAATCAGGTATGCAGATGACTTTATTATTTCAGGTTTCACACATGAAGTACTGGAAAATGAAGTTAAGCCTTTAGTATCATCTTTTCTTCATGAGCGAGGTTTAATTCTGTCAGAAGAGAAGACAAAGATTACATCTATCACAACAGGGCTTGACTTTCTTGGTTGTAATGTACGTAGATATAATAAGAAGTTAATTATTAAACCTTCGAAAGAAAGTATTAAAAAACTTCTTAATAAAGCACGTACATTGATAAAAGCAAATATAGCGAACACTCAGGCTATAGTAATTAAGTCACTTAACTCTCTACTGAGAGGATGGGGAAATTACTATCACCATGTGTGTGCTAAAAAAGCGTTTAGAAAGATCGACAATGAAATTTGGCATAGTTTATGGAAATGGGCAAAGAAAAGACATCCTCGTAAAGGATTACGTTGGATAAAGAATCGTTACTTCAAAGTAATGGGTCAACGACAATGGGTTTTTGCTGCACCCATATGCAAGAACAAACCAAAAGAGATACGGTATTTAAGACTGCTTAAGCTGATTGATATACCTATCAGACGACATGTTAAAATCAGAGCGGATGCAAATCCCCTTGACTTAAAATGGAAAAAGTATTTTGATGAGAGAGTAAAACGAACAAGAATGTTGGCAAGCTCCTTTTCAAGAGAAGGTTCTCTACTATTAGTGTCACCACTAAAGTTGATGTATTCTGAGGATTTATGAAAGACAAGCCGGTTCGACAAAAGAAGAACTTAGATAAGGGGCTCAAGCGTAGTGTGGGGAAACCTGCATGCTGCGTTTCTAAGGGAGGGAGTAGTAGTAATACTGCTTCCTTACCTGACCAGGTCGCTAAAACTAAGGGCTTTGAAAAACGTGCTCAATATTATGCTGCTAAAGCTTACTCAAGACAAGCTGATAAGGGTGATCAATACCATGACCTTAAGGAAATTATCTTTATTGCTATAGCAGATTGTATTTTATTTCCTGATAAGTCTGAGTACAAATCAAAGCATACTATTCGCGATGAAGATACTAATGAACATGATCTGAAAGATTTTTACTTTATATTTATTGAGTTGCCTAAATTTCCAAAAACCAAAGAAGATCAGCTTTCAAGTATAGTTGAAAAATGGGTCTACTTTTTTAGATATGCAGATGAAACTAGTGAAGAAGAGCTAGAGAGAATAATAGGAAGTGATCTAATAATTAAAAGAGCATATGAAGAACTAAATAGATTCAACTGGTCTGAAAAAGAATTTATAGCCTATGAACAAGAGATAAAGCGTATTCGTGATGAACAGGCTGTCCTTGCTCAAAAACTCGATGATGCTAAAAAGGAAGGTAGACAAGAAGGCGTCCAAATCGGTCATGAAAAAGGCAGAGAAGCAGAGAAAATTGAGGTCGCAAGGAATCTACTTAAAGCAGGAGTTTCTATTGACATTATAACTCAAACTACTGGTCTTTCTGTTGATTATATTGAGAAAATTCAAGAAAAGAAGTTTTAGCCATAATGTTTTTTTATTAAACCCTTTATTCTAGATATTGCAATCCATTCTAATATCTGTACAATGCCTTTTTTATATAAATACTTAATATGAGGGGTTAATGCCAACACAGAAAGAGCTTCGGGCTACAATGTCCAAAAAATTACAGGAAGCTATTAAACATCCAGATCCAACAGTTGCTGCCGGGAGGAAGTCAGCTATCAAGAGATGGGTGGGAGTCCTTCATGACAACTTTATGGAGCACATAAAATACTTTAAGGGTGATAAGTTGAAGTTTTTGCACAATGTATTCCAAGATGAAGGTTGCTGGTCAGGTGTAAGGTTGGATAATGCTGCTTTAGGTCAAAGGTTTACTAAAGAAAAAATAGGTGGAATAGATAATCCACTTCGCAAATATGAGATGGCTTGTAGTTACTGTGTAGTGGATAAAATCCATCCACTCTTTCAAAAAAGATTTGAATCTTATAGGAACAATTTTCCTCCTGGTACATTTGATGGTAAAACTGAAACTGAAATTGGCAAATACGTACGAAACTCGTTACTGGATAGCATAAAGAGGAAAGGTCCTGTATTTGATTTCTGGATCGATAGAGAATCTGGGGAATTAAAGAAGTATGATGCAGTAGAAGGTTTTGACAGTGCTGTAAAACTTAAGTGGAGCGAAGGAGTAGAGTATTTTTATAATCATTTAAAAGAAGAAGATAAGGAAAAGAAATTTACAGAAGCTATTATTGCTCTTTCTCGTCCTCAATCTGTTGAGAAAGACGCCCCTATTTTAGATTTTTGTGTAAGGAATATAGATGACAAAGATACTCTTTTACAGAAATTATCGCAGAAAGATAAAGGAGTATATTCCCTTTTTGCTGAATTAATAGAGTCATGTTTTTTTGATACGGTTCATGATTTGGTACAGTGCTGGTGTTATAAAGAAGTTTCAGCAGGAGGAGACCATTCAGAGAAAATATTCTCACAGCGAGACTATGAGCTTTTTCTTTCCTCTCTTTCAGACACAATGTTGAAAAATCCTGAGTTAAGTGTTCAAGCTAGATCCCTTATTATGGAGATTTGGCAGTGTGGCAGTTTTAGTGAATACAAAAAGGCTGCTATTATTAATACTTCGAATGGTAGAATTCCTATAAAGGGTGTACTTGCAGAATTGATAGTTAACTGGAAACGAGAAGACATTTATAAGCCTGATGAGGAAAAAGAAATAGAGAAAAAAGAAATACTAGATATGATGTTATTCGCTAAAAATAGCTTTCCTGAAAGATTTGAATTCTTTAAGGAAAAGATAATAAAAAACCTTAGATTATGTGGTAGGGAAGGGATGAATGATTACGCAGATTACGGTCTGTTTGCAGAAGAGTTATTCTCTGAGTTAGAGAAAACAACTCTACCTCTTGGTCCTGTAGGTGATGGTCCTTGGAATAATTTACGGTCACGATCTAAAGCTCATGGCAGTAAGAAAAGAACTTTGCCAGTTGATGATAGTCCGCAGTCTGAGCTTGGAACTCCTAGTGTAAGTGGTGTTTCTTCTTATAAGAAAAAGAAGAGTCTTTGCGCTTAGTGGTAATAAGTAATCCACTTATGAACTCTTGGTGTTTCTGGTCGTAGTAAATAAGGGGTATTTTGTATGAGTAATGGTGATGGGTTTGTCAGAAGTTTAGTGGATGGAGATCTTGAAGGGTTCAGACAAAGATTTGAATCTTTTTTAGATCAATGTCCATCTTTCTTGCATTATGTGAATGCAGGTCGTTTTCTTCCTATATGCTTTTTTAGTATGTTTGCTACTGCACATGATGCTAATATCTTAAATGCAAATGAGAGAGTCTATTTTCGTTTTGATAACCATGGTGTTAATCCACGTAATGGTGAAAATCGAAATACAGGAAACCTAAAAATTGCTGTTTATCGTGACGGACAGCAAGTTGTCAGATGCTACAGTATTTCTGATCGTCCTAATAGTGATGGGTTAAGATTTAGTGAAAGGGAGAGAGATTTTCTAGTACAAGAAATTATACGGCAAAATCAAGGTTTAATGGAAGAAGACCTAAATTTTGAGCAATACAAAGTATGCATTCATGGAAAGGGCAAGAGTCAGGGAGAGGCAATTGCAACAGTATTCGAGGTGATTCGTGAAAAAGATCTTAGAACCTGTCTTGAAAGGAACTAAGCAGCTAATTTAGCAAGCATAATAGTAATCATATTAAAGGAGATATTAGTTTTTGAAGTAAGAGGAGAATGCTCATAATCCTTGCTCATACGTCTAAAATTGGAAAGCCAAGCAAAAGTTCTTTCAACAATCCACCGTTTAGGAATAACTTGAAATCCTACAGCATCAGCTGCTTTTTTAGTAATCGTCAATAAACATCCTGTTTTCAATAAACAGTAATTTTGCAATTTACCAATATATCCCTGATCAGCGAGAAACCTTTGTAGCGTTGGAGCTTTTCGTTTAGCTTGAGTAAAAAGATTTAGAGCACCATCACGATCTTGAATGCCTGCACTATGAACATCAGCTGTAATAATTAGGCCTATTGTATCCACAATGATGTGACGTTTTCTACCCTTTATTTTCTTGCCAGCATCATATCCTCTGGATCCCCTTTTTGAGTGGTTTTCACTGATTGACTATCAATTATTCCTACCGAAGGTATTTCATTTTTGCCAACCATTTTTCTTACCTTTTTTACTAACATATCGTGTATTTCTTCCAATTTGCCACTATTACGCCACCTGAGAAAATAATCATACACCGTTTTCCATGGCGGAAAATCTTTTGGCAGCATTCTCCACTGGCAACCACCTTTCATTATGTATCTTATTGCATTAATAATTGTTCTAATATTGTGCTTTCTTGGCCGTCCTATTGCACCTTGTGCAACACTTGGCTCCAAAATTTCCCATTCTTTGTCACTTATATCACTTGGATACATTTTTACCTACTATTTTTTACTTATCTCATCATATCCTCTTTCTCATTTCTTTTCAAGACAGGCTCTTAGAGGTAGAGATAAATTTGGCAAATATTCAGCATCTGAAATCAATCTTATTAGACGGCTCTTAAGAGATCACAGATTAACAATTAAGGAAATAGAAGGAAGACAACTTAATCAAAATCAGCTCAGACAACTTGGTAGGTCAGTCAATTTTACACGAGTAGAACCAGGTCAGCAGAGGATTGACAACTTTATGGAAATGCTAGCAAGTAACCAAAGACAAGATGTAAGGGATTCTCTCCGAGGAGATATTTTAGAATATGTAACTGATACCTATAACAATTATAGGGCACAGATAAAAAATAATATTGAAGGTCGCAGTCAAAAGTTTGAGAGTCACGGGTTTTTATTAGGTTTCTTAGCAAATTTTAGTCATCGCTACACAATAGGCATCGATCTTGACTTATCTCCTAGAAACTCACATGTTGCTTTTCTTGTACGTCATCAAGAAGAAAGAGGAAATGTTCCTATTGTCATTAATATTGCTACAGGAGCAACATTGTCCAGTACCGCATTAGACTGTGCCAGAGGTCACGCTAAAAGATTATATGTTTCTTCATTTATACCTATTCATACCACATCAGAGCATACTGTTTGTGTTGGATTAAATTTTGATTTAAATCGAATTCCTTTTAGGGTTGATACAGTAGGGCTTCAACAGGGTAGGTTTCCTTTAGTACAAAGATTGTTTGAGTGTTTGGAGAATGAAGGAATTAGAGAAAATATTAGAGATTTCTTACTTTACCATCTTCCTGCTGAAATACCAATGAATGCGGAGAATTATAACAGAATATTTGACTATATAACTGGTTTTGCTTTTGGAAGTAGTGCTTTTGATAGGCACCCTTTAGAACTAGAAGAGGGAGACGAAGCACCTATAACAAAATACATATTTAGACATGGTGATGAGAGTTTAAGATGTTTAACTATGGTCTTTCATGCTGAAGGTTCTGATATAGTTATACTTCATATTAGAGCTTACGATGCGCAACAGCAAGAAGCTATCGATTTACAAGCTCTTAATGTTAATAGAAATAATGTTCATGTATGGGAAGTTTCATGCACACTTAATGACCAATTTGAGCTAGATATTGATCGACCAAATGACCTTGGTTTATATCACGATTACCAAAATAATAATGCAAATAATTTTCTTGATGGTGATCTTATACAAGTGCCTAATGTTGAAAATGTACATGGTATTTCAGAAAGGGTTATGAATGATGGCTGGCAAAATGTAGGTCAGCATAGAGAACTATTTCAAGAGATCTCTGGAATATTGATGCCACTTAGGAACGCAATAAATGTTAATAGTGAGGATAAGTTTCGTTCTATACTACATGGTACATTTTATGCTAGTGATAATCCTTATAAAGTGCTTGCTATGTATAAAGTTGGTCAAACATATAGTTTGAAAAGGGGTCAGGAAGAAGAAGGAGAAAGGGTAGTGCTCACAAGAATTACAGAACAGAGATTAGACCTTTTATTATTAAGACAACCTACAGAGAATGATCTAGATACTCATCCAATTGGATATGTATTAAGATTTGCTGGTAATGTAGAAGAAGTAGCACAAAAGGAGAATAACGCAAAAGATCGAATAAAAGAACTTATGAACAAGCAAAGAGGATATTTGCTTATTACTTCTGGAAATGAGGTGGTTTTATTTCCTCTTGTATTTAATGCAGGTGCAGGGAGAGTAGAAGGTCTTATATCTATTCCAGAAGGAATAGGAAGAGAAGAGTATGTACATATACTTGATCGTGGTGGTCGTGACTCAAGACCAGGAGGATTAGTGGGACCTGAAAGTGTTATTGATGAAAATCCACCAGAGGGTCTATTATCAGATGTAACACGTAAAAGATTAGTAGATTATTTTCAAAGCGATCAAAGACATGATTTTATTCCATTATGTGATCTAGGTAATAATCAATGGGCTGCATTTCGTTATCTTGAAGGTGATAAAGAACAGGTCATAAGAAAGCTAAGGTCTGGTACAGATGGAACTGCACATACTTCTCCTACAGCACAAGGAATATTAGAACGAATAAACAACGTTCTTGGAGATGGTAATAGCATACAAGATGTTAATGATCTAATTACACTAGATTTTGCTACAGATAATGGCTATTATGGTTATTGGCTTCAACAGCATGATATAACTTATGTTGCAAGGGCACAAAGATATAATTTCCCAGTTGAGAATGAAATGCGGTTTAATGTTGTTGGTATTAGCGGTAATCAGGTTGACGTTTTGGAAACTCATATTAGAAATTTTAAAAATGAGGGAAATGTAGGACCTAGAAGGTCAATTTTAATTGTTAATTTAGGCGGTAATCATTGGGTCACATTAGTGATTGATTACCGAAATGGGAATTATATTGGTTACTATGCTGACTCACTTGGTCATAATGTTCTAAATAGTGTTAGACGAGTTTTAGAAGATAATAATGTTACTCTCCATAATATTCTTATTGATCAGCAAGGTAATCGGTTAGTACAGCAAAAAGATGGATATAATTGTGGCTTCTGGGCATTAGAAAATGCTAGAGATATTAATGAAGTTTTACAGCAAAATAACAATCTTGGAAACCGAGGTGGAGGTGTGTTAGATGAAATGCGTAATTCTCTTACATTAAATGTTCCAGGCCTGAATAATATAGTTGATGAAAACAATCTTAGAAATGAAGAATACTTTAAAGTTCTGAGAAGAGATATCTCAAGAGAACTTCGAGACGTTAATACTAATGCTGGTAGAGCTCGTTCTGATGATGCTGGTAATCCTGATAGTGTCATGTCTTTTATTATAAACAATCAGAATAACCCTGAAATCCGTCGCTTACTATTAGAATACTTAGCGTCTTTTCGTCCACAGTTATCACATTTCAATAAAGAGCAACAGGCAGCACTTTTGCAGTTTGTATCCAGCAGCTTTCCAAATGCATCTATTGAATTAGTGAAACAAGGCCTTTATTTGCCTTCTTTTGAAGAGCGAGGAGTTAATGTTAATGGTAAATGCATAGCAATTACCCGCGGTTTATCTCAAGCTTTATCTTTACACGAAGACAAATCATTTTTGAATACTCTAAAAACTTCAACTGAAATTTATGAGCGTATAGCTCAAGGTAAGCAGATATCTAGAAAGGAAGAAAAAGAGGTTTTTACTTTTAGTAAGCTGCTTAGTAGTTTTGAAGAGCAGGTAGATTGTGTTACAAGCACTTTGCCTTCAAGTTTAACTCATAGTAGGAGTTATAAAATGTTTAGTAATTTATCAAATTATATAGCTGAAATTAATGATGATTTTGCTCTTCATTTAGTAACAAGTAACCATGTTGTAGCCATTTACAGAATAGGTGATAATTACGCGTATTTTGATAGCAATGCGGCATTTATTTCTGAACTAAAAAGCGTTGATCAGCTTATGCAAGTTGTGGAAAAAGGAATAGAATTTGCTGGCTATGAAATAGGAGAAAAAGGCTTTCTCATTGAACACTTTAATGTTAATCAGGCTAATAACCTATTAGCTGATAAAGATAAGCAAACCTTAACAAAAGAAATACAAACAGAACGACAACTTCTTGCAAAACAAGATAAAGAGCTTGGCCTTATTAAAATTAATGGTCAAGAAGTATCCAGAGTACGATTATATGACTTTGGGACTAAAATCAATGTAAAAGGTAGCGTACCGTTGCTTATTAATGCTGATATGAAGTTAAATAGTGAAAAATTTCTAGATTATTTAGATAAAAAAGAAGTGAGCATGACAGCTAGAGAATATCTTGATAACTTACAAAATAGCAAAAATGTAAAAGAGGTAGTACAAGCAACCAAAGCAATTCCTTTTGAAGGTTCGAATCGAGAAGTTAAGGAAGCAGAACACAATCGTAGCTCAGAGCTTAAGTTTTCTATGAAGCAATTAATAGAATATCTTTTGACTGCTATAATTAGTAGTAAGCAGAAAAGCCAACTGTCAGAGAATAATAGCAAATCAGATGGTAATCCTAATCATTATCTGGATAGTGTAACAATAAATAATCAATCGAAGGAGTCACAAAGGTATCAATCTGTTTCTTTCTGAAGTTGTGAAATTTCATCTATAGAAAGATGCCGTCTTGTAGTTCAACAAGAAAATTATAAAAATTGAATCTTAAGTTGTGTTGTGAATAAAAAATACTTTCTATTTGCACCCTGTATAGAGGTGTACAAATTATAGTAAGTGTGTATATTGATAAGTAAAATGTAATATATATATTGGTTTTATACATACTTAGAAATTTACTTATCAATATATATTACATTCAATAAATTTATATAAAATACTATTTTACATAAGATAGGATGGTAGCATTTTTTAATTTTAAATTACTAAAACCTTGACTCAGTCTCCTAGTCCTGTAATTTTTAATGTGGTCAGGATTAAAAGCAATCTTGAATCTAAGAACATGTTTGCAAAGGAAATAGAAAGAAATCAAGAAGTAATCTTAGCCAGAAAAAGTGGTAGAGAAGTTAAGAATATTTTTCACAAAAAGGACGATACCAATAAAAAGGATTTCGTTCTATTGGGGATAAAAACTGTTATAAATTTTCCTGTTATTTCCGAGTTCAATAATATTAATTTAGCAATATTTTATTAAGATCTTAAGCAATACAACCATGTTTAGCATTCAAAACCAAGGGCGGTGAGAAGTGTTTTTCTTGGAATGCGTTGGTCTACCAAGTGATGCATACGAACTTTTTAATATAATAATTTCACTATATCATAAAACCACCCATATTAGCCTGCTTTAGCCAAATTCACATATGAACTAATCTCGCTTATCTTTGTTGCTATAATTTTGCGCTTTTACTTTCACAACGACGCTTTTATTTGAATTGTTCTCACAAATATACGATCTTTTTTGCAATTTTAAAAAGAGTCAATAATTCAATTCTTTATAACACTAACTAGTTTTACTAAAATATTTTTCTAAAAAGCTAGTTGACTCTTATAAATAATTCTCTACTAATACTGGCATGTGTTTGTTTATTCTGCTGAACACGTAGGTTTACTGTAAAAACTTCAGCAGTTTTGGCACTTCTTTAAAGCGTAAAAAATCTTATCCTTGTGATAATGGTATTAAATATAGTTAGCAGTTCTCAATTTTGTTAATCTGGCAATTACAAAAACTATCTAAAACTCTCATTAATAAACAATTTTTAACCTACTAGTAGTACTCACCATAAAAACTTAATAAGATCTTAACGACATGAAAAGATTATAGTTATTGACTTAATGTTACATATCGAATATCATATACCATATATCTTAGTTTAGGGGGTGAGTATGGGTGATTTTACCAAGATGATGAAATCTATCATCAATCGACTAAAGCTAAAATCTAAACCAGAACTATATGATCTTGAGTATGAATCCATTATAGAACATCTATCATCTAAAGAACATTTATTAAATGAATCGATAAGTGATGAGATGTTGTATTTAGGGGATTTGCAATCAATTGGAAACTATAATGAACTACCATCTTTAATGGATAGCAAACTTGTACTAAAAGAACGGGTTTGTGTTTGGTTTGCACTTGAGCATGATCTTACTCTAAGTCAAAAGAAATTAAATAAAGAGTTACTCAATGCTCTGGGATGTTTAACCTCTTACCATAGCTTATCTGATAATACCGAACCTCTTGAAAAATTTTTACATGACAATAAAAATAATAAAGATTTAAAAGTAATTCTTAACCTCAAAAGAGGAGCAAATGGGTCGACGGTACTACATGCGGTTGCAGGAGCAAGTATTGATGAATTCCGTCCCCTAGGAAATCGGGCTATAGATTCACTTTTAGATGCAGGTGCAGATCCTAACATACAGGATAATGGAGGAAAAACACCATTATACATTGCTGCTGCCATAGGTAATTATGATAATGCAAACTCTCTCCTATTGAAAGGAGCTAACCCTAACATACCAAATAGGAAGGGAAAAACTCCACAACAAGTAGTAATTAAGAAACTCTGCTTTGATCTAGAACAATTACTCTTAACTGATAAACAGAAAAAGTTGAATAAGGAATTGTATGACTTACTTGTACCCAGTCCAGACTGCATTAAAAATTTAAAGGACTTTTTAGGTAAGCATAAAGGAGATCCAGACCTAGAAGTGGTGCTAAATGTTAGGGAAGGAAGAGATAGATCAAAATTGCTTTTTCATATTCAAGATCTTTCTTGGGAGCCGGAACATCAAGATCTTATTCAACAGTTAGAAAAGATAATGCTAGAAGCAGGAGTATCATATTATGATGAAAATATTATTGATCGTTCGGAGAAGAAAGGACAGGCCAGCAAATTACTCGTTAATTTAACATCAAGTCAAAAGGAGAAGTTAAGTAAGTTTTCTGATAAGGTATCTCGAGCTCAAAACATGGTTGAACTTGAAGAAGTTGTGAATGATGCTATAAAGTCTGGCGTACGATTAAACTATTCTTCTTCACAAGATTTCTTTTCAGGTAGTGAGTACACCCTTACCGATTATGTGATAAAAAAAATCAGTGAGTTGGAAAAAAATCCTAAAGTTGCTAGTAGTATAGTATGTCAATTAGTATCAAAAGGAGCGGTGTTTGGTAATACAGTTGATGCTAATATTGTTAACACACTGACATCAGAATTTAAAGAGCATAAAACTAACATGAAAAAAGCATATAAAGATTATATTAGCAATACTCATAAGTTTATTGAAGTCGCAAAAAGTGCAACTAGCAGCGAGCTGAAAGATATAAGAATAGACAAATCCGTTTTTTACTTAGAATATTCTAAAGATAGTAAAATAGACATTACAAAAATAACAGATGGGGCAAGGGGTTTGGGTCTAACCCATGGAGATTTAAAGTGTGGAAGAAATATAGTAAAGATTGGTAATAGTGAAGTAGAAATTAAAACTGAAAAAGGCAAAAGGAATTACACAGATCTTACAGAAGGCAGCGATGTAGTATTAACTTTCTATACTAGTTTGGGAGAGTTAGAGGTTAGGTTGCGTCCTGACATAAAAAATAAAAGCCATATAAAGGTGGAAGTATGCAATCAAGATCTGCTGAAGCAATTAAAAGATTGTAAAGAAAAAATAGGAGAGAATTGCTTACTAGGAGAGTTATCAGTTAACCAAGCCATAGAACAAGGATTTTTTGTCAGATCTGGAAAATTGATGCGTTCTGAAACGATGAGTCAATCTGATGGAAAAATCGGTCCTTTGACAAAACTTGATGAAATAAGAGGAGCCTCAAGTTTCAAAGAAACAGTAAGCCGTTGTATATAGTAAGGACAGATGTTGATGTTAAGTTAATAGCTTAAGAGATTTTCTAAGGAATTTATCTTGATGTTTATAGTCTTTAAAGCATACCACTGGCTTTAAGATTTTTTAGGTCAGTTGCCTATATTAATAGGAACACCTACCTCAATTTGCCAACTCTTGAAATTCAGCTAACTTTAATAGGCTTTAGCATAAAGAAGTTGAACATTTCTTCAGAATTGTGTATAATTATTAACGCTTTTTAGGTTAATTTCTTATGACTTTTTCTAAGTTTCTTGATCCCAAAAATGATATATCGTTCAAGCGTATCTTTGGTACTGAAAAAAATAAGGATATTCTTATTCACTTTCTCAATGATATCCTTGGCTTCACTGGTAAAAATGAAATAAAGGGTATAGAGTTTTTAAGTACTATTCAAGACCCTGATATTGCTGCTAAAAAGCAAAGTATTGTTGATGTCCTCTGTAGAGATGAAAATGGACTGCAAGTAATAGTCGAAATGCAGGTCGCTAAAACTAAAGGATTTGAAAAACGTGCTCAATATTATGCTGCTAAAGCTTATTCAAGACAAGCTGGCAAGGGTGATCAATACCACGACCTTAAGGAAATTATCTTCATTGCTATAGCAGATTGTGTACTGTTTCCTAATAAATCTGAGTACAAATCAAAGCATACTATTCGAGATGAGGACACTAATGAACACGATCTAAAAGATTTTTACTTTATATTTATTGAATTGCCAAAATTTCCAAAGACGAAGGAAGATCAATTGGAGAATATAGTAGAAAAGTGGGCTTATTTCTTTAGGTATGCAGAGGAAACCAGTGAAGAGGAGCTGGAAAAAATAATAGGGAGTGATTTTATAATCAAAAAAGCCTATGAAGAGCTAAATAGATTTAACTGGTCAGAGAAAGAATTTATTGCCTACGAACAGGAAATAAAACGTATTCTTGATGAACAGGCTGTCCTCGCTCAAAGACTCGATGATGCTACTGAAAAAGGCAAAAAAATTGGTAAAGAGGAAGGAAAAATTGAAGGAAAAATTGAAGGAAAAATTGAAGTAGCAAAAACAATGCTGGCTAATAATGTTGATGTTGACACTATTGTCAAGTTTACTGGTCTTTCTATAAGTGAGGTAAAAGAATTGCAGAAAGTTTAATAACTTATAGATTCTTCCAAAGAAATTAGCTTATTTGGAATTTGCTTGACGTTTTTTGAGTATATGTTGGATTCAAAGAAGATTGGATAATATGCTACTCCACACTTTTTACTTTCTCGAGCTTGATGTTGGGGTTTATGATATTGTACAGCGCAAAACTTACACAAGCTAATCCAACTATCCCGCCAACTACCGCTATGGCGTACATTTTCAATATATAAGCCACAATACTGCTAACTAGCAATGCTGCACCAACAACACCTGCTACGATTACCTGTCTTTATTGTGTTGATGGTTTTTTTTCTACAGCATCACCATCAAAACATGGTTCAATGGACTGTCAGCTCTATCAACGGAAGTTGGCTCCACAGTAGTTTCTATTTGCGCTTCTTCGTTGCTTTCACATATAAGTTGAAGATCTTCACTATTTATATTGCATAATTTAGTGTCAGTATCAATTACAGATTTATGCTCTATGTCACATACTTCATGCACTTCCTCTTTAACCTTCACACTTTTTCCTGTTACAACCTGCTGCTCTAGCTGTTTTCTCATTAAGAACATCTTCCAAAGGTTTCTTGGCCTCTGCTGAATCTGCATTGCTAGAAACTTTTTGCTCTTGTTCTTTTGCGGCAGTGCTATTTTTGAATTTTTTAGCAATACTTTTCAATAGCTTTGGTGTTTTCATAGTTTTTCTCCTCTTGTTGCTTTTATAAACGTTAATCCATAAAACTTTTCCAACTGTTCACTCCACAGCATCGGTATTTCCCTCAAATCAGCTAGCTTTAAACTTCTTGGCTGTCTTCCATTTACTATGTCTTCTTTAATCTTTGGAGCCAGATAATTTAACCTTAAAATTTGTTGCATACGTCTTGTACCTACATTAATTTTGATACTCAGCTCTTTCACACTTCTATATTTTCCTGCCTCCAGTTGACGTTTCCACAGATGAGCTCTCACCACAGCTTTCAGTAGCGCATTGTTTGTTTTGCCTTCTGGTTCTACTACTGTGCATTTATTTCCTTTCTTTTTTAACCACATTGGTATAAATTCTACCTTATCCTCTGAACTCACCTCTAGTCCATCTTCCTTTACCATTACTCCCTTTATTAACTTTTTCACAACTTCTTTCTGTTCTCTGAAACTTAAATTTTTCCATTCTTCCACTTTTTCTCCACATTTTTCATATAGCTGCTCCGCCTTCTTCATCACTTCTTTTTCCACTTCTCCGGCAACTATTGTTCGGTTCACTGATTCACAACCCTTTCCCCTTAAATGATTGTTGCACACATAATATCGATACCTTTTATTCTCTTTTTTTGCGTACGTCAGCGTCATATTTGCATTACAGCTCTTGCACTTTATTATTCCCCTAAGCAGCGCTTCTTCATATTTTGCTTTTCTATATGGTTGATCCTTTATTAATTCCTGCGCTTTTTGCCATCTTTCTCCCTCTATTATTGCTTCATGCTTTCCCTCATACTGTTTCTCATAATGCCTGATTTTTCCCATATATATTGGATTTGTTATTATTCTCCTTACCGTGGCTTTTTTAAAGATGTCTGATTTCGTTCGGTACCCTTGGCTATTTAACTCTCTTGCTAATCCTGCCATTGACTTCAGCTCCATATACCTCTCAAATATATGTTTCACCGTCTTTGCTTCTTTCTCATTTATTATTAATTCCTTCTCCTTTACATCATACCCTAGCGGCAAAGTTCCTCCCATCCATAACCCTTGTTCTTTCGATGTTGTTATTTTATTTTTTACTCTCTCTACTATCATTTCTCTTTCTAGTTGTGCTGCTCCTGATAACACTGTTTGCACAAATTTTCCCATTGGCGTATTATTGTCAAATATTTGTGTTACTGCTATAAAATTTACTCTATGCCTTCTAAAAAATGACGTTACTTCTATGCTGTCTTTTGTTTCCCTTGATAACCTGTCCAGCGTATATACTACTACACAATCTACTTCTCCTGCCTTTACATCTTCAAATAATCCCTTTATCGCTGGTCTATTTAAATTACTCCCTGAAAAGCCTCCATCATCGTACTTTTTTGCCAGTGCTACCCAACCTTCTCGGCTTTTTATATATTTTTCACATGCTACTCGCTGCGCATCAAGACTGTTAAACTTTTGTTCTAACCCGTCTTCATTTGATTTTCTTGTATAAATTGCGCACCTTACTTCTTTTAGCATCTTTTCTCCTTGTCTCTCATTCCTAATAGGAGAGGCCCATTATAGCTCATTCCCATTATTTTCCCTGCTACTGCCGACAATGACGTATAAAACTCTTCTCTGTAGATTAAACCCTTATCTGTTACCATTACCGCATGCGTCTCTTCCCCTCTCTCTAGTATTAATTCTGTCCCTTCTACTGGTAATTTATCGCTACTTATTCTTTTTCCCTTCTCTAGACGATCTGCTAGGTATTCTAGTCTTTTGGCACCTTTTCTTGACATCTCTCCATATTCTTCCTCCTGCATTCTATAAGCTAATCTTGGTATCAGATATTTCTTTGAATATCTAGGCGCTTCTTTCCCATATACCTTCTTCCATATTCTCCTCAACTCTTCCAACGCTTTTTTCTCTAAATTCATTACTTTCTTTTCTGTTTCTTCCTCCATATTTTTAGCCTTTCATAAATAACTTTTCAATTCTGTCTGTTTCTTTCTTCAATACCCCGGCTATTTCTTTGCTATTTTTTGCATCATCCATCGCTTTCATTCCAAATTTATCTACTTGCCCTATTTCAGCCCCTGCTTTCACTAGCTCCTCCACTATTTCTTTTTCACCTACCATACATGCAAGGTGCAGCGGCGTGCATTTATTTCCATATTCCTCAGCATTTACATTCCCTCCTGATTTTATCAATTCTCTCACGGCTTCTAGGCGTTTCTCCGTTACCGCTAGGTGCAGTGCTGTATATCCTTCTACATCTGCTGCATTCACATTCGCTCCTTTTTCAACTAATAACCTCACTGTTTTTGCGTCTATCGCATAATGTAGAACCGTTCTTCCCTTTTCGTCTCTTTCATAAATATTTTTGAATGAGTTCTCTAATAATTCTTTTGCTGATTTCTCTTTCTTACCAATCTTTACCATAACCTACCTCACCTTTTCTTTAAATTTAAATTCCTTTTTTAAGCCTTACTTCTCACCACCTCATCTATCATTTCGTTCACTCGGCTCATTATCTTGCTTGCTAAATTTTTACACTCTTCCTTTATTAGCTCCTTATCTCTCTTCCTTATTTCTTCTATCTCTATTATTTTTAGCTCCGGCATATAGCTCCCATTCAACATATCTGCTATTTCTCCCACTAGCCTCTCTATTCCATAGCACGTCAGTTTTCTACTTTTTGTTATTCCACCTTGCTTTCCCAGAAATTTCCTCGCCTTTTCATTCTCTCCATTATCCCATAGGCCATACCTTTCACTCTCCCATATATAATACATTGGTGTTGCACCATATTTATCCAGTTGATTAACGGCAGCTCCTGCTTTTACTAGCTCTTTTATTATTGCAATTCCTGCCCCTAGCCTACATGCAGAGTGCAGTGGCGTACATCCGTTGATATATTTAGTGGCATTTATTTCTCCTCCTCCCCTTATCAGCACTTTTACATTTTCTAAACTTCTCGCAAATACTGCGCAGTGCAGTGGTGTATAACCCTTTTTATCTCTTGCATTTACCTCTGCTCCTTTTTTTATTAATAGCCTCACTGTTTTGTAATCAGAGATTTCAACTGCATGGTGCAATACTGTTTCCCCTTTTTCATCTTTTTCATTAATATCCTTAAACGAGTTCTCTAATAATTCATAAAATGACTTATTAAAAGCTTCTCTCTTTTCCTCACTGAATTTCATACATACCTCACAAAATTAGCTTTTCTAGCGCCAGACAAATTTCTTATGTTTACCTGCCGCTATTCAAGTCATGTCCGTTTTAGCATAAGAAAGCAAGTCTTTTTCTGTTTATTTCATACACTTTAACCTATTATTAATATAATATATGAGGATATAAATATAAGTACTTAACTTATTATAGATATTACTTGACTATTTTTCCAACTTCTGTTCAAATGTCGATGTTCGTGCCACTTCAATACTCCCGGGTAAAACACTATAGTATTTTCTAAAATGAATGATAAATTTCCATTATGGTATTACCAACCAAAAGTTGTAAGTCTGTATATTTATGCATTAAAGGTCTGAGGCGGCTTTTGATGGTATTCCAACAATGCTCTATAGGGTTCAAATCTGGTGAATATGTTGGTAGATAGAGCAAACGGCATCTAGCATTATCTATTAACTCCTTTGTTTTGGGAGTTTTATGGAATGTGGCATTGTCCATAACTATTGTAGTACCATGTGGCAATTTAGGTAATAACATCTTCTCTAACCATGTATTGAATACCTCTTTGTCACACCCACCTTTGAAAGTCATTGGTGCAATAAATCTCTTTCCAATCCACCCGCCTATTATACTGATTCTCTCTCGTTTTCTTCCTGGAATATCTGCATAAATTTTCTTTCCTATTGGAGCACGTCCATACTCTCGGTATAACCTATTATCAACTCCTGCTTCATCTATATATAAGATGCTGGAATGGTCTATTTTTGAGATTTTATCGGTAAATCGCTGCCTATCTTCTTGATTGCGCTCTTGATATAGTGTAACTTTTTTTTAAAGTAATTCTTAGCTGTTTCAGCCTATACCAAATTGAATTTATTCCAAATCCAAGATTTTGTTTCATCTCTGCCAGCGTATGATCTGGATTCTTTTTAACATATTCTTCGAGTATTTTTGGGTCTATTTTTCGAATAAAGCTGCCGTTTTTCGATGGCCTTAGGCTTTCACCAGCGGCTTTCTTTCTTAACCAGCGGTACAGAGTTGCTATTCCTATCTCCAAAAGCTCTGCCACCTCAACCTTTGACTTCCCTTTTTCTATCATCGATACTGCCCTTTCCCTTAAATCCACACTATACGCCATTATAACTCAAATAGCTTATTATACCTTTATCATTTACTTTGGGAAGTACTATATGAGGTTGTCCGGAAACTAGTAAATTCAAGCATATTCCCTCTTTAACATAACCCTACTCATAGCTAGGTATATGAAATTCTCAGTGGATGTTGTGAGTAAATCATACTCCTTCGATAGCCTTCTATTCCTATTAACCCAAGCAAAAGTCCTTTCTACAACCCATCTTCTTGGCTGTACTTTAAACCCTTGTTCTCTTGTTGGTAGTAGCTCAGGTGGCGTATCTTTGTGCACCCAAAATCTACATGGAGGCCTTTTAACAATTTCAATATCTATGTCATATTCTTCCTTTATGTGATTCTTTAAATTTCTTCCTTGGTATCCCATGTCAGCCCACATTTTTTTAACTTTAGTATATTTTGTTCTCATATTGTTTAATGCTATTTTAATACCATCTCTATCATTTTCGTTAGCAGCGCCTACGTAACAACCTAGTATAAAACCCTGAGTGTCTGTAATTATATGCCTTTTTCTACCCTTTACTTTTTTACTTCCATCATAGCCTTTGATCCCCCCTTTTCTGTAGTCTTTACAGATTGACTATCTACTATACAGGCACTCGGCTGCTCATTCCTTCCTATTTTTCTTCTACTATATTTTGTAATTTCATAATTCATTTTCTCAAAAATTCCCTGCTTCTTCCATTGCCTGAACTGCTCATACACAGTCTTCCATAGCGGAAAATCATTTGGTAAATACCGCCATTGACACCCTGTACGCAATACATAGAAAATTGCTTCTAATATTTCTTTTTTGCTATACTTTGGCGGCCTTCCTCCTTTCTTGTATGATACTCTGAAGTGTTTTTCTATTCTTGCCCATTCCCTTTCGCTTAGATCTGTTGGATACTTTTTTCTCATCTTTACCCCGTACTAAAATTTCAGATATTATAGCCTTTTACTTGTTTCCGGACAACCTCTAAAATGTAATTTTCCGGTTCGTGTATTGAATCCTTTTGCTTTGAATCCAATTCGCTTTCAAAATGAATGTAGTGTTCTGTTACGCTAAATCTTATTATTTTGGGGGTAGAGAAATTCTTTACTTGATAGTGGTGAACGGCAAAAAATCTTTCTAAAATTGGCTTGTATTTTAAATTCCACAGTTCTTCAGATAGTTTGCTACTTCCCAATACAAATTTATTTCCTTTTTCTTCTACGCTACTAACCGGAAAGCACGAATTTATTTCTCCCAAATTCCAACTGTCCGATAATATAACTTGCGCTTTCGCAAACTTAATTGCCGGTAATAAGCTCTGTGGTAGCAGATATAGCGCTTTGAAGTTATACCACACATGATTTCTTTCATAAATACCGTTATAATTCTTTGTGTGAGGTTCGGTTTCTCCAAGTATTGCTACATCTAGCCTATACAGATCATTACTTAATGCCTGCTCATAATGAACCCGAAAAGTACTAAACTTAAAACTTGGATTTAAGATTTTTAGCTCAAATGCGTTCTTCCGACCAAATGACAGTACTGGTCCATCTTTTTCTATTTTTACCCCTGAATAATCCGATAACAAACTGCCAAAAAAGCTTTCATCTAAAATGAACCTGCTAATATTGTAGTGATCGTTAAAAATCCTCATTAGCCTCGATCTTGCAGGTAATGATAGTTTTGCCAGCTCTACTACTGCATCAACAAAGAAATCATTTGGTACGTCTCTTATCCCTACCTGCAACTCAAAAAAGTGTTTACCGGGTGGCTCTTTAATAATTGTAATATCTTCTATATTTGCCCATTTGAGCGCTATTTTAAGTGATGCAGGTGTTCCACGTAGTCTTTGAAATTTTACTCCTTCTTTTATCGCCTTTCTTTTGTCTTTTACCCAATGTAGGATTTCTCCTAGCCCATATTCCTCTATTATCCATGGCAATACTTTTTCCCCTGGGCTAAATTTAAACCCTCTGATACAACCATGATCTACTTTGTAATCTATTGCATCAACCAGCGCTTTTTCTTGCTTTGTTGCGTTTGGTGGTAATAGCATTACTCAATATTTAAACTTTTTAAGAAAGCACACTCATTCCCTCGTACAACAACATCCTCTCCTGGCTCTATTAATTCCACGTTTTCTACTCCATCTACAAAAAGATTCGCTATAATCCATGATCTTGTAATACTCCATCCGAGTTTTTTGCTTGCTTCAAACTTTTCGACAAATTGCTTTTTAATTTCTTCCTCTGATGTTATAGAACTTATGCTAATTCTGCTGTGAATAACTATTTCTATAATATTGCAACTTACCACTTCAATTGTATCTGTTAAAATCCTCACATCCTCCCTGTTTAGCTGATTTCTGACAATTTCTAGTAATTCTTTTGGCGGTATGCCAGTTGTGGATAATTGTGTTGATAAGATTGAAACTTGTACTTTTCCTGGTACCAGAGATTCTACTAATGCATCTTTTACTCTCATATCCGCTGATAATGCATAATACCGATAATTTCCTCCTGTGCTCCAACCTATTATCTTTGCTTTAATTCTTTTTCTAAATCGTTCATCATCTTCCCCTTTTTCCCTTTCTACACCATAAAACTCAGCTAAATTATCAAGATCTTCTCCCGTCGCAAACTTAAGTAAATTACTTTTTACCGCTTCGTTTATCCTTTGTCTGAGCAAAAGTTCTCGCCATGCTGCTACTTCTAATACCTTCATCGCTGGGTCACTTTCTACTAATGCTGTAAAACTTGCATCACGCTTCACTAACTCTTCCTTCATCCGAGAAAAAATCTCTTCAAAGTTCAGTGGTTCGATAATATTTGGCTGCTGCATTTTTAAACAACTACTCCATTAATATTTATGAACTTACCTTCTGAAAGATAGACACCTTCTAAATTCAATGTTACTCTCCCTTCTTTTACTTCTATTATCTTCACTTTCTCTAATTTAAACCTTCTCCTCTCCCATTTTTCTAGTGCTCCTGCTACTGCTGCATAAATTTCCAGCGTAAAATCGCGATTTACTGGCTTATCAACTAATTCGAACAACCTCGACCCATAATTTCTCCGTATTATTCTGCTATTAATAGGAGTAGTTAATATATCAATAATTGATTGCTTTAAATGTTCTATTCCTTCAAGCTCTTTTCCTGTTTTATTGCTCATCCCACGCATTTTTAGCTCGCAAATACATTTTTACTTCCACTTATCACTTTAAAACCACACGAAACCATATCTCCAGTCCTTGCTACACCAATACCATTCACAAATACGCTGTTTGAACCTTGTATTAGCTTCTCTCCCAGAGTTAAGATATCTCCTTTTCGACACACAGATCTCCCTTTCTTAAAAACATCACTACTTCCACTCATACAAACATGTGCCGGTATTCCACTGCAATAATCCCCTATACAAACCACAGCTTTAGCCATACTTAATTAAGGTCGATTCTCTTTGCTTTGAGTTTTATTCCACTTTTTGTCATCTCTATGCTTGATTCTCCTACTTTCAACATTATTTTGTCTACTACTTCAATCTCTAAATGATGCTTCTCTTTATCATATAATAATCTTGTTCCATCTTGAAATTTTACACTATTTATTTCTTTTTTATTCTCTGGTGCAGGGTATCTTTCCTGATATATTCCTGCTAACACCACTCCTAATGATAGTTCACCAAGAGGAGAAAATACCATAACCTGTTCATCGATATCTGGCGGAGACCAATCTCTATCTTTTCCTGCTTTGCTTGTTATCCATGGCAACCAATCTGTTAAAATTTCTCCTATTTTCACTCTTACTTTTGCTTTTTCATAATCTATTTCTTTTACAACTCCTATACGAACAATGTTGGCCAATTTCCTCTGTAATTCCGAAATTGCAAAATTATTTTCTAACATTTATTTCACCGATTTCTATTTTGTGTGGCCTAAATTTTCCTTTTTCCCAAATAGATCGCCCTACGTGTATTGTATGCACCCACTCTACCATCCACACTAAATATGCATCGAGCTCTGGCCTAAAATCATCTCCTCCTGCTGATATAAATTCACCTGCTGAAACATTTTTCACGTTCCAAGTATTTTTATTTACTACTCTGGCAACCTCAGCAGCTAATGTTCTGACAATAATAGGTGCATTTTCTATTGTGCTATCAATCACAATTCGTGCTTCAAATCTTGCTTTCAGCGCTAATTCTTCTGTTCCTGGATCGTGTCCTTTTTCAAAGCCACTAAGTTCCACAAATACCGCTGGTGCTAACTGTTCTTTTCTTATCGTCGGGTATACTTCGCATGTTTGTATAGTTAGGATTTCTTCCTTCAGTGTAGTACAAATTGCTTGATGTAAATCTGTCCAGAACTTTGTCATATCTTTAAAATATAGTTTAGCTCATGCTTAAAGTATTTCTCAAACTCTCTCTCACTCTCATAATTAACAAGGTCTTTTATTATTCTTGAGCCTTCTGGTTCCAGTGGTAGCTTTACTTCTTGTATTGGTAATGCTGTTCTTCCTTCACGCTTAAAAATACCGCTATTTCCTTTTGGCATAACTGCCGCAAATCCTCCTATAAATTGGTGCTTTCCTACTTTCGATCCTCTTCTTGTTTTTTGTATTTTGCCAATTGTCGATGCTCTAATGTCATAGAGATTCGCTCTAATTAACACGTCTAATCTGCTAGTTTTCGCCTTAAAAATTCTTAATCTCTTTCTTATCAAACTTAATTTTATCTTCTTTTCCTCACTGATTTCCTTAGCTGCTTTTGCTTTTAACCATAGTGCTGTTTTGTTCAGCGCTTTTATAGCTGCCAGTTTTATTTCCTGCTCTTTTCTGTCAATATCGGAGATTATTTCATTAATATTGTTACTAGTTTTAATATTAAACACTTTCTATTGCCTCAATTTTCCATATTTCACCCGAAGAATCTTTTAACGGTGGTTCAAAAATCTTGTAGAACCTTTTTTCAATCTTGATATAATCACCTATGCTAAAGGAAGTAACGTCCTGACCACGTATTTCTATAGAAGCAATTTGCTGAGTTAATGCTCCATCTGCACCTAAAGAGTACGTAGTGTCAGGACGTTTAATTAGCACTTTTATTTTACGAATACCCTCCTTATTTTTATTACAATATGTGGCTTCCACTCCTAAATGCTCAAAACAATCTTCCAATAATTTTCCTATATTCATCAACTAGAACTAATTTTTACCAAAACTGCCGGACGATGGCACATTGGCAATGGATTCGATTGTGTATGTAAATCAGTTCCTCTATCAAATCTTCTTGGCTCTTGTTTTGCATATAGTGGCTGTTCTAGTGTATTTACCGTCTCATTAAAGTCTGCTGGCGCAAAATATGTCGTAAATGTGCTTGCTGTACCAAGTGGAAAACAGTGGCCTGTATCTCTTTCTATAAATCTTCTTACGGTTCCTTCAGGGTCGGTTGCTTGTCCTCTATACTCCTCAAACGTTATTCCACAGAACGTAAATCCTGACCTCATGTCGTTTCTCAGCACTGCTCCTTCTTGCCATCTTTCATATGCTTCTTTTACTTTAGCGTGGGAAGTTAAAGCATCGAAAAACTCTGGACTTACCAGCGCATGAATCCCGGTCATATATTCACCACTTAAGTTGTCCTCAACATGCCTCAATACTTCCAGACACTTACGCTTGACATCGGTTGTTGCTGTTCCCAGCGCAAAATTTACTACTTTTGGCGTAATTTCAAATTCGTTGTAAAGGTTTAACAATTCACTACCATCTGCGTCCAGAATAATCCCTTTCAATGCTCCCATCCGCAAATGCTCTAACGTTATCGCGTGTTTGTTTCTCATTAGCTGCAAATGATCAGTTATCACATCTGCCAACGCTTTAAGCTCACTCTCTGATCCAAATGCTCTTATTCCCTGTACTTCCTCTGGCAGCACTACATCATCATGAGGAATATGTGGAATGGTAAACGTTCTTATTTTCCGTTTTCCTCTTTTTCCTACTGTTGCTGGTGCTCCTGGAACTTGTGTTGGTAATAAACTCAATACTCCGTTGTGTTCTTCTATGGTAATATGTCTAAATCTTACTGACCTACTTGGAAATAAATTTAAATTTTCAACCCGTCCATAATTTATCGGCAATATGTTTATCGCATTAGTCAGTGCCGTCATACTAAATGCTGTATTTGTAAATGGATTTTGCATTTTTCCTCCTGTGTGTTTTTAATAGTTTTTTAAGCCCCTTTGCGGATAATGATTCCTCGTGCTTCAAGTTGCTTTATTGCTGCAGCTTTTTGCTCCTCAGTGATATTTGTTGGCCATACAACCACATGATCGGCTAGCATTGCTATACGAGTAATGATTACTGCTTTGGTGGTTTCCGTTGCATTTACATCACTTGTTATTACACCTATTGCTGTTTGCGTGCCGTCTGTAGCTGTTGGATTTAAGGACTTAATTAGACCGTCTTTAGTATCACACCCAACAACTGTACCAAGTTTTAGATTTTGCCCTTTTGCTACTGTTATTTGGTCTCTTGAATATAGATTTGATGCCTCATACTTTAATAGGTCACCAAGGTTATTTTGTTCGGTTATACAACTCATAAATTTTTCTCCTTTTTTTCCCTTTAGTTTTACCGCCATGTTTGATACGCGGCGGTTATAGTTGTGGTGCGTTTTAGCTACCGCGGTGTTTAAAGTTCTGCGGTATAAGATATATAACCTTATAATTGGTTATTCTGGCGCGTTTTAGCTACCGCGGCGTTTATTATTCCGCGGTAAAAGATAGATTGCTCTATTCTGGCGTGTTTTGGCCACTTCCATCATTAAATCTTCTGATGAACTTTGTGGTATTGTACTCAAAATCTCTGTCTTCTTCGTTCTCTCTGCTAGTATCGACATTAATATCTCTTGCGCTTGTTTTGCATTGACATCCTGTTCGATAAATTCTCCTATTTTCTCTGGCATCTTTGATAAATTACATAATCTTATCACCTCTAATACTTCTTTACGGCAGCTCTCGTACCCTAAACATCTTCCTTGCTCATCAATATCTATTGCTTGTTCTTTTATCTCAGTTTTAGTCATATTACTCCTATAATTGTCAAAAAATTCTGAAAATGTCGTAATTCCATCAGCAAGTCCAATCTCTATTGCTTTTTCCCCAAAATATAGCCCTGCTTCCGTTGATTTGATTGTTTCCGTGGACAAATTTCTGTTTCGTGCTATGAGCTGGACAAACATCTCATATAGTCGGTCTACTTCCTCTTGTAAGCTTTCCACACTTTCTGATGTTATTGGCTCATGCGGATTTAAATCGTTTTTTCGATTCCCAGCAAACACTGCGGTATATTTTATTCCCTGTTTTTCATCAAATCCACTTTGATCTATATGACTTGCTATTACTCCTATGCTTCCAACTCCTGAAGTTCTCGTTACCAATACTTTTTTAGCACTTGATGCAATTGCATACGCCGCAGAATACGCATCATCATTCGCTATTGCTATTATCTTTCTTTCACCCCTCGCTTTGTAAATAAAGTCAGCAAGGTCGAATAAACCGTTTACTTCCCCTCCTGGGCTGTCTATGTTCAAAATTATTGTTTCTACTTCTTCATCTATTAAAGCTTCTTCTATCTCTTCACGTATCTTCTCATACGATGTCATCCCTAAAATATCGTCAAAAGCTTCTGAATTCTTCGTTAAGATTCCATGTATCGGTATGACTGCTATTCCCTTTCTATTATTTCTTATTGCGTGTTTTATGTTTTTGAAGATCGGCTGCTTTTTTGCATATAATGACAATAGATCAAAACTTCTTTGCTCCATCATTACCGGTCTATTCAGCCACATTGCTTGTTGTTTCATGTCATTTCCGCAAAACTACTTTGTACATCAGAATCAAAACTTAATCCCAATTCACTCGCACGTCTTTGATCTTCGGCAATTTCTTGGTCTATTTCCTCTACATCATAACCCAGTTCTGAAACCACTTCTGACCTGCTCTTAAACCCATTCCTTACCGCCATTTGCTGTGCTTGCTGGTCTTTGAGTGGATCTACGTAAGCACACCCTTGCGGTATCCATTTTACCTCTTCTTTTCCCCCTTTTTTTTCACCTATGTCCAGTTCTCCAGAGAGTAGTGCTAATTCTAGCCACCTACTCCATACTGGCCGGCAAAGCTGAAATACTACCACGTTATGCTGTAACATCGCGCACCTCCTACGAAACTCTATTAACCCAGCTCTTATTGATGAATAATTGACACCACTTAGATCTCCTGTTAGCTGCTCGTAAGTTATTCCCATGCCTACTGCTATTGCTCTGAGCTGCTGTTTCATGAATGCTTCATAACTTCCTCCAACATCAGATGGTTCTGAAAATTTTATGTCCTCTCCCGGGTCTAAAAGTTGCATAGTCCCAGGTTCAAGACCAGATAATGCTACCCCTTGTTCATTACTCTCTCCTTCTCCCATGATGTTCGCTTCAGGATCAAGTCTCGTAATAAATCCCGCAAACATCGCTGCAGTCTTTTTTCTGACTAATTCCGCATCATCGTATTGATCAAGTTCATAGAGCTTTAACAGTACTGTAGAAAGCCACGGTACTCCTCGAATCTGCCCAGGTCTTAGTGGTCTGTAGATATGTAAAACATCATTTGCTGGTACTCTCACTGATTCGCCAAACGAGCCTTCACCTGGATGTTCTCTAAATAGGTAATACGCCTCTCTTTGCCCCAATCGGTTAAATTCAATGCCGTTTCTAATTACATTACCGTTGGCAAGGGTTTGATTGCTCTTATTGTCTAAATGCTCTGATTCAAGTACTTGCAGTTGCAACGGCACACAAAGACCATCTTCTCGTTTTCTTGTTCGGAGTCTTACAAAACATTCTCCTCCTTCAATCACGCTTCTGCACACCAATGCCTGCAGTCCATAAAAATCACTTATTCCGCTACTGTCTGCTTCATCTGTCCATCTCAGCCACAACTCTTGCACTTTTTTCCGAAACTCTGCATCCTTTGCCTTTGACTGCGGCTTTATTCCTGTCCCAACGCAATTACTCACTATCGTATCGATTATGTTTGCTGCATAGGAGTTCTTTCTCACCATATCACGTGAACGACTACGTAAGTGCTCAAGGCTCTGGGAAAGTAAGCTATTTATACTTCCTGACTCTGGTTGAAAGTGCAATAATCTTCTGCCAGATCCAGCTCCATCCCACGCTGAACCTTTAGGCTTTGGTGGTTTGCGGAATAATTGTTTAAATGATTTCAATAACATCCTGACACCCAAAAGTCCTTTAATTCCTCTAACGTGCCGTTGAATTTATTTCTATCACATGGTCCGATTCCTTCTACTTCACGAGGCTTTTTCCCACTTTTGCCGTCAGTGTATTGCCATATAACCCATTTTTTCCATCCTTTTGGTAATATTGGCCTTACTCCCCACCTTGCTACCCACAGTGGACATTTCATTAAAATCGGCGTTGCGAAATCTTTTAGAAAATAAGCACTTCCATAAATCAGTGGTAAACGTCCTGTGACTTCATGGACCTTATCAACAAAGTCTTCCGCTTGTTTTGGTGTTATGTTTTTTCCATCTCGGTTTTCTTCAATGTCAAGCGCTAGCAATACTTTAGAATCATTTCCAACTGTTTCCAGAAAATGATCGGCTTGGTCTTTTCCGTTTTCTCCTACTCCAAAATGGTATGCTCCCCACATCAAACCTTCTTCTTCAGCGGTTTTTCTTCTTTCCGCATACGTTGGATCTATATACCTTATACCTTGCGTTGCTTTATGAATAACACCTAAAATCCCATCTTCTTTTGCTAATTTAAAGTCTACACTTTGATTCCAGTGGGAGAGATCTACAATTACATTTTTTATCATTTGGGGCTCCTAACAGGTTGCTGCACTATTTAACACTCTTAATCTTTCTTTAATTTACCACGTAATGGTATGCCAGCTTTCAGCGGATCAGTTGTAAGTTTCTCTTCTATTGCCTTTATAATTCTCGATCTTACCGTTGGCGGTATAGCTGGAAAATCTTTTTCAAGAACATCTTTTAAATACGCGATTTCGTACTTTTGTTTACCTTCTTCACTCAGATAATACCTCATCACGTCTTCAGTTCTAATTAACTCTTCACCATCAGCATCTTGTTTTTCAATCATTTTTGAAAATTCTATGTCTTCTTCAAGTGCTTCCGTTACCAGGTGTACTAACATTTCTTCCACAGTCCTGTTGTCAATTTCCGCTATATCCTTCAGATATCGAGCCAATTCACCTTCAAAACTTACGGTAACATTTAACTTTTCTTGATCCATTTTATATTCCCTTACTCGTTGAAATAACAATCTTTCTCTTCGGCTTCACACCTGCGATTTTCAATTCAGATTTTATGCGTTGTCTTAAGTCCAATAGATCTTTTATCTGTACTTCTCCATACCTAACCACATGGTCACCATATGCAATTGATACTACTCTTTCTCCGCTCTGTAGCTTCTTTATCGCTTCTTCTACTTGTGCTAAGTATTCTTCACTGTACATTTTTCTCGCTTAGCCACTTGCTCTTTCTTACTCTTTTTGACTTTTTAGCTTTTTCACCTACTAAACTCTCCCACTTACTCTCTGGCCATCTATCTATTCCTAGTGCTATTGATGCTGCTCTTGCGTAAACTCTGCAATCTAGTACTTCATTTCGGTCTCTTATCTTTTGCCATTCTTGTTTGGTATACCCTTTTACTACCTTGGTAATTAGTTGTTCTGCAGTAAGTTGCTTAAAATATTCAGGTGGATACTCTGGAAAATGACAATACCCCGGCCCGTTTTTTAAAACATTAAGTAGCTGAAAAAGCTCGGACTTCAATATCGATACCCCAACTGGCCACAGCTTTATTCCTCTCTTTAGCTTTTGTCCGCCAACTGTTACATCTACTCTACTTGGGCTGCTCAGTGGCACTAGCGCTTTGTTTGCCCCTTTTACTGCCATCACTCTTCCAGAGCCTTGGTGACCTCTTACCCAGTTGTATACCTCTTGTGTTGCATACCCAGCATCAACCGCCATCATACTTATCATATATTCAAGCCCATTTTCACCGATAAAATGATGATTCAAAAGCTCTGAAAGTTTTTCCCATACTTCTCCACTTCCAGTATCACCTTCTAATACCTGATAGTCTATTGACCAACTTTCACGACCCATACCCCATGCTACTACTTCTGCTTCTAAGCGGTCTTTTTGTACATCAACCCCTGCCGTTAACACTATTTTTCCACCTTTTGGCACCATGCCTATCGGAAAATTTTCTCGACGCTCAAATAGTTGCTTCCAGTCTGGTACTTCTCCCTTATCTACCCAGGTTTCTCCGAGTGTTGTATTTATCCAAACTTTCAGTAATTGTTCATTTTCCTTTGCATGCAGGTAATCTTCTACTGCTTGTTTCCAGCTATACCAACCAACTGGGCTATACAAGCTCGATAAATGAAACCCTTTTTTTGCCTCTTTTTTTCCTTCCTCCCTAGTTGCTCTCCATTCACCTCTAGCTAGCATCTCTGTTTTCTGATGATTTTTTATTTCTCCCCTACACTCTATGCAAACGTAGTGGGCTGTTGAGGGTTCTTTATCTTTCCACTTTATCTGTGGCCATTTCAGCACCTGATAGTGATCACAATGTGGACAAGGTACAAAAAAGTATCGTTTGTCTGAACTCTCAAATTCCTTCTCTATTCTGCTTATTCCATGAATCGTCGGTGTTGAAACTAAAAAGATTTTTCGCCGCGTAAATGTATTAGTTCGGGCTATGCTGAGTAAAACTGGATCTCCTTCTCCTCCTGAATCTCCTGGATATGCATCTACTTCATCTAAAAAAAGATATTTTACCGGCATAGAGCGCAGACCCACTGGACTGTTGGCACCTGTTACTACTACCGTTCCTCCCGGAAATTCCTTACTTTGTACAGTATTGCCTGAATCTCTCGACCTTGGATCTTTTATTTTACTCCTTAAACATGGCGTATCTTCAATGAGCGGCGCAAATCTTCCCTTTGACCAACGCTTGCCCATTTCTACTGTTGGCTGTACTACCAGCATAGGACCTGGTGTTTGGTCGATAATATAGCCGATCCAGTTATTTCCTGCCTCTGTTCCTCCTATCTGCGCTCCTTTCATGAATATTACTTTTTCAGCCGATGAAGATGGTGACAGCGAATCCATTATTTCTCTAAGGTACGGCGTTCTCTCTGTTCTCCATTTCCCTGGCTCTGATGATGCTATCGTTGAAAGTTGACGATTTCTATCTGCCCACTCTGATACTTTAAGTAGCGGATCTGGCTTTAATCCTGCATAAAAGCTACTGCTATATATCACACCATTACCTGCCAAAATTTTGCTACATTTTCTACTTCCATATCGGTAAAAGTAGAACTTGGTTGTTTACAGTGGATATCAGTTGCGTCTTTAGCAAAACAACTTAGAATAATGACTGCAATTATTCCAGCATATGCTGTAGAAATAGAGATGCTTATAGCTATTGAGCCTATTATTATAAGGCATCTACTAATTTTCTTTAATAATTTTAAATTGTTTGAATATAAATTAACAGTAGTCATTAAAATGTATTTTTCGATAATTCTTCAAGTGCATTGGTAATCTCTTCTGTTAACGTTCTATGGATCTTTTCTGTGTCGTTCATCGATGCCAGTAATGCTGATACTCTGTCTGGGATATTTAAAAGATTATTTCTTACCACTCTTGCAACGTTAAATGCTTCAGTCTTTACTTCTTCTACTGAGATAAGTTCACCAATTTCAGCTTTTGCTTTTGCCTCGAGCAGTCTTCCCCGCTCCATTTCATTTTTTATCCTGGTTTTTAGCAGCATCGTAGAGAGCTCACTGGTGTTTCCCCTTTTTTCCTCAATTTCTCTGCCTTTTCTCCTCAGTGGTTGACTTGGATCTCTAATTGCTTCTATTGCTCTATTTGCTTGTTCTCGGTCAATTAATCCATCTTTCAGCTCAACTATTCCTTTCTTTACTAAATAACAGACATATTGCTTGGCAAACCCTTGTTCCCTTGCCCATTCTGTTTGTGTGATTTTTCCTCCTTCCACTTTTTTCTCCCTTCTTTTACCGTTTTTCTTCTTGAATTTGGGCAAAGGTTTTGCCAGTATTGGAAAGTATCGCTTCTCTTCCCGTGTATACTTGCCAACGCTTTATCGTTACATCTACGAAGGCAGAATCAAGTTCTATGGTTCTGCATATTCTTCCTGTTCTCTCACATGCAATTAATGTACTTCCAGAACCACTAAATGGATCAAGAACTATGTCTCCTGGTCTACTGCTGTTTACTATCGCTCTCTCCATTAACTCCACTGGTTTCATCGTTGGATGTAGTGAGTTGTACGTTGGCTTGTCGTGAAACCAGAGATCACTTTGATTACGTCCTCCATGCCACTCACGTTTATTGCCGTTTTTCCAACCGTAGAGTATTGTTTCGTATTGTCTTTGATAATCAGATCTTCCCAGTGTAAAATGATTCTTCGCCCAAATGATAAATGTCGACCAACGACCACCTGCTTCTTCAAATACCTTTTGCAAGGTCGAAAGCTCAGATGATGATGCACAGATGTAAATTGCACCTTTGGTGTATGCTAAAATGTGAGTACAAATGTCATACAGGAACAATTCGTAATTTTCACCTTGATTGTCGTTTAGTATTTTTTTGTCTTCTCTTTCCTGACTGTCACCATATGCTACGTTATATGGAGGGTCACACACGGTAATATCTGCCATTTTATCGTCCAGTACCGCTTTAAATGATTCAACCAGACAACTATCACCACAGTAGATTCGATGACCACCTAAAATCCATAGATCCCCTGGTTTCGACACTACTGACTTTTTATCAACCAATTCCACTCCCTCTTTTTCTCCTCTTTCTACCTCTCCATCAATGTTGTCGAGAAAACGTTGGACTTTTTCCAGCTCAAACCCAGTCATTTTAAGGTCAAACTCCAAGTCTTCTAACTCTTGAATTTCCAACTTCAAAAGATCATCGTCCCACTTTGCCCAGTTAGCTGATTGATTTGCTAGTAACCGAAAAGCTTTGGTTTGGGCTTCACTTAAATTATCACTGAGCACCACTGGAATACTTTCCATACCCAGTTTTCTTGCTGCTTTAAGCCTTAAATGACCATCTACCACAGTGCCATCGCTTTTTGCAACTATCGGAATACGAAAACCAAATTCCCGAATAGAGGCGCACATTCTGTTTACTACATCATCGTTCTTACGAGGGTTACGATCGTATTCGACAAGATTTTCAACGGGGTAATAGTGTATTGCTAAGTTCATATTAGTGGAAGGACTTGTTAAAAAGTTAATAATCAAAATACGTCTGACGCTAGAGAGGACCCGGGGTTTCGCGCCCAAATCAGCCTGGCTGGCGGGAAGGACCCACTTTCTATAGGATGTTTAGCATATTAAAATCTTTACTAAAATTATTAACATAGAACATCATGCCAAAGCATCCCCCTCATTATCATCTTGAGGAATAAACCCTTTTCCCTTTACAGCTTCAATAACTTCACCCTTACTTGCATTGCCTTTGCCCGTGATAAAACGTTTTATGGTCTTGACAGGTACACCTTGATAAGGTATATTGTTTTCCTCGCACCACGCTGTTAAATGAGCTAGAAAGCCTCCGTAGCAATGAGCAGCATCAGTTCCAAGGTGTCTTCTTACTTCTTCAAAATACACTGCTTCAATATCTGAAAATCTTTCCCTCATCTCATTGAGCCACCTACGAAAATTTAAGAAGTGCATTCCACCTCCACTAAAGCGGCTACCATGAAAATTTTCACTGCCACTTTGGATTACTCCATCTGTAAGAATAGCCCAACCTGTCTGTTTGCCGAGGTCTAGTGTTAGCATTTGCTATTATTTAAAACTATGAGTAGCACTAAATATCGTTTGGCTCCTCAAATGTACTATCAAAAAGCGGTTTATAGTTTTTTTGTTGGCCAACAACAGGAATCTCATGCTACCCCATCAGAGAGATATGCGTTTCATTCCCCCCTTAATAATATAAGTTCAACTTTTTTCGAAAAAGTGTTCAGTTTTTTTTTAAACTTCTCTTGTTTCATCAATAAACTCACCAGAAAATTTTATAAACTCTTGCAATATAGTACTTCCCAAAGTAAATGATAAAGGTATAATAAGCTATTTGAGTTATAATGGCGTATAGTGTGGATTTAAGGGAAAGGGCAGTATCGATGATAGAAAAAGGGAAGTCAAAGGTTGAGGTGGCAGAGCTTTTGGAGATAGGAATAGCAACTCTGTACCGCTGGTTAAGAAAGAAAGCCGCTGGTGAAAGCCTAAGGCCATCGAAAAACGGCAGCTTTATTCGAAAAATAGACCCAAAAATACTCGAAGAATATGTTAAAAAGAATCCAGATCATACGCTGGCAGAGATGAAACAAAATCTTGGATTTGGAATAAATTCAATTTGGTATAGGCTGAAACAGCTAAGAATTACTTTAAAAAAAAGTTACACTATATCAAGAGCGCAATCAAGAAGATAGGCAGCGATTTACCGATAAAATCTCAAAAATAGACCATTCCAGCATCTTATATATAGATGAAGCAGGAGTTGATAATAGGTTATACCGAGAGTATGGACGTGCTCCAATAGGAAAGAAAATTTATGCAGATATTCCAGGAAGAAAACGAGAGAGAATCAGTATAATAGGCGGGTGGATTGGAAAGAGATTTATTGCACCAATGACTTTCAAAGGTGGGTGTGACAAAGAGGTATTCAATACATGGTTAGAGAAGATGTTATTACCTAAATTGCCACATGGTACTACAATAGTTATGGACAATGCCACATTCCATAAAACTCCCAAAACAAAGGAGTTAATAGATAATGCTAGATGCCGTTTGCTCTATCTACCAACATATTCACCAGATTTGAACCCTATAGAGCATTGTTGGAATACCATCAAAAGCCGCCTCAGACCTTTAATGCATAAATATACAGACTTACAACTTTTGGTTGGTAATACCATAATGGAAATTTATCATTCATTTTAGAAAATACTATAGTTGCAACTGCTGCACGTGGACACTTCTCCAAAAAATATTGAACTATATTAATTAAGGCAACTGGAGAGTTTATGAATATTTCATATGCACAAAACTATTCTTCAACAAAAGAGACAGCAGATCTAAAAACACAGCTTTTACAAAACATCAGATCTTGTCTTTCGTATTTACTACCTAATGGAACTTTTTGCAGAAATGAGTTTCAAGTAGGTGATATCTGGGGTAATAAAGGAAAAAGTTTAAGAGTAGAGCTAAGTGGCAGTAAAGCCGGATTGTGGAACGACTTTGCAACAGGAGATGGTGGTGACATTATCGATCTTTGGGCGGCTGTGCATAGAAAAAACGCCAAAACAGAGTTTTCTGAGGTAATGGTTTCAATAAGTGAATGGCTTGGAAAGAAACATACTAGAGAGAGAAGAAGTATCAAAGATCTAGAACAATACATGACTTGTAGTTGGAACTACTACGATGAGAACAACCAAGTTATCGTCATAGTCTACAGATATGATCTACCTGAAAGAAAAAAAGAATATCGTCCTTTTGATGTTAAAAAGCTGAGTTTTGGCGAACCGGATATAAGGCCACTCTACAACATTCCAGGTATTCTAAAATCTAATAAGATTATTCTGGTTGAAGGAGAAAAATGTGCAGAAGCGCTCATAGAGAAAGGAATTACTGCAACAACAGCAATGTTTGGAGCAAATGCACCTATTGATAAAACAGATTGGACACCGCTTAAGGGTAAAAATATTATTATTTGGCCAGATAATGATGAAGCAGGTAAAAAATATGCTAAAAATGCTAAAAAAAAGCTTTCAGAGCTTGGAGTTGCATCACTTGTTGTTCTTAATATTCCACAAAATAAACCGAAAGGCTGGGATGTTGCAGATGGTGTGTTAGAGGGAATAAATGTTTCGGAGTTCATCGGAAAAAAATCTACCAAACAGCCACTGAAAATTTTGGACTGGAGTATAGGTCGTTACTTAGGTCAAGCACCAATACAAAGATTTCTTGTTGATGGTTTATTTCCTTTAGGTGTTACCTCAATAGTAGCTGCAATGGGAGATACCGGCAAAGGTATGCTTCTTCTTGACTTAGCGCTTAAGGTTGCAAGTGATATAGATCAACTATGCGGTTTTGGTCCTTTGGTTACTGAGCATGGATCAGTAGTGATTTTTTCAGCAGAAGATGATGCAGATGAAATACACCGTCGCCTTGATCGTCTTGATCCTGAGGGTAAAAGGGCAGAATATCAGGATAGGTTGTTTATTGTGCCAATGCCAAATACAGGGGAATCTTTTTCTGTAGTAAAAACTAATATGCGTGGTAAATGTCCTGAAACTTCAGAAAAATTTGAAGATATTAGGGAACAATTAACCTCAATTAACAACTTAAAACTTATCATTTTTGATCCATTAACATCATTTGTACATGCTGATATAAATGCAGATCCAGAGATGGGATGGTATACAATGGGGTTACTTGCGAGTTTAGGAAGTGAAACAGGAGCAGCTATAATTGTAGCACATCATATGAGAAAACCTAAATGTGGTGGGCCAATCACAACTGTGGAACAAGCAAGAGAGGCGATAAGAGGAACTACTGCACTTGTTGATGGTGTAAGGTGTTCTTTTGCATTATGGCCTGCCTCTGCGGAAAATCAGAACATTGTATTTGAGACATTCAAGATAAATAAAGTTAATAATGCAGTATATCAAGGAGCAATAGTTAAATCCAACGGATCAACAGATAGGAGTATAAGAACTTACTTACGTTCTTCAACTGGTTTGCTTGAGGACATATCTGAGGAATTTAAGCTTAAAAAATTATCTGATGAATACTTGAAGAAGATACTTGTGCAAGCTATTGCAGTTGCAGCAGAAGAGGGACATCCTTTTACGCACACAGGTGGGCCAGGAGTATTCAAACAGCGGCATAGATTACCAACTGCATTTCATGATGTTAGTAGGCATAAACTTGAGCATTTAGCACAGATCTTATTAAATGAAAATAAGGTGGTAAAAGGTATGGCCACAGACTCAAAAGAGGATAAATGGCTTGATATTGCAACTGGTCCTTTTGCAAGAGGCGAAGGCGAATTTAAGCTCGGTGCAGGAAAGTTTGAAATAGCTAACTCCTAAAAATCCACTTTTAAAAATTTTTCTACTCTTTTGTGGGCTTTTTTTGTCTCTCTAAAAGCAACAGAAAAAATGGATTCCGCATATACCCAATTTCCACCATTTCCGGAGAATTTACCAAGTTTTGGAAATGAGAGTATATTGCGGCTAACCTATTGAAATTCGGCAACTTTTTGCTACTCAATGTAAAAAATGTTATGTTTCCATTTCCAAAAAATTTAGTCAATTTGGTAACACTCAAACCCGCCAGACTGGCTGCTTTCCAATTTCCGAAAACCTATATATTATATAATATATGTAAATATTATACATACATATAATATAAATAATAATAAAAACTAGTAAGAATAGAAATAAATTACTAAGCAAAATTTCATAAAAACTATTAAGAGAACTTTCAGAAAAGAACAAAGGGAAAGAAAAAGCCCGTAATTGCGTTTTAAAGCGATTCTATGATCTTAGGATAAAATATACCACTCTGACCTAACCAACGCTTGTAACACCCTTTAAAAGGCAAATAAAAGGTATCCCTAATGATTCCATTGGTGCAAATAAACTTATACATAAGTTTAACGTCATTTTTATTCATTGTAAAGAAAAAAATTATATGAAGGCCTTATTGAGAAATTTCAGTACTTTCCAAAACGGAAATAACTCAAACAGTATGAAAACATCTATAAGTATGTCTGAACAAATTTTGCACATTGGGGATGTCTCAACAAAAAACACCTGAATATCAGTAGGTTAATTTTTCTACATAGGGGAACGAGTTTTTCCCATGCCCTGCAAGATTAGGTCAATAGACTTCATCCTTAAGCCATATAACTGTTTATGGAGCTTCTATGAAGTCTAAAAATAAATACTCTAAGATTAATTATACATTAGTTAAGAAGGTAAGAGATTATGCTAAATACATGAAGTCTTTTAGATGTTTTGCCCATGACACTCTTGAAGATATAGAACAAGAACTTTTTTGTGAGATTTGGCCTTGTCTCAAGCAACACGAAAAAAGTAAAAGTAGTTTTTCCTACTTCGCAGACAAAGTGGTCAAAAATCGTGTCGTTAATCTTATAAACAGAAAACAACGTATGAAATATGGTGGAGATATTGCCTTTCTTGACAATGAAACCTTGGATAGTTTGGTTGATGAAAATTGTGATTTTGAAAGCAAAGTTGCAGCATGTTCAGATGTTGAAGATTTGATTAAACAATTACCACCACATTGGCAAGATCTTTGTAACAAACTTCAAGTCTATAATATAGCTGAAGTTTCTGAAATTACTGGTTTATCGAGAACAACCATCTACAAGATTCTCAAGCGAATAAGTAAGAAATTTCCACACCTGAAAATTTATATTTCGTAAAAAACAGTGAACACATATGCGCTAAATGTTGAACTTATATATATAGGGGGTGAGAACTATGACTCTAAAAATAATAAGTAACGAAGAAAGAGTAAAAACAGTAACAGGTGTAAAAATGGTAATCTTTGGACCTTATGGAATCGGCAAAACTAGTCTACTTAAAACTCTCGATGAGTCGACAACACTCTGTCTTGATTTTGAAGCAGGGCTTTTAGCAGTTCAGGACTGGAAAGGAGATTCAACTGAGATTCGCACTTGGAATGAAGCAAGAGATATTGCTTGTCTTATTGGTGGTCCCAATCCCGCATTGAGATCTGATCAGGCATATAGTCAAAGGCACTATGAGCATGTATCTGGCAAGTACAAAGATCTTCTTTCGGAGATTTCTAAATATCGCTCTATCTTTATCGACAGTATAACTGTTGCATCACGTTTATGTCTTTTATGGGCAAGGATGCAACCTGAAGCTTTTTCCGATAGATCGGGAAGGGAAGACAAAAGAGCTGCTTACGGCACACTTGCTCAGGAGATGATGGCTTGGCTCAATCAGTTTCAGCATATTCGGGATAAAGACATCATCATAGTTGGTACATTAGGTCAGTATCTTGATGATTGCAATCGTCCAACCTGGCTACCTCAATGTGAAGGGGCTAAAACTGCCAGTGAACTCCCTGGAATTGTTGATGAAGTAATCAGCATGGTTGGGATCAAGAAAGATGATGGTACAGAAGTACGTTCATTTGTCTGTCAGACGATTAATTCTTGGGGATATCCAGCTAAAGATCGTAGCGGTTGCCTGAATATGATTGAAGAACCGCATCTGGGAAAATTACTTATGAAAATTAAAGCCGTTTCTACTGCTGCCTAAATTTAATCTCAAAATCGGAGAATAATATGGAACAAAACCTTTTCACCATTAGTCAAAAAATTCCTTTTTTCAATGTAAAAGAGTATTTAAGTGACCCAACACCGATACCAGAAGACATCATATATCCAAGGATACTAACCCCGAGAGGTTTATTGGTATTTGGTGGCCCACCTAAAATCGGCAAAAGTGATTTTCTAATTTCATGGCTCATGCACATGGCAGCAGGAGTTTCATTTCTGGGTATGACTCCAAGTCGTCCTATGAAAGTTCTCTGTCTGCAGACTGAAATTGATGATGGATATTTAAAAGAGCGTCTACAAGAGTTAAAACTTGATAAAGAGCTTTTGGATATTGGTGCAAACAACTTCATGATCACGCCAAGAGTACAACTATCGTTTAGTAGTGAAGAGATAGATGAAATAAAAAACTCTCTGGAGGAAAAATGTTTTAAACCTAATATTATTGCCATAGATCCTCTACGAAATATCTTTAATTCAGGTGAATATGGTAATGAGAACGATAACAGCGCTATGCTATTCTTCCTGCAAAAAACGCTTGAAAGACTGAGAAATGTTATTAATCCAGATGCCGGTATAATACTTACCCACCACACTAAAAAATTATCCAAAAAAATGCTGGAAGAAGATCCATTTCAAGGTTTAAGCGGTGCTGGGTCTTTAAGGGGCTTCTACACTACAGGTATGGTGATGTTTCGGAAGGATGAAGAAAATGACGATGAAAAAACCGCATGTCAAATAGTTTTTGAGTTACGCAATGGAAACCGTGTTCTGCGCAAGACTGTCGACAAGATAGATGGTCGCTGGCAGTTAATGGAATAACTGATTTCAACTTTATTATGGGAGTATTTATGTTACAGGATTTAACTAGACTTCTTTCGAAACTAGGATAAAGCAGTAAAAATAGTAATTTTGAGGTAAGGAGAAATGAAGTATGAAATAGTGAAAGAGCTCGATAAAGGGGAGTTTCGTCGACTAACAGGAGTAAAGAGATCAACATTTAACAAAATGGTAGGGATTTTATGTGAAGAAAATAAAAAAAAGAAAGCCAAAGGAGGAAGGAAAAATAAGCTAAACGAGGAGAATATGCTGCTCATGGTATTAGAATACTTACGAGAATACCGTACATATTTTCACATAAGTCAAAGTTATGGAGTAAGTGAAAGTACGGCATATAAAACTGTAAAATGGGTAGAGGATACTCTAATACAACACCAAGATTTCGCATTGCCAGGACGAAAAGAACTCCTAAAAAGCGACGTGAAATATGAGATTTTGGTGATTGATGCAACGGAAACACCTGTAGAGAGACCAAAAAAAAGCAGAAAAGATTTTATTCAGGAAAGAAGAAAAAACATACGCTAAAAACACAAATAATTGCAGAAAAGAAGAGCAAGAAAATTATTTGTACGTCATTTTCAAACGGGAGAAAGCATGACTTTCGGCTTTTCAAGGAGTCAAAAGTGCATGTATCAGAAGGTATAAAAGTTTTAGCCGATGCTGGCTATAGAGGTTTTCAGAAAATTCACAAAAATGTCGAGTTGCCACACAGAAGGATGAAAAAGAGTCCCTTAATTAAGGAAAAAAAGGTAGAAAATCGGGAGCTAGCAAGCAAAAGAGTAGTAGTTGAGAATGTAATTGGTCTGTTAAAAAGATTCAAAATTATTGCAGACAGATACCGCAATCGGAGAAAACGTTTTGGCTTGAGATTCAATTTAATAGCAGGAATTCACAATTTTGAGCTGTCTATATGAGTTTCGAAAGAGGTCTAATGTAATTGGTCTGTTAAAAAGATTCAAAATTATTGCAGACAGATACCGCAATCGGAGAAAACGTTTTGGCTTGAGATTCAATTTAATAGCAGGAATTCACAATTTTGAGCTGTCTATATGAGTTTCGAAAGAGGTCTACTGTCTTCATTTCTTCTTGGTTGTAATATTGCTGAAAGTTATCTATTTCCATAGGTATAACATATAATCTGATTTTATAAGATATTCTACCGGGATTAAAATATCGTAAATCTTAGGCGTTATAAACAAAATTTACAGGAAAAATAAGATGATACTACTCAAAAAGGCAAACAAGACGGTATTTTTCTGGCATAAGTTAGCGTTCAGCTTTACCTTTCCTTGCAAGACATTTTAGAGCTATTATGTCTTACTTCTTGAAGATACAAGTTAGCGTTTTTAACCCGAATTCTGGATTGGAGATTAAAAAAAACAAGAATATCAATAGCTTATTGTTTTAGCATTTACGATAAAGCAGTAAGCATTTTAAGACTAGTTACTAATTTAGTAAAATTCAAGACTTTCAATAATTTACCTAAAATCTAATCCAGAATTCGGGTTAATAATAAAATCTTGTTTTTTGAAAATGAATTTGGTAAACTTTAAAGATGTATGTGACAATATGGTGATATATTGTTTTTAGTATTTAATAAATTAAAGTACGTACTTGATAATTTTTCTGAACGCTCTAATCAAGCTAAAATAGGTAAGCTAGATAAAATTATTCTTAGTTTAAAATTGGTATAAGGTATTAAGATGAAAAAAATTGAAATTTCAGAATTACTAAAAAGAATTGCAATCTGTTTACTATGCGTGGCAACTATTGTCTCTATCGCTTTTTTGTTTGCCTATATGCATACAATGTTGCTCAGTAAAGGGTATGAGTTAGCTGCACATTACGTTAGTGAAGCTATGCCTTGTGTGTTACTTGTCGTTTTCTTTTTTATTGCTTGGTTTATATATGATCAAATATTCAGCAAACTAAAGGAAGTAGAGCTGCCTATATCAATAGAATTAGCTAATTCAGATGATAAAAGAACAACATTTGCTGATGCTATAATTGATGACTCCTTAAAACAACGGTTGCAGATGATTTGCTGTGACCAAATGACAGAAGAAATGCGCAAGCTGTTTGGAAATAAAAGTATTAATTCACTAAGAGGTTACATATTACATGGCCCTCCTGGAAATGGTAAAACACTTATCGCTCGTGCAATTGCAGGTGAATCAAATATGAATTTCATAAGCATCTCAGAGCCTGTCTTGAAAAGAAATGAGAAAGAGGATATGATGAGATAAGTAAAAAATAGTAGGTAAAAATGTATCCAAGTGATATAAGTGACAAAGAATGGGAAATTTTGGAGCCAAGTGTTGCACAAGGTGCAATAGGACGGCCAAGAAAGCACAATATTAGAACAATTATTAATGCAATAAGATACATAATGAAAGGTGGTTGCCAGTGGAGAATGCTGCCAAAAGATTTTCCGCCATGGAAAACGGTGTATGATTATTTTCTCAGGTGGCGTAATAGTGGCAAATTGGAAGAAATACACGATATGTTAGTAAAAAAGGTAAGAAAAATGGTTGGCAAAAATGAAATACCTTCGGTAGGAATAATTGATAGTCAATCAGTGAAAACCACTCAAAAAGGGGATCCAGAGGATATGATGCTGGCAAGAAAATAAAGGGTAGAAAACGTCACATCATTGTGGATACAATAGGCCTAATTATTACAGCTGATGTTCATAGTGCAGGCATTCAAGATCGTGATGGTGCTCTAAATCTTTTTACTCAAGCTAAACGAAAAGCTCCAACGCTACAAAGGTTTCTCGCTGATCAGGGATATATTGGTAAATTGCAAAATTACTGTTTATTGAAAACAGGATGTTTATTGACGATTACTAAAAAAGCAGCTGATGCTGTAGGATTTCAAGTTATTCCTAAACGGTGGATTGTTGAAAGAACTTTTGCTTGGCTTTCCAATTTTAGACGTATGAGCAAGGATTATGAGCATTCTCCTCTTACTTCAAAAACTAATATCTCCTTTAATATGATTACTATTATGCTTGCTAAATTAGCTGCTTAGTTCCTTTCAAGACAGGTTCTCAGGTCCTGAACTTATTGGAGTATATATTGGTCATGGTGCACATGCTGTACGCGAGCTTTTTAAAATAGCAAAAAAATATTCTCCTTGTATAGTCTTTATAGATGAAATAGATGCAGTTGCTCAAAAAAGAAGTACCGCTAATAACTCAGCTTACCATTGTCGAGAGAGTTTAACACAGTTGTTAACTGAAATAGATGGATTTAAGAGCAGAAAAGATATAATGGTAATTGGTGCAACTAACCTTATCGGTGGTATAGATCCAGCACTTATTAGACCTGGACGTTTAGGTCAGAAGGTTTATGTCCCTAATCCAAACATAGAGGTGAGACAAAAGATATTGGCACTTTATATGCGAGGTACAAAAACTGATGAAAAGCTAAGCCTCCAAGACATTGCAGACAAGACTGAAGGCTATTCTGGGGCTGAGTTAGAGCAATTAGTGAATGAAGCAAAAATTAGCGCTGGTGCGCAAAGACGGCTTATAGTGAGTGAGGAAGATTTCAGTTACGCGCTTCACGTGTTAAGTCCAGAACAAGAAAGAAGGTTGGGTTCAAACAAGTGGACACAGACAAAAGAAACTTCTTTTATACAGCATTAACATAAAAATTGAAATTATAGAAGTGTAGTTGAGCCAACCTTCGTTATTCTTATTATTACCCACAAATAAAGACATGGTATTGCATTTACTCAAATAATTTAATTTTATTAACCTGAAAGCTTACTGGATTAAAATTATTAAATTAAGAGTTATAATTTTAGCAACTAAAAGCTGTAAATTGCACCATATAAACAGTTATTTCAAGCAAAAGTCATACTGACCTTAGCCAGAAAAAGTGGTGGAAAAGTTAGGAATGTTTTTTACAAAAAAAGACAGTATCAATAAAAAGGATTTTATTCTATTTGAAATATAAAATTATCATGAATTTTTCTGTTATTCCCAAGTGAATTATTATTAACTTAGCAGTATATATTATTAAAAACACAAGCAATACAATCATTTTTAGCAACCAAAACCAGCAAGCGTGAGAAGATTTTTTTTTGGAATGAGTTGGTCATGATGTTTGTAAAACTTAATTTGTACACTTTACTTACCCCCAGTAATTCTGATATAGTTACTTTAGTTAAAGTCTATAAAAGTTTATAAATGGCAACCTTAAGTGTAAGAGAAGCTTTATGCACAGCAATTAGAGAAGAAATGCAAAACGACTCTGATGTGCTTATCATGGGTGAAGAAGTTGCAGAGTATGATGGTGCTTATAAAGTAACGAAAGGATTACTGAAAGAGTTTGGAGAAAACAGAGTAGTTGATACGCCTATTACCGAACATGGATTTGCTGGCCTTGCTGTTGGAGCGGCATTTGCTGGATTAAAGCCAATAGTCGAGTTTATGACTTTTAATTTTTCTATGCAAGCTATTGACCAAATTGTGAATTCCGCAGCAAAAACAAATTATATGTCAGGCGGACAACTTGGATGCCCTATAGTATTTCGTGGACCAAATGGCGCTGCAGCAAGAGTTGCTGCACAACATTCTCAATGCTTTGCAGCTTGGTATTCGCATATACCGGGGTTAAAAGTAATAGCACCCTATTTTGCCTCAGATTGCAGAGGTCTGCTTAAAGCTGCAATTCGTGACCCTAATCCGGTAATATTTCTAGAAAACGAAATAGCTTATGGACATGAGCATGAAGTTTCTGACTCTGAGCTATCAAACAAAGATTATCTACTTGAGATAGGCAAAGCTGCTGTTATACGGGAAGGAAAGGATGTAACTATCACTGCTTTTTCATTAAAATTAATGGATGCCTTAAATGCAGCAGATTTACTTTCGAGTAAAGGTATAGAAGCTGAAGTTATTGACCTCAGAACCTTAAGACCACTTGACACTCAAACTGTTATTAACTCTATTCAGAAGACTAATAGGTTAGTTAGTGTAGAAGAAGGATGGCCATTTGCAGGAATAGGAGCAGAGCTGTCAGCCGTTGTTATGGAACAAGGATTTGACTACCTTGATGCTCCAGTTGTACGTGTAACTGGCAAGGACATCCCCTTACCTTACGCTGCAAATCTAGAAAAAAAAGCATTACCGCAAGTGGAAGATATAGTTGAAGCCGTGCATCAGGTCTGTTTTAGAAAAAAATAGTTCTTTTTTGTGTCTCCTGTTCCGCATTGGTCCATCAAAGAAGTATTTCCAGTGCCGCCTATACCACCCATTACTTTTATGACGATAGTTTTAGCACCGAAAAATACAGCACAAAATATACCGAGTGCAAAAAGAGCTGGCCATGGCATTCTACCAAATATCGCAAGCAAAGCTGCACCTATTATCACTACGGTCATAAGTGGTCCGCCTATTCCCCAAACGTAGCCAATAATGTTACATATTACTTGAGCAGTTGTATCAGTATTAGTGTCAGCGGCAGCACTCCCAACATGAGAAAAAGAAATAAATAATACTATAAAAAGAATATTAAAAACTTTCCTAGGGTTCATCTCTATACCTTAAATTTAGATATTGCAATTATACCTAAAATACTATAATTTTTAGTAAAACTAGCATAAAGATTGAATAACAAACGGTGCCACAAAAGTAGTTGATACACAACTGCACAAATATTGTAATATAGACATAGTAAACGATATTATTCCAGTGCTTGACGCTGGAATCCAGACTTTAATTGTTATATTTGTAAATAAGTCTGGAACGTTCATCTCAAATGCAGTATTTTTGTTGAAATAGCTCAACTGGATCCCAGTGTCAAGCACTGGGATGACAGCAGTCCTACGTCATACCGCCGCGGTATCTCAGCCGCTAACAAGTAGCGGGATGACGGTTGTCGTTTAGCCATAAACATTAAGAAATTTACCAAATGGAAAAAAAAGGCAAAAGAAGCCCCGTGGTTGGCTAATTACTTACATTATACTTTCAAGTATGGCGTTTTTTTATTCTAAATGCTTAATAACCGCGATTCAGTTGCTTTTAAACCGCAACTAATCTAAATTAGAAACATTAAGAAATTTACTAAACAGAAAAAAAGGCAAAAGAAACCCTAGGGTAGCTAGTTATTCACTATCCATTTTTTAAGTTGGCGTTTTTTTATGTTTTAAACGCTTTATAAGCGCGTTTCAGCTTATGTAGGTAGAAGTTTGATAAGACATAAGGTGCACATAGTGCAAAAAATTAAACATGAGACGCCAGATACGTGAGTTTTTTTGTCATTTAATCTGTACAGAGAAGATAAATAAATAGCTTCATTTTCATGATAAGGGGGCTGGCGGAGTTTGTCAAGTAAGTTTTTTCGTTTCTAACGGTTGTTGCCAAAAACTATACAAGAAGTCTTTTAAGATCAATCACTTATCTTCAAGGCTTGAATAAAAGCATTCTGTGGAATATTTACGTTCCCTATAGAATGTAACCTTTTTTTACCCTTCTTTTGCTTTTCAAGTAGTTTCATTCTTCGCGTTACATCTCCACCATAGAGTTTAGCTGTTACATCTTTTCTATATGGATTAATAGTTTCTCTGGCAATAATTTTTCCGCCCACTGCCGCTTGAATCGCGATTTTATATTGCTGACGTGGTATTAGATCCTTCAAGCGTGCACATATTTCACGCCCCCTTTTTTCTGCCCTACTTTTGTGAACAATACAGGCTAATGCATCTACGGGCTCTCCATTAATTAAAAAGCTTAATTTATCTATTTGGCTTACCAGATAGCTGGAAATTTCCCAATCTAAGCTTGCATATCCTTTGGAAATTGATTTTAATCGATCATAAAAGTCAAAAACAACTTCAGACAGTGGTAATTTATATCTTAACAATGCTGTTGTTGTGTTACCAATGTAAGATAAATCCTCCTGTTCTCCCCTCCTTTCTTCACATAGAGATAGAATCTCTCCCAAGTATTGGTCAGGGACCATTATGGTTGCAGTAATCCATGGTTCTTCCACAATTTCAATTTTCGTTGGATCTGGCATATCACTTGGGTTATGAATATTCAAAATTTCACCACTTCGTGTTGTAACCCTATATATAACACTCGGTGCAGTTGCTGTTAGGTCTAAATCAAACTCTCTCTCGAGTCTTTCTTGAATAACTTCAAGATGCAACATTCCCAAAAAACCACAACGAAATCCATAGCCTAGTGCATTTGAAGTTTCAGCTTCGAAGGTAAAACTTGCATCATTTAAATGTAACTTCTCTAGAGCTTCCCTTAGATATTTAAAATCATCCGTTTTGTGAGGGAAAATGCTACAAAATACCACAGGATGCACTTCTTTAAATCCAGGAAGTGCTTCACTACAAGGTCTCTTTTCCTCAGTGATAGTGTCTCCTACCTTGCAGTCTGCTACTTCCTTCATTGAAGCAGTTATAAAACCAACTTCACCCGCTGAAAGTTCACCCGTCATCACTTTTTTAGGGGTGAAAATACCGATATTATCTATCTGATATGTAGCATTATTAGACATCATAACAATTCTCATGCCTTTTTTTAGCACTCCATTTTTAACTCGCACTAAAATTACTACTCCTAAGTAAGTGTCATACCAACTATCAACCAAAATTGCTTGCAATGGAGCATTTACATCACCTTGAGGAGCTGGAAGTTTTGCTACTATTGCTTCCAGTACATCTTTTATTCCAAGTCCAGTTTTTGCTGATATTAAAACTGACTCACTTGCGTCAATACCAATTATTTCCTCAACCTGGAGTTTTACCCCTTCTGGATCTGCAGCAGGAAGATCAACTTTATTGAGCACAACTATTATTTCATGGTTGTTGTCAATAGCTTTATATACATTTGCAAGGGTTTGTGCTTCAACGCCCTGGCTACTATCTACCACTAAAAGTGAACCTTCACATGCGGCTAAGCTTCGGCTTACCTCGTAAGAAAAGTCAACGTGACCTGGGGTGTCCATGAGATTTAGGCAATATTGATTACCGTCGTTTGCCGTATAATTAAGTTTTACCGTCTGTGCTTTAATTGTAATGCCACGTTCACGCTCTATATCCATTGAATCGAGTATTTGATTGATCATTTCTCTTGCTTCAAGGCCGTTACATTCCTCTATTAAACGGTCAGCAAGCGTTGACTTACCGTGGTCTATATGCGCTATTATTGCAAAATTTCTTATGTTGTTCATTTATGGCTATTTTACTTAAGTAGAACCATTTTACATTTTAAGTGTTGTGAGGGCAATCCTTTATTAAGAGACTATTTACTCCTTCAACATAGACGACACTTTTTTCGAGCAGGAAATCACTTTATTAACCATATAGTTTTCATGATTATTATCTATTTTAGGCAACTCATATAGATAATTTACCATCATCCCGGCTGACTGACTAATACCCTTTTCAGAAGTATCCGCCATCCAGTTTAATTGTTTTATTGATGCGCCATTGCTTAAATGAAAATGCGCCACCGGGTCATAAGTATTTCCATTACTATTATTCACTTTTAGTAAATAATATGCACATAGTTTAAGCATGCATTGTTTAGTTTCATTTATACATTCAACGTTAATTTTTAATTGCTCTGCACTTTCTAAAATTTCTGCACTAGATTGTTTTATATTTAGTTTGCCCAATAAAGTGACATCTTGGTTTAGATTGTTTTTTAGCCATTTCGTAAAGCCAGGTATTGGAGAAAGAGTTGCATATGTTTTTATACTTTTAAACTCCTGTGATAGCTTTTCTACAACCCTTTTGATCAAAAAATTACCAAGGCTGATTCCAGATAACCCTGCTTGAGTGTTTGATATTGAATAGAATATAGCAGTGCTTGCATTACTCGGATCATTTGAAGGTACTGACTCATCTAAAAGGTGTTGAATGCTATCTGCAATCTTATCCACCAATGCAACCTCTACAAAAATTAGAGGTTCGTTTGGTATCTTGTAATGAAAAAAAGCAAAACAGAGACCCAGCCTGTTTTTTAAGTCATCCCAAGAGGAAATTTTATGCACAGCTTCATATTTTATAAGTTTTTCTAGCAATGATGCAGGTGAATCCCAAGTGATTTGACGAAGATCGAGTAGATCAACATCAACCCAAGTATAGAGTATATTTTTTAATTCGTTCTCTAGTGGATTCAAGCTTCTATGTTGGTTTTTTAGCTTAAGCACATCAGAACGCATATCAACAATAAACTTAAGGCCTTCTGGTAAAGAAATAAATTGCTTCAATATTTTAGAACGCGGTGATTCAAGAATTTTTATTAAATCCTGTTCAAATTTATAGTTTAACTCGGGATCTTGGTTTTTCTTATACTCTCTAATTTTCTCATCTATTTCCGCTTTATTCGGATTAAATTTTTCTGCCAGGGTTTGTAGAAATTTTATTTTACCTTTCTCTGATAAGCTTAAGTACAAGTTACCAAGAGATACAGCGTTTTTACGTGCTGAAACCTCCCCTCCCTTTGGATTTAAGCACTCGTTCATCTTCAAGACTAAACTATCGATATCGCGACTGTTGCTTAAATCAGGACTGATGTTACCAATCCACGATCTTACAGCATCTGCCACTCCACCTAGTATTTTAAAAAAGCTTCTTACCGCCTTTTTGTCTTCAACTTTCACTATATCAGTTTTTACCAATGATTCTTTTGTCATAGATTCCCTTTATTATACATAGCTAATGCAAGTCAGGGTCATACCGCCGCGTTATCCCGCTAACAAGCAGCGGGATGACGGTTGTCGGTAAACCCAAGTTATTTTAGCTACATATAGCTTAAGTTAAAGGAAAATTTTAGCTACATAGCAGGCACTATTACTGAATTATTAATAATTCAGTAATACAATAGACTTCTTGCACTACCTCCCAAGCCACAACTGTCATTCAGTAGAAACGAAAAAACTTGCTTGACAAACTCCGCCAGCCCACTTATCATGAAACTGAAGCTATTGTATTTGCTTTCGCCAATCTGCAGATTAAAAGGTAAGGATTACTTAATGTATCGGCGTCTTATGTTCAATTTTTTGCAGTATATAGATACTGTATGTCTTTACAAAACTTCATCTACATCTAGATTTTTATCTAAATAAGCTGAACGCGCTTATAAAGCGTTACAAGACATCAAAAAATGCCAATACTCGACAGAGATAGTAAAAGACTAGCTAACTCGGGGATTCTTTGTCTTTTTTTCTGCTTAGTAAATTTCTTAAACATTTGCAGCGTAGGTTAGTTGCAATTAAAAGCGGCTGAATCTCGCTTGTCAAGCGTTTAAAACATAAAAAACGCCAATATTTTAAAGCGGATAATAACCTCAGGGCTTCTTTTGCCTTTTTTTTCGTTTGGTAAATTTCTTAATGTTTATAGCTAAACGACAATCGTCATCCCGCTGCTTGTTAGCGGGATCTATGTTAAGGTATAGTAGGGGATCTATGTTAAGAGATACCGCGAATGAATCGCGGTATGACGGTGTAATGATGGTTAAGTAATTCGTCATCCCGCTGCTTGTTAGCGGGATCTAGAGATACCGCGAATGAATCGCGGTATGACGGTTCGCGGCGGCGTGACGATAAGCTCGTCATCCCGCTACGTGTTAGCGGGATCTATGCTTTGAGATACCGCGAATGAATCGCGGTATGACGGTGTAGATGATGGTTAAGTAATTCGTCATCCCGCTGCTTGTTAGCGGGATCTATGTTAAGGTATGACGGTTAAGTAAGGGATCTATGTTAAGAGATACCGCGAATGAATCGCGGTATGACGGTGTAATGACGGTTAAGCAATTCGTCATACCGCTGCTTGTTAGCGGCTAAGAGATACCGCGGCGGTATGACGTAGGACTGCTGTCATTCAAGTAGCTGAAACTGGAATGACACGTCATAAAGGAACCAGTGTCAGCTACTTGGATGATACCTTTTTTCTACTTAGTTTGGGTTATGCAAGAAGTCTATTTACTTCTTAACTTGACGCACATGATGTCTTGCAGCATCATCTACTGTCTCTAAATAAATCATTGCTAGACATATACCACTGTGTACTTCTACGGATACCTTATTGCCTAAACTTCGATTAAAGCAAGAATTTTTTCCCGGAAAAGCAAGATTACTAAGGTGCAGTTCCCATTTTAATCCTTTAGTTGATATTTGAGCTCTCGGTATACCAAGTAAAGATATTTTAGTATTTTTTGGCAAAGAAAAAAAATGGGTAATACCTTTTTGTAAAGTGTAACCTACCATGGGAGGTGAAGGTGTGTAAAAGATACTGCCCGTACTTAGAAAAATGTTAATATTCTGTAGTATGTGATCAATTGCTCCTCCAGTAATACCCGTTACTATTGATGGCAATAACTTTACTGTTTTTAAGTGAGCCATTGCTTTAGAAAAGTCGCAATAATCTTGATCAGGTAGATATATCGTATTCAAATTAGCACGTAAATCCAGATTTACGCTATCCAAATCTCCTACTACAAGATCAGGTTTTACGCCAATTGATAGAAGCTTGTTTGCTCCTCCATCTACAGCAATAATAGGTATATCTCGTTTAAAAAACGATGAGCTCGGTATTTTTCCATTTAGCACTACAATAGAACGATATTGTTGTTGTGTACTGCAGTGCAGCACATGATCATGGTGCAGGTTTTGCATCGTAGTAACATTTTTGAATAATTGATATTATGCTAATCACTAATCCAGCAATATTGCTAAGCACCACAAAAATTGAGCTCTGGTAAAGACCATAGCCAATCCAAGACAATGAACAAATAAGATAGTTTACTAACATTAACATCGATACATCACGAGTAACTTTAGTGATATATGCTTTATATACTTGAGGTGATAATCCAATTAGAGATGCAATTAACGCAATGAAGCCGAAGCATTCTTCAATATTTATATACATACATTTTCCTACGCTTGCTTTAACAATATCAGGTTCAAAGGGTTGTACTTTATGTACTCTCAGCTTTTCTAGAGCACCCCTAATGCGTGTAATTTATAACATCATTTAGTCTATTAATCAAGAAATTAATAGTGACTTGCATTTATGAAACCCAATCGGCTTCTATGCTAATTATTATCTAAACTAATCGTCGGTTGTGCATCTTGCTCAGAGATTAGGGCAACCAACAAATTATTTATCAATTGAACCTTTTGCTTGCCATCTAATTGTAAGCTTTTGTTTTTTTCAAAATGAGCTATTACTTCCTCGACAATTCCTATTGCATTTTGCACTATATGCCTTCTTGCCGAAGTGATAGCATGTGCTTGTTGACGCCTTAACATTGCTTGTGCAATCTCGGACGAATACGCCAAATGCGATATTCTTGCTTCTGTAATCTCAATTCCTGCAATATCTAATCTTTGTTGTAACATTGACCGCAATTCATCTGAAATTTTATCAGAATTTTTACGTAAAGATTCCTCATTGCTCTCGCTGTCATACGGATAATTGCTCGCCAATTCTCTAATTACCGAGTCACTTTGTACAAAAACAAATTCGTGATAGTTGTTAACATTATAATACGCCTTTGCAGGACTGCTCACTCTCCAAACAATTACTGCAGAAATCTCTATTGGACTTCCATTTGCATCATTAACTTTTATTTTTTCTGTGTTAATATTCTGAAATTTTAGGGAAACTATATATTTGCTTGAAAAGGGAAGCGTTACACATATTCCAGACTTAAAATAAGTTCCAATATAATGACCAAAAAATTCTATCACTCTTGCTTCATTAGGGTCATTAATAAAAAATCCTTGAAGAAAAGTCAAAATTGAAACGGCAGCAACTCCAAGTGCAATTGTGCTGTCATATGCCAAAAAAAGCAGCGATAAAATTAATCCTAGCGCTATTAGTACAGGAAAAGCCCGAATTTGACTCAAATTTCTATCGTTTATCGTATTCTTATCCATATTGTCTTTAAACTTCTTTTTCACTTGAACTCTCTCTGTTGATCGTTTTATTTATCTTATTTACAAATAGTTTAAACTCTCTTAATTCATGATCAGGCAATTTTACTTCAGTTTTATGCGCTATCGTAAGCGGATCGATGTGTTTGCCGTTATATATAACTTCGTAATGTAAATGAGGGCCTGTTGCAACACCAGTGCTACCAACATAGGCGATGACCTGCCCCTGCTTTACTTTAGAGCCTAACTTTATATCGCCACTAAATCTACTTATATGCGCGTAACAGGTTGAATATTCATTTTTGTGTTTTATTTTGATGTAATTTCCATAGCCACCATTCTTTCCTATATATTCTATCACACCCTCTGCAGCAGCGTATATGGGAGTGCCAAGTTTAGCTGCATAATCCACTCCTTTGTGAAAAGCAATTTTACCGCGAACAGGATGCTTTCTATTGCCAAATTTTGAGGATATGCGATAATCTCCATTTAAAGGATTTGCAAAAATTTCGCCATTTTTTAAGCTTATTCCTTCTTTATTAAAATACCTTTCTTTGCCGTCTTGCGATTTATAATGATATAAACTAATAGCTTTCTTGTTTATTGTCAGTGAAGCATATAAAATTTTTTCTTCAGTCTTCTGATTACTAGGCAATCTCTCAAAAAGAACCTCCAATTTACTCTTCGGCACAATGTCTTTTTTAAAATCAACACCGAAATCTTTATATATGTTGATCAATTTCACCACTGTATTTGGCGCCAACCCTTCCGTGGCAAAAAAGGAAGATTTTATGGTACTGGATATGAATAACAACTTTCTATCACTTTCTGTCGTCAAAGTAGCTTTTTTTTTTCTGATTCCATGCTGGAATGGCTGTGCAAGATCTGTTGATGTTTCAGCGGTATATAACGGTAAGATAAAGAGCAGCATAAATACAATCAGCTTCATCATTTAAACAGCATCAACAAAAGTAAAATTACCTTCCACATACTGTACATCATCATTATCTTCTAATTCTTCAACCAATGCAGATAATTTATCAATCAACTCTTTATCGCTAATTTCAATCAGATCTTTTGGCTGCCATGAAAGACGAGCAAGTTCTGGTTCTCCGAATTTTGCATAAAAGGCATCGCGTACTTTACCAAAATCTTTTATTTCACAAGTTATAACGTGTAATCCTTCTTTGTCATTTTCCTCAATATTCAATACTTCTAATTCGATTCCATGACTGAATAAATCATCAAAATTCACACCCTCTGCTTTATAGACAATTAAACCTACATGATCAAAAAGGTAACTAACACTTCCTGTTTCTCCCAAGTTTCCACCCTTGCGAGAAAATATATAACGTACCTCAGAAGCAGTACGGTTGCGGTTATTAGTCAAGGCATGGACAATGAGTGCAGTACCAGAAGGCCCATGACCTTCATATTGTATTTCCTCGTAATTTTCTCCAGCAATGTTACCAGTTGCATTTTTTATTGCTGTTTCTATTTTATCTTTTGGTAGATTTTCCTTGCGTGCAGCAAATATAGCAGAGCGAAGGCGCGGGTTGAGTTCGGGCAGCCCTTGCTTTGCAGCAACTGTTATTTCTCTAATCATCTTCGTAAATTTTTGAGAGCGCTTTGCATCCTGAGCGCCTTTCCGATGTTTTATATTTGAAAATTGTGAATGACCAGCCATATTCAAATAGTTAAAAACCTAATTATATATCAAAGCATAGAAAAAGCTAAAGCAAATTTTCAAGCCTCTGGCTTGGCATCTTGCAGGTTTTCTGCTAATAACATACTTTCATACTGCTCAGCTTCTAAGTCAAGGCCAAGAGCTGAATGGGCTGCTATTAAATGGTTAATAGACTTAGAAAAATATTTAGAATCCTTATAGCTTGCCATATTCTGGAAACGCTTAATTGCTGCTAAATATTCACCACGCCTCAGGTAAAATTTACCGATAGAATACTCTTTTGTTGATATATGTTCTGTGATTAATTTTGCTCTTTCCTTTATCTCGTCTACATATTCGCTGCCTGGAAAGAGATTAATGTACTCAGTGGCTAGCTCTAAAGTTTTATATGCAGTTTGCTGTCCAAGTTGCACTTTATTAATTTGCATGTAATAAGATAATACTCTTAAGTAGTATACATATGGTAAATCTTCACCATTTGAATAAACATATATATAATCATCCATATCACTTGCAGCACTGCTATAGTTACCCATATTATAGTGAGAGACCCCAGATAATAATTTTGCTTTCATTGCCCAATAAGAAAAAGGATACAAATCCTCTATCTTATGAAATGCCCTAATAGCTTGTTTATATTTTTTCTGGTCAAAAAGTTCAACTGCTTCTTCATATAGTTCAGTTTCAGTTTTTTCAAGATCATCCGCATACGATTGTGTAAAGGAGCAAATTAGGAAAATAAAGCACGTGATTAAAGTCTTATACATAAGATTTTTTTCGATCAAAATAAAGTATAGACCTAAATATTACTTAAATAAATAAATTTCTTAGGCAACAGCCGGTCCTTCTTCTTTATAACTACGGTCAGAACTACCTGCATTTCTTGATTCACCTCGTCCTTCCACTTTTGGATCTTTCAGCGTCTTACTGTAGGAATGTATAGTTAAGACCTGTACAGCCATAAAAATTGCAATACCTACCAAGCCTAAAGTAGGTCCAACAGCAGGATTTAAGGACGATGCTAATGCTATTAACATTATCCTTCTTATTAAAAATACAGAAGAACCAGCAAGCGCCAATCCGGCTACAGATATATTGCTAGTTTTCTTGCTAGATTTCTCATCAAGATCAGACTTTTCTGTTTCCTTTTTCTTATTTTTTTCATGCTTATCAATATAAGAAACAAGAGTTGCAAGAAAAGCAATTGCATTGGCAAGAAATAAAATTGCATCCTCTGCTGCTTCAAGTGAAGATGTTTCACCCATTATCATACCTACAATAACCAGTGCAGTTGTTATAGCCTCAATATAGATCAAACACTGACCTATATCAGAAATATTGTGCTCTTTTTCCTTTACTTCCTCTCCATTTTCAATAATCTCCAACTCTCGTTCTTTTTGTGCTATCTTCCTATTATTGTAAATTAAATATAGCGTACAAATAAGAGATAAGACTGTAAAAGGTAATATAGTGTGGCTTAGAGCCTGTCTTGAAAAGAAATGAGAAAGAGAATATGATGAGATAAGTAAAAAATAGTAGGTAAAAATGTATCCAAGTGATATAAGTGACAAAGAATGGGAAATTTTGGAGCCAAGTGTTGCACAAGGTGCAGTAGGACGGCCAAGAAAGCACAATATTAGAACAATTATTAATGCAATAAGATATATAATGAAAGGTGGTTGCCAGTGGAGAATGCTGCCAAAAGATTTTCCGCCATGGAAAACGGTGTATGATTATTTTCTCAGGTGGCGTAATAGTGGCAAATTGGAAGAAATACACGATATGTTAGTAAAAAAGGTAAGAAAAATGGTTGGCAAAAATGAAATACCTTCGGTAGGAATAATTGATAGTCAATCAGTGAAAACCACTCAAAAAGGGGATCCAGAGGATATGATGCTGGCAAGAAAATAAAGGGTAGAAAACGTCACATCATTGTGGATACAATAGGCCTAATTATTACAGCTGATGTTCATAGTGCAGGCATTCAAGATCGTGATGGTGCTCTAAATCTTTTTACTCAAGCTAAACGAAAAGCTCCAACGCTACAAAGGTTTCTCGCTGATCAGGGATATATTGGTAAATTGCAAAATTACTGTTTATTGAAAACAGGATGTTTATTGACGATTACTAAAAAAGCAGCTGATGCTGTAGGATTTCAAGTTATTCCTAAACGGTGGATTGTTGAAAGAACTTTTGCTTGGCTTTCCAATTTTAGACGTATGAGCAAGGATTATGAGCATTCTCCTCTTACTTCAAAAACTAATATCTCCTTTAATATGATTACTATTATGCTTGCTAAATTAGCTGCTTAGTTCCTTTCAAGACAGGTTCTTAGCGCGCCACTTATCACGCCAAGTAATACCTGATCGCTATATGTTTTTTCCAGTTCAATCGCCATCAGCAATGTAAATGGGACCATTGTTGCCAATGATGCACATTTTCTATATAGCTCTCTTTTTTTTAGTGCTAATAGTTCTTGTTCTAGCCTTTCTCTTTTGACTTCTTTATCAACTGTTGGCCAAAAATCCCAAAAAAACTCTTCTAATGGTTCAAAATCTCTTTTTTTCTTATTCTTTCCTGGAACCTTTTTAGTAGAAGAAAATTTGCCACTAGGTATTTTCATAATATTAACCTAATTAGTTGTAAGTTAATATAATTATACACCTTTTTGCTTTCTGAGTCAATATCACTAAGATATTAACTACTCTTGTCTATTAACTATTTCCTAGGAGATTTAATCAATCTATTTGATGCCGGCTAGGATATAATTATAGCCTGACCACATAGTTATAATAGCTGCAACCCATAAACAAATCGCACCTGTATATTGAATCATATAATAATCGTTCATTATTAGCGCTACTACAGCAACCATCTGCAAAAATGTTTTAATTTTTCCAGCTTTGCTTACAGGTAGACTAACATTTGTAGCTATCAGAAACTCCCGTAAACCCGAGACTAATATCTCCCGACAGATGATGATAATCGATGGTACTATTGTAAAATCATTTATCTTATGCTTATAAACTAGCATAATTATCGTTGAAACCACTATTAATTTGTCAGCAATTGGATCAAATAGCTTGCCAAACTTTGATTGGACTTTCCACGCACGCGCCAGGTAACCATCAAAAAAATCCGTAATGCACGCAAACACAAAGATTGATATTGTTATCAGGCCTGCATATTTATTTTCTATATAAAAACTTAATATTATTGCTGGTATTGCAAGTGCACGAGAAATTGTAAGCAAATTAGGCACGTTTTTTTTAAGCATGTAATATCATCTTACGTAATAGGTAAACTTATACAGAAGTACAACAGAGTTCACAAGTTAATAATTTACAATTGAACATTTATAAAAACTCCATATACTTAAAAAATACAAGCTTAAAATATAAGGATGTAATGATGAACGATGATTTAGATAGTACCACAAAACAAGAAGCGCTTAAGTATCACAGCAGAGGTGGTAACCCTGGTAAAATTTCAATCATGCCAACAAAACCTTTATCTACCCAGTATGATTTGTCACTTGCTTATTCCCCTGGTGTTGCAGCTCCGTGCCTTGAAATAGCTAAAAATCCTGAGGTTGTTTATGATTATACAGCAAAAAGCAACTGTGTTGCTGTCATTTCAAATGGCACTGCAGTGCTTGGACTTGGTAATATCGGTCCTCTTGCTGCAAAACCTGTCATGGAAGGCAAAGCTGTTTTATTTAAGCGTTTTGCTGATATTGATGCAGTTGATATAGAAGTTGGTACAGAAAATATAGAAGATTTCATCAATGCAGTAAGGTATCTTGGGCCAAGTTGGGGGGGGATAAATTTAGAAGATATAAGATCTCCCGATTGTTTTATAATAGAGAAACGCCTGAATGAACTGATGGATATTCCAGTGTTCCATGATGACCAGCATGGAACTGCGGTGGTTGTTGCAGCTGGCATAGAAAATGCTCTTGATATTGTTGAAAAGAAATTAGAGGACGTTAAGATCATTATGAATGGTGCTGGAGCAGCCGGTATTGCATGTTTAGAAATACTAAAGTCCATGGGCGCTAAAAATATAGTGCTGTGTGATAAGCAAGGAGTAATATACAAAGGTAGAAACGAGGATATGAATGAGTGGAAGGAAAAGTATGCAATTGATACTTCCGAACGTTCTCTACTTGATACAATAAAAGGCGCTGATGTATTCATCGGACTATCTGCAAAAGATGTGTTAAATGAAGAGATGTTAAAGAGTATGGGCAAAGACCCGATTATTTTTGCTCTTGCCAATCCCGATCCAGAAGTAAGGCCTGAGTTTGCAAAATCTGTGAGGCCAGATGCAATAATTGCAACTGGTAGGTCAGATTACAACAACCAAGTCAACAACGTAATGGGTTTTCCTTATATATTTAGAGGGGCACTTGATGTACATGCAACAACAATAAATGATGAAATGAAAATTGCAGCTGCAGATGCAATAGCAAAGCTTGCCCGTGAGCCAGTACCAGGTGAGATATCTGCAGTCTATGGCGGTCGTAAAATGGGCTATGGACGTGAATATATAATACCTACTCCATTTGACCCAAGATTAATTTCTATAGTAGCTCCTGCTGTTGCAAAAGCCGCAGTTGATTCAGGTGTTGCAAGAAAGGCAATACAAGATTGGAGTAAATATGAAAATCAATTAAAATCTCGTCTTTCTAATGTTCTCAGCACGCTGAATTTACTATCTTCACATATGTAATTTATTGGATAAAGTTAAAAGTGATAAACCAACCCAAACTCTAAGCCATATATGCCAAACCTATTGGTAATGGTTGCAGTTGTTGATTCAACACGTGCAGTTTCATCAACTTTACTTCCTCCACCGGCAGGAATATATCCTTCACCAGCTAGTATCTTTATTCCTGGTACAATATCTTTAAATTGGTTATCAAGGATACCAAAATAGCGTAAACCAGCAAATGCTTGAGTTTGTGCTGTAAGTTGGTGATTGATACCAAGTTTTGCTTGGTAAGCCAAGGCATATCTGGTTTTTCCTAGAAATTTAACCCTAGTTACACCTGCACCAATACCAACATATGGGGTGAATGGCATTTTTGCTATATTAAAATCACGATATACATTGACCATTCCAGCTAAGTTATTAAAACCTTCATTTTTCATCTTAAATGCAGCTCTGAACTCTGCTTCAACACTACAATTTTCTTGAATGTGAATATCAACCTTTCCACTTCTCCAAGGTGAATTGCATTCCGCTCCAGTAGACGCATCATTGTGACGACGAAGTTCAATATATCTTGCTTTTTTCTTATCTGAATAATCTTCATCATATAAGTTAGTCTGAGAATATAAGCCTTCAAACTCAACTCTCATATTTTTGAATAAATACCCTATTGCAGCACTACCGGCAAACCCTGGAACATATTTAGGACTGTATCCAGCTTCAATTCGCTCCTTCTTATTAAAACTAAAAACCCCCTCTGTTATATTGTCACCTGCATCTTCTTTTCCTTCTAGAGAACCTATTGCATTGAAGAATGCTCCAAAATAGTTAGCTTTGATGTAAACATTCTCTAAGTTATTTATTTTATCATCGTAAGATAAGCACCTAAATGAAAAAGTTAGCAAAACCAATAGATATGTGAATTTAAATCTTTCGCCCACCACAAAGCCTCCCTGCATAATTTGTCATTCCATTATTATAGTATGCTTCTATTTTTTATGATAGCAACTTTTTATTGCGCTCAATCGTTTTAGATTTATAATGAAAGTATTGTAATTTAAAGCAAATCAATGACTATTGCAATTCACGAATTAGAGAGGATCATCAAACAATCGTTCCCCGACGCTGATATAAAGATTCATGATCTTGCTGGAGATGATGACCATTATCATTTAAAAATAAACTCCAAGTGTTTTCTTGGAAAGACAAAAATAGAACAGCATAAAATGGTATATAAAGCTCTGGAAGGTCAGTCTATACACGCCTTGCAACTGGAAACTAATACTTAAAAATAAGGTGAATTTATGAGCAATTTTGAACAAATAAAAAAAGATATAACAGAAAATGATGTGGTATTGTATATGAAAGGCACTTCTGATTTTCCTCAATGCGGATTCTCTGGACTCGTCGTGTCAATCCTAAAAAAATTGAACGTGAAGTTTAAGTATATTAACGTGTTGGAGAATGATGAAATACGTGAATCTATAAAAAAGTTTTCTGATTGGCCAACAATTCCACAATTATATATAAAGGAAGAGTTTATTGGTGGTTGCGACATCACTCGCGAGATGTACGAAAAAGGCGAACTGCAAAGTTTATTGAAGGAAAAAAAAATTATTGCGGAATAAGTACCAAGAAACCAGTGCCCAGACGCTGGATAACGTAGTATAGCTATGAAAAAGGATCTTATGTCTTAAACCGTATCCGTTCAGGGGAGCGGCAAAATAAGGTAGACAAAGCAAGATAATAATGTTGATGTTAACACTATTGTCAAGTTTACTGGCCTTTCTATTAGTGAGATTGAAGAATTAAGTGTGAGCGGTTACAAATAATTTACCATTTCTTCTGGTTTCACTATCCTTTCAAACTCTTCCTCAGTGAGCAGTTGAAGTTTTGCTGCTGCTTCTTTTAGAGTGATATTTTCTTTATAAGCAAGCTTCGCTATTTTTGCTGCATTGTCGTACCCTATATGCGTATTTAATATAGTGACCAACATCAACGACTGATTCAGTAAATCTTTTATCCTCTCTTCATTTGCTTTAATACCAATTACACATTTTTCTGTAAAATTTAAACTTGCATCAGCTAAAAGTCTTATAGACTGCAAAACATTGTAAATTATCACTGGCTTAAACACATTCAATTCAAAATGACCGTTTGAACCACTAATGGTTACAGCAACATGATTTCCCATAACTTGAGTGCATACCATAGTCACCGCTTCACACTGAGTTGGATTCACTTTACCTGGCATAATTGAAGAACCAGGCTCATTTTCCGGTAACATTATTTCCCCAATTCCGCATCTTGGACCAGAACCAAGCAACCTTATATCATTTGCAATTTTCATTAAACTGACTGCTACTGTATTGAGTGTTCCACTGAGCTCAACTAAAGCATCATTTGCTGCTAGCGCTTCAAATTTATTGCCTGCTGAAGTAAATGGAAGGTTAGTAATTCCTGCAACTTGCTTTGCAAAATCTTCAGCAAAACCCTTTTTAGTATTGAGTCCCGTGCCAACCGCAGTGCCACCTTGTGCAAGCTCGTATATACCACTTAAAGTTGATTTTACTCTCTCTATCCCCTTTTTAATCTGGACTGCATAGCCAGAGAACTCCTGTCCTAGTGTTAGGGGCGTTGCATCTTGCAGATGAGTACGTCCTACTTTTATTATATCTTTAAATTCCTGAACCTTATTATCCAGCACCTTATGCAATTTTTCAAGATTTGGAATAAGCAAGCAGTTTATTTGCTCTGCTGCTGCTATATGCATTGCTGTTGGAAAGGTGTCATTTGACGACTGACCATAATTCACATGATCATTTGGATGTATTGGAGATTTACTACCCAAATTACCACCTAAAATCTCTATTGCACGATTGCTGATCACTTCATTCATATTCATATTAGTCTGCGTTCCGGATCCGGTTTGCCAAACAACAAGCGGAAATTCATTATTAAATTTGCCATCTATTACTTCCCTCGCGGCTGTGCAAATTGCGTCCCCTACCCTATCATCTATAACACCATGTTTCATATTAACACGCGCTGCTGCAAGTTTTACTATTGCTAATGCTTTAATCAGAGGCTCTGGCATTTTTTCTGTGCCAATCTTAAAATTTTCTAAAGAACGCTGAGTCTGTGCTCCCCAGTAATGTTCACTTGGTACTTTTACTTCCCCTAAGCTGTCTGATTCTATTCTCGTCTTTCTATCCATATTTTCCTCCTGGTGTTATGCAAACTGGTTCACTACATAATTTTTTCATGCCTACTTCTTGGTTAATTAAATCATACTAGATCCAAGTAGTCAAGTGTACGAACATTGCAATTTTCAGTTAACTTGCATGGTAGATGCAAGTAGCTGACACTGATTCACTTTATGATGGTGTCATTCCAGTCTGGAATCCAGCCTTTTCATAATCATCAAAACGTTGTATTTTAACATAAAACGGCTACTTTTATGCTTACCAACTTAATAAAATTCCTGGATCCCAGTGTCTGGGCACTGGGATGACACCCTTCTGGTGGACTCAAATCACGATGTTTGCACAGCTGTACGCTTAGTTCTGGTTGCACGCTACCATTCTTGTACATCCATAAATAGAAAATTTACGCTTTAAAAGGATCATATACATCGATTTCCTTAGAATTACTCTTTTTCAATTTTTCACTTAATAATCTTAAAATAGGCTGTAAATCACCATTAATTGATAAGCACAGCACTTCTTTATTGAGATAATTAGCTAGGTGATTCTTCTTTTCCAGAATTTCTGCTTCCCTCAATAAGTCGCATTTGTTTAATACTACAATCTCTTCTTTTTCAACAAGATCACTATTGTAAAGTTCCAATTCATTATGGATACAACTATAAGCCGAAACAACGTCATCGTGAGTTACATCGATTAAATGAAGTAAAATTTGACACCTTTCTATGTGCTTTAAAAATTTATGCCCGAGCCCAACTCCAAGGTGAGCATCAGTAATTATTCCAGGAATATCTGCTATTACAACTTCGCTATCATCCACTTTTACCATGCCTAAATGAGGTCTTACGGTGGTAAATGGATAATCGCCTACTTTTGTATCGGAATTTGAGCAGCGAGTCAAAAATTTTGATTTACCTGCGTTTGGCATGCCAATAATTCCAACATCTGATAAAACTTTTAGTTTTAATAATACATGTTTTTCTTCGCCAGGCTGACCGTAAGTAAAATGTCTTGGTGCCTTATTAGTAGAAGATTTAAAATTAGTATTTCCAAGTCCACCTTTTCCACCCTGTGCTACTTGAAATTCCATACCAGGCTTGTCAAGGTCTACTATTATCTCTTCACTTTCTTCATCAATTATTTGTGCACCGACTGGAACTTTAAGTATAACGTCTTTCCCTGCTGTGCCAGATCTATCCCTGCCTGCACCATTTTTTCCACTATCTGCTTTAATGTGTCTTCTATAACGAAAATGAAGCAAAGTGTTGAGATTAGCGTCGCTGATGAAAACTATGTTTCCACCCTTTCCTCCATTACCACCATTTGGACCACCAAATTCAACGAACTTTTCTCGACGAAAACTTGCACAGCCATCACCACCGTCACCAGCTTTTAAACACAATTTTACTTCGTCTATAAAACCCATGCTAACCCACGATAATATTTAGCATCCTTTCCTAATGCGCTTTCTATTCTGATTAGCTCGTTATACTTCGCGAGTCTATCAGAACGCGATAGCGACCCGGTTTTTATTTGCCCGCAATTTGATGCAACTGCTATGTGGGATATTGTTGTGTCTTCTGTTTCACCTGAGCGATGAGAAATAACAGCTTTATAGCCATTTGATTTTGCCATTTCAATAGCAGCAAAAGTTTCTGTTAACGTCCCTATTTGATTTGGCTTGATCAGTACAGCATTTGCCATTTTTTCCTCTATTCCTTTGCATATCAGTTCACAATTTGTAACAAACAAATCATCCCCAACCAATTGAATTTTACTCCCCAATTTTGCAGTAAGTAATTTCCAACCTTCATAGTCGTCTTCACTCATTGCATCTTCTATAGAAATTATTGGATATCTTTCCACAAGATTACAATAATATTCAGTCAACTCTTCTGAAGTAAGATCTCTGTGTTCAAATTTGTAAATTCCATCTTCATAAAAAGTAGATGAAGCAACATCAAGGCCTAGTGCAAAATCACTTTGCGCTGAATAACCTGCTGATTCTATAGCGTATATGATCAAATCAAGTGCTTCTTCAGTACTTTCAATATTTGGTGCAAAACCACCTTCATCCCCTACATTTGTGCTATAACCTTTTTTCTTAAGAATGCTACGTAAGTTGTGGAATACCTCCGCAGATATTCTAATCGCTTCGCTGAAAGTCTCAGCACCGACCGGAAGAATCATGAATTCTTGGAAATCGAGCTTATTGTCTGCATGTACTCCACCATTAATTATGTTAATGAGTGGAACCGGCATAACACTCGTCTGCTTTCCTCCCAAATATCTATATAGCGGCATTTTGAAACTGTTTGCTGCTGCTTTTGCAACTGCAAGAGACACACCCAAAGTTGCATTTGCTCCAAGTTTTGATTTGTTTTTTGTTCCATCCAGTTCAATTAATGCTTTATCAATTGCATTTTGGTCCGCTGCATTCATTCCAATGATTTCATCTGCTATTATCCCATTTACAGCTTGAACAGCTTTCAGCACTCCCTTACCACAATACCTTTTCTCATCTTGGTCCCTGAGTTCCAAGGCTTCTAATTTACCGGTTGAAGCTCCAGAAGGTACAGATGCCCTGCCTATTGCACCATCACAGAGCTCAATTTCTACCTCAATAGTGGGGTAACCCCTGCTATCTAAAATTTCTCTTGCAAATACGTTATTGATTATCTTATTCATTACATTAAACCTTAACTTCCGCAATAAGTGCTGCAGTTTCCTTTGCCAATTTAGCTATATTACTACCAGCACCAATAAATAATACTATATCACTTGGACTTGTCGAATCACTAATAAAATGTGAAATGAGCAAAGCATCATTCATAATTTTTGTGTTATTAAATCCATTACTGATTAAAGCTTTTTGTATATCATCAATCCCACAACCAGGAATAGGCTTGTCTTCTGGGGGATGAACAGGAGTGAGGATGACATAATCAAACATCATGAAAATTCGTATGAATTCATCAAAAAAATTACGAATGCGGGCAAAACGAAGTGGTTCGATAATTCCTATTACTTTTCCTTTAGTAATCGAACGTGCAGCCGTTAAAGTTGCATATATTTCATTTGGATGATGGGCATAATCCTCAATTAACTTAACACCTTTAATATCGGCAATCAAAGAGAATCTTCTTGCTACTCCTTGAAATTCCAAAAGGCCTTTTTTAATATCTGCATCGCTAATTCCGAGCTTTATCGCAACTGATATTGCAGCTAGGGCGTTGCTTACTTTGTGAATTCCAATTGCATTTGATAGTACTATGTTTTTTAAAGGGCTGGATCCCAGTGTCACGCACTGGGATGACATCTCTGTACACTTTCCTTTTGTCATTCCAGCACGTAATGCTGGAATCCAGTTGTTCAACACATCAAATTCTATGCTGTTAGCATGCTGTTTAATGTTGCTGGCTCTTATGCTACCATTCTCAAACCCAAACGTTATAGAATTACCCGCATCATAATCGATGTCTACAGAATCAGGTAAAACTGCAGAACCTGCATTATTCACGAATTGGGAAAATGCATTTTTGATATTATCAAATGTGCCGTAATAATCTATGTGGTCATTGTTGATACTTGTTATGACAGCAATCTTTGCAGGGATTTTTAGCATAGTTCCATCAGACTCATCAGCCTCGATCAGAAAAGTGTCACTCCCTCCAAGTTTGAAGTTGCTCTTATAGGAATTTAATATCCCTCCTACAGTTACAGTCGCATCAATGCCAGAATGATCAAAAATGGAAGCAATCATAGCGGTTGTTGTTGTCTTTCCGCTTGAACCTGAAACCGCTATCACATATTTACCTTTCATAATTTCAGCAAGTATGTCTGATCTATGCAAAACGGTTTTATTGTTATTTTTTGCCGCAATTAACTCCACATTATCAGATTCTATTGCAGAAGAATGTACAACTATTTGAGCTTGGCTTATATTATTAGCATTGTGACCAATAAAAACCTCTATACCTAGCTTTTGTAACTTATTTATATTGTCGTTTGATTGTGCATCACTGCCTTGAACTTTGCAATTGGAATTGTGAAGAATTTCAGCAATGGCACTCATTCCGATTCCACCTATACCAATAATATGTATTATTCCTTTTTGAGTTTTGTTAATATTTAGCAGTAGATGTTTACTCATTACTAAATTTATTATAGTATAATTTAAAATCCTCATAGTATCGAACCCTCTTACCGAATACAATGATAAAAAACCTAACCTTTCTATGTCTAATATTTGTTTTGATAAGTAGCTGCAGTTTTAGCAACAGGTTTAACTGCACTGCAGGTCATTATAAAATTGGCAGCAGCTACACAATAAATGGTATAACTTATTATCCAAAAAACTGTAAACACTATGAAGAGATAGGGATAGCATCGTGGTATGGAATAGAAGATCATGGCACACTTACAGCAAATGGTGAAGCGTTTAACCGTCACTTGATCTCTGCAGCGCATAAGACTTTGCCCTTACCCTGCTTTGTTCTTGTCACTAATTTAGAAAATGGAAGAAAGCTTGTTACAAGGGTTAACGATAGAGGGCCTTTTATTGAAGGCAGAATAATAGACTTATCAGAAAAAGCAGCTCAAGTCTTAGGATTTCATAAATCTGGGCTTGCAAAAGTAAAAGTTCAATACCTAAGAAAGATGTCAGAACAATTGATACAAAATACTCCTCATTACAGAAAGCAATATGAAAAAGAAATGCAGAAACGTCACCCGAAACAAGACAGTGCAGAAAGTAAGGGATATGTTGCATTTTTTAAAAGTGCTCAGGCTGCTAAATCAGCTGCATCAAAGCTTCGCAATCAAGGAATAAAAAATGTTAGATTGCTTTTTAAGAACGATCAATATTGCGTGAAAGTGAGTTATAGGTAGTGGTGAGTGCAGAATTTGAAAGATTTGGTTAATGTAAGGAACGCTGGCTAACTATTGTAAGTTAAAAATGTGATATAAAAAAGATATCAACAATTTATAGCTATACCACCGCGATATCTCTTAGCCGCTAACACGTAGCGGAATGACGAGCTTATCGTCACGCCACCGCTAACCGTCATACCGCGATTTATTCGCGGTATCTCAGCCGCTAACAAGTAGCGAAATGACAGCAATCCTACGTCATGCCGCCGCTAACCGTCATACCGCGATTCATTCGCGGTATCTCAGCCGCTAACAAGTAGCAGAATGACAGCAATCCTACGTCATACCGTCACGGTATCTCTAGATCCCGCTAACAAGTAGCGGGATACTTGACCTTTACAGGGGTGACAGTTGTCGTTTAGCTATAAATGTTAAGAAATTTACCAAATAAAAAAAAAGGCAAAGAAACCCTAGGGTAGCTAGTATTCAAATTCTCCCTTGTCTATTTGACGTCTTTTACTTTCTTAAACACTTTATAAGCGCGTTTCGGCTTGTATAGGTAGAAACCTAAAAGTTTTATAAAGACATGAGGTGCACATAGTGCAAAAAATTAAGCATGATTTACGCCAAATACATTAAGTTTTTTGTCATTAATCCACTGCAGAGATTGCGAAGATAAATAAATAGCTTCAGTTTCATGATAAGAGGGCTGGCGGAGTTTGTCAAGTAAGTTTTTCGTTTCATCCAATGTGCTGCCAAAAGTTTGTTATGCAAGAATGCACTAGCCATTTCTCACAGATTCATTTAAACTTAATCAAGTAGGAGTATTATTAACGCGAAAAGAGTTTAATTAGAGATTTAAGTGATATGGCGCGTGAGGAAGATATAAACCAATTAGTAGAAAATGGATTTGATATTAACTCAAAAGATGCAAGTGGAATCACTCTCTTGCATAAGTTCACAAAAGAAGGAGATTTAGTTGGAGTAAAGTCATTACTAGAGCACGAAGCTGATTTCAATGTCGTAGACAACGAAAATAGAAACCCTCTGCATTACGCCATTATGCATGGACACAAGAAAGTTGCTAAACTTTTTGTTAACCAACTGACAATTAATTCCAAGGATAAAAATGGATTCACTCCACTGCACCTTGCTGCACTACAAGATGACACGGAATTAATAGATTTTTTGATAACAAAAGGCGCAAAAATTAATGAAAAAGATGCCAAAGAGGGCTATACTCCTCTTCATATAGCTTCACTATACGGTTCTAAAAAAAGCGTCCAAATTTTAATTGATAGCGGAGCAAATCTCGAATGTGAAGATAACAATTTTCGTACTCCTTTGTTTTTAACCATTTATCAATGCACCGCACATTATGACAGCAGAGCAGAAATTATAGAATATCTGATAAAGAAAGGTGCAAATATAGAAGCCAAAGATGCAGAAAATAACACTACGCTTTTCCTAGCAGCGTATAACAACAAAATGCAAATAGTAAAACTTATTGCAAAAAAACAGCAAGCAAGTAACGATAAAATTAAACTTAAAGAGTTTTTTTGCACAAAAAACAACCATGGTTTTGATGCGTTAGATTGCGCTATTGAGCATAATAATAGAAAAATGGTAACATTTCTTGTTTCAAAGGGAATAGAAGCAAACGATCAAGATTTTAATGGTAACGCTAGGCTGCATAAAGCTAGCCATAATGGTAACACTAAAACAGTTAAGCTCTTATTGAAGCTTAAGGTAAACGTTAATGCTGTTACTAAATGTAACAGAACTCCCTTGCTACTCGCAGTTAAAAAAGGCCATACACAAATTGTGAAAATGTTATTGGAAGTTAGAGCCAATATGAACATTTGTGAGCAACAAGGTTTTGCACCTCTACATCTTGCTGTTCAAAAGGATTATTTTGATATAGCTCAGTTGTTAACAGAAAAAGGTGCAGACCTTAACATTAAGTGCAATAACGGTCATACCGCAATAGATATGTTCATTAGCAAGGCTCATAGCAAAAAAAACATCGAAGAAAATTACAAAAAATTTTGTAGATTTTTGATGCTTTACCTGAAAGAGCTACATAGTAAACACAAAGCCTGTTGTATACTTTCAACCCTAGCTCTAAGCTTAACAATTATAGGCTTACCATTTATTTTCAAGCCTATTATTAAATACAGAGAAAGAAGTAAAATATATAAAAAAATTAGGGCTATGCTGGTCTACATTTAAGTACAAGAAGAGTATACAAAAAATACATAGCCAAAGCTAATACACGACAATTATCTGCTCGATGAAAATGAGATTAAATACATTTTTAATATTTTTATAGAAATCTATTAGTATAGATTTTGTATGCTGTTCTAATGGCTATTTTTAAATGCTTAATACTCCTCTTCATTATTTCTTGCACACATCTACCTACCAAGCAATATCCTATTAACATAGACAATTATAAGCACGATTATCCGTTGCAACAATATAACACCTCTTTGGAGATTAATGAACCGGCAATACCAGAAATTATGCCTTTACCAATAGAGTTTCCCGATCTCACAATCAGTAATCAGCTTATTTCTATTAATGTTAGTGAAGAAGTATCAGTAAAGGATTTGCTGATTGAGATAGGAAAACTTTCTGACGTTAACTTGGATATGGACCCAAAAATATCAGGTAATATTATTTTAAAGCTAAAAGATAAGGATATAAACGAAGTAATTCAGAGTATAGCAAATAGCGCCAAACTGCGTTACTCAACAAGTAATGGTGTAATTAGAATTGAGCAGGACTTGCCATACGCACAAAATTATTACGTAGACTTCATCAATATTCAACATTCTGCTCAAAGCAGTTTCGTCATTAATAACAATATTACTAACAGTGATGGAAGTAACGTTGATAGGGACTATAACAATGTTATGAAGTCTCAATACAGTAGTGACTTATGGAATTCATTAGAAAAAGGCTTGAATGCAATAATGGATGTTAACGGGGTGGATGATGGCGAATTCCTTTCATCCAACAGAGAAGCTGGTGTTATTATTTTGAATGCTAGAAAAGATATCCACAAAGCTGTTGAAGAATATATTAATAAGGTTAAGAAGTTAGCGTCTTCTCAAGTAATGATAGAGGCAAAAATAGTTGAAGTTGTGCTAGATGACAAATACCTTTCTGGTATGAACTTAAATGACTTACAAGATGGAACTAAGTCTATAATAAATCAAGATAACTCCATTATTAACCTAGCAATGAACTTTGGTGCAAATGATCTAGGAGATTTAGTAAAAAATTTAGACAAATTTGGCACTTCAACTGTAATTTCAAGCCCCAGAGTACATGCTATAAATAATCAGCAAGCGATGATTTCATTTACTAAAAACCATATTTATTTTACCTCCGATATACAAAAAGATACTAGAAACTCTAATCAGACCTTAATTACCAAGATGAATAGCGTCCCAATAGGTGTTGTGCTAATAATCCACCCAAGCATTAACATTGATACTAGTGAAATATTCATGGATATACATCCAACTTTATCAAGAATTAACGGCTACACTAAAGATCCAGATATAGAGTACGTCGCACAGCAGAGTAAAATGAAATTAAATAGCGACATTCCAATTGTTGAAATCAGAGAAATGAACTCTATGTTAAAAATTAAGAGCGGTGAAATTATGGTAATCGGCGGGCTTATAGAACATAGAGAAGATAAGCAAAGCTTATTGCATCAGAAATCAAAAAGGCTAGCGAATAATATTAGAACAGTAGAAACTGTCATTTTTTTAAAAGCAACAATCGTACCAACATTTGGTTTGTTAGATAGAAAAGATAAGAATTTATATATATATTAAATTATCACTAAAAATTAAATATCAAACCAACTTCAATATTGTGAGTAGATATGTCATCTGCAACAGGTATCGGAACGCTAAAGTAACGATAGCCGAGAAAGGTTTTGATTTCTGGGATTATTGAATAATCAACACCAAGTTTTATTTGATAAGCAAACCAAGGAACATTCAGTGGCATTGAATTTTGGGGTGACCCATTAATCTTTTTTAATCTAAAAACTGTTGGTCCTATACCAAGACCGATGTACGGAGCAAATTGTGTATCCTGAACGCTGGGATTATAATAGAAGTTTAACAAAAACGCAAATATACTTGCTGATTTATCAAATACCGGAGGAGAATTACTATCTTCAATATTGGCTATAGAATACGCGGCTTCAAAATCAATTTTACCATTTTCTCCAGCATAGTAACCTAAAGACATGCTGCTAAACCACTGGAAATCAATTTTACCATCAAATTGCTGTATACTTTTAATTTCATCTGCCACTATATTTTTTATTATAAAACCATAATGACTTTCAACTAAAGTTAGGACTCTTTTTCCTATTTCTTGTATACCCTTTACAAATGTTTCTGAATTATCATGGTATACCTTACCACCGTTAGCGCTAACATAAAAATCAAGTTTTTTTGATTTTTCTTTTGTAGGCTCAGCTTGATCTGCAATACGTGACCACATATTTTTCTGATCAGCTACTTGGAGAATAGAAGGTTGTTCAATAGGACTATTTTCAGGTTCTTGATATTTTAAATCCTCTGTTAGTACTTCTTTTTCATTAACCTCTTTAGAATGCATTACATCTTCATTATTGTCCGTTTCTAGTTTTAAGAGTTGTGTTCCAATAACTTGTTCAACGTGTACATAATTACCGATATAAGTAATAAAAAAATAGACACATGAAATTAAAATCAAAAATAAAGTAATAGATCTTTTAGTTATCACAAATGAACCCATAATTATCATTTATAGTATAACCATCATATCATATATTTCTTTAATGTACAAAAATTAAGAAAGAGTATTTCCAATTAAATAATTATTCTCTACGCCTGTAACATTAACTTTCACAATACTTTTAGCTTGCGCTCTTGATTCAAGCTTTATTAATGCAAAATTTTCTGCTCTACCGATATGATTTTGCTCAACCAGAACACTTTGTTCAGTGCCTATCAAAGATTGATAAAAGCTACTCATCATTTCTCTATTCATTTCTCTTAAATTTTTTACTCGTTCTTTACGCACATTCTCTGGTACTTGTGGCATTCGTGCAGCAGGTGTATTTTTCCGCTCTGAATATGGAAAAGCATGTAGGTAAACTATATTTGTTTTTTTCAGTAAATCAACTGTATCCTGAAACATTTCATCAGTTTCTGTTGGAAATCCAGCAATAATATCAGCGCCAAATGCTATATTAGGCCTCAAGCTCTTCATTTTATGACAAAATTCTATCACTTGTTCTCTGTTGTGACGACGCTTCATTCTCTTTAGTATTAAATTATTACCAGATTGTAGACTCAAATGTAAATGAGGCATAAGTCTTGACTCATTAGCTATTAAATCCATTAATTCGTCGTCAACTTCAGCAACATCGATAGAGGAAAGTCTTAGCCTCTTCAACTCTGGTATATCCTTTAAAACTCTCCTAATCATTGAACCAAGTGATGGCTTACCCAACAAATCTGTACCAAAGTCAGTAATATCAACCCCTGTAAACACTACTTCTTGATATCCATTTTCTACAAAGATCCTGATTTGCTCTATAATACTGTTTATTGGCACAGATCGATTATTCCCTCTTGCCTCAGTAATTGAACAAAATGTGCAGCTATGATTACAACCATTTTGAATTTCAATAAATGCCCTTGACTTATCTTCAAATCCATTAATTAGAACAGGTTCTACTTGGTTATCACTGACCAAGATTTTATCGTCATTTAGTAAGTAATTTTCAGCTTTTAGCTTATCTTGATTACCGAGCACTTTACTTACACCAGGAATGCTACTGTAAACTTCTGGATCCAACTGAACAGCACAACCAACTACGATAATTTCTTTATTTGGATCATTTTTGTAAATCTTACGTATCTTTTGCTTTACCTGACGTTCTGCTTCGTTTGTCACTGCACAGCTATGCACCACAACAACATTTTCTCTCTTTGCTTTTTTTAATGCTTCTTTGATTAACTCGCTCTCGTAAAAATTTAGACGACAACCAAATGTTATCACTTCATTCATGTTAGTATTTTTTGCTTTAATAGACCTAAATTATATCAAATATCCAAGCAAAGTCTCTTGCATGACTATTTTTTTGTAAATAAATGCTATGCAAGCAGCAGACACTGGGATCTCAACGATTTTCACTCAGACACAGTATCACTCCTTTGCTTATTATAGTCTTTTGACCTTTTTAAGATACAATCCGGATTGGATACTGAGTTGGTGAGTATAAAAGTATAGCTTCTACGTCATACCGCTGTGGTATCTCTTAGCCGCTAACAAGTAGCGGGATGACGATTGTCGGTGAATCTAAGTTACCTTAGCTACATTTCTAGCTGTAACTATAAATGTATGGATTTTTTATCGTGCCATGTTATAATTAACGTCTTGCTAAAAATTAAATATTGATGAATGAACTAAGAAAGTTAAGTATTACACAAATGCATGACGGGCTCAAAAAAAAGAGTTTTTCTGCCGTTGAACTCGTAGAGGCGCACATCAGTGCGGTTGAAAATGAGAAATTAAATGCATTTATAACAAAAACCCCAGAGATAGCAATGAAAGCTGCTAAAGCTGCAGATGAACATTTCTCTAGGCAAAAGGATGATTTAATCTCGCCGCTCATGGGTGTACCAGTTGGCATCAAAGATCTATTCTGTACAAAAGGAATAAAAACAACAGCATGCTCAAAAATGCTGGAAAATTTCGTTCCGACTTACGAATCTACGGTGTCTGACTTGCTTTTAAAAAGTGGAGCAGCCATGCTCGGTAAGCTTAATATGGATGAATTTGCTATGGGTTCTGCGAACACAAATAGCTATTTTGGCCCTGTTGAAAATGTGTGGATTAGAAAAAGCGATGGGGAAAAAGTTGTTCCTGGTGGATCATCTGGTGGATCTGCAGCATCGGTGGCTGGATTTTTATGCGCTGGAGCACTAGGGAGTGACACCGGTGGATCTGTGCGCCAACCAGCAGCTTATTGTGGAGTGGTTGGAATAAAGCCAACTTATGGAAGATGCTCGCGTTTTGGTATGATTGCATTTGCGAGTTCTCTAGATCAAGCAGGAGTCATTACTCGTTCTGTCTCTGATTCAGCATTAATGCTGGAAGCAATCTGTGGCTATGATACAAAAGATTCAATATCAAGCGAAAAGCCAGTGCCTAAATTTTCTAGCTTTATAAATGGTGATGTCAAGGGTAAGCGTATTGGTATACCAAAAGAATATAGGATGGATGGAATTTCAGAGGAAATAGTCCATAATTGGGAGAAAGTTGCTTCCTATTTAAAAGAAAATGGCGCTGAAGTTGTTGACGTTACTCTGCCACATACTAAATATGCAATACCAGTCTATTATTTAATTTGTTCTGCTGAAACTTCATCCAATCTTGCTCGTTATGACGGTGTGCGTTATGGGTTCAGGGTTGATGCTGATACCCTTGAAGAAATGTATTCACTAACAAGAGCAGAAGGTTTCGGTAAAGAGGTGAAAAGAAGAATTTTAATTGGCGCTTATGCGCTTTCCTCAGGTCATTACAATGAATATTACGAAAAAGCACAGTGTATCAGGGCATTAATCAGAAATGATTTTATAAAAGCGTTTGAAAAAATAGATTACATACTTGTGCCATCTGCTCCAACAGAAGCTTTTGGCTTAAATGAAAAGCCAGATCCGCTAATTATGTGCATCAATGATGTGTTTACTGTGCCGGCAAGTCTGGCAGGATTGCCTGCTATTTCTGTTCCTGTTGGGCTCTCCAATGAGGGTTTACCACTTGCCTTGCAAGTGATTGGAAATTATTATGATGAAGCTGGAATATTAAATGTGGCAAGTGTGATAGAGCAAAATTGCGGCAGAATAATTAGACCTCTTGCATAATCTATTTTTTGATAGTAATTTTTGCATTAAAATTTGCTTACGCTCCTCAACGTACTCTATGGTTCCATTTTTAGATGAATAGCAAAAACAGGGTATATTAATCTGTTTACAAAATTTTCGTGTAACAGTTCACACTTAATTAAACAGACTGAATTCTGTAATTTTGGGATGTTGAAAAATTTACCTCACGTTGTCATTCCAGCGCATAACGCTGAAATCCAGATTTATAGAAACGAAAAAACTTGCTTGACACATTTTGCCAACCCCCTTATTATGATGTGTAGTACAATGATACAAATTAAGAATTCCCCCATCCTGTGCTGGTTCTTCGATCTGAAATCCTACTTCTACCTGATCACAACCAATGTTAATTTGTCCTATTAATGCTTTAATAATGCCGCGCTTAGTTTGCCAATCTAGCTGTTCCAGGTTCGATTTTACACTAGAATAAAAATTCTTTATGCTATTTATAATAAGACTTATTCCTTTTTCTACTGCCTTCTGATCAACTACCTTTTTTTTCTCTTCTTCTATCCCTTGTAAGCGTTCTTTCATTTTTCTCATTGTCTGTTTAAATTCTTCCTCGCTTATATATCCTTTCTCTCCTGCATTTTCTTGACTATAATAATCTTCCATTAATTTTTCGATACCTTCTTTTATTTGATTTTCTCTTCTTGCAAACTTTTTCTCTGATGATTCATCATTTTTATTTTCTAATACTCTACGTTGGTATTCCTTTTTTATCATCTCTGGGTTTTTTAGTACATCTTTCACCTTTTCCCATACTGACCTTACCCAGAAAAAGTGGAGAGAAAGAAAGGAGTTTTTTCGGGTAAAATAAAATTTTGGAGGATTAGAAATGGCAAGAGAATACACGGCAGAATTCAAATTGGAAGCTGTTAAGCTGGCAAATGAACAAAGAAAGGTAGGTCAACCAGTTGCAAAAGTAGCAAGAGATCTAGGAATAAGGGATAGTGTATTAGGAAAATGGATGAAGAAATATAACGAAAAAAAGTCAGCGGCAAATGCATTTCCAGGTAGAGGTAACATGGCTCCTTACGACAAAGAGAGGTTTGATTTACAAAGAGAGTTAGCAAGAGTAACAAGGGAAAGAGACATTTAAAAAAAAGCCCTGGCCAGTCAAAAAGAGTAAAATATTTTTTTATAAAAGAGCATAGTAACTGCTATAAAGTACAGGAATTATGTAGGATTTTCTGCTAGTGGCTACTATAAGTGGACCACAAGAAAAATAAGCAGTAGAGAATCAGCAAATAAAGAGCTACTCGCAGCTATTCAAAAAATATATCAAGTTTCTAAATGTAGATATGGAGCTCCTAAAATTCATGCTGAATTGAAGGCTTTGGGTAAAAGTTGCAACTTAAAAACAGTGCAAAGTATTATGCAGAAAAATGGTATTCAGGCTATATTGAGAAGAAAATTTAAAATTAAGAAACAACAAACGGACAGTAGAGTCGTAGCTCCCAATATATTAGACCAAAACTTTATTGTCGATCAACCAAATAAAGTATGGGATTACTTATATAAAAACCAAAGAAGGATGGCTATATTTGGCAACAATAATCGATCTATATTCACGCATGGTAGTTGGCTGGTCAATGAGCAGTTCAATAAATAAACAATTGGTTATGGACTCTTTATTAATGGCCGTTAACAAGCGTAAACCTGCCAAAAATCTACTATTACATAGTGATCAAGGTTCACAATATACTTCGCAAGGTTATCAATATCTCTTATCCATAAAAAACATAGATGAGTTATAAAGGTTGTTGTTACGACAATTCTGTTGTGGAAAGCTTCTTTAGCTCATTGAAAAGAGAAATACTTATTGATACTTCACAACACTCTGCTCAACAAACTAGAACTGCAATATTTGAATACATAGAAATTTTTTATAACAAACAACGTCACTATTAACTATTGCATTCCTGAGCATTTTGATTCATCATTCTCTTTGTGAAAAACATTCCAAACTTTCTCTCCACTTTTTCTGGGTAAGGTCAGTTTCCATTTGGTTCAAACTCGGATACAATTTCCCCAGAGCTGGGTAATCTCATACCAGAACCATCTGCTGCAATAAGTCTATAGCCTCTCCAACTCAGGTTCATCCTGATAGGCTGTTTGGATGCTTAAATTCTTGAAAGCCTGTATGGCAAATCTTATACCTTGCTTTAGAAAAAGCTTGCTTTGAGGGTACATGTCAATCGCTCCATAAGTTCACATTCTATTCCCAAACTTTTTTTAACTAACTTTAAAATCATAGAAAATACTGTCGAAAAAGGAAGTTTTCTTGTTCGTGTAAAACTCAACACAATGGATTTTCTGAAAAGTTTTCGAGTATATTGCATTTTTAATTTGTAAGATAAGATCTTTTCCTTTTTGCATGCCTCACCTAAAAAAGACACATTTTAAACTTTTTTGTTGCAATAAAATAGAAACAAAAGTGCTGTCCCTTGCACTCTTTGGATAATTTAATGATAAAAAATTTGGAGAGAAATTTTATACACTATCGCTGATATTTTTCCTTAAGTTGACGCCATTGCCTGAACGGATACATGACAAATCTATCGTTTATCAAATCGTCGGTAAGCCTAAAGCTATAGCCATTAAGCACGATAAAGAAAATCATTCATAATCGCTATAGCAACTAGTGTAGACACTTGACGTTCCTTGTGATTTGATAAATAGAGGTTTTTATCTGACTTCACAACAAGGGCTTCTGGATGACTTTGAAAGTGAACATTACCATGCTTATCTTCAATAGCCTCTATTACCCCCTCACTGGAAAATGCTGCAACTTTATATCCAAGTGACTCCAATTTTCTTCTATTTTCTGGTGTATTACTTACTGCTCCTGAATGAGCATCTGGAAAATATGTTGAAAACCAGCCATTTTCATTAGGTATTAGGAATTTGGCTACTACTTCTGCTAAACGACTATTTGGAACGATCTTTATCTGCTGGAGAGGTACATCCTCTTTCTGTGGATTAGGTGCTGATTTTAAATGAGATCTTCGTTTCTCTTCATCACTCACAACACTCACTACTTCAATTCCCTTTGCATTCATTATGCCTTCACATATGCCAAGTAAATGAATTGCAGGGTTATCATCCACTATTTTTACAATTGCTTCAGTAACAAGCTGGCGACAAGGAGTGGGTGCTGAGTGTAAATTATCCGGAATAAATATTCTATTTATTTTGTGCTCTTTAACAAACTTTGCAACTTCAACTTTTATTCGGTCTAATGTTAGCTTCTTTGCCAATGTTTCATCTTGTTTTGCAAAGATAAGCGACTTTTCTTGGATTTCTTTTAAGTTAATTATTTTATTGTAGTCAATGAGTACGGTTTTAACTCCAAAGTTATTAAACATCTCGTAGATATTTTGAGATAGCCCAAGCTCATGTGCTTCTTCCGTTTTCAACAAACCAACAACTATGTCATTATTTACTGTATTTTCTGCCGTCAAGACAGTTGACGCTGGTTCTTCTTTTCTGGTTACATGTTGAGATGCCGGTTTTTCACTAACGCCAGCATAAGTAATATTGCTTAATAATAGAACTATAATTAATAAGATATTAAATAGTTTATTATAATATTTATATACTATGACTTGCCTCCCTAATATTTATATTACGATATAGAGTATTTTATAACAAAAAGGCAAGTTTGCCAAGAAAGAGAAGGTGGCCTGAGCAGGAATCGAACCAGCGACACAAGGATTTTCAGTCCTTTGCTCTACCAACTGAGCTATCAGGCCAACTGTATACTTTTATTTTTAGATAAAAAATGTTATTATGTCTATCAAAAGTTTTTAAAGTAGTTTATAAAAATAAAGGATGAACATTAATGACAAAATAGGAATCTACCCTGGCACATTTGACCCTATAACTTTTGGGCATCTTGACATAATCAAAAGAGCGTGTAAACTAGTCGATAAATTAATAATAGGAGTTGCAGAAAACGTTAATAAGCATACTGCCTTTGACACAAAGCTACGCACAAGCATGGCTGAAAATGAAATCAAAGGGCTAGGAATTGATGCAGATGTTATATCTTTTAATGGGTTGCTAGTGAAGTTTGCCAAAGAGCAGAATGCTTCTGTTATTATTAGGGGATTAAGAGCAGTATCGGATTTTGATTACGAGTTTCAAATGAGCTGGGTAAATTATAAACTTCTTCCTGAAATCGAAACCATATTTCTTCCTGCTTCTGAAGATACTCAATTTATCTCATCAAGCTTTGTAAAGGAAATAGCAAGATTAGGAGAAGATGTTAGCAAATTTGTATCAAAAGGTGTTCAAAACGAATTGATTAACCTGAATAGGATAAAAAATGGAGAATAGTGCTTGTTGTTTTTTATTTCTGAATGGGTATATTCAATATATAAAATGTTATAAGCTAAAGGAGCAGCATGTCAAAAGTGAGGGTTAATAATAGAAAAGTTTGTTGTCATGGTGATGAGAATGATGAGGGTTCCGGCCATCCATTAATATATTTAGATATGGGAGAAGAAGAGGAAATAGCCTGCCCTTATTGTGAAAAGACGTTTGTCCATGACTGCACTGTAGAAGCGGTTGGGGAGCTGACTAGGGATGAGCTCTAATGGCACTTCTGCAGACTTAGCTTATGTAAATAGCAATAAGAGGGGCAGTAAAAATGAAACTGTCCATACGGTCGAGCACTCCCCCATGGCCAGGTATCATATTTCCACTATCTTTAACACCGTAAGCTCTTTTAACAAGCGACTCAGTGAAATCGCCAAGTTGCGCTAGAATAGCAATTGCAAGGCCAATGATTGGAGAATAAAAAATTGAAAATAGACCAAAAAATATTGATCCAAAAATTGTGCACACTACTCCAGCTAAAATCGCACCAAGAAGTCCTGCCCAAGTTTTTCCAGGGCTAATAATTGGGCAAATTTTAGCTCCACCAAAATTCTTGCCAAACAGGTAGGCAGTAACGTCAATTCCCCAAATGGTTAAGACGAACCATACTAATGCGTATTTTCCCTGTGGTAGATTATATAAATATATTAATGAGGCGCTTGGTAGTGCAATCAATAATAATGCAAAAACGTATAAAATTTTGTTTCCCTGGGTTAGATTATACCATTCAAAAGAAGATAAAACTGCTATCGAAAAAATCAATAGGTAAAACGATAAATCACTGAAATATGTAGCAAAGGAAAATATGAATAATATTACTATTGAGGACAACATTCTAACTATAAAATTATTATCTACCATATTTCTTCTCTCTTTTTGTATAATCTTCTAATGCTTTGCTCAAATCTTGACAAGAAAAATCAGGCCACAAAGTATCACAAAAATACAATTCAGCATAAGCTGCTTGCCATAATAAAAAGTTGCTTAACCTTTTTTCGCCACCAGTGCGAATTAATAAATCCAATTTTGGCAAATCTTTAGTATATAGAAACTTTTCAAATTCCTCTTCTGATACATAAGCAATATTTTCTTTTATAATATTGCTTATAGCTTGTGTAATTTCTTGCTTTGCTCCGTAACTGACTGCCACAGTGAGTAATAAACCATCGTTCTTATGTGTCATTTCTTCTGCTTTTTTAATTTGATCCAATATTTTACTGGGTAACAGACTTAAATTGCCAATAAAATTCAACTTAATGTTACAATTGTAAATGAAATTGACTTTATCTTCATTAGTTAAAACGGAGTAAAATAAATCAAATAGACAGTCAGTTTCGTTTTTAGGTCTAAGCCAATTCTCCATAGAGAATGCATACAAAGTTAAGTAGGGTATAGTTAAGTCCGTACAATACTTGGCAATATCGTATGCAACTTCACTGCCCTTTTTATAACCATCAATTTTTACCCTTCCTTGATTGTTCGCCCATCTACCATTACCATCCATAATAATTGCTAAATGTTTCGGTAAAGATTCTTGATTCAACATTTAAATTTAACCTAATTTTGACTTGAGTGAAATTTTTTGGATTTCAATGGACACCTGGAAGGTGTCAGCTACTTGCATGACAGGAAGAGAGTTACTGTAGTGACACCAATAGTTGATACTTGAATGCAAAATTGGTGTCATCCCAGTGCTCCGACACTGGGATCCAGGAAATTTGATTTCAAACAAGTGCATCAGATAGTTGTATAGTAAAGACTGGATTCCAGTGTCAAACACTGGAATGACATCATTTGCTATGTAAGCTTTCTCCATATCATTTAGTGATTCAGTATATCCTTTTCTTTGATGGACAATTCACCATCAATCTTTTTTATATTATCATCAGTAATATTTTGTATTTCCTTCTTAGCACCATGAAAATCATCTTCTGAGATTTCTTTATTTTCCTTCATTTTTTCTGTTTCTTCCATAATATCTCTACGTATATTTCTAATGGCAATCCGTGCATTTTCAGCAAACTGATGCAATAATTTCACTAATTTTTCACGGGTTTCTTGTGTCAAGTCCGGAAGAGCTATACGTATGGTGCTACCCTCGACAACAGGATTTAAATTCAGGTTAGCATTTAATATAGCGTTTTTCACTTCACCTACAACACTAATGTCCCAAACTTTAATTGATAGGGTTTTGTTATCTATAACCGAAACGCCTGCAACTTGATTTAACTTTTGATGCCCACCATAGATGTTTACAACTATACCATCAAGCAAAGATGCACTAGCTCTACCAGTGCGTACGCCTTTAATATCATCATGAAAGGACTGAATAGTTTTTAGCATTCTTTCTTTTGTTTTAGCTTTTATTTCATTTAACATAAATTACCTACTGTTTACAATCTGAAACTATAGTATAAGTACCTTGACCCTTAATAATATTGACTATTTTTTCTCCCTTCAAAGAAAAAACTATAATTGGAATAGAATTCTCACGAGCAAGTGAAATTGCTGATGCATCCATAACTTTTAAATCACGAGTCAATAAATCCGTGTAAGAAAGCCTATCATACATTACAGCATCCTCATTTTTTTTCGGATCAGCGGAGTATACACCATTTACTTGCGTACCCTTTAGAATAACATCACAATTCATTTCAACAGCACGTAAGGCTGCAGCTGTATCTGTAGTAAAAAATGGGTTGCCTGTGCCTGCTGCAAAAATTACCACTCTACCTTTTTCTAAATGACGAATAGCTTTCCTTCTGATGTAAGGTTCGCATACAGTGGCCATGGGTATTGCAGATAATACCCTAGAAGCTACTAAATTTTTTTCTAAAAAGTTTTGTAAAATTAAAGCATTGATTATAGTTGCAAGCATTCCAATATAATCACTGCTTGCTCTTTCACAACCACTTAAAGACGCAGATGTGCCACGAAAGATATTACCACCACCAACAACAATACATACCTGAACTCCAAGATTACAAACTTCAACTATGCCTTTAGATAACTCACCTATAGTCTCCATATCGTGACCAAATTGCTTTGATCCCATCAAAGCCTCACCAGAGATTTTAAATAACACCCTGGAATATTTTATTTCGCTTTTTTCATTTGTTGAAATAAACATTTTTTGCTATTTAATCTGCATCACCCAAAACAAGTAACTTGTAATTAGAGAGTTTAACAGCACTCAACTCGCTTGATTTTATAAAATCAGAAATCTTCATCTTATCATCCTTTATAAATTTTTGCTCCAGTAAAACAACTTCTTCATAGTACTTAGCCATTCGTCCATCTACTATTTTTTTTGCTACTTCTTCAGGTTTATTTAAGCTCCTCACTTGCTCTTCAATTATAGAACGTTCGTTGTTCAACTTCATTTGATCTAAATCATCTATAGACAAAGCTTCAGGCTTCATAGCAACTACATGCATAGCTATTTGTTTCCCAATCTCTTGTAGCTTCGCCTTATCACCAGATGATTGCAATGCAATTAAAGCACCAATCTTACCTAAGCCACACACATCACCATGTACGTAGCCAGCAATAACTCCATCCTTAGCTTCTAAGTAACAAAGCTTGCTTAACTCTAGCTTCTCACCAAGAACTGACGTACCATTCATAATAGCTTCCTGCACTGTGCCAATGCTTTCATACTTGGCATTTTTTAACTCATCAACGCTAGTACAGCGTTCTTGATGAGCAATTGATGCTAAATTTAAAACTAACTCTATAAATTTCTCATTCCTTGCGACAAAATCGGTTTCGCAATTGAGTTCAATCAATACACCACAATTTTCAGTCAAACACATAGCAACGAGCCCATCTGAAGCTACTCTATCAGATTTTTTATCAGCTTTAGCAAGACCTATTGTACGTAACTTATCAACGGCTTTCTTAATGTCACCATCACATTCTTCTAATGCTTTTTTACAGTCACTTAAGCCAAGCCCTGTTCTATCACGTAATTCTCTTATATCATCTGGATTCATCTTCATTTGTTACTACCTCCCTTTCTTCTTCTTTGTAAACTTTACTACGTCTCCTTTTAGTTTGCACAATACCATCTTCTTTTTCTTGAATAAACTCATCACCCCTTATATCATCAATCTTAACTCCAGATTTTGCTAGACTAGACTCTATTCCAGCTAATATAGAGTCGGTAGCTAATTTACAATAGAGCTCTATTGATTTTCTTGAGTCATCATTTCCAGGTATTAGATAAGTAATACCATCTGGATCAGAATTAGTATCAAGTATTGCAACTATTGGAATTCCTAACTTCTTAGCCTCCTTAACCGCTATATGCTCTTTATTAGTATCAATGATGAATAAGATATCAGGAATTGCTCCCATTTCTCTAATACCGCCAAGCGCCTTATCAAGCTTTTGCTTTTTCTTTTCAATGTTTCCCAATTCTTTCTTTGTTAAAATGCTATCCTCGTCATTTAATATTTTCTCATATTGCATCAAGGTTTTTATCGAAGAAGAAACAGTGCCCCAATTAGTAAGCATACCACCAAGCCAACGATGATTCACATAATATTGACCACAACGAATCGCTTCACTTGCAATAATATCAAAAGCTTGAAACTTTGTACCAACAAATAGAATGCGACCACCTTGAAATGCAACGTCATATAAAGCCTTCATGGCCACCTGTAGCAATGGTAGTGTTTTTCGCAAATCAATTATATGTATACGATTTTCTTGATGCACTCCATATATGTATGGAGCCATTTTTGCGTTCCAGCGACTAATTTTGTGACCAAAATGTACACCAGATTCAGCTAAATCACGCACAGTGACTTTAGGCAAATTTGTCATATATCATTCCTCCAAATAGTTTATCTTCCATGGCATAACCCTAATGGGACTACTTGTACAAGCCATGTGTAAAATTAAATTATTTACATAGTAATAGAAAAGACAGCAAAGCGCAAACAAAAAATATTGACAAAGGGCAACATGTTTATTAGCTTTAAAGTTGAAGCCCGAAAATGCTAAAAAGAAATTAGGGGGGGTGTAGCTCAGTTGGTTAGAGCGCATGCCTGTCACGCATGAGGTCGTGAGTTCAAGTCTCATCACTCCCGCCATATTAGTTTTAGCATAACTTAGAATTCGCAGTATTATTGCCGGTATTGAGAAACGCCTTCACCAAACTTGACATGGCATGGTATTGTAATTAATACTTAAATAGGTTTGTTTTTATCATTAACAATTAGGATTAAATATGCTCATTTCTGAAGTTTTTGCAGCAGATGCAACTAGCAATACATCAAGTATCGGCGCATCTTTTGCTAGTTTTATTCCACTGATTTTAATATTTGTGGTATTTTATTTTCTCATTATTCGCCCGCAACAAAAAAAACTAAAAGAACATAGAAAGATGATAGATCAAATAAAACGTGGTGATACAGTCATTACTTCTGGTGGAATAATAGGTGAAGTTAATAAAGTTGATGAGGCAAATGCACAATTTATAATAGAAATAGCACCAAAAGTTGAGATAAAAGTTCTAAAGTCCGCTATATCTGAGGTTTTAAGCAAAGAAACTCAAAAAGTAGCAGCTAAACCAATTAAAAAGGTAAAATCGAAAGAATGATAAAAAGAATATAAATCAACCAGTAATAAAGGCAAAAATGCTTAACATGTTTAGAAAAAAGTTTGTTTGGTGATCCATTTGTGTGCGGAATATTTGGTGTAGTAAGTAGCGGTGATTCAGTAATACCAACCTTACTAACTGGGTTACAAAAATTGGAATATAGGGGATATGATTCCTCAGGTATAGCAATCATAAATAACGAAGGTAAGATAGAAGTCAAAAAATCAGAAGGTAAAGTCGAAAGGTTATGTGAAGTTGTTGATGACAGCAAGATGTCTCACAGTACAGTTGGTATAGCACATACTCGCTGGGCTACACATGGAGTCCCAGGCCTTAAAAATGCTCACCCCATTCGTACAAATAATGTTGTTGTTGCTCATAACGGCATAATTGAGAATTACAATCTGCTAAAAAAGGGCCTAGAAGAAAGGGGCATGTCATTCCATACTGACACTGACACAGAGATCATACCAAACATGCTAACCTTATATCTTGATGAAGGATTGTCGCCAATTGATTCTCTATTTAAGTGTTTAAACAACTTACATGGCTCATTTGCCTTGGTCTTATTATTTGCAGAATATCCAGACGCCTTATTTGTTGCGAAGAGAAATTTGCCTTTAGCAATAGGCTATAACTGTAACACAGTGTTTGCTGCATCTGACTCTAATGCTTTAAGTGCATTTGTGGAAAGAATATCGCATTTGGAAGATGATGACATTGCAGTGATAAAATCTAGTGGAGTTAGTATATACAACAATGGTACACAAGTTAAACGCAGTATAGAAAATAGTAGTCCAAGTGATTTTCTAATTAGCAAAAATGGTTACCCTAGCTTCATGTTAAAAGAGATTTTTGAGCAACCGCGTGCATTAAACAAAACAATAAATCAATTTTACAAGCAATATAAAGAGGTAATATTTGCTAACAAAAAATTGTTTTCTGAGCTGAGTTACATTACTATAGTTGGATGCGGGTCATCTTATTTTGCTGGGCTAATAGCAAAGTATTGGCTGGAAAATGTCGCTCAAGTTCGAGTATATCTAGAAATCTCATCAGAATTTAGGTATAGCAACGTCAAGCTGGAAGAAGGCAGCATTGGGTTATTTATCTCTCAATCTGGTGAAACTGCAGATACCATAGAAGCGCTGCGTTATGCAAAATCACAGAAGCAAACAATCATTAGTATAACTAATACATTTAGCAGCAGCATTGAAAAGATCTCAGATATTGTGTTACATACTCTTGCTGGGCCAGAAATTGGTGTTGCTTCAACAAAAACCTTTTCTGCGCAACTTGCAACTTTAGCATGCTTTGCCGTGGAGCTTGGAAAAATAAAAGGTGTACTGGGTGGAGAGAGAATAAAACAGCTAAGCAACGCTATTAACTCTATTCCCGAGTATGTTGAGCACGTTTTGAATGTGATGAAAATACAACATATATCGGGCAGTATATTAGAACACAATAACGTTATTTTAATCGGCAGAGGAAGTTCATACGGAGTTGCAATGGAAGGCGCATTGAAAATAAAAGAGCTTTCATATATCAATACAACTGGTATTGCAGCGGGAGAAATGAAGCATGGTTCTATTGCTTTAATAGACTCTACTGTGCTTGTTATAGCAATTATCCCTTATGATGATTTATTCTTTAAAACGCTATCTAATATACAAGAGATTATTGCAAGAAAAGGCAAAGTAATTGCCTTCAGTGATAAACAAGGAGCGCCATTCCTAAGGGGAGTTTGCGCAGATGTGGTGCAACTTCCAGACACTGATAATTTTATCTCTCCAATCATCTACAGTGTTGCTATGCAATTCCTTGCTTACTTTACTGCAGCAAAAAAAGGGTTAGATGCAGATTGTCCAAGAAATTTAGCTAAGTCTGTCACGGTTGAGTAGTCCATTTAAAGTTAAAGCTAAACTTCTAATTAAGGTAACCAGACTGCATTCTGTGATTTTTAGCAAAACACGATACACAATCGTCATTCCGCTACTTGTTAGCGGAATCTATGCCGAGATACCGCGAATGAATCGCGGTATGACGGTTCGCGGTGGTATGACGGTTAAGTAATTCGTCATCCCGCTGCTTGTTAGCGGGATCTAGAGATACCGCGGCGGTATGACGGTTCGCGGCGGCATAGCTATCTTCAAAAATATGGTTGAATAATTGTTAATAATAGTGTATAATTATTAATATTTTTAAGCACTTTGGCTATGGCTTTATCTAAGTTTCTCGACCCTAAGCTGGATTTAACCTTCAAAAAAATATTTGGCACTGAAAAAAATAAGAATATTCTCATACATTTTTTGAATGATATTTTAGGGTTTACCGAGATAAATACTATACAAGAAGTGGAATTCCTCAGTACTATAATGGATCCTGAAATTGCCTCTGATAAGCAAAGTATAGTTGATGTTCTTTGCAGGGACTCTAGTGGGGCTAGGTATGTGATTGAAATGCAGCTCACTCGCGATAAAGGCTTCGAAAAACGAGCTCAACTATATGCTGCTAAGGCTTACTCAAGGCAAGCTGATAAATCTGGTAAGTACATTGATTTAAAGAAGGTTTTCTTTATTGCTATCTCTAATTGTAATTTATTTCCTGATAAGCTTGATTATATATCCAGCCACACTATAAGAGATGAGAAAACCAATGAGCATGACTTAAAAGATTTTCAATTTGTATTTATTGAACTACCTAAATTTCCTAAGAATAAGGAAGAACAGCTAGAAAGCATAGTGGATCGTTGGTTATTTTTCTTCAAATATGCAGATGAAACTACGGAAGAAGACTTAAGGAAAATAGCAGAAAAAGCACCAATAATAAAGTTAGCCTACGATGAATTAGACAGGTTTAGCTGGAATGAAAAAGATTTAGTAGCTTATGAAGAAAGAATAATGGATCTACGGAAAGAAGAAGCCATTCTTGAATACAGACTTGACCTTGCTACTGAAAAAGGCATCCAAATTGGCGAAGAAAGAGGCATCAAAATCGGTAAAGAGGAAGGAAAAATCGAAGGAAAAATCGAAGTCGCAAAAGCAATGCTGGCTAACAATGTTGATGTCAACACTATTGTCAAATTTACTGGCCTTTCTATTAGTGAGATTGAAGAATTAAGTGTGAACGGTTACTAATTAAGAACTTTAATTATCAATCATAAATCACTGAATTTCGCTAGTAAATTTGTTGCCATTCTCCATATTGCACAATTGTATATAAGATATAGTATAACAATAGTGTCCGTTCAGCTAATACCAATTCCCACTGCACAATAAACGGATAGATAACAATGGAAAAAAAGCCATACTATTGCCTTTCTTTCTCACTCCACAATTAAATAACTCTACAATATCGCTTATTTGATTCACTAATAATGAGAATTGGTATAACTTTGCTATTTTTCTCTCTAGATTCTTGCAAAGTTCTACAAGATTAACCACATTACCTCACGGTTTCTCTATGATTATTTTTTTAGATTACTTGTTTACCTTATTTGCCGTTCTCCTGAACGAATATACATAAGCTATAAAAACTATCTAATAGCTACCCAAAACCCTTATTTCCCACTCAAGTTCAACATTAAATTTATCCTTTACTGCATCTTTTACTTTGTTGCCAAGGTTTTCCAAGTCAGATGCAGTTGCATTATCGTAATTGAGCAAGAAGTTACAATGTTTCTTAGAGATTCTAGCTCCACCAATATTTAACCCTAGGCAGCCAGATTTATCAATTAACTCCCATGCTCGGTAGTTTTTTGGATTTTTGAATATGCACCCAGCAGTTTTTCCTCTTATTGGCTGGCTTTTATTTTTCCTCTCAATAACTTCCTTTAACCTTTGCAGTATAAGCTCATACTCTGAGTTTACTCCTTTAAACTCAGCTTCAACAAAAATCCAATTTCCTTTTAGGCTATGTCCACGGTAAAAATACCCCATTTCTTCGTTGGAGAACTCATATAGGTTTCCATCCTCTAGATTCACTGCTTTTATGGATTGTACAACACTTGCGATATCACTACCATATGCACCTGCATTCATTTCTATTCCGCCACCAACTGTTCCTGGAATTCCAACTAGAAACTCCAACCCACTAATCTGCTGATTTCCCGCAAAGTGAGCAAGGTTGCTGAGCAGCACAGCTCCCCCAGCTACAATAGAGTTGTTACCCTTACTTTTAATATATGCAAACTCCTTACCTAATTTTACTGTTATTCCTCGAATGCCACTATCTCGCACTATTATGTTGGATGTTGCACCAATAACGCTAACTGGCAGTTCAGTATTTTTAATCAAGTATGTTAAATCTTCAATATCACATGGTTTAAATAATACATCAGCTCGTCCACCAACATTTAACCACGTCGCTTTAGACATTAAGACATCATAACGATAGATTCCACGTACTTTAGGTAAGCTTATAAGCATTTTGATTTCAACTCTAATCCTGCATCCATACCCATTTTCTCCGCATCTTCTATAAATGAAGTGCGCTCAGTGAAGTATATATTTTTTCCACTTGCTAACATACAACGAAGGTGTAGCATATTTTCGCTCACATATTCAGCCAAAGCTGCAAGTGGTGTAAAACATGAACCATTCACTGTCTTCATAAAACTGCGCTCTGATTTCACTCCTATAAAAGACATATTATTATTAATTTTCTCTAAAAGATCGATAATTTTTACATCATTCCTTCTACATTGAATACAAACCGCCCCCTGCCCCACTGCACTTAACATAACTTTTGGTGGCAATACCTCTGTAATCAAGTGATGTTTTTCTAATCTTATGAGTCCTGCTTCAGCTAGAATTATTCCATCAAAACTTTGATTTTGCAATCTGGTTGTTACATTTCCACGTAGCGGTACTATATTTAAATCTGGTCTAACATTTAACAACTGAACTTTTCTTCTTATTGAAGAAGTGGCAATAGTAGCCTGCTGTGGCAAAGACTCAAGGCTATTGTGTTTATGAGAAATAAACGCATCGCATGAACTTAGCCTTTCTAAAACACAAGGAATTGTTAAACCCCCTGAGAAAAACGCAGGCATATCTTTTAGCGAATGAACTGCCATGTCTATATTATTTTCGAGCAATTCAGCCTCAATTTCTTTAATGAATAATCCTTTGCCTCCTATTTCAGCAAGATTTGCGTTTGCATACTTATCTCCAGAAGTTTTTATCTTAACAATTTCAATAGATAAGTTAGGAAAAGAGTCCAGCAACTTTTGTTTTGCTTCCAAAGCCTGGGCAACTGCAAGCTTGCTTCCTCTGGTGCCTATTTTGACTAGCATGTGTACGATTGTTTGTCTGATATCATTCAAGTAGCTAACTACTTGGATCCAGTTTATATAAACCTTTGCATTTATTGTACTTTAACTTAAAACCAAAAGCAACTTTGACTTTACAAAATAATAACCTTTTATATGCATAAATAAGCTTACTGGATTCTAGTACTTGCATGACAAGGTATAAACCTTATCGTCATACCACCGCGAACCGTCATACCGTCACGGTATCTCTACATCCCGCTAACACGTAGCGGGATAACGAATTATTTAACCGTCATACCGCGATTCATTCGCGGTATCTCTAGATCCCGCTAACAAGCAGCGGGATGACGGTTGTCGTTTAGCTATAAATATTAAAAAATTTACCAAGCGAAAAAAAAGGCAAAAGAAGCCCCGTGGTGGTTGGCTATTTACTATGTACTAAAATATCGGCGTTTTTTTTATTCTAAAACGCTTGATTAAGAGCGATTTAGCTGCTTTTAACTTGCAACTAACCTACATCGCAAGTGTTTAAGAAATTTACTAAGCAGGAAAAAAGGCAAAGAAACCCCGTAGTAGCTAGCATTCAAATTCTCCCTTGTCAATTTGACGTTTTTTGCTGTCTTAAACGCTTTGTAAGCGCGTTTCGGCTTATATAGGTAAAAACCTAAAAATTTTTAAAGACATGCGATGCACGTAGTGCGAAAAATTAAACATGAGACGCCAAATACCCTAAGTTTTTTGTCATTAACCTGCACAGATTGCGAAGATAAATAAATAGCTTCAGTTTCATGATAGGGGGGATGGCAAAGCTTGTCAAGGAATTTTTATGGCCTAGCGTCACGTGCTGGAATGACATTTGGGAATATGTTATCCGTTTGTCACTTCTAAATGATAAGAGCCTCAATGAATTTATTAGTTTATTACATGTCTCTTTTCATGTATAAATCTATAGAAAGTTTTATACGGAAGTTGTTTTATGAGCAAAATTATAGAAATCAGAGCACCAAAAACTCTTGGTGGTGAATCAGTTACAGAAGGTATAGTAAAAATAAAGAAGGGTATTGGAGAAGCAGTAAAAGTAGATGACTTGATCTTTGAAATTGAAACTGACAAAACAGCACTCGAATTAACTGCAGAAGCTTCAGGGCAAATAACTGAATTTCTTATAAAAGAAGATGATGTAATAAGTCCTGATCAATTGTTAGCGAAGCTTTCCATGGGAGAAGTAAAAGAGGAAGCGAGAAAAGAAGATAAAAGCGAAAGTGCTGCTAAAAAAGATGCTCCATCAGCTCGTAAAATTATGGAAGAAAATGCAATCAGTGCAGAAAGCGTCAAAGGAACTGGCATGGGAGGCAGAATAACAAAAGCAGATGTGATAGGCCATATGAACAAAGCTGAACAACCTGCAATAAAACAATATGAATTGCCAAAAAGTGTAGTAAATGGAGAGCAAAGAGAGGAACGAGTAAAAATGAGCAAAATAAGGCAAGTAATTGCCGCTCGTTTGAAAGCATCGCAAAATACTGCTGCAATACTGACCACGTTCAATGAAATTGACATGAAGAATGTCATGGATCTAAGAGCAAAATATAAGGACGCCTTTGAAAAAAAATATGGAATAAAACTTGGTTTTATGTCGTTTTTTATAAAGGCAGCGGTGCAAGCATTGAAAGAAATTGCTGAAATTAACGCTGAAATCTCAGGCGATGAAATCATATATAAACATTACTATGACGTAGGTGTTGCTGTTGGCACCGATAAAGGTCTTGTTGTACCAGTTATTCGGGGTGCCGATCAGATGTCATTTGCAGAAATTGAGTTGACTTTAGTTGCTCTTGGCAAAAAAGCTCGTGAGGGTAAATTACAAGTATCAGAAATGGAAGGTGCAACATTTACCATCTCAAACGGTGGAGTATACGGTTCACTTCTTTCCACTCCGATAATAAACCCTCCGCAATCTGGAATACTTGGAATGCATTCAATACAAAACAGGCCAGTTGCTGTTGGTAATGCAGTAGAAATCAGACCTATGATGTACATTGCTCTCTCTTACGATCACAGAATAGTTGACGGCAAAGGAGCAGTAACTTTCCTCGTTAAAATAAAAAATTATATAGAAGATCCAAATAGATTAGTTTTGGAAGTGTAGCTCAAATGAGTTATTGTTAGTCTAGTGTTGCTAAAAGCCTAAATATCATCTAGCTCTGCCAGCAGTTTAGCAACTTCCGGATGATCAGGGCCGTAATGTTTTTCAAGAATAGGCAAGGCTTGTTCAAACAGCTCCTTTTTTTTCTCGTTGTTACCCAAAGCACCATAAGTAATGCCTAGGTTTGCCAGTAACTTGGCAATTTGAATATGGCCAGAGCCATAATATTTCTCAAAAACAGGTAAAGCTCGTTCAAACAATTCTTGTGCCTTCTGATGATCGCTAAAAGTGCCATAAACGATACCGAGGGTTGCCAGCAGTTTAGCAACTTCCGGATGATCAGGGCCGTAATGTTTTTCAAGAATAGGCAAGGCTTGTTCAAACAGCTCCTTTTTTTTCTCGTTGTTACCCAAAGCACCATAAGTAATGCCTAGGTTTGCCAGTAACTTGGCAATTTGAATATGGCCAGAGCCATAATATTTCTCAAAAACAGGTAAAGCTCGTTCAAACAATTCTTGTGCCTTCTGATGATCGCTAAAAGTGCCATAAACGATACCGAGGGTTGCCAGTAGTTTAGCAACTTCAAAATGGTTAGGGCCGTGGTATTTCTCAAAAATAGGTAAAGCCCGTTCGAGCGACTCTCTTGCTTTTTGGGGATCACTTAAATCCCCATAAACCTCACCTAGGTTTACTAATATAATGGCAACTTGAAAATGATAAGGGTCATAATGTTTCTCAAAGATAGGTAAAGCCCGTTCAAGCAACTCTTTTGCTTTTTGGAAATCACCTAAAGCACCATAAGTAACACCGAGGTCTGTCAGTGTAATAGCAACTTGGAAATGATCAGGTCTATAATATTTCTCTTTAATTGCTAAAGCTCGTTCAAGCAACCCTTTTGCTTCCTGAGGATTACCTAAAGCCCTATAAGCAGCACCTAGGCTTGTCATTGGTTTAGCAACTTCGAAATGATCAGGTCTATAGTGTTTCTTAAAGATAGGTAAAGCCTGTTCAAGCAACTCTTTTGCTTTCTGAGAATCACCTAATGCGTAATGAGCGTTGCCTAAGTTTATCAATGTTTTAGCAACTTGAAAATGATCAGGGCCATAATGTTTCTCTTGAATTGCTAAAGCCCATTCAAGTAACTCTTTTGCCTTCTGAGAATCGCCTAAATCCCCATAAGCGTTAGCGAGGTTTGTCAGTAGTTTAGCGACTGTGAAATGATCAGAACCGTAATGTTTCTTAAAGATAGGTAAAGCCCGTTCAAGCGACTCTTTTGCTTTCTTATGATTGCCTAACCCATAATAAGCATTACCGAGGTTCATCAGTGTTCTAGCAACTTCAAAGTGATCAGGTCCATAGTATTTCTCTTGAATCGCTAAAGCCCATTCAAGCAACTCCTTTTCTTTCTGAGAATCACCTAAACCCCCATAAGCAATACCGAGATTTACCAGTAGTTTAGCAACTTCAAAATGATCAGAACCATAATGTTCCTTAAAGATAGGTAAAGCTCTCCGTTCAAGCAGCTCTTTTGTTTTCTGAGGATCACCTAAGGTGTAATGAGCGTTGGCTAGGTTTACCAATGTTCTAGCAACCTCGAGATGATCGGAGCCATAATGCTCTTCCTTGATTGTTAAAGCCCGTTCAAGCAACTTCTGTTGTTTTCTAGGATTACCTAAGCTAAAGTATCCATGACTCATCAATATTAACAAGTCTATAAGATAATCCTTCTCTATTGTTTGCTTTTCTAAAGGATTTTCTTTTAGCCAATCATCTATATGTGATGAGAACGCTTCTAAATGCGGTAATAATTGTCGTTTTTTAGCATAATCTTCTAATTTATTACTGTCGTAAGGAAAGCTTTCTCTCAGTAATTCAAAAGTCTTTTCCACAACTTTTTCTTTATCTTGTTTTTCCAACTCTATTCTCGTTACTTGCTGTACTAACCTGTGAATATTGACTGAGCTTTGCTCTTCTCCTGAGCTGATCATTGAATATTGCTTAAGTAGTTGGATAGCATCACCTAACTTTTCTTCATTGCGTTCTACCCCTAAAAACATTTTTGCAGGAATGTTGTCAGAGGCAATATAGGCAATGATATCCAAAATTTCTTTGGCTTGCTGACCATACTCCGTGTTGTCTTTGATTTTATCAATAGTAATTCTCCAGGTTATAAAAGTTGTCTTGGTGTAGCTATTGTCGCTGTCTTTAGGAAACTTAAAATCAAGTAATTTTTCTGCTTCCTCTTTATACCTCTTTAAATAATCACTAATTTCAAACTTCAAGCCTACATTCTTTAATGCTACATCCCTTTCCTTTATGTATGCAACTGCCTGCTGCAGGGCTAAAGGAAAATGCTGTAATGTTTCTGCTAAATTCTTTATTTCATTTTCTTGTGATTCATCTTTTATACCTAGTGCTTTTCTAATGAAGTCCATTGATTCTGGTTCAGTAAATGCACCCAACGTTAATGGTTTTATATCTCCCCATTTCTGATTACGAGAGGTAATCAAAACACTAGGTTTATTATCATCAGATGATAAAAAGTGGGACGGTAAAAATTGACTAATACCAGCATCTTGACCTTCACTTCTATATTCTTCTGCGTTATCAAAAACAAAAAGACTTTTTCTCTTTGCAAAAAAAGCGTATATATCTCTTACAATAGATTCAATATCCCTATCTTCTGTAGGAACGCCTAAAAGACCTTTAGCTAATCTGAGAAAGGACTGCACCATAGTTTCATAGGTTTCGGCATTTATCCATATAATATTGTTATCATAATCTTTATTGTGCTTTTCAATATATTTTCTGACTAACTCAGTCTTACCGATTCCTCCCAAACCACTGATAGAAGCTAGATGCGATATTACTGTGGCTACACCTTGACTTTTTTGTATTAATTTGTGTAGTTCTCGTAATTCTTCTGTCCTTCCAGTGAACGATCCTACTGGATTTCTCACCTCAAATCGAAAGCCTCCTAAGATTTCTTCTTTCATCTTGCGAAAGAATTCTCTTCCGTCTTCATGTGTAAGAAAACGTCTCCCTTTTTCTTTCAACCAATCTAGCATTTTTTCTTGGAAGCGAGCGTAAACATTCTGTCTATCAATATCATTAAATTGCTCGCCTAGCTCACTTTTGATAATATCCGCTAGTTTTATTTCATTGGGCTGATTTACTGCAAATACTAACTTATCAAAAAATTCTTTTATATTGTCTTCCAACCTACCTTCATTCATCATTCGTCCAAATTCACGTTGCCACGTCTGATTTCTTTCCAATTTCCTTTTTGAGTTCTGATCTGGCTTGTTTTGGAGTTTTTTTATCTCCTCTTCTAATTCTTCCATCGCTTCTTCTACAGCACTTTCAAATGCTGGTTGCACTACTGAAATCATGTTATTGTGAATATAAGAGAACTTATATCTAGTGCCACCATCTTTAAAAAAGACATCACTAGTGTCGATTACTTCAACTAAAATTTCTATTTCCTCGTTTGGTCCTAAAGTTTTTACCCTCAACTTCTTCACTGTGTTTCGTGCTGTGCTTTGATCCAGATCAAAATCGATATTAGTACAGATAATAAAATCTTTCAGGTTACCATCTGCAAAATCTTGATTATTTTTGATCTTTAGGTAAGAAACAAAATACTTTGCTAATCCAAACTCACCACTTTTATCTTTTGTAAGTAAGTTCCCTACTCCAATTTTCTTGTTATCTTCATCTTGTGTGTGTTTAGCCTGCAAAAAACGGTATACTTTCTTACTACCTTGGGTACATTCAAATACTAAATCATCGAATTTTCTGGCCTCTTCTATTTCTGTACCTAAGCGAAAAGAGTGCTGATAGAGCACTCCTCGATGCAAAAATAGCATCAATACCTTTAGCTGGTAGATATTACCGTGCATAACTAGTTACCTCATACAGGCTGCTATAAATTTGTTTGATCTAGAATTAAAGATTACCAAACACCTAAAATAATGCAATAGAGTCTTTATGTGTTGATAGAAAGGCCTTCGAGGGTAGGAATTGCCTGGCAAACTCTTAATTCTTGATTTAAAAAAGACTTTCCAAAGACTCCCCAAATCTAATATGTAATTGCCGCAGGCTGCATTTAGTAATATAATCTCATATTAAATAAGACTTTACTTAAGTTTATGCTAGATTCTCCGCTAATTTTGACAGCCATTCTTATATTTTTCATTTTTACGTTGTCATTCTTTTTTATAAGAAAGATATTTGGTTCCACAAACAAGAAGATAATAAAATCCTTTAGGAAAATTGTTCAGCAAATAAATGCATTAGAAACAGAAATGCAGAGTTTATCTGATGAGGAGCTTGCTGGTAAAACTGAAGAATTCAAACAAGAATTGAAAAATGGGAAAACGTTAAATGATCTTCTCGTACCTGCATTTGCAGTTGTGCGTGAAGCCTCTCGAAGGTTTCTTAACATGAGGCACTTTGATGTTCAACTGATTGGTGGAATGGTGCTCCACAATGGCATGATATCAGAAATGAAAACAGGAGAGGGAAAGACACTCGTTGCAACTTTAGCAGCATATCTAAATTCCTTAGAAGGGAAAGGCGTGCACGTCGTAACTGTTAATGACTACCTTGCAAAACGAGACACAGAGTGGATGAGCAAATTATATAATTCTCTTGGGGTTTCTGTTGCGTTTATTACGAATAACTTGACAGACGAAGAGAGGAAAGAGGCTTACAGTGCAGATATCGTGTATTCCACAAATAACGAGCTTGCCTTTGATTACCTGCGAGACAATATGAAATTTTCTCAAGAAGACATGGTTCAGAGAGGCTTTCACTACGGAATAGTTGATGAAGTGGACTCAATACTCATTGATGAAGCTCGCACTCCGCTTATTATTTCTGGCCCGGTTGAGGAAAACAATCAGATATATAAGCATATCAATAAAATAGTAACCAAATTAGTTGACTCCGATTATGAAGTAGATGAAAAAGGTAGAACGGTATTCTTGACTGAAGATGGTATTTCACGAGTGGAGGAACTACTAAGGTCATACAATCTCATTCCTGAAAATTCCTCGCTTTATGATACTGACAGCATGATAATGACTCATTATATAGACCAAGCATTACGTGCATATAAGCTGTTTACTGCTGATAAAGATTATATAGTAAAGGATGGCAAGGTAGTGATTATTGATGAATTTACTGGGCGTATGATGGAGGGCAGGAGATATTCCGATGGTCTTCATCAGGCACTTGAAGCGAAGGAGAATCTTGAAATTCAGCATGAAAACCAAACTTTAGCATCGGTCACATTTCAGAATTACTTTCGTATGTACAATAAACTTTCCGGAATGACGGGAACAGCAGCAACAGAGGCAGAAGAGTTTCGTGATATATACAGATTAAATGTAGTAAAAATTCCAACCAATGTACCTGTAAAAAGAGTTGATATTGATGATGAAATTTACGGTACAGAAAAGGAAAAATTTAATGCTGTGTTGAAGTTTATAGAAGAATGCTACAAACGCCTTCAACCGGTCCTTGTTGGCACGGTGAGCATCGAAAACTCTGAGAAGCTTTCTGCGCTTTTGCAAAGCCATTCTCTTAAGCATTCAGTATTAAATGCTCGTTATCATGAACAAGAGGCGTACATAATAGCGCAAGCTGGAGTGCCAGGTAGTATCACTATAGCAACTAACATGGCAGGACGTGGAACTGATATTCAGCTTGGTGGAAATGCTGAAATGATTGCAAAGGTGGAGCTAAAGAAGATAAAAAATGCTGATGAAAGAGAAAAAAAATACCAAGAAATAGTTGAAAGAGTAAAAAAAGATAAGGAAATTGCTATAAAAGCTGGTGGTTTATGCGTGGTTGGAACCGAAAGACATGAAAGCAGGAGAATAGATGATCAATTACGCGGCCGTTCTGGTCGTCAGGGGGATCCTGGACTTTCTAAGTTCTTTTTATCGCTCGAAGATGACCTAATGAGAATATTTGGCTCTGATAGAATGAGAAGCTTTTTACAAAAAGTAGGGTTAAAGAATAACGAAGCTATTCATCATCCATGGATCAATAAGGCACTCGAGAAAGCGCAAAAGAAAGTTGAAGCTAGAAACTATGACGTGCGGAAATCTCTACTTAAGTTTGATGACGTAATCAATAACCAACGTAAAGTTATTTTTAAGCAGAGAAACAATATCTTAGGCAACGAAATTAATGATATATTTGAAGTGTATAGCGAAGTAAATGAGAGCGTAGTAGAAGGTATAATCCAAAGTGGCTATTACGAAGATTATGTTGAAGATATAGCCAAAGAATTCCATACAAGGTATGGAATAACGCTTGATAAAGAAGACTTGGCAAAGTTTTTGAATAAACAAGAAGCTTTGAATTATATAAATGATAAGATACAAGAATTTTTTACTGAGAAAGAAAAATATTTCAACAGTCAGCACACTACAGATTTGTGGAATACGATCGTGAAGCAAATGATGATAATGACACTTGATCATTTATGGAGGGAACACCTTTCAGTTCTAGAGAGCCTAAGACAAAGCATAAGCTTACGTGCTATGGGGCAGAAAGATCCACTGAATGAATTTAAACGCGAAGCTTTCTTGATGTTTGAGTCAATGCTTGAAAAATGGAAGGAACTCACCATTCACCGCTTAGCACACTTTAAGTTGGCAGACAACCAAGAGATAGGCAATAGGTTACATTCTGCTAGAAATAGCAGACTTCCCAAAGTCTCAAGAAATGACAAATGTCCTTGCAACTCCGGAAAGAAATACAAACACTGCCATGGTGCGGTTACTGTGGTGAACTAATAATTATGGTTATACAGTTTGTTTATTTCCATCAACATTACTGCAGCTAACCTCACTTAGCTTACTGTTTAATGAATGCTCTGATGACTTATATGCAACTCCATAGGTAATACCACCAACTATCAGTACAGATGCTACAGTCATTCCAATTATTGCTAGTGCAGGTAATGCAGTGGCATAGGCAAGTACTAGTGGAACTACAACAGCAGATATAACACCCACAGTAATTCCTGCTGTTATAGCTTTAGGTCTATGGATGCATGATGGATTTGCACCATAATTTAGCAGGAGTTTTGCCATCCTTGGACTAGGTTTGTAAGGTTCATAAAAATTACCTAGTAAAGTTGTGTCACAATCTAGTAGCAGTTTTCCTCCTAACCTTATATTACGGTAACTATAATTAAGAGTAGCATAGTATAAAGGTGCCCTTCCATCCTTGTCTTTTATATTAGCATCTGCACCTTTTTTTAATAGCATTTCTATTGTTTGTATAAGTTCATAACCAATAGCATAATGCAAAGGAGTTTTTCCATCCTCGTCTTTTATATTAACATCTACTCCTCTTTGTAATAAAAGTCCCGCTATCTTTGCTGCACTATCATCCTTCATAGGAGTACATATGTTAGCATTACATGTAGCATAGTGCAAAGCAGTTCCTCCAGATTTATCCTGTAGATTAACATTTGCCACTTTCTCCAATAACATTTGCACTATTTCTATATCTCTTTTGCCAGCAGCTACATGTAAAGGAATCTCTTTATCTTCATCTTGTGCATTAACGTCTGCTCCCTCTTCTAGCAAAACTTCTACTACTTGCGTATACCCATACTGAGCAGAATAATGTAAAGAGGTTTTTTTCCATACATCTTGTACATTAACATTAGCCCCGCTTTTTATTAGGTGTTTTACTACTTTTCCACAACCATTTTTAGCTGCTATAAGTAATAAACCACAATTAAGTACTTCAAATGTGTGATTTATATCAAACTGGTTACTTTCCCACTCACTGTAGATATCTGGAAGCTTCTGCTGTAGTTCATCTTTGATTTTCTCAACTACATTTTCTGCACTCAGGTCTGGACTACTGTTGACTTCTTGTAGTATTAACCTTAATGTCATTTCCTTCTCCAAGATATAAAATTTTATTATGGCATATGGAGTGGATTATGTCAATGAAGAACTAAGAAACTGGTTCTTCTTTTTTTCTATAGCTTTAGGTTTACCTACAATTTGAAAAACAACAAATTCGTCATTCCGCTACTCGTTAGCGCCGCGGCGGTATGATGTAGGGAAACCTTTCTTGGGTTAGCTATAAAGTTAAAATTCGACCAGGGCAGCCGCAATAAGGTAGCAAACGCCATCATGTCTTTAGGAGAGTTTGCTAATGAAGGCTCTTAAGTTGACGCCATTGCCTGAACGGATACGCCAATTTTTATGTTCATTTGTAACCGTCTATTATTTTACACCCCAGTCTTTTTCAAATATTGCTAGCCCTTGGTCAGTAAGTGGGTGATTAATTAATTGTCTAAGTACTTTTGCTGGCACAGTAATTGAATCAGCACCAAGCCTTGCAGCTTCTATTACATGCGCTGGGCTTCTCACTGATGCAACAAGAACTTTAGTATCAAAACCGTAATTAGAATATATAGTACATATATCTTCTATTAGCGATAAGCCATCATAGCTTATATCATCAAGGCGACCAACAAAGGGGGAAATAAAACAAGCACCGACCTTAGCGGCAAGCAGTGCTTGTCCAGGAGAAAAACATAATGTGATGTTAACAGGTATTTTATGCTCTGTCCATAACTTTTTACAAGAAATTAATCCTTCATGTGTAAGAGGTAATTTGATCACAACATTATCAGCAATTTTTGCTAAATTCAGACCTTCTGTGATCATCTCTTCATGGCTATCTGCAACAACTTCAACACTAACAGGCCCTTTTATAATAGAGCATATTTCACGCACTAAATCCTCGTATTTATCTTTACGCCCGGACTTTGCTATTAAAGAAGGATTAGTTGTTATGCCGTCAATGAACTCCTTTAGTCCTTTAATTTCATTTAAATCAACGCTATCAAGAAAAATTTCCATATTAATCTCCTATAAAAAAAATACCCTTGCAAAATCTTGTCATCCTACCGCTTGACTTACAACCGTATGAACTTTCTGCGTTGTAAACATCAAACAGCCGATAACACAACTGTACAAATATTGAGACATAAGAGTAATTTGTACCAAGAAAAAAGATGTCATCCCAGTGCCCAGACCCCTTAGACAATGTACCATCTTTTGATTTTGTCCATTCTGGGCGGGGTTTTCAAGTTCTTTGATCTTAAATACTACATCTACTTTATCAAGATCAATGTTGACTTCTTTTACTAATGTTCTAATAAGACTACGTTTGGCTTGCCAATCTAGGTCCGATTTAACACTAGAATAAAAGCCCTTTATGCTATTTGTAATAAGATTCATTTTCTGCCGTATTCCCTTTTACCTTTTTCTTCTCTCCTTCAATCTCTTTTAAACGTTACTTCATTTTTTTTATTGCCTGCTTAAAGTCTTCCTTACTTATAGTTAGTGCATACTTTGTTGCCGTAAAAACTTCTGGTACCCAAACAATTGTAATAAGTATACACAATCTTTGTCAACTATTTTCGGCACTGGTATATTGACCTTACCCAGAAAAAGTGGAGAGAAAGAAAGGAGTTTTTTCGGGTAAAATAAAATTTTGGAGGATTAGAAATGGCAAGAGAATATACGGCAGAATTCAAATTGGAAGCTGTTAAGCTGGCAAATGAACAAAGAAAGGTAGGTCAACCAGTTGCAAAAGTAGCAAGAGATCTAGGAATAAGGGATAGTGTATTAGGAAAATGGATGAAGAAATATAACGAAAAAAAGTCAGCGGCAAATGCATTTCCAGGTAGAGGTAACATGGCTCCTTACGACAAAGAGAGGTTTGATTTACAAAGAGAGTTAGCAAGAGTAACAAGGGAAAGAGACATTTAAAAAAAAGCCCTGGCCAGTCAAAAAGAGTAAAATATTTTTTTATAAAAGAGCATAGTAACTGCTATAAAGTACAGGAATTATGTAGGATTTTCTGCTAGTGGCTACTATAAGTGGACCACAAGAAAAATAAGCAGTAGAGAATCAGCAAATAAAGAGCTACTCGCAGCTATTCAAAAAATATATCAAGTTTCTAAATGTAGATATGGAGCTCCTAAAATTCATGCTGAATTGAAGGCTTTGGGTAAAAGTTGCAACTTAAAAACAGTGCAAAGTATTATGCAGAAAAATGGTATTCAGGCTATATTGAGAAGAAAATTTAAAATTAAGAAACAACAAACGGACAGTAGAGTCGTAGCTCCCAATATATTAGACCAAAACTTTATTGTCGATCAACCAAATAAAGTATGGGATTACTTATATAAAAACCAAAGAAGGATGGCTATATTTGGCAACAATAATCGATCTATATTCACGCATGGTAGTTGGCTGGTCAATGAGCAGTTCAATAAATAAACAATTGGTTATGGACTCTTTATTAATGGCCGTTAACAAGCGTAAACCTGCCAAAAATCTACTATTACATAGTGATCAAGGTTCACAATATACTTCGCAAGGTTATCAATATCTCTTATCCATAAAAAACATAGATGAGTTATAAAGGTTGTTGTTACGACAATTCTGTTGTGGAAAGCTTCTTCAGTTCTCTAAAAAGGGAGTTACCAATAGACACCTCTCGGCACTCTAAACAGCATATCAAAACTGCTATATTTGAATATATAGAAATTTTTTATAACAAACAACGTCACTATTAACTATTGCATTCCTGAGCATTTTGATTCATCATTCTCTTTGTGAAAAACATTCCAAACTTTCTCTCCACTTTTTCTGGGTAAGGTCAGATACTATAAACTATAAAAAAATTTCTCCGATAGTTCATATAGCAAGTAAATTCACAAAATGAAGACTATTATTTTTATTACAGGTGTATCTACGGTTGGAAAATCAAGTTTGGCTCATATATTAGGTTCAAAGCTTTTTATGCCTAGAAACTTTGCAATTCCACTAACTATAGCTAACCCAAGAAAGGTTTCCCTACGTCATACCGCCGCGGTATCTCAGCATAGATTCCGCTAACGAGTAGCGGAATGACGAATTTGTTGTTTTTCAAATTGTAGGTAAACCTAAGCCACTTTAGCTATACTTGTAGAGAAAAAAGAATAGATGATGATCCTAAATATTTAATAAATTTGACTACTGAGGAATTTCAAAAATCTCAATTTTTTATTAATTGTGATATGGTACATTCTATCTTCATATAGCTTTCCTCTTCATACCTCAACTAATGAAATCAGAAGCATCAACTCCCTTTTGCAAGCAAGCAGCAATAACAGTGTTCATCATTAGAAATGCAATGGTCATTGGGCCAACGCCCCCGGGTACTGGGGTCATAGCTTTGGCTTTCCCTTTTATTCCTTCAAAGTCAACATCACCTACAAGCTTTCCTACGTTAACGCTATTTATGCCAACATCGATCACTATTGCACCTTTCTTTATCCAGTCTGCTTGAACAAAATTTGGCTTTCCGACTGCTGCAACTACTATATCCGCTTTAGAGCAATATTCAGCTAAATCCTTGCTTTGTGAATGCAAGATGGTGACAGTGCAGTTTTCTTGCAATAGCAGGTAAAACATTGGCTTGCCCACGATATTTGACCTACCAATTACCACTGCGTTTTTACCGGAAAGGTTCTCTTCAATTGACTTAATTAAATGCAAAGAACCTTTAGGAGTGCAAGGTATAAGGCAGTTTTTTTCACCTTTAACTAATTTGCCAACGTTTTCATCATGAAAGCCATCTACATCTTTTTCAACACTTACTGTGTTAATTACTCTGCTTGCACTAATATGATTTGGTAAAGGCAATTGCACTAAAATGCCATGCACAGATGGATCTTCATTTAATTCATTGATTTTTTCAATTAATTCATCTTCTAAAATATTATTAGGCAAAACAATGGTCTCAGAACTTATGCCTATTGATTCTGCTTTTTTCTGTTTGTTGCGAACATAAACCTGACTTGCTGGATTGCTACCCATGAGAATTACTTTCAGGCAAGGAAAAATGTTATACTCTCTCTTTAAAATATCAATTTTTTGTGATAGCCTCTCACATAGGTCGTTTGCTATTTTTTTACCATCAATAATAATTGTCACTTCCTTGCCACTCCTTAAAGTCGGGTAATTTGATATCAAATAAATCCAATACTTTGCCAACAGAATGATTAATAATATCATCCAACGATTTCGGTTTAATATAAAAAGCAGGCACTGGTGGAGCAATAATTGCTCCCATCTCCGTTAATTTTAACATATTTTGTAAATGCCCAAGATGCAGTGGTGACTCTCGCACCATAAGAACTAACTTTCTTCTTTCTTTTAGCGTTACATCTGCAGCCCTTGTCAATAGATTGGAAGTAACACCTGATGCGATTTCAGACATTGTCTTCATAGAGCATGGTGCTACAATCATCCCTGAGGTTTTAAATGAGCCGCTTGCTATTTTTTCTCCAATCTTTTCTTCAGAATAGTAAAAATCTGCAAGTGATGTAATATCTTCAAGTTTTTCTTTAATCTCGTGAGCTAAAGTTACTTTCCCAGCACGACTTATCACTAAATGAGTTTCATAATCGACGTCTTTCAACGCTTCTAAAATACGCACACCGTAAATAGAACCAGATGCTCCACTTATTCCAATTACAATTCTGCTATTCACTTAACTCTTCTTCGTAGCTCATTCCCAATGCACGTTTATAGGTATCAAGCAATATTTCTTGTTCCTCTCTGTCATCATCATCCATCTTCCTCAGCCTAATAATTTGTTTCATCACTTTTATATCCCAACCTTCATCTGCGGCTTTTGCATATACATCACGAATGTGATCTTGCACATCCCTCTTTTCTTGTTCAAGTTTTTCGATTCTCTCTATGTAACCCTTCAACTCTTCAGCCGTTATTTTTACTGTATCTTCCATGAAACTCCACTAATTAATTGCTGCCACTAATATTACCAATTTTTACTTGCACTTCAACAACAGTAATAATATTTTTATCTTTTTTTAAAATCTTAAAGCGAAAACCATACATGGAAAACTCCTCGCCTTCGTCAGGAATGCGCTCTATTTCATTCACAATCATACCTGCTAGAGTTGTAGCTTCTTCATCAGGGAGATTCCAGTATAACTGCCTGTTAATGTCCCTAATAGTAGATTTTCCTTCTATGTGATACATATTATCAGATATTTTCTTTATAAAATTCTCCGTAATCAAATCATGTTCATCCGAAATTTCTCCAACTATTTCTTCCAGTATATCCTCAAGAGTTACAATTCCCTGCAGTGCTCCATACTCATCAATAACAAATGCAAGGTGTTTCCTGTTCTTACGGAAGTTGTGAAGTTGCACGCTGAGCGGTGTACTTTCTGGTATGAACCAAGGCCTTGACATAACTTGGGTAATGTCAACTTCTTCCGCTTTATTATTCTTTTCACGCAAAGCATTTATTAGAGCTTTCACGTGAATTACACCTACAATGTTATCTGGTTCCTTCTGCCATAAAGGTACTCTACTGTGACTGCTGGTTAAAATCTCTCTTATTAACTCTTCTTTATTCCGATCTATATCAAGAGAAAATAGGTTTCTTCTATGGGTCATAATTTGTGATATCTCTGTCTCAGCCAAATCAAGTATGCTGCTTAGCATATCTAAATCCTGTTGCAACATAGTTCCTTCACTGCGGTGAAGAGTAATCATATTACGCATTGCATCCGCTGCAGATATCACTTCCTTATCTTTATGCAGCCCACATAATTTTAGGATGAGGTTAACAATAAATTGAATACCTAGTGTCAATGGAGAAAAAATCTTTACAAAAAACAATACAAAATAAGCAGAAAATGATGCAAATTTTTCAGGATTTTGAATAGCATAAGTTTTTGGTAGAACTTCGCAGAACAATAAAATACAAAATGTCATTATAATTGTTGATAGGAGAATGCCCTCATTTCCAAAAAGATTGATAAATATTGATGTAAATAAAGCAGAGCAAGTAATATTAATAATTGTATTGCCGAGCAATACCGTTCCTATTGTCAATTCTTTCCTATTTAATAAGCGATCTATTACCCTGGCTTTTTTGTTACCGTCTAGCTTTAGCTTATTAACTCGAGAACGGCTAATTGAGGTTAAGCCTATTTCTGCTCCTGAGAACAAAAACGATAAAACTAACAAAACAAAAATTGCTGATGATACTAAGACCAATAACCAATCCATTAAAGTACGATGTTATTGTGATAAAAAATAAAATTAATTTTACATGTTATGAGAGGCATTTGCAAGCCTGAATTTATATTGCCGAATTTTATATACCTTTAATCTTTAAAAACAAATCATAAAGCATATTACACGCTGCGTTCACATGCTCATCCTCAATGATAAGTGGTGGGGTTACCCTTACTACTTTGTTGTTTAAAACCCTAGTTATTATTAAACCTTTATCAAGAGATCGACTAATAATTTTATCAGCTACAAGAGTTGCTAGTTCTATTCCCATTAGTAACCCTTCTCCACGAACTTCTAAAATCATCTCAGGAAATTCTTTAGCTAAAAGCAACAGCTTTTCTTTTAAATATTTACTAATTCTTTTAACATGATCAAAAAAGCCTTCTTTTAGCATTATATCGAGCACTGCATTACCAACAGTCATGGCAAGTGGATTGCCACCATAGGTTGATCCATGAGTTCCTGGAGTAATTGCTTCTGCTATATAATCTTTCACTAAACATGCAGCTACAGGAAAACCGTTACCCATAGCCTTCGCACAGGTTAGCATATCAGGTTCAATGCCGACATTTTGATAATGAAATAAAGAACCGATGCGTCCATATCCGCACTGCACTTCATCAAAGCACAAAATTATTCCTTGAGCTTTTGTTATTTCCCTTACTTTTTGAAGATATTCTACGTCTAGTGGATATACTCCACCTTCGCTTTGTATGGGCTCTAAAAATACAGCAGCTATTTCATTGTTGATTTTTTCTTCTAATGCTTTAATGTCATTTCTTGGCACTTTATCAAAACCAGAAAGGAGCGGAGCAAAACCTTCGCGTGATTTTTCATTGCCTCCAGCAGAAATTGCAGCAATACTGCGGCCATGAAAGCCTCCTTCAATTGTAATAATACGATTACGTTTTGCTTGCCCTTTTGAATAAAAGTAACGACGAATAAACTTAATTGCAGCTTCTGTTGCTTCAAGCCCACTTGAGCAGAAAAAAACTTTATCTGCAAAAGTAAGGGTTGTTAAACGCTCGGCAAGCCTTTCTTGCTCGGGAATAGTGAAAATGTTAGAGCAGTGCCATAATGAGCTCGATTGCTCTTTCAGCTTATCTGTAATGTATGGATGACAATGCCCTAAAGAAGTTGTAGAAATACCTGCAGCAAAATCTAAATATTTTTTACCATCTTTATCAAAAAGATATGCCCCTTCTCCCCTGACTATAGGAGTGTCAAGTCTATTATACGCATTAACAACATGATCCATTTTATAAGTATTGTGGTATTATCTATACTATACCTGAAATGAATCCATTAACACAAAGCTTTTCCTTTAACCTCTTATGCTACTTCAACTAAAAATTTGGCTAATGCAAACCTTTTTTGTCATTCTATAGCTAAAGTGACTTGGTTTTACCAACACTTATTAGCCATTGTAAAAGTTTTTGTTTCTATTGAATGATAGTTGTAGCCTATGCAAGAAGTTTATTGACTTTGAGCGCACTTTAGCCTATACAATTTTAATATCTTAAACTACTGGACATGCCCGATCTAAAGACAATGATGTTAAATTTTGGACCTCAGCACCCAGCTGCACATGGAGTGTTGCGTCTTGTTTTAGAGATGGATGGTGAAGTGATCGAGAGGGCAGATCCCCATATTGGGCTTTTGCACCGCGGTACTGAAAAATTAATAGAACATAAAACGTATCTTCAAGCTTTGCCTTATTTTGATCGCCTTGATTACGTATCACCAATGTCACAAGAGCATGCATATTCACTTTGTGTGGAGAAATTGTTGCAATGTGAAGTGCCAATTAGGGCAAAGTATTTACGTGTCTTGTTTTGTGAACTGACGAGAATACTAAATCATTTACTGAACGTTTCTTCTCAAGCACTTGATGTTGGAGCAATGACCCCTCTTTTATGGCTCTTTGAAGAAAGAGAAAAAATACTGGAATTTTACGAAAGAGCTTCAGGTGCAAGGTTTCACGCAGCTTACATCAGGCCAGGTGGAATTGCAGCAGATGTTCCAGAAGATTTGATTGAGGATATTGCAAAGTTTATAGAGCAATTTCCAAAATATATAGACGATGTTGATGAACTTTTAACAGAAAATAGGATATGGAAGCAACGCACTGTAGGAATTAGTGAAATATCAATTAAACAGGCACTTGATTGGGGCTTTAGTGGCCCAATGTTGCGCGCTGCTGGGCTTGCTTGGGATTTGCGAAAAAGCCAGCCATATGAGATATATGATCAACTAGATTTTGATATACCGATCGGCCAAAATGGCGACTGTTATGACCGTTATCTAGTTAGAATGGCAGAGATTAGGCAATCTATCAGTTTGGTGAAGCAGTGCATAGAGAAAATGCCTGAAGGGCAAATAAAAACTGAAGATAGAAAAATTTCTCCACCGTCAAGAGCAGAGATGAAAAAATCTATGGAAGCTCTGATTCACCATTTTAAGCTCTATTCAGAAGGATATCACGTACCAGAAGGTGAGGCTTACGCAGTTGTTGAGGCACCAAAAGGTGAGTTTGGAGTGTATATAGTTTCAGATGGTACCAATAGACCTTATAGGTGCCGAATAAGAGCACCTGGCTTTGCGCATTTACAAGCCTTAGACTTTATGGCAAAAGGACACATGCTTGCTGACGTTGCAGCAATTATTGGCTCACTCGATATAGTTTTTGGTGAGATTGATAGGTAATCATTGGTACCCGTTCAGGCAATGGCGTCATGCAAGTAGCTGACACATAACTGTACGAACATTTGTTTGCAAAGGCAGTATGTTAAGTGTTATAGCCGATTTTGCCTCAAACACAAAGGCAGTGCCTTGACTACTTGGATCCAGAAAAATTGATTGTGTACTATACAACATTTTTGATCAAAAGCGTAACCGTTCACTGTTAGACTGCATTCTGTGATTTTTAGCAAAACATGATCTTTCATTTGAGCTTCCTTCAATTTAAAATAAATACAGAAAATTGCTGCCTATAGCTAAACTGACTTAGATTTACCAACAATCGTCATCCCGCTACTTGTTAGCGGCTAAGAGATACCGCGGCGGCATAGCTATCTTCAAAAATATGGTTGAATAATTGTGTGTATAATTATTAATATTTTTAAACACTTTGGCTATGGCTTTATCTAAGTTTCTCGACCCTAAGCTGGATTTAACCTTCAAAAAAATATGTAGGGTCAAGAACTGGCGCGCCTACTTTAGGGTTTGGTGGCTGATCCATTGTTTTCACAATAGGCCTCAATCCAAATTCCCATGTTAACGTTTCCAGCTCCCGCCTCGTCAAACGCAGCATCCGCACTACGCTTTCCTAGCAGATTCTTTACCAAAGTTTATAACATATTGTGCTGGTGATGCTTTCGGTTTGTAATACCTTATTCTATAGTCTGAATATAGACCCAGCGTTTTGTATATCCATTCGCTACTCCACTTCTTCCAACCAAACCCTCTCTTCACTTTCAGCTAATAAGTGATTTTCTATTTCACCTTCCAAACTTGCCTCCAGCAGCTTTTTTATAAATGGTGTAAATGCTCCATCCCTTCCTGTTAATGGTCTGCCTTCCCTTATTGATGACAGTATATTTGCTTCCAGTTCTTTGTAATCTACCAAACCGGTAGTTCTGTTTAATACTTTCTGACTCATTGTCAAACCTCCATTTTTTTTATATCAATTTATTACTTTTTTTTTGGTTTGACACACTTTTTTGAACATTCCCTGTTAAGATGCCTAATCTACTTTCAGCTCCTCAGTATGTAAACTGCGTGGTAAAGACTCTAATTCCTTTGCAGCACTTAAACTTTTATTTTTTGCATGTATACCAAGCTTATTGAATTCTCGAGCAGCAGGAAACACCCTTGCTTCAAGAGAGCCAGCAGTTTTATTATAATGATCAACAGCACTTTTTAAGCTCCTGCGCAAATTATCAAAGTTTTCACCCATTGTGCAAATGCGCTCATATAAAATATGACCTAGTTCACTGATTTTCTTTGCGTTTTCAGCTATCATCTCTTGCTTCCATCCATACGCTATTGCTCTCAGCAACGCAATTAGAGTGATCGGTGTTGCAATGATCACTTTTTTTTCCACTCCAATCTCTATCAAAGCAGGCTCATATTCCAGTGCTGCGCTAAAAACCCCCTCCCCTGTTAAGAAAAGCACCACAAGTTCTGGCGTATTTTCAAATTGATTCCAATACTCTTTTTTACCCAAATCATTTATGTGTTTTTTTATTGCCAGGGAATGGTTCTTTAATTTCTCCTTTTGTATTTGCAAATCATTTTGTGATATAGCATCCATGTAAGAATCAAGCGGCACTTTAGCATCTATTATTATTTGCTTTCCAGATGGCATTTTGATTATTAAATCAGGACGCAATAAATTATCCTCGTTTTTATCAATCACTGACGGCTGAGTAAAAAAATCGCAATACTCAATCATTCCTGCCATTTCTACCACTCTTTTGAGTTGCATTTCACCCCATTTGCCCCTAATGTGAGGTTTCCTCAGGGCATTAGCAAGGTTGGAAGTTTGGTTCATCAGCGCTCCAATTTGCTCCTTTAAACCTTCATAGGCCCCTACCCTCTCCTTTTCTAGCTCACGTATTTCATTATCGAATTTTTCTAATTTTTCTTTTATTGGAGTTACAACTTCGTTGATCGTTGCTTGTCTTTTTTTGAAATCGCTTTCCGTTTCTTTTAATTTACTATCGATTACTTCCTTTGCTAAGTTCAGAAAATTATTGTTATTTGTTTGCAAAGCATCAAGAGAGAGCGCTTTAAAAGTGTTTGTTAATCTCTCCTCTGCTTTTGTTAGTAATTCTATTTCCTTTTTCTTTTCCTCACGTTCTTTTTGCAGAGTTACTTCAAGTTCTGCTTTTTTGACCCTTAAATCAACTATTTCTTCATTCTTCGTAAGCAAAGTTTGCTTTGTTTCTTGAAGTTCTTGCTCTAATTTACATAAATTACCCTCAAGGTTTGCTTTCTTTTCGCTCAGTTTTTTTACGATAATGTAGAAAAATAGTAATAGAGAGACAACCAGAGCTATAGAATTGAAAAGCATCAGAATAAAAAAGCTGTATTTACAATTCTATATGATTTTTGTGTGTATAAGAAAGAAAAAAGGAGCACCTAAAGAGGTGACCTTACCCAGAAAAAGTAGAGAGAAAGTTAAGACGTTTTTATCATGAGAATAAATTGTGCAGGAATGCAATAGTTAATAGTAGAATGTCTACGTTATTTGTTATAAAAGATTTCTATGTATTCAAATATGGCAGTTCTGGTTTGTTGAGCGAGAAGTATCAATAAGCAGCTCCCTTTTAAGTGAACTTTTCTGCAACAGAGTTATCGTAACAACAGCCCTTATGGCTCATGCTGGAAATGATGTTTTTTGTATTCAATAGAAATTGGTAATTTTGAGAGGTATACTGTGACCCTTGATCGCTATGTAACAGCAGATTTTTATCGGGTTTGCGTTTATCAACGGCCATCAATAAAGAATCTATAACTAATTATCATGTTACTCATTAACCACCATGCGTGAATATAGGTCAATTATTGCCGCCAACAACCTTCTTTAGTTTTTATGTAGGTAATCCCAAACTTTATTTGGCTGATCAGTAGTAAAATTTTGATCCAATGTGTTCGGAGCCACAACTCGGTTGCTTATTTGCTGTTTTTTATTTTTGAACCTTCGTCTAAACTTGGCTTTAATGCCATTTTCTTGCATAACACTTTGTACTGTTTTAATTTTTGCCTAAAGCTTTTAATTCAGCGTGAATTTTAGGGGCTCCATATCTGCATTTAGAAGCTTGATTATTTTTTGAATATCTGCTAGAAGCCCTTCTTTTGCTAATTCTTTACTGCTTTTTTCCTTAGCAACCAATACCACCAGTACAAAACCCTACATAGTTCCTGTGTTTTATAGCAATTTCTATATAAAAGAATACTTTACTCTTTTTCTTTGCCCAGGGCTTTTTTTAAGATGTCTCTTTCTCTTGTTAGTTCTTTTTTTAGATCAAATCTTTCTTTGTTATAAGGAGCCTTTGCCTGGAAATGCGTATGCTCCAGACATTTTTCCATCATATTTTCTTACTTAACATACTGCCATCTATACCTAGATCTTTTGCTATTTTTGTACTTGCTTGACCTGTTTCTTTAACCAGCTTAACAGCTTCTAATTTGAATTCTGCTGTATATTCTCTTCTATTTGTCATATTTTGAAAAAACGTTTTATTTTACTCCAAAAACGTCTTAACTTTCTCTCTACTTTTTCTGGGTAAGGTCGCTACTTGGATGACAGATAGTAGTGCGAAAGTCTCTTACAACTTACTTTTAATTAGTCTAACCCATGCGTGCCAATCCCTCTCACCAAGATTGCTTTCAAAAGATAGGAGATCCTTTACAGCTTTTGAGCAAATTTCTTCACTTGGAATTGATAACTCCTTATTCATTGCTAACGTTAAACATTGAGTTTTGCACGCTTGTTCTAAATGATACGAGTAAAACATTGCTTCTTGTATAGTCCGACCACACGTTATAGATCCATGATTACGCATTAACATGACAAAATTTTCTTTCAGATCAGCTATTAACCTCTTTCCTTCTGTATCGCTAAGTGCTAGGGAATTATAATTATGGTAAGAGATTTTATTGTAAAAGTGCAGTGCCCATTGACTTATAGGAAGCAGCCCATCTTTGAGAGAAGAAACCGCTACAATAGAAGGTGTATGCAAGTGAAAAATTGCTTGAATATCTTTCCTTGCTTGATAAACAAAACCATGAATTATATAGCCAGTTCTATTATATTGATATTCTTTGCCTTCAATTACATCTCCATCAAATGATACTTTCATTAACGAACGTTCATCTACTTCATCAAAACGCATACCAAACGGATAAATATAAAACGACTTTTGATCTTCAGAACGCACTGAAAGGTGAGTATATGTATGATCATCGAACTTAAGGTAGGACAAAATCTGATAGGCATAGACTAGATCCCTTTTTACTCTGCTCTTTGTTAACAACACAATCCTCTGTTAGAATCTTCTGAAGGTTTATACGCGAAAAGAGACTTGTAGTAAACTAATAAGTCTATGCCACTCTGTCTTGCTTTCTGAATACCAAACACTTTTGTGTTGTAGCTTGCTTAAAAATAGTTATCGTTATTATAGAGTTTATATACAGAATTTATGTTTTTAAATTACATAATATCTTAACTACAAAAATAATTTTCTATATAATATTTCATATGTTTTAAAGCTTCATTTTTATGTTATTATAAATGTAAGTTTCAAGATTGAAAATAATATGGTAAATATTAACACAAAAAAACAGCCAGCAGGATTTTTCATATCTCTCTCTGGTCTTTCGGGAAGTGGTAAACTTTCCACAGCAATAGAATTATCTAATATGATAAACGCATTAATTGTAAATAGTAAGTTCTATAACAATGTTCAAGCTTGCTCTATATACGATGGTGTCTTTGAACGTGATCAAATACCTAAAGAAGTTCAAGATAGAATATATGGCATTATGCAAATTATGCTTCAGGTAATAGAAAATTATCCGATTCACTCAAAAAATTACATATTTATTGATGAGTTGATGGAAAATAATGACCAGAACATGAGGATGTATGATTCAATAGTAAGGCTTAGTAAAAAAATGAACACAGAAATCCTTCCTGTGGTACTTAGGTGTGATCTACCGACATTACAAAAGCGTATTGCATTAAAAAGGCAAAGAAAAAATAGGAAGGTGATTAATCTAAATAGCATTGTAGAGAAATTTAGGACTGACGATTTATTTATACCACCAAGTGCCATAGAGATAGAAAATTCAGATATGAGTATAAAAGAAGTAGCTCAAGAGATAGTAAACCAGATGCACAAGCTTAGTAACATTGCATGTACGCGAAAGAATAGTCTATAATGATTTCATATACTGAGGCTCATTTAAATATAGAGCTTCAACTTCATTTAATTTTTGCTTGTTCTCTAATCTATAACGGACTAATAGCCCTGCATGGCTAGCATTTAAATTGCAATCCATATGTGTACTGCTTGTAGCGTGACACTGGGATCCAGGTGCAGATAGTGGCAATAAATTGAAATCAAATAACTGCGTATAAAACCCTTGAGCATTTTTGACTATAGCTCTGATATTTTTTTTGTTATTCGTACAAAGCAAAGATATTGCGTAGGCTTGAACTTCCAGCGCACTAACTCCGTATAATGGCTTATTTGTAGCAAGATTTATACCTTGTGCAGCTGATATACCAACTCTAATTCCAGTGAAACTTCCTGGTCCAACTACTACCACTAAATGATCTATTTTATCATAATTATAGTTGTGCTTATCAAACAAAGTATTCAGAATTTGAAAAAATGATTCTGCATGATTGTTGCTGGCGGAATTGTGCTCTACAAAACAGTTACCATCATAATCAACTATTGCTATTGAACTACCAATACCTACAGTATCAATCGCTAAAATAGACATTACTTAAGCTTATCATAGAGTTTTGTAAACATTATAGCAAAGGCACCATTACCCATAACGTTTGCTGAAGTGATTATTGGATCAAACACTATATACAGTGCTGTGATTAACGAAAGCATTTCTGGAGAAAATTTGAGGTATTTCTCAAGAATAGGTAGCATTACCATAATTCCTCCTGCCGGAACTGCCACGATAGCAAACTTAAATAACAAAAAATAGAGAAGGAAAGTTACATAGTCTGTTGTGCACAATGAATAACCGGAGGCAATTATCATTGATAATATTATAATAAAAAAGCAATCACCTACTAAATGAAAGCTAGCAGTTATTGGCACAACAGACGATGCTATGTCAGGTTGCTTTACATTTTTTTTGCTTCCTTCAAGAGTAAGCGGCATAGTTGCATTACTAGACATTGTGCTCATTGCAGTAATAAATGCCGGTATCATATTGCCTATACTAGCTATCCAGCTTGTGATCTTGAATGAATTTGCTGCTCCATATAAGAGGAAAACATAAAGGTAGGTTGCAGATGCTATAATAATGAAAATTATTGAGTAATCCTTAAATATTATAGATAAAACTTGATCATGCTGCATTTTTAAAGCAAGCCCAAGTACAAATATTGGAATAATCGGCGTCAAAAACGTCTTCAAAATAAAGAGAGTTAAATCTAACATTTTGTTCGAAAGCTCTCTGCTTTTTTTGGGTAGCAGTGTGGACACTACTATGCTGGACACAAATCCACAAGCAAGGGCATAAAAATTAGAAAGCAATGCAGGCAGTCTAAACGACCATAAGGGAACAATTGTTTCTTCATACGTTATATCTTGTATTGAATAAGTGTTTTGTATGATAAAATGCCCAACAGAATAAGCTATTAAACTTGAAGCCAGATTCGATAAGAAGATCATTATAATAAGTAACAATATGAACTTTATAGCTGACTGCTTAAGATTGTTAACACTGCTAAAGATTAACGCAAAAATAATAAAAGGCATTATAAATAGCAAAACCTCTTTTATACTAAGGCTCGTTGAGTACAAGAAGGTTTTTACTTCCATTGGAACTAAATGACCAAAGAATGCAGCTGAAGTGATGACCGTGAGTAAGATTAATAGTTGTAGCACGTTCTTATATACCAATGTCCTATGGACATATATATGGTAAGTTAGTTGTTAAGTAAAGCAAAACTGTCTAAACTGCACAGCAAATGGTGTAATGAAAGTGGAATGACAAAAAAGAGTGAAATTAGCATTCACTTATTATTCGTGTCATTTTCAGTAAAAGCTTCTTCCCACGTGCCTTGAGTTGCTGCGCGGCTATACTCTGTTACTCTATTTTCAAAGAAATTCGTATGTTCAACGCCATTTAGTATTTCATCAAGCCACGGAATAGGATTATCATTGACATCATATATGGACTCAAGACCTAATTGCATTAACCGTCTGTTTGCTACGTAGCGTATGTAATTGCGCACTTCTTCTGCGGATAGTCCTTCAACATCTCCTAAATCAAAGGCAAGCTTTATGAATTCGTCCTCAAGTTCAACGATGGTGCGACATGCAGAATATAATTCCTCTTTAAACTCGTTGTCCCAAATTTCATTATTCTCTTTAATAAATGTATTAAATAACATGATAATTGAATTGGTGTGCAAAGTTTCATCACGGGCTGACCAGGCGATTATCTGCCCCATTCCTTTCATTTTTCCAAAACGTTGGAAATTGAGCAAAATTGCAAATGATGCAAATAACTGCAACCCTTCAGTGAATGCACCAAACACTGCTAGAGTTTTAGCTACATGTTTTTTATCGTGTTTTTTGCTTTCCTCGAATTCCAACATATATTCATATTTCTTTCTCATAGCATCATACTTTAAAAATGCTTGATACTCACTTTCTGGCATGCCAATTGTGTCTAAAAGATAAGAATAAGCTGCAATGTGTATGGTTTCCATATTGGAAAAGCTTGCAAGCATCATGCATATTTCTGTTGGCTTAAATATATTTGAATAATGCCTCATGTAGCAGTTATTTACTTCAATGTCTGCCTGAGTAAAAAATCTAAAGATCTGGGTTAGTAGATTTTTTTCTACACTTGAAAGTTTAGTTTTCCAATCCTTCACGTCATCAGCGAGCGGAACTTCTTCAGGTATCCAATGGATTCTTTGTTGCTGCAGCCACGCATCATACGCCCAAGGGTAATTAAAAGGTTTGTATATTGGATCTGCTTCTAACAATGACATAAGACACCTATTATTTTCTAAAGTAAATATTATATTAAGTGATATTGAGAATCAGTCAATTTAACTTTTTTGAAATTTGACGGCAGATAATTTATTAGTGTATTATAGCTTCAAGTAATTTATCAACAGAAATGCGAGTATTAATATCTTTTATTTTATTATTTACAGTGAGCTGCACTCACACTATTCACAATCACGGAGCTCCTGGCATTAGTGTTGAATTGTGGAGCAAGATAAAAGTAGGTGACGATAAAGAAAAAGTGGTTCACACTTTAGGATCACCAACATTAGTATCAAAGTTCGATGACAATGTTTGGTACTATGTCTCATATAAAATTAAACAAGCCAATTTTTTAGGAAAAAGGAAGTATAGTAGTAAGTCTCTGCAAATTTCATTCGACCAGGACGGTAAAGTTGAAGATACAAAAGAAACTGACATCTTAGAGAGATCTTTGGCTGTTTCTGATTGAAAGTTTGCTCAGATCTTCCTACGTCATACCGCGGTTCATTCCATAACTGTACGAACATTGCGATTTGGGCCTACCAGAAGGGTGTCATGAAAGTAGCTGACACTAGTTCCTTTATGACGGCAGTGCCCAGACTACTTGGATCCAGGAAACTTAATTGCAAGTAATGCATTGGGTTTGGTAAGTATGGGTTTTGCGTTATAGAATGAAGCACTTTTGGTGAATTTGTAAAGAAAACTGGATCCCAGTGGGCTTTGTTGCATCGCTAGCTATGATGGATTAAAGATAAAAAAGATGGAGAATATCAGTAGCTTATTATTCTGGTATTTATAATAAGAACGGTCAGTGAATACCTAAATTTGAGTAAAAGAAATTTCACTACCACTCACTAATCTGGCTAAAATTCAAGAATTTCAATGCTTTAGCTATTTTCAATAGAATTAAATTTATTAATATAAATAATAAATTACTATTCTTAAATTTGATCAGATTGATTGCAAAAAAACAAGATTTTCAATAGGTTGATTATAATTCTAACTATAGTTAGCCTTTCATAAGTAGCGATGCAACAAAGCCATCCCAGTGTCAAGCACTGGGATGACACCATTTGTTGTAAACTCACTTTTACTCTATGGTTATACTACCTTGCTGCTATCCTGAACGGATACAGTGGGCTTATTAAATTATAGAATTACTTTAGCTATAGAATAAAATCTAGTGTTACTTCACGCCAAATGTGGTGGTGCTGAGTAGGCAAGCCGGTCAATGGGCTACATTTATATACTGCACGCATTGCGTTATCTGCTATCGACCTGAAAAGTGGATTATTTCGATAGGAATCACTGTCTGCTACATCCGCCATAATTATCTCGCCTTGACTGGATAACAATAAGTTAATTTTTATATTAAAATTTTCTTTGTAAGCTATGCTTTCAGGAATGCTCCAGCATTTTGTGAGCTTGTCTCTTATAGAGTTAATAATTTCTGTTACAACTAATTCATCCTTTTTGCTCTCAACGCTTTTTTCGTTTCCTATTTCATTTTTTGCCCCTCTAACATCCCTTCTTAGTTTTTTCTCTACACTTTTTTTTCTTTTTGGAATTGGAATGAATTCTTTACCCTCGTTAATAATGACTTCTTCTTGCATTTCGATAATTTGCCTCGGTTGTGCTACAACAGTGTGCTCAACTATTTCTTTTTTCCTTTGTGGTATAGGAACAGCTAATGTATCATTCGTTTGGGCTTTTGTTGAAGATAACGAAAAAAGCAAAAAACAACATAAAGACAAAAAAAGAATATAATTAGAATAGAAAAAACGCATATGTTAAGCAGCTTGTTTTACTGGTTTAAAGCTAATATTGCACGTAAAGTCAATATATTTTAGTTGATGGACGAGTTTGAAGTCAATAAGGAATCCCTTCAAAGCTGAAGGCAAGCGGAAGATTGTCTTCTCGACAGACAAAGGAATTGTATAATGGATTAAAAGGAACCGTATGACAAAAATTATAGCAAAAGAATATACAGAATTTTTAGAGCAGTTGAAAGATCGTATTGCAACAAGCCGTTATAAGGCAGCAAGAACAGTAAATAAAGAACTGCTACTGCTTTATCATTATATTGGAACGCGGATTCTAGAAAAACAAAAGAGTCAGGGTTGGGGAGCTAAAGTAATTGATCAGTTAAGTAGAGACTTAAAGGCTGAATTCCCGGAAATGAAAGGATTTGGTATTGCTAACTTGCATAATATGAGGCGTTTTGCGGAGATTTATCCTAATCCTGAATTTCTCCAGCAAGTTGCTGGAATATTACCATGGTATCATCATGTCGTTTTAATGGAACGAGTAAAAGATCACGAAGCAAGGCTATTTTATGTAAGAAATGCTTCAGAGTATGGTTGGTCACGCGCTATAATGATACATCAAATAGAACTTGGCCTTCATAAACGGCAAGGTAAAGCAATTACAAATTTTAAAGAAAAACTGCCTTATCCAACATCAGATCTAGCAAATCAAACTCTTAAGGATCCATATATTTTTGATTTTTTAAGTATAGGCAAAGACGCTCATGAGAGAGAAATAGAAAAAGGGTTAGTGGCACATATTGAGAAATTCCTACTGGAACTCGGCGCTGGTTTTTCTTTTGTTGGGCGCCAATACCATTTAACAGTTAGAGCCTGTCTTGAAAAGAAATGAGAAAGAGGATATGATGAGATAAGTAAAAAATAGTAGGTAAAAATGTATCCAAGTGATATAAGTGACAAAGAATGGGAAATTTTGGAGCCAAGTGTTGCACAAGGTGCAATAGGACGGCCAAGAAAGCACAATATTAGAACAATTATTAATGCAATAAGATACATAATGAAAGGTGGTTGCCAGTGGAGAATGCTGCCAAAAGATTTTCCGCCATGGAAAACGGTGTATGATTATTTTCTCAGGTGGCGTAATAGTGGCAAATTGGAAGAAATACACGATATGTTAGTAAAAAAGGTAAGAAAAATGGTTGGCAAAAATGAAATACCTTCGGTAGGAATAATTGATAGTCAATCAGTGAAAACCACTCAAAAAGGGGATCCAGAGGATATGATGCTGGCAAGAAAATAAAGGGTAGAAAACGTCACATCATTGTGGATACAATAGGCCTAATTATTACAGCTGATGTTCATAGTGCAGGCATTCAAGATCGTGATGGTGCTCTAAATCTTTTTACTCAAGCTAAACGAAAAGCTCCAACGCTACAAAGGTTTCTCGCTGATCAGGGATATATTGGTAAATTGCAAAATTACTGTTTATTGAAAACAGGATGTTTATTGACGATTACTAAAAAAGCAGCTGATGCTGTAGGATTTCAAGTTATTCCTAAACGGTGGATTGTTGAAAGAACTTTTGCTTGGCTTTCCAATTTTAGACGTATGAGCAAGGATTATGAGCATTCTCCTCTTACTTCAAAAACTAATATCTCCTTTAATATGATTACTATTATGCTTGCTAAATTAGCTGCTTAGTTCCTTTCAAGACAGGTTCTTAGACAAAAGGATTACTACTTAGATCTCCTATTTTATCACTTAAAGCTTAGGTGTTTTGTAGTAATAGAAATTAAAGCAGTTGAGTTTGAACCAGAACATTCTGGAAAGATGAATTTTTACTTATCAATGGTTGATGACTTGCTAAAACATTCAACAGATAACCCTTCAATAGGATTAATTTTATGCAAATCTAAAGATAATGTACTTGCTGAATATGCACTCCGAGACATGACCAAACCAATAGGTCTTGCAGAATATCAAATCACTGAGAATCTACCAGAAAACATAAAAACAGCTTTACCGACGATAGAAGAATTAGAAGCTGAATTATCCAAAATTTCAGACGAGGAAAAGTAATGTTACTAAAATCATTCAAACAATTATTTAGCAAACCAAAAGCTCAGCATGGAGGCTCAGGAAGAAGAGTGGCAGCCAATAACTTACTCTCTCATAGCCTTGAAACTTTGGAAGCAAACAGTAACAGAGCAAGTGATTTTTATGGATTACAAGCTCTAGGTGTACTATCCTATAATATCATACGGTCAATATACTCTAAATGAGATGGAAAGATGAAGGCATCATTATAGCTGCTAAAAAATACGGCGATAAAAACTTAATTCTCTCTCTGTTTACAAAAAATCATGGAAAGCGCAGGGGATTAACTAAGCTAACAAACAATAGCAATTATAAGTTTCAGATAAGTAATCTATTACATGCAGAATGGAGTGCTAAGTTACCTGAAAATCTAGGTTTTTTTAAGTGCGAATTAATCGAATCTCCATTCCATCATTTTTTTCAAGATAGGTTAAAAAGCATTACTATTGTTTCTTTCTCCTCTATTTTAGAAAAAGTGCTTCCAGAAAGTGAACCCTGTGCCATGCTGTATGACAATTTTCGATATTTCATCGATGTAATTAAACACAACAATCAGTCTTGGCAAAGCCATTACCTTAACTTAGAGCTTCTGCTTCTTACGCAATTGGGATTCAAGTTAGACTTATCAAAATGCGCTATAACAGGTGTTAAGGAAAATCTGCAATTTATTTCTCCAAAAACTGGTAGAGCAGTGTCAAAAAAAGTAGGAGACTATTATGCAGATAAACTCCTACCTTTTCCACAAATGTTGCATGATGTATACAATAATAACTTACAAAACAGCTACTCATTCCAAGAATTTCAGTTAGGACTGAAAGTCACAGGATATTTTTTAAATAAGTATCTATTTTTGCAGTTAAACGTGAAATTTCCAGAGCTGAGAAACCTCATGTTGTCGCTTTAATCTTAGCAGTCCTACGTCATACCGCGATTCATTCGCGGTATCTCTTAGCATAGATCCAGCTAACAAGTAGCGGGATGACGAACTTATCGTCATGCCACCGCGAACCGTCATACCGTGATTTATTCACGGTATCTCTTAGCATAGATCCAGCTAACAAGCAGCGGGACGACGGTTGTCAGGGTGTCATCCCAGCGCCCCTATGATGTCATCCCAGTGCCCAGACACTGGGATCCAGAAAAGTTTGCTTGTGAACAAGCAAACTAGCATGGAAAGTGGTTACAACGTTTTCGATGAGATTATATGGAAAACTGGATTCCAGTGTCAAGCACTGGAATGACAAGGTATAAACCTTATCGTCATGCTGCCGCGAACCGTCATACCGCGATTCATTCGCGGTATAGATTCCGCTAACGAGTAGCGGAATGACGGTTGTCGGCAAACTTAAGCCACTTTAGCTATAGCCAGTAACCACTCTATTCCTACCACTGTTTTTTGCTTTATATAGATATCTGTCAGCACGTACTATAAATTTTTTAATATCATCAAAGTCAGATCCTTGCATTTCTGCAATTCCAATACTCACAGTTACATTATGGGTTGTATTTTTATCCGCAAGTATAAAAGGTTCTTTAGCAATAATTTTTCGTATTCTCTCCGCAATAGTATACGCATCTGATACATTGGTATCTGGCATTACAACAACAAACTCCTCACCACCAAACCTAGCTAGTAAATCTGTCACTCTGATATTTTCAGAAATTCTTTTCTGTATTTGCTTTAAAAGTTCATCTCCAGCACTATGCCCAAAACTGTCATTCACTATCTTAAAATAGTCTATATCAAGTATCATAAGAGACAACCTTCTATCCTTTTCCACAGAGTCCTTAACAATGTTTCTTAAGTGTGCATCAAAATATCTTCTATTATAACAGTTAGTTAATGGGTCCTTTATAGACATTTCCGCATTATTAAATAAATTCATTCTCAAGGCATCTTGATATCTTTTGCGTTTTACTTGCGAATTAACCCTTGCTATTAGCTCACCCTCATCCAAAGGTACTGTTAAATAATCATTAGCACCTACATCAAGTGCTTTTACTAAATTGTTTTTATCATAATCCTCAGAAAGAATCAGAATTGGTGTATAACGTGTTTCCACCTTACTACGAAACTCAGAACACAAACGCAAGCCGTCAGTTTTTGAAAATTGCATATCAGAAATGATCAGGTCGTAACCATTCTCAATACCAACCTTCAATGCTTCCATTGGATCACTCAGTATTTTAATTGACCTAAAGCGTTGCTTTAATATATTATATATCTGCTCTGCTTGATGAACATCCTCATCTATAACAAGTATGTTAGCATCAAAAATCTGATTGGAATAATCCATAATACTGTTTCCTGCGACTCCACCAATCTCAGCGTTAGTTTCTCCTCTTAAACGCAATTCATCTATAATCATTTTTAAGCGCGTGAGAGACTTGATCCTTGCAGATAAAGCAGTTTCGTTTATTGGTTTAGTCAGAAAATCATCCGCGCCAGCATTAATACCTTGCACTCTATCATGAGTGTCATGCAGCGCAGTTACCATAATTATTGGAATATGGGTTGTCAAGGGATCACTCTTTAGCTCCTTACAAACTTCAAAGCCATTCATCTTTGGCATCATGATATCAAGTAATATAATATCGGGCTGCTGCTTTGCTACTAAATCTATAGCTTCTTCACCATCATGAGCTACGATAACCGTATAGTACTCTGCTTTTAGTCGAGCTTCTAAAAGCTTGACATTAGATAGTACATCATCTACTACCAGAATCTTTGCTGTCATTATCTTTAGATGTATTATCTATATCATAAGTAGGATAAAGCTTACCATTTTTACCAATTATGTAATTTACTTTCTCAGCATTACATTCTTTATATAAGTCTTCAACTCCTGCATCTTTCAATAACCTCCTAGCTTTTGATTTTATAATCATAAGATACTTATACACATTCCTAATAAGATCAATAAATACAGGCACCTTATTTTTATCAAGAACAATTATGCTCACTAAAGCTACAACTAAAATTTCTGAAAGACCTATATTGAACATTTTCCTATGAAGCAAGTACTTTAATCCTTCTGATTATAAATATTAATTTGCTTAAATCAAGTTTAGAAGCAACCATCTCATCTAAAAAACTATTATAACGTTCTATGTAGTCCTTATCATTACAAGCCCAGGTTTGAACCTTATCTTCAGGGTTATCAGTAGCTTTTATGACTTTAACAGCTAGCTTGTGATGGTAATTGCTTAAATCGTCCAATAAATCATTAACTAAGCTGCGATCCCAATAAGAAGAGCGGCTTTTCATCTTGATGGCAATTGTCCTAATCAGATCGAATCTTAACAGCGACTTTAACTCAAAGTATATTTTACCAGCATCAAGAATGGACAAAGATGTCTGTTCAGCAACAGATATAATATCCAGTGCATAAGTAAGAACGCACAGGTCAGCAATTTTTTTTGCTAGATCTTTATCTATATTAAGTTCCACTAAAGAAGTGTATCCATGATTACAGACCTTTAACAGGTGTTCATCTAAAACATCATGGCCTAAAGTTTCAATTGCATCTTTAAATTTTGTAACATCATCCAATTCTACAAAGCTAAGATTTTTTACTAACCAAAACGATACTCTGCCAATAAATTTCTGCACATTTCTCACTATTTGCAAGTATGAGTTAATATCAATTTTTCCATCCAATTCATCAATTTTCTGCCACAGGTTATTTAAATCATATAGGTGGTTAACAACGATATATATGTTAACTGCTTCGTGTACCTTAATTCCAGTATTCTCAACTAAATTATTAATAAATATACAGCCCATCCTATTTACAACATCATTTGCAATGCAAGTGGAGATAATTTCTCTACGAAGTTGGTGTTTTAATATGAAATCCTTAAACTCTGTTAACATCTTTTTAGGAAAATAACCTAGCAAGTAGTCATTAGATATAAGATCTTTTTCAGGCAGATCGGAATGTATAATTTTATTTTTTATTGCTGTTCTAGCATAAGATATTAGAATAGAAAGCTGAGGAGAACTGAAACCTTCTGCACCGGTTAACATCCTTGCTACCTCTTCGTCAGCTGGAAGAAATTCTACGCTTCGGTTTAACAGCCCAGATTTTTCTAAACTGAGCAGTAACCTGTGGTCCTGCTCCAATCTCTCTTTAGCTTGCAAACACTCAAGAAGTAATGCTTTTGTTTCAATTCTGTTGTGGTTCTCAAGCACCTTGGATGCAACTTCATCCACCATACTTGCCAGTATTTCATTCCTTTTTTCTAAAGAAATACCCCCTGCTTTCATAGCTGAAACAAATGCAATCTTAATGTTAACTTCAAGGTCCGAACATATCACTCCGGCTGAATTATCAACAAAATCTGCATTGATATATCCACCTCTTTCAGCATATTCTATTCTCCCAAGCTGTGTACAACCAAGATTTCCACCCTCTATAAACATAGAAGCTCTAATATCCTTACCGTTTACTCTTAATTCATCGTTTGCTTTGTCACCGACCATGCTATGACTTTCACTCTTTGCCTTAACAAACGTGCCAATTCCTCCATTCCATATGAAGTCCACTTTTGCTTTCAACAGATATCTAATCAAATCACTTGGAGGTAGCATATCTTCTGTTATATCAAAGCATTCTTTTATTTCTTGAGAAATGTTTACTTGCTTGCTGCTACGCTCAAATACTCCTCCACCCTTAGAAATCAAATCTTTGTTATAATCCATCCAAGTTGAAAATGGTAACTCAAAGAGGCGTTTACGCTCTGTGAAACTCTTTTCTGCATCAGGGTTTGGGTCAACAAAAATATGCATATGGTTAAATGCGCCGATTAAATGTATATTTTTTGAAAGCAGCATACCATTTCCAAATAAGTCGCCAGCCATATCCCCAATTCCAATAACAGTTGCATCCTGGTAAATATCCTTATTCATTTTCCAAAAATGCCTCTGTGCTGCAATCCATGCACCTCTTGCTGTAATACCCATTTTCTTATGGTCGTAACCTACTGATCCACCAGATGCAAATGCATCGCCAAGCCAAAAGTTATATTCAGAGGCTATCTGGTTGGCATAATCAGAAAATGAAGCAGTTCCTTTATCAGCAGCAACCACGAGATATGGATCATCTTCATCATACCTAATCACATTCTCTGGTGGAATTATTTTACCATCAACCACGTTATCAGTAATATCAAGCATTCCTCTGATAAAACTCTTATAGCACTCAACACTTTTCTCTCTTAAAATATTCTTATCTTTATAAGCTTGCTTTATTACAAACCCACCCTTTGCACCAACAGGGACAATAACCGCATTTTTTGTCATCTGAGCTTTCATGAGCCCCAAAACTTCAGTGCGAAAATCTTCCGTCCTATCCGACCACCTTAAGCCACCACGGGCTAATTTCCCTCCTCTTAGATGTATTCCCTCAAAAAGGTTTGAATAAATATACAATTCACGATACGGACGAGGATCAGGTAAACCATTTATTTTACTTGAGTCAAATTTTGTAGATAAATATGGTTTATCGTCTTGATAATAACTGGTCCTTAAAATAGCCATTATCAAGTTAAATATCGAGCGCAAAACGTAATCATGTGAAACATTGCTGATCTCTTTTAGAAGTTCCTCAATTTTTTCTCTGACAATGTCCGTAGTTTCTGCTCTATCAATGTCTATGTTAGGATCAAATCTTGCATGAAATAGTTGTATCAAATACTTTACTATTTTTGGATGCTCTGAGACTACCTTTTGGATATATTCTGGATTGTAGTTAAATGACGTCTGCTTTAGGTAAGCACTTAACGCTCTAACCAGAAGCACTTCTTTCCACTTGAGCCCAGCAATAATGATCAAACTATTGAAATAGTCATTTTTAATTTCCTTGCTAAACACTTTCGCAAGTGTTATTTCAAATTGCTCTTTTAGAGTAATGTTGTCTATTAATTCATCGACTCTTGACAACACAAAATGGTGTATCCATATTCCACCGTTAATTTCTATGTAATAGCCATTATGAGATAGAATTTTAGCTCCCAAATTCTTAGTGATCCTTAATATCTTCGATAATTCAAGGCCTCCATTGTTTGGAGTATAAACCTTTAATTGATAATTAAGATTATCACGAGTAAGTCTTAAATCGACCTCGCTAACTCCTTTCTTCCTCACTATCTCCAATTTTTTCATATCGTAATATGCGTCATGAGGTTCGAAACTCTCTTGATAGCTTATTGGAAATGCCTTGCAATAACGGATGAATATATCCTCAACAGTGCTAAAAGTATTGTATAAATTGTCTATAAAACGATCTTCCCACTTTTCTGTAATGTTTCTTAATTTGTTTTCGATACGCAAAACTTCATCATCAAGAACGCTAGCATTTTTGGTCTTTAGCACTACATGCAATTTCATCAAATCATATTCATTGATAATGTGATTGTTATAAATATCTGAACTTCCTGCACTTGTCTCATCCTTCAATATGTCACGTATCTTGAACATTAGCCTAGCGCTAGCATAACGCATCGGTATCAGCACTATGCAACTAATAAAATCCCCGACTCTTCTTAAAAATAATCTGACCCTTGGCCTAATCGCAAGAGACATGATCGAAATGCAAATTTTAAATAATTCGTCTTCATTTGATTGGAATAATTCATCACAAGAGAACACTTGCAAAATAGAAATCAAAGCTTTATTGTTGTGGCCCCCGGTTACAAATCCTGCATTTTTTTCTATAACTTTAACTTTATCTTTTATTATTGGAATAGTTAGAATATCTTGGACCTCCGCTACAGAAGTAAATAGCCCGAAAAAACGCCGTTCCTTTACTACATTACCCTGGTCATCAAATTCTTTTACTCCTATACAATTCATGTATGTACGCCGATGGACTATTGAGATTAGATCTGATCTCAATATGTATAGGGAATCAAGGTTTGCAGAAGGAATCAACGTACTTTGACCTACTCTCATCAGGCCAAGGTCCTTTTTGCCATCACAGACGAGTTTTTCATCTTTACCAGCAATATATTCTTGATAACCTAGAAATACAAAATTATTATTCTTTAACCAAACTAGAAAATCTTTTTGCTCTTGATTTCGGTCTGGTGTCATTCCAGTGCGTGACACTGGAATCCACGTGTCCTTTTCCTGGATCCCAGCTGGGATGACAGAAAGACTTGCCTCATCAAGTTTCTTGAGCATTAAGTGCCAATCTTTCACAACACAATTAACTGCTTTCAGCGTTTTTTGTAGAGATTCTTTTAATGTATCAACAAAACTTTCACTTATACCTTTGATAATTACATATATGACTGACTCTTTGATTCCATTGCTTTCTTCCAAAGGGTAAATCTCATCTATTAGGCCATCTTTTCTTTTAATGTTAATTATGCTGTTGCTGTAATAGCATATTGTTAAATTGTGCGACTTAATAGTTGCAATAACGGAGTCAACCAAAAATGGCATATCATCGTTTGTTATCTTAATCGTGGTAAAATCGCCTTCTATTCCTGGTATATCATCTATATTGCTTACTACTAACTTACTTTCATCTTTCTCTTTTTGAGAAACAAAATTGTAAGCATCGTTTACAATATATAGCAAAAACTTATCGTTAGCTTTTAGATCGCTTTTATAAACAAAACTATAAAAATACTTAATAAATTTTTTAATTTTTTCTTTATCTTGCTGATTTTCTTGATCAGCTAACTTAAATAAAGACTCAGTGTCAACATTATGATCTATACACATTTTTTTTAACAAAAATACACAGTGAACTTAAACCTTTTTAACTAAGATTTCATTATCAAGAGCGTACACTATTAGTTCATCATTTTCTACTACTTCCCCTGATAAAACTAATTTAGCTAAATTATTTTGAATACACTCTTGTATCACCCTTTTTAGGGGCCTTGCTCCATATTCAGGGTCATAGCCAGTTTGTGCTATTAGTTCTTTAGCTTCCTGCGACAAACTTATACTCAGTTTACGCTTAGCAAGTGTTTTTTGTAAATAAGAAAATTGAACATCTATAATTTTATAGATGTCATTTCTGGTTAAACTGTGAAATATAATAATTTCATCCAGTCTGTTTAAAAATTCTGGACGAAATGTTGATTTAACTATTTGCATCACTTCGCTTTTTACAGAGTTAGCAACTCCTCCTTCCGATGTCATTCCAGCGCGTGACGCTGGAATCCACTTTTTTTCCTGGATCCCAGTGTCAGCTACTTGGATGACAGAGGGCTTTTCAAGAGGGCTATTTTCTTTTGCTCCTTTAAGCATTATCTCAGCACCAAGGTTAGAAGTTAAAATCAGTATGGTATTGCGAAAATCAATTAATTTGCCATGACTATCAGTGAGTCTACCCTCATCCAAGATCTGTAGCAATAGGTTAAATATATCAGGATTTGCCTTTTCTATCTCATCAAATAAGATTACCTGATATGGTCTTCTCCTCACTGCTTCAGTTAATCTGCCACCTTGTTCATAGCCAACATACCCTGGAGGCGCGCCAATTAACTTTGAAACAGAATGTTTTTCCATATATTCTGACATATCAAAACGCAAAAGCGCTGATTGATCGTCAAACAGAAATTCAGCAAGGGCTTTTGCCAATTCTGTTTTTCCAACTCCGGTTGGACCCAAGAATAAGAATGAACCAAAAGGTCGATTAGTATCTTGCACACCAGAGCGAGAGCGCCTAACTGCATTACTTATCGCTTCTATTGCATCTTTCTGCCCTATTACTCTTCTTCCTATTTCATTCTCCATGTTGAGAAGTTTTTCCTTTTCGCTGTGCATCATGTTATCAACTGGAATTCCTGTCCACTTTGAAACAATGTTTGCAATATCATCTCCAGTCACTTCTTTCTTTAAGAAACTATCAGTAACCTTTTCCTGATTTTTTAATTCATTCTCAAGCTGAGGAATCACACCATACATCAGCTCTCCTGCTCTTCCCAAATTCCCACTACGCTGAACTAATTCCAACTCTTTTCTAGCGTTATCTAATTTTTCGGCTGTTTCTTGTATTCTAGCTATTTTATTCTTTTCCATCTGCCATTTGCTGTTCAAGTCAGCAAATTTACTGTTTAGATTTTCGATCTCTTCATTTATCTTTTTTAAACGCTGTTTAGAATTTTCATCACTTTCTTTTTTTAAAGCCTCTGCTTCAATCTTTAGCTGTATAACCTTTCTCTCAAGTTCATCAATAACTTCAGGCTTGCTATCCATTTCAATTCTCACCCTACTTGCTGCTTCATCAATCAAATCAATTGCTTTATCAGGTAAAAACCTATCTGTTATATATCTATTGGACAACGTTGCAGCAGCAATTATTGCACCGTCTGTAATTCTTATACCATGATGCACCTCATATCTTTCCTTCAAACCCCTGAGTATTGAAATGGTATCAGTTTCAGTTGGTTGAGAAATAAACACAGGCTGGAAACGCCTTGCAAGCGCAGGATCTTTTTCTATATGCTGACGATATTCATCTAAAGTTGTGGCTCCTATACAGCGAATTTCTCCACGCGCAAGAGCAGGCTTCAGCAGATTCGAGGCATCCATTGCACCACTTGTTGCTCCTGCTCCAACTAAAGTATGAAGCTCATCTATAAACAAGATAACTTTTCCCTCCGCTTTCGAAAGCTCATTAATAACTGCTTTTAACCTTTCTTCAAATTCTCCTCTAAACTTTGTTCCAGCGATTAATGCACCAAGATCCAAAGCTAAGACCTTTGCATCATGCAAACCAAGTGGTACATCGTTTGCAACAATTCTATTTGCAAGCCCCTCAACTATTGCAGTTTTTCCAACACCAGGTTCACCGATCAGCACTGGATTATTTTTTGTCCGCCTCAGTGATACCTGCATAGTTCTTCTGATCTCTTCATCACGACCAATTACAGGATCAAGCTTTCCTTGCATAGCAAGCTCTGTAACATCTTTTGTATATTTCTTTGCCGCGTTTAATTTTTCCTCACTGTTTGGCGAGTCCGCACTGCTGCCCTTTCTCATTTCTGCAACAACTGAGTTCAGTTTTTGTGGAGTCACACCATTCTCTGCCAGAATTTTGCCTACAGTATCATCTTTTTGTGCAGTGAGGCCCTGCAGTAAACGCTCGACAGCAACAAATGAATCTTTATTTCTCTTTGCAATACCAATTGAATCTTCAAAAACTTTTGCTATTTCTCTTGAAAGTTGAAGGCCACCACTTCCTGGACCTTCAATTACTGGCAACTTTTTTATTGCGCTATCCACAGCATCAGAAATACTTTGCACACTTCCACCACAAGCGTTTATCAAATCCTGAACTAAACCTGATTCATCTTCAAGCATCACTTTTAGTAAATGCTCAGGCATAAAAATCTGATGCCCAGCTCCCAACGCTTTCATTTGAGCACTTTGAATTAGACTTTTTGCTTTTTCGGTAAATTTATTTAAGTCCATAACACCAGTTAAATTCGTATTTGCTGATGTATATAACAACTGATTTCATAAATTTAAACCTAAAGTTGTTTATTGTTAGGTATGAAATTTAAAACTTTCTTAAAAAAGGAACTATCATAGTAACCATACAAATATCTTGTATCTCAAGACCTTTGGTTTTTGTTGCTGAAAATGGTTGTATTATTTAAGTTATTAACAATATACAATACTAAGTTAATGTAATTTATTTGGAGATGACAGGAAAATTTATTGTAACTTTATATTTTAAATAGAATAAAGTTCTTTTGTTAGTATTGTCCTTTTTGTAAAAAATATTCCTAATTTCTTCATCATTTCTGTGGGTAAGGTCATCTGCTTCTCTACCTCAAGTGGTTAACAAAGTTTCTTGTCACGAGGGACCAAATGGAAATCTGCTCGTTTTCACGCGAATTAATGTTACAAATTCTATACATTTCGTTACAAAATGGCATTCGCTTTCTCCATTATCCTTTACCTGCATTTTCATCAGCGTTCCTTGCGGTTTGCTTGCCATATAGGCGGAAATACAGGCTTACCCTGTTCCTTCTGTCATACAACAGTGGGTTAGGTGACTTCTCTATACCGGTGATTTGCGTACATCCAGAAATGAAAAATGTCACATTACCTTTTGGTCGGAGCTTATCAGCATCTTTAGCTCTTTAATCGTTACGATACTTATGAAGCTTCACTTACGTTCACCATACCACTAAGCCTAGCTCTCCAACCACATGATGCTTGTAGTTTATGCTCCTTTCACGATTGAGCATCTTCTTTTTCAAGAGGAGGTTCATTGTCCGCATCGCTTGGCACCAACCGGTTACCCGATTCGCACTGATGCATAGACTCAGATGGCAAAACATCTGGTTTAATAAGTTTTAGAACTCTTTTAGTTTCTTTCTGAAGGAATTCCTCTCCTTTTAAACAATATGACCGAAGACTTTCAGGTCGCACCATTTCAATAATTAGCTGGGTTCCAGCAGAATCAGTACAGAAAACATCAACAATACTTTGTTTTTTAGAGGCAATCTCAGCATCCATGATAGTGCTGAGAAATTCTATTTCTTCTATTTCATCTTTGCCAGCGAAGCCCAATATATCATTGAGAAAGTGAATGAGAATATCTTTATTTTTCTCAGTGCCAAATATTCTCTTGAACGCGAAATTGTTTTTTGGATCGAGAAATTTCGAAAAGGCCATAATTAAATACAATTAGGAGACGAATAATTATACACTATTTTTCGCAAATGTTCAACCTCTGATTACTCCTTATTCTTTGCCCTTCCTGCACGCTTACGTTCATTTGGATCAAGGAATTTCTTGCGTAAACGTATAGATTTTGGAGTTACTTCCACCAATTCATCATCATCTATATACGCTATCATATCCTCCAGTGTCATTATCTTTGGTGGAGTGAGCTTTATAGCTTCATCACTACCTGAAGCTCTTACGTTTGTTAATTGCTTACCCTTTAACACATTTATCTCCAAATCATTGTCACGGCTATGCTGGCCGACAACCATGCCACAATATACCTTATCCTGTGGCTTAATAAACATAATTCCCCTGTCTTGCAAATTGAAAATTGCATATGCCACAGCCTCACCCTTATCTGTAGAAATTAAAACTCCATTGCGCCTTCCAGAAATTGGACCTCTATGTGGAGCATAACTGTGAAATAAACGGTTAATTATGCCTGTGCCACGAGAATCAGTTAAAAACTCTCCTTGATAACCGATTAATCCTCTTGATGGCACTAAAAACGTTAATCTTGTCCTGCCATTACCAGAAGGTCTCATGTCAGTTACTTCACCTTTACGGAAGCTGAGTTTTTCCATGATGATTCCACTATATTCATCATCTACATCAATTACTACTTCCTCTATAGGTTCAAGTTTTTTACCGCCTTCTTCTTTAAATAACACGCGAGGGCGTGATACCGAAAGCTCAAAACCTTCTCTCCTCATATTTTCAATTAACACTCCAAGCTGTAACTCACCACGCCCACCTACTTCAAATGCTTCACCGCTTGGTGCTAAAGTCACAGTAATTGCAACATTTGTTTCTGCCTCCGCGTATAAGCGATCCTTTATAGCAGTTGAGGTAAGCTTTGTACCTTCTTGCCCAGCAAAAGGTGAATCATTAACACTCAGAGTAATCGCCATTGTCGGCGGATCAACTGGAGTTGAGCTTACTGCAGTTGTAACCTCTGGTGCTGCTATAGTGTCTGAAACTGAAGCTTCCTCAAGCCCTGCAATTGCAATTATGTCTCCTGCCACAGCTTGTTCTACTGGAATGCGTTTCAAGCCAGAAAATGAGAGCAACTTAGTTAATCTTCCTCGTTCAATTACTTTGCCATCGAGGTCAAGCACCTTAAGATCTGAATTGACTTTTGCAATGCCCTGATAAACCTTTCCTGTCAATATTCTGCCAAGAAACTTATCAGACTCAAGTAGAGTGACCAACATAGCAAAAGGTGCATTTTGATTATAAACAGAAGGTTTTATATAATCTATAACCGTTGAAAATAATGGGCTTAAATCTTTTCTTTCATCAGAAAGCTCCTTAGCACACCAGCCATTTCTACCTGAAGCATACAACACTGGAAAATCTAGCTGCTCGTTGGTTGCATCAAGGTTAAAAAATAACTCATATATTTCATTTAATACTTCATCAATTCTGCTATCTGGTCGGTCGACCTTATTGATTATCACAATTGGCTTCAAATTTGCTTTTAGTGCTTTTGAGAGCACAAATTTTGTTTGTGGCATGGGACCTTCTGCAGCGTCAACCAGCAGCAACACACCATCTGCCATGCACAATACCCTTTCCACTTCCCCACCAAAGTCCGCGTGCCCTGGCGTGTCAATAATATTGATCTTTTCATCGCCCCACATTATTGATGTACATTTTGCAAGTATTGTAATTCCGCGTTCACGCTCTTGATCACCACTATCCATCACTCGTTCTTGAACTTCTTGATTCTCGCGGAATGTGCCACTTTGTTTTAACATGTTATCAAGTAAAGTAGTTTTACCGTGGTCAACGTGTGCGATTATTGCTATATTTCGGATCGATTTAAATTCGTTCATTTTCTATCATTTCAAAATTAATTTAGTAATAAGTATACATAAAATACACTTGGAGTAAATAACTAAAGCTGTGTATAAATGCTGTGTTTCCAAGATATTATAGGATTACTTTGTTAAATATTCCCTACTCCCAGGTTTTGTTATGGGTAGTTGTTTTAATTCACTTGGAAGTTCTTCCTCGCTGTAGTTTTTGATGTTCAGTTCAATCAAAGATATGACAGGAAAAGGCAGTTTCGTTTCACTATTTCTCTTTATCAAAGAAGCTTCAGCAACAACTTTACCTCCTTCCCCTTCTGCACATTCCACTGCTTCAAGTGAAGATTTACCTGTGGTTATTACATCTTCAATGAGCAATATTTTCTCACCCTTTTTGATCTTAAATCCACGGCGTAATTCAAACTTACCATTAACGCGCTCGCAAAACATTGTCTTTATTCCAAGCTGCCTGCCAATCTCATAACCCACAATTATTCCACCAATTGCAGGAGATAATATTAAATCTATGGAGCTATTTAATTCTTTTTTTATTTTATCTGCTAATAATGCGCAAACTTTCATGGCTCTGCTTGGATTTTCAAAAATCTTCGCACACTGTATGTATGTGTCACTATGCAGCCCGGATGATAAAACAAAATGCCCATGCAAAATTGCTTCTGCTTCTTTAAATTCTTTTATTATTAGGTTATTTTCGTCTAATATCATTTTTTAAGTTTCACTATTACATTCTTTATTAATTATCTGAGTGATACAAACATCAGACCACACATTTATTGCAGTTTCAAACATATCGATGATTGTATAAATAGGCAAAATCAGTCCCATAATATGCAGAGGAACATTCATCGACATGAGATAACTGGTTGCCATAAAATAGCACCCCATCGGCACTCCAGCGTTACCAATTGCAGCCCCTGTAGCTAAAAAAATCCATATCAACATTTCGCTTAAGGAAAATACGTATCCGTTCATTTCTGCAACAAACATTACAGTGATTAGTATAAATGCAGCACATGCATTCATGTTAATTGTTGTGCATATTGGTAAAATAAAAGACGATAATTTCTTTGGCACCTTTAGCTTGTTCTGCACACATTCTATAGTTGTTGGCAATGTTGCACTGGATGATTTAGAAAAAAACGCAAGTGTGAGTGCTGGCATAACCCCTTTCAGCGTTTGAATTGGTGATATGCCTTTATACCACATAAATAGCGGTAAAATCAGAAATGCCTGCACAAAATTTGCAGACATTATGCAAACAAAATACCATAAAAGATTGTAGAACTCACTACCGCCTTTTAATTCATGCAAAAAACATGTAATAAAAGACCAAACAGCAAGCGGAATAAATTTTAATAACCCTTGAGCAATTTTAAGTAGCGTATCAAAAAGTGCAGAGAATACTTGATATAATATATCCTGCTTTTCTTTTGAAAGTGAAACAATAGCTCCACCCATCAAAAAAGCGATTAATATGCTACCAATCATATTATTTTCAAGAAAAACTTGCACAAAATTAGAAGGAATGAGTGATTTTAAATATGAAAAATAACTGTGGTTATTGCTGTTAATACTCCCTATTGTATTACTTATGAAATTTTTTCTTGCTGGATCTATTAACAAATAAAACGATAATGCAACAAACGCAGCTATAATAGTTGTAAGCAGAGTATAAAATAGTGTTTTCTTAACTAAGACTTTGATTTCAATTGAGTCTTTGAGCCCGGAAATTGTGGAAACTATGGATAAAAAAACCAGAGGTAAGCTTATTAATTTGAGCAAGCTGATAAAGATATCACTAAATAGCTTTGCTATTTCAAATATGATTTCATTGTTTAGGTAGTAAGCAACTATTGCAAGCAGTATAGAAAAAAGTATTGCAAACTTGTGCATTGAAAATAAAACTTCAAAGTAACATTATACAATAATTTTGCTGTTTTGGAATCAGATTGATAGACAAAATAACTTTACAGATTAGGGAAAGATAAGAGGATGTGTTTATTCGGAGACAGTGTAAGATTTCTTAATTTAAATTTAGGTGCACTTAGCCCATTCTGGTGATAACAAATTGGAATAGATAAGATATGATAACTAACTCTTCTGCGAGTATATAGTTTTGCCGGACACAACAGTACGTACTACGTGTCCTTTTACTTTGCGACCATCGAAAGGAGAATTCTTTGATTTACTAGCAAAGTTGTCAGTTTTAATTTCCCATTCATGATTGAGGTCAACTAAAATTAAGTCTGCAGCAAGGTTTTTTTGTATACGACCACGTGGTATGTGTATTATATCTGCAGGCTTATATGTCAATTTTGCAAGCACATCAAGTAGACCCATTTGCCCACTGTGATAGAGTTCAAGTGAAAGGGGCAGCATTGTTTCAAGACCAACAATACCAAATGCAGCATTTTCAAGTGGTAGATCTTTAGAACTACGATCATGCGGAGCGTGATCAGTTGCAATGCAATCAATCACACCTGTCTTTAAACCTTCAACCATAGCTAAACGATCTTCTTCAGTGCGAAGCGGCGGATTCATTTTTGCAATTGCTCCATGTTGTTTTACTATATCTTCAGTCAAAGTGAAGTGATGAGGGGTTACTTCGCACGTAACATTTAATCCCAAATCTTTTGCACGTTTAATAGCATCAAGTGAATCTTTTGAAGAGACATGTAGAATATGGTAGTGCACATTTTCCATATCCTTCATTAGCAGTATATCACGATTTACCATAACCGATTCTGACGCACTCAAGATCCCCTTTACTCCCAATTCTTCAGAAATTTTACCTTCGTTGATTGCGCCACCAGCAGATAAATTTAAATCTTCTGCATGTTGAGCAATAGGAACATTCAGCATACTTGAATAAAGCAGCGCCTGTCTCATAATCATTGGGTTCATAACTGGCATGCCATCATCGGTGAACCCAACCGCACCTGCTTCCTTTAAAAGTGCCATTTCAGTCAGGTGTTCTTCCGAAGTGGTGATTTTAGCGTAAAATTCAACGTTTACATGTGAAGTTTCAAGTGCTCTATATTTCAAATATTTAGCCAAAATAACGCTATCAATTGCTGGAACAGTGTTTGGCTGACAAACTACAGTTGTAACTCCCCCCGCAGCTGCAGATTTGCTGCCTGTATATATAGTTTCTTTATGTTCCTGGCCTGGTTCACGAAAATGTACGTGAATGTCAATAAGGCCTGGCATTAGAACAAGCCCTTTACAGTCTATTGTTTCATCAACTCCACTTGTTGAAAATAATGATTCACCAAAGTCAACAATTTTATCCCCTTCAGTCAATAATGAACCTTTTATATCAAGTTTAGTTTCCGGGTCGATAATACGAGCATTAGTATACGCAATTTTATAGCCTTCCTTTTGCCCTGTTTGCAACAAATCCCAAGTTTGAGTCATTATATTTGAGTATCGATTATAAAATAAATCTAAAGTTTTTTTAATAAAACACAACCAAATTAAAACACAGACTAAGAGCTGTCTTGAATTAAAGTGCTTTCATTATCCTAAAGATTTGGTTCTTATAACCTAGTTAGCTCAGTTTTAACGTTAATGTGTGAAGCTCTGAGTTCTGTTGAAGGATTTTCCAGCTGAATATCTAGCTCATTCTGTATGTTCGATAAACAAATTAAAGCTGAATCAAAAATTTCATCACACTGCTTTGCTTCATGTATATCATCAATTATTTCCTCGAATTCTTCCACATCATCCATTTCTTGCGGCGCACTTTTTAATATCGCTTTTATTTGGTTTAAGTTTTGACGAATTTTCTCCTGATATCCAACAATTCTCTCTTGATATATATCAATCATTTTTTGACATGCGTTGCCTCTAAATGGATGTTCTTTTTTCTCTTTTATGTAAGAATTTTGAAAGTCTTTACAGTTAAGGATTGCTTCTCTATGTTTTTTTATGTCATTAATTGCGCTGATTATCGACTTATCTATTTTCTTTAAATTTTCTTCCCGTTCTTCTCTTTTAATTATACTTTTGGATTCATTTTTTATCTGGTTCATTTTGTCATACAGGTTTCTGCATCCTTTGTAAGATGCCATTGGTTGTAACATTCCTTCTTTTACACCTTTATTGTAAAAATTCTTCAACTCATCACTTGATAGTATTGTTATAGCATCTTCCCTTTTACCTTGTGATTTAGGATACTTTTTATTCAATAAACTAACATGATTTAACAAGAAATCTCTAACTAGCCCTTCTTTTTTTACTTCGGATAATCTTTCTAGTGTTTCTATATATTTCAGAGTTTCCGCAAAGAGCTGTCCACCAGAGGGAGCAAATCCTTGAAGTGATTTACTCTGTGCTTTACAAAAATCGGTTTGTAAAAAATCTTCAGCTTGTTTTTTTATTACTGAAAGTTCATTAAAGGCTTTTTCTGGATTGATTTTTCTCAAAATACTAATAGCTTTTCTAATCGCTTTTTCTCTCTTTTTATTATCTTGCTTTTCATTTAATATGAGATGTTCAGTTTTGGTAAAAGCATTACCTTGATCACTCTTTGCAATGTTACAAACGATGTTTTTTACAACTTCTTCGGTTGCTGCATAATCTATTTCTTTTGCAAAGCAGTCAACAAATGATTGCCAAACTTTTTTATTAACAAGTTTACTTGTCTTATTTTCAAAATCTTCTATATCTTTGAATCCTAAAATAGTATAGAGATTTTTTTCGATTATTGGTTCGGCATGTTGTTTTGCCACTTTACCTTTTATATTGAATGGAAATTTACTAATCTTAGTTGTACCCACAATGTTACCTCAATATTAACGCTATCTATAAAAGTATAAAGATTTAATATTTAATTTTTAATTAATACTAGCACAGCTAACTACGGGAGCATTATGCTAGCATCAATTAACACTTTAACTTCTAACTTGTCATCAGTAATATTGTTTATATAAAAACTATAATTTTTTATGCCTGAACTTGGGAATATATTGCTATTGCTAGCCTGCTTATTGTCTTTGACATATTTGTTTTTACCGCTTAGTTCTTGTCGGTTTATTACCACTGCCATATTTTTTTGTGTATCAGCGTCAATGGCTATTTTGATCTACTGCCACATTACAAATGATTTTTCACTTGAAAACGTATACTACCACTCACACACAACAAAACCTTTGATCTACAAGATTTGTGGTGTTTGGGGAAACAAAGAAGGGTCCATGTTGCTTTGGACCTTAGTGCTTGTCATGTATTTATTACTAATGGATATTTATATACCTTCTGTCATCCCAGTTTCCCCCTCTGTCATCCCAGTCTCTTCTTCTGTCATCCCAGTGCCCAGACACTGGGATCCAGACAATTTAATTGCAAATGAGTACATCAAATGGCAGTGTAATAAAAACTGGATTCCAGTGTCAAGCACTGGAATGACACCAGAACGAACTAATGGTAGTAAATTAAAAAAAATATCTCTTATCACTCATGGGCTGATTTGCTTTTGTTTTTTGCTGTTCACTTTAATTGAATCCAGCCCCTTCACTAAAATGCCAGGCATTGAAACAGATGGATTGGGTTTTAATCCGATATTGCAGGATATAGGCCTTGCTATTCATCCACCGATATTATATTTGGGGTACCTTGGATTTAGCGTTCCTTTTTCGCTCTCTATAGCTGGATTAATTTTAAATACTGAAGGAAATGTTTGGGCTAAAATTGTCAGGCCTTGGGTACTTATTTCTTGGTCGCTGCTCACTTTGGGCATCAGCTTGGGTAGCTGGTGGGCATATCGCGAACTTGGGTGGGGTGGATTTTGGTTTTGGGATCCAGTGGAAAACGTTTCTTTGATGCCGTGGCTAATTGCAGTAGCGCTGACACATTTGTTGCTCGTGGTACGGAATTTCAATGTTTTAAGGAACTTTGCTATTTTACTTACGCTTACAACTTTTATATTGAGTGTGACTGGAACATTTCTAGTCCGCTCAGGAATACTTACCTCAGTGCACACGTTTGCAGATGACCCAAGATATGGACTATATATATTAGCTCTACTTGGTGTAATTACAGTCAGTAGCTTAGTAATATTTGTAGTATTTACGAGAAAAAATCACACGCCTGCGATGTCATTCCAATGCTTGACACTGGAATCCAGAAAGAAACTTGCTACTCAAGTGACAGAGGGTAGAAGATTCTTTTCACGCTTTACGATGATACTGATGAACAATTTATTATTCATCACTGCCTTTTTCATCGTGTTCGTTGGCACTTTATACCCTACAGTGCTTGAGTATTTAACCGGTGAATTAATTTCAGTTGGAGCACCATATTACAATTCTTTATTTAACTCTATTGCACTAGCTATTCTAGTGCTCACCATGATCGGGCAATACTGCAGTTGGCAGGGAAATAGTCTATTGCCAATATTCCGTGAATATAGATTTTCATTCTGCAGTGCTGCAGCTATTTTGCCGTTTATCTTTCACATGGAGCTAATAATTGTGCTATCAATTACTATCTCCATAGCATTATTAATCTTTGTTTTAGAAGCATACAGTAAAAGAATTCGTTTATTTAAGGTAGCATTTGGTGAATCAATTTTATTAGCAAGAAGAGTTTCTAAGTCCTACTATGCAATGATGCTTGCTCATGCTGGAGTGGCAATTCTAGTGCTTGGTATAGCTTATTCAGTTGGTTGGCAGGAGAAAAAAGAAAATTACTTAAAAATAGGGGATAGCATAACAGTCAATAAATTTAAAGTTACTTTACGCAATATTGAGCTAATAAAAGAAAAAAATTTCCATGCAGTGAGGGGTACAATGGATATCAGGAATTTGCTGAATAATAAGATATTAGGTGAAGTAACTCCTGAATATAGATTTTACCTTGCGGAAGGTCAGAAAAATGTTGAAAGCAGTATCTACCACAATTTGCTTTCTGATATTTATGTTGTAATTGGAGAGATTGATAAGAGTAAGAGCAAAATCGCAGCCAAAGTGCACTATAAACCTGGAATGTCTATAATCTGGCTTGGATCCTTTCTTATCGCTTTTGGTTCGCTCCTTGCTGCTTTTCCTTTTAGTGGACGAGCAAGGATTGTCTAGCTGTCGTGGATTTTATTAACAACGCTCCTAGGTCCAGAGTGCAACGTATGAGAAATTACCGAGCTATAGATACTGATTTGCAAAGGTTGGAACCAAAGAAAGTTATATTTTTTTATTGACAGACCTATATATTACGATATTCACTAAGGGATTAGTGAGTAATGGTTATACAATATGAATGGTGGGGTATCAGGCAAGGAAAAAGTTATACGCACTCCTTTCGATTTTAAGGAGCCTTACAGCGATTGGCGTCAAATTTTTAAACGTCCTAATCAACAGTATAACCCTTCCAACTATGATTCGTCGAGCGAAATAAATGAACACGATATAGAAACTCAAAAGATTGAAGAAGGTGATGGCCATGATTCAGGTATTAGTTCCGATGATGAGGATGACCGGACAACTTATACAGCAGTACAATTAACTAATGATTCTCTTGATAGCCAAAGATATACAGGAATATGCATTCCAACACCAACTGATGGTTGGGTAGGTGAAAATAATCATCAGACTGGTTTATCAGGTGATTTGCCAGACGTGAGTAATAATCCACAAATTTTTGAAAGTACTGATTCAGTACAGCTAGATAATATTGTTTTTAGCAATCTAATTCAGCTTTCCTTGATTAGTCAAGAGCATAATTCTACCTGCAATGATCATGTAATTTGTGATTCAGGTCACAATTCTGACGATGAGGATCAGATTCCAGAGGACTTTCCTTCAAGGAAACGAGTACGATCGATTGAAATTGATCAGTTTGAACCGTTGTACAAGAAGAGGAAAATAGAAGCACAAAATAATCAAAAATATACAGAAAATGTATGTAATCCAACAAATGGTGGTTTGTTAGGTGAAAGTGATAATCCACAAACTTTTGAAAGCGATCCTTTACAGCATGGTAGTAATGGTTTAGGTTATAACTTCAATGGTTATAGTCAAGCAACTTATAGTAAATTAAGTGCTTCAGATCAAGAAGAGGGTCAAGGCTATTCTTTAGGTGGTTCTTGTGAAAATAAAGAAAATTTGACAAAGGGCGCTGGTGGTAGTAATCAGACTTTTGAAGGTGAACAGAAAAGCTCAGAATTTCCGAAAGTTGACAATTGGTCAGATAGTGATGGGAACTCAGAAGATAGTTCGGACTCAAAAAAGGGTTCGTACTATAGTTCAGGTAATCTTGATTCAATGGAGTTAACAGATGATTTGGATTCAGAAAATGATCGGGACCTAGAAGATGATAATCCTTTTCTAAAAGACTCACTTTTTATGAAACTAAAAATGTCGTTAACTCAAAGTAAACAGGATCTGATTGATAAATGCTGTGGGGAGGTGAGAGGTATAACAGAACAAAATGAACAAAAAGATATAAAAAATACTCCAGAAAGTATTAAGTGCATAGTAGCTAAATACTTAGAAAAAGAAGTAATGTTAAATTTAAAATGTAGTTGTTGTAACAAAACTGTAACAAATACAGTATTTGAAGAAATAAAAGATCTTACTAGTGGTAGTCATATAAGTAACAGAAGTAACACTTTTGTATTTGATAACTTTCCCTATCAAAGTAAAGATAAAAACTGTAACAAAGAAAGTAAAGGTCAAAACTGTAACAAAGAAAGTGAAGATCAAAACTGTAATAAAGAAAGTGAAGATCAAAACTGTAATAAAGAAAGTGAAGATCAAAACTGTAACAAAAAAAATGAAGTGTCCGAAGAGGACATTATCAAAAGCATTGTTAGTAATTTATTGTTAGAAGGTGGGAAAGTAAAACGCCATAATTTTTTCGATGGGAATGAGTTTGAGCAGATAGTTACTTGTAATGGATTTGATGATGGTCTTTCTGAGAAATGTAAGGAAATTGAAAGCAAGCTAAAAGGTTTAGCATATGAAAGTATTGTAAACAAAAGCAAGCAGACTCAAAATGTATTAGGAGTAGACAAGGATAATAGATATTTTTGTATAGAGTACTCGCAAGATAGTATTGTTGAAGTTGCAGAAATCCTAAACAATGAAAAAGCCAAAGACTTAAATTTAAGAGTTGGCATACTCAAAATTGGAGAAAGTATAGTAAGAGTTGAAAATGTAGAAGAAATAGGGGGAAAAAGAAATTACATGGATGTCTCAAAAGGTGGTATTGAAATGTCTTTTACTACTGAGGTAGGAGAGATAAGTATTTATCTAAGTCCTAGTGAGAAAGGCAGCAATAAAATAAAAGTGGAGATTGATGGGGAAAACAGAGCAAGGCTTAATGAGTTAAAAAATAGGGGAAAAAGTTTAGGGGAAAACTGTCTTTTAGAAGGAAAAAGTGTTGAGGAAGCTATAGAGCATGAAAGTTTTGAAAGATATGGCAGTGTACCTAACACTGCTATGAAGGAACCTAGCTTAGGTTGCGTTGCTAACATAGCAAGGGGGGGATAAGCTTGCAGAGATAAAATGATGGGCCAAATTGGCAGTATTTCGCTTTTGTAATGTACTTCAAAATGGTAGTATGCAAGCTAGATAGAACTTAATTGACAGACAAGAATTAACTGATGGAAAAATTGACATAATCAAACAATCACAGAATAAACTAGTGAATTTTTTGAAAAGTATATAAAATTCAAGTTTAAGTAAATAGCATGGCACTTAGACTCATTCCAGACAACCTCGATATCAAGTTTAGTAAATATAGGGATTTGACTGCATTAATTAGCATTATTCTTATCATCTTTTCAATATTCACTGTTGTGCTGCGTGGAGTGAACTTAGGCATAGACTTTGCAGGCGGAATTTTGATAGAGATAAAATCTTCAGATGAGAATCACTCTATTCTCGATGCATTAAAAGAAAATGGTTTTACAGTGCAGAGTTCAAAAGCGGGTGATAATTTAGTCATGCGTTTTAAAGATGAAGGAGATGAAGATAAAATCAAAAAGATAAAAAGCATACTAGAAGAAAAGCTGGGGAGCTCAATAAGCTATCGTAAAATAGACTATGTTGGCCCACAAATAAGCTCAACACAAATATTTGAAGGAATGTTATCCATGTTGATCGCGATTGTTGGAATATTTTTTTACGTTTGGTTTAGATTTAATTGGCAATGTGGATTCAGTGGAATAACAGCACTGATTCATGACGTGATTTTAACTGTTGGTTTTATTAGCCTAACTGGCATTGAGTTTAATATTTCATCAGTTGCAGCTCTCCTTACTGTCATTGGTTATTCAATCAATAACTCAGTAATTATATATGATCGGATTCGAGAGTATCGCAGGAGTGGTAAAAGTGGGCGGATGAGTGAGGTAGTAGATGCAAGTATCAACGCTACATTATTTCGCACTATATTAACTTCTGGTACAACCCTTCTTGCTGCTCTTCCTTTGGTATTAATCTGCACAGATGCAGTGAGAGACTTCAGCTTGATCATTTTTTTTGGTATTTTGATTGGCACTTGTTCTGCAATATTTATTTCTGCTCCTATATTGACCTACAGAGCTTTGATAAGTAGATTGTAGAAGTGTTTAGTCGCGGTATAATATCAACTTATTATCTCTTATAGTGAAATGAAAATACCTTAAAAAGCTCATTCCAAGTAGTGAATGAGACATAGAATGAGTGTTAACGCTTGCCTGTACATCATTAATCAAAAAATTTCCTATTTTAACTTGAGGTATTTGAACCACTCCAGCTTTTATTTGACCTTTCGCAGTTTCATATATTTTAAAATCCTGAACATTTTGTAAGTTAATACCAACATGTAATGCGTCTTTTTGTGATAGAACAATATCGGTTGCTCCAGTATCAAGCAAAAACGTTATATTGCGATCATTGACTTGAGCCTGAATATAAAAGTGTCCATCATATGACTTCGTAAATTCAATACTTCCACTATTCTGACCGCTATTTTGAATTCTTCCTTTATATGGTAAAAAAGTACTGAGAAATCTGTCGCTTAGTTTGTCCCTTTGTGAATCAATAAGCATTGCAGTAGTGGCTATTATTAGCAACCAAATAACTAGATTTTTCACCGCGTTCATATTGTTAAAATTTGAAGCTATTAAAATAAATTTTAAAGATCAGCGTTAAAAGTTATTATTAAAAATAAGTAAATTTCATTGTTTTAGTACAATATTTAGTATACACTTTAAGAAGATATGTTTGATTTAATTTCATGTCAGAAGCAAAAAGTTTAATTTTGGCAGCTATCCTTTCCATGTTAATCATGGTGTCTTGGCGTATTATTTATGATAATTTTTTTAGTACAAACCAAAACCAGCCATTGATTGAAAATATTGAACATATCGAATCTTTTAACGACCTTGCTCCTATAATATACCAAAATCGTTCTGAAATTATTAATTCTACTCGAGAACAGAGGGTTAGTTTAACCAATAACATGATTAAAGGATCAATTTCTCTGAAAGGTGCAAGGTTTGATGACTTAATTTTAACTAATTACCACTTAGAACCGAGTTCTTCTTCTCCACAAGTGGTGTTACTGTCACCTGCAGAATCAAAAGATGTATATTTTGCAGAATTTGGGTGGCTCGATCCGAGTAACAAGATTAAAGTTCCAGATTCTAAAGCAGTCTGGCGAGCAGATAAACTTAATCAAAAAGAGGTCAATTTATCTTGGGACAATGAGAATGGCATTTTATTTAGAATGAAAATTAACCTCGACGATAATTACATGTTTAAAGTTGAGCAAGTTGTTGAAAATAATACAAAGGATAATGTAGTTTTGGTTCCTTATGGTAAAATTAACCGTAAACGTGACAATATCAACGAATCTTATTGGATATCCCATGAAGGAGTACTGGGTGCATTTGATAATAAACTAGAGGAGTGGACATATAAGGATATTTCCAAAAAACATTTAATAAAAGCAAGCACGAGTGAAAAAAATTGGTTTGGTTTTGCTGATAAATACTGGCTCACAGCCATCATACCTGAAAAATCTGATAAAATAAATGTAAGCATTAAACACACAAACGTTAATAATACTGATAAATTCCAAGTAGATTTTGTCAAACCTTACAAGAGCATACTTCCTGGTGCAAGCGTTTCTAATGTGAATTATTTTTTTGCTGGAGCAAAAAAGTTGAATTTACTGGATTCTTATAAGGACACTCTCAATATACCCCTGTTTGATAAAGCTGTAGATTTTGGTGTTCTTTACTTTATAACTAAACCAGTGTTTTTACTGCTTGAATATTTTAACTTCGTTTTAAAAAATTTTGGCTTAGCAATATTATTGCTGACTTTAGTAATCAAACTTTTGATGCTTTCCTTATTTAATAGATCATATATTTCGATGTTTAAGGTAAAAAGCCTGCAGCCTGAATTAACTCGTATAAAAGAGTTGTATAAAAATGACAGCTTAAAGCAGCGTAAAGAGACAATTGCATTGTTTAAGAGAAACAACGTAAATCCAATGTCGAGCATTTTTCCCATGCTAATACAAATACCGGTATTTTTTGCTCTATATAAAGTATTATTTGTTACTATAGAGATGAGGCATGCTCCTTTTTTTTTATGGATTAAGGATCTTTCAGCTCCTGACCAAACGAACATCTTTACATTATTTGGGTTGTTTAATTATAACTTTCCTATTTCTATAGGCATTTTACCTATAATTTTCGGTGCCACCATGATAATTCAGCAGAAGCTAAGTGAGAAAGATCAAACCAGTAAAGATGATATTCAAGTAAATGTTATGAAGTTTTTACCTTACATTTCTGTCTTTATTTTTTCTTCTTTTCCTGCCGGCCTGGTAATATATTGGATATTTAGTAATATTATAACTCTAATTCAACAGTCATTAATAAAGTTGTTTTTAACAAAAAAAGTGGTAGTAAATGTCGAGAATACTAATAGTTAATTCGATTTATTATACTGAAATAGCGAACCTTTTGCTTGAAGGTGCAATTGATAAATTAAAAGGCAGTAATGCCAGTTACGATGTAGTTGAGGTTCCTGGTACATTTGAGATACCAGCTACAATTCTTTTTGCAGTCAAGAGTGGGCATACTAATTATGATGGTTATTTAGCTCTTGGGTGCGTAATTCGCGGTGAAACCGATCATTATCAATATGTTTGTAAAGGAGTAATTGAAGGCTTAAATGAGGTTGTTATGCATTATGCAATACCCCTTGGTATGGGTGTAATTACCGCTGACAGCAAAGATAAAGCACTAGTTAGAGCTGATAAAAACAAAAAGAACGTTGGTGGCCATGCAGCCTCAACTGTTTTGCGTATGATAGATTTACACAATAAATTAAAATAATGGAGGAAAAACCAGTAGATAAAAAGTGGCGCATAAAAAGAAGCACGGCAAGATTTCTTGCTGTACAAATTGCTTATTCAAATATTTTCGTAGGTTACAACAAAAGCACTTTTAAACTGGAAAATTGTGAGCTTAAGGACTACATAAATAAGTTGAAAGATATATTTGAATGTGAAGAATTTGAACATCAGTTCTTAGAAAACTTGTTATATAAGGTTATAAAAAGCAGTGAAGAATATGATAAAATAATAGAGTCTTATTTACACCCAAGTTGGTCCCTTTCACGGTTAAATCTTATAAGCTTATCTATTTTGCGTGTTGCAATATGTGAGTTAGCTAATTGTGATACGCCAGTTCCAGTTGTCATTAATGAATATACTAACATTGCATCTGATTTACTTGATAAACCAAGCGAAATTGGTTTTATTAATGGGTTATTGGATAAGGCAAAAGATGCAGTTAAATTAAATAAAAATCCTTAGCAATTATAGCCAGCAAGCACAAGGTGTCATCCGAGTAGCTGCTGTATGAACATTGTCTACCAGATCCCAGTGCTTGACACTGGAATGGCTTTGTTGCATAGCAACTGAAAAAATCTGGTGGCTACTGACAAAATTCATTATAAAATAGCCATTTAACCTTGAAAGAAAAAATATGCCACAAAAAATGAGGGTCAGTAACCATAGCGAATATAACAAATTTCTAGAAAAAAGAGGAAATATTTTTCATTATATCAACGAAGCCATAGAAAAGTGGTACGAGAATGGTCCAAAAATACCAGGTGGCAACAATATTTATAGCGATAAAGTTGTAATTTTGGTGCACATAATAACTTGTTTATTTAGAATAGGCCTGAGGCAAACAGTTGGGTTTATAGCAGGATACCTTGAGCAAATTGGGAAAAATTTGCAAGTTATCAGCTATTCACAATCATCAAGAAGGTTTAAGAAACTCAATATTAAGATCAATGATTGCAGAATTGATAAAAATAATATGGAAGATATCGAAATTGCTATAGACAGTACAGGAATTAGTATATACAACAACACTCCTGGTCATAGCAAAGAAAATAGCGAAGATAGAAAGTATCGCAGCTATGAACAGACAAGAAAATTGCATGTAATGTTGAATACAAACAGCAAAAAAGCCATAGCTGTAAAATACAGTAACGGCTGATCACTATGGAGCTTGTGATTTGCTAAAAGAAGTCGATTTTCAGTATGTCATAAAAGTACTATATGCAGATAGGGCATGTGATAGGCACAAGTTTTATAAGTTGTGTAACGAATATGATATAAAGACAAAAATTCCACCAATAAACAATGCGGCAGAACATCCAGAAATAGATTATATGTCTGACAGGAATGCTGCTATTAGGTTAATAAAATTATACGGTGAAGATGGCATGAAAGAATGGAAAAAAGAAGTAAATTATGGGAAAAGATCTTATATTGAAGGGTTTTTCTCAAGATTAAAGCAAATATTCGGATTTAGTTTTAGGAATAAATCTGAGATAAATCGAGAAAAAGAACTAAATGCTATTTGCTTAATAAATTCACTGATATTGGTATGGCTAAATTTGAGATAGTTACATGAATTTACCATAAATCACCATCTCATAAAGTAGACCTCTTTCGAAACTCATATAGACAGCTCAAAATTGTGAATTCCTGCTATTAAATTGAATCTCAAGCCAAAACGTTTTCTCCGATTGCGGTATCTGTCTGCAATAATTTTGAATCTTTTTAACAGACCAATTACATTCTCAACTACTACTCTTTTGCTTGCTAGCTCCCGATTTTCTACCTTTTTTTCCTTAATTAAGGGACTCTTTTTCATCCTTCTGTGTGGCAACTCGACATTTTTGTGAATTTTCTGAAAACCTCTATAGCCAGCATCGGCTAAAACTTTTATACCTTCTGATACATGCACTTTTGACTCCTTGAAAAGCCGAAAGTCATGCTTTCTCCCGTTTGAAAATGACGTACAAATAATTTTCTTGCTCTTCTTTTCTGCAATTATTTGTGTTTTTAGCGTATGTTTTTTCTTCTTTCCTGAATAAAATCTTTTCTGCTTTTTTTTGGTCTCTCTACAGGTGTTTCCGTTGCATCAATCACCAAAATCTCATATTTCACGTCGCTTTTTAGGAGTTCTTTTCGTCCTGGCAATGCGAAATCTTGGTGTTGTATTAGAGTATCCTCTACCCATTTTACAGTTTTATATGCCGTACTTTCACTTACTCCATAACTTTGACTTATGTGAAAATATGTACGGTATTCTCGTAAGTATTCTAATACCATGAGCAGCATATTCTCCTCGTTTAGCTTATTTTTCCTTCCTCCTTTGGCTTTCTTTTTTTTATTTTCTTCACATAAAATCCCTACCATTTTGTTAAATGTTGATCTCTTTACTCCTGTTAGTCGACGAAACTCCCCTTTATCGAGCTCTTTCACTATTTCATACTTCATTTCTCCTTACCTCAAAATTACTATTTTTACTGCTTTATCCTAGTTTCGAAAGAAGTCTAGTGTGATGCAACAAAGCCATCCCAGTGTCAGCTACTTGGATGACAAGAAAGGGAGCACTGGAATGACATTATCTGTTGTGCAATTTACCTTCAAAAATGAATGTTTGTACAGTTATGTGTCAAGCACTGGGATGACAAGAAAGGGAACACTGGAATTTTTGTTTCAGCATTAGCCATGCATCTAAACAGATACGTTGCCTTGAGAATCGCAACATCCATGCAGTTATGCGCGTAACACTAAAAATCAAAAAAAACAAAGAGGCAGACTTAATCTACCTCTTTTATTTCACTTGGCTATACTGTCTGTTGTTGAGAAGCAACTTGTTCAACAATAAGCGAGCCTAAATAAGTGTTAACCTCTTTAGCGCCCTCTTTTTCTAAACCTAATGTTTTATTCCATTCTGTTTTATCTACTGTCTCGAACTTACCTTCTTTGTTTTTCACTTCTAGTGAATCTATCTCGAAGAGTGAAGTATTGCCTAGCTTATTGGTAAACTGATTAATATCAACAATAATACGGTAGTTCTTGCCTTCTAAGCTGAAGTCTATATAATGTTTATCCTTTTCTACCTGACCTTCTTCATCTTTAACTTGGTTATTCCTTGCAATTTCCCTAAATGCGTCTTTTGTTACTAGCAACCCATCCTTAATAACCTTCAGAGCTTTCAACTCAGATATTTCGTTATTTTTGCTGATAGCATATATTGCTAAATAAGTCAGCGCAGCAGCAACAAATGCTAAAACGCCCATTCCAAGTGGTGTAGCTGCAAAAGCTGCTAGCTTGCAAGTTGAAGGCCTCCAAAGCGGTGTTGAAAGTATTGCTAATCCACCTATAACGTATATAGCAGTAAATGCAACAAATACAGTGTTTGCTTTGTGGAGCTGGCCACAATGATTTTTGAAAGTTAGCATAAACGACTTCATTTAATAAAATATTAATATGCTTAAATTGTGTATAAAAGAACTGTCATAGTCAAGCTTTTTCGTAAGCTACCTGCCGCTTGAGCCAAAGCCCCCTGCATTGCGACCGGTTTCTTCTGCGCAGAATTCTTCTCTGTCATCCCAAATTACCTGAGATACAGGAGAAATAAGGATTTGTGCGATTCTATCTCCTCTTTTTATTTCGTATGGCTGATTACTTAGATTAATTAGACAAATTTTAACTTCACCTCGATAATCAGAGTCTATAGTGCCCGGAGAATTTAAGACAGTGATTCCATGTTTTGCAGCAAGACCAGAACGTGGGCGGATTTGCCCCTCAAAACCGTTTGGTATTGCAATCACAATTCCAGTTGGAACAAGTAATCTTTCAAGTGGATTTAAAACAGCAGAATCATTCAATGCAGCATAAAGATCCATGCCAGCACTCTGCGTAGTTGCATAACATGGAAGAGACAAGTCTTCTCCGTGTGATAATCTTTTTATTTCTACTTTAATTTTACTTCTTTGCACTCCAATTTACCATCTATGAAGACTCAATTATAGCATGTAAATTGTATCTGCAAAAGTGATAAATGTTACATCGTAAATGATGTCATTCCAGCGCGTGACGCTAGGCCATAAAATTCCTTGACAAGTTTAGTGCTCCTTTTTTTGTCATCCCAGTGCCTCTATGATGTCATTCCAGTCTGGAATCTAGTCCTTATTATGCAGCCACTTGGTTGAAATTAAGTCTTCTGGATCCCAGTGTCTGGGCACTGGGATGACATCATAAGGGCGCTGGGATGACACCCTGACAACCGTCATCCCGCTACTTGTTAGCGGGATCTAGAGATACCGCGAATGAATCGCGGTATGACGTAGATTGTTGTCATTCCAGTGTCAGCTACTTGAATGACACCCTCTTGGTATTCGTGTAGTTGCAAGCAGTATAGCTATAAATCACTCACAATCGATATGCTTGAATTACTCTCAGTAAATAAATCAAGCATAATGTTAGGTATTCTACCATCAACTATGTGAACAACTCCAGCACATTCCTCCGCCATTTTAACGTATGCCATAAGCCTTTCAATAAATTTTTCCCCTTTAATTTTCCCACAATCAATCGATGCATTTAAATTTTTAACAGATATCTTCCTGCCACCAATTTTATCTATTTCTTCATCTGTGTCACTCAAGATTATCATTTTAGATGCAGAAACTGCGATTGCGATTGCGCTTGCAGTGCTATCGGCATCAATATGATATGTTTCCCCATCTTTTCCATGACCAATTGGTGCAATAACTGGTATAAAATCTGATTCTTCAATAAAAAATAATATATCAGGATTGATTTCAGTGGGTCTACCGATGAACCCCATGTCTAATATCTTTTCGATATTATTTGATCTATCTTCTCTAAGCGTAGCGGTTATTTTTTCGGCTTTAATTAAGTTACCATCTTTTCCACATAATCCAATAGCTGAACCACCAGCAGAATTTATATACTGAACAATTTTTTTATTAACTGAACCACACAGTGCCATTTCAATGATTTTCATAGTGTCTTTGTCTGTAAGTCTGATACCATTCACAAACTTACTGTTCATATCCAGCATTTTTAACACTGAGTTAATTTCATATTCTCCGTCATGAATTATTACCGGATTTATACCAAGCTGCTTCAACAAGACAACATTATGCACAAAAGTATTAAATAGTGTTTCATCTAAGATTATTGTACCACCGCATTTAATGACAAAAGTCTCGCCTACAAAGCTAGGTATGTTAGATAGCACTTCAAGTAATATTTCTGCTTTTTGTTCAAATGATACCTCACCCTTTAAAAATTCACTACTCTTCATTTTTTTATCTTGTAAACTTGAAAAACTCATCTCTTACCTTGGTTATTTTATGCTTAACACGGATGCTCATTTGATGAATTGACACATTCTCATTATTAATCCATTTTTGAATATCTTCTATAACAGCACCTAAGCTTTTTTGACTTACTTTATCTATTTTTGTTAGCACAATGTTAAAGTTAATGTTATTATATATTAACCAATAAATGAAGTCTTTGTCTATTTCTTTTAATCCTACCTTGCTATCTATCAACACAAACACTCTTCTTAGATTTTCTCTTTGAATTAGATAATACTCAATTAAGTTTAAATATTGTATAATTTCCTCCTTGCCTGCATGAGAGTAGCCATACCCTGGTAGATCAACAAGTCTGAACTTATCATCGTACATAGAGTAAAAATTTATTTGTCTAGTGCATCCAGGTTTAGAGGAAACTCTGGCAGCTTTTTTGCTGTTTATCAGTAAGTTGATCAGACTGGATTTTCCTACATTTGATCTACCAGCAAACGCAATCTCTGGAGCCGACTCATTTGGTAATGATTTTATGTCCGAAGCTCCAAATATGAAATTGCAGTTTGATGTTATCTGTTTTGCCATTATATTCAACTAGAAGGTAGTAGGTATATTATAGTGTTATTGCTTGATATAAGAAATTTTTTATTTCAGTATATATTACTTAGCTAGATCTGTGCTATATGGATATGGAAAATAATTTACAAGACTTAAAGAAAAAATTTAATGATATAGAGAGGAATTTGGAAAATCCTACCAATTTAAGTCAAAAAGAATTCATTACCCTTTCAAAGGAATACTCTGAGCTCAGGCCAATAATCAAGATAATTGATGAATATAACACGCTGAAAGAGGAAATTTCAGACTTAGAAGAAATAATGAAAGATGAAAACAGCGAAGGTGATATAAAAGAGTTAGCAAAAGAAGAATTTTTCGAAAAGCACAAGGTATTATTACCAAAAATAAAAGCAAAATTAAAGTTAGCATTATTGCCCAAAGATGAAGATGACTCAAGAAATGCAATATTAGAAATTAGAGCAGGTACAGGCGGAGAAGAAGCAGCATTATTTGCAGCAATGTTATTTCGTATGTATCAAAAATATGCAGAAAGAAGAAATTGGAAGTTCGAGCCAATAAGCATTTCTAATACAGGTATAGGTGGATATAAGGAAGCTTCTGCACTCATTAATGGAACAGAAGTTTTTGCAAGGTTGAAATTTGAATCAGGAGTGCACAGAGTACAGAGAGTGCCAGAAACTGAATCTTCAGGAAGGTTGCATACCTCTGCCGCTACTGTTGCGATATTACCTGAAGTAGAAGAAGTTGACTTTAAAATAGAAGAAAAAGACTTACGAATAGATGTTTATAGATCCAGTGGTCCTGGAGGGCAATCAGTGAATACAACTGACAGCGCAGTAAGGGTCACCCACTTGCCAACAGGGATAGTTGTGATACAGCAAGATGAAAAATCGCAGCATAAAAATAAAGCTAAAGCGCTCAAAGTATTGAGGGCAAGGCTATACGAAATTGAAAGACAAAAAAAAGAAATGGAAAGGTCAACAATGAGGAAAAGTCAGATTGGCTCTGGGGATCGTTCCGAGCGCATAAGAACATATAATTTTCCACAATCAAGAATAACAGACCACAGAATTAATCTAACTTCACATCGGCTAGAGCAGATTATAAAAGAAGGTGAACTAGATGAATTTATTGAGGCACTAATCTCACGTAATGAAGCAGAAAGATTGGCCGGGGAAAGTTAGCAGCCTACAATGGAATATCTTTATTAATTACATAGGATCTTTTAAACGCAATAGATAGACAGTAAAAATAAGTTCTAGTACTACCGCGGATAGAACAAGAACAGCTACACTAATTGTTTGACCATTGTAAATGTAGCTTGTTAAGCCGATAAAAATAGCCATGATAAAAGCTCTAATGAACGAGACTGCAGAAGAAGCTGTGCCTTTAATTTCAGGGAAAACATTTATTGATGCATTAAAAATCACTGGCTGGAAAATTGCACAACCGATAGAAAAAATAATCATAGACAGTGTTACTAAGTAGAAAGAGTGGGGTACAATTATACTGAATATTACAAGCAATAGAGACCCAATAGCACCCACGCTCGTACCAGAAATTACACACTTTATTGCTCCAAGTTTCTGCAAGATTTTGCCAGCAAATAGACTGATGAGTGAGAAGCACCCAACTATTGCACCTTGATGTAGTGCATAAATAGTGCTAGATAAACCAAAAGTCTTCATATACAGAAAAGGTCCACAAGTAATGAATGACATATACGCAGCAGAAAAGAGGCTTGACATCAAAGACAACGTAACAAACCTCAGATTAGATAGTAGTTTTCTGTAATCTTTCATCGTTTTTTTCAAACTGAAAATATCGCGGTTCTTTTTTGTTTCTGGTAACGCTAAAAGCAGCAAAACCCAAGAGATCAAACAAAGTATTGCAACAGTTGCATAATTACCACGCCATCCTACAATTTCATTGATGAAACTGCCTAACACTGGCGCAATTGCCATGACAACTGTAAGAACAGAATTCATGATTCCAATAAATTTCACCGCTTCGTCGCCTTTGTAGCTGTCTGCAACGATTGCAAACACAACTACAGATGTGCTAACACCAATGCCCTGAACAAAGCGAGAGATTAAAAGCCAAAAAATCGACGGTGCAAAAACACAACCAACAGCACCGATTAATAACAAAGTGTTACCTATGATCATAATTCTCCTTCTGCCATAGCATTCAGACAATGGACCAAAAAACAACCCTCCTATGCAAAAGCCTAGGAAATTATAAGCAATAGTTAATTGAATTATGCCTTCCGGTACGTTAAAATAGTGCACCATATCAGGAAAACTAGGTACGGAAATGTCAATTTCAATGAACTTGGCAATGAGAGACAGGATTAACAGAAATGGTAGTAACATTTGAGATTTTTAATTAATGAATAAAAATATCACATTTAAAGCGTTGAAAGAAAACATTTTTTACTGTTATTAAAATGGTTAGAAACACCTCATGTGAAGGAATGGTGGATAAATTGGACACTAGGGTTAATTAAAGAAAAATATGACAACTATGTTAAAGCTCTTACTCTCTGTCCTAACTTTACTTATTTCCTCTTACTTTTTCAACAGTCCGTCTAAATTACTACAAGCAGTTTAATTTTTAGTAAATATGTCATTATTCAAAAATATGCAAGAAGCTTTACAGAAACTTAACATAATTTTATCATACAAATGTCATTCTTAAGTCCTATGTAAAAACAAATTTTGGCACTAATTTAATTAACTATGAGCTGGATAAATTGGAAAATAAATTTTGTTTACTTTTACAACACCTTAAGATCTAATGTCACTTTATCAATCAAAAATATTACAATAGGCTAGTATGTTCCTTACTCTTTTTCTCAAAATATTACCTATTTATATTACAATATTTATTGGTTACTTAGCAGGAAAATATCTTAAAATTGATAGAAACACTATATCTCAAATACTTTTTTATATAGCTAATCCAATAGTGATTTTATATGGAGTCTCTCATACAGAAGTTAACTTAAAAGTAATTTCTCTGCCGATTTTGATATGGTTTATAGGTAGCACTATGTCCTTATCAGTGTATTATCTTTCTTCTTTTTTATTTAAGGATAACACAAGAAACATATTAGCATTTAGCTCGGGCAGCACAAGTATGGGTTATTTTGGCCTGCCGATTGCCATGGCTTTATTTGATGAAGATTCAGTATCTGTATATGTTGTTTGTTATATAGGAATGGCGCTATTTGAAAACAGCTTAGGATTTTACATAGCTGCAAATGGTATTTATACCGCAAAAGAATGCATATTAAAGTTGTTCAAACTTCCTTCGCTTTATGCGATGGTTCTGGGCTTCTTTTTAAGTATATACGATATACAAATACCTACTTTTTTAACAGATGTTATGATGAATATTAGAAGTACATTTGTCACATTAGGAATGGTGCTACTTGGAGTGAGCATTGCGAATATTGCAAGCTTTAAAATAGATTGGAAGCTTGCTTTGATCACTATTACAGCAAAGTACGTATTCTGGCCACTGTTTGTTTTAGGAATTGTCCTTTTAGACAAGCATGTTATAGGTATATACGATGAGAGCATATATAAAGCACTGATGTTGCTGGCTATTATTCCAGTTTCTGGGTCCAGTATAATACTTGCTAATATTTTGAATTATCAACCAGATAAAGCTACTCTGTTGCTTCTAATCAGTACTGCAGTGGGACTGTTTTATGTTCCACTAATAATATCATTATTTTTTACTAAACTTGTTCCTTTTTGATCAAAAAATTAAGCGCTTGCACAACCATTATTTGGGTAACAACACAAGACATTGATAAAACTTGAATTTATAGCTAAAGCAACTTCTACAATTTGGTAACCCGTCATCCCGCTACTAGTTAGCGCCGCGGCGGTAAATTGACCTTACCCAGAAAAAGTAGAGAGAAAGTTAAGACGTTTTTGGAGTAAAATAAAACGTTTTTTCAAAATATGACAAATAGAAGAGAATATACAGCAGAATTCAAATTAGAAGCTGTTAAGCTGGTTAAAGAAACAGGTCAAGCAAGTACAAAAATAGCAAAAGATCTAGGTATAGATGGCAGTATGTTAAGTAAGAAAATATGATGGAAAAATGTCTGGAGCATACGCATTTCCAGGCAAAGGCTCCTTATAACAAAGAAAGATTTGATCTAAAAAAAGAACTAACAAGAGAAAGAGACATCTTAAAAAAAGCCCTGGGCAAAGAAAAAGAGTAAAGTATTCTTTTATATAGAAATTGCTATAAAACACAGGAACTATGTAGGGTTTTGTACTGGTGGTATTGGTTGCTAAGGAAAAAAGCAGTAAAGAATTAGCAAAAGAAGGGCTTCTAGCAGATATTCAAAAAATAATCAAGCTTCTAAATGCAGATATGGAGCCCCTAAAATTCACGCTGAATTAAAAGCTTTAGGCAAAAATTAAAACAGTACAAAGTGTTATGCAAGAAAATGGCATTAAAGCCAAGTTTAGACGAAGGTTCAAAAATAAAAAACAGCAAATAAGCAACCGAGTTGTGGCTCCGAACACATTGGATCAAAATTTTACTACTGATCAGCCAAATAAAGTTTGGGATTACCTACATAAAAACTAAAGAAGGTTGTTGGCGGCAATAATTGACCTATATTCACGCATGGTGGTTAATGAGTAACATGATAATTAGTTATAGATTCTTTATTGATGGCCGTTGATAAACGCAAACCCGATAAAAATCTGCTGTTACATAGCGATCAAGGGTCACAGTATACCTCTCAAAATTACCAATTTCTATTGAATACAAAAAACATCATTTCCAGCATGAGCCATAAGGGCTGTTGTTACGATAACTCTGTTGCAGAAAAGTTCACTTAAAAGGGAGCTGCTTATTGATACTTCTCGCTCAACAAACCAGAACTGCCATATTTGAATACATAGAAATCTTTTATAACAAATAACGTAGACATTCTACTATTAACTATTGCATTCCTGCACAATTTATTCTCATGATAAAAACGTCTTAACTTTCTCTCTACTTTTTCTGGGTAAGGTCAATTTGGGTCTGCACCATTTTTGAGTAATAGTTTTACTTCTTGTGCATTACCATCTTCTACAGCTAGGAATAATTGTTCTTCCTGTGTTTTTACGCGTGTTTCCACATTAGATATAAAAAATAACAATACTAAACATGCAATACCAATAATGCTAATATATTTTATAACTTTTCTCATAAGATATTTTACAATGCTTCTAATAATATTAGATATCATCTATAAAATTAAAAAATCCATGAAAGGGGATGAAAATATGTAAAAAAGTATTATTGATTAATTAAAAACAGATTTTGATTTGATAATACTAATAAAATCGATTTATCTTAAATTTACGTTGATTTTTACCTGTTATTTTTTGTAGTTTATCCAACGTAAATTCCAGGTAAAACAAAGTCGTTATCTCCAACCGTTACAACCAACTCTCCTTCTTTAATTTTTATTTGATTAGGTGTATGGTCCCATACCATCACACTCTGGGATCATACACCTAAAGTACTCCGACACTGGGATGACACCCCGGGGTTTCTGGGATGACAAAAAAGAGCCCCCTGAGCAAAAATCTTATAGCCACTTGAATGATAATTGACTTTTTGCCTAAAATAACTAAGAAAGAAACTTCTCATCAAGATAACTTAAATATATACTAATTCTCTTATTTTTAAACGATTTCTCATCATGAATTGCACGATCAAAAACCTGAATTTGACTTGTTATAATGCTACAATTATTATTTGCAACTTCTAATACGCCACTATCAATTACAACCTTCTTTTCTGTTTGGTTACTCATTTTAACAGTAATCATACCAGGCAATAAATAAATTAAGTAAGGAGCATGGTGAGCTAAAATCATAAGCTCCCCTTCGAGCCCAGTTACTGAAAGAGAAACCACTCCACTGAATGAAATTTGATCATCAGGAGAGAAAAATTGCACTTTAAAAGTATTCATAATCTTTAACTTTTATTTAGCTTCAGCTTTTATTAATTCAGCCTTTTTTATTGCTTCATCTATATTCCCCACCATATAAAAAGCAGCCTCTGGTAAGTGATCATATTTGCCTTCAACAATCCCTTTAAAACTGGAAACAGTATCAGAAAGTGAAACAAATTTACCAGGCATGCCAGTAAATATTTCTGCAACGTGAAAAGGTTGAGAAAGAAATTTCTGAATCTTACGAGCCCTATCAACAATAATTTTATCTTCATCAGATAGCTCATCCATACCAAGTATTGCGATAATATCTTGCAGTGATTTATAAGTTTGCAATATACGTTTCACCTCAGAAGCTACATTATAATGTTCTTCACCAATGATTTCAGCAGATAAAGACTGAGAAGTTGAATCAAGTGGATCAACAGCAGGGTATATTCCCATTTCAGCTATTTGCCTTGACAACACTGTGGTTGCATCAAGGTGAGAGAATGTAGTTGCTGGGGCTGGATCAGTCAAATCGTCCGCAGGAACATATATAGCTTGCACAGAAGTAATAGAGCCAGAAGTTGTTGAAGCTATTCTTTCTTGCATTGCACCCATATCAGTTGCAAGGGTTGGCTGATAACCAACAGCTGACGGTATTCTTCCAAGTAAAGCAGAAATTTCAGAACCAGCTTGTGTAAATCTAAAGATATTATCCACAAAAAATAGAACATCTTGGTTTTCACGGTCACGAAAATACTCTGCCATAGTAAGTGCTGTTAAAGCAACTCTAGCCCTTGCTCCAGGAGGCTCATTCATCTGACCATAAACCAAAACAGCTTGAGATTTTTCATGCTCATTTATATTTATTACATTTGAAGTGATCATCTCGTGATAAAGATCGTTACCTTCACGCGTTCTCTCCCCTACCCCGGCAAACACAGAAAATCCTTTATGAGCTTTTGCTATATTATTAATTAATTCCATTATTAGGACTGTTTTACCAACACCGGCTCCACCAAATAAGCCAATTTTTCCTCCTTTAAGATAAGGTGCAAGAAGATCTATAACTTTTATTCCCGTAACTAAAACTTCTTCCTGTATTCTCTGTTCAGTAAAACTTGGAGGTGCTCTGTGTATAGGCTCTAAGTTATACTTTCCCTTCAGTGGACCACACTCATCTATAAGCTCTCCAACAACATTAAAAATCCTTCCTAAAGTTGAACGCCCAATTGGCACCGATATTGGTGCACCTGTATCAACAAATTCATCCCCCCTTGACATGCCATCTGTGCTATCCATAGCAATACAACGAACTATATTGTCACCTATATGCTGCGAAACTTCTAAAACCAGCTCCTTATCCTTATATTTTAGTTTGCTTTTTAAAGCATTAAATATTTTAGGCAATTCACCTTCAAATTTTATATCAACAACTGCTTGAGTTACCTTAATCGCTCTACCTATATTCATCTCTTTATTTTTATCACCTAACACTATAATTCCATAAAAGAACTTCTAAAGAAAATAAATTTTATATTATTAATAGAAATTTTGCAACATTAAAACGCTTACTAGTTACGCTTCATTACAAACAATGCAAATGCATTTAATAGCCAAGTAATAATAAACAATACTAAACTAAGCGCATAAGCAGCAAGAGTTTGTACACTATTGAAATCCTGATCTCCGGTAAGTAATGTAGCGATCTGCACGGTAATGGTAGTAACTGAATTAAGAGGGTTAAAAGTCAAATTTGCGTTGATTCCCACAGCCATTAGCACAATCATTGTTTCACCTATCACTCTTGAAATTGACAATAAAATTGCACTTAAAATTGTAGGCATTGCATAAGGTATTGTTATATGCCATATAGTTTCCGCTGGAGTTGCACCAAGTGCCATGAAGCCATAACGCAAGCTTTTTGGAACAGATCTTATGGCATCTTCGAGTAAAGAAATAATAAAAGGAAGAATCATTATCCCAATCGATAAACCGGCAACTAAGGCACTTTCTGAGTGTATACTTAAACCAAAAAAATTTGCTACCTGCTTTATAAAGAAAGACAAAAACACAACCGCGAAATATCCATATACAACCGTAGGAATAGCAGACAAAACTTGCAAAGTTGTATTAACAATATAACGCACTTTCTCACTCGCATATTCACTAATATATATTGCAGAAAATAAACCAAGCGGAACGACAACTAACATTGCTATAATAGTTATAAGTAATGTACCAACTAAAAGCGGCGCTATACCAAAACATCCTATCTTCTCTTCATTGATAGTGACTACATTGTGGCCCCATTTCAAGCAAAACAAGAATTCTGAAATAGCTACTTTATTAAAAAAACTAATGGATTGAATAAAAATAGACAGCATTATAAATAAAGTGATAAAAAATGATATGGCCAAAGCCACAAATAACGAAAGTTTTATTATCTTATTTCTTTTATTTTTAAAGATAAAAGCAAGCATGAAAAAAAGTAACGCTATAGAAATAAAAGTTACAAAACAATTATTATAGAATACTAACAACCAAGTTAGCATCCATACACAACTAAGATATAGATAAGATTTAACCTTATTTACTTCTTGAAACCTACTAAAACAAAATAAAAGGATTAGTAAGACAGGTATGACTATCACCGAATTCATTCTTCCATGCATCAAATTTTATTCTACGAAAATGTCATACAAGTTCACCATTATTTGACAATAAAGTAAAACAATTTAAAATAAATAATTATATTAATATAAAAACAATGAAGAGAACATTTCAACCAAAAAATTTGATAAGAAAGCGCAGACACGGATTTCGTTCACGTATGGCAACAAGAGCTGGAAGAAAAATCCTTAATAGGCGCCGTTCATTAGGGTGTAACAAATTATGCGCATAGTAAGTATAAAAAAAAAGATTTTTCTTCTGCTTTCAAAAATAAGTTAGCACTCAACAGTCTTTTTTATCGTGGGCTTTATATATCACTGTACGCTATAAAAGAAAGAGAACCTGAAAAGTACATTCATACTATTAGAGTAGGTCTGGCTATCAGTAAAAAAACCGGAAAAGCAGCAAAAAGAAATAAAATAAAAAGGCAACTACGAATGCTTGCTAAAATTAGCATTTTAAATATAAGTAATATAGGGCACTACTACATAATACTAACTCATAGAAACATTATGCAAGCAAGTTATAAAAACTTACAAAAAGATCTAACTATTTGCTTAAAAAAGATAAAATAAAAAAAAATCTCAATTAAGGTATTTACAACTATATTTTTTATGATAATATAGGTAAAATTTTTAAAAATAGTTAATGGGTGTGGTGAATGGTAGAGCATATAAAAGAGGTAAATAACACAGGCTTTGGTCAGATGTATCAATTCTTATTTCTTCCTAAAGGAACAGGAACAGATTGGAGGTCAGCATTTCGCCAACAAGAAGAATTATTTAAAAAAGTGGGAGGTAATGTAATATTACCAGAAATCAGTAATTCTCCTTCAAAAGGGAATCAATTAGGGGAAGTAGGAACAATGCTAAATAATGTAGAAAATGACCAAGAACATATAAGAAAAAAAAGATATCGTAGTTAAAGTAAAAACTTAAAGAATAGTAACAAAACAAGAAAGTTAAAATATAAGTATACCTACTGTCTAATTAACAAAGAAATTTTTATAAACTTGGCGGCGACCTACTCTCCCTTTTCAAGTACCATCAGCGCTAAAAAGTTTCACTTCCGAGTTCGAGATGAGATCGGGTGGTTCATTTTTGCTATAGCCACCAAGTCAATAAAAATTTCTAACTTAACAATTTTAACTTAATATTTAACACTGCATACACACATATAGAAAGCAAATAAATCAATCAGGCTATTAGTACTAGTTAGCTTCACATGTTACCATGCTTCCACACCTAGCCTATCAACGTGGTAGTCTTCCACGGCCTTAATTGGGAAATCTTTTTGAAGAGGGTTTCTTGCTTATATGCTTTCAGCAATTATCCCATCTATACATAGCCACCCAGCGATGCTATTGGCATAACAGCTGGTACACCAGAGGTATATCCATCTCGGTCCTCTCGTACTAGAGTCAGACCTTCTCAAATTTCCTTCACCCACGGCAGATAGAAACCGAACTGTCTCACGACGTTCTAAACCCAACTCACGTATCACTTTAATCGGCGAACAGCCGAACCCTTGGGACCTTCTTCAGCCCCAGGATGTGATGAGTCGACATCGAGGTGCCAAACGGTGTCGTCGCTATGAACGCTCGAACACCATCAGCCTGTTATCCCCGGCGTACCTTTTATCCGTTGAGCGATGACCCTTCCATACAGAATCACCGGATCACTATGACCGACTTTCGTCTCTGCTTGGCTTGTCAGCCTCGCAGTCAGGCAAGCTTATGCCATTATACTATCAAGCTGATTTCCGACCAGCTCTAGCTTACCTTCGCACGCCTCCGTTACTTTTTAGGAGGCGACCGCCCCAGTCAAACTACCCACCATACAATGTCCTAGTTCCAGATAATGAAACATAGTTAGATATCAAAAGTGTAAAGGGTGGTATCTCAAGGTTGACTCCATTATAGCTAGCGCCATAACTTCAAAGTCTCCCACCTATCCTGCACATCACACTTTTAATAGCAATGTAAAGCTATAGTAAAGGTGCACGGGGTCTCTTCGTCTAACCGCGGGTACCCCGCATCTGCACGGGGAATTCAATTTCGCTGAAGTGATGTTGGAGACAGTGGAGAAATCGTTACGCCATTCGTGCGGGTCGGAACTTACCCGACAAGGAATTTCGCTACCTTAGGACCGTCAGTGTTACGGCCGCCGTTTACTGGGGCTTCAATTCGGAGCTTGCACCCTTCCTATTAACCTTCCAGCACCGGGCAGGCGTCAGACCCTATACTTCCACTTACGTGTTTGCAGAGTCCTGTGTTTTTAGTAAACAGTCGCTACTCCCTATTTTGTGCCACCTACTCATAGTTGCCTAAAAGCAGGTTACCCTTCTTCCGAAGTTACAGGTATAATTTGCCGAGTTCCTTCAACATCATTCTTTCAACACCTTAGTATACTCTACTCATCCACCAGTGTCGGTTTGCGGTACGGCCTCATAAATATAAGTGCTATTTCCTGGAGCTTCTTTTAAGCATAGATCAATCCAATAAGATCTATACAAATACGAAACCCGTCACACTTAAGAGGTTTAGGAATATTAACCTAATTGCCATCGACTACTCCTTTACGGACTCGCCTTAGGAACCGACTAACCCTACGCAGATTAACTTAACATAGGAACCCTTAGATTTTTGGTGAGAGTGTTTTTCACACTCTTTTACGCTACTTATGTCAGCATTCTCACTTCCGATATCTCCAGCAGTTTTCACAAACCACCTTCACAGACTTACGGAACGCTCCGCTACCGCGCCTATTGATCGAAATCAATAAGCACTCACATCTTCGGTATACAGCTTTAGCCCCGGTACATTTTCGGCGCAGAAAAACTTATTTAGACAAGTGAGCTGTTACGCTTTCTTTAAAGGATGGCTGCTTCCAAGCCAACCTCCTAGCTGTAATGGTTTTTCTACTTCCTTCCCCACTTAGCTGTAATTTTGGGACCTTAGATAGTGATCTGGGTTGTTTCCCTCTTCACCACGGACTTAGCACCCGTAGTGTGCCTGCTGTATAATTAATTGTTGGTATTCGGAGTTTAGTTAGATTTGGTAAGACGGTGAACCCCCCTAGTCTATCCAGTGCTCTACCCCCAACAACATACATACAACGCTCTACCTAAATAGATTTCGCGGAGAACCAGCTATTTCCAAGTTTGATTGGCCTTTCACCCCTAATCACAACTCATCCAATAATGTTGCAACATTAACTGGTTCGATCCTCCAGTGTGTTTTACCACACCTTCAATCTGGTCATGACTAGATCACTTGGTTTCGGGTCTAATCCATAAAACTAAAACGCCCTATTCAGACTTGCTTTCGCTACGCCTACACCTAACGGCTTAAGCTTGCTTCATAGATTAACTCGCTGACCCATTATGCAAAAGGTACGCTGTCACTCTAAATATCAATAAATTGATATAGAGCTCCAACTGTTTGTAAGCACTTGATTTCAGATTCTATTTCACTCCCCTCCCGGGGTTCTTTTCACCTTTCCCTCACGGTACTTGTTCACTATCGGTCGTTAAGGAGTATTTAGGCTTGGAGGATGGTCCCCCCATATTCAAACAGGATTTCACGTGCCCCGCTCTACTCAAGGATTTAAAAACTTTCTACTTATACAGGACTATCACCTTCTATGGTTACTATTTCCAGAGTATTCTAATTCTTATTCTTAAATCACTAGCCTTTTCCGCTTTCGCTCGTCACTACTAACAGAATCTCGGTTGATTTCTTTTCCTTTGGCTACTTAGATATTTCAGTTCACCAAGTTTGCTTTACATACTTAGTACGTAATAACTAGCTAAACTAGTTGGGTTTCCCCATTCGGAAATCTGCGGATCAAAATTTGTTGACAATTCCCCACAGCTTATCGCAGCCTGCCACGTCCTTCATCGCCTCTTAACGCCAAGGCATCCATCAAGTGCTCTTAATAATTTATTTATCCGACTATATGCAGAATATGCAGAGTTAAATATTATTAAAATTGAATTGAGATTAAATTAATCTCTACCATAAAACTTGTCAAACATCTAAAAACTAAATTAATCTTTTATATATTATAACCTAATAAATAATATGTCAACGCCTTTTTGCACAAAACATTTACTTATATTATCAACAACAATATACTAGCAATCCTAAACAGTATAATCTGAGAAATATGTGGTAAACTTATATATACAGTAAAAATTAATAAAAAAGATATTTTGTAAGATAAAATGTGTTAAAATCAATTGCCTAAAAATGATAATAAACATTCGGAGTATTTCTAACGTATGAAAAGTAATCTCTCTTTTATAAAAAACGTTGCTTTAAATTGTATGTCTAAGCTCATTGGCGTATTAAATATTAAGAAAGTAAAACACTTCATTGTGAATAAATATAATACTCTTCATAAAGAAATGACAGTGCTTCTTAAAAAATCTAAGAACCTGTTAAACACCAACATTGAAATCGGTTTATATCACTTTTATAAAGGTAGCATATCAGATGCAAAGTTACGATTTTGGTTAATTAGCATATTTTACCCCCATTTACCTATAGTCTGGTATAACATCGGAAGGTGTCATTTTGCGGTAGGGAATACTAACAAAGCTTATAATTATTTAACAAGGACACTAAAATTAGATAATGACCACGAGGAGGCGTCTTACTATATAAAAAAAATGACAAACTCAGCGCTTATTACAGAATTGCCAAAAAACCTCATAAGACAATATTTTGATTACACAGGTGAATATTTTGTTGAGCATTGGTTGATTGCCAAACAATATAGAGGGCATGAACTTGTACACATGATAATTACAAAAATCTTCAACAACTCCACTTCTGAGCTCAATATACTTGACCTTGGTTGTGGGACTGGAATATGTGGTCATTTCTTAAAAATAAATAGTATTGGAAACCACATAACAGGAATTGACATTTCAAGTAGAATGCTAAATATCGCAAGAGGATGCTTTATAAAAGGTAAGCCTGTTTACAATGAATTAATACATATGGAAATGAAAGAGTTTCTTAAACAAGAGAAAAACCAGCAGTATGATGTAATTATCTTTGCTGAAGTGCTACATTATCTACATGACTTTCAAGAAGAATTGAAATTAGCAAAAAGATCTACGAGCAAAAAAGGAGTTATTGTATGTTTAATAAGAAGAAAGGAAGGTGAAGGTATTGACTTTGTAAATAAAGGAGACTATTTTCGTCACTCAGAAAGTTATGTTCAACATGTTGCAAAAGAAATAAATATGCAAATAAGTTATATGAGTTACTGTAAAATATATGGCAGTCAGGTTGACGGTATCTTGTTTGCATTACAGCATCAACAAGAAAATCCGAAAAACCTAACTTAAAAATCGCTCAAAATGACTTTTAAGTATCTATATATAATAAAAGAATAAAAGGAATTTTATGAATAACATTACCATTAATTACGCAAAGGACAGCAAATTAACCGACTTTGGAAAAGCAGTTCTATCAGACAGGTATTTAATAGAAAATGAAAGTTATCAAGACCTCTTTGCACGTATTGCTAATTACTATTCTGATAATAAAGAACATGCGCAGCGTCTTTATGACTACATGAGCAACTTGTGGTTCATGCCTTCAACACCAATACTCAGCAATGGTGGCACTAAGAGAGGGTTACCTATCTCTTGCTTTCTTAATGAAACCGAAGACAGCTTGCAGGGAATAGTTGATCTATGGAACGAAAATGTTTGGCTTGCTGCACGTGGAGGAGGCATAGGTAGTTATTGGGGAAATTTACGCTCAATAGGCGAAAGCGTAAAGGGTAGCGGCAAAACATCAGGAATTGTTCCATTTATTGTAGTGCAAAATGCTCTAACGCTTGCAATTAGTCAGGGATCCCTAAGGCGAGGAAGTTCAGCAGTCTACCTTCCTGTATCTCATCCGGAGATAGAAGAGTTTCTAGATTTACGCAAGCCAACAGGCGGTGACCCAAATCGCAAAGCGTTAAATATACATCATGCTGTAATAGTAACAGATAAATTTATGCAGGCTGTTGAGAATGATCAAGAATGGAATTTAATAAGCCCTCACAACAATAAGGTTATTTCAACTGTAAAAGCGCGGGATATATGGATCAAAATATTAACAGCAAGAGTTGAAACTGGAGAACCTTACATTATTTTCCTTGATGCAACAAATAACAATAAGCCAGAATCTTACAAAAAGCTCAACTTAGACATCAAGATGTCAAATCTATGCAGTGAAATAACTTTAACCACAGGTTATGATCACCTGAATAAGTCACGCACTGCTGTGTGTTGTCTATCATCCGTAAACCTTGAGTACTACGAAGAATGGAAAGACAATAAACTCTTCATAGAAGATATAATGCGCTTTCTTGATAATGTATTGGAAGATTTCATAAATAAAGCACCGAATGAAATGCAGCGAGCAAAATATTCTGCAGCCAGAGAACGCAGTATTGGTCTTGGTGTGATGGGCTTTCACTCATTTTTACAAAGCAAAATGGTTCCTTTTGAATCAGTAACAGCACAACAATGGAATAAAAAAATATTTAAGTATTTACGCGAGCAAGCAGATATAGTTTCTAAAAAATTAGCAGAAGAAAAGGGAGCATGTCCTGATGCCAAAGAAGTTGATCTAATGGAAAGGTTTACACACAAACTCGCTATTGCTCCTACTGCCTCGATCTCCATTATTGCAGGTAATACCTCCCCTGGAATAGAACCATACGCAGCAAACGTATTCATACAAAAGACACTTACAGGCTCATTTGTAGTGCGAAATAAATTCTTGCAAAAACTATTAGCAGAAAAAAATCAAGACAATGATAAAATATGGTCTTCAATTTCAACAAACGAGGGTTCCGTTCAGCATTTAGATTTTCTTAGTGAGCATGAAAAATTGACATTTAAAACAGCGTACGAGCTTGACCAAAGATGGATTATAGAACATGCAAGTAATAGAACTTCGTATATTTGTCAATCTCAATCAGTAAATCTGTTCTTACCTGCCAACGTACATAAACGTTACTTGCACAAAATACACATGCTTGCTTGGAAAAAAGGATTGAAGAGCTTATATTACTGCAGATCACAATCAATGCAGAGAGCCGATAAGGTCTCGCATGACATATTCAAAAAAAGTGAAATATTGCAACAAAAAACAGATATTGACTACGATGAATGTCTGTCATGCCAATAGCGGCCTTACTCAGAAAAAGTAGAGAGAAAGTTAAGCAAATGGGTAAATAGACTTCTTGCATAACCATATAACGCACTTTTATTGGGAATAGAAACGAAAAAACTTTCTTGACAAACTCCGCCAGCTCCCTTATCATAAAACTGAAGCTATTTATTTATCTTCGCAATCTGTGCAGGTTAATGACAAAAAACTTAGGGTATTTGGCGTCTCATGTTTAATTTTTCGCACTACGTGCATCGCATGTCTTTAAAAATTTTTAGGTTTTTACCTATATAAGCCGAAACGCGCTTACAAAGCGTTTAAGACAGCAAAAAACGTCAAATTGACAAGGGAGAATTTGAATGCTAGCTACTACGGGGTTTCTTTGCCTTTTTTCCTGCTTAGTAAATTTCTTAAACACTTGCGGTGTAGGTTAGTTGCAAGTTAAAAGCAGCTAAATCGCTCTTAATCAAGCGTTTTAGAATAAAAAAAACGCCGATATTTTAGTACATAGTAAATAGCCAACCACCATGGGGCTTCTTTTGCCTTTTTTTTCATTTGGTAAATTTCTTAAACATTTATGGCTAAACGACAATCGTCATCCCGCTACTTGTTAGCGGGATCTATTGCCGAGATACCGCGAATGAATCGCGGTATGACGGTTCGCGGTGGTATGACGGTTCGTGGCAGCATGAAGATAATCCCGCTACTTGTTAGCGGCTAAGGGATACCGCGAATGAATCGCGGTATGACGATAAGCTCGTCGTCCCGCTACGTGTTAGCGTCGTAGCGGTATGGTGTAGGAAAATTAGCTATATAGCTAACTTGTACCACGCGTTAAAGCTTTTAAACAGGTCTTGGTTTACTTACTCCATTATTTTCTTTATTATCAGATATCATTTTAAATAATATGGAGGAGCAAATTGTCAGCAATTGCCATTATTGATTTTGGTTCACAGTTTACACAGCTTATCGCAAGACAAGTAAGAGGAATGGGCGTTTATTGTGAAATATTTCCAAGCAGCGTCAGTTTTGAAACAATATCAAAATTCAATGGGTTTATTCTCTCTGGAGGACCACAATCTGTAAATGATGATTGTTCTGAAACAAGTAGAATAGTACATGAAATTATAAAACTTAATGAGGCAACAAGCGTTCCTATACTTGGAATATGCTATGGACAGCAACTCATTTGTCATTATTTTGGAGCAAAAGTAAAAGAGAGTTTCAAACAGGAGTTTGGTAGAACTAAAATCAAGATACTAAAAGAATCCCCCATTGTAAAGGATACCTGGGATGTTAATTCTGAAGTGGATGTATTAATGAACCATGCGGACAGTGTTGATACTATACCACAGGGATTTACTGTTATCGCATCAGGTGTGATAAATCAAACAATTGCAATGATTGTCAACGAACAGCGGAAGATTTACTGTACTCAGTTCCATCCTGAGGTTAAGCCCACAACAAATGGCAGTAAATTGCTCTCTAACTTCTTGGATATTGCAAATTGCAAAAGAGACTGGACAATGAAGTCGTTTATTGAGGAGCAAAAGGAAAAAATCAAAAATGTAGTAGGAGAGAAAAAAGTAATCGCTGCAGTAAGTGGTGGGGTTGATTCAAGCGTTGCAGCGGCTCTCACACATAAAGCTATAGGAAAACAATTGAACTGTATTTTTATCGATACTGGGTTGTTACGCAAGAACCAAACCATCGCTATGTTGAAAGAGATTCCGATAAATTACGTTGATAAATCAAATTTATTTTTGAGTAGGTTGAAGGGAATAACTGATCCAGAAGAAAAGCGAAAAATTATCGGTAACACTTTTATTGAAGTGTTTGAAGAAGAAGCAAAAAAAATAGGTGATGTGGATTTTTTGATGCAAGGTACCATCTACTCTGATGTAGTTGAGTCAGGGCATGCCTCAAACAACACTAGTACAATTAAGTCTCACCATAATGTTGGTGGGTTGCCAGAAAAGATGAACCTGAAGCTAGTGGAGCCTTTACGCTACCTCTTTAAAGATGAGGTAAGGCTACTTGGAAAAGAAATTGGGCTTTCAGATGAGATAATATTTCAACATCCATTTCCTGGACCTGGACTTGCAGTGAGGATTATAAGTGAAGTCGATGAAGAAAAGGTGCGAATATTGCAAGAAGTAGATGAAATATATATTAATACGATGAAAAATTACGATCTATACGATAAGATATGGCAAGCTTTTGCTGTATTATTACCAATAAAAACTGTAGGCGTTATGGGAGATGGTCGTACGTATGGATATGTTTGTGCTTTAAGGGCTGTAACATCATCTGATGGTATGACAGCCGATGCATTTCCATTTGAAGATAAGGATCAACACTTGCTAGTATTTTGGGATTTTTTACGCAATGTCGGCAGTATAATTGTTAATAATGTTCCCGGAGTAAATAGAGTTGTTTATGATATCACTTCTAAACCACCCGCAACTATTGAGTGGGAGTAAATCAAAAAGATCCCGCTGCTTGTTAGCTGGATCTAGAGATACCGCGAATGAATCGCGGTATGACGGTTAATTTTCTTTATTTTGCTTATAATTTCCACAAGCAGTGCAAACATAAATGAAGAATACAAATATCCTTTTGGTAATTCTATATGAAATCCATGAAGTATGAGGTACACACCGACAAGTAAAACAAATAAAATGGCGATTATTTTTAACCCTGGGTTAGATTTGATTAACTGGGCGGTATAACTTGATAAAAACAGCATTGCTAGCATGGAAAATGTAAATGCTGTAGCAATTATTACCATGTTATAAGTTAGTGCTATAGCAGTTAATATCGAATCAACCGAAAAAACTAAATCTATTAATATAATTTGTAGCACAACTAAAAAAAATTTTGATTTAACGTTTGCTTTCTTTTTATTTTTCTTACATACAAAGATGTCATCCCGTAACTCCATAGAGCTCTTAACAATAAGGAATAATCCCCCTGCGATCATAAGTAAATCCCTTGCTGATGCAGTGTGAAATATAGGTTTTTGCATTGATAATATAGATGATGTAAAAAATAGTATTACAAAACGCATTAATAGTGCTAATCCAAGGCCCATAAGGCGCACTCTTTCTCTCAGCGCATTTGGTACCTTATCTATTGCTAGAGAAATAAAGATTAAATTGTCTACACTAAGTATAGTTTCAAGTAGTGTAAGTGTCAGTAAAGTCCAAGCATCAGTTAGCATTTTTGTTTCAAATTCGGTTCTTCTTACTCTACAATAGATGTGTAAAAATTAAGTGACTTCACTCAGAAGTTTTATAGCAGTTCTCCAGAAAAACAGGATATATAAAGTTCAGTAGCTTCTTCTATTTTCGTTTTTGAGCAAAATCAATAATAAGAGAGTTTCTTATTTTCATGCACGCAAATAAGATAAAGCCTTATTTTCATTTTTGACTTTATTTGAAAATAATATATACTATAAAAATAGTGTGCTCGGTTGAATGAATGTATATTAAAGGATCACCATCAGGCAAATTATTCGCTGGTTATCAGGCATTTATACCAAGCCCCTTGCCACCAAAATTTGAATGGGACAATGATTTAGTTAATAGTCTTTAAACCCTTACTTTACTATAAGGAAAGTGGTTGAAAACTTAGGTGTCGTATTTACAACAGCCCAAAGAGCAATCGTAAAGCTTGAAGATTTAGGCATCGTTTCACAAACTTCTCAAGGAAAGAGAGATCGGGTTTATTGTGCAACTGATATTTTGAATATTCTAGAAGAACCAACTAAGATTACAGAGAACTTCGATAGCACATTGTAGCTATTGTGATGAATAAATTCAGCAAACAGCAAGCTTAAAGAGTCTGATCCAATGGACATGCTGAACAAAAAGTAAGGAGCTCCTTTTGGAGGATTATATTAACTTATTAATTAATTGCTTGACTTTTAGCAGGATTTATTATATTATTTATTAATGAGTAATGCAATCAAACCAAGGAGGATAGCATGATAAATAATTTGGATTCAATAATTCTTGGAATAAAAGATGGTGAAAAGGCGATTGAAGATTTAAGGGTTGTTCTTAAAAAAAGAAAAGAAGAAGTTATTACTACACAGACATTTAATTACGCTTTACGATGCCCAAAAACTACAAAGGAAGCGATAGTACACGAAATTCTGCTTCATTTTATACAAAATCCTGGCGAGCAATCACTAGAACAAGTGATACAATGCTTAGATAGAGCAATACAATCTGGGATATATGCAAAAAACAACCCAATAAGAAATCTAGATGAAGAATTTCGTACTCATATAAACTTTAAAGATGAAGAGGGAAATACATTACTACATCATGCAGTTATAGGTAATAAAACTGAAGAAATAACCACCCTTCTTGTTACATATAGTGCAAATCCTTTGATACAAAACGCGGATAATAAAATTCCTTCAGATTTAGCTCAAGGAAAAACAAAAGAAGTGCTTATTAAAAGTATGAAAAAACAAGCTAATACGAAAAAAGAAAGCGCTATGGTAGGCAGTTTGGTGCCTGGCGTAATAATTGGTGGTTTTCTTGGTGTTGTACTTGGAGCTGGTGTGTGTGTTGCAGTAAGTCTTTCTGGTGGTATGATACTAGGTGTAATGATAGCATCTTCTCTTGTTGCTAGTATAGCTATTGGACTGGCCATGTATTTTTTGAGTCAAGACTATGAACAGGCTAAAGCGATAGAAAAAACTATTAGCACTGTTAGCTCTGAAATATCTGTTGATGATACAACTGTCGCAAATGGTAAAAAGGGGCCACAACTTACATAGAAAAAGCTATAGTATTTTTCAAACTAAATAATAAACCTTGTAATTAGGATATTCTGGATTCCAGCGTCACGCGCTGGAATGACAACTGTGTTTTTGCTTTTTTGTCATCAAATACTCCTACTCTTTATGTCATCCAAGTGTCCTGACTACTTGGATCCAAGAAATTTAATTGTTTTAAATTTTCCCCTCTATACACCTATTTAAAATTTATGTTATTCACATGTGCAATATAATCTATAATAACGTTTATCAATACAATATATTAAAAAATATTATGAGCTTCGTAAAAGAAAAAAACACCCCTGTGATGGAGCAGTATTTGAACCTGAAAGCTCAATACAAGGATCATCTGCTATTTTATAGGCTAGGAGATTTTTATGAGTTGTTTTTCGATGATGCTATTAAAGCTGCGAAATTGCTGAATATAGTGCTCACTAAGAGAGGTAATTCGTGTGGGCAAGAAATACCAATGTGTGGAGTGCCAGCACACAGTAGTGAATCTTACCTGCACAAGCTAATAGATTTAGGATTCAAAGTAGCAATCTGTGATCAATTAGAAACTGCTGATGAAGCAAAAAAGAGGGGCTATAAATCCATAGTAAAACGTGATGTAGTGCGAGTTGTAACTCCAGGTACAATTATAGAAGATTCACTACTGGAGGATAAAAGCAATAATTATCTCGCGTCCATAGTTGAACAAAATGACGAATATGCTATTAGTTGGCTTGAATTATCGACGGGAAAATTTTTTCACACTTTAACGAGTTTGAAAGCTCTAGATAGTGATTTGTTGCGTATATCACCAAGAGAATTATTAATTTCTGAAAAATTCACTGAGGACGAAAAAATTAGATCGATTTTAAAAAATTATAAAATATCAATTACGCAACACGCACAGAGCTTTTTTGAGTATAGTAAATCTCACAGAACGTTATGCGAGTTTTATAAAATCAGGGAACTTGGGAGTATAGGAAATTTCAGCAAAGTAGAAATCATGGCGTGTGGTGCACTGCTTGAATATGTCAGAGTAACACAAAGGGGCTCTATTCCAAGGCTTGAATTCCCAAAAACCTATAAGCAACAAAATTTCATGCTTATTGATGCTTCAGCAAGGAGAAATCTTGAGTTATTTTCAACTCAATTTGGTGAAAAGAAAGGTTCACTAATTTCAGTTATTGATCACACAGTTACAGCCTCTGGTGGACGCCTGCTCAAGCAAATGCTCGCTTCACCACTTGCTTGCTCCAAGGCAATCAATTTGAGGCTCAGCACCGCTCAATTTTTTGTAAATAATCATGAGCCACGCAGAAAAATACGAGAGATATTATCTAACATTCCGGATATTGAGAGGTCTTTATCGCGCTTAATACTAGGGCGTGGTTCACCAAAGGATATGAACCTATTGAAAATAGGCCTAGGAAAGACTTTAGAATTGTCTGAGTTTCTGTCTACCTTGCATAATTATTGTTTAAGTGAAGAACCAGTAGCTAACTCTCAGATGTCATTCCAGTGCTTGGCACTGGAATCTAGAGAAAAGGAGTCAGTGTCTACCACTCAGGTGATAAGTAGTGACGAGAGTGAACTAAGCACAATACATAAAAGCCTTGGCAATCATAAAGACCTATTTGAACTGTTAAATAGTGCTATACTCGATAATAACCTCAGTTCCGTGAAAGAAGGAGGGTTTATCTACCCAAAATACAACTCAGAATTATCTGAGTTATCTTATATACTGAACAACAGTAACAAGTTGGTAACTAAGCTCCGTGAATCTTATCGCGATCTTACTGGCATTGCCGCACTCAAAATATTGCACAACAATATACTCGGTTATTACGTTGAAGTGTCGGCAAATCACAAAATAACTTCGGATATATTTATTCATAGACAAAGCTTAGCAAATAGCATGCGCTACACTACTAATGAATTGAAAGAACTAGAAAATAAAATTCTTACGGCACGTGATGCTGCAATCGGCTTAGAAATGAAAATTTTTAGTGAACTGTGTAGTGAAGTCGCTAAAGAATCTGAAAAAATTGCTCTTGCTGCAAATGCTTTGGCAAAACTTGATATTAGAACCGCATTTGCAGAGCTTGCAGTGCAAAATAATTACGTAAAACCCATTATTGATGACAGCAAAGAGTTCAATATCTGTAGCGGAAGACATCCAGTGGTTGAAGTTAACGATAAATTCATTGCAAATAGCATCAATTTAGCTGGTATACATCTAATTACTGGTCCTAATATGGCTGGAAAAAGCACTTTCTTGAGGCAAAACGCTCTCATTGCAATTTTAGCTCACATGGGGTCATTTGTGCCAGCAGAAAGTGCACATATTGGAGTGATTGACAAGATATTCAGCAGGGTTGGCGCAACGGATAATATAACAGCTGGTTATTCTACCTTCATGGTAGAGATGATCGAAACAGCAACGATAGTAAATCAGGCAACGGACCGTTCCTTGGTGATACTTGATGAAATTGGTAGGGGCACAGGGGTGTATGATGGATTATCTATTGCTCAGGCAGTGATTGAACATATTCACAATGTAAATAAGTGCCGCGCCATTTTTGCAACTCATTATCATGAATTAACTAAAGTAAGCAAATACTTGAAGAACGTGAAATGTTTTTGTGTAAAAATAAGAGAGTGGAACGGAGAGGTTATCTTTCTACATGAAGTAATTGAAGGCATTGCAGATGAGTCATATGGAATACATGTAGCAAAACTTGCTGGTTTTCCTGATTCTGTTTTAAATAGAGCAAGTGAAGTGTTTGAGGAGCTGAAGGCTTGAATCATTATTATAAGTGAAGAATTACCTATACAATCGTGGTAGTAGCTATAGAAACGAAAAACTTACTTGACACCCTTCGCCAGCGCCCTTATCATGATAGTGAAGCTATTGTATTTGCTTTCGCCAATCTGCAGATTAAAAGGTAAGGATTACTTAATGTATCGGCGTCTTATGTTCAATTTTTTGCAGTATATAGATACTGTATGTCTTTACAAAACTTCATCTACATCTAGATTTTTATCTAAATAAGCTGAACGCGCTTATAAAGCGTTACAAGACATCAAAAAATGCCAATACTCGACAGAGATAGTAAAAGACTAGCTAACTCGGGGATTCTTTGTCTTTTTTTCTGCTTAGTAAATTTCTTAAACATTTGCAGCGTAAGTTAGTTGCAATTAAAAGCAGCTTAATCTTGCTTGTCAAGCGTTTAAAACATAAAAAACGCCAATATTTTAAAGCGGATAATAACCCCAGGGCTTCTTTTGCCTTTTTTTTTATTTGGTAAATTTCTTAATGTTTGTGGCTAACATGAACAAACATTTGAGAGTAACTTCCGCTAGTAGGGTGTCATCCCAGTGTCTGGGCACTGGGATGACAAAAAAAGGAGGCTACTCGGATGACAGCTAGCCTGACAACCGTCATCCCGCTGCTTGTTAGCGGGATCTCTTGTTAGCGCCGCGGCGGTATGACGTAGAATTTTACACTCACCAATTCAGTGTCCAATCTGGATTCCAGACTGGAATGACACCCTTTTGGATGGAAACCAGTGTCAGGACACTGGGATGACAAGAAAGAGGCTACTTGGATGATACCTATAGCCCTGTCATTCCAGCGCGTGACGCTGGAATCTAGTTCTTATTATATATCCAGAGATTTACTATATTAGTAATATCAAACTAGATCAATTCTTGCTACTTCAATTTTTCTTTCAGTTAATTCCTGCCTGGCACGTTAAGTCTAGCCTTTTATAAATGAACCAGAATTATAATTTATCTTTTAAAAATCTCAAATGTAATAAATTTATGTTTTAAAGGATTTGATATATCAAATTTTATTGTATTTACTTTCTCATCAAAAACTATAGTATTCTCATCTATGTGATATCTGTCTATTTGATATGCTAGTGAAAATGCGTCAAGCTTATCAGAAGTTGGAGGAGATTTATATACCACTACATTTAAAGTTTCTAAGTCTAAGTTCACTCTAACAGTCACAACACCTTGTTCAAACGAACTTTCAAACAAACCTTGAATAGATTCACCATGCATACATGGCGGGTCCATTCTTACAGCAGATATACATCGATTATATATTGCATCCCCTGAACCGTTGTGCATGCACATCGTAAAATCTTTACTTCCTTGAAAAAGGTCTATAAAATCTACCATAACACTTCACCACTACATAACAAACACTTTATAATATTATAAGTAACTAGCAAGCTCCATTACTAATTTCGTAGTGACTCTAATTGCAAAATTTAATATAAGTAGTAAAATAGAACCACTGAATAAAAAACATATGTTAATTAATACAACGTCGGAGCTGGAGGACATATGTGAGGGGTTAATAGCAAAAAAGCCGAAATTTATAGCAGTTGACACGGAGTTCATTAGAAATAATTTAATCTACTACCCAAAATTATCGTTAATTCAAATTTCTTACGGAGAGAAGAGTTTTATTGTAGACGCATTAGTGCCAGAAATTGATTTATCATTCATTAAGAAAATAATGCTAAATCAGGGGATAACCAAAGTGTTTCATAGCTGCCGGCAGGATATAGAATCCTTACTCACTGTGTTTAAATGTATTCCCACTCCCATTTTTGATACCCAAGTTGCTGCTATGTTTTGTCATTATTATCATGACTTTATTGGTTACTCAAAAGTAGTGGAGCAATATCAAGGAATAGCACTGGATAAAATTAAAGCTAAAAATTCAGATTGGTTAAGGCGTCCGTTGTCCGAAGATCAGTTAGATTATGCAGTAAACGACGTGGTACACCTATATGACCTATACCAAATATTGTGCAATAAACTTGAAGAAAATAATAGGATGGGTTGGTTTCAAGAAGAGATGGAATCAATAGTTGATATAAATAAGTATTTACATAGCCCAAAAGATGCATGGAAGAGGATTAAATTTAATTATGAAGTAAATCCAAGATTGATACTAACTGTTAAAGCAGTTAGTGAGTGGCAAGAAACCTTAGCACAGCGCTATAATATGAACCGTAATAAAATAATCAATAATGCTGTAATAGCTGATTTTATTGAAAAAAATGTAGAGCATGTTGATGAGATTTTAGATGATCTCAAGAGGAATACAAAAAATATAAAAGATGCGGATTTACTAGAGTTTGTGAATATTTTTAATGAAAATGAGAGAAATTGGATGCAGCAAAACAACACCTTATCGAGTAATTATGACAAATCTGTACTTGATATACTCTCAATTATTTTAGATAGTAAATGTAAAGAAAGTAACATATCAAGGAAATTAGTTTCTTCAAAAGATGAGTTAACCGGGTCAATATCTGGACAGACAGATAAATTATTCAAGGGATGGAGATATGATTTTTTTGGCAGGTCAGTTGAATCATTTTTGAACACAAGCTCAAAATTTGAGATTTCAGCAGTGAAATCCGCAAATAATATAACCAAAATTCAGAGTAATTTAGTGGAGAATAACTGTTGCTAAAGTAACTTAGATTTATCGACAATCGTCATCCCGCTACGTGTTAGTGGCTAAGAGATACCGCGGCGGTATGACGGTTAAGTAGGGTGTCATCCAAGTAGCCCAGACTACTTCGATCCAGGAAAATTGATTGTAAACGAGCAAACATTTTCGATAAAATTACCAAAAAGCTAGATCCCAGACTGGGATGACACCACCTACAAATTGCAATGTTCGTATAGTTATGTGCTTGACACTGGGATCTAGAAAATCTAGTTAATATATATAGAGAAACCTTAGCTATAGTTTCAAAAGAAGTCGAATGTATTTTGTTATATGATTATAAGTCTAACAGGCGGAATTGGGGTAGGAAAGAGCTTTGTAGCTAATTGCTTTCAAGAGTTTGGTGCTGTTGTATTTGATGCTGATTCTGTTGTACACCAACTTTATAAAGTGGATAAAAGCATAATAAGTTATGCAGAGAAAAATTTTCCTGGAGTGGTAGTAAATGGTGAAATAGATAGAACAGTACTGTCTAAATATTTCTTAGCCTACGATGAAAATTGGAAACAATTTCAATCTTTGGTTCACTCTGCTGTGCTGCGTGAATTAGAATTTTTTATTGCCAAGGAAAAAAAGATCGATAGAAAACTTTTAGTTTTAGATGTGCCACTTCTATTAGAAACAAAATTTTATTTATATTGCGACCTTATTGTTTTTGTTCATGCAGATAGCGTTGTGCAAGCTCAAAGACTTAACGAACGCAACATAGATAAAGAAAAGCTTAATCTAATCTCCGATGTTCAGTTATCTATTGAGGAGAAAAGGAAGATGAGTGACTTTATTATCGATACCAGTGTAAGCAAAGAGTATGTTTTTTCTCAAGTAAAAGATATAGTGGATTCATTAAACCTAAACACGTAGCTCTACGTCATACCGCCGCGGTATCTCTAGATCCCGCTAACAAGCAGCGGGATGACGGTTGTCAGGATCCCAGCAGCCTCCCTCCCCTGTCATCCAAGTAGCCCCCTATGGTGTCATCCAAGTAGCCCAGACTACTTGGATCCAGGAAAATTGATTGTGCACTATAGCAACATTTTTGATCAAAAACTGGATTCCAGTGTCAAGCACTGGAATGACACCCTTCCGATGGGAACTGCTCTCAAACTACAACAGCATGAGTAGCTACAGAAGCTTTAATGATACAAGAAAAAATAAACAGCTATCATTTTTTTAGTAATTAAGTAAAATAGAGTGAAAGATTGCGAGGAAGTTTTGAAAAATAAGATAAAAAAGATAGTAATTTCAGGAAAGGAAGTGTGGCCAATCATCGAAGGTGGTAAAGGCATTGCAGTTAGTGATGGGAGATCAAGCGGAGCATTTGCTGCAGCAGATGCTGTGGGTACATTTTCTGGTGCAAATGCTAAGCTTATTGATGATAATGGCGAGTTAGTGCCACTAATTTATAAAGGCAAAACAAGAAATGAAAAGCATAGTGAATTGATTGAGTATAGTATTGAAGCTGGAATTAGTCAGGCAAGAATAGCAAATGAAATATCAAAAGGTCATGGAAGAATACACATGAATGTACTTTGGGAGATGGGAGCAGCAGAACGCGTACTTCATGGCATATTAGAAGGAGCGAAAGGTTTGATTCATGGTATTACCTGCGGTGCTGGTATGCCTTATAGGCTTGGAGAAATTGCAGCTAAATATCAGGTTTATTATTACCCTATTATCTCATCGGTGCGTGCTTTTAAAGCATTATGGAAGCGTACTTACCAAAGAATATCTTCCTATTTGCTTGGTGGAGTAGTGTATGAAGATCCATGGCTTGCTGGAGGGCACAATGGACTCAGTAACAGTGAAGACCCAGAGCTACCACAGGCTCCATTTGAAAGAGTTGCAGAGCTTAGATCTTTCATGAACGAGGTCGGTCTCTCAGAAACACCAATTGTTATGGCAGGAGGAGTGTGGCATTTGAAAGATTGGGAACATTGGTTTGACAATCTGCAAATTGGACCAATAGCTTTTCAGTTTGGCACTCGTCCACTTTTGACGAAAGAAAGCCCAATTTCTGCAGAGTGGAAAAAGAAGCTACTCACTTTAGAAGAAGGTGATGTATTTTTAAATAAATTCAGTCCAACAGGGTTTTATTCATCTGCGGTGAGGAATAATTTTATACGTGAGTTACAGGAACGAAAATTACATCAAGTAAATTTTTCAGAAAATGCCAGCGAAGAATCCAATAGTGAATTTGCAATGGGTAGCAGAGGTAGGAAGATCTACCTTACTGCAAAAGACAAAGAACTGGCAAATACATGGACTAAAGCAGGGTACACAGAAGCAATGAAAACCCCAGATTCAACTGTTATTTTTGTGACGCCAGATAAATTTAAACAAATAAGAGAAGATCAAATCAATTGTATGGGATGTTTGAGCCATTGTTTGTTTAGCAATTGGAAAGATCATGGTGACCATTCAACAGGACGAAAGCCAGATCCACGGAGTTTTTGTATACAAAAGACACTGCAAAACATTATACAGGGTGGTGATATTGAGAACGAACTCATGTTTTCCGGGCACAATGTGTACAAATTTAAGCAAGATCCATTTTATGAGAATGGCTACGTACCGGCAGTAAAAGAACTGGTGGAAAGGATATTGACTGGGTATTGAGTCAGTGACCTTACCCAGAAAAAGTGGAGAGAAAGTTTGGAATGTTTTTTACAAAAAGAATGATGCATCAAATTGTTCTGGAATGCAATAGTTAATAGTGACGTTGTTTGTTATAAAAAATTTCTATGTATTCAAATATTGCAGTTCTAGTTTGTTGAGCAGAGTGTTGTGAAGTATCAATAAGTATTTCTCTTTTCAATGAGCTAAAGAAGCTTTCTGCAACAGAATTGTCGTAACAACAGCCTTTATTACTCATCTATATTCTTTACAGCTAAGAGATATTGATACCCTTGCGCAGTATATTGTGAACCTTGGTCACTGTGCAGCAGTAGATTTTTAACAGGTTTACGCCTATTAATGGCCATTAATAAAGAGTTCATAACCAATTGTTTATTTATTGCACTACTCATTAACTACCATACGTGAGAATTATTGCTGCCAAATATAGCCATCCCTCCTTGGTTTTGATGTAAGTAATCCCATACTTTATTTGGTTGATCAACAATAAAGTTTTGATCTAGTATATTGGGAGCTACAGCTCTATTATCTGTTTGTTGTTTTTTAATTTTAAACTTTCTTTTCAGTATAGCCCTGATGTCATTTTTCTGCATAATATAGTATTTTCTAAAATGAATGATAAATTTCCATTATGGTATTACCAACCAAAAGTTGTAAGTCTGTATATTTATGCATTAAAGGTCTGAGGCGGCTTTTGATGGTATTCCAACAATGCTCTATAGGGTTCAAATCTGGTGAATATGTTGGTAGATAGAGCAAACGGCATCTAGCATTATCTATTAACTCCTTTGTTTTGGGAGTTTTATGGAATGTGGCATTGTCCATAACTATTGTAGTACCATGTGGCAATTTAGGTAATAACATCTTCTCTAACCATGTATTGAATACCTCTTTGTCACACCCACCTTTGAAAGTCATTGGTGCAATAAATCTCTTTCCAATCCACCCGCCTATTATACTGATTCTCTCTCGTTTTCTTCCTGGAATATCTGCATAAATTTTCTTTCCTATTGGAGCACGTCCATACTCTCGGTATAACCTATTATCAACTCCTGCTTCATCTATATATAAGATGCTGGAATGGTCTATTTTTGAGATTTTATCGGTAAATCGCTGCCTATCTTCTTGATTGCGCTCTTGATATAGTGTAACTTTTTTTTAAAGTAATTCTTAGCTGTTTCAGCCTATACCAAATTGAATTTATTCCAAATCCAAGATTTTGTTTCATCTCTGCCAGCGTATGATCTGGATTCTTTTTAACATATTCTTCGAGTATTTTTGGGTCTATTTTTCGAATAAAGCTGCCGTTTTTCGATGGCCTTAGGCTTTCACCAGCGGCTTTCTTTCTTAACCAGCGGTACAGAGTTGCTATTCCTATCTCCAAAAGCTCTGCCACCTCAACCTTTGACTTCCCTTTTTCTATCATCGATACTGCCCTTTCCCTTAAATCCACACTATACGCCATTATAACTCAAATAGCTTATTATACCTTTATCATTTACTTTGGGAAGTACTATACTTTGCACCGTTTTCAAATTGCAACTTTTACCCAAAGCCTTTAATTCAGCATGAATTTTAGGAGCTCCATATCTACATTTAGAAACTTGATATATTTTTTGAATAGCTTCGAGTAGCTCTTTATTTGCTGATTCTCTACTGCTTATTTTTCTTGTGGTCCACTTATAGTAGCCACTAGCAGAAAATCCTACATAATTCCTGTACTTTATAGTGTTTACTATGCTCTTTTATGAAAAAATATTTTACTCTTTTTGACTGGCCAGGGCTTTTTTTTAAATGTCTCTTTCCCTTGTTACTCTTGCTTTGTAAATCAAACCTCTCTTTGTCATAAGGTGCTACATCTGGAAATGCATTTGCCGCCGACTTTTTTTCGTTGTGTTTCTTTATCCATTTTCCTAATAAACCACCCTTTATTCCTAAATCTCTTGCTATTTTTGTAATTGTTTGACCTGCCTTTCTTTGTTCATTTGCCAGTTTAACAGCTTCCAATTTGAATTCTGCCGTATATTCTCTTACCATTTCTAATCCTCCAAAATTTTATTTTACCCAAAAAAACTCTTTTCTTTCTCTCCACTTTTTCTGGGTAAGGTCAGTTTACTGGCCTCTCCATGAGTGAGATTGAAAAATTAAGTGGAAATCTGTGAACGGTTACCTTGGATGACAGAAAAGAGTGTTGGAAGGAGGCAATATTAAAAACTTAATTTCAGTCCAGCCAAGAACACATAACCAGAGTTGTTATTTTCTATTTTAGGCTCTTTTGTACTAAACTTTACAATATCGAAATAGTATGAAGTACCTAAAAAAAGAGAATTTTCAAGACTTAAAGCATATGATGTTAACTCGTTTGTACCTTCGCCTGCAATATCCCTACCACTACTAAAATATGTTAAGCTTGATTTGTAAGAATCAGAATGGTAAGCGATACCTGCATTCATATAATACGTATTATTTATTTCAGGATTACGCTTCTCACCAGATTTACCACCATTACCATACGAAAAAATGCAATCAAGATCGAACAATTTTAGCTTCAAACCAAAATTCCAGTGTAGTAATTGATTGCGGCATTCATAATTTTTAGAAGTCCCATCTGAGCAATCAGTTAAATTTTCTCTTGCAAATTCACCAGTCAAAGCTGTAGTAAAACCTATATCATCTGACAAGCTGTTTTTATAGGAAAGGCCAGCAGCAATTAAATTGCTGTACTGTAAGTTATTTTTTCCTGGAACATAACTGAATCCGAGTTGAAAGTTATAGATTTCAGGGGAGATGTAGTTAATTGATGATTGTTTTAACCCTAGTTCGAGTTCATTATAATCGCTATAAATATTGGGCTTGACCCAGAACACCTTGTCTTGATCATATCCAGGGTCACCATCTTTTTTATGATCACCGCGCAAATTTGCATAGTTTGTCCAATGAACATTTACTCCTCCAGCAGCTGCATAAATTTTTGAAGTGTTAATTAACATGCTCTGACTAACTAAACTTCTTTTACCATATTCAACTGATCCAAGTTCCTGGTTTTTTATGATAAAATACCATTCCTCCATGTCTAACTTTTCTATGTCTAACGCTTTTAGGTTTGCAATACCAGAAACCCCTGCCTTAACATTAACCCCCATTTGAGTATTTGGATAAACTTGCTGTAAATAAAGAAAGCGCAAGTATGAATAACTTGAAGTTTTATCCTTAGGCTTAGCATTGAAAGAATCTCTGTTGAAGGCGTAGCCGAATCTCAAATCTATTTTTCCGTCTAGTTCTGCATAAAATATTTCCTTATCCAAAATTGTTTTAGAGCTAGCACTATTCTGCAAAAACAATGATGAAAGCAGTGCTACCAGGTAGTACTTTAACTTCATAAATAACCTTAAATCTTTATAAAAATTTAAGTTTAAACTCAATATAAATAAAAAACAACTTTTCAGAAGGCACCGCTGGTAGATTTTGCTGCCTGTTTTTGAGCTATATTCCCATAAATTATTGATACACTTGGTAATTTTTGCATTAATAACTGCTTATTAATGGCAGAATGTATACGATTAATTATTTTAGATGTACTTTTTACATCGCAGTTAATCAAAACAAAAAGCACTTTATTCTCATCAATATACCCTAGAAAATCATCACTACGGCAATTTTTATAAAAATGTTCTATGACAACTTTCAGTGCATCATTTGTCTCGCTACAGCTACTATTTAAGCCAATTATTCCTATAGCTGCATTAATTTGATGTTGAAAGGCGAAATTCAATATAACGTATAACTCTAAAATAGTGGACTCATTGCCCGGTATATCGAATAAGTCATGGTTTTTATATTTCTTACCCATTAGATATTCATCTCTAAAGATTCCTAATTTATGGGACAAACTGATATCACGTATTAACAGCTCATAATTTATTTTATTACTGGCAAATTGTGCAGTGCGGAAAACTTTTACTTTTGTCCTGATATCTTCTCCTTTAGCATCAGTTAAGGAAAAATCTATCACTTTAGGTAATATATCAAGTAAATCGTGCCCATTTTCGGTATACTCTAAATAATTCTTCATGTCGTCAGCTGCTCTTGCACTTAAAATATTGATTAACGGCTTATTAAGTAAATTCCCTTCCTCGTATTTTAACAAATTCCTTGCGGCTTGATTGAGCCCTAAAATTAACACGTTTTTTTTCTTATTATCCTGACAAACAGATACCACAGCATCATCTTTTCTTCTTGCAGTTATGAAATCATCCATACTTTCATTCTATACAGCGTATTTATAAGTATAATAAGATTATATTAAGATTTACTTACTTATTGATATGCTTAATTAGGTATAGACAAAATGTCATACGGGATGGCTTTGTTGTAGAAGAATCAAGATTACTGTTTATAGACTTCAAGTTACTGCAAAAAATATTTTAAAACATAGTGATATCTTGACTTTACCTAGTTAATATTCCAAATTATAAAAAAACAGATAGTTCTATGACGACAAGTCTATTACAAGGCAAAAAGGGATTAATAACCGGAATAATAAATAAGAGATCAATAGCATACGGTATAGCAAAAACTCTCTCAGAGCACGGAGCAGAACTTGCAATCACCTACCAGAATGAAATAATAAAAGAAAAACTATCACCAATAGCAGATGAACTAAATGTGGAGCTAATATTACACTGCGACGTTTCAAATGAAAAAATCATAGATAACGCTTTCGAAATAATAGAGAAAAAATGGGGTACTCTTGACTTTTTGGTGCATGCAATAGCATTCTCCGATAAAAATGAGTTAGATGGTAAATATGTCAATACTTCACTGGATAACTTCCTCAATGCAATGCATATATCGTGCTATTCTTTTACTGCTTTAGCGCAAAGGGCTGAAAAAATGATGTCAAATGGTGGTAGTTTACTTACTTTATCTTATTATGGCGCTGAAAAAGTTATGCCAAATTATAACGTTATGGGTTTATGTAAAGCGGCACTTGAAGCAAGTGTAAAATATATAGCATGTGATCTCGGGCCACAAAATATCAGAGTAAATGCAATTTCCGCTGGTCCAATCAGAACTTTAGCATCTTCTGGAATAAGCGATTTTCACTCCATATCAGAATGGAATAGAAATAACTCTCCGCTCAGACGCAATGTTACAATAGAGGATGTTGGCAAGGCAGCGTTATACTTATTAAGCGACTTAAGTAGTGGCACTACTGGAGAAATTTTGCACGTTGATTCAGGATATAACGTTGTGGGAATGAAGGTGGTTGACTGAGATCTAAATCCTTCATTCAAAGCGCTAGTTCCTTCGGGTTCATACACAACTCTATCAGGAGTTTTGTGACTGTGATTGCAGAAAACATCGAACATAAAATTCCTATTGATAGAGTGACAGAAAAGCCTCTTATTGCTCCACTGCCAATAATGAACATTATTCCTGCAGCAATTAATGTAGTGATATTTGAATCCAGTATTGTCTTTATAGCGTTTTTAAACCCTTCTTCAATAGCACGTTCCACTCTCTTGCCAGATTTGATTTCCTCACGAATTCGCTCAAATATTAAAACATTTGCATCCACCGCCATACCGACAGTGAGTGCAATACCGGCAATTCCAGGTAAAGTTAGAGTTGCTTCAAGCAGAGTGAGAATTGATAATATAAGAACTACATTAGAAAAAAGTGCAACAGAGGCCAATACACCTAATTTGCCGTAAGTGATGATTATAAATAAAGCCACGGCTATAATAGAGATTGTTGCTGCCATTTCCCCTGCCTTTATTGATTCTTCTCCAAGACTTGGGCCAATGTTTTTTTCTTCAATTATTTTAAGTGGTGCTGGCAGTGCTCCAGATTTTAAAAGTATTGCAAGTTCGCTTGCTTGTTTTTCAGTGAAATTACCGCTAATTTCTCCCTCTCCATTTAAAATTGGCTCACGTATTGTAGGTACTGTTAAGACTGTGTTATCCAGAACAATTGCAAAAGGTTTTCCCACATTTTCTTTAGTGATTTTTGCGAATCTTTTACTCGCTATGCTGTCAAATTTAAAATGCACTGTTGGTTTACCTAAGTGACCAAATCTAACTGATGCGTTAACCAGCGAATCACCACCTATTTCAGTTTTGCGGAATATTGGATAAGAATTACCTAAAGAATCCTTGAGCATGACAGTGGTTTCATGGTCTATATCCTGCACCTTGGCTATGTTAGTGTTTGCCAAATGAAAAGCTAGCTTAGCAGTTTTGCCAAGCAGAGATTTTATCTGCTTGGTATCTTCTACTCCAGGCACCTGCACTAATATTTTATTCTGCCCTTGTTTTTGAACGCTGACTTCCTTTGTGCCAAGTTTGTCCAAACGGCGCTGGACATTGTTTATTGATTCTGCAGCTACTTCACTGATCAAAGAATTTTTATAATGGGGTTTATACGAAATGAGAATTGAAGAATCTTTTCTATTTAGCTCTAAATTTGGATTTATCGCATTAATCAACACAGATGCTTTTTTATAATCATCAATATTATTTAAAGTTATAACGCTATTTTGTACGTTAGATTCAATATTTTTTGTTAGCAATGTCTCTTTTATTTCGTTAGCTAGCATGCTTAGCTTTTCCTTAAAATAGAAGTCTAAGTCTATGTTTAAAAGCAAAGATGCCCCTCCTTTCAGGTCAAGGCCTAAGTTTATTCTTTTTTTCGAAATAAAAAGCTTATTATCAAAGAAATTTGGCAGTGTTATGTATAAAGCAAATAAACAGATGCATAATACTGAAAAAGATTTGACTATAAGTCTGTTATACATAAGTTGTAGGTTTAAAATTGTAATAATTGATTGTAAGTTAAAAATAGATTTTTGTAAAATTCTCTATTTGACCTTACCCAGAAAAAGTAGAGAGAAAGTTAAGACGTTTTTATCATGAGAATAAATTGTGCAGGAATGCAATAGTTAATAGTAGAATGTCTACGTTATTTGTTATAAAAGATTTCTATGTATTCAAATATGGTAGTTCTAGTTTGTTGAGCGAGAAGTATCAATAAGCAGCTCCCTTTTAAGTGAACTTTTCTGCAACAGAGTTATCGTAACAACAGCCCTTATGGCTCATGCTGGAAATGATGTTTTTTGTATTCAATAGAAATTGGTAATTTTGAGAGGTATACTGTGACCCTTGATCGCTATGTAACAGCAGATTTTTATCGGGTTTGCGTTTATCAACAGCCATCAATAAAGAATCTATAACTAATTATCATGTTACTCATTAACCACCATGCGTGAATATAGGTCAATTATTGCCGCCAACAACCTTCTTTAGTTTTTATGTAGGTAATCCCAAACTTTATTTGGCTGATCAGTAGTAAAATTTTGATCCAATAGACTTCTTTCGAAACTAGGATAAAGCAGTAAAAATAGTAATTTTGAGGTAAGGAGAAATGAAGTATGAAATAGTGAAAGAGCTCGATAAAGGGGAGTTTCGTCGACTAACAGGAGTAAAGAGATCAACATTTAACAAAATGGTAGGGATTTTATGTGAAGAAAATAAAAAAAAGAAAGCCAAAGGAGGAAGGAAAAATAAGCTAAACGAGGAGAATATGCTGCTCATGGTATTAGAATACTTACGAGAATACCGTACATATTTTCACATAAGTCAAAGTTATGGAGTAAGTGAAAGTACGGCATATAAAACTGTAAAATGGGTAGAGGATACTCTAATACAACACCAAGATTTCGCATTGCCAGGACGAAAAGAACTCCTAAAAAGCGACGTGAAATATGAGATTTTGGTGATTGATGCAACGGAAACACCTGTAGAGAGACCAAAAAAAAGCAGAAAAGATTTTATTCAGGAAAGAAGAAAAAACATACGCTAAAAACACAAATAATTGCAGAAAAGAAGAGCAAGAAAATTATTTGTACGTCATTTTCAAACGGGAGAAAGCATGACTTTCGGCTTTTCAAGGAGTCAAAAGTGCATGTATCAGAAGGTATAAAAGTTTTAGCCGATGCTGGCTATAGAGGTTTTCAGAAAATTCACAAAAATGTCGAGTTGCCACACAGAAGGATGAAAAAGAGTCCCTTAATTAAGGAAAAAAAGGTAGAAAATCGGGAGCTAGCAAGCAAAAGAGTAGTAGTTGAGAATGTAATTGGTCTGTTAAAAAGATTCAAAATTATTGCAGACAGATACCGCAATCGGAGAAAACGTTTTGGCTTGAGATTCAATTTAATAGCAGGAATTCACAATTTTGAGCTGTCTATATGAGTTTCGAAAGAGGTCTAATGTGTTCGGAGCCACAACTCGGTTGCTTATTTGCTGTTTTTTATTTTTGAACCTTCGTCTAAACTTGGCTTTAATGCCATTTTCTTGCATAACACTTTGTACTGTTTTAATTTTTGCCTAAAGCTTTTAATTCAGCGTGAATTTTAGGGGCTCCATATCTGCATTTAGAAGCTTGATGTATTTTTTGAATATCTGCTAGAAGCCCTTCTTTTGCTAATTCTTTACTGCTTTTTTCCTTAGCAACCCATACCACCAGTACAAAACCCTACATAGTTCCTGTGTTTTATAGCAATTTCTATATAAAAGAATACTTTACTCTTTTTCTTTGCCCAGGGCTTTTTTTAAGATGTCTCTTTCTCTTATTAGCTCTTTTTTTAGATCAAATCTTTCTTTGTCATAAGGAGCCTTTGCCTGGAAATGCGTATGCTCCAGACATTTTTCCATCATATTTTCTTACTTAACATACTACCATCTATACCTAGATCTTTTGCTATTTTTGTACTTGCTTGACCTGTTTCTTTAACCAGCTTAACAGCTTCTAATTTGAATTCTGCTGTATATTCTCTTCTATTTGTCATATTTTGAAAAAACGTTTTATTTTACTCCAAAAACGTCTTAACTTTCTCTCTACTTTTTCTGGACTACTCCGAATCGGTTGACAAATTGGACGTTTGATAAGCATAATTTGGAGCTTCTTGTGTAATGACTATATCATGAGCGTGACTCTCTCTTAATCCTGATGCAGTAATAGTAACAAATTTACAATTTTTTTTCATCTCTTCTATATTCCTATTACCAGTATACCCCATTGCAGCTTGCAATCCGCCAATCAATTGATGGATTACTCCTGAAGCTGGACCTTTGAATGGAACTCTTCCTTCCACTCCTTGTGGAACTAATTTGAGTTTTGAATCTTTATCTTGAAAATAACGGCTAGCTGAACCTCGTTTCATTGCACTAATAGATCCCATTCCTCGATAGCCTTTATATGCTCTGCCCTTATACATAATAATCTCACCTGGGCTTTCGTCAGTGCCAGCAAAAATCGAACCAATCATCACAGAGTCAGCACCAGCTGCAATAGCTTTTGCAACATCTCCTGAGTATTTTACCCCACCATCAGCAATTAGTCTGACGTTTCTTGCTCTACACGCCTCTGCAACATTCTTGATTGCAGAGAATTGTGGCACACCAACACCTGTAACTATTCTGGTTGTACAGATTGATCCTGGTCCTATTCCAACCTTCACTGCATCAACACCCGCATCAATCAACGCTTCAGCAGCCTCCTTTGTTGCAATGTTTCCGCCAATTAATTGCGTATTAGGATACATCTTTTTTATTTCCCTAATGGTATTGATAACGTTTTCGGAATGACCGTGAGCAGTATCCACAACAACTACATCAACTTCTTCTCCGATCAAAGCTTCACATCTGTCTATACCATCTTTTTTACCAGTGCCAATTGCAGCGGCAACTCTGAGACGCCCTTTACTGTCTTTACATGAATTTGGGTATCTATTGTATTTTTCAATGTCTTTAACCGTAATTAAACCTATACAACAAGAATTTTCATCTACGACCAAAAGCTTTTCTATTCTATTTTCATGCAACAATTTCATTGCTGAGGCACTATTCACTCCCTGCTCCCGCACTGTCACTAACTTATCTTTTGTCATCACTTCGGAAACTTTTACATTCATGTTCTGGTCTTCAATAAATCTCACATCTCGGTTAGTTAAAATTCCAACTAACTTGCGTTGATCGACTACAGGAATGCCAGAATAATTGTGCTCTCTCATTAATGAAATTGCTTCCGCAACTGTTTTATCCGGTGAAATCGTAATTGGGTTATACACGATCCAACTTTCATATTTTTTCACCCTTCTCACTTCTAAAACTTGTTCATCTATTGATAAATTCTTATGTATGCAACCTATCCCTCCATGTTGGGCAATAGCTATTGCAAAGCCCGATTCAGTAACAGTATCCATTGCAGAGGATATGAGAGGGATATTTAGTTCTATACTATTTGTTAAATAAGTTTTTGTATCTGCATCGCAAGGCAATATATTAGAATAGGCTGGCAAAAGAAGTATATCGTCAAACGAATAACAAGCTTCCATTTTTTTCATAGGCTTTATTTAAAGCTTATACGCCAATTAATTAAATTGCAATAGGCAAAATTAGCTAGGAGCCTTTAATTGTATAGCTCTAACTGTTTTTAGGAGATAGAAAAGCTATATGGTTGCTAATACATTTTATTGCAAAATAAGCATTCTACATTATTTGCCAGCAAACAAAACTGCTCAATAGTTAAGTTTTCTGGACGCTGGTTTCCGCTCAATTTAGCGTTTTCAAGGACAGTTTCAGCGTGGTTCGTTATATTTTGCAAGCTATTTCTCAGCATCTTTCTTCTTTGAGAAAAAACGACACGTGTTAATCTTGTTAAGGTTTCCAAATTTACTGCAAACTTTGGGGTAGGCAAAGGATTTACTGTAATTACTGAAGAATGTATTTTTGGTCTTGGAAAAAACTCTTTAGGTTCAATATCAAATTCCTTTTTTATATCACATAGTAACTGGCTTAGCACTGATAAGGAACCATAATCTTTAGAATTGGGTCTTGCCGTAATGCGATCTGCTACCTCTTTTTGAAACATTAATGTCAAGTTCGTAAAAAATTTTATATTATTTAACCACTTTAAAAATAACACTACCGAGATATTGTAAGGCAAGTTAGCAATAACTTTAACTGGGCGCTCTATCAGCTCTTCTTCTGTAACATGCAGTGCATCCGCTTCTATAATTCTATACTTTCCTTGATGCTCATTTAGCAGTTGGTCATGGTGTTTTACTAAATCTCTATCTTTTTCTATAGAAAGTAGAGACTTTGGATTATGCACCAATATTTCTCTTGTTAATGCACCATATCCAGGACCAATTTCAATGACATTAAAATTTTCCAGACTACCAGCTAAAGCGACGATTTTTTTTGTTATCTCACTCGATAAAATAAAATTTTGCCCTAGACTCTTTTTTGGCTTCAGTAAAAATTTTTTCATATTATTTTCATTATACAGTATTTTAAAAATTAGTTGACGAAAATTCATTGATAATTGTATATTATTAATGTGTTTAACGCCGGCTTAGCTCAATTGGTAGAGCAACTGACTTGTAATCAGTAGGTTGTCAGTTCAAGTCCGACAGCCGGCACTCTCGCCCATATAAGTAAAGTTGATGTCCTTTTTAATAGTAGCAAATTGGAAAATGAATGGAATGCGTTCTTCATTTGTTGACTTTATAGGCAAACTTAACAACAAGAGCAACGAAATTACCTCTAAGCTAGTGATTTGCCCTCCTTTTACATCATTGCCAGATAGTATAGAGCTAAGCAATAATATTAGTATAGGAGCACAGAATTGCCATCAGAAAAAGTCCGGTTCTTACACAGGTGAAATTAGCGCAGAAATGTTAAAAGAACTAGGGTGTACTTACGTAATACTTGGGCATTCTGAAAGGGCTAATGAAAAAGATAGTGAAATAAAACTTAAGTCGGAAATAGCAATAGAATCAGGCTTACACCCAATTATCTGTGTAGGTGAAAATTCAGAAGATTATAAGAATGAAAAAACAAAAGAAGTAATAGAATATCAATGTAAAAACCGCTTGCCAACACACGGTGAATATACCGTAGCATATGAGCCAATATGGGCAATAGGCACAGGTCATGTGCCAAATAATGATGCAATTACTGAGGTGATAGAGGTAATAAAATTGTGTACTGGTAAAAAACACATTATATATGGTGGTTCAGTTAGTTCAGAAAATATAGAAAATTTGTTAAATATTTCAAATTTATCAGGAGTTTTAATTGGCAGTGCAAGCTTAGATTTCGATCACTTTTATAAAATTATACAACAAGTTGAAAAAAAGTTTTCTCTTATCAATTCTAAAATCAGCAACTAAGAATCCTATGATAAATGTCATCATTCCAGTGTCAAGCATATATCTGTACGAACATCTAGTATAGCTAAAGTAATCTAGAAAATTAACGATATTTTATTCCCCGGTGAACGCTCTATTTTGTTTTCCAACTCTAGTTCTAAAAGAGCCATTAGAGCTATGTTGGTAGAAAGTCCGCTTGCTAATATAAGTTCATCTATATCAACAGGTACAGAGTTAATATGATCAACTATAACAGATTTTGCCTGTTGTAATTTTTCTTGTTTTTGGTTAACAAAATGGTGCTCAACATCAAATAGGTTTTTTTGCTGCGGAGGTAAACTAAACCTAATACTCTCTATTATGTCATCAGCGGATTCGATAAGCTTAGCACCGTTTTTAATTAAATAATTACTACCACTACAGCGTGAATCTAAAGGGAAACCAGAAACTGCAAACACCTCTCTCCCTTGATTTAAAGCAAAATCTGCTGTTATTAGAGAGCCAGAACGTTTCGATGCTTCAATCACTGCAACACCTAGCGATAGGCCAGATATAATTCGATTCCTTTGAGGAAAATACTGAGGCTTTGGTTTAGTAGCAAATGGAAGCTCAGTAATTACCAACCCACCATTCCCAGTGATTTTTTTGTATAGATCAAAATTCTCTTTTGGATACACCACATCAATTCCGCTTGCTGTAACAGCAATAGTGGGGTGATTTTTGTATATTACACTGTTTGCTGCAGTATCAATTCCTCTTGCAAGTCCAGAAATGATAACAAAACCAGCTTCACTTAAATCAAGTGCCAACTTATTGGCAAAATTTCTTCCATTCATTGAAGAGTTACGCCCACCGATTATTGCAATTATCTCACGGCTTAATAATGATATATCACCAAGCGCAGTTATTACAGGAGGACAACTAGGGATATTTCTTAAAAGATCAGGGTAATCTGGGTCACATGCGGGTATAATTTTAGCTCCAATTCTTTCTGCATTATTGATTTCTTCTCGTGCATCTTGAATGCCATACACCTTATCATTAGCCACCCTATTGAGATATTTTAGCACCTCATCTAGCGATCCGTGTGTTCTTAGTATACTAAAAAACTTTATTGGTCCTATGGTTCTAGCCAGGCTTAACCATACTTCTAATTCTTTGTTGTTCAATTTATTTATCTTCATAAAAAGCTTGAATTTCTTATCAATTTAGTGTACCCAAGATAATGCAAATATACAGTGTTTTATGACGCATTTTGTTACAGATAAATGCATAAAATGTAAATATACAGACTGCGTGGAAGTATGTCCCGTTGACTGCTTCTATGAAGGCAAAAACATGCTCGTGATTAACCCAGATGAATGTATTGATTGCGGAGTGTGCATACCTGAGTGTCCAGTAGATGCAATTGTAACTGATGATTCCATAAAAGATATTTTAGAACTAGATGAAGAGTTGCTGAGCAGCGAACAAAAAACTTTCAAGTTATTTTACGATATAAATGTAGAATACTCACAAAAGTGGCCAAATATCACAGCTAAAAAGCAACCCCTCTATACTGCAGAAGAGTATAAGGAAAAAAAGGATAAAACAGCTTATTTTGACGAAAATTTAGAGTAATATTAACAAAGAAAAAGATCAGACTCCTTGCATAACCATATGAAAAACTAGCAACTCACTCTTTTTTGTCATTCCAACGCGTGACGCACAATCGTACGAACATTGCAATTTGCAGGTGGCAGATGGTGTCATGCAAGTAGCTCTCCTTTGTCATCCGAGCCCCTATGATGTCATTCCAGTGCTCTGACTACTTGGATCCAGAAAAAAAGATGATGTCATCCGAGTAGCTGACACTGGTTCCTTTATGACGGTGTCATCCCAGTGCTTGACACTGGGATCCAGGAATTTTATTAAGTATAAAAGTAGCCGTTTTATGTTAAAATACAACGTTTTGATGATTATGAAAAAGCTGGATTTCAGACTGGAATGACACCACCTGCAAATTGCAATGTCTGTACAGTTGTGCATAGGATAGAGCTATAGAATTTTTCAAAGCGTTTTTTCTATTGAAGATAAGAGCATCTTTTATATATGCTATATAGTAAAACATAGAATGCCCATGATTCCAACTATAGCAATTTTAAGTGGTGGGTTTTCTTGTGAGAGAGAAGTATCGCTTATGAGTGGAAAAGCAGTAAAAAAGGCGCTTGATAGCCTTTCATATAATGCAATAGAAATAGATGTTGACAGCAACATTGCTGAAAAGCTTAAAAAAATTAATCCCCACCTTGCTTTTATCGCTCTGCATGGACCTTATGGTGAAGATGGCTGCATTCAAGGTTTACTGGAGATTTTAGGTATAAAATATACACACTCAGGAGTTATGGCTTCTGCTGTTGCTATGAATAAAGTGATGTCAAAGCATATATTTCGATCCCTTAGTATCGACACTCCAAAAGGTTATGTAATTAGCCGAGAAGATGTACTAAAAAATAATATTAAAATCGATTATCCGTACGTCTTAAAACCAATTAACGAAGGTTCAAGTATTGGAGTGCACATAATTTTCTCGCACGAGGATTACTTAGAACTGAAAGATAACAGTTCTACTATAATGGAAAAGATGATTATAGAAGAATACATTCCAGGTGTAGAGTTACATACTGCTGTATTGCTAAATGAAGCAATTGGCACTATAGAAATACGACCAAAAAATAAATTCTATGATTATGAAGCAAAGTATACAGATGGATTTGCAGAACATATATTTCCTGCTGAAATTCCTGACAATATATATAAAATGACCTTGGAACATGCACTGAAAATTCATCAATTTTTAGGATGCAAAACTATTTCCCGCTCAGATTTCCGTTATAATCCCAAAAATAACACTTTAAAAATGCTTGAGATTAATACACATCCTGGCTTTACTGAGTTATCATTAGTGCCAGAAATTGCAAAATTGGCAAAAGGAATCAATTTTAATGAATTAGTTAAAATTATTATTGAAGCAGCACAAAAATATTAGGGATTTAAGTCATGTTGAGCAATGTTACTAGAAGCCAAAGGAGTTTTTTGCGCAAGTGTGCCTTGGTTATTATCACAGCACTTTTTCTTACGCTAATACTCTACAGCTCACTTGATAAAATAATAAATCGATTTAATTACTACTTTACTTGGTATAATGACTGCCTATCCAGTTTATTACTCAGTAGTGGATTTTCAATCGACGAAGTAGTTGTGAGCGGCAATAAATTTACAAACAAAAAGGATATTCTAAGTTTGACAGATAGAACGCAACCTATCCTGTATATATCACTTTCAAAACTTGCCGGTAACATACAATCCGTAAGCAGATGGATAAAATACGTAAGAGTTCACAGAATTTTACCTAATACCCTACACATTAATATAGATGAACATAAACCGTTTGCTCTCTGGAAAGACAATAACAAGACCTCGGTAATTGATTTCGAAGGCAAAGTGATCGTAGATGACTATCCAGTAGATGATCTTGTTGTAATTACAGGACAAAACTCGTTATCAAACCTAGAATTTGTTAAAGATGTGTTAGAGAGTAAAACTCAATTAAGTGACCACATTTCCTCTTTTGCTTATATAGGGAATAGAAGATGGAATATCATATTTGATAACGGTTCCACAGTGAAACTGCCTGAAGATAATCCTTATAGTGCATGGGACTATTTAAACCACTTGCAAAATACAACTGATTTTACTTTCAGCGATTGGAGTATCATTGATATGCGTATTACTGATAAAATTTTTGTGAAGAGGTGATCTGCTGTAATCCAAGTAGCCCCTTTTCCTGTCATCCCAGTGCCCAGACACTGGAATCCCGCCGCGAACCGTCATACCGCGATTCATTCGCGGTATCTCTTAACATAGATCCCTTATTTAACCGCCATACCTTAACATAGATCCCGCTAACACGTAGCGGGATGACGAGGTTATCGTCATGTCACCGCGAACCGTCATACCGCCACGAACCGTCATACCGCGATTCATTAGACCTCTTTCGAAACTCATATAGACAGCTCAAAATTGTGAATTCCTGCTATTAAATTGAATCTCAAGCCAAAACGTTTTCTCCGATTGCGGTATCTGTCTGCAATAATTTTGAATCTTTTTAACAGACCAATTACATTCTCAACTACTACTCTTTTGCTTGCTAGCTCCCGATTTTCTACCTTTTTTTCCTTAATTAAGGGACTCTTTTTCATCCTTCTGTGTGGCAACTCGACATTTTTGTGAATTTTCTGAAAACCTCTATAGCCAGCATCGGCTAAAACTTTTATACCTTCTGATACATGCACTTTTGACTCCTTGAAAAGCCGAAAGTCATGCTTTCTCCCGTTTGAAAATGACGTACAAATAATTTTCTTGCTCTTCTTTTCTGCAATTATTTGTGTTTTTAGCGTATGTTTTTTCTTCTTTCCTGAATAAAATCTTTTCTGCTTTTTTTTGGTCTCTCTACAGGTGTTTCCGTTGCATCAATCACCAAAATCTCATATTTCACGTCGCTTTTTAGGAGTTCTTTTCGTCCTGGCAATGCGAAATCTTGGTGTTGTATTAGAGTATCCTCTACCCATTTTACAGTTTTATATGCCGTACTTTCACTTACTCCATAACTTTGACTTATGTGAAAATATGTACGGTATTCTCGTAAGTATTCTAATACCATGAGCAGCATATTCTCCTCGTTTAGCTTATTTTTCCTTCCTCCTTTGGCTTTCTTTTTTTTATTTTCTTCACATAAAATCCCTACCATTTTGTTAAATGTTGATCTCTTTACTCCTGTTAGTCGACGAAACTCCCCTTTATCGAGCTCTTTCACTATTTCATACTTCATTTCTCCTTACCTCAAAATTACTATTTTTACTGCTTTATCCTAGTTTCGAAAGAAGTCTATTCGCGGTATCTCTTAACATAGATCCCTTATTTAACCGCCATACCTTAACATAGATCCCGCTAACACGTAGCGGGATGACGAGGTTATCGTCATGTCACCGCGAACCGTCATACCGCCACGAACCGTCATACCGCGATTCATTCGCGGTATCTCTTAACATAGATCCCTTATTTAACCGCCATACCTTAACATAGATCCCGCTAACACGTAGCGGGATGACGAGGTTATCGTCATGTCACCGCGAACCGTCATACCGTCACGAACCGTCATACCGCGATTCATTCGCGGTATCTCTTAACATAGATCCCTTATTTAACCGCCATACCTTAACATAGATCCCGCTAACACGTAGCGGGATGACGAGGTTATCGTCATGTCACCGCGAACCGTCATACCGCGATTCATTCGCGGTATCTCAGCCGCTAACAAGAGATCCCGCTAACACGTAGCGGGATGACGGTTGTCGTTTAGCTATAAATATTTAAGAAATTTACCAAACGAAAAAAAAGGCAAAAGAAGCCCCGTGGTTGGCTAATTACTTACATTATACTTTCAAGTATGGCGTTTTTTTATTCTAAACGCTTAATAACCGCGATTTAGCTGCTTTTTAATGCAACTAACCTTTAGTCATAAATGTTTAAGAAATTTACTAAACAGAAAAAAAGGCAAAAGAAACCCTAGGGTAGCTAGTTATTCACTATCCATTTTTTAAGTTGGCGTTTTTTTATGTTTTAAATGCTTTATAAGCGCATTTTAGCTTATATTAGGTAAAAACCTAGAAATTTTATAAAGACATAAGGTGCACATAGTGCAAAAAATTAAACATGAGACGCCAGATACGTGAGTTTTTTTGTCATTTAATCTGTACAGAGAAGATAAATAAATAGCTTCAGTTTCATGATAAGGGGGCTGGCGAGGTTTATCAAGGAATTTTTATGCAAGAGATCTATTGAAATGCCCCTGTAAAATTATACTATTAATTAGTACACTATAAATTTAAAATTATAGATATGTTAAGCAGATTGGTAATTTTGCTATTAGTTTTTATACTTCCTTTTTCTTCATACTCATACCAGTTTAGAACCAAAGCAAAGCAAGCAGTAGTCTTAGATTTAGCTTCAGACTCATTCATTTTTGACCATAATTCTGATGAAAAAATGGCCCCATCTTCAATGAGCAAGCTAATGACTTTATATATAGCCTTCGATTATCTAAAAGCTGGAATAATACACATGGAGGATAAATTTCGAGTAAGTAGAAAAGCGTGGGAAAGGAGAGGCTCTTCTATGTTTTTGAAAGAAGGTCAATCCGTTACGGTGAGGGAATTACTTGAAGGAATTACAATAGTCTCAGGCAATGATGCCTGCATAACACTAGCCGAGGGCATTGCAGGATCAGAAGAGAATTTTGTGGCTGAAATGAATGAAGTTGCACAAAATTTGAATCTGAATGACAGTCATTTTGTCAACTCAAGCGGGTGGCCAGATGAAGATCATTTTATGAACGCAAAAGACTTGGTAATGCTGGCAAAAAGGATTTTCACCGATTTTCCTGAATATTATGATTTATTTTCCGAACAATATTTGACATATAATGAAATTGTACAAAAGAATAAAAATCTTCTACTTTTTCACGATATTGGGGTTGATGGCTTAAAAACCGGTTATACAAATGCTGGTGGTTACGGCATTGTAGCATCTGCAAAACGAAATGATAGGAGAATTTTTGCTGTCGTAAATGGTTTAAACACTGAGAAAGAGCGAATAGAAGAAGCAAAAAGATTGATACAATACTCCTTAAATCATTTTAACACTAAGAAAATATTCGTTAAAGACAGCGTAGTTGAGGAAGTAAATGTTCTCTATGGAAAAGATAGAAAAGTGCCTATTACAGTTGCAAACGATGTTACCATAACTTACAACCGCAAATTGCATGACCAAATTAAGGTGCGTATTGAATATAAAGATATGATACCTGCACCCATTAAAAAAGGTCAAGAAGTGGGCAAAGTTTTTGTAGAAATACCAGGTATTGAGCAACAAACTACACCACTTTATGCAGCAAATGACGTGCAGGAATTGAATTTCGTAGAAAAGTTTTTTAGGATGTTGTTTTAAGTTTGATATTAAAGCAATTCCGAAAGAGAGATCTATTGCACTTTAGTGTAGTTTTAACTAACAATTTCTGTTACAATACAAGATTGAAATGTTACGAAAATGTGCTGGTTGTATTTGTTGCTGTCTAGTATCCTAGAGATACTGTGGGCTGTAACGCTAAAGTTTAGTAACAGTTTTACTAAAGTTGTGCCTTCGATTGCAACATTGGTAATTATGATCATTAGCATTTACTTTTTATCTCTTGCAGCATGCTTTCTACCTATTAGGGTATGCTATGCAGTTTCCTCTGGAATATGCACAATTGGAATAACTATAATTGGTGCAACCACTTTCACAGAGAATATTAATTTATCTCAAGTTTTATGTATCGTTTTAATTGTAATAGGAAGCATAGGGCTAAAGCTCTCTATTTAAACCTAAAAATTTATGCATGAATTGGATATATTTACTCTTATCGTCACTAATTGAAGTGTTCTGGGTCATAACACTTAAGCATAGTTATGGATTTACTCATCTCGTACCATCAATAATTAGCATACTCTCCATGGCTCTTAGTACATATTTACTTTCGCTCGCTACACGTTCTATACCTATCGGAGTATGCTATGCAATTTGGACTGGAGTGGGCGCTATAGGAGCTTCGATACTTGGAGTTTACCTATTTGATGAACCAGTTAATTTATTCGAAGTAATATGCTTTATTTTAGTTACATTCGGGATTATAGGATTAAAATTGTTTGATACTGCAAAACAAACTGTTGATAAAATGGAATAAAAGATCCCACTGGGATGAAAGAAGCAGATACTCCATATTGTCATGCAAATTGGAATCCAGACTTTTTTCTATATAGCATGGTGAAGACGGGAAACCGTAACCGTTCACACAATGGCGTCAACTTAAGGAAAAATGTCAGAGATTGTGTATAAAATTTCTCTCCAAATTTTTTATCATTAAATTATCCAAAGAGTGCAAGGGACAGCACTTTTGTTTCTGTTTTATTTCAACAAAGAAGTCTAAAATGTGTCCTTTTTAGGTGAAATATGCAAAAAGGAAAAAACCTTATTCTACAAATTAAAAATATAATATACTCGAAAACTTTTCAGAAAATCCATTGTGTTGAGTTTTACACGAACAAGAAAACTTCCTTTTTCGACAGTATTTTCTATGATTTTAAAGTTAGTTAAAAAAAGTTTGGGAATAGAATGTGAACTTATGGAGCCATTGACATGTACCCTCAAAGCAAGCTTTTTCTAAAGCAAGATATAAGATTTGCCATACAGGCTTTCAAGAATTTAAGCATCCAAACAGCCTATCAGGATGAACCTGAGTTGGAGAGGCTATAGACTTATTGCAGCAGATGGTTCTGGTATGAGATTACCCAGCTCTGGGGAAATTGTATCCGAGTTTGAACCAAATGGAACAACAGGCACCATTGGCAATTTGTTTGTTGATTTGTGTACTTCGCTGATTTGCAGTGCTCGTCTTGCAGCTTGGAATATAGGTGAACAAACGTTGGCGGCAGAGCAATTACCCGAAGTTATCACTCAAATGCGTTTATTAAATCAAGAGAAATTATTATTTATCTATGATCGTCTTCAGTAAAATTCATTCAGCAGCATTATAATTTGGAAGTAGATTTTATTTTTCGCTTGCAAAAAAGAAATTATAGTAAGCTATGGGAACGCTGGCGAATTAGATTTTGATTTTATATTAGAAAATGAAAAGCTAAAAAATAAAATGAAAGGACAGAAAGTAAGAGTTATAGTGCTGACATTAGCCAACTGAGAAACAGAGTTTTTGACCGAGACTTTGGAGCAAAGCTTATGTGTTAAGGTGGCACATAGAGGAGTGCTATAAACGACTCAAAGTAGGAGCAGAGTTAGAGAATTTTTCTGGAGAGGCTGTATTACAAGAATTTTGGGCAAACTTGGTCATGTGCAATATATTATCGCTTCATATATGTGATGCACAAGGGCCTTGGAACCCAGATCAAATTACTGAGTATCGTTTAAATTTTTCAGTTTTATTTAGTGTAATGAGACAGAAACTCTATCAGGTACTTATTGCGCCAAAAAACTTTCAAGCCCTTTTTAAGTATACGTGCTAAAGTTAAAATCCGACCGGGACAGCCGCAATAAAGTAGATAAGCCTAAACGCCATCATGTCTTTAGGAGAGTTTGCTAATGAAAATTCTTAAGTTGACGTCATTGGCTGAATGGATACGATTTATTTCAGTGCATGAGCTGGTCCTTTTCGGATTTTAGCGCTGTGTACATAACTGCACGAACGTCTAGTTTAGGGGTAAGAAAAATTAGGGCCTGCAAATTAATCCAAACACATAAGTGTAGTGTTACCACCAAATGCTGTAGTGTTAACACTTACAACTTTTTCTGTAGAAAAACGCTGTAAATAATGAGAACCACCAGCTTTTGGCCCAGTGCCAGATAGTCCTCTACCACCAAATGGTTGTATCCCAACTGCTGCACCTATCTGGTTACGGTTGATGTAGACATTTCCAACTGATATTTTTTTACTTATAGTATCAATTTGACTTTGTATACGACTCTGCAAAGAAAACGTGAGTCCATATCCAGTACTATTTATATCACTTATAACTTCATTTAATTGTGACTTGTTAAAACGTATGATATGTAAAATAGGACCAAATACTTCTTGCTTTAATTGCGAAATTTTTTGTATTTCATAAATATATGGAGGAAAGAAATAACCATTATGAGAATTTGTATCCATGGGTACTTTAAATAACAGATTTGAATCTTCGTCCTCTGACATTTTTTGCGTATGTTGAGTTAGCATATCGATAGATGCTTTGTCAATTATTGGACCAATATCAGTACTAAGTTGTATTGGGTCACCAATCTTGAGTTCTTGCGCTGCACCGCATATCATTTTTATCTGCTTCTCTGCTATGTCCTCTTGAATAAACAGCACTCTAAGTGCAGAACAGCGTTGACCACTGCTACGAAACGCAGAAAGCAAAGCATCCATAGCCACTTGCTCTAAAAGAGCAGAGCTATCAACTATCATAGCATTGAGCCCTCCTGTTTCAGCAATAAGTGGCACAATAGGACCATCCCTATTTGCAAGCATTTTATTGATTATTTGAGCAGTTTGTGTTGAGCCAGTAAAAGCTACTCCGGCAATTCTATTGTCTGGAACTAATATTTTGCCTAAATATCCACCATCCCCAGGAATGAGGTGTAACACATTCTTTGGTATCCCAGCTTCATGTAGTATCTTAACAGCTTCGTAGGCAATAATCGGCGTTTGCTCTGCCGGTTTTGCCAGCACTGCATTACCTGCTGCAAGTGCAGCTGAGACCTGCCCAATGAAGATAGCGAGCGGAAAATTCCACGGTGATATGCATAAGAAAACTCCTCTGCCTTCAAAAAAGATGAAGTTATCTTCACCTGTTGGGCCCGGCAATTTTTTCCAGTCGCTCAGTTCATTTTTTGCTATCATTGCATAATAACGCAGAAAGTCGATTGCCTCTCTTACTTCTGCTATTGCATCGGATAAAATTTTTCCTGCTTCCACAATCAGAATGTAAATTAACTCTTTCATCCTTTCCTCAAGCAAATCTGCAGCTTTTTCAAGGCATTTAGCGCGCTCTTCTGCTGAAACATTCTGCCACTTAGCAAAAGCACTATGTGCTATTTCAAGAGCGTTTAAAGCTTGATCGCTTGTTGCACTTGACACTTCTCCAATTACATTTTCCAAATGTGCAGGATTCACTACTTCGATAAATTCAGCATTATCAAATAGTGCTTTTCCATCAATTATTGGTCCAATTTGCCACTTTTTTTCACTAAAACCCTTTATATCATCTGCAAATTGTGAGACTATCACAGAATCACTAATATCCATCCCCAAGGAATTTTTTCTTTCTGGTCCCAAAATATCTTGTGGTAATGGAATGCCTGGATGAGGTTCATAATTAAAATTTATAGCTTTTTCCAGTGGATCTGAAATTAACTCATCGATTTTAACGTTAGGATCACTTATTTGATTAACAAACGAACTATTAGCTCCATTTTCAAGAAGGCGTCTTATAAGATAAGGCAACAAGTCACTATGTTCCCCAACGGGTGCGTAGACACGACAGCTAACATTTGTTGCAAGCTCTGACATTGCATAATCATATAAGTCTTTTGCCATTCCATGTAAGCGTTGAAATTCAAATCCAGGGTGGTTTTTATCAGCAAGTTCCATGATAGAAGCAAAAGTATAGACGTGATGAGTTCCAAAGCATGGGTAAAAGCTGTTTGGTTTACTCAAAAGTTTCTGTGCGCACACGAGGTAAGATACGTCAGTATAGCTTTTTCTTGTAAATACTGAGTAATCATTTAATCCCAATTCTTGCGTACGCTTGATTTCTGAATCCCAATATGCACCTTTTACAAGCCTCACCATAATTTTGTGCTTTGATCGGATAGCAACATCTTCAACAAAGTCAAGAACAGATAAAGCACGTTTTTGATATGCTTGTACAGCCAAGCCGAGCCCTTCCCACTCAGAAAGTGATTCATCAAGCCGTAATTGTTCAAACAAGATTAAGGAAATTTCAAGCCTTTCTGTTTCTTCTGCGTCTATGCATAGTGAAATGTTGTATTTTTTTGCCTCGCGGCAGAGCTCTAAAACCTTAGTGAATATCTCACCAGCAATTCGGCCAAATTGACTAAATTCATAACGTGGGTGTAAAGCAGAAAGTTTGATTGAAATTCCATGGGATTTAAAACAATCATTTATTTCAGTGGATTCACCTATAGCTTTTATTGAGTGCATGTATGAATTAAAATACTCTTCTGCATCCTCAGTTGTGTGAGCAGCTTCGCCAAGCATATCAAAAGAGTATAAAAACTTACTATTGTCATCTAGTTTTGCGTACCTTAAAGCTTCTTCTATGGTTTCTCCAACAACAAAATGATTACCAAGCATAGACATTGCTTGTTTTACTGCTTTGCGAATGATCGGTTCTCCTAAATTCTTAAGTAACTTAGAAATTGCGTAATAGAACTTCGAATCGCCTTCATTATCTCTCAATATACTGCTACCTATCATTAAACTCCACGTGGAAGCATTGACGAACAATGAAGAAGAATATCCTAAATATTTACTCCATTCTTGATTGGCAATTTTATCTTTGATTAGCTCGTCTATTGTATAATCATCTGGTATTCTAAGTAGCGATTCAGCAAGGCACATCAATGCTATTCCTTCATCATTGGAAAGCGAGTATTGCTGCATAAAGGAATCTACAATACTTAATTTATTATGTTTGATTTTTTCAATAACTTGTTTTGCAATATTATAAATTCTATTTTTTGAATCAGCCGAAAGCTCTGCTTTTTCTACAAGATAACGTATATAACTCTTTTCATCAGTACGATAAAATCCTTGTAAACGTTTTCTGAGTTCATTAGGTTCTTGTATAGAGCTTATCATATATAATTATCTCCAAAAAATACTCCGACACCATATGTATGGTGAAATTATATCATAACTTTGCGCAGAGCAAATTGCTATTTACAAAGGGATCAGGGCTGGCTAAAAGAAGTCCATGCAATAACTTCACTAAATCAAAAAGATTGTGCAAGTATGTAGCTCAACACTCCACCACACATCAAGTATTTAGTCTCAGTTGCGGTTTGTACACAGCATTTGAGTTGAATTGATTGCTTTGAATTATCCTTTCTTTTGATGATGCATTCTAGATTTCCACCTGGCACTATTTCACCTTTTATGCTTATTACCTCGCTACCATCAAATATCTTTCTGGTTATTCCATTTTGGAATATAAGTGGAAGAACACCCATGCCGACCAAGTTGGACCTATGTATACGCTCAAAGCTTTCTGCAATGACAACTTTAACCCCCAACAATAAAGTACCCTTTGCTGCCCAATCCCTACTTGAACCTGTGCCATACTCCTTTCCTGCCACAATGATGAGAGCTTCCTTGTAGCGCATTGCTGCATCAAAAATCGACATAGTTTCTTGAGAAGGAATATATTTTGTATAGCCGCCTTCGATGCTTACCATTTCATTTTTTATTCTAATGTTAGCAAAAGTCCCACGCATCATTACATTGTGGTTACCACGACGAGACCCATACGAATTAAAGTCCTGTGGCTCAATTCCAAGATTTTTTAAATATATACCTGCAGGACTACTTGAGGCAATATTTCCAGCAGGGGAAATGTGGTCAGTGGTTACGCTATCGCCAAACATTGCCAATATTTGTGCACCTTTTATATCGATTTTATTATTTTTAGGTGATAAATTATCAAAATAGGGCGGATTTTGTATGTAAGTGCTATTTGCATCCCAATTATAGATTTCACTTTTTTCACACTTTATCTTTCGCCAATGTTCATCACCAGAAAAAACATCCTTATACTTTTGTATAAACATCTCACGTGTTACCACATTTTTAACACAATCTTCGATTTCATTGTTTGTTGGCCATATATCCTTGAGATGGACGTCATTTCCATTCTTATCTTTGCATATTGAATCTTTTGTCAGATCAATTTGCACAGTACCAGCAAGTGCATATGCAACAACAAGTGGCGGAGATGCCAAGTAATTAGCTTTGACTAACGGATGAATTCTTCCTTCAAAGTTACGATTGCCAGATAAAACTGCAGCAACGGTTAAGTTTTTGTTTTTAATGCCATCTTCTATATCTTTATTAAGTGGACCAGAATTCCCAATGCAAGTTGTGCAACCATATCCAACTAGATTAAAACCCAAAGCATTTAGATCTACCTGCAATCCAGACTTTTCTAAATATTCTGTTACAACTTGTGACCCTGGAGCAAGAGAAGTTTTAACCCAAGGCTTTGATTTTAATCCAAGTTTAATTGCATTACGAGCTACAAGACCTGCAGCAATCATCACACTTGGATTAGAAGTATTAGTGCAGCTTGTTATTGCTGCAATAACTACACTTCCATCTTGGAGTTTATCGCTTTCCTTTGACTCATTAACTAAAAATGATTTAGAAAAAGACTCTGCCACTTGTGAAAGAAAAACCTTATCTTGTGGTCTTTTGGGACCAGCCATTACTGGCTCCACGCTTGATAAATTAAGCTCTAGTGTGTCAAAAAATGCTAACTCGTCACTACTACGCCACAGTCCTTGCTCTTTCGCATAAGCCTCAACTAGCTTAATCAGCTTTTCTGGCCTTCCGGTTAAGCTTAAATAATCTAGCGTTTTTTGATCAATTGGAAAAAATCCACAAGTTGCGCCATACTCCGGGGCCATGTTTGCTATAGTGGCTCTATCTGCCAAAGATAAATAATCTAAACCATCACCATAAAATTCTACAAACTTACCAACAACGCCTTTTGTTCTTAGGATATTGGTAACCATCAGCACTAAATCGGTCGCAGTTACTCCTTCCGACAATCTGCCAATTAATTTAAATCCAACTACTTCTGGAATCACCATACTAATTGGTTGACCAAGCATCACAGACTCAGCTTCTATGCCTCCAACACCCCAACCAAGAACTGATAATCCGTTAACCATTGTAGTATGGCTGTCAGTACCAACTAAAGTATCAGGATATATGACTCCATCATTATTACACACAACTTGCGCTAAATATTCAAGATTCACTTGGTGGCAAATCCCTGTGCCAGGCGGCACTACTCTAAAATTTGTGAAGGACGATTCTCCCCACTTTAAAAATTGATATCTCTCCAAATTTCTTTTTACTTCTAACTCAACATTCTTACTGAATGCGGAAACACTTCCATAACTATCTACTTGAACAGAATGGTCAATCACAAGATCAACCGGTACAGACGGATTTATATTGCTTGGGTTTCCTCCATTTTTCTTAACATAGTCCCGCATTGAAGCTAGATCAACAACAGCAGGAACCCCTGTAAAATCTTGCATCAACACCCTTGCTGGTTTATAGCTAATTTCGTGATTAGTGTGTTTATTAACGCAGTCTGCTAGTACTCTTATGTCATCTAGCTTTACGTTTACTCCATCTTCATTGCGCAATAAACTTTCAAGCAGAACCTTAAGTGAGCAAGGCAATTTAGTCACATCTATTCCTAAAAATTCACTAGCACTACTTAGGCTAAAATAGTTGTATGACTTCCCGTCAATGTTTAAAGTCGTTTTTGCATTTAAAGAATTGTTCATCCTATCACACTATATTAGTTAAAATTGGAATTACTACCTTTACTTTTTTGTTGTTGACCTTGCTGCTCATACATAGTTTCAAAATCTATAGGATCTAGCATCAGTGGGGGAAATCCACCACTACTTGTAACTCTTGCAATTATTTCTCTTGCAAAAGGGAAAAGAAAAGTAGGTCCGCCAATAAACAAAGCTTGTCTTACCTCTTCCTCACTCAACTCTTTTAAATTTTCTATTGAAAAAATGCCACAATATTTCGTCTCACAAATGAAAGCTACACCATCTTTTATGCCTTCATCTTTTACCGTTGCTTTGACTTCTATATGCAAAGTAATTTCATGAAAAGATTTTTCTTCATTCACTTCTTCTTTGTTTTTCGTCCCTTCTAATTTTGCTGAATTGATATTAACCATTACATTAATATCTGGAGCTTTACTAGAAGAAAGGAATGGCGAATTCGGATTCTCAAATGATAGATCTTTAACATATTGACCGTGAATTCTCATTTTTTGTTGTGGCATTTCTTACGTCTCCTTTAATTAAGTTGAGATATTTAATACTTTCTTATATAATATATTCATTTACAAACGAATAGCAAACCTGATTATAAGTTGATATGAAAAACATATTTTCATTAATAATTAATAATGTTCGGATACTTTATATGCCAAGGAGTTGAGTTACTATGATAGAGCTTGTAATATATGCTTTATTAGCGGCGTTCATTTTTTCACGTTTGTATAATTCTTTAGGAAGGTCAGCCAACCTCAACCTAAAAAAGCTAACTAATGTATTGGATGTAAGCCGAAGTAGAGAAGATGTAGTAGAAAACATTGAGGGTTACATTGATAGCAATGATGAAAATTCAATAAAAGTTACTTATAAACAAATATTAAAAAAAAACAAAGATTTTTCTATTTCCCACTTTATAGAAGGTTCAAGCATAGCTTTTGAATTAATAATAAAATGTTTCAATCAAGGAAATTTGTCTCAGTTAAAACCACTTCTCGATAAAGACTTATATGATAATTTTGCAGAGAAGATTAAACATCGTAAAGAGGTGCACGAGTCTATAATTGTTTCTATCGTTTCACAAAAGATTTTAGAAATAAAGCTAGTAAAAAACGCAGTGTTTATTGCAGTATATTTCCTTTCAGAGCAAATTAACTTCGTTAAGAACAATGAAGGAGATATAATATCAGGTAGTACATCCACTATTAATAAAGTTGAGGATGTATGGCAATTCAAAAAAAATGTTAATTCATCAGACCCAAGCTGGTTGCTTGTTTCTATTCACTATAAAAAGACAAGTAACGATAAGACAAATGATAAGTAAGATGAGTTTTATTTGAAATGGAAAGCAAGCTACGCGAAATAGTACTTGACACTGAAACGACAGGTCTTGACACTGAATCTGGTCATCGAATTATTGAAATAGGGTGTGTTGAATTAATTAACCGCATTCCAACAGGTAAAGTATTCCATCGGTACCTTAACCCAGAAAGAGATATACCTTATCACTCGTTTAAGATTCACGGTATTAGTGAAGAATTTTTAGAAGATAAACCATTATTTTCAGATGTTGCACTTGAATTTCTTGACTTTATATCTAATGATATTTTGGTAATTCACAACGCTGAATTCGATGTTAAGTTCCTTAACATGGAGTTAAGCAAGCTGAATGCTAGGTTAATTTCCTCAGACAGAGTGCTAGATACATTACCTCTTGCGAGGAAAAAATTCGCAGGATCACCTGCTTCTTTGAATGCATTATGTAAGCGTTTTGATATATCGCTAGAGAATAGAGAATTGCACGGAGCACTAGTTGATGCTCAATTGCTTGCAAAGGTATATGTTGAACTTACAGGAGGGTTACAAACCTTTCTGTTTGATAATGAATGCAATCAGGACAGTAACTCCACATTCGTTCAGCATAAAGTACGTAATCTAACTCCCAGAGAACATTTACCAAATAGTGAAGAAATTGATGAACATAAGAAACTGTTAGACAAAATTAACAATACACTTTGGAATAAATATATTGAATAGGTTAACCAATAAAGATACAATTCAATTTTACTGAGAGCATTCTAATGGTAAGGTTTATAAGATTATTATCTAATGTGCTAGCAGCATTAGCAGTTGTTTTTTTAGGTTATTGTTATTTCACTAAAAAAGGCATATTTGCCCCAGCAGCGATTCACAACGCAGAAGTTAAGATAGGCGGAGATTTTTCTTTAATTAATCAGGACGGACAGATCTTGCGCAGTAGTGATTTTAAAGATAAATACATGATGATTTTCTTTGGGTTTTCCTCATGCAAAAGAATTTGCCCTATGAACCTTGGAATAATTTCAGAAACACTTGCAAAGTTAGATGAGAAAACTAACAACAAGCTACAAACATTCTTCATCACAGTCGATCCTGAGCGCGATAGCACGGAAAGACTTAAAGAATTTCAGCAGCAATTTGACCACAGAATACAAATGTTAACTGGTGAAAGAGAAAAAATAGACGAAGTAATTGCAAAGTATAAAGTATATGCTAGCAAAGTTGGTGGAGAAGAAGAAATCAACCATTCTTCAATAATGTACCTTATTGGCCCTGGAGGAAAATATGTTACACACTTTGCAGCTGATTTAAATTCAGACGAAAGTCAATCTGATAAGATTTTGGCTGAGATAAGAAAATACGTAAACTGAATTATAGATTTTTCTGTTAATTAGTCGAGCATGCAACTGCATGAGCATTATGATTTGAGAGCAATCTCCATGGGAAGACACACACAACTGTACGAACGTTGTAGTTTGGGAGCAATTCCCACCAGTGGGGTGTCATCCCAGTGCCCAGACACTGGGATCCAGCTTCTATGCAACTTAATTAAAAACGTTTGTTTTAGCGTAAGACAACTACCTTTAGCTCATCAGCTCAGTTATAAGCAAAATTTCTGGATTCCAGTGGGCTTTGTTGCATCGCTACTTATGAAAGGCTAACTATAGTTAGGATTATAAGTAACCTATTGAAAATCTTGTTTTTTTGCAATCAATCTGATCAAATTTAAGAATAGTAATTTATTATTTACATTAATAAATTTAATTCTATTGAAAATAGCTAAAGCATTGAAATTCTTGAATTTTAGCCGGATTAGTGAGTGGTAGTGAAATTTCTTTTACTCAAATTTAGGTATTCACTGACCGTTCTTGTTATAAATACCAGAATAATAAGCTACTGATATTCTCCATCTTTTTTATCTTTAATCCATCATAGCTAGCGATGCAACAAAGCCATTCCAGTGTCAAGCACTGGAATGACATCATCTGTTGTGCAATTTACCTTCAAAAATAGACCTCTTTCGAAACTCATATAGACAGCTCAAAATTGTGAATTCCTGCTATTAAATTGAATCTCAAGCCAAAACGTTTTCTCCGATTGCGGTATCTGTCTGCAATAATTTTGAATCTTTTTAACAGACCAATTACATTCTCAACTACTACTCTTTTGCTTGCTAGCTCCCGATTTTCTACCTTTTTTTCCTTAATTAAGGGACTCTTTTTCATCCTTCTGTGTGGCAACTCGACATTTTTGTGAATTTTCTGAAAACCTCTATAGCCAGCATCGGCTAAAACTTTTATACCTTCTGATACATGCACTTTTGACTCCTTGAAAAGCCGAAAGTCATGCTTTCTCCCGTTTGAAAATGACGTACAAATAATTTTCTTGCTCTTCTTTTCTGCAATTATTTGTGTTTTTAGCGTATGTTTTTTCTTCTTTCCTGAATAAAATCTTTTCTGCTTTTTTTTGGTCTCTCTACAGGTGTTTCCGTTGCATCAATCACCAAAATCTCATATTTCACGTCGCTTTTTAGGAGTTCTTTTCGTCCTGGCAATGCGAAATCTTGGTGTTGTATTAGAGTATCCTCTACCCATTTTACAGTTTTATATGCCGTACTTTCACTTACTCCATAACTTTGACTTATGTGAAAATATGTACGGTATTCTCGTAAGTATTCTAATACCATGAGCAGCATATTCTCCTCGTTTAGCTTATTTTTCCTTCCTCCTTTGGCTTTCTTTTTTTTATTTTCTTCACATAAAATCCCTACCATTTTGTTAAATGTTGATCTCTTTACTCCTGTTAGTCGACGAAACTCCCCTTTATCGAGCTCTTTCACTATTTCATACTTCATTTCTCCTTACCTCAAAATTACTATTTTTACTGCTTTATCCTAGTTTCGAAAGAAGTCTAATGAATGTTCGTACAGTTATGGAAGACACATTGGAATGACACTATTTGCTGTCTTCAAAAATAAACATTCGTAAAGTTGTGCTTTTAATATGGGTTATCAGTTTAAAAATGTTGCTAATCAGCATATATGAATGTAATATTAATTAACATTCATAAACGAAGCAATACCATGGAAAATAGTTATAATGCCGATGCAATAAAAATCTTAAGGGGTCTTGATGCTGTAAGGAAACGTCCAGGTATGTACATTGGTGACACTGACGATGGATCTGGCTTGCACCACATGGTATATGAGGTTGTTGATAACGCAATAGATGAATCTTTAGCTGGATATTGTGATAAAATTGAAGTTAGCATAAATAAAGATGGTTCAGTATCAGTAACCGACAATGGTCGTGGCATTCCAACTGACATTCATGAAGAAGAAGGAATATCAGCAGCAGAGGTAATAATGACTCAACTCCATGCTGGTGGTAAATTTGACAGCAATACCTATAAAGTTTCTGGGGGATTACATGGTGTTGGAATCTCAGTTGTGAATGCATTATCAAGCTGGTTGGAATTAATTATTTGGCGCAATAAGAAAGAACACTTTATGCGTTTTGAAGATGGTGAGTCTATTGAACCTTTAAAGGTAGTCAACGAAAATACAAACAAAAGAGGAACTAAAGTCACGTTCATGCCATCAACAGAGACTTTTAATGGCATTAATTTCAGTTACTCAACGCTTGAAAGTCGTATAAGAGAATTAGCATTTTTAAATTCAAATATCGACATTACTTTACGTGATCTGCGCAATGAACCATATACAGAATCTCATTTCAATCAGAGCAATCAATCTAAAGACAATTTTGGTACAGCAAATTTTGTGCAGTATTTAGATAAGAATAAGACACATGTAACTAAAATTGCCAGTATGAAAGGAGATGCAGAAGATCTTGGCATCAGCTTGGAAATATCGATGGAATGGAATGATTCCTACTATGAGAATATGTTGTGTTTCACTAATAATATACGGCAACGAGATGGTGGTACGCATTTGGCAGGATTTAGATCTGCACTAACTAGATGTATCAATACCTATGCAACTAATGAAGGGTTTTTAAAGAAAGCAAAAGTAAATTTAACTGGAGAGGACGTTAGAGAAGGTTTAACTTGTGTTTTATCTCTTAAGATGCCTGATCCTAAGTTTTCTTCACAAACAAAAGATAAACTAGTTAGTTCTGAAGCACGTGCAGTTGTAGAAAGTATAGTTTCTGATAAATTGAGCACAATCCTTGAAACTGATCCCAAATTGGCAGCAAGCATAGTAGAAAGAGCAATCAGGTCAGCAAAAGGAAGAGAAGCTGCAAGAAAAGCGCGCGAGCTAGTTAAAAGCAAAAACAATATTGATATTGCAACTCTGCCAGGAAAGCTTGCTGATTGTCAGGAAAAAGCTCCTGAGTTATCGGAATTATTTATAGTAGAGGGTAATTCAGCAGGTGGTACTGCAAAGCAGGGGCGTAATCGTAAAACACAAGCAGTGCTTGCCTTAAGAGGAAAAATTCTAAACGTAGAACGTGTAAGTTTAGATCGTATTTTTTCATCTGCAGAAATAGGCTCTTTAATTACTGCAATTGGTGCTGGAATAGGGAGTGAACACTTCGATATTGAAAAAGCTAGATATCATAAAATTATCATCATGACAGATGCAGATGTTGATGGTTCACATATAAGAACTTTGATTCTAACTTTCTTTTTTAGACATATGCGTGAAGTTATTGAAAAAGGTTACTTATACATAGCACAGCCACCCCTCTATAAAGTTACAAAGAATGCCAAAGACACTTATATTAAAGATGACGAAACTTTTGAAGAGTATATAATAAACTCAGCAGTTAAAAGATTAACACTAAGTGGTACAGCTACAGAATTTAACAACTTGCGCCTTATTTTGAATAAATGCGTTAGCACTTCTAATATTAGCAAAAATTATGATAGAGAAATACCACAAAATCTCTTAGAGTCATTGCTAATTTTAAGTAAAAAGAATGCTCTATCATCGGCTGATGAGATATTAAAGTATTTGAAGTTAATGTACAGCGAATACACTTGGGAAGTGGAAATAAAAGATGAAGAAAAAGAAATTCATATCTCTAAATTGTTTCAAGGATTGGCAGACAAATATATATTTGCACTTAGTATGCTTGAAGGCAAAGATATGCAAAACATATTAAGTTTGCTTGATGGTATAAGTAATTTATTTAATGGTGATTCATTTTTAAAGTCACAAGAAACTGAAATAAGAATCACTTCTCCAAGTACGCTTGCAAAAATAATAATGGACTATGGTAAAAAAGGTTTAACTCTGCAGAGATTTAAAGGTCTTGGTGAAATGAATGCTGATCAGCTATGGGATACTACGTTAAATCCTGAGGCTAGAACTTTATTAAAGGTTGAAATAAAAGATTGTGAAGAAGCTGATTCCATATTTTCAATATTAATGGGTGATATAGTTGAACCACGCCGTGATTTTATTAATAGCAATGCACTTAATGTGCATGATGTTGATATTTGAACTTTTAGCAAAATGTACGAACGTTACGGGTTTAAGCAAAGACTGTGTCATTCAAGTAGCTGACACTGGTTCCTTTATAACGGTGTCATTCCAGTGCTTGACACTGGAATCCAGGTTGCTCACAAGCAAACTAGCATAGAAAGTGGTTACAACGTTTTCGATGAGATTGCAGAAAGGCTGGATTCCAGTGTCAAGCACTGGAATGAAAGCAGTCCTACGTCATGCCGCGATTCATTCGCGGTATCTCTAGATCCCGCTAACAAGCAGCGGGATGACGGTTGTCAGGGTGTCATCCCACTACCTTCTCCTGTCATCCCAGTGCCTCCCTCCCCTGTCATCCAAGTAGCTTGACACTTGTATCTTTATGATGTGAGGCATTAGAGCTAAAATACCTCACAGGGAGGGTGAAGCTGATGCAACGCTAATGCCATTAAGGCCGAATCCCAGATTTTGCTTCCCTCCCATAGAGTTATAGCTCTTCTCATAATAATCCCAATAAGGTAAGAATGGATTTATGGTAGAGGGGTTTGTATGCCAGCAGCGTATAGTTACGACTTAAGGAAAAAAGCAATGGAAGCATTGGATGAAGGAGAAAGTAGAGCAACTGTTGCCAAGTGACCTTACCCAGAAAAAGTGGAGAGAAAGAAAGGAGTTTTTTCGGGTAAAATAAAATTTTGGAGGATTAGAAATGGCAAGAGAATATACGGCAGAATTCAAATTGGAAGCTGTTAAACTGGCAAATGAACAAAGAAAGGCAGGTCAAACAATTACAAAAATAGCAAAGGATTTAGGAATAAAGGGTGGTTTATTAGGAAAATGGATAAAGAAACACAACGAAAAAAAGTCGGCAGCAGATGCATTTCCAGGTAGAGGTAACATGGCTCCTTACGACAAAGAGAGGTTTGATTTACAAAGAGAGTTAGCAAGAGTAACAAGGGAAAGAGACATTTAAAAAAAAGCCCTGGCCAGTCAAAAAGAGTAAAATATTTTTTTATAAAAGAGCATAGTAACTGCTATAAAGTACAGGAATTATGTAGGATTTTCTGCTAGTGGCTACTATAAGTGGACCACAAGAAAAATAAGCAGTAGAGAATCAGCAAATAAAGAGCTACTCGCAGCTATTCAAAAAATATATCAAGTTTCTAAATGTAGATATGGAGCTCCTAAAATTCATGCTGAATTGAAGGCTTTGGGTAAAAGTTGCAACTTAAAAACAGTGCAAAGTATTATGCAGAAAAATGGTATTCAGGCTATATTGAGAAGAAAATTTAAAATTAAGAAACAACAAACGGACAGTAGAGTCGTAGCTCCCAATATATTAGACCAAAACTTTATTGTCGATCAACCAAATAAAGTATGGGATTACTTATATAAAAACCAAAGAAGGATGGCTATATTTGGCAACAATAATCGATCTATATTCACGCATGGTAGTTGGCTGGTCAATGAGCAGTTCAATAAATAAACAATTGGTTATGGACTCTTTATTAATGGCCGTTAACAAGCGTAAACCTGCCAAAAATCTACTATTACATAGTGATCAAGGTTCACAATATACTTCGCAAGGTTATCAATATCTCTTATCCATAAAAAACATAGATGAGTTATAAAGGTTGTTGTTACGACAATTCTGTTGTGGAAAGCTTCTTCAGTTCTCTAAAAAGGGAGTTACCAATAGACACCTCTCGGCACTCTAAACAGCATATCAAAACTGCTATATTTGAATATATAGAAATTTTTTATAACAAACAACGTCACTATTAACTATTGCATTCCTGAGCATTTTGATTCATCATTCTCTTTGTGAAAAACATTCCAAACTTTCTCTCCACTTTTTCTGGGTAAGGTCAGTCAAACCTCCATTTTTTTTATATCAATTTATTACTTTTTTTTCGGTTTGACACACTTTTTTGAACATTCCCAACGAAAAAAGAAAAACAAGGTTTAATTTTCTTTTTTATTTGCGATTTATCTATTAATTAACCGTGAAAGGTTACGTGTAATGCTTCTTCACATAATTATCAATAATTGCCTTAAATTCTTCAGAGACATTATCACCTTGTAAAGTTTTGAAATATTTGCCGTTTTTGTAGACTGCTGAAACAGGTTTTTCTCCATATCCAGGTAAGCTGATTCCCAAATTTGCGTGTTTGCTTTCTCCAGGACCATTTACTATGCATCCCATAACAGCAATGTTCATATGCTCTACACCTGGATTTTTTTTCTTCCACATCGGCATATGAGTTTTTATATAGCCATTCACCTCTTCAGTTAATATACGAAAACGATCGCTACTCGTGCGCCCACAACCAGGACATGAATTAACCTGAGGGTTAAAGTGTCGCAAGCCTATAGACTGCAATATTTCCTGACACACCACCACTTCATTAGTACGCGATTCACCAGGACGTTGAGTCAAAGAAGCCCGTATTGTATCTCCAATGCCATTTTGCAATAAATAAGTAAGCCCTGCTGCGGTATTTACCACACCTTTATTGCCCATACCAGCCTCAGTTAAACCCAAATGCAGCGCATAATTGGAAGATTTTGCAAGTGCCATATAAACTAAAATTAAATCTTGTACTTTGCTAACTTTACATGAAATGATTATTTTGTTTGAATTTAGACCAATTTCTTCAGCTTTTTTTGCACTATCAAGAGCAGACATTACAAGTGCTTTGCGCAGTATAACATCAGAAGGCCTTGAATTACTAAGCGAAGAGTTTTCATCCATCAATTTTTGCAAAAGGTATTTATCAAGACTACCCCAATTTACCCCAATTCTAACCGGAAGATCGTGCATTATTGCATACTCTATCACCCTTTCAAACTTCTCATCACGTTTGTCGCCAAAGCCTATATTGCCTGGATTGATTCTAATTTTACCCAGCATTTTGATGTTGTCTGGATAATCTTGAACTAATTTATCTAGCTCATATTGACCGCAGCCTACCAATATTTTACCGTCAAAACCTTCTTTATTTATCTCTTCTACTATATAAGGTATTGCTCTTGCTACCTCCTCTGAGTTCAAGGCAATTCGCACCAATTCTGAACCTGTACGCGCTAGTTCTGTTATCTCTTTTGCATAATGTTTTGCGCTACTTTTTATATTATCAGCATCTATATGCACGCCAAGCGCCATAGATTGTACAACTACAGGATTATTTCCGCCTATCTTTACTTTTCCAACTTCTACAACATGAGTTTTGTGCCTGGAAATCTGCGATAATTCATATGTATTATCATTCAATATCAGGTCTTTATCTAGCATATTATTAATGGCCAATATTGTGATACTATTTTACTGTGTCAGCTACACTGCCAAATGAACTTGAACCATTCAAACTATAAGCATCTACGTTATCCAAATTAGCAATAGAATCATGTGAGCACGTTCTTCTTGATGGAGTTTCTTTTATAGTGACATTTATAGGAGAAACTTTCTTTTCTCGTGTTGAAGTAACTTTCTTCTCTTCTTGTTGTTCACTTTCATGCTGCTTATTTTCATACTGGAAAACTGACTCTTGATCTATAAATACAGCACCCCTTAAACGTGCGATATTAATACCATGCTGATTTATCATAGTGCTCTCTTCATCGTCGACTATGCAAGCTTCCATGTCATTTGGCTCATTATCAAGACTAGCAATTTTTTTCTCTTTTAATTTTTTGATTAGATCTTCTTTATTTATAGCTCGATCTTGTAATTTTTTTTTCTTGAGCAATTCCCTACGCTTCTCATACAGTTTATATGACTCAGCAAAATCCTCATCTGTATGAAAGTTTGCACCACCAGGGTTACCAGGAGGTATGTATCTCTTACTGAGCTTAGATTTAGCTTCAGCACTATGCACAGTAAAAAAGCTAGAAACCAAAAACATTAATATAAATAAAATTTTAGAAAAAACCCTAAGCATATGGTGCTATAGTAAATATCGTGTTTTAAAAGATAGCAATTAACAAACTTTAAGTAAACCAGAATCTTTACTAACTTTACAATACAAATATTTTTCTAAAAAGTGATATGTTTGCTATCAAAAAAACCTACGCAGACTAAGAGAAGAGTAAGGTGTTACAAGTTGCGTAACACCTTTTCAAGAAAAGTGTTATGCAGCTATATGTTTGCAACTTTTAAGTTATTCTGTAGTTTTTCAGTACCATCGGTAGTATCTACATTACTAAGTTTTGCGTCTGGCGTATCTTTAGATAAGTCGTTTTTCTTCTCTTTATCAAGCTTAACTCCCTGATAGATACAGAATGCAACAAAAGAAGCGACCGCTATTGCGGCAACAGCACTGACTATGATACAAGTTGCCATTATTTTTTCTTGATCTGCTACTGCTTCTGTAAGTGTTTTCACTTTTTCTTCTAAACCTGTGAAGTTTTCTTGCAAGCCTGTAAGCTTTTCTTGCAAACCATCGAATTTATCGTTCAAACCGTCGAATTTACCTAATAGCTCTTTAAAATTTCCCGTGAATTCACCCGACAGTTTGATTACTTCTTGTTCCAAACCTGCGAAGTTCCCTGATACCTTCTCTAGTTCTCCCACTCTTTTTTGCAATTCTTCTATTGCTAACTTATCAAGACCCTTAAAATTATACATAATACGTTCCCACAAAGACATTTTTAACCTCCTAGCTAATTAATATATTATAATTTTACATTCCAAATGTTTAAATTATTATTAAATTAACTGTCATTATGTATTGACCTTTTAATAATTTTGTTTGACTTGCTTTTTGAAAGTGCGGAAACTTAAATTAAGGTATTACAAGATTGTTATTCAACCAATATCTCTCTTTTCCCTGAGTAATTTGGAGCGCTGACAATACCTTCCTTTTCCATTCTTTCAACGATGTTTGCTGCTCTGTTATAGCCTATTCTAAGCTGCCTTTGAATGTAACTGGTTGAAACTTTTTGATCTCTTTGAATGATGGCCACTGCTTGGTTATAGAGGTCATTTTCTTCATCCTCCGTTTCATCGTGTGACTCTGTAGAAGAATTTTCATCTTCTTTAGTGATTTCCTCCATGTAGTTTGGCTCACCTTGCATTTTCAGATGATCAACTATATCTTGCACCTCATTATCACTTACAAATGGGCCGTGAACTCGAATGATCTTACCACCAGAGGCCATATAGAGCATGTCACCCATGCCGAGCAATTGTTCAGCCCCTTGTTCGCCAAGTATTGTACGGCTATCTATCTTAGAAGTAACAGCAAAACTGATTCTCGTTGGAAAGTTCGCCTTTATCACACCTGTGATCACATCCACAGATGGGCGTTGTGTTGCCATTATGATGTGTATTCCTGCAGCACGAGCCATCTGAGCTAAGCGTTGAATAGAGCACTCTATTTCTTTGCCGGCAACAAGCATCAAATCTGCCATTTCATCCACGATCACTACAATATACGGAAATGTTTCCATCTTGATTGGTATTTTTTCAAACAGAGGTTTGCCTGTTGTTGAGTTAAAGCCAATCTGCACAACGCGCTCCAATTCTATTCCACTATTCATCGCTTCTGTGATTCTTTGGTTATAGTTTATTACATTGCGCACATTTAAATAGGACATCATGCGATAGCGATTTTCCATTTCTTTCACTATCCACTTAAGAGCGACTACAGCCTTTTTTGGCTCTGTTACCACTGGCGTTATTAGATGCGGTATTACATCATATATTGAAAGCTCAAGCATTTTTGGGTCGATCATTATCATCTTACATTCATCAGGACTTAATCGATAAACGAGTGAAAGAATCATAGTGTTAATCGCAACTGATTTACCAGACCCTGTGGTTCCAGCAACGAGCAAGTGGGGCATTTTAGTTAGATCTGCAATAACTGGTTTTCCACTTATTTCTTTGCCAAGCGCAATTGGGAGATTTAAGTTTGCATTTTGGTATTCTGGGGATTCAAGCAAATCACGCAGCATTACAATTTCCCGTTCCTTGTTCGGCAACTCTATTCCCATAGCATTTTGCCCACGAATTATTGAAATACGTGCAGAGAGTGCACTCATCGAACGTGCAATGTCATCTGCAAGGCCAATTACTCTTGCAGATTTCGTGCCAGCTTGTGGTTCAAGTTTGTACAAAGTCACAACCGGCCCATAGCATACACTGATAATTTTTCCTTGCACGCCAAAATCACTCAGGACTTGTTCCAGCAGAGATAAATTTTTATTGCTCTCCATTTCATTTAGCTGTTTTCTCTGCAAAGACTCCTCTGCTTTAGAAAGTAAATGGATACTTGGAAACTTAAACTCACTTAAAACCTCCTCGGTAGCTTTTTTCTGTCTTTCTTTTGGTTGTTGTTTAGTAGTGATTTTAGTTCTATGTTTTTCTTCTACTACTAATGGTGCAATTGAATACTCAGTAGTTTTATGTGATCTGAAGAATGGAACATTTACAAATAAGCAAGCTATTTTTTTACATAAGAAGAATAGAGAGTAAATTGTTCTCTTCCAACCAACAGATCCTACAAGACCTATTGATGTTACTATCACAAATATATAAAACGGGCAGTTATTAATTAGTGCATTCCCTATTATTCCACTGTGTCTGTACCTTGCAGTGATGCCTAGCGAAAGTTGTGGTAGTATAGCACATATCCCTAAATTGATTAATATTAAATAGAGAATTTTTAGCAGCCTTTTTGATGGCCTGAAGATCAACAAGTAAACTATGGTTGTAGCTATTGTAACACTAGTTAATCCAAGAAATTGAACCAATATATCAGCTAAATATGAACTTACTATTCCACCTAAATTTGTCACTTCCTCATTTGTAGCTGTGTTTAAGGAAGGATCTTTATAGTTATAGCTAAAAACTGATATATATATATATATTAAAAGGGATAGATATATTGCTGATTTTAGATATTTTTTTAACATCTACCTAAAGTAGTAAGCTACTGTATATTTTACAAAGTGAATTGTTATTAGCAATATCATTATAGATAAATCTAATCCGTTGAACGGTGGTATATATCTTCTAATAATCTTTAGTGGTGGATATGTCAATTGGTTCAAGATGTGCATTATGCTACTGACAGTTTCATTATATATGTTCACCATATTAAGTTTAACCAGCCAGTTTAGGACAACCCAACATATTAGAATGAAGCTATAAAGATCAAGTAACGTATTGAGTAGATATATGATTGGATGCATACATATCTATTACACGAAAGTTATATAAAAGACAAGTATTTAGCCTTTTCAAACTCAAAATGTTGTTTTTGCTGAACCAAAAAAAACTTCATTTTTTGAGCTGCGCAAAGCCACCTAAAGTAGAGAATGGACAAGGAAGGAGGGGTGTATAATATATATTAATGTTGATATTTATTTCTTATAAATATCATCTCTATGTCCTATCTCTGTGATAGTTACTATATGATCTAATTGATTTACTCTGTAAATTACACGATAGTCACCAACTCTTAGCCTTCTACATCCTTTTAAGTTATGATGTAGTGGTTCACCAAAATTTATTGGGTCAACTGTAAGACGTTCTTTTATAGCCTTTTGAACTCTTAGCCTTATTATCTTTGGAAGGTTTGGTAAATCTTTTTCAACAACACTCTTTAGAGACTTAACCTTGTAACGCTCTAATCCCACTTAATATCTTCAAAATCAACTGTTTCTGCACCTTCAACATCACGCTCATCAGAAATTTTAGATACTAAAAAATCCTCCATTTCAAGCTCAACTGCTTCTCTAAATAGTTTTCCTGCTAATTCTTGAACGGGCTGTTTAGTAAATTCAGATAATTCAGCAAGATGCTTTAAAGTTTCTTCGCTAAGAGCTATGTTAATGCCTGAATTTGCCATATGTTTTACCGAACTCTACTACTGTAACAAGTATACAACATTTTTTTTAATTTTTCAATAAAGAAAGTTGATGATACGTAAGAAAAATTTTGCCACCTGCGTTAATAAATAATTAAAAATTTAGCATATTTATCTACCCTCTATTCTATTACTTAAGTTAGACCACTTTTTTCTATTAATATTTTTTGTTTATAAAGATGAGCAGTTACTCATCACGCAGTTGATCTATGGATATAATACTACCGTTTGATAGTTTTTCAGTACATTTTTCACTTTTGTATTCTTTATCAGAGTCGATACTGATTTTGTCAAATATTAAAACATCTCCTGAAATTTTATCACGAAACTCACTAATAGCAAAAAACGGTATAGTAATTCGCTCTTGTTTTCCTTGAAAACTCAAACTGACGCTAAATTTATCCTCAGAAACTTTTAAATCATAGAATTGATGCTGTAATATAATAAGCATTTGAGTAGGGTATGACTTTTTCAAACGATCTGGCATGGTCACACCATTAAAATATGTGAAAAATAATATTTCTAAGTGAGGGATAAAACCATTACCTGATATAACATCTAAAGTCTTTTTGATAACTTGAAACTTAGCAGAATTAAGCAGTTTTTTGTAATCTGTTTGCTCCATATAACTTTCACATACGTAAATTTTGGGGAACTTCTGTTACCCGGCGTTCCCTGAACCGTGCTTATAGCAATGAAGTTATAGTGCTTAAATTAAGCAGCTATTGCGTCGACATTGTCTTCAGCAGCAAAATTATCGTTTGCATTTAAATTATGAACTCTTAGCGGTGGTGTCTAACCGAGCAAAGCTACCATCTTTACTATGCATGTCGATCCTTATTCGTCCCCATATAAATTAAAAAACATGGTGGAGACGCCGAGTACTGCCCTCGGGTCCAATACACCTATTACAAGGTAATTTTATTGCTATAGTACACAAAATGTACATAGCTATTATATAGCAACATTAAATAAATGTCAAGATATTATGACCTTAAGTTGATTTATTGCTAAAACAAAATTAATATTTCCAGTAAAAAATTCTGTGCTCTTAACCTGACACATATGGCTTTTTGAATACTCCCAATGAAAATATTTATAAATAAATATTTACTCTTCTTTTTTATTGTTTTTAGGTTTTTCTTGATCAACCATTTCTCCACCGATCTCTTTTATTTTTAGTATCAACGACTCTGGTACATACATGTCAATTACTTCTTCTGCTGTCACAAATAAAGCCTGATAAGAGTGTGAATTTATTATCCAATTAGGCAATATGTCTTCTGCTTCTATTTTATACTCTCCCTCTTTTTTGTCATATACTGTGTAGCAATATAAGTGCACAGCAAAAAATAATACATAAGAGAGCAATATTCCTTTAAGCACTCCGAGAAAGATTCCAGTAACTCTATCGATAAACCCCAACCTTATGGGTGATAATATGTACATTAGCCAGTTATTTATTATCATGAATATAAGATTAAGTATAATAAATACAGAGATTGTAGAAAGTATGTTTAGTGTAACTTTAGAATCAAAATATTTACTATAATTTGGAGCGAAAAAATCATAGTGATTAGCTGTCAGAAAGACCGATAAAAATAGAAACATTAGTGCGCATAGCTCTTTTATAAAGCCTCTAGTTACCGAGATTATTACGCATAGAACAACAATGAAGATAATTAGGCTATCGAAAAGCATGTTTTATATCTATATGGTTTTCAAGATATAATAGTTGTAAATAACAAGGTTGTAAAATTAATTGTATTTATGCTGCATCAATTGATCTAAATACCTAGCGATCATGTCAATTTCTAAATTCAAATAATCATTTACTTTGTTGTACTGAAAAGTTGTATTTTCCCATGTATAGGGAGTGATATTTACTGTAAATTCCTGATTAATAACTGAATTCACTGTGAGGGAAACCCCATCTAGTGTAACGGAGCTTTTTTTTGCAACAAATTTAATTAATTCTTGTGGGCACGATAGTTTGATTTCATGAGAATCTAAATTTTGATTAATTGTTAAAAATTTTACTATCCCATCAACATGACCCTGAACCAGGTGGCCATCGATCTTATCGCTTAATCTCATTGCTTGTTCGAGATTTATTTTTTTTCCTATTCTCCACGTATTTAAGTTAGCAACCTTCATAGTTTCTTGAGATGCTTGGACTGTAAATGTATCGCTCATTATATCAACAACAGTTAAACACACACCAGAGCAAGCTATTGAATCTCCTTTATTTATAGAGGATAAATTTTGTGTCTTGATATGGAAAATTTGATCAGAGTTGGAGTGAGTGGTAGTATCAGTTATAGTCCCGATATCCGTGATAATTCCTTTAAACATATGGTGAAAATAAATAATTTTACCATGAAAAATTTTTTACAACAACTTATTTCTATTTTGTTATAGTTAAAGTAATTCTGGTTTACCGACAATTTAAAAAACGACAAATTCGTCATCCCGCTACGTGTTAGCGGGATCTAGAGATACCGTGACGGTATGACGTAGGAAAACTGAGCCTGCACTAGCTATAGGCGCGAGAAAGGGGATCGTTTTCACTTACTTGTTCAATAGATTCTATAGAATATTCAGAATATATGAAATAAGCCAAACTCAGAACACATAATGCAGTTAATATTGGTAACCCTATGTTCAATGCTAGCCCAATACTTTCTCTTTTTTCTGGTGGCACTAATCCTTTTAACATTGACACTTTTCCTAACGGAAAATGCCATAAGCAAAGTGTTGATGCAGATGCTACTATTATAAATAGACAAAAATAAGCCTTTTTTGAGGAAAATACAGTTTTTAATGATGATTTGAGTGTAATGTTAGTAGGTGGTAGAGTTTTAGCTTCATTTGTTGCTGGTGAAAGATCTTTAATTGGTAAAGGGTTTGTAGATTTATGAGGAGTATTTTCATGTTGTGGAGAAGGTTGTTGTATATAAACACCTGAAACTAATTTAAGCAATTGCTCTTTTTTTCTATATACTTGTTTTTGTAAATATTCTTTACCTAAAAGTGAGTTACTAAGAGGTTGTGGCCTTTCGAGTATCTGTAATACTTCTGATATCTCGCCTGGCTCTAATATTGCATGTAATTGTTTATCTTGAAAGTAAACAATATTGAATACTGAGCTGAAAATATTGCAAAATGTTTCTGGATCTTGATTTTTGTATCCACTCATCACTTCAATAAATATTTTATCGAGTTTTTTCCCCCTGTGCTCAATTTGGTTATCTATCATAGCTACTCTAGCATCATTTTGTGCTTGTTTTATGGCTAATGGTTTTTCTTTCTCTGATAGTTCTTTGGTCTGCTTTTTTGACTTCTTTTTTCTGTTAGCCTTAAAATACTCTGTGTGCGAAGTAGTTTGACCTACATTCTGTTCTGCTTCTTGAGGTATTGGATTTTCTATACTACCCCCTGTCATCCGAGTAGCTTGACTACTTGGATCCATGTTTCTTTTTTCCTGGTCAAACGCTGGAATAACACCAAATGGTATATTGTTGCTCTGTATAGAAAATTTTGGCAATTGTTGGGAAAAGAATTGTGACGTATTAAAAAAATTGGGTAGACAGAAAAAAGATCTAAACCAGAAAACGTTTTCATGCATTGCAGCAACTACTATCGAAACACGTGTAACTTGTTTTCCATTATTTGTTACATCGAAGCCAAATGAGCCTGTAACTGGTACGATTTGTTTATTTTGTGCATTTTTTTGGTTAGTTTCACTCTGTTCTTTTTTGTCTTCATTTTCAGTTTTTTCTGCATGTTGTAGCTTTTCATTTAGAAATAACTCGATTTGGTACAAGTTGTCCAGGTTAATGTTTTCAACGTCTGTTTGTAGCGTTATCGTTGTGCCCTGCAGAAGGATTTGAGGCGGAGCACTATTTACGAATTCTTCTACAGTTTTATAACTGTTAGTTTTACAGTAGTTATTATATAGTTCACTGCTTTCTTTGGGCACTTTTATGTTGGCTGTAAAATTTTTTTCCCGGGAAAGGCAGATTTTGAAAAAATTAATTAAAGAGTTTATTCGAAATAATCTTATATTAAAGGTGTCTTTATCTGTTGCTGTTAGCTCAAATGAAAATTCTTGTATATTACTTTCAATACTTCTCGAGCGAATAGTACTGATCTTAATTGTTTCGCTAGAAAATGCTTTACTTATGTTTCTGGATTTTTCCTTAAAGAGCTTAGGTAAATCCTCTATTTTATACTTATTCTTAGTTTCAGTATTACTGTTGTGCATAGCTGATACAGCAAATTCATCAACGCAAAGGTAAATAAAAAAGATTAATCAGTCAATAAATTAATAATCAGAATAGGGCAATTTTTCGGATTGTTGATGATATTTAAAATTTCACTATAATGAAAGTTTAAGCCAGCGTTTTTAAGATGAATAAAGAGTTATTAGATGACATACTTTCACTTGAAGATAAAGCAGTTTCCGAAATTGAGAATGCTTCTTCTTTACAAGATTTAGAAAAAGTTAGGCTATCATATTTGGGAAAAAAGGGTGTAATTAAAGCTTATTTTGACAACTTAAAAGAGATAGAAGACGCAGGAAAAAAGCGCAATTTAGGCGAAGTTATCAACGTTTTACGTAATAAGCTAGATCAGCTTATAATGAATAAGGAGAATATACTAAAAGCCGAAGAAGTTAACTTTAAATTGCAGAACGAGGCAGTTGATATCACGTTGCCTGCGAGGCCAGAAAAAATTGGCAAGGTCCATCCACTCAGTAAGGTTCTAAATGAAGTAAAGCTTATTTTTGCACATATGGGTTTTAAGGCAGTTGATGGCCCTGACATTGAAGATGAATTTCATGTATTTGATGCACTGAATACTCCAAGTCATCATCCTGCACGAGAGGAGCAAGATACCTTCTACTTAAAGAATAAAATAGATGATAAAAGAATGGTACTGCGCACTCACACCTCATCTGTACAGATTAGAACCATGGAAAAAACAAAAAAATTCCCAATTAAAATAGTAGCCGCAGGTAGAGTATACAGAAACGACTTTGATGCAACTCACACCCCTATGTTCCATCAAATAGAGGGGTTATATGTCGATGAGAATGTCAATATGGGCCAGTTAAAATTTACTATTCATCACTTCCTTAATAAGTTCTTTGGCGATAAAGGGCTGAAGATACGTTTTCGTAATAGTTTTTTCCCTTTTACCGAGCCTTCTGCGGAAGTGGACATAAGTTATAAAGGTAGTAAATGGATAGAAGTACTGGGATGCGGTATGACGCATCCAAATGTATTTCAAAATGTTGGAATAGACCATACTAAATACAACGGTTTTGCGTTTGGCATTGGTATAGAAAGGCTTGCAATGCTAAAATATCAAATTAGCGACTTGAGGAGCTTTTATGACAACAAAATCAGCTGGCTTGATCATTACGGTTTTCATTTTTCATCTTTAAGATAAGTGATAAGTAAAACTCATACGTTCGTTATACTTGCTGCAGGGCATGGCAGGCGGATGAATTCAGATTTGCCTAAGGTCCTACACAAAATAGGCAGTTTTTCCATGCTCCAGCATGTCATTTACAATGCAAAACAGTTAAATCCTGAAAATATTGCTGTTGTAGTTGATCAGCCTTTAATTGAAAGACTAAAGTGTTTTAAGGATATACAGTTAATTACACAAGAATTAACACTTGGCACGGGAGATGCGGTCAAAACTGCGATGAGAAACCTAAGAGAATTGCCAGATTCAAGCATAGTTGTTGTGCAGTATGGGGATACTCCGCTCATAAAAAGCAGCACAATAACTAAAATGATTAGTTATTTAGAAGGCAAGGCTCTAGTTTGCCTAGGTTTTAGGACAAGCAATAAAGAATACGGTAGGTTAATTATTGAGAATGGTTCCTTAAGAGAAATCGTAGAAGCAAAGAGTGATAAAAATAATCATGAAGAATTTCTTGCAAATGCTGGAATAATGGTTGCATGTGCAAAGAATTTACGTGAATTGGTGGAGAAAATAGAGTGCAATAGCTCAACTCATGAATATTACTTGACCGATATAGTTTCCATTGCAGTGAAGAGTAATTTAAATGTCGGTTACGTTATTACCGGTGGAGAAGAAGCAACGGGAATAAATAACAGAAATGACCTTATAAAAGCTGAGTTTTACTTTCAAGAAAATAAAAGAAAAATTTTTACCGACTCCGGAGTAACGCTTGTTGCACCAGAGACTGTTTTCTTTTCTCTTGATACGCAAATTGCCAGAGATTCAGTGATTTACCCATATGTTTTTTTCGGTACTGGAGTGAAAATAGAGTCTGGTGCGAAAATACTGCCATTTTCGCATTTAGAAAACTGCTTAATTAAAAGTAATGCTGAGGTCGGTCCATTTACCAGAATACGCGGAAACACAACAATTGGTAATAAGGCAAAAATAGGAAATTTTGTGGAAGTGAAAACAAGTGAAGTTGGTCAAAACACTAGAATAAAACACTTAAGTTATATAGGAAATGCTAAAGTAGGGCAGGAGAGTAATATAGGAGCAGGCACTATTGTTTGTAATTATGATGGGAAAAATAAACATGAAACGAATATAGGGAGCAATTGCTTTGTTGGCGCCAATAGCTCACTAATTGCGCCGCTTAATATTCATGATGAATCTGTAATTGCAGCAGGTAGTGTTATAGTTGATGATGTACCAGAAAAAAGCCTTGCAATAGCAAGAGAAAAGCAAGTAACTAAGAGAACAAAGTAGTCTAATTTAATTATGTTGTTGTGTCATTTTTAATATTAGACTTCTTGCATAACCATATAACAAACTTTTATTGGGAATAGAAACAAAAAAACTTCCTTGACAAACTCCGCCAGCCCCCTTATCATAACAGTGAAGCTATTGTATTTGCTTTCGCCAATCTGCAGATTAAAAGGTAAGGATTACTTAATGTATCGGCGTCTTATGTTTAATTTTTTGCAGTATATAGATACTGTATGTCTTTACAAAACTTCATCTACATCTAGATTTTTATCTAAATAAGCTGAACGCGCTTATAAAGCGTTACAAGACATCAAAAAATGCCAATACTCGACAGAGATAGTAAAAGACTAGCTAACTCGGGGATTCTTTGTCTTTTTTTCTGCTTGGTAAATTTCTTAAACATTTGCAGCATAGGTTAGTTGCAATTAAAAGCAGCTAAATCTTGCTTGTCAAGCGTTTAAAACATAAAAAACGCCAATATTTTAAAGCAGATAATAACCCTAGGGCTTCGTGTGCCTTTTTTTTCATTTGGTAAATTCCTTAATGTTTATGGCTAAACGACAATCGTCATCCCGCTGCTTGTTAGCGGGATCTATTGCTGAGATACCGCGAATGAATCGCGGTATGACGGTTCGCGGCGGTATGACGTAGGACTGCTGTCATCCCAGTGCGTGACACTGGAATCCCAAAAAAGGATGATGTCATCCTAGTGCTCCTTTTTTTGTCATCCGAGTAGCTGACACTTGGATGACATCGTCATAAAGGAACCAGTGTCAAGCTACTCGGATGACAGGAGAAGGGGCTACTTGCATGACGGTGTCGGTAAACTTAGAGCTATAATAACTATTTGCCTTTTTTCTGCTTAGGTTATGCAAGAAGTCTACTGTCTGAGAAAAGGTAGATAAAAGATGAAAACAGATAGAAGTATTTTAGTAGCTCAAAAGGAACGTTAAGTCATGCTTTTTATTTATATTGACAGCGTATATGACATCGTTTACGATTAAAGTTAATAACAATAATTTATATTTATCATGTTTGCAGTAATTGAGACTGGTGGAAAGCAATATTTAGTAAAAGAAGGTAGTATAATAAAGGTAGAGAAGTTAGAAGCTGAAGAAAAAAAAGAGGTGGAAATCAATAAGGTGATTTGTATTTCAAATAATGGCTTATCTTATTCATCTAATGCTACTGTTAAAGCTGAAGTGTTGGAGCAGTGCAGGGGGGAAAAAATTATAATCTTTAAGAAGAAAAGAAGAAAAAATTACCGTAGGAAAACTGGTCATAGGCAGTATATAACTGTTCTTCGTATAAATGAAATTAGTCTTCAAAAGTAAGAGGTAAGATATGGCAACTAAAAAATCAGGTGGTAGTTCCTGTAATGGTAGAGATTCAGCGGGTCGTAGGTTAGGAATAAAGAAGAATGGGAAGGTTATTCCTGGTAACATAATTGTGCGCCAAAGAGGCACAAAATTCCATCCTGGGAAGAATGTTGGTATAGGTAAAGATCATACGATTTTTGCTAAAATAGAAGGCTGGGTCAGCTTTAGAAGGTCAGCAAATAAAAAGACTTTTATTGATATCGTGCCTACAGATAATATGAAAGCTTCAGCTTGAATAAATCATGGGTCTGTAGCTCAGGTGGTTAGAGCGCACGCCTGATAAGCGTGAGGTCGGAGGTTCAACTCTTCCCAGACCCACCATTTAGTAGTTACTAACTGTGTTTTCTATAGCGGTTTTGATATTGTATAAGCAAAAACATGAGTTTATATAAAAATTTAGTAACCAGTGAATCAGTGGCGGCTGGTCATCCAGATAAAGTAGCAGATCAAATTTCAGATGCAATACTTGATGAGTACCTTTTTACTGATCCTTTTGCGCGAGCTGCAATAGAGACTTTAGTCACCAAAGATAACGTTATTATAGCTGGGGAAGTGTTTGGGCCTAACATCAAAAATAGCAGGATTGAAAGTATTGTACGGAATACAATAAAAGATATTGGTTACAAGCACGATGGGTTCCACTGGAGAAAAGTGAAAGTAAATATATTGCTGCATGAGCAATCAAATGACATTGCAATAGGGTTGGATCAAGGTGCTGGAGATCAGGGCATAATGTATGGCTATGCAACAACAGAGACAGAAAACCTTATGCCGGCACCCATTTTTTATGCACACTCGATTCTGAAAAATATCATGAGCGCAGTTAAAGAAGCAAAACTTGGTCCAGATGCAAAGTCACAAATCACTTTGGCATATGAGAATAACCTCCCGGTACGTGCTGAAAGTATTATTGTCTCAATACAGCACCCTGAGGATTTGGATCAATCAAAAGTAAAAGAAATAATTTACCCTTACATAGTTTCATCTTTACCTGAAGGATGGATGTGTCCTGAGGAAAATCTCTTAGTCAATCCAACTGGTAGATTTGTTATTGGTGGACCGGTTAGTGATTGTGGATTAACCGGACGAAAAATTATGGTTGATACTTATGGAGGTTATATTCCACACGGTGGAGGAGCGTTTTCCGGAAAAGATGCAACCAAAGTTGATAGATCTGCGGCTTATATGGCAAGATATCTTGCTAAAAATATTGTCTTTGCAGGTTTGGCTGAACGTTGTCTTGTGCAGCTTTCTTATGCAATTGGTGTATCAAAACCTACTTCATTCTATATTGATACATTTGGTGCGAATAAGGTAGAGGAAAGAGTAATTAAAAAGTTTATCGAGAATAATATAGATTTATCAACAAAAGGCATAATCAAGCATTTATCGCTTAATCATCCTATATATAAACGTACAGCCTGTTATGGACATTTTGGTAAACAGTCGGAAAGGGACGGTGGATTTTCTTGGGAAAGCATGAACTTGTCTGCTGATCTTTGTAGAGAATTCAATATAGAAGGTAATAGTAAAATTTCTTTAGATTGCTAAAATTTTTGATTTACAGCCCCATATTTATATACTAGCTTATTGTTAAAGCATAGCACGCTTTTTCATAATAATTATACCACATTAGTAATAATTTTTATATTCAATTTTTATTGTGAGGCTTATAAAGTGTATAACGAAATAGAAGGAGAACTGTACAACGTAATTGTAAGAGGTTGTCCGGAAACTAGTAAATTCAAGCATATTCCCTCTTTAACATAACCCTACTCATAGCTAGGTATATGAAATTCTCAGTGGATGTTGTGAGTAAATCATACTCCTTCGATAGCCTTCTATTCCTATTAACCCAAGCAAAAGTCCTTTCTACAACCCATCTTCTTGGCTGTACTTTAAACCCTTGTTCTCTTGTTGGTAGTAGCTCAGGTGGCGTATCTTTGTGCACCCAAAATCTACATGGAGGCCTTTTAACAATTTCAATATCTATGTCATATTCTTCCTTTATGTGATTCTTTAAATTTCTTCCTTGGTATCCCATGTCAGCCCACATTTTTTTAACTTTAGTATATTTTGTTCTCATATTGTTTAATGCTATTTTAATACCATCTCTATCATTTTCGTTAGCAGCGCCTACGTAACAACCTAGTATAAAACCCTGAGTGTCTGTAATTATATGCCTTTTTCTACCCTTTACTTTTTTACTTCCATCATAGCCTTTGATCCCCCCTTTTCTGTAGTCTTTAGAACCTGTCTTGAAAGGAACTAAGCAGCTAATTTAGCAAGCATAATAGTAATCATATTAAAGGAGATATTAGTTTTTGAAGTAAGAGGAGAATGCTCATAATCCTTGCTCATACGTCTAAAATTGGAAAGCCAAGCAAAAGTTCTTTCAACAATCCACCGTTTAGGAATAACTTGAAATCCTACAGCATCAGCTGCTTTTTTAGTAATCGTCAATAAACATCCTGTTTTCAATAAACAGTAATTTTGCAATTTACCAATATATCCCTGATCAGCGAGAAACCTTTGTAGCGTTGGAGCTTTTCGTTTAGCTTGAGTAAAAAGATTTAGAGCACCATCACGATCTTGAATGCCTGCACTATGAACATCAGCTGTAATAATTAGGCCTATTGTATCCACAATGATGTGACGTTTTCTACCCTTTATTTTCTTGCCAGCATCATATCCTCTGGATCCCCTTTTTGAGTGGTTTTCACTGATTGACTATCAATTATTCCTACCGAAGGTATTTCATTTTTGCCAACCATTTTTCTTACCTTTTTTACTAACATATCGTGTATTTCTTCCAATTTGCCACTATTACGCCACCTGAGAAAATAATCATACACCGTTTTCCATGGCGGAAAATCTTTTGGCAGCATTCTCCACTGGCAACCACCTTTCATTATATATCTTATTGCATTAATAATTGTTCTAATATTGTGCTTTCTTGGCCGTCCTACTGCACCTTGTGCAACACTTGGCTCCAAAATTTCCCATTCTTTGTCACTTATATCACTTGGATACATTTTTACCTACTATTTTTTACTTATCTCATCATATTCTCTTTCTCATTTCTTTTCAAGACAGGCTCTTAGGTGATTATATTCGTACCACCTTAATTACTGCATCCAAAATGGAAGATTATAGTAGTATTATCTCGCTTGCTGAAGTAGCCCAAAGAGTAGTGACTGTTAATAGAATGCTATATGACTACTACTTTACTATGTACGGTATAAGTCGCGAAAAGAAATCTCTTGAGTGTTTTAATTTCACTAATTTTCTTTTATCCATCTCGCATAGTAATACCTATGAGGCTATGACGGTTTTGTATTCTTGCATGTTTATATACGAGACTGTCGTTGATAGCATGAAAAATAGATTCAAGAAAAATAATAGATATAGGGATTGGTTTAATTTTTGTTACAGTGATTCAGTAAAGTCTGGATGCATTATTTTGGAAAATATTGTTGATGGATATTGCAGCAGAGCAAGAGAAAACGAAAAGAGCAGAATGCTTGAGTTGTTTAGAATAACTGCACAATTTGTGTTAGATTTTTTGAACGGTGCATATAATTTTTCAAGATTCAATCAATTTCCTAAGGAACATTGACAATTTTAAGCTAATTTGTATCCTTAATAAGTATTTTTTAAAATGCTATGAAAAGTAAAGAACATGATTTTCATTTAGTGGATCCAAGCCCTTGGCCAATTGCTGTATCAGCAGCAATTCTTATTCTTGCACTTGGATTAGTTGGCGCGCTTCATAAACAAATTGTCGGAATGTTTTGTTTAGTTTTGGGAATCTCCGCAGTATCAGGGGTGCTGTTTTATTGGTGGAGAGATGTAATAAGGGAGGCCATTTATGACAAATGTCACACTGCCATTGTAAAACATGGACTCAAATTTGCAATGTACTTGTTTATTCTCTCGGAGGTCGTATTTTTTATAGTGTTCTTTTGTTCATTCTTTAAAGCCTGGCTTGATCCAGTTTTTTTATTTGAGGCGTTTTCTCCTGCAAAAAAAGTTGAATGGCCCCCTGAGGGAATTTTGCCACCTGATCCGTGGTCACTACCATTCATGAATACATTAATATTATTGCTTTCTGGTACAACAATTACTTGGGCAAATCACTCTTTACTTAAAAATGATAAAAAGAGCATGATTAAAATGCTGTCCATAACTATATTGCTTGGAGTTTTTTTTATAATAGTGCAAGCAATAGAGTATCATGAAGCGAGTTTTTCTCTACAAGAAACAGGAGAAAAGCTTATTTATACATCCAATTTTTATATGATTACCGGTTTTCACTGCGCACACGTTATAATAGGAATAATATTTTTATCAGTGTGTTTATTTAGAGCACGGAAAGGCCAATTTACACTTCAGGACCATTTGTGCTTTGAGTTTGCCTCCTGGTATTGGCACTTTGTAGATGTAGTCTGGATATTTTTATTTTTGTTTGTCTATTGGTTAAGCGTTTATTAAGTGGTTAAAATAATAGGTCTAGATCCAGGAATAAGCAAGACTGGGTGGGCCATTATCAGCCTGAACGAAAAAAATAATATTGAATTTTTGGGCGGCGGTACCATATCAACTGATGGTAAATTGGGTACAGGTGAACGCCTACATACAATTTTTGAACAATTAAAGAAAGTAATTTCCCTATACTCTCCGAATGAAGCTGCGGTAGAAAAAATTTTTGTTAATAAAAATCCTAAATCTTCACTAACTTTGGGATATGCAAGAGGGGTTGTAATTTTAGCGTTAAAAATAACAAAGCTAACTATGAATGAATATGATGCAAACTATGTAAAAAAAAGCATTACCGGAAATGGCCATGCTGATAAGGATCAGATTATATTTATGGTGAAGCAAATAGTTAAAAATTTGAGTATAAAATGCCACCATGCTGCTGACGCTCTTGCTGTAGCAATTTGTCATGCTTATACGAAAGGTTCTTGTTTTGTTGAGTAACTTTTATATGGGATTCAGTTTGAAGATTTCCAGATCTGGAAAAACTATTTGATTGTATTTATCTTGTCTAACGTTCGTTGCAAAATAATACATGCGGAGATTTTATCATCTATTTTTTTCGATTTTGTGATTGATACTCCAGTAATTTTTAGTGTATGAGTTGCGATAGATGTTGAGAAGCTTTCGTCTTGTAAGTATATATTTACTTTATATTTTTTTATTATTTTATTTGCGAATTGGATTATAGTTTTACACCATTTAGTTTCTTGCTCGTCCATTTTTAATGGTAGTCCTATTACCATTGATCCAGATTCATTTTCTTTGAATATTCTATGCAGATAACCTAAATCTTTGCTCATATTTTTTCTGTGATATATGCTATGAGCTGTGGCTATGAGCTGTGTTTTATCGCTAAATGCTATGCCTATTTGCTTTTCTCCCATGTCAAGGCACATTATGCGCTTATCTTTTGGAATAGACTTTAGAAACTCATCTGGATTTCTATGTAGCATCTATTAGACTTCCTTTAAAGTGACCTTACCAAAAAAGTGGAGAGAAAGTTAAGAAAATTTTTTACAAAAAGAATAATGAATCAAATTGCTCAGGAATGCAATAGACTTCTTGCATAACCCAAACTAAGTAGAAAAAAGGTATCATCTAAGTAGCTGACACTGGTTTCCATCCAAAAGGGCAGTGCCCCTATGATGTCATTCCAGTGCTTGACACTGGAATCCAGACTTTAATTGTTATACTTGTAAATAAGTCTGGTGAGAATAGACGTTCATCTCAAAATGCAGTATTTTTGTTGAAATAGCTCAACTGGATTCCAGCGTCACGCGCTGGAATGACACCTTTGTGTTTGCATAGCTGTACGAACATTGTGATTTGAGAGCAATCTCCACAAGGGAGGATGTCATTCCAGTGCCCAGACACTGGAATCCAGGAAAAAGAATGGTGTCATCCAAGTAGCTGACACTGGGATCCAGAAGACTTAATTTCAACCAAATAATAAAGGCTGGATCCCAGTGCTTGGCACTGGAATGACAGCAATCCTACGTCATACCGCGATTCATTCGCGGTATCTCGGCCGCTAACAAGTAGCGGGATGACGGTTATCGTTTAGCTACAGACATTAAGAAATTTACCAAACGAAAAAAAAGGCAAAAGAAGCCCCGTGGTTGGCTAATTACTTACATTATACTTTCAAGTATGGCGTTTTTTTATTCTAAACACTTAATAACCGCGATTCAGTTGCTTTTAAACCGCAACTAATCTAAATTATAAACGTTAAGAAATTTACTAAACAGAAAAAAAGGCAAAAGAAACCCTAGGGTAGCTAGTTATTCACTATCCATTTTTTAAGTTGGCGTTTTTTTATGTTTTAAACGCTTTATAAGCGCGTTTCAGCTTATGTAGGTAGAAGTTTTATAAAGACATAAGGTGCACATAGTGCAAAAAATTAAACATGAGACGCCAGATACGTGAGTTTTTTTGTCATTTAATCTGTACAGAGAAGATAAATAAATAGCTTCAATTTTATGATAAGAGGGCTGGCGAAGCTTGTCAAGTAATCTTTTGCATTTAACCCGTTTCTATGGGTAAAACAATCTGCATACCACTTAGCTAACATGAGTTTTGTTTTGACTTTTTGTGCTAATTTTGCAGAATATTAAGATTATCATTTAAATAAAATACATGACGAAAGAGGATTGGGAAGCAGTAATTGGGCTTGAGGTGCACGCTCAAGTTTCTTCTAATACGAAGCTATTTTCTAGCTCATCAACGGAATTTGGTGCTGAGCATAACACTCAAGTTTCTCTAGTTGATGCGGCAATGCCAGGTACGCTGCCAATACTAAATTATTACTGCATAGAGCAAGCAATACGCACCGGTCTTGCACTTTCTGCAGAAATTAATAAGTATTCTTACTTTGATCGGAAAAATTATTTTTATCCTGATTTACCGCAAGGGTACCAGATAACCCAGTTTTTTGAGCCAATAGTTAAAAATGGTAGAGTATTTATCAACGATAATGAAAAAGAAATAAGAATCGCGAGAATTCATTTAGAGCAAGATGCAGGAAAGAGCGTTCATGAGGAAAGCAGAACTTATGTAGAGTTAAATCGTGCAGGGGTTGCTTTAATGGAAATTGTTTCAGAGCCAGATCTCCGTTCATCTGCGGAAGCTGCAGAATGCATGAAAAAATTGAGGCAGATTTTGCGTTACATTGGTTCATGTGATGGTGATATGGAAAAGGGATCACTTCGTTGTGATGCAAATGTTTCTGTCCGCCTAAAAGGCAGTAGTACATTTGGCACTCGTTGTGAGATAAAAAATCTGAACTCGATACGTTATATTGTGCAAGCTATAGACTATGAAATACAAAGACAAATTGAAATTTTAGAAAGTGGAGAAGAAATAAGTCAAGATACCTTATTATTTGATGTTGCTTTGGGAAAAACAAAAGTGATGAGAAGCAAAGAGGATGCAAGCGACTATAGATACTTCCCTGAGCCTGATTTATTACCTGTTGAGGTAAGCCAGGATAAAATCGATTCTATTAAATCATCTTTACCCGAGTTGCCAGATCAAAAAAAGCTGCGATACATTGAGGAATTGGGTATCAACGAATACGATGCAAACGTCATTACCTCCGATAAAGCAATTGCTGATTATTTTGAGGAATTGATAAAAAAACATGATTCAAAGCTCGCCGTTACCTGGTTAACCGTAGAGCTTTTTGGTCGTTTGAATAAAGCAGGTATTGATATTGTGAGCTCCCCAATCAAAGCAAATGCTTTGTCCGAACTCTTAGATTTTATCGTTGATGGAACAATCTCTGCTAAACTTGGCAAGCAGGTATTCGATAGTATGTTTGAAACTGGCAAACCTGCATCTTTAATTATAGAAGAGCAAGACCTAAAACAAATAACCGATAGAGGTCAAATATCAGGAGTTATCGACACAATCGTCAATAACAACCAAGATAAAGTTCAAGAATACAAAAGCGGTAAAACAAAGTTATACGGATTCTTTGTCGGCGAAGTTATGAAACTTACCAAAGGAAAAGCCAGCCCTGATGTGGTGAATTCAATTTTGAGTGAGAGATTAAGTAATTAGTCACATTTTTTTATTTACATAACAGCACATCTCGTAGATATTCTCAGATTTACGCTACGATATCTGTATATCATGACATATAACTTTTTTACCATTTGTTGGTACTATTTTTAAAATTATGTGAGGTTGAGGATGCTTGAAGATCATCCTGTTTGGGGGGCAAAATGTTCTCGCCATGGTATTGACTATCAAGAGTTGTGGCTCATATTATTTCTCATGCGTGTGATGGATAAAAAATGTCCTTTCCGCTTAGCTACAGAATTGAAGTCAGCTGCAGGCTTTGATGATGTTGTTCTCCAATGTAAGCAAAATAAAACAACAATACATAGGTTTGTGCAAGTCAAACACAAACAAGATGGAACTGAAAAAATCAGTGTAGGTAGCTTATTAACAAAGAGTGGTGAGTTTAATTTGTTGAAATACTTTATTGCTTATTTAAAGATCAAAAGTAATGGAAAGTTTAAGGGTGAGATGAAGTATTTTGCTATTGTTACGAATATTGATTTTGATTTCACAGATTCAGCACAACATGAAGTGAGAAAGCTGAGAATGATGTCGAGTGGAAAGAATAAAGAAAAGGAAATTTCAGTTATAAGAATAGACACACAAGATGAGTTTCTGGATGTAGGTGATGGTGTAAGATATAAATTTGATAATAGTATTATCTCATACTTGCAGGAAAATAAGGATTTTATAAAGGGTAAGGTAGGTAGAGAAGTCAGTGATAAAGAAGTCGAAGACTTTTTAAATGAACTAGTGTTTGCGGTTAATTTGCCCAATGAAAGTCAGCTAAAAGAATTGTTTAAAGGTGAGATGAGTGGTAGATTGGCCAAAAAGTTTGGCTATGTTGGTGACAATGAAATCTTTTGCAATGACCTTCTGGAGAAAATATCAGACTGGGTGAAAGATATAAAAGGACGTTTTCTTTCGCCAGAAGAAGGAAAAGAATTTTTCCAAAAAGTGGAGCTATGGGCCAGCACTCTATGTGGGATAGAACGAGGGGTAAAGAAAGGGAATAAAGGAATTGATAAAATAGCAAAACAACAGCATAAGGATAGTAAAACACTGAATGAAATACATGCAGCTGTAACAGCGCAAAATAACAAGCAAAGACCCCATAAGAAACCTTATGGTCCTCGTGACAAAAAATCGAAAGCAAGAGAAGAAGGAGATATAGAAGAATCAGATGAATTTGATGAAATAGAAGCTTTAGAATTTGTTAAAAGGGCTTTGAATATAGAAAACAATTTACAGAATAAGGAAATAAAAAAGCTAGCACAGGAACTACAATATTCCCAATTGGCTTTAAAACTAGCGGTTACATATATTAGTGAAGAAAATATTGTATTTAGTCATAGGGGTAGAAAAAGGATTAGAGTTGGTGGCTATCTGAAAAAGTGTGAAAAGATAGCAGAGAAGCTACTTGACTTTAAGTCCGAATATAAAAGTGATCGTTATGCTAAGGCAACTTTCATAACTTGGAAAATTACAATTGATGCTATAGCGCAAAAAAAATTTGGGCCGGAAGCATTGAGCATTCTCGAGATAATTGCCTATTTTTCTCCTAATGAGATTTATATAGAAGAAATCTTTTCACAGCAAGTAGCTAATGATAAAGAAGCGTTGTGGAATGCTGTTGAGTTACTTAATCGATATTCAATGATTAAATTAAGGGAAGGAGTAGTAAATATTTACAGACTAGTGCGAAAGGTGACTAGATTAAAATTACAAGAGAAAGGCCGAGAAGAAGAGGTCTTAAGGAAAGCTCTAGAATTGATAAACAGTTATGATGTATTAATAGATAATTCTATTGTTGCATCTGTTTGGGGATATGTGAGTAAGTATGGTGAGTTAATTGACGAATTTTACTTTAATCCTATTTATGGTAAATGGAAATATACACCGTTGCATTCACTTGCCGAAAGTGGCAGTTATGAGGCAGTTAGGTGCGTATTAACACATATGGAAGAAAAACACCCAGATAAATTTAATTGTGTTGTTAATGCTAGGGATGGATCTGACAGCACTCCATTGTGTTCAGCTGTTGAGAGTGGAGGATTGGACATAGTGCAATATTTTATCAATAAGGGTGCAGATGTCAATGCTAAGAGCAGATATGGTATCACTCCGTTACATCAGGCTGTTTATGATGGAAGGGTTGATATAGTAGAATACCTTATAGGCAAAGGGGCGGACGTTAATGCTAAAGATGAAAGTGGCTTCACTGCGTTACACTGGGCTACTATGATGTATAGGGTTGACGTGGCTAAGGTACTATTAAAACATAATGCAGATGTTAATGCTAAGGATAAAGATGGCGATACTTCGCTACATCTTGCTACTAAGATGGGTAGGGTTGCCGTAGCTAAGGTACTATTAGAACATAATGTAGATGTTAATGTTAAGAACGAACAAAATAGAATTTCGCTGCACTATGTTGCTAGAAGTGGAAGTATAGAAACGATAGAATGCCTCATTGAAAAAGGTGCCGATGTTAACGCTAAAGATGAAAATGGCAACACTCCGCTACACTTTGCTGCTATTATGGGAAATTTTGACACGGCTAGAGTGCTACTAAAACACAATGCAGATGTTGATACTAAGAATAATAGGGGAATGACAGCATTGCATTATGCCACTGATTTTGATCACCAAGAACTTGTGGAGTTACTTTCAGCTCGTGATACAAATTCTATTGACGATGGGATGTGTATGGTTGCTTTAGCTAAGACACTATTGAAACACACCACAAATGTTAGTGTTAAGAACGAATGCAATAAAACTCCACTGCACCATGCTGCTAAAATTGGAAGTGAAAAATTAACAAAATACTTCATTAAAGAAGGGGATGATGTTAACGCTAAAGATGAAAATGGCAACACTCCGCTACACTTTGCTGCTATTATGGGAAATTTTGACACGGCTAGAGTGCTACTATAGTATTTTCTAAAATGAATGATAAATTTCCATTATGGTATTACCAACCAAAAGTTGTAAGTCTGTATATTTATGCATTAAAGGTCTGAGGCGGCTTTTGATGGTATTCCAACAATGCTCTATAGGGTTCAAATCTGGTGAATATGTTGGCAGATAGAGCAAACGGCATCTAGCATTATCTATTAACTCCTTTGTTTTGGGAGTTTTATGGAATGTGGCATTGTCCATAACTATTGTAGTACCATGTGGCAATTTAGGTAATAACATCTTCTCTAACCATGTATTGAATACCTCTTTGTCACACCCACCTTTGAAAGTCATTGGTGCAATAAATCTCTTTCCAATCCACCCGCCTATTATACTGATTCTCTCTCGTTTTCTTCCTGGAATATCTGCATAAATTTTCTTTCCTATTGGAGCACGTCCATACTCTCGGTATAACCTATTATCAACTCCTGCTTCATCTATATATAAGATGCTGGAATGGTCTATTTTTGAGATTTTATCGGTAAATCGCTGCCTATCTTCTTGATTGCGCTCTTGATATAGTGTAACTTTTTTTTAAAGTAATTCTTAGCTGTTTCAGCCTATACCAAATTGAATTTATTCCAAATCCAAGATTTTGTTTCATCTCTGCCAGCGTATGATCTGGATTCTTTTTAACATATTCTTCGAGTATTTTTGGGTCTATTTTTCGAATAAAGCTGCCGTTTTTCGATGGCCTTAGGCTTTCACCAGCGGCTTTCTTTCTTAACCAGCGGTACAGAGTTGCTATTCCTATCTCCAAAAGCTCTGCCACCTCAACCTTTGACTTCCCTTTTTCTATCATCGATACTGCCCTTTCCCTTAAATCCACACTATACGCCATTATAACTCAAATAGCTTATTATACCTTTATCATTTACTTTGGGAAGTACTATATGAGGTTGTCCGGAAACTAGTAAATTCAAGCATATTCCCTCTTTAACATAACCCTACTCATAGCTAGGTATATGAAATTCTCAGTGGATGTTGTGAGTAAATCATACTCCTTCGATAGCCTTCTATTCCTATTAACCCAAGCAAAAGTCCTTTCTACAACCCATCTTCTTGGCTGTACTTTAAACCCTTGTTCTCTTGTTGGTAGTAGCTCAGGTGGCGTATCTTTGTGCACCCAAAATCTACATGGAGGCCTTTTAACAATTTCAATATCTATGTCATATTCTTCCTTTATGTGATTCTTTAAATTTCTTCCTTGGTATCCCATGTCAGCCCACATTTTTTTAACTTTAGTATATTTTGTTCTCATATTGTTTAATGCTATTTTAATACCATCTCTATCATTTTCGTTAGCAGCGCCTACGTAACAACCTAGTATAAAACCCTGAGTGTCTGTAATTATATGCCTTTTTCTACCCTTTACTTTTTTACTTCCATCATAGCCTTTGATCCCCCCTTTTCTGTAGTCTTTACAGATTGACTATCTACTATACAGGCACTCGGCTGCTCATTCCTTCCTATTTTTCTTCTACTATATTTTGTAATTTCATAATTCATTTTCTCAAAAATTCCCTGCTTCTTCCATTGCCTGAACTGCTCATACACAGTCTTCCATAGCGGAAAATCATTTGGTAAATACCGCCATTGACACCCTGTACGCAATACATAGAAAATTGCTTCTAATATTTCTTTTTTGCTATACTTTGGCGGCCTTCCTCCTTTCTTGTATGATACTCTGAAGTGTTTTTCTATTCTTGCCCATTCCCTTTCGCTTAGATCTGTTGGATACTTTTTTCTCATCTTTACCCCGTACTAAAATTTCAGATATTATAGCCTTTTACTTGTTTCCGGACAACCTCTAAAACGCAAAGCAGATGTTAATGCTAAGAATAATAGGGGAATGACAGCATTACATTATGCCACTGATTTTGATCATAGGGATCTTGTGGAATGGCTTTTAGCTCATGGTGCATCCATCCTGTGACTACTGAAATTTTGCATTTAATTTATAGCTCCGCTTCTATCAGGGCATAGGATGACAGAAGTGGGCTTTAATGGCTGTAGTACTATAGCTGTTATACTCCAAAAGTAAGTATTAGATATAATAAATAGAAGAAATTAGATAGAATGATTAAAGGGGCAAGGATATAAAGGTTTAACTTAAAATAACCTGATAAAATTTGAATCACACTTCCAAGTGCTGGCACCCATGAAAGTAATGCAACTGCACAAATCAGTAGATTTCTTACGATTTTTGGTGTTTTATGCTCGTTCTCTAGTTTGTGGTATGATTTTCGTATAGAGATTGTTATTCTACCTAAGTACCAGTTAACTATTCCACCAAGGCTTGATCCTAGTACTCCAAAAAATAACATAAGTAGTGGAGTGTGATACGACCTGAAATAAAGCATGGTATTGAACACAAAACCTTGATGTATGGGTAAGACTAATGATGATACTAGACTATCTGTGAATAACAGAAAGTAATTTTCCATATGAGTTTACCAGGTTGTTGTACCATCTTCATTGTCAGAAATTGTAATCCCCATTTGTTTCAACTGATTTCTTATTTTGTCTGCAGTATCGTAATTTTTATTTTTTTTTGCAATTTTTCTTAAGTCTATCAACCTTTCTATTTCTTGATGATTTACATCCACAGCAAACCACTTTTCATAACTTGACTCAAGAAGACCAATAAATCTGGCACTTTTAACAAAACTCTCAGTTAATTTAAGCTTCTCATTTTCATTACTCGTTTTATTAATTTTTGTAGCCATTTCATGTAATATAGCTAGAGCTTCAGGAATGTTTAAGTCGTTTTTTAAAGCGTCTATAAAATCTTTAGAAATCTCTGCGTTACTTTCATCAATATTCGTTATATCTAAACCACGTAATAACCGATAAAATTTGTTTAAGGTTTCCTGTGCATCAGAAATAACGTTTTCTGTCCAATCAAGTGGTTTTCTGTAGTGAGTTTTGAGCAGTGCATAGCGTATTACTTCACCCTTTATTCCACTATCTAGCAAATCTCTTACTTTGACTATATTAAATAAGGACTTGCTCATTTTTTCTTCATTTACTGTAAGAAAGCCGTTATGTATCCAGTATTTTGCAAACATTGATCCAGCAAATGCAGACTTACTCTGTGCAATTTCATTTTCATGGTGAGGAAATTGTAAATCTATGCCGCCACCATGAATATCAAAATCTTTGCCAAGGTAAGCATATGACATTGCTGAGCATTCTATATGCCATCCAGGCCTGCCCTCTCCCCATGGGCTATCCCAATAACTTGAAAGTTTGTAGTCAATATCACTTGCAGGCTTCCACAGCACAAAATCTCCCGGGTGCTTTTTATTTTCATTAACTTCAACTCTGCTACCTGGAACCAATTCATCAGTTTTTTTTCCTGATAAAGCACCATATTCATGGTAAGATTCTATATTAAAATACACGTGTTTGTCAGATTCATAAGCGTGGCCTGATTGCAGCAAATGTTCAATTAATTTTATAATATAATCTACGTTTTCCGTTGCTTTTGGTTCGTATGTTGGTTTTTTACAATTTATGCTTTCCATATCATCATGAAAAGCTTTAATGTAATATGTGGTTATACTTTCTATGTTGCTATTTTTTTCACTTGCTGCATTAATTATCTTATCATCAATGTCGGTTATGTTACGCACATAGGTAACTTTGCCATAACAAAACTTAAGTAGCTGAAATAACACATCATACACAACAACAGACCGTGCATTGCCTATATGTGCTGTGTCATATACTGTTGGTCCGCAAACATACATTTTCACATGATCTTTATCGATAGGTGTAAAAAGCTCCTTTTTTTTTGTTAAGGTGTTGTAAAGCCTAACCATATACGAAGCTTTTGAGAAAAGAAAATGCCCCAATGATAAGTTGTGGCCCTTTGACTACTACAACAAGAGTAAGCAATAGCCCACACAATGATATTAAAACTCCCAATATGGATAGAAACCCATCTTTACTCATAATGCCAAGCGAAATAAGAGTCGTACCAATTGCAGGAATGAAGTTAGTAAGAGGCAATGGAAGAGCTATCGATAATGCAGAAAGCAACATTACAAAAGCTAAAATCTTTTCACCGGGCCCATAGAAAATAAAAGACATTCTTGGTTTCATGAACTTTTCTATTTTTTTTAATGCTGGAGAAGTTTTCTCTACCACAAAAGCTAGTGTTGAACGCTGAAAAGACCTTCTTTCCAACCAATGCGGCATCCAAGGAGAATCAAATCCAAATAGAAGCTGCAGTGAGAATAAGATTAAAGGTATAGAAAGAATAGTTGTATAACCAGGTGGAACCGGTATAGGCACCGATAGCGGCAAGGAGAAGATGATTATTAAAATACCAAAACCACGCTCATGCAAAGCTGTTTTAATGTCAAACAAAGTTACTTTATCGCTATCATTGTTATTGGTATCTGCAACTTCTTTTAGAATATCAGAAGCTAATTTATCACTTTTAGTCAACTTATCATTTTTTGACACGAAAAACCTTTGATAAAAATAATTCTTAACACAATTATTGTTTTATTTCAATATGCATTATTCATTTTGCGCTAGTAATTCGTTCTTTTGTTAAAGTGTTGTAAAGCTTTTAAGAAGAGAAAGTGCTCCGGTTATAAGTTGTGGTCCTTTGACTATTACAACAAGAGTAAGCAACAACGCGCACAATGATACTAAAACTCCCAATATGGATAGAAACCCGTCTTTACTCATAATGCTAAGTGAAATAAGAGTTGTGCCAATTGCAGGAAGGAAGTGAGTAAAAGGTAATGGAAGAGCTATTATTATTGCACAAAGCAACATCATAAAAGCCAGAATCTTCTCACCAGGCCCATAGAAAATGAAAGACAGTCTTGGCTTCATGAATTTTTCTATTTTTTCTAATACAGGGGAAGTTTTCTCTACCACAAGAGCTAGTGTTGAACGCTGAAAAGATCTTCTTTCTAGCCAACTGGGCATCCAAGGAGAATCAAATCCAAATAGAAGCTGCAGTGAGAATAAGATTAAAGGTATAGAAAGAATAGTTGTATAACCAGGTGGAACCGGTATAGGCACCGATAGCGGCAAGGAGAAGATGATTATTAAAATACCAAAACCGCGCTCATGCAAAGCTGTTTTAATGTCAAACAAAGTTACTTTATTGCTATCATTGTTATTGGTATCTGCAACCTCTTTTAGAATATCAGAAGCTAGTTTTTTATCTTTAGTTAGTTTCTCACTTTTTTGCACAATTATCCTTTAATAAAATATTCCTCTTAAGCTAACATAGTTGTTGCTGTATTTCAATATTTGTTATTTATTTCATACCAACACTTCATCTCTTTCATTCTTTAACCTGACTAAGTTTTTAAACAGATGACATGCACTAAGGTGCATGTCACGAAGTATGAGGACGCTAACGATCTGGTTCATTAGACGATAATTTTTCTGAGTCCTTAAGCTCCTGTTTAAGGTTTTTGATGCCTTTTCCTAAATCACCCATAACTTGCGGTAATCTGCCTGCACCAAACAGAACTAAAATTATTATTAAGACTAGAAACAATTGCCATGGTCCTAAACTCATTTTCACCTCCATTTAAAATATTGACCTTTAAATATTAAAACTTGACTGAAGTCAAGTAACACATAGATTATATCACCTTTATTTAATTATAAATCAAGGTTTTTTAATTATTTTATAACAATCCCAAACTAGATTATTTTCTTGCAGCGAATAAGTGGAAACTTTTCGCTTAACTGTAGAGTAGAAGAGAGCTCACTAAAAAACTTTGCTAGCGTATCATCTTTAGGCTTATGGTATATATCGCTAGAAACTCCTGATTGAATAATTTTACCATTTTTCATTACGTAGATAAAATCTGCAACTTTCAATGCTTCTTGCGGGTCATGAGTTACCATTAGCACAGGGATATTTTTACTTCTAAAAAGGGACAATATATGTTGTCTTATTCGGCACTTGAGCAGTATATCTAAATTAGAAAATGGTTCATCTAACAACACAACATCAGGGTTTTGTGCCATCACTCTTGCTATTGCAACTAATTGTTGCTGTCCTCCAGATAAGGCGTTAGGGTACATATTTTCATATTTTTCTATATTGAGTAACTTCAAGATTTCCAATGCAATTAGGTGCTTTTCTCTCTTGGAAGAGCTGCGGATAGCAAAGGTTATATTTTCTACTACTGTTTTATGAGGAAATAATGCAGAATGCTGAAAAATCAATCCGATATTTCTATGCTCTATAGCGACTGATGCCTTATTACTTGCAACTAACCTATCATTTATAAAAATAGTTCCAGATTTTGGATTTTCTATCCCCGCAATTAATTTCAAAATTGTTGACTTGCCACAGCCAGAATGCCCCAATAAACATGCAACATTTCCTTTCTTTACTTTAATGTTTATATTGCTTAAAGCAAAGTCGTTTTGATTGTTATAGAAATAACCAATATTGTTAACTAGCATTAATCTTACTTAAACCATGTTATTAAATATAATAGCATTATACTCAAGAAGTACAGAAATGTTTTTTGTCGTCATAAATTGGTTATGCAAGAAATCTAGAAAAGAAAGGATTTTTTGCTATAACTTTACATGAATGGTAGGAAATACGGGACTATAGCTCAGCAGGATAGAGCGTTGGACTCCTAATCTGAAGGTCGTGCGTTCGAATCGCACTAGTCCCACCACATTGCTTCACAAATTTTATGGAGATTTTTTTTCACAAATACGCACACCTTTTTTTGCGGTTTTAAGATATAAATTCCCTAATAATAAAACGGGTTTTGTGTCATTCCAGTACTCCTCTCTTATAATTTACGTGTTTAAGAATAACTTCTGCTAAACCTTTACTAATTCCAGGTATGTTTTGAATTTCAGCCAGAGAAGCTTTGCTTATATTTTTCACTGAACCAAAATAAGACATCAACGCTTTTTTTCTTTTGTTGCCAATGCCGGGTATTTTGCTTAATTGTGAAACTATAGTATTTTCTAAAATGAATGATAAATTTCCATTATGGTATTACCAACCAAAAGTTGTAAGTCTGTATATTTATGCATTAAAGGTCTGAGGCGGCTTTTGATGGTATTCCAACAATGCTCTATAGGGTTCAAATCTGGTGAATATGTTGGCAGATAGAGCAAACGGCATCTAGCATTAGACTTCTTTCGAAACTAGGATAAAGCAGTAAAAATAGTAATTTTGAGGTAAGGAGAAATGAAGTATGAAATAGTGAAAGAGCTCGATAAAGGGGAGTTTCGTCGACTAACAGGAGTAAAGAGATCAACATTTAACAAAATGGTAGGGATTTTATGTGAAGAAAATAAAAAAAAGAAAGCCAAAGGAGGAAGGAAAAATAAGCTAAACGAGGAGAATATGCTGCTCATGGTATTAGAATACTTACGAGAATACCGTACATATTTTCACATAAGTCAAAGTTATGGAGTAAGTGAAAGTACGGCATATAAAACTGTAAAATGGGTAGAGGATACTCTAATACAACACCAAGATTTCGCATTGCCAGGACGAAAAGAACTCCTAAAAAGCGACGTGAAATATGAGATTTTGGTGATTGATGCAACGGAAACACCTGTAGAGAGACCAAAAAAAAGCAGAAAAGATTTTATTCAGGAAAGAAGAAAAAACATACGCTAAAAACACAAATAATTGCAGAAAAGAAGAGCAAGAAAATTATTTGTACGTCATTTTCAAACGGGAGAAAGCATGACTTTCGGCTTTTCAAGGAGTCAAAAGTGCATGTATCAGAAGGTATAAAAGTTTTAGCCGATGCTGGCTATAGAGGTTTTCAGAAAATTCACAAAAATGTCGAGTTGCCACACAGAAGGATGAAAAAGAGTCCCTTAATTAAGGAAAAAAAGGTAGAAAATCGGGAGCTAGCAAGCAAAAGAGTAGTAGTTGAGAATGTAATTGGTCTGTTAAAAAGATTCAAAATTATTGCAGACAGATACCGCAATCGGAGAAAACGTTTTGGCTTGAGATTCAATTTAATAGCAGGAATTCACAATTTTGAGCTGTCTATATGAGTTTCGAAAGAGGTCTATTATCTATTAACTCCTTTGTTTTGGGAGTTTTATGGAATGTGGCATTGTCCATAACTATTGTAGTACCATGTGGCAATTTAGGTAATAACATCTTCTCTAACCATGTATTGAATACCTCTTTGTCACACCCACCTTTGAAAGTCATTGGTGCAATAAATCTCTTTCCAATCCACCCGCCTATTATACTGATTCTCTCTCGTTTTCTTCCTGGAATATCTGCATAAATTTTCTTTCCTATTGGAGCACGTCCATACTCTCGGTATAACCTATTATCAACTCCTGCTTCATCTATATATAAGATGCTGGAATGGTCTATTTTTGAGATTTTATCGGTAAATCGCTGCCTATCTTCTTGATTGCGCTCTTGATATAGTGTAACTTTTTTTTAAAGTAATTCTTAGCTGTTTCAGCCTATACCAAATTGAATTTATTCCAAATCCAAGATTTTGTTTCATCTCTGCCAGCGTATGATCTGGATTCTTTTTAACATATTCTTCGAGTATTTTTGGGTCTATTTTTCGAATAAAGCTGCCGTTTTTCGATGGCCTTAGAGCCTGTCTTGAAAAGAAATGAGAAAGAGGATATGATGAGATAAGTAAAAAATAGTAGGTAAAAATGTATCCAAGTGATATAAGTGACAAAGAATGGGAAATTTTGGAGCCAAGTGTTGCACAAGGTGCAATAGGACGGCCAAGAAAGCACAATATTAGAACAATTATTAATGCAATAAGATACATAATGAAAGGTGGTTGCCAGTGGAGAATGCTGCCAAAAGATTTTCCGCCATGGAAAACGGTGTATGATTATTTTCTCAGGTGGCGTAATAGTGGCAAATTGGAAGAAATACACGATATGTTAGTAAAAAAGGTAAGAAAAATGGTTGGCAAAAATGAAATACCTTCGGTAGGAATAATTGATAGTCAATCAGTGAAAACCACTCAAAAAGGGGATCCAGAGGATATGATGCTGGCAAGAAAATAAAGGGTAGAAAACGTCACATCATTGTGGATACAATAGGCCTAATTATTACAGCTGATGTTCATAGTGCAGGCATTCAAGATCGTGATGGTGCTCTAAATCTTTTTACTCAAGCTAAACGAAAAGCTCCAACGCTACAAAGGTTTCTCGCTGATCAGGGATATATTGGTAAATTGCAAAATTACTGTTTATTGAAAACAGGATGTTTATTGACGATTACTAAAAAAGCAGCTGATGCTGTAGGATTTCAAGTTATTCCTAAACGGTGGATTGTTGAAAGAACTTTTGCTTGGCTTTCCAATTTTAGACGTATGAGCAAGGATTATGAGCATTCTCCTCTTACTTCAAAAACTAATATCTCCTTTAATATGATTACTATTATGCTTGCTAAATTAGCTGCTTAGTTCCTTTCAAGACAGGTTCTTAGGCTTTCACCAGCGGCTTTCTTTCTTAACCAGCGGTACAGAGTTGCTATTCCTATCTCCAAAAGCTCTGCCACCTCAACCTTTGACTTCCCTTTTTCTATCATCGATACTGCCCTTTCCCTTAAATCCACACTATACGCCATTATAACTCAAATAGCTTATTATACCTTTATCATTTACTTTGGGAAGTACTATATAAACTGTTTATCGCGTTTTTTTCTATGTGAAGTTATCGCAAAACGGTGGGCTTCATTACGCAGCGATTGTAAGTAAAGCATGACTTTGCTGTCATTTGCCAGACTGAATTCTTCCCTGCCCAGCATATAAAATCTTTCATTTCCTGCGTTACGATCAGGACCTTTTGCCATACAAGCAAAAGGAACGTTTATATTCAATACTTCCAGTACATTCTGTACTATGGAAACATGTCCTGGTCCACCATCAATCAGTAAAAAATCAGGTATTATGCCTTTTATATTGCCGGAGAAACGTCTGGTTAGCACTTCCCTCATCATTTTATAGTCATCGCCTGAAAATTTTTCCTTTATAGTAAATTTTCTGTACTCACTTTTTAAAAAACCCTCCTGCCCTGCAACAACCATTACACCAATTTGTTGGTTTCCAAATATATGGCTATTGTCATAAACCTCAATACGCTTTGGAATATTTGGTAACAAGAAGATTTTGCTAAGCTCCTCAAGCTTTTCTAGGTTATTTCTATAATCGATAAGCTTCTGCTCTAAGCTATGCTGAGAGTTATCATAAACAAATTTCAATAAATCACGCTCTTTTTTATTCTTTGCATGCAGAACTTTTACTGGCTTTTGAGCAACCTTATATAGTGCTTGTTCTATAATTTCCTTATCCACAATAGAATCTGGAACGTAAATTTGTATTGGAGGTATGTTAGCTGAATTATAAAAATTGACCAAAAAGGTGGATAAAATTTCATCATTTGAGTGATCACCACAGTTCTCGGCAAAGTAAGGAGTGCTGCCGTAGTTGTCTTTATTTCTGAACGATAACACACTAATACATGCTAGATCCTCTTCACGTACAATACTGAAGAAATCTGCATCTTTTTCAAAAGAAAAATCCGTGTGCTGTATTTGAATTTGCTCAAGAAACTTTACCCGATCTCTATATATAGCAGCAAGCTCATAGTTTTCTTCACTGCTGCACTTTCTCATTGTGAAAAGTAACTGTTCTTTCACTTCCTTATTTCTTCCAAGCAATGTATTTCGTGCCTGTTTTACTGATTGGCAGTAGTCGTCTTTTGTGATTTTGTTTATGCATGGTGCTGAGCAGCGCTTAATTTGATATTCAATACATGGTCTTTTTGTTGAGGAAAAGTATTGATCTGAACATACTCTTAGAGCCTGTCTTGAAAAGAAATGAGAAAGAGGATATGATGAGATAAGTAAAAAATAGTAGGTAAAAATGTATCCAAGTGATATAAGTGACAAAGAATGGGAAATTTTGGAGCCAAGTGTTGCACAAGGTGCAATAGGACGGCCAAGAAAGCACAATATTAGAACAATTATTAATGCAATAAGATACATAATGAAAGGTGGTTGCCAGTGGAGAATGCTGCCAAAAGATTTTCCGCCATGGAAAACGGTGTATGATTATTTTCTCAGGTGGCGTAATAGTGGCAAATTGGAAGAAATACACGATATGTTAGTAAAAAAGGTAAGAAAAATGGTTGGCAAAAATGAAATACCTTCGGTAGGAATAATTGATAGTCAATCAGTGAAAACCACTCAAAAAGGGGATCCAGAGGATATGATGCTGGCAAGAAAATAAAGGGTAGAAAACGTCACATCATTGTGGATACAATAGGCCTAATTATTACAGCTGATGTTCATAGTGCAGGCATTCAAGATCGTGATGGTGCTCTAAATCTTTTTACTCAAGCTAAACGAAAAGCTCCAACGCTACAAAGGTTTCTCGCTGATCAGGGATATATTGGTAAATTGCAAAATTACTGTTTATTGAAAACAGGATGTTTATTGACGATTACTAAAAAAGCAGCTGATGCTGTAGGATTTCAAGTTATTCCTAAACGGTGGATTGTTGAAAGAACTTTTGCTTGGCTTTCCAATTTTAGACGTATGAGCAAGGATTATGAGCATTCTCCTCTTACTTCAAAAACTAATATCTCCTTTAATATGATTACTATTATGCTTGCTAAATTAGCTGCTTAGTTCCTTTCAAGACAGGTTCTTAGGAGAAAAGCTTTTTGCAATGACAATATAGTTTGCTTAACAGCAGCGGCAGATGTAAAGGGACCATAATAATGAAACTCATTTTTCTTAAATTTGCCTCTATATTTTGCTATTCTTGGATAATCGTGCTTGGAAATTGTTATATAAGGATAAAATTTTCCATCCTTGAGCACAATATTATAAAGTGGTTTCAATGATTTTATTAGCTGTGCTTCAAGAAGCAGTGCTTCGATTTCATTCTCAGTGATGAATATTTCAACCTTAATAACCTGTAAGAGCATAACTCTAATTCGTTCAGAAAGGTTTTCGAATTGAAGGTAGTCGGATAACCTTGACTTTAAGTTTTTTGCTTTTCCAACATATAAAACTTTATTCTTATCTCCAACCATCTTATACACGCCACAGGATTGTGGAGATGATTTGATTTGTTCTTTATATTGCCTGAGCATTTATCCATTGTTTAACCTGTATGAGGTTAAAATCTGCTACTAAATGAAAGATGGAAACTACATTTTCAAGCAAAGATAATCTGTTTCTTCTCAGCTTATCAGAATCACAGTTAATCTTTATACTGTCCATAAACTGATTGATAAACGGAGCAAAACCAGCAAGTTCATCAAGTGCTACATTAAAGTGGTTATTTTTTATCGCTTGTTTTATGTTTTTACAAGCAGTTATAGCACAATTTGATAGCGCAATTTCTTCACTTTCAATCAAAAACCTCTTACCGTAAGATGCACTATAAGTAGTGCCATCACTTTTCCTTGCTTTGCTCATCATGTTACTGACTCTTTTGTAAGTGCTTAGAATTTGTTCACCTTCTGGAGTACTAAGATAACGATCCAATATAACAGTTTGCTTTTCTGCTGTCAGCAGATCATTAATATCGATTTTATATAGTATTGAATCTACAACATCTTGCCTTATATCTCTATTTTTTAAAATAACCTTGAATCTTTCTAAGCAAAATCTAAATACTAGTTCTGAAATTTGTTTTCTATTCGGCTTATCAACTGACGCTGTATTTTTATTAAATAGAAGCCTTGAATATAAAGATACTGACTTGTCTATCATTAGCCTAATTGGAACATGCAAATTATTTTCAAGTATTGTCCTAATTATACCAATTGTCATTCTCCGCAAACCAAATTGATCATACGAACCAGAGATTTTCTCACCTGCTGCAATTAAACCAACTAAGCTATCCACTTTGTCTGCAATTGACACAGCAATTGCAGAAGGAGATTTAGGACACTCCTGCTCTGGCCCGATTGGCTTATAATGCTCAGTTATAGCTTCCACTATTTCTCTATCTTCTTGAAAATAAGAAGCATAATATCCACCCATTACTCCTTGTAATTCTGGAAACTCTCTTACTATCGATGTTGCCAAATCAGCTTTTGCCAAATATGCAGCACGTTCAACTTTTATCAGCGAAGCATGTGGAATAAATATAGCTATATACTTTGACAAAGCCGTAATACGCTTCACCTTTTCCCCCACGCTGCCAAGTGAAGCATGAAATAATATTGAACCTAATCTTTTGACATAATAATCTAGATTTTCCTTTTTATCTTGAGATATTAAAAATTGGGCATCAGCAAGACGTGCTTCTAATATTCTTTCGTGTCCTTTAACAACTTCACCATTGTTGACGTTGACAACAGTGACAAAGTGTGAAATTCTCTTTCCATTACTTAAAGCAAGGTATTTTTGTTGTGTATTAACTATACTAAGTATTACTTCCTTCGGTAATCCAAATGACTTTTCTTGATTCACTTCACCAAACAGTACGATTGGCCACTCTATAAGCCCTGTCAATTCATTTAGTAAATAATCATTTTTCTCAAGTTGTAAATTCTGCTCTTTTGTGAATTTATTAATCTGATCTAGTATAAATTGCTTTCTTTTGTCCATTTGGAGAATTACACTGTTTTTTTCTAGCAATTCAAAATAGTCTTTAGGTGTTTTAACAGTAAGCGCCGTACCACTTGAGAGAAATCGATGGCCATATGTTGTGTTAGATGCTGTAATCCCTGCAAAAGATACAGGTATTATTTCATCATTTAAAATGCATAAAATGTTTTTAATTGGCCTAACCCACCTTTCTTTTCCTTTGCCCCATCTCATACTTTTTGGCCAAGAGAAATTTTTTAATATTTCTCCTAGTTGATTTTTAAGAAACTCTTGAATGTTAAATGAGCAGCTTTCTCTTTTAATGAAGTAAAAATCCTCATTATTTACTTTTCGAACGAGCAAATCTTCTTCATTTTTCTGATATTTTCTTAAAAAACCTTCGATAGCACTTTTTGGTGCGTTAATGTTTGGTCCCTTAACTTCGTTATTGGAATCCTTTAGCTCCAAAGCATTTATGTTGTCAACAAATAGAGTAATGCGACGTGCCGTTACAAAAACCTCCATTGATGTAAATTTTACATTATTTTTGTTAAAAACATTGGCAATACAGCTCTTAACTTGAGTTGCAGCTACATTCTGCATTCTCGGTGGTATTTCTTCTGAAAGGCACTCAAATAACAACTGCAACGACATATGCTATTTACTCATGTACAATTCGCAACATTTTTTTGTCAGCTCTCTAACTCTACCAATATAAGCTGTACGTTCATTCACACCAAGCACACCTCTTGCATCAAGCAGATTAAGTAGGTGACTAGTTTTAATACATTGGTCATAAGCTGCCATTGGTAGCTCCTTTTCAATAAGGAACTTACACAATTTTTCCGTATCTTCGAATTGCTGCTGTACCACTTTAGTATCATAATAATCTAATGCTAGATAAGAAAATTCATATTCTCTTTGTTTAAAAATATCTCCGTAAGTTACACCGTTATCGTTCCAAATTATATCGTAAACATTATCTACACCTTGTATGCACATTGCTAAACGTTCCAACCCATATGCCGCCTCACCAGGAATCATCTTGCAGTCAATCCCTCCAACTTGCTGTATATAAGTAAGCTGTGTTACTTCCATTCCATTGCATGTAACTTCCCATCCAAGTCCTGATGCACCAACACTTGGGTTTTCCCAATCATCTTCAACAAACTTAATATCATATTTTTCTGTAGATATGCCAAGAACTTTTAAGCTATCTAAATAGACGTCTTGTAAATTATTACCAGATGGCTTTATTATAACTTGATATTGGTGATGTTGATACAAACGATTAGGATTATCACTATAGCGCCCATCTGCTGGCCTAATTACTGGTTGTAGATATGCAATTTTTGCCGGTTTTGTATCAATTGCAGACATAATTGTTGCAGGATGTAATGTGCCAGCACCAACTTCAGATGTGTATGGGTGAAGTATAACACATCCTTCACTAGCCCAAAAATCTTGTAACTCTTTTATTATACTTTGTAAGTTCACACAAATTGCACACTTTTTATACTAAATATATAAATAAATAAGTACTATTCAATACCTATTTTTTTAACAGTATCATGTAAATAATCACCTAAGACTGCTGAACTTTCTCTCACATACTGAATTATGCTTTTATTTAGGACAATTGCATCATGCATAGTTAAATCGCAGAATATAAATGCTGTTAAATACAGTAAAATCACCGCATAAAATGTGTGAAAAATCCCCTCAAATGTAATTGACATTGCATTATTATAGCTGAGCTGTATTGAACTTATTGGCCATGGTTTTATCACTTCTACGACATTAAAAAATACGTAAGGTATCATAAGAAAAAAGAAAAAGTGCATAAAATCATTAAACCAAAATGGGCATTGAAACATCTGCTTACATATACTCCCATAGAGTTTACTTACAGCATAATAAATCGACATCATTGCCGGCATTGAAAGTGCTACAGTCAGTACTTGCCCTGACGCTATTTGTATTACTATTTCTTCACCACTGTTTGCTGAAGGGTCTTGAGCATGAAAAATAAATATTCCAATTAATTGCATTACTAACATAACTATTGCCAATTTTGTAAAAACAGCAGCTACAACTATTCCTGAGTATGGCATTTTATATAGTAAGTATTCGCCTCCATATGTAAGAATTAATATAACATCGACAATGAATAATATTAAAAAAGAAGACCAATAGTTCTGCCAACTTGGTAAATATCCTATTCCTAAAAGAGAGCTTACTGTTTTAGCAGGAAAAACCTTGCCTAGCATCTTCCCCAAAAATTTAAAAAAAATCCCCATGTTCTAAGTAACACTTGGTTTATATTATTTATAATACTGTATTGTAATAGACTTATCAATAGCTTAAAACATGTATTGGAAGATTTTAGGTAATATGCAGCAACAGTAGAAGAACGTGCGCCAAAAATTTAATAATTTTATAGGGCTTATGCACTTAAATTTTTTGCAATATCAAGTGCAGCGTAAGTGAATATTGCACTTGCACCCGCACGTTTGAAACCAATCAAAGACTCATAAATCACCTTGTCATAATCTAGCCAGCTATTATTTGCAGCAGCTTTTATCATTGCGTACTCACCGCTTACTTGGTAAGCAAAAATCGGAAAATTAAACTTATCACTTGCTGTTTTGATAATATCCAAATATGGCATACCCGGTTTAACCATAATAAAATCTGCACCTTCATTTATATCCATTTCAATTTCGCACATTGCTTCGCGCGCATTTTTATAATCCATTTGATAACCACTTTTGTCTATAGAATGTGATAGCCCACATGAACCAACGACTTGCCTGAATGGAGCATAGAAGCTAGAGCAGTATTTCACTGCATAAGATAATATTAATACGTCTTGAAAGTTGTTATCATCTAATGATTTTCTGATTCTTCCTATTCTACCATCCATCATATCAGAAGGAGCAACTATATCACATCCTGCTTTCGCTAAAGCAAACGCTTGCTTACACAGCACTGATATAGTTTCATCGTTTTCTACATCCATCTGATTATCTTTTAAAATGCCGTCATGGCCGTGAATAGTGTATGGATCCAATGCAACGTCTGCAATAATACCAATTTCAGGTACCTTTAATTTTACAGCACAAATTGCTCTGCAGATTAAGTTGTCAGAATTATATGCTTCCTCAGCGTTTTCAGATTTTAGTTTACTATCAACTACAGGAAAAATTGCAACAGCATTAATCCCTAAATCTTTAGCTTCCTTAACTATAGACACTAATCCATCTATTGAATAACACTTTACGCCTGGTAAGCCAGAAATTGGTTCAGTTGTTTCTTCTCTGTCATGAACAAACAGAGGAAGAACCAGATCATTTACTGATAAACTATTTTCACTTGTTAAATTGCGAACCCATTTGCTCGAGCGCCTGCGTCTTAATCTTGTATTTGGGAAATTAAACATTGGATCCAGGCAAATTCCCAGTAAAGAGCAACACCCCTGAAATGAGTATCACCCAAAGCACCGATATTGGTAGAAATACTTTCCAACCAAGGCGCATTAGCTGATCATATCGATAACGAGGTATTGTTGCTCTAATCCAAATAAATATAAACAAAAGTATAACTATTTTCAAAATGAACCAAATTAAACCTGGAATTTTGTAAAGTAAACTGAACTCCAGCGGCGGATACCATCCTCCTAGAAAGAATATCGTCATCATAGCACTTGCTAGAATCATATTTGCATATTCTCCAAGAAAAAAGAGGGCAAAAGGCATGGATGAATATTCAACGTTATATCCAGAGACAAGCTCTGCTTCAGCTTCTGGTAAATCAAATGGGTGACGATTAGTTTCTGCAAGCAAAGAAATAAAAAATATTATTCCTATAGGCATTAGTAGCAAATCAACCCAAAATGGCATATTGTGTTTCGCTACCACCATCTCTCCAAGATTTAATGTTCCAGTGGTAATAACGACTGCAGCAACTATTAAGCCTATTGAAACTTCATATGAAATCATCTGAGCAGCCGACCGTATAGCGCCAAGGAATGCATAATTGGAGTTGCTTGACCAGCCTGCAATAATCACGCCGTATACTCCCAGCGACGATATAGCTAGCACGTAAAGCACTCCAACATTAATATTTGCTATAACCTTAGGAATAACTACTTGCTGGCCATTTTCTACAATTACTTCAGCACCAAACGGTATAACTGCCCAGGCAATTAATGCCAAGATAAAGGTAAGCATTGGAGCCATAATGAACAGTATGGTGCTCGCTCTAAATGGTATTATCGGCTCTTTAATCAGTAGTTTAATAGCATCTGCAAATGGCTGCAATAGCCCAAAAGGTCCAACTACACTTGGGCCGTGCCTCAGTTGAATTGCAGCAATAACTTTACGTTCAAAGTACACCAAATATGCTACTGAAAGCAAAAGTGGAATGAGAAGAAAAATAATTTTAAATATTAAAGGCATACAACTCTAAACCAAAAAAGTAATTCATAATCGCCAAAATGAAGAATATAGCAAGCGCAGTAGATAAAGCAGATGATGTTATTAGAGTAAGAGCAGCAACCATATTCCGCAACCTACCATTTTCCGATTTAGCGTAGTAGCGCGATACGTACCAACTGAACAATATAAATGACATAATAATAACAATTATAATTATTGATAATCTAGAACTATCATACACCCCGCGTGAAACTATACCAGCTGTAGCACCACATACAGCTGCCACAATAATTTGCCTAAAAAGGTTAAACATATTCCATGAACTAGTATCTTTAATTTTAACATCATCACCTAATATGAATGAAAGTAAAAAAATCATGATTATTATTAACGGAAAATAACTCCATCCATCTTTAATAACTCCAGGAAATATACCACCTGCCAATATCAGTACATGAACAAATAATGTTACAATATCAGCGCGCAATTGTAGCAACGTATAAGGCTTACATTCTAAAATTGGATCCTTGTTCATTATTACTAAATTGGCTTTATGCTCAAAGTAAACCAAGACTGGCAGTAAAAAAGGCGTTAAAATAAATAAAACATTAACTAGCGTTATCATAAAAAGCCTTAGTACAATCTGCCATTATTTTTGAAGCGCGACTTATTGAATCCGTCATATAAAAATTACACTCCTTTAAAGTAAAAGGTGTATTACTTAAATTTATTTTACCATTGCTAATTGGCACCCATGTGTTTTTTATCACTTGATCAGCATTTCTAAACTGTGGACCGATAGTATCTAATTTTTTTCTCACGTCAAATAAACTATCATATGGTAAGGAGAGATCCAAATATTGCGAGAGATTTTTAATAATTAACCAGTCCTCCTTTGCTTCACCTGGAGGAAATACAGCTAAATTTGTTCTTTGCACTCGACCTTCAGTGTTTACATAAGTTGCATATTTTTCTGTATATGCAGCACCAGGCAAGATAACATCTGCCACATGTGCACCCTTATCACCGTGATGACCTTGATAAATTACAAATGTGTTTTCTAACTTTGATGTGTCAATTTCATCTGCACCAAGAAGATAAACCACTTCTATTTCACCACTTTCTGCATGTTCCAATATTTGATTAATATCCCTTTCGCCTTTTTTAGGAACAAACCCAATATCTAGCCCACCAACTCTTGCTGCAGCTTTATGCAGCACATTAAAGCCATTCCAGTCATCTCTGACCATGTTAAATTTTTCTGCAATTTTGCCAACTAGAATTAGAATTGATTCAGAATCATCTCTTATTAATGCATCTTGACCAATGATCAGCATAGGGTTTTGAGCAGCCACCAGCAGCTCACAGAATTTATGACTTCCATTTGCTATTTCACTCAAAATATCAGGATTATCGCCCAATTTCTCGACATAATATAAATATTCAATGTTAGGACCAACACTTGCAATAGGAAAGTTGCCCTGTAAATATCTCTTTCTCAATCTTACGTTAATGATCGGTGCTTCTATCCTTGGATTTGTATTTATAAGCAGGCATAAATCTGCATTTTCTATACCTTCAATAGTGGTATTGAACACATACGATCCACGATTACTTGGTATAAGCTTTGCACCATCTTGCCTGCAGTCTATATTCCCCGAGCCAAGCTTCTGCATCACTTCTTTGAGTAGAAGCATAGACTCACAATCTGCTAAATCACCTGCAATTGCAGCTATTTTATTTGATTTTGTATTCTTTAATTTCTTTGCAGCAACAGTTAATGCTTCATTCCAATCAACTGGGGCTAATTTACCATCTTTTTTTACATAAGGTCGATCAAGACGCTGAACTTTTAGTCCATCATAGGCAAAGCGGGTTTTATCTGATATCCATTCTTCATTTACCTCTTCGCTCAGCCTTGGTAATATTCGCATAACTTCCAGGCCACGATAATCAACTCTAATGCTACTTCCCACAGCATCTAGCACATCTATAGTCTCACAATGTGATAGCTCCCATGGACGCGCTGTAAAGGAGTAAGGCTTTGAAGTTAAAGCCCCTACCGGGCAGAGATCTATGATATTTCCAGATAATTCAGAACTAATATGCCTTTTTATGTAAGTGCTAATCTCTACATTTTCTCCCCTTCCGATTCCTCCAAGTTCATTTGTACCTGCAACATCGGACAAAAATCTAACACACCGAGTGCAATGAATGCATCGATTCATCGCGGTCTCAATCAGTGGTCCGAAGTGTTTTTTTGGCACAGCCCTCTTATGCTCATCAAGTCTGCTGGTTCCTTTCCCATAAGCCATCGTGATATCTTGCAAATCGCATTCACCACCCTGATCGCAAATTGGGCAATCAAGCGGGTGGTTAATTAGCAAAAACTCAAGCACACCTTCACGTGCTTTTTTAACCTTAGGGGTATCAGTGTGAATAACCATCCCTTCTGCAACTGGTATTGCACAAGAGGCTACTGGTTTTGGAGGTCCACCCTCCACTTCAACCAAACACATTCTGCAATTACCAGCAATTGCTAAACGCTCATGATAACAAAAACGTGGAATTTCAACGCCCACAACTTCACAAGCTTGAATTATAGTGAGCCCATGCTCTACTTCACATTCCTTAGAATTAATAGTAACTTTAACCACAACTATTATACAGCTTCCCACTTTATAGGATTGCCGCTTACCTCATCTTCAACCAGATTGCCGTTGTCATATTGAGCAGACATATAATTCATGCGCGAATCACGATCTATATATCTAACAGGTTTTACCGGTTTATCTTTATACATTTTTTGCTCAGCTTTCTTACGCTGAGTAGGGTTATTTTTACTAGCTGTCTTTGCTTTCCCACCTGCTGCCATATAAACTCCTAAAAACTTTTCATTCTATTTTAACACTTAAGTATATAGCGTCAATATTTAATAACTTTAAAATTTCAATAGATCTCTTATTATAATCATTTTACAATCATTGTTTAAATAAAAAGTTACCCCTTGATGCCATTCCAGCACATGACGCACAGCTGTACGAACATTGCAATTTGCAGGCAATTTGCGTGGCAGATTCAAGTAGCTGACACTGGTTTCCATCCAAGACAGCAGTAGCCCTTTCGGTGTTATTTCAGTGCTTGACACTGAAATCCAGGTTTTGATTGGATACTGAGTTGGTAAGCATAAAAGTATAGCTAACGCGAGCTCTACGTCATACCGCGATTTATTCGCGGTATCTCAAAGCATAGATCCCGCTAACAAGCAGCGGGATGACGATTGTCGTTTAGCTATAAATATTTAAGAAATTTACCAAATAAAAAAAAAGGCAAAAGAAGCCCTGGGGTTATTATCTGCTTTAAAATATTGGCGTTTTTTATGTTTTAAACGCTTGACAAGCGAAATTCAGCTGCTTTTAATTGCAACTAACCTACGCTGCAAATGTTTAAGAAATTTACTAAGCAGAAAAAAAGACAAAGAATCCCCAAGTTAGCTAGTCTTTTACTATCTCTGTCGAGTATTGGCATTTTTTGATGTCTTGTAACGCTTTATAAGCGCGTTCAGCTTATTTAGATAAAAATCTAGATGTAGATGAAGTCTTGTAAAGACATACAGTATCTATATACTGCAAAAAATTGAACATAAGACGCCGATACATTAAGTAATCCTTACCTTTTAATCTGCAGATTGGCGAAAGCAAATACAGTAGCTTCACTATCATGATAAGAGGGCTGGCGGAGTTTGTCAAGTAAGTTTTTTGTTTCTGCGGGCTACTTTCCGACACCAGTGGTGTTAAGTATTCGTACAGTTATTGGTGTTATCAAGATACTCCCTAATCTTTTTCAAATCCTCCCAGGCTAAACGTTTTTGCATTGGCTGACGCAGTAGGTAAGCTGGATGAAATATAGCGGCTGTGGTGATTGAATTGGACAAATATTGGTTAGTGTACGTATGAAATCTACCACGCAAATTCGATATAGTCTTTGTGCTGTCAAGAAGGCTATAACACGCAATTCCCCCGACCAAAATTAAAATTTGTGGTGAAACTAGTGCAACGTGTTTTTCGACAAATGGTCTGCACATATCAAGCTCTAGGTCGGTTGGCTTTCTATTGCCAGGTGGACGCCAAAATACAGTATTGCTTATGTATACCTTAGTGCGATCAAGATTGATTGCATTTAACATTTTATCGAGCAACATTCCACTTGCACCACAAAATGGTATGCCTTGAAGGTCTTCATTTGCTCCTGGAGCTTCACCAACAAGCATAATTTTTGCATTTGGATTACCATCGGAAAAGACAGTATTAGTTGCAGTTTTTTTTATCTCACAACCTTCAAATGATTCAACTGCACTTCTTAATTCATCCACACTACCACATTTACCTGCAAGTTTCCTTGCTTCAATTATCCAGTCACTTGGAAACATGTCTTTTCCATCTTTAGTGTCATCCCAGCGCGTATCTGCATCTTTCTTCTGGGTCCCAGTTTGGATAACAGAGGGTTGTACACTCTCTTTGCTCTCCAATTTTTTTTCCTCTTCACCCTCCATTAGTGTGCAATCAACGCCCACTTCATGGTAAAATTTTAATAATTCTAGGTCTTTATTGCTCATAATGCTTTTTAACCTTTTGTGCTTTTTTCATGGCCATATCATACTTTAATTTAGATAAATGTCTAATATATAATATGCCGTTTAAGTGATCTAATTCATGCTGAATACACCTTGCAAGCCAACCACTAGCTTTTAGCGTCTGTTCTTCGTTATTTAAGTCTCTGTATTTCACAGTTAAATACTTTGGACGCTTAATTTCATAGCTTTGCTCTGGAATTGAAAGGCACCCTTCCTTGAGAGTCACTTGTTCATCAGATAATTCCGTAATTTCTGGATTAATCATGCAAAATTTGCCAATTGATTCATATCCTGCTGGCTCATTTTCAATTGTTTCTAGCTGAACATCCACAACAAAAATTCTCTTTAACACTCCAACTTGCACTGCAGCAAGGCCAAGACCTTCTGCATCATACATAGTTTCGAACATGTCGTTTACTAATTCTTTAATTTTATCGTTTATATCTGTTACTTCACTGGCACGTGTGATTAGTCTTTCATCAGGGGCAATTACAATTGGTAATATGGACATAAAAATTATAATTCTATGTTTTGCTTTTCCTTTTGTCCAGAATTTAGTGTATATTAAAATGTTGCTATATCTATAATAGAAATATAAATTATTAAAGAAAGCTACAATTTAAATGAAATTGCGTAATAAGGTTAACTAATGTACTCTGCAGTAATAGCAAAACCAAAGAGAAATGTTTTTGCTGTTTTAGACATAGGTACAACAAAAATTATCTGTCTAATCGTTAAGATAAATGGCAACTTCAGCTATAAAGTAACAGGAACGGGTTATAAGATTGCAGAAGGTGTAAACGGTGGATCAATAACTAATGTAAAACACGCAAATTACTCCATCTCATCAACTATAGGTTTAGCTGAACAAGTATCAGAAGAAACCATAGATCAGATATATGTGAACATTGCTGGATGTGGCATCTCATCTTTCAATGTACATAATGAAATTATTGCAGCTAACCATGAGATTTCTGAGCGTGATATAAGACGTGTAGTTTTTCAAACATTTGAGAAATATATTGAAGACAATGTTATCATTCACAATATACCACTAAAATATCACTTAGATGACATGACTGACATAAAAGAAGTTGGTGGATTGTACGGAAAAAGACTATCTGCTGATGTTAATGTTGTCACTGCTTCGCGTCCAGCGCTTACCAATATTGAAAACTGTATTACCAATAATGGTGGATTAAATATGGCAGGTTGTATTGCTTCTGCATATTCTGCAGGTCTTGCCTGTCTGAGTGGAGATGAAAAAGAGCTCGGGACTGCTATTGTTGATATAGGCGGTGGATGCACTGCAATTGGAATTTTCAAAAGAGGGAAACTTGTGTATGCAAGCAGCGTTCCAATTGGTGGTGTTCATATCACTCGAGATATTGCTTACGGGCTATGCACAAGCATAGAACGTGCAGAGTATATAAAAATACTGTATGGTAGCACTATCGTAACTTCAATAGATGAGAACGAATATATTACAGTGCAAAATAGTGAAAATGATGAACCTACTCAAGTATTCAAATCTGAGCTTATTAACATCATAAGACCAAGAGTTGAAGAAATACTTGAAATGGTAAGAGAGCAATTTCAAGAGCAGAAAGATCCAATTAATAAAGTAGTGATCACAGGTGGAACTAGTCAACTCACAAGCATGAAGGAAATTGCAGGCTATATATTCAATAAGCAAGTTCGAATTGGGTGCCCTGAGTCTTGTAGCGGTCTTGATGGCGAATATGATAAAAATCCTGTATTTTCTGCTGCTATAGGCTCTATAAAGCTAATAGTTGACACTTTTTATAAAAATAATTCTGGTATTTTAGGTCAGGATGGTAAAATGAGTAAATTGTATAATTGGGTTAAATCAAAAGTTACAGTCTAGATTTCTGTTTTACCACCTTTCATACAAATGACTTGACACTAGGATCCATAGGACTTATTTTTATAATATGTAAAATTATTATGTTTATGTACTTGCGAGTAAGCGTACCAATTACAATAAGACATGGAAAATATGAACATAACTATACACTCACAAGAAGATTTTGAATTTATGCGCAAGGCTGGCAGGCTTGCTGCTGAAACTCTTGATTTCATTGCACCGTACGTAAAGGTAGGGGTGACAACTAATGAATTAAATGATCTATGCCATGACTTTATAATTAATGCAGGTGCAATTCCAGCACCACTAAACTATAGGGGGTATCCAAAATCAATTTGCACTTCAAAAAATGCCGTTGTGTGCCATGGTGTTCCTGATGATACACCGCTTAAAGATGGGGATATTTTGAATATTGACGTTACGGTGATTTTAAATGGCTGGCATGGTGATACAAGTCGCATGTTTTGGGTTGGCAAGCCATCAATAAAAGCAAAACGTTTATGTGACGCTACTTATAATGCGTTGATGGAAGCAATCAAACAAGTTAAGCCCGGCAATAAGTTAAATGAAATAGGGCTTGCTATAGAGAAATATATTAGAGATTTTGGATATTCTATCGTACGCAGCTACTGCGGACATGGTATAGGAAAAGTCTTTCATGCTCCACCAAATGTAGTGCATTTCTATGATCAAGATGAAGATCTTGTCTTAAAGGAAGGTATGTTTTTTACAATAGAGCCAATGATTAATGCTGGAAAACATGAGACTCTGCTCAGTAAACTCGATGACTGGACAGTAACAACACGCGATCTTTCACTTTCTGCTCAATTTGAGCATACACTTGGAGTAACAAAAGATGGTGCTGAAATATTCACATTATCACCTAAGAATTGGCATTTCCCACCTTATAATTAGATTTTTTTAAATTCTGCTATACTGCAACTATACTTGGTTTACTTTGGGTAATTTTGAAGAAAGCTCACCCTTAATTTGCGATATAGCAACTAGCCCAATTAATGCACAGAAAATCATGTAAAAACTAGCTGAAGTCTCTTGTCCTGTAACCTTGATAATTGTTGTGCATATAAATGGTGCAAGGCCGCCAAAAAATCCAGCAGCTATATTTCTTGATAAACCAAATCCACTGTACCGAACCTTTGTTGGAAATAATTCGCACATAAGTGCACTGACAGGACCAAGCGATGCAGCTATTGGAATTATAAAAAGAATGTGTGCCAGCAAGTAATTGCCACTACATAACATTGAAAAAACTGGATAACTCACTATTACAAAAGCTATAAATGCAAATTTCATAACTTTTTCTCTTCCTACCTTATCAGAAAGTATTGCAAACAATATTGTCAATCCTCCGAGCGCAATTTGACTCAGTATTTCCACTATATGATTAAAATGAGTATTTACTGTTAATATTTTATTCGTAAGCACATTGAAAAATACCAAATATATATAGAGAGACGCATTTTCAACCAAGTCAATACCTATTGATATTAGAACAGGCTTTTTGTAATTGTTTAATAACTCTTTTAGTGGCAATTTAGACGGATTTTTTTGTCTTTTATACTCTGGGCTTTCATCAAGTATATATCTCATATATATGCTAATTAATCCCATTGCTAAACTGAAAATGAAAGGTAATCTCCACCCCCAAGATTCAAAATCAGATACTTTTTTGCATATGAGTACCGCTATCAGGCTTAATACTGAACCAAAAATTGCGCTTAATACTTCAATGCTGCCAAAAAATCCTTTTTTGTTTTTAGGAGCATGTTCTATTAAAAATGGTGCATTTCCTGCTTCTCCTCCAAGGGATATACCCTGCAATAGCCTTAAACAAACTACCAGAATTGATGCTAGTATTCCAATGCTTTGATAACCTGGAACAAAAGCAATTAATACGGTTGATAAAGTCATTAATATAATCGAGAGCAATAAGGCAACTCTTCTGCCATGTTTATCACCAATGTGACCAAATATAGCAGCACCGACTGGTCTCATTAAGAAACCCACTGCAAACACTCCAAAAGCCTTCAATACGCTGGTTAGTTGATCATCCGATGGAAAAAACACACCACCTATTATGTTGATTAAGTGGCCAAAAAGCATGTGGTCATACCACAATAAAGTGTTACAAATCAAACTTGAAAATATTACTTTTGTTATTTGCTGCATAATTTCCCTATAGCCTGTTTGATCTTATATATAAAAAAAAATGTGAACGTTATGTGAATATTATATTAACAATATTAAACCTTAATTTTAATATTATTGCTCATATATTCCGATAAGATACCATATTTTGGCAAGAAAATCTATGTACATAAATAAAATTGATGTGAAGAGTAGAGTAGAGTAGGATATCTACACCAACTGTACTTAAATTTTTTGATATGACACACACTCCAGTTTTGTTAAAAGAGATGCTATCACTACTATCACCGCAGGATGGTGGCATATACGTGGACGCCACATTTGGAGCTGGAGGGTATAGCAAAGCAATATTGGAGTCAGCTGATTGCAAAGTATATGCAATTGATAGAGATGAAACGGTAACTAAGTTTTATGATGATTTAAGCGTTAGATATCCAGATAGAATAAAACTATTCATTGAGAAGTTTAGTAATATTAAAAGTATACTAAGCAGCGTTGAGCCATCTCCTGTCATCCCAGTACTTGATACTGGAAAAAATAACTGGTCACGCGCTGGAATGACATCAAACGGGGTGGATGGAGTGGTCTTTGACATCGGAGTTTCATCTATGCAGCTTGATAACGGAGATAGAGGGTTCTCATTTTTACATGATGGTCCACTCGATATGAGCATGGATAACTCTTCTTATATAAACGCTTCAACGTTTGTTAACGCTTTACGCGAAGAAGAAATCGCAAATACTATATATAACTACGGAGGCGAACGTCATTCTCGCAAAATTGCAAGAGCAATAATAAATGCACGGAAGAAGAAAACTATCAAAACTACATTTGAGCTTGCGGATATTGTACGTTCCGTGGTATTTCGTGGAAAAAGCAAAATTGATCCTGCAACCAGAACATTTCAGGCAATCAGAATATGGGTAAACGATGAGCTGGGAGAACTTGAAAAGGGTATTAAAGCTGCATCTGAGATTTTAAGTGAGAATGGCAAATTAATTGTCGTCACCTTTCATTCCTTAGAAGATCGTATAGTCAAAACTTTTTTTAAAGATTTATGTGCTACTGATTGCAAGACATTCTCTCTGCTAAATAAAAAAGTGATCGAAGCAAGTATAGAAGAAGTAAGTGCAAATCCGCGTTCACGCTCAGCAAAACTAAGAGCTATACAGAGGTTGTCGTGAGAACTTTCTGCATCATCTCAATAGTTATGTTTTTTCTTAGCATTGTAGGACTATTTAAGGTAAAATTACATGTTCAGTCGTTAAATAGAGAGCTAATAAAAATAAAAAGTGAAATTAATTTAGTACAAAGTGATATAAAAGTTTTACAAGCAGAGTGGAGCTATTTAAATAATCCAAAAAGACTTGCAAGCCTTGTAAAGAAATACCTGAAAAATAACTCTTTAATACTGGCTAGCCAGGTTAAAAATCTTGACTCTTTAAATGGCCGCAGTGTGTTAGCACAACTTAAAATCCATGATCAACAGTGAAATTAAGTCTTATTTTTTACAGATGAGCACATCACAATAAAACTTACTTTGTATCCGTTCAGGATAGCGGCAAGGTAGTATAACCATAGAGTAAAAGTGAGTTTACAACAAATGGTGTCATCCCAGTGCTTGACACTGGGATCCAGCCTTTCCATAATCATCAAAAACATTGTATTTTAACGTAAAACAGCTATTTTTATGCTTACCAACTTAATAAAATTCCTGGATCCCAGTGTCTGGGCACTGGGATGACAAAGGAGAGCAGTGTCAGCTACTTGCATAACACCATTTGTTGTGCAACTTACTTTAGTATGAAATTGCTTGCGTAAGATTTTGGCAGCCTCTTAACATTTTTTGGCATTTCAATTATGTATTTAACGTTGCGTTTTTTTGCGTAGAATACTGCTTTTTCAAGAGAATCAAACTTTAATACAATCTGTTTTTTGGGATCTTTTGAGCCAACCCACCCCATCAAAGGTTCAATGTAGTAAGAGCCAGATTCAATTTTTAGGTGCCAGAAATTTGTATTACCTAAACCAGATTGTGTTGCAGTTCTTGTTGGTTTATAAATCCTAAAAACTACTTTATCGTCAATGCCCATAGTTCTTGTTAAATAAGCTTAAATATATATCTAAATAAATCCTTTCACAAACAATTAGTATGAAAGAATGAAGTTTGAAATAAATATTTTTATGTTATATTATTATTAAATTATATTAAAAGGATTAGCTGAATAGGAGTAACCGATGACGCAACAGGAAATAGTAACAATTAATGCAGAGTTACGTGATATAACAAAAACAAAAGCGATGCATTCTCTAAGGAAGAAAGGAAACATCCCTGGAATCATATATGGAAAGGGCCATGATAATGTAAATTTGACATTGTCTGCAAAGGAATTCACAAAGCAATATAAGTCAGGCTCTCTTTCTGCACATTTGATAGAGCTGAATATTTCGGGCAAAAAGGAATATGCTCTTGTTCGCGATATCCAATTGCATGTAGTAAAGGATACTGTGCAACATGTTGATTTTCAGTTTGTTGATAAAGGCAGTGAAATTAAAATAGACATACCTCTATCATTTGTGAATGAAAGTAAAGCTCCAGGAATCAAATTAGGTGGAGTGCTTAATGTTTTGTGTCGTTCTATTGCTGTTAAATGCTCTCCTGATAAAATACCTCAGGTTATTGAAGTTGATTTATCCGGTAAAATGATTGGCCAGTCTATACATATTAATGATGTAAAATTACCAGAAGGTGTTAAGTTTGTAGCTCATGAAGAAGAAAATTTTACCATTGTTACAATTTCTGCTGCCGATAGTGACGTTGAAGAACCTCAAGCAGAAACAGAGGAATAGTGCACCTGATAGTTGGGCTTGGTAACCCTGGTGGTCAATATGAGTTAACTTATCATAATATCGGCTTCATCGTAGTTGATACAATTTGCAAATATTGGAATTTCCAGTCGTTCTCTAAAAAAGCCGATTATCTAATAACCTCTGGCATAATTAATGATAATAAAATCATGTTAATAAAGCCTTATTCATTTATGAATAATTCAGGCATCCCTGTTGCAAAAATACGAAATTTTTACAAATTATCGCTAGATAATATTGTTGTCATACACGATGACGCTGATTTGGAACTTGGAAGAATAAAAATAAAGAAAGGTGGTAGCTCTGCTGGACATAATGGACTTAAATCCATAGATAGTTTTATTGGCAACGATTATTGGCGCTTGAGATTTGGAGTGGGTAGACCTGAAGATCAAAGAAGCTTAGCAGATTATGTGTTATCAAAATTTTCAAATTTTGATAATGTTACTCCCTTAGTGGAAAAAATAGCAAAAAATATACACTTAATGCTGCAAGGAGATAATACAGCTTTTATCAATTTGATTGTATAATATTACGAAACACAGGAAGTGTATGGTCCCAGAGTGTGATGGTGTGGATTTAGTATGAACAATTCAGGAGATTTTGTCCACTGTAAAGATATAAACTCAAAAGGTGTAAGACCCTTAAGAGTTTTGAGTCTTTTAGCATAATTGTAGGCCATAACAAAGTCATAAAGATGCTCTTTGAGTTGCTGGTGAGACTGATAGTAATACTTCTTAACAGTGGCATTCTTTAAAGTTTTGTTCATACGCTCAACTTGCCCATTTGTCCAAGGATGGCTAACTTTTGTTAGACGGTGTTCAATGTCATTTTCTTCACAAGCTCTATCAAATATATGTTGAAAAGCGTATTTATGGCGTTTTTGGTTGGTAAATTGTACACTGTTATCTGTCAAAATAGTGTGGATTTTATATGGTAAAATTTTAATCAAATTACGTAGAAACTCAGCAGCTATAGGTTTTGTAGCACTTTTATGCAACTCAACATACGTAAATTTGGATGTTCTATCTATTGCAACAAACAAATATAACTTTCCTTCTTCTGTTCTGACTTCTGCAATATCAATATGGAAATAGCCTATAGGATATTGTTTGAATTTCTTTTTTGGTTTAACTTCGCCATCAACATCTGGTAGTCTGCTAATGCTGTGCCTCTGTAAGCAACGATGTAGACTAGAGCGAGTCAAGTGTGGGATTGAGGTTTGCAAAGCGTAGAGACAATCATCTAATGGCAATAGAGTATGCTTACGAAATGCAACAATTACAGCCTCCTCTTCTAAAGTTAAAACAGTTGATCTTGCATGCTTCGGACCCATATCAGCGTCTTTGGCAAAAGACCGTTTTCTCCATTTAATGATAGTTTTTGGATTAAGGTTATAGTACCTGGAGAGTTTTGCTATGCTCTCTTTACTATTTTGTATTGCTCTACGAATTGTCTCTGTTGTTTTGGCGCACCCATGTAATATTTGTCCCATAATTCCTCCTTTGATGGTATTGTTTTCTCATATTTTATCATACCATCACACTCTGGGACCATACATCCCCCCCCCCTCCCCCCCTAATTCCTATATCAAACCTTTCTTTACTAGATTATATAGTCAATATAAAAAGCCATATAAAATTGCTTCCACTGCTGCCATGAGGAAATTGCTTATTCTTGCTAACTCTTTAGTCAGAGATGACAGGGTTTTTACTGAGGAATATAACTCTCTGTCTGTTTCTATCTAAGAGCCAGTATAGCTGTGGATAAGCACGTTTATACAGATAAAAGTACTTATCCACAGCTACATCAATTTTTCTATTGACTTTTAACACAACTGCTGAACAGATACATTCGTCATCCCGCTACGTGTTAGCGGCCAAGATACCGCGGCGGTATGCCGTGGGAAACCTGACTTGCATTAGCTATAAAATAGTGATTTATATAAATCCCATAGCATGCCGAATGAAGCGTTTTTTGAGGAAATTTGAATTTTCAACTGCAATCAAGCCAAGATTTCTTAGTGCTTTAGCGCAGAATATTCTGTTGGAAAACATCCTATTTAATCCATCAGTTGCAAGCGCCATTGTAAAATTATCAAAGTATCTGTTACGTGAAATTTTCTTTAATAAATAACTACTGCCAACATCAATACCAGATGCTTTTGCGGCAACTACGTGCTTTATAATACTTTCTACATCTCTAATTCCAAGATTAAGCCCTTGACCTGCAACTGGATGAATTGAATGTGCTGCATCGCCGATAAGCAAAACTCTACCCTTATATAACTTTTTTGCGAAAACAAAACTTAAAGGATAAAGTTTTCTTTCACCCTCTAGTTTTATCTTTCCTAAATAAGAACCAAATCTTTTTTTAAGCTCTATAATAAATTCTTCTTCAGACAGATCCATTAGCATTTTTGAAATTCCAGATTTTTCTGTCCAAACTATCGAAGAAGTATAGCCATCCTTTATCGGTAGAATTGCAAATGGACCGCCAGGAAAAAAACGCTCTACAGCTAAGTTTTGGTGATGCAGTTCATGCTTTACATTAAATACTATGCTACTTTGTTTATAATCAAATTTCGCTGTCGGTATAGAAAATAACTCTGGTAGTTTAGAGTTCTTGCCTTCAGCGCAGATAAGTAGCGATGATATTAATTCCTGGTTATTATCAAGAATAACTTCCACATATCCTGAATCACAAGCAATTGTTTTATAGGAATGTGGAGAGTATATATTTAGTTTATTCAAAAAATTATTGTTGATTGCATTCCATATAGTGGCATTGTTAATAACATAACCCATTGGTTCTTCACCAACCATTTTATGATTGTAATGCACAGTAACCGCATCTAATATGCATATATCAAGTATTGGCTCAGCTTCGCTTTCTATAAACTGCCAAATCCCTAATTTTTCCAATATTTTTTTCGAACCTTGAGAAATAGCAAATGCTCGGTTGTCATCTACTACACGTGGTAGACTATTTTTTTCAATCACAGCTACAGACACAGAGTCACAACTGAGGCCAATGGCAGTAATAAGACCAAGTAACCCACCACCTGAAATGATTACATCATAATTCATTTTATTTACGCTAATTGTAAAATTATATTTTATCTGTTTTGAAAATAGTTTAAACAAACTTTATATATAAATTAAATTTTTTAGATCCCAGTGTCAGCTACTTGGATGACATCTAAAGACACTCCACCTTGTCATTCCAGCACGTAACGAACAACTGTACGAACATTTTGCGAAGGCAGTGTGTTAAATGCTATGGCCGGTTTTGCCTCAAACATAAAGGTGTCATCCCAGTGCTTGACACTGGGATGGCTTTGTTGCATAGCAACTGAAAAAATCTGGTGGCTACTGACAAAATTCATTATAAAATAGCCATTTAACCTTGAAAGAAAAAATATGCCACAAAAAATGAGGGTCAGTAACCATAGCGAATATAACAAATTTCTAGAAAAAAGAGGAAATATTTTTCATTATATCAACGAAGCCATAGAAAAGTGGTACGAGAATGGTCCAAAAATACCAGGTGGCAACAATATTTATAGCGATAAAATTGTAATTTTGGTGCACATAATAACTTGTTTATTTAGAATAGGCCTGAGGCAAACAGTTGGGTTTATAGCAGGATACCTTGAGCAAATTGGGAAAAATTTGCAAGTTATCAGCTATTCACAATCATCAAGAAGGTTTAAGAAACTCAATATTAAGATCAATGATTGCAGAAAATAATATGGAAGATATCGAAATTGCTATAGACAGTACAGGAATTAGTATATACAACAACACTCCTGGTCATAGCAAAGAAAATAGCGAAGATAGAAAGTATCGCAGCTATGAACAGACAAGAAAATTGCATGTAATGTTGAATACAAACAGCAAAAAAGCCATAGCTGTAAAATACAGTAACGGCTGATCACTATGGAGCTTGTGATTTGCTAAAAGAAGTCGATTTTCAGTATGTCATAAAAGTACTATATGCAGATAGGGCATATGACAGAGAAAAGCTCTATAAGCTGTGTAATCAATATGGTATAAAAACGAAAATTCCTCCGAAAAACAACGCAGCAGAGCATCCAAAGTTAGACTATATGGCTGAGAGAAATTCTGCAGTCAAGCTCATAAAGTCATATGATGAAGATAGTATAAAGAAGTGGAAAAAAGAGATGAGTTATGGAAAAAGATCTTATATAGAAGGTTTTTTCTCGCGACTGAAACAAACATTCGGGTTTAGTTTTAGGAATAAATCTGAGACAAATAGAGAGAAGGAACTACTTGTTAAATACTATTTGCTCAATAAGTTCACTAGACCTCTTTCGAAACTCATATAGACAGCTCAAAATTGTGAATTCCTGCTATTAAATTGAATCTCAAGCCAAAACGTTTTCTCCGATTGCGGTATCTGTCTGCAATAATTTTGAATCTTTTTAACAGACCAATTACATTCTCAACTACTACTCTTTTGCTTGCTAGCTCCCGATTTTCTACCTTTTTTTCCTTAATTAAGGGACTCTTTTTCATCCTTCTGTGTGGCAACTCGACATTTTTGTGAATTTTCTGAAAACCTCTATAGCCAGCATCGGCTAAAACTTTTATACCTTCTGATACATGCACTTTTGACTCCTTGAAAAGCCGAAAGTCATGCTTTCTCCCGTTTGAAAATGACGTACAAATAATTTTCTTGCTCTTCTTTTCTGCAATTATTTGTGTTTTTAGCGTATGTTTTTTCTTCTTTCCTGAATAAAATCTTTTCTGCTTTTTTTTGGTCTCTCTACAGGTGTTTCCGTTGCATCAATCACCAAAATCTCATATTTCACGTCGCTTTTTAGGAGTTCTTTTCGTCCTGGCAATGCGAAATCTTGGTGTTGTATTAGAGTATCCTCTACCCATTTTACAGTTTTATATGCCGTACTTTCACTTACTCCATAACTTTGACTTATGTGAAAATATGTACGGTATTCTCGTAAGTATTCTAATACCATGAGCAGCATATTCTCCTCGTTTAGCTTATTTTTCCTTCCTCCTTTGGCTTTCTTTTTTTTATTTTCTTCACATAAAATCCCTACCATTTTGTTAAATGTTGATCTCTTTACTCCTGTTAGTCGACGAAACTCCCCTTTATCGAGCTCTTTCACTATTTCATACTTCATTTCTCCTTACCTCAAAATTACTATTTTTACTGCTTTATCCTAGTTTCGAAAGAAGTCTACTGATATTGGTATGGCTAAATTTGAGATAGCTTCATAAATTTATTGTGCGTTACCTACTATCCGAAGAGCGATGCAACAAAGCCCACTGGGATCCATTCTTCTTTTTTTCTGGATTCCAGCGTCACGCGCTGGAATGACAAAAGCTGCTAATTTTTCATGTAAATAATGGTTATGCAAGCAGTCTATTTTGTAACTAACAAAAGAGGACTTTGATTCGCATGTTTCTCACGCTTATTCTATTGTTTAACTATACTTTGAGCAATGTCTTCATAAATCTCTGCCAAATCCTCACTTAACATTAAAGGATTTCCGCAATCAGAAGCATGGCATATTTGTGGATCTAGAGGAACTCTGCCTAGAAGTTTGATGCCCAGCTCCTCAGACATTTTTTTTGCACCGTCTTTTCCAAATATGTATATTTTTGAGCCGCTTTGAATGAAATAACTCATATTTTCTACAATGCCAATAACCGGTACGCTGAGCTTTGTAAACATATCATAAATTTTGCGAGCATCGATTAAAGAGAGCTCCTGTGGAGTTGAAACTATTATCGCCCCAGTTAAGTTAAAATTTTCCATAAGACTTAAATGCACATCGCCAGTTCCAGGTGGTGTATCAATTATCAAATACTCTATATCGGACCATTTTGTTCCCATTAGCAGACTATAAAGTGCTTTTGTAATCATAGGTCCGCGCCATATTGCTGCACGATCTTTATCGATAAAATAGCCAATTGAAATAGTATGCAGTCCATACTTTTCTATAGGCATTGCTTTACTATCCTGTATTTCTGGCTTTAATTTTTCAGCGCCAAGCATTTTAGGAATTGAAGGACCATATATATCTGCATCAACCAGCGCAACTTTGTGTTTTAACTTTGCTAATGAGAGAGCAAGATTTAGCGCAACTGTGGACTTGCCCACACCGCCTTTACCAGAGGCCACAACGATTATATTTTTCACTCCTTCGATATGTAATTTAGCTTTTTGTTGCCCAGTTTGTTTTTGACAAGTAGCAACCACGGTCACTTTTGTCACCCCCGGTATAGCTTTAACAGCTTGCTCACAATTTCTTCTTAATTCTTCATTTGCTTGCGTGTTACCGGCAACTTCAAGCACAAAACCAACATCTTGACCTTTAATAATAATTGAGGATATTATGCCAAGAGCGATCACATCTTTACCGCTTTTTTGCTCTATGACTTTTTTTAAGTTCTCTCTTACAATTTTTTCGTTGATCATTAGCCTTTTAGGTGATTTCTTCCTGAAGTCGTTTAATCTCAGCTTGAGGAAGGCCGGTTGTCTGAGAGATAATATCAATAGAGATGTCAGCCTTAAGTAGGTTTTTTGCTACTTCAATCTTTCCTTCAATCTTTCCCTCATCAAGTTTTTTAGCGAGGATGCCTTCTTCTTTCCGCAGATCCATTATTCTTTCTTCATATGCTACTAAATCTTTTTCATTCCAGCTAAACCTGTCTAATTCATCGTAGGCTAACTTTATTATTGGTGCTTTTTCTGCTATTTTCCTTAAGTCTTCTTCCGTAGTTTCATCTGCATATTGTTGTCTAAGTGAAGAAGGTCGCCCCTCCTCACTCGACTTCAAAACCGTACGTGAGACTTTGCGCCTCATACGGCTTCTCTCCAATTTGGAGCTTTTCATGCACACCTCCTGTGTAATTCATCGTGACAATGTCCATGTAACAAAGATAAGTTTTTGATCATGTTGTTTCGTCTATTCCGGTCTTTGTGATGTATTTCTATTGTATCATCACTTTTAAACCATAGTCTACAATTATCACATTTACTTTGTTGTAACTTCAATAGTTTTATTACTCTTAATGGCTTATCTGGTATTTTTCTCAGACGTTTACCCCAATAAACCCAATCACCATCATATGGAGATCTGGTTTTTTGCACTTTGATATGTCGTTTAATAACATGATCGCTGTGTATAATAAAATGTATCTTGTTACTTGTCATAAAACGCCAGTTATCGTTATTATACTTTTTAAAGTATTTTCTTTTTATCCAGCATTTCCCTTTGTTTGGGTGCCTAAAGACTGACCTTACCCAGAAAAAGTGGAGAGAAAGAAAAGAGTTTTTTTGGGTAAAATAAAATTTTGGAGGATTAGAAATGGTAAGAGAATATACGGCAGAATTCAAATTGGAAGCTGTTAAACTGGCAAATGAACAAAGAAAGGCAGGTCAAACAATTACAAAAATAGCAAGAGATTTAGGAATAAAGGGTGGTTTATTAGGAAAATGGATGAAGAAATATAACGAAAAAAAGTCAGCGGCAAATGCATTTCCAGGTAGAGGTAACATGGCTCCTTACGACAAAGAGAGGTTTGATTTACAAAGCAAGAGTAACAAGGGAAAGAGACATTTAAAAAAAAGCCCTGGCCAGTCAAAAAGAGTAAAATATTTTTTTATATAGTAACTGCTATAAAGTACAGGAATTATGTAGGATTTTCTGCTAGTGGCTACTATAAGTGGACCACAAGAAAAATAAGCAGTAGAGAATCAGCAAATAAAGAGCTACTCGAAGCTATTCAAAAAATATATCAAGTTTCTAAATGTAGATATGGAGCTCCTAAAATTCATGCTGAATTGAAGGCTTTGGGTAAAAGTTGCAATTTGAAAACGGTGCAAAGTATTATGCAGAAAAATGACATCAGGGCTATACTGAGAAGAAAGTTTAAAATTAAAAAACAACAAACAGATAATAGAGCTGTAGCTCCCAATATACTAGATCAAAACTTTATTGTTGATCAACCAAATAAAGTATGGGATTACTTACATCAAAACCAAGGAGGGATGGCTATATTTGGCAGCAATAATTCTCACGTATGGTAGTTAATGAGTAGTGCAATAAATAAACAATTGGTTATGAACTCTTTATTAATGGCCATTAGAGGTTGTCCGGAAACAAGTAAAAGGCTATAATATCTGAAATTTTAGTACGGGGTAAAGATGAGAAAAAAGTATCCAACAGATCTAAGCGAAAGGGAATGGGCAAGAATAGAAAAACACTTCAGAGTATCATACAAGAAAGGAGGAAGGCCGCCAAAGTATAGCAAAAAAGAAATATTAGAAGCAATTTTCTATGTATTGCGTACAGGGTGTCAATGGCGGTATTTACCAAATGATTTTCCGCTATGGAAGACTGTGTATGAGCAGTTCAGGCAATGGAAGAAGCAGGGAATTTTTGAGAAAATGAATTATGAAATTACAAAATATAGTAGAAGAAAAATAGGAAGGAATGAGCAGCCGAGTGCCTGTATAGTAGATAGTCAATCTGTAAAGACTACAGAAAAGGGGGGATCAAAGGCTATGATGGAAGTAAAAAAGTAAAGGGTAGAAAAAGGCATATAATTACAGACACTCAGGGTTTTATACTAGGTTGTTACGTAGGCGCTGCTAACGAAAATGATAGAGATGGTATTAAAATAGCATTAAACAATATGAGAACAAAATATACTAAAGTTAAAAAAATGTGGGCTGACATGGGATACCAAGGAAGAAATTTAAAGAATCACATAAAGGAAGAATATGACATAGATATTGAAATTGTTAAAAGGCCTCCATGTAGATTTTGGGTGCACAAAGATACGCCACCTGAGCTACTACCAACAAGAGAACAAGGGTTTAAAGTACAGCCAAGAAGATGGGTTGTAGAAAGGACTTTTGCTTGGGTTAATAGGAATAGAAGGCTATCGAAGGAGTATGATTTACTCACAACATCCACTGAGAATTTCATATACCTAGCTATGAGTAGGGTTATGTTAAAGAGGGAATATGCTTGAATTTACTAGTTTCCGGACAACCTCATATAGTACTTCCCAAAGTAAATGATAAAGGTATAATAAGCTATTTGAGTTATAATGGCGTATAGTGTGGATTTAAGGGAAAGGGCAGTATCGATGATAGAAAAAGGGAAGTCAAAGGTTGAGGTGGCAGAGCTTTTGGAGATAGGAATAGCAACTCTGTACCGCTGGTTAAGAAAGAAAGCCGCTGGTGAAAGCCTAAGGCCATCGAAAAACGGCAGCTTTATTCGAAAAATAGACCCAAAAATACTCGAAGAATATGTTAAAAAGAATCCAGATCATACGCTGGCAGAGATGAAACAAAATCTTGGATTTGGAATAAATTCAATTTGGTATAGGCTGAAACAGCTAAGAATTACTTTAAAAAAAAGTTACACTATATCAAGAGCGCAATCAAGAAGATAGGCAGCGATTTACCGATAAAATCTCAAAAATAGACCATTCCAGCATCTTATATATAGATGAAGCAGGAGTTGATAATAGGTTATACCGAGAGTATGGACGTGCTCCAATAGGAAAGAAAATTTATGCAGATATTCCAGGAAGAAAACGAGAGAGAATCAGTATAATAGGCGGGTGGATTGGAAAGAGATTTATTGCACCAATGACTTTCAAAGGTGGGTGTGACAAAGAGGTATTCAATACATGGTTAGAGAAGATGTTATTACCTAAATTGCCACATGGTACTACAATAGTTATGGACAATGCCACATTCCATAAAACTCCCAAAACAAAGGAGTTAATAGATAATGCTAGATGCCGTTTGCTCTATCTACCAACATATTCACCAGATTTGAACCCTATAGAGCATTGTTGGAATACCATCAAAAGCCGCCTCAGACCTTTAATGCATAAATATACAGACTTACAACTTTTGGTTGGTAATACCATAATGGAAATTTATCATTCATTTTAGAAAATACTATAGAGGTTGTCCGGAAACTAGTAAATTCAAGCATATTCCCTCTTTAACATAACCCTACTCATAGCTAGGTATATGAAATTCTCAGTGGATGTTGTGAGTAAATCATACTCCTTCGATAGCCTTCTATTCCTATTAACCCAAGCAAAAGTCCTTTCTACAACCCATCTTCTTGGCTGTACTTTAAACCCTTGTTCTCTTGTTGGTAGTAGCTCAGGTGGCGTATCTTTGTGCACCCAAAATCTACATGGAGGCCTTTTAACAATTTCAATATCTATGTCATATTCTTCCTTTATGTGATTCTTTAAATTTCTTCCTTGGTATCCCATGTCAGCCCACATTTTTTTAACTTTAGTATATTTTGTTCTCATATTGTTTAATGCTATTTTAATACCATCTCTATCATTTTCGTTAGCAGCGCCTACGTAACAACCTAGTATAAAACCCTGAGTGTCTGTAATTATATGCCTTTTTCTACCCTTTACTTTTTTACTTCCATCATAGCCTTTGATCCCCCCTTTTCTGTAGTCTTTACAGATTGACTATCTACTATACAGGCACTCGGCTGCTCATTCCTTCCTATTTTTCTTCTACTATATTTTGTAATTTCATAATTCATTTTCTCAAAAATTCCCTGCTTCTTCCATTGCCTGAACTGCTCATACACAGTCTTCCATAGCGGAAAATCATTTGGTAAATACCGCCATTGACACCCTGTACGCAATACATAGAAAATTGCTTCTAATATTTCTTTTTTGCTATACTTTGGCGGCCTTCCTCCTTTCTTGTATGATACTCTGAAGTGTTTTTCTATTCTTGCCCATTCCCTTTCGCTTAGATCTGTTGGATACTTTTTTCTCATCTTTACCCCGTACTAAAATTTCAGATATTATAGCCTTTTACTTGTTTCCGGACAACCTCTAATAGGCGTAAACCTGTTAAAAATCTACTGCTGCACAGTGACCAAGGTTCACAATATACTGCGCAAGGGTATCAATATCTCTTAGCTGTAAAGAATATAGATGAGTAATAAAGGCTGTTGTTACGACAATTCTGTTGCAGAAAGCTTCTTTAGCTCATTGAAAAGAGAAATACTTATTGATACTTCACAACACTCTGCTCAACAAACTAGAACTGCAATATTTGAATACATAGAAATTTTTTATAACAAACAACGTCACTATTAACTATTGCATTCCAGAACAATTTGATGCATCATTCTTTTTGTAAAAAACATTCCAAACTTTCTCTCCACTTTTTCTGGGTAAGGTCAATTTTCATTGCACCCTATATTGTCCATTCCATTAGCTTTACTACGCTCGTTACCTCACGCAGCATAATGGTCTGTTCTAGGCTGTTGGCTAGACTTTGCCTAAGTTGGATTTTCACCAACTGTATTCTAAACGCTTACTTGGCGCACCCATAACAAAAATGCCTGAAAAACGTTAATAATTATATACTATTATTAATAATTATTCAACCATATTTTAAGCTTACAATTTTGAGCTTAACTGACGCTTATGGATAGGGGCAACTCTATCACCCTGTGTTATGTTTATTTTCTAACGGACGCTGATTTTTGTATCGTAATTTCTTGCTATAAATTGGTTATATAAGAGCTGGCTTCTAAAATTTTATAACCCTAATTTGAATTAACAGACAGTAGAATCGAAAGATTATTACAAGGAGAAATCTACACAGATCGACCCTTTTGTGAATCTGCGTTTCTGCTTTCTTCAACTTGTTTTGCAAAAGATGTTTCCGGTTTCTGAAGTGGCTTAGCAATTTCACGCACAACGGCAATAACTGCTGTTAAAAACGTTTTTAACAATGCACCTAAAGCTCCACCAACTGCTTCCCTGCCATATATATGAGCTTGCTTTTCGTTACCGTCAGCAGTTTCCCCTGCCCTCCTTCTTGGATCCATCCTATGAGCAATCACCGAAAACAACACTCCCCTGATTGAAGACTTCACTTTTTCCTTTGCTTCGTGGACATCCCCATCTTTTGCTGTTTCATGTCCATGACTTAAGTGTTTAGCGTTCATTAGCTCCTTTTGTTGCTGGGCAAACATGCTACTTAATACTTCTTCTATCACTTGCTTTCTTCTCTTCTCTCTAACTCTTTTCATAGATTCTGATTTATCGCGAGTGTGTTTGGTAGTTTCAAATTCTGCATCAATATCTTCGGACGCAGCCTGACTATATAAAGTCTCTATGAGCCTGTCTATGCTTCGCTTTATTTGCATAGTCCTTTCGTAACTATCCGAATTATCAATTCCTTCGTCGATCTGATTTAGAATATCCTCAAAAACTTTCAAATAGTCTTGAATATACTGTATTATGTATTGCTTATCTTCCTCTTTGTGTTGTTCTTCTTGATTTTGCTGATTTTCATTTTCTAAACTTTTCTCTCTTTTATCATCGTTATTTTCTTCAATATCATCACCGTCTTCCTCGAAAAGGTCTTTGTCGTTCATGATTTTTTTTAATTTAGTTAAAATTCTCACCAGTTACTATTGTATATGAAAAAATTAAATTAACATTAATGAAAAGCGTTTACAACTTCAGCACTAGTTAAAACTACAGTAAAGCTGTCAAAAGTAACAGGATCATAATACCTCTCATACAATTCAACTGAACACCTAAGCCTTATCTTTTCCTTAGCATTAAAACTAATTTCATAATCATTATTAGAGTTTAGCATAGCAGAATTACGTAATAATTCATCAGCTAATACAGAGTCTAAAATTCCATTAATTTTTATCGTAATGTGTCTGCTTCCAGCACAATCGAGCACTTTCCTCCAGCCAAAAGAAGAAATATCTTTCACCTCTTCTCTGTTATTACGCAAAGTAAACCTTAGGTTTCTTATATTATTTAACACAATAAAATTATTGTCATGATCTTTAATTTTTAGCTGTAATTTGCTCATTATCACCTCCTTTTATTAAAATATCAAAATTAATTGTTGAATGTAAAATTTCATCGTGCTGATCCATAGCACAATTACTTTCTAAAATGGCCTCATTATTAAAACCTTCAATGCTCTTAAGTATCAAGTTAATATGCCTTATAATGGCAAACATACTGTCTATATGATAAGTATATATGTCGCATGAAAATCTTGCCTTTGTAGCAAAATTGGACAGCATATGCAGGTTATTATAATTCACTACACGCAATCTCAGGTAAGGAATGGTGACCTGTTTAGGTAAGTAGTCATAAATGTTAGTAACATATTTCCTTAAATCAGAGTTTGCTTTTAGTGCTTCATAAATGCTACTGTACAACTCGTTTATAGCTTGAATTTTTTTCATAATTAACCCTCGAAAGATATATAGAAACTCGTCATCCCGCTGCTTGTTAGCGGGATCTATGTTAAGAGATACCGCGAATAGACTTCTTTCGAAACTAGGATAAAGCAGTAAAAATAGTAATTTTGAGGTAAGGAGAAATGAAGTATGAAATAGTGAAAGAGCTCGATAAAGGGGAGTTTCGTCGACTAACAGGAGTAAAGAGATCAACATTTAACAAAATGGTAGGGATTTTATGTGAAGAAAATAAAAAAAAGAAAGCCAAAGGAGGAAGGAAAAATAAGCTAAACGAGGAGAATATGCTGCTCATGGTATTAGAATACTTACGAGAATACCGTACATATTTTCACATAAGTCAAAGTTATGGAGTAAGTGAAAGTACGGCATATAAAACTGTAAAATGGGTAGAGGATACTCTAATACAACACCAAGATTTCGCATTGCCAGGACGAAAAGAACTCCTAAAAAGCGACGTGAAATATGAGATTTTGGTGATTGATGCAACGGAAACACCTGTAGAGAGACCAAAAAAAAGCAGAAAAGATTTTATTCAGGAAAGAAGAAAAAACATACGCTAAAAACACAAATAATTGCAGAAAAGAAGAGCAAGAAAATTATTTGTACGTCATTTTCAAACGGGAGAAAGCATGACTTTCGGCTTTTCAAGGAGTCAAAAGTGCATGTATCAGAAGGTATAAAAGTTTTAGCCGATGCTGGCTATAGAGGTTTTCAGAAAATTCACAAAAATGTCGAGTTGCCACACAGAAGGATGAAAAAGAGTCCCTTAATTAAGGAAAAAAAGGTAGAAAATCGGGAGCTAGCAAGCAAAAGAGTAGTAGTTGAGAATGTAATTGGTCTGTTAAAAAGATTCAAAATTATTGCAGACAGATACCGCAATCGGAGAAAACGTTTTGGCTTGAGATTCAATTTAATAGCAGGAATTCACAATTTTGAGCTGTCTATATGAGTTTCGAAAGAGGTCTAATGAATCGCGGTATGACGATAAGGTTTATACCTCGTCATCCCGCTGCTTGTTAGCGGGATCTATCCGTGACGGTATGACGTAGTAGCCCAGTTTGAATGACCAGAAAGAGCTACAAAACAACCTTTGGTTCGCGAAATGGAGAATATACCTTCTTCACTTCAGATAAATGGCTACTTACCTCCGATTCACGATTTTTGTAAAGAGCAGAAACATGCCGCATAATACCTAGTTTTATCTGCTCAGGAACATTGTCATAACCAGCTTCGTATACAACATCAACTCTTATTGCATTCAAACAATTGAAAAACTCAACGTAGCCCCCTACATCACTAAAATAATACTTAAGTGTACTCTTCTCTTGATTTTTAGACATCATTGCAGTAGCCAATACTATCTTACTCACAGGGCCATAGCTTAAATAGATCCTACGAGGTACATAATCTTCATATGAAACTTGCCATGTTTGTTTCACCAGTGACTTTTCCATATGCCATTCAGCGTAATCAGTTGCCATAAAAATTAGATCTGAAATCAACTTATCATCCTGGTCGTTCTCAATGCGTAAAAAAGATTTAACCTCTTCTAAAGTAACTGGAAAAGATTCAGGCTTAGATTTACGTTGCACAGATATTCTTGGTGAAGTAGATCTTATTGACATAATAACCCTCCTTTTTGATATAGCTAGAATAAGTAAGGTTTACCTCGTGACAGCGTGGGGCAAATCTTACTTACTTTAGCTATGCAGCTTGCATGCAACATTAAGTTAAATTGGCGCAGCAACAACTCTGAGTGCTTTATCGTATGAATATATTAAGAAGAGAACGTATTAAAGCTGTTTCTCCTTTTTTGTTGATAAAATTTGAACTTATAGCATATTCAACTAGGCTGGATTTTAGTAGATTGACATTTTGAGAATGAATATTATTGAAGGTGGAGTTTAACTCTTTAGCAAGCAGACTGCGAAATTTTTGCACACTGTCATATGCGATATTTTCAAGTTCATGTGCAAATTTATCTTGAGCTATAGTTGTTATATCTTCAATTTCCTTATTAAACTCCTCTAGCTTTTTTTCGTTATTTTTAAAATTTTTCGTAAAAGTTTTCATATCAATTAAACTCAACTATTATTATGATTATAATGACAATGAAAAACTACCGAAGTAAAAAATTCACACTACTGTGTAACTTACAAATACTTTTTACTACATTCCAGCGTCACGCGCTGGAATCTATAGCAAGTGTACAAATTAAATTTTACAAACACCGTTGTGCTGAATCTTGAATATTCACTTCTTTCAATTCAGTGTCAGGAGCGATGGGTTTTGATATTGTGTATGTAATGCCACCGGCTATCAGTGCAGATACCACAGAAGCTGCAACTATTAATAGAGCAGACAATCCGGAAGCAATACTAAGAGCAGCACCTACTGCTAACATAGCTGCAAGGCTCGCATAGGCAACTTTTGGGGAAAATTGTCTTTTTCCTACTTTTTCTAGTGACACTTCATTTGTTTTAGTTTTGCCCAGTTCACCATCAAGTGGTGTGTTTTCATTCTCCAGACTTCTTATTTTTTGTGTTAGTGATTCATTCTCTTTATTGAATTCTTTCAACTTAGTCTCATGTCCAACTATGCAACTTTTTGATTCTGCTAGTTCCTTTTGCGCTTTTTCTAACAACACTTTTGTTTTAGAATGCTTATTTTCGTTTTCTTCTAATTCGCTATTAAGTGTTGTATTTTTACTTTCTAGATCTTGTATTTTTTGTTCTAGTGATTCATTCTCTTCATTGAGTTTCTCCAGTGCTTCCAATTTAGTCTCATGTTCAGTGACACAATTTCTCAATTCTGTTAGTTCCTTTTGCGCTTTTTCTAATGGTACTTCGTTTTTTTTAGTTTTTGTTTTTTCTAATTCACCCTTAAGTGTTGTGTTTTCATTTTTTAGATTTTTTATTTCTTGTCTTAGTGATTCATTCTCTTCATTGAGTTTCTCCAGTGTGTCCAGCCTAGCTCCATGTCCAGTGATATAACTTTTCAATTCTGTTAGTTCCTTTTGCGCTTTTTCTAATGGTACTTCGTCTGTTTTAGTTTTTGTTTTTTCTAATTCACTATTAAGCGTTGTGTTTTTACTTTCTAGATCTTGTATTTTTTGTTTTAGCAATTCATTCTTTTTCTGCTCATCCTTTAGCTGAGTACGTAATTCTCTTAACTTAGCTTTACGTTTTTCAACCTTTTCTGCTTTTTCTGGAGTTTCCGTTGCGTTGTGTGTTTTGGAATGAGAAAAGGTACTAGGTACAACCTCAGATGGCTGATCACACATACTGTTTAGTCTATCTATTAGGTCTTCATCCTTTATCAATGAGCGATCTGCTCCATGCTTTATCAAAAGCTTTGCTAATTTTTTATTGTCATTTGCAAGAGCATAATATAAGGGAGTATGCTCAACTTTATCTTGTGCATTAACATTTGCTCCACCTTCTACTAGATATTCTGCAATCTCTACACAACCATATGCAGCAGCATAATGTAAAGGGGTCAGTCCATCTTTATCCTGTACATCAACTTTTGCTCCACATTTTACCAAAAGTTCCACTGATTCTTTATTGTTATCTGCAATAGCCCAATGTAAATGGATCACGCCATCTTTATCTTGTGCATTAATATCTTCTCCATTTTCTAATATAGATTGGCCTAAAGCTTCAGATTCATCTGCATCAAAATATATTCCACTATCGCCACTATTACTTTTATTTAAAAAGGTCTGTTCCCCATTATATGTAGTATACTGCTCTGGATGTTGACTGTGCAAGTCATTATGTTCTATGCGCTTCTGATTATTGGCAAGTCTTTGTTCTGCCTCTTGCAACTTTTGCGCCATAGCATCTCTTTCTCTTATAGCCTGTTCTTTTTCTAATGTATCATCTACTTTGTCTGTATTGTTTTCATTAACGATTGAGTTTGAAGAAGTCTGTTCATCCTCATCTTGTACATAGACTTTTTTGTTGTTTGGTGTAATTCTACTATTCTCTTCCTGATGTTTTGCACCCCATGCTTGTACTGCAGCAGTTACGTTATTTCCGTTCAAAGCTAAATTTCCTGGAGTTTTATTATTAGGCTGCAGTAAAGTGCCTTGTCTATAAGGTTGTCTTCTCGTAGCTCTTGTCTCAGCATAACGTTGTTCTCCTTCCTCTAACATTTTTATTATAGCCTTTTTACCTTCTACATCGCCGACAATATCCCTTGGAGTTCGGCCTTGACTATCTTTTAGTAAAGGATTTGCGTCATTATTCAATAAAAGCTGAACTATCTCTTGATGACCATGCAAAGCAGCAATGTGCAAAGCAGTTAGCTTAGACTTAGCTTCATCAAGTTCATATATTGGTTCATTAACTTTTGCTTCCTTTGCTAGTAGGAGTTTTACTATTGGTACACTGTTACATTCCACAGCAAGATGTACCAACATATAATTTACAATTTTGTCTGAATCTAATATACTGAACATCTTATCTATCTTCAAATTGTTATAAGTGCTATATACTATTGAGTCTGCACCTTTTAGCTTATTCCCTATTCTTTCAAGTAAATTATTCTCATTTAAACCTTCACTCTTGCTTACCTCATTTATTATTTCAAAAAACTTTTTCTTTTCCATTGCCGTAACCTTTCCTCTCAATTTATTTATTATTGCTGAACCATCTCACAAAAAAGTTAAGTTTGTCGAAATTCCATGTTTGATCTAAAAATTAGTCATAAACATTTTCTATGCAAGTAGCTGACACTGGTTCACTCTATAATGGTGTCACAGCAGTCCTACATCATGCCACCGCGAACCGTCATACCACGATTCATTCGCGGTATCTCATCCGCTAACTGTTCTCCCTCATCATACCGTCACGGTATCTCCAGATCCCGCTAACAAGTAGCGGGATGACGAGCTTATCTTCATGCCGCCACGAACCGTCATACCGCCGCGGCGCTAACAAGAGATCCCGCTAACAAGCAGCGGGATGACGAGCTTATCTTCATGCCGCCACGAACCGTCATACCGCCGCGGCGCTAACAAGAGATCCCGCTAACAAGCAGCGGGATGACGAGCTTATCTTCATGCCGCCACGAACCGTCATACCGCCGCGGCGCTAACAAGAGATCCCGCTAACAAGCAGCGGGATGACGAGGCTTACCTTATCGGATTGTTTCAACACGTCATACCGCGATTCATTCGCGGTATCTCATCCGCTAACAAGAGATCCCGCTAACACGTAGCGGGATGACGAGCTTATCTTCATGCCGCCACGAACCGTCATACCGCCGCGGCGCTAACAAGAGATCCCGCTAACAAGCAGCGGGATGACGAATTACTTAACCATCATTACACCGTCATACCGCGATTCATTCGCGGTATCTCTTAACATAGATCCCCTACTATACCTTAACATAGATCCCGCTAACACGTAGCGGGATGACGAATTACTTAACCATCATCTACACCGTCATACCGCGATTCATTCGCGGTATCTCTAGATCCCGCTAACACGTAGGGGAATGACGAGGTCATGCCGCCGCAAACCGTCATACCGCCGCGGTATCTCTTAGCCGCTAACACGTAGCGGGATGACGGTTGTCGTTTAGCCATAAATATTAAGAAATTTACCAAATAAAAAAAAAGGCAAAAGAAGCCCTGGGGTTATTATCTGCTTTAAAATATTGGCGTTTTTTATGTTTTAAACGCTTGACAAGGAAGATTTAGCTGCTTTTAATTGCAACTAACCTATGCTGCAAATGTTTAAGAAATTTACTAAGCAGAAAAAAAGACAAAGAATCCCCGAGTTAGCTAGTCCTTTACTATCTCTGTCGAGTATTGGCATTTTTTGATGTCTTGTAACGCTTTATAAGCGCGTTCAGCTTATTTAGATAAAAATCTAGATGTAGATGAAGTTTTGTAAAGACATACAGTATCTATATACTGCAAAAAATTGAACATAAGACGCCGATACATTAAGTAATCCTTACCTTTTAATCTGCAGATTGGCGAAAGCAAATACAATAGCTTCAGTTTCATGATAAGGGGGCTGGCGAGGTTTGTCAAGCAAGTTTTTTGTTTCTGCGGACTACCTAGATTAATATTATATAGAAGGTTTGCTGCCAATAAAGCCTAAACTTACCAAATACATTTCTGTAGATTCAGATCTACTTGACTTTGGTTTAAAGTATTTTACTGTTTTAAACATTTTTTTTAGCTCGTTACAAAAATCTTTGTCAGATTCTCCTTGGAAAATTTTTACTACAAACGTGCCACCATGGCTCAAGAAATGCTTTGCAAAATTGAGCGCTGCTTCGCATAAAAGCATAATTCTGATATGATCCAACGATTTTAAACCACAAGATTCGGGCGCCATGTCAGATAAAATTACATCAAATTTTTGATCCTTGAATTTTTCTCTTAAAATTTCAAACTCATTGATAATATCACATTGTATAAACTCTACTCCATTAATTGCATTCATTGGTTTTACGTCAAGAGCAACCACATTTGCACCTTTCTGAGATGCAACTTGTGACCATCCACCAGGAGAAGCACCAAGATCAATAATTTTTTGCCCTTCTTGGAATAATTTAAATTTGTTATCCATTTCTACCAGCTTATATGCTGAGCGTGACCTATAACCATCCTTGCTAGTTTTTTGCACATACTGATCATTCAAATGACGATGTAGCCACCTTGTTGAAGATAGTTTTCTGCCTCTAGCCGTCTTTACTCTAGTTTTTATTGCTAATACCCTACTTATTATTGATTATATCTTTAAGCTCTTTTTCAACTACTTCTTTTACCAGTGCATGTAGATATTTATTCAGCCATTCTGAGAGCTGAGGTTTTAAAAGAGATGTAACTAATTCTTCAACAGTAAGGTTCGCTTTTTTTTGTTGTTTATGCTGTAATTCGTTTTGCATTTTTCCAAGCAACGCTTTGATCTCTTCCATATTCTCTTTTAAAATTAGATGATCGTTATTTTGCCCTTGTAAGCCGCTATTACTCGCTTTGTTATTACTCATTTGGATATTATCGTACAAATAAATATCTTTTTTTTCTTCTGAATTGTAGCTATGGCCATTAAATTGGTTATTGTTGCAAGCCATTTCCTCACTTTGGTCATCATTATCAATGTCCTCTTTTTCATTATTTTCTTTTTTGCCATCTTCTTCTATTTCTTCTGGATACTCTTCCTCAAGGTATAGCACATCATCATTTTCATCCTTTATTTCTGCTTTATCGTTACTCGCGTTTTTACCCGATATAGCTTTTTTTATATCTTCTAGGATATCTTTTACAGATTGATTACCTTGTTCATCATGCATAGTGCTAATACCATTAAATTTAGAGGTTTATACTATTTATCATAAAAAGCAAGTTGTAAACACTAATCACATAATTGCTTTTTGCTTCAACTAAGTCTGAACGTGCTTTAAATAATGCATCTTCAGTGTCCAAAAGGTCAGATGTACTCTTTAAATTTAAGTTTACTTCTTGCTCAACTCCTTCCAATGCTAGAGCTGCTGCTTTTTCCGCTTCTTGACTTGCTTTGATAATGGCCTTTGCTGTCAACACATTATTCCAAGCATTTACAACTGCTTGTTCTATATTTTTTACCGTTTCATAATAATCGTAGGTAGATTTTTTTGCATCCATTTTAGCTTTACTGACACCAAAAGCATTAACTCCTCTCTTAAAGATTGGAACATCAAGAGTAAAAACTACATGAACATTTTCTAATAGTTTGTCTACCTTCATACCATCCTCCCCAAAATTTTTGCTTGCACTTAGATTTAAAGAAGGAAGCCACTTGGAGCTTTCAGCAATCACTTCCATTCCGGCTGCTCTTTTTTGATAAACTGCTGCTTTTAGAGATAAATTATTGGTTTTTGCTAACTGTAAACATTCATTTAGCTCTGGAACAGAAGGTAGTTTATCATTAGCTTCAGAAAGGTCATCAGCATCTTCGCCAATCAAATGATAATAAGCAATATTTACCAACTTTAATTTACCTTCAGCATCAACTCTTTCGGATATAGAAGACGAAAATTTTGCTTTTGCTAACAAAACTTCAGCATTGGTTACCTCTCCAAGGGAAAAGCGTTTTTTCATAGCTGACAAATGTTCCAAAGAAACGCGTTCTTTATGTTCTCTGAGCTTTAATATTTCTGTCTTTTGTAAAACATTAACATATGCTTTCACAGCATTAAGTGCAAGCTCTTGTTTTAATTGCTGAAATCGCATCTTTTCTGCTTTGAGAAGATGGCTTGATCGACTGAATGTGGCAAAGGTACCACCGCCATCGATTAATTTCTGGCGCAATGTAAGTTTTTTTTCAGATGTATCAAGATTAAAGTTACTATCGAAATTGTATTGCAAATTAATGTCAGGTAAAAATCCAGCTAACCCAGAAGATTTATAGTGTTTTTCTGCGCTTTTATATTGGTAAAATTGAGACTTTATTTTTGAGCTATTTTTGATGGCTTTGCTTATCACTTCTCCCACATCGGTTGCATAGCAACTTATAGTATTAAAAATGATCGCAAGTGTGATAATCAATCGAAACATTCTAATTCCTATGCATATTGGTTGCGCAGCTCAATTACTAACATAAATTACTTTAATAATCAATAACTAATATTGTTGACACTATTGAGAAATTAAGTATATCATAGCTTACTATTGTTGGATCAAATAATGAAGACTTTTTTCTTAAAGGAGAAACAAATCAATAAAAAGTGGTTTGTCATAGATGCAGAAGGATTAGTGGTAGGGAGGCTTGCAGCATTTGTAGCGACACTATTACGTGGAAAGCATAAACCTGAGTATACACCTCATATGGATTGTGGCGATAATGTAATTATTATCAACGCAGAAAAGGTGCATTTCACCGGAAAGAAGCTTAAAGATAAAATTTACTATAAGCATACAGGTTATTCTGGTGGTTTGAAGAAAACTACTCCAGATAATATTTTAAATGGCAAATTTCCTGAGCGTGTAATAGAAATGGCAGTGAAAAGGATGCTTGATGATGGGCCTATGGCACGTAGACGCTTTGAAAATTTGTATGTTTATTCTGGTTCAGAGCATAAGCATCAAGGACAGCAACCTGAAAAGATAGATTTTGCCTCTTTGAATCGTAAAAATAAAAAGTAATGGAGTAAAAATGAAGAGTTCTACAATAAATAACAATGATTGGTCAGAAAAGACAATTAAATCAGCAGTTGATTCGCTTGGTCGTTTATATGCTACAGGCCGAAGAAAAGAATCTGTAGCAAGAGTATGGATAAAGCCGGGGAGTGGAAAATTTAGTGTTAACAAAAAAGGCGATCTAATTTCTTATTTTAAAAGAGAGTCAGTGTGCCAAATAGTAAAAATGCCATTTGTTGCAACTTCCACATTGGATAAATACGATGTATTTGCAACTGTAAAAGGTGGAGGGCTATCTGGTCAAGCAGGTGCTCTAGCTCATGGAATAAGCAGAGCTTTAAGTAGTGTAAGCCAAGATTTGCATTCTATACTACGTAATGGTGAGTTCTTAACTAGAGATTCACGTGTTGTTGAACGTAAGAAATATGGTCAACATAAAGCTCGGAAAAAGTGTCAATTTTCTAAGAGATAGTTATTTTATAGGGGTGTTTTTTTGTAAGTATTATACAAATATTTGCAAAAATGTATGATATCCTCTATTTTTGTGATGAATTTAGTTGACTATCGGTGTCAACATAATATGCTATTTATGTGATTTTTTCAATATTAAGGTAATTTATGAGTAAAGAAGATATAATAAAACAATTAAAGGAAGATTGTTCTAGTCAGAATATAGATATAACAAAATCTGATTTGAGCAAGATTCATGATGCGTTTATTAAAATAATAAAGAATGAGCTGCATGGGAAAGGTGAAATACGTTTGCATGGAATAGGAACATTTTCTACTGCTATCAGTCAGGAAAAACAATGTCGTAACCCCCAAAGTGGTCAGATCATGACTGTTCCTAAAAAGACAAGGGTAAAATTTAAAGCAAGCCAAACTCTTTTAAGTATTTTAAATGAGAAGGAAAAAGCAGCAGTTAGTTAGACATTGTCATTTTCATTGTTTTTACTACGCTGTGTAAGCCGTAAAATACAGCTTCGCTAATTAAATAGTGGCCTATGTTAAGAGCTGAGATGTGAGGTATTCTTGTCATCTTCTTAGCGTGTTTATAAGTTATGCCATGTCCTGCGTGGCATTCTATTCCTAATTTATTGACGTACTCTGCAGCATTAGTAATTAACTGTAACTTTTTTTCTGATGGATTATCACAGTAATCCCCTGTGTGAATTTCTATTATGTCAGGTTTTGTCCCTAGCTTTTCAAGATATTTTAGTTGATCAATATTTGGATCGATAAACAGTGAGACTTTTATGCTAGAGCTATGCATTTCCTCTATTATACTAGAAAGTTTACTGTGCATATTCACGATATCCAGGCCACCTTCGGTTGTTAATTCTTCTCTTTTTTCTGGTACTATACTAATCGAATAGGGTTTTACCTTTTTTGCTATTTCAAGCATTTCTTCCGTGGCTGCAATTTCAAGATTTAGCTCAGTGCTAATGCTTTTTTTTAGGTTAAATACGTCTTCATCTCTAATATGCCTTCTATCTTCTCGTAAGTGTACAGTAATAAAGTCTGCTCCAGCGTCAATGGCTATTTCTGCTGCTTTCAATGGATCTGGATAAGAAGTTCCGCGTGCGTTGCGGAGGGTTGCAACGTGATCGATATTAACACCTAGTTTCACAATCTACCTCAGAAATTATTTATAGATTATACATGTTATTAGGTTTTTTGCATAGTCATTGTTTGACCTTACCCAGAAAAAGTGGAGAGAAAGAAAAGAGTTTTTTTGGGTAAAATAAAATTTTGGAGGATTAGAAATGGTAAGAGAATATACGGCAGAATTCAAATTGGAAGCTGTTAAACTGGCAAATGAACAAAGAAAGGCAGGTCAAACAATTACAAAAATAGCAAGAGATTTAGGAATAAAGGGTGGTTTATTAGGAAAATGGATGAAGAAATATAACGAAAAAAAGTCAGCGGCAAATGCATTTCCAGGTAGAGGTAACATGGCTCCTTACGACAAAGAGAGGTTTGATTTACAAAGCAAGAGTAACAAGGGAAAGAGACATTTAAAAAAAAGCCCTGGCCAGTCAAAAAGAGTAAAATATTTTTTTATATAGTAACTGCTATAAAGTACAGGAATTATGTAGGATTTTCTGCTAGTGGCTACTATAAGTGGACCACAAGAAAAATAAGCAGTAGAGAATCAGCAAATAAAGAGCTACTCGAAGCTATTCAAAAAATATATCAAGTTTCTAAATGTAGATATGGAGCTCCTAAAATTCATGCTGAATTGAAGGCTTTGGGTAAAAGTTGCAATTTGAAAACGGTGCAAAGTATTATGCAGAAAAATGACATCAGGGCTATACTGAAAAGAAAGTTTAAAATTAAAAAACAACAAACAGATAATAGAGCTGTAGCTCCCAATATATTAGACCAAAACTTTATTGTTGATCAACCAAATAAAGTATGGGATTACTTACATCAAAACCAAGGAGGGATGGCTATATTTGGCAGCAATAATTCTCACGTATGGTAGTTAATGAGTAGTGCAATAAATAAACAATTGGTTATGAACTCTTTATTAATGGCCATTAATAGGCGTAAACCTGTTAAAAATCTACTGCTGCACAGTGACCAAGGTTCACAATATACTGCGCAAGGGTATCAATATCTCTTAGCTGTAAAGAATATAGATGAGTAATAAAGGCTGTTGTTACGACAATTCTGTTGCAGAAAGCTTCTTTAGCTCATTGAAAAGAGAAATACTTATTGATACTTCACAACACTCTGCTCAACAAACTAGAACTGCAATATTTGAATACATAGAAATTTTTTATAACAAACAACGTCACTATTAACTATTGCATTCCAGAACAATTTGATGCATCATTCTTTTTGTAAAAAACATTCCACACTTTCTCTCCACTTTTTCTGGGTAAGGTCATTTTTGCCTTGACCAAGAAAAAATTCAGCTATTGCCTTACTTTCTCTTGCAACAACTTCTTCCTTAACAATTTTTCCTTTCTCATCAACGATACTTATAAAAGTTTCTTTTAGTGAGATCGCTATAATATTCCATGAGACTGCTCCTACTAATAAAAGTTTAAATTATTTTTGAAGAACTTATTCTACTGAATTCGTTACTTCGTGCTAAAATAATGGACTCCATCATTCAACAGCAATTACAGTAGACTTCTTTCGAAACTAGGATAAAGCAGTAAAAATAGTAATTTTGAGGTAAGGAGAAATGAAGTATGAAATAGTGAAAGAGCTCGATAAAGGGGAGTTTCGTCGACTAACAGGAGTAAAGAGATCAACATTTAACAAAATGGTAGGGATTTTATGTGAAGAAAATAAAAAAAAGAAAGCCAAAGGAGGAAGGAAAAATAAGCTAAACGAGGAGAATATGCTGCTCATGGTATTAGAATACTTACGAGAATACCGTACATATTTTCACATAAGTCAAAGTTATGGAGTAAGTGAAAGTACGGCATATAAAACTGTAAAATGGGTAGAGGATACTCTAATACAACACCAAGATTTCGCATTGCCAGGACGAAAAGAACTCCTAAAAAGCGACGTGAAATATGAGATTTTGGTGATTGATGCAACGGAAACACCTGTAGAGAGACCAAAAAAAAGCAGAAAAGATTTTATTCAGGAAAGAAGAAAAAACATACGCTAAAAACACAAATAATTGCAGAAAAGAAGAGCAAGAAAATTATTTGTACGTCATTTTCAAACGGGAGAAAGCATGACTTTCGGCTTTTCAAGGAGTCAAAAGTGCATGTATCAGAAGGTATAAAAGTTTTAGCCGATGCTGGCTATAGAGGTTTTCAGAAAATTCACAAAAATGTCGAGTTGCCACACAGAAGGATGAAAAAGAGTCCCTTAATTAAGGAAAAAAAGGTAGAAAATCGGGAGCTAGCAAGCAAAAGAGTAGTAGTTGAGAATGTAATTGGTCTGTTAAAAAGATTCAAAATTATTGCAGACAGATACCGCAATCGGAGAAAACGTTTTGGCTTGAGATTCAATTTAATAGCAGGAATTCACAATTTTGAGCTGTCTATATGAGTTTCGAAAGAGGTCTAGTATGTTTACCCTTTTTCTTGTTATTTTTCTAATCTATAGCTAGCGTTCAAAACCATATTCGAAAATACGTTTTCGGATTTTTTTTAATGCTGTTTATTTCATCCTCAACATCGTCTCTACCTTTATGAACTAAGTAGCAGCATTAAAAATTATAACGTACCCCTATCTCTAGAGTTGCATCTGGTATTTGTTTTGCTTTTATACCACTTAGTTGCCCACCCATGGTCATACCAACTGCACCAATTATCTGCGGAGTAATTTCATAATCAACACCTAACTTTAGTTTATAGGAAATAGAACTCAGTATTTTATCTACTACAGATGAACCAGCAGCTTCACCACCTGATTCTGGAGCACCTTGTGTTTCTTCTTCCTTTTCTTTTTCTTCTTGTGAACTATTGCCATCACCATCAACTGTATCACTAACACCAAAGCCAAAAGGTGTTATTTGGAGATATCCTCCTAAACCTCCGCTGACATATAGTTTAACGGGATCAATATCAAGGTCAGGATAGAAGCGGTAGTTTGCCAATAAGCTAGCTCCTATGCTCTTTAATGACTTAATATTACTGAGAACCTCAAGTTCAAATTTAGAGTTTTGGTCATAATGGTAACCAAGAACAACACCAGGTTTCATTTTAAAGCCACCACCCCAACCAGCACCAAAGTTTAAACCTGCATAGTACTTATCTTCTGACTTACTTGCACTATTACTAGCTGCACCTGCTAGAGATGAAGTAAGCAACACAGCCAAAACGCACAATCTCTTTATTTTCATATAACTCCTCATACAAAAAAATATATAATGCATAAGTATATATCCTTTATATTAAAAAAGATATAACTACATGTCAAAAAAAGTATAGCCATAAAATCAGATTATATAAAACGTACTACTCAGGTCTTTTATATAACTATATTTACTATCTTATTTGGTACAGCATATACAGTGCGAACTTTGCTTTGATCGATCTTACTGGACACAGAGTCTATCGCTATTTTCTTCAATTCTTCTTGAGGTAAGTTAATTGCCACCTTGATTGTTGTACGTAATTTTCCATTGATTTGCACTGCTATAGTTACCGTATCGTCAACTAATAATGATTCATCAGCTTTTGGCCAAGGTTGACCTCCTATTTCTTGCCATAGGCTTTCAGCTAGATGTGGTATGAATGGTTCGATTACTCTGATTAATATACATATACCTTCATCAATAAGAGATTTTCCAGTTTTTACGTCTATTTCAGCTATTAAATTCGTCATCTCACGAAATTTTGCCACTACACAGTTTAATCTGCAGTTTTCCAAGTCATCTGTAAGTCCGTGTAAGAGTTTATGAATTTTTTTTCTGTACTCTAGAAGTCCACCCGTAACATTTTCATTATCATAGTGTATATTTACAGGTCTTAGCTGCATGACCATACGCCACAATTTATTTACATAACGAGAACAACCTTCCACGCCATCATCGGACCATTCCATATCTTTCTCCGGAGGAGTGTCGGACAACACAAACAAGCGAGCAGTATCAGCACCATACTTTTCTATGATAAAGTTTGGGTCAACTGTATTCTTTTTCGATTTGCTCATTTTTTCAACTTTGCCCACTTGAACTTTTGCACCTCGCGCTATTAATTCTTTTGCTTCTGCGGGAAATAGCCACTTACCATTTTCGTCTTTATAAGTTGCATGGCAGACCATTCCTTGAGTGATTAAAGTAGAGAAAGGCTCTTTAATATCAAAATAGCCACATTTGGTTAAAGCACGGCAGAAAAATCTTGAATAAAGCAAATGCAGAATTGCATGTTCTATCCCACCTATATAATAATCAACAGGCATAAAACGATTACATGCATCTTTGTCTATTGATTTATCTTCACTACAGAATGCAGCAAAATACCAGGAAGATTCAAAAAAGGTGTCGAATGTATCAGTTTCACGCTCTGCTTGCTTTCCGCACTTTGGACAATCAACAAATTTCCAAGTTGGGTGCTTATCCAGCGGATTGCCACCACTTGTAAATTCTACATCTATTGGTAGAACTACAGGAAGGTCTTTTTCTGGCACTGGAACAGTTCCGCAATCTTTGCAATATATGATAGGTATAGGGCATCCCCAATAACGCTGCCTTGAAACTCCCCAATCGTGCAAACGATAGTTTATTGTTTTTTTGCCTATTTTTTTTTCTTCAAATTTTTTAACTATGGCTTCCTTTGCTTCACTAACCATTAATCCGTTTAAGAATTCGGAGTTAAACATTGTCCCGTCTCCAGTATACGCCTCCTTTGTCATCTGAGTAGCTTGACACTGGGATCCATTGTAAGAATTCTGGTCACGCGCTGGAATGACACCTAAGTGGGCTGAAGAAATAACGGGAATTATCGGCAAATTATATTTCTGTGCAAATTCAAAGTCACGCTGATCATGTGCAGGGCAACCAAAAATCGCGCCTTCCCCATATTCCATCAACACAAAATTCGCTATGTAAAGCGGCAATTCCTTATCAAGAAATGGATGTTTGACGTTTAATCCGGTGTAAACTCCTATTTTTTCATCGTTCTCTCTTTTTGATTTTATTTCCTGGATCCCAGTGTCAAGCACTGGGATGACAACAGAAGAACCATTCTTTAAATCCTGCACAATAGGATGCTCTGCTGCCACTGCACAAAAAGAAGCCCCAAACAAAGTATGAGGATAAGTTGTAAAAACTTTTAATTTCTTATTCAGGCCAACTACTTCAAACTCTATAGTTGCTCCTTCAGATTTTCCTATCCAACGCTCCTGCATTGTTTTGACTTTTTCTGGCCAATTTTTCAAACTTTGCAGGCACTTGAGTAAATCTTCAGCGAAATCAGTAATCTTTAAAAACCATTGGGACAACTTACGTTTTTCAACAACTGCACCTGATCGCCATCCTTTTCCATCAACCACCTGTTCATTTGCAAGCACTGTTTGGTCCACTGGATCCCAGTTAACCCATGATTCTTTTCGATAGGCAAGCCCATGCTTTAAAAAATCCAGGAAAAATTTTTGTTCGTGTTTGTAATAATCAGGCTCACATGTGGAGAGTTCACGCTCCCAATTATAAGAAAGACCTATAGATTTCAACTGTGTACGCATATTATCTATATTCTCTTTTGTCCATGTTTCGGGGCTAATATTGTTATCCCTTGCTGCATTCTCAGCTGGTAATCCAAACGCATCCCAGCCAATTGGATGCAAAACCTCAAATCCATTAGCTCTCTTGTAACGCGCTATCACATCCCCTATTGCATAGTTACGTAAGTGTCCCATATGAATTTTACCAGATGGATATGGAAACATTTCCAACACGTAACACTTTTCTTGTTTACCACTCTTGCTTACAGAAAAATCCCATTTATCTTGATAAAATTTTTCAACACTTTTAAAATCATATTTCATATAAATCCAAATTCAATTACAGTTCATATGCATCAAAGGATCAACCGCTTGGCCATTATGTCGTATTGTGAAACACATCTGTGGATCTTTATCTTGTGTGCTTGATTTACCTGCAGATCCAATTACTTGACCTTGCTTTACTTTATCGCCAATTTCAACATGTATGTTTTTTAAATAGGAGTACACAGTCATGTAATTATCTTTGTGTTCCACTATAATTAAATTCCCATACCATCTCAGCCCTTTGCCTACATATATCACTTTGCCTGGTGCAGAGGAAACTACGTTCGTTCCATTTTGAGCAGCAATTTTTATGCCATCCTTACACATTTCATCAGAAGAGGTAGCTGAACCTTTAACTGGCATTACAAATTTACAATTTACCCCCACATTTTGTGTATTATTGTTATCTTTGTATATCCTATTTATGATGGCTTTTCTACTTTCTTTTTGCACTGAAGGCTCCCTAATTAAATGGTACTCTCTTGTATATTCCAGATCTCTTTTTCCGTAAAATTCTTCGCCTTTAAGCAGCACAGGTGCAGGTTTTTGCAGGCCACAGCCTATTAATATTGCTAATAACATAAGAAATGAGGCTATATGCCACATTTTAAACTCTCACAAAACTCCAAAATTTTAGCGAGACGTAGTGTTTCACGCCTGCTTGTTACTTTCCTCGTTATTTATTTTACTAGTTAAATAGTCCCTCAAATCGGTGAGTTCTTGCAACAAATTCTTTGTGACTTTTATATCATTACCAAATTCTTTTTGCACTCCTTTTATTGTATATCCTTTATCATATAGCATGTATTTTACTTTCTTTATGGCCTCTATACACTTGCGATCATATAGCCTTCTTCCTTTACGCTTTGTAGGCTTAATTTGATGAAATTGACCTTCCCAAAATCTCAAAACATGCTGTTCCAAATGTAGCTCTTCAGCTACTTCCCCAATCGTATAAAATAATTTTTCCTTGTTCATTAATTATTGATTGATTTTTTTATAATTTTTGAAGGCCTAAAAGAAACTGAATTTCTTGCCTGAATCATCACTTTCTCCGATGTATTTGGTATATTTCCTGGTCTTTCCTTCTTTTTCTTAACCAAGAATGTTCCAAATGACGATATTTTTACTATTCCATCCTTTACCAAGCTTGTCTTTATTTCGTCCAATATATCATCTATTATCGAAACAGAGTCTTCCTTTGATAATCCTATTTCTTGGTTTATATCTCCAGCTATCGTTGCCTTAGTTACTGTTGTGTCTTTTGTTGTAACGTGATCCATTATTGATAAATATTACAATACGTAAATATAATATAGCAATCGATTCGAGATTCAGCTACTTTATTTTTTAGAGTATGTCTCTTTTGTTGCATAATTTAAAATACCGGCAACTATCAATATCGCAAATATTGCAAAAAGTGCCATTTTATGATCTGTAAAAAGTGCTAACATTGACACTATAACTCCACTGCCAATAAACATAAATCCATTGATAATGGATGATGATGTGCTGATGTATTTTCGTTTCACAATCTCGCTGCCGACAGTAAAATTAAGCATATGTCCTCCCGCAAAAAACCCGAACATTAACATACAAAAGTACACAACGTGGACTGTTAAATGGCTGTATAGTAAAATAATAATTGAGACGCCTTGCAATAAAGCAAAAGCAGAAATTACATGTTTCCTATTTTTAAATAAGTTTGAGATTCGATCTGCAATTGGAGCACCAACTGCAAGACCAAGCCATAGTATTGCAGTTGCTATACCTGACTCCATTGCATTGAGTTCTGAGTTGCCCAGTAACCTTGGAGCCCACAAGGTATTAAGTGCTAAAAATGTTCCAAAAGTAATAGCACCCACCACTGAAGTTATCCAGATATCTCTTAATTTTAGCACTGTTAATATAGAGCACATTACTGTCTTCATAGAGCTTTTTATTGTGCGCTTTTCTGAGCTGCTTTCTGGAAGTGTGTTTGGACAAAAAAGCGTAAGTACAAATATCAACACACCAAATAGTATTATGCATACAATCAGATTTTTCCAATATGCATCTTCGGCAAGCAAGTTAGAGAACAGTATTTGAATTACCAAAGCAGAAAGGCTTGAAATTGTCTGCACTAGTGAAAACATTAGTCCAAATTGGGCAGCGGAAAAACATATGCTACTTGTGTGAGCAGCACCAATAAAACCAAATGATGCTCCAGTTGCAATCAACACTTGAGACAAAATCAAATGGGAGAAATTGTCACTATTAATAAGGACAAAAAACCCCAAGATCATAGTTGATAACGAGAAAAAATAAATTTTTTTACTGGAAAAAACATTAAACGTTGCTCCACTAAAAAATTGTAAGATGGCGAAAGTCCAAGTATATGCTGAATTAGCCAGTGCAACTTGCGCGATTGTAAGTCCAAGTTCCTTTTCGAGATTTACACTTATAAAGGTATAAATTATCTGCATGTTGCTGAATATAACAACCAAGTTACTAATCAGCCAAATGAACCAAGCCTTAGCTCTGCTTTCCATAAGATTTATTTTTATAAGTAATCTATTAGAAATTTAACACTAAGTCTCTTTTTAAGCTATTGTTTCCTGACTACTGTTATAGCTAACCCAAAAAACGGTTTCCCTACGTCATGCCGCCGCGGTATCTCTTAGCCGCTAACAAGCAGCGGGATGACGATTGTCAGGGTGTCATCCCAGCGCCCCTATGATGTCATCCGAGTAGCCAACACTGGTTTCCATCCAAGACGGTGTCATTCCAGTGCTTGACACTGGAATCCAGACTTTAATTGTTATACTTGTAAATAATCTGGTGAAAATAAACGTTCATCTCAAAATGCAGTATTTTTGTTGAAATAGCTCAACTGGATCCCAGTGTCTGGGCACTGGGATGACACCATAGGAGGCTACTTGGATGACAAAAAAAGGAGCACTGGGATGACAGCAGTCCTACGTCATACCGCCGCGGTATCTCTAGATCCCGCTAACAAGCAGCGGGATGACGAGCTTATCGTCACGCCGCCACGAACCGTCATACCGCGATTCATTCGCGGTATCTCAGCCGCTAACAAGTAGCGGGATGACGGTTGTCAGGGTGTCATGAAAGTAGCTGACACTGGAATCCAGAAAAAAAGAAATATGTATCAGCTACTTTCATTTGCTGCGCCTCGAAAATAAACGTTCATGTAGCTAAGCCATAAATCCAGTATAAAGACCTTTAATCATTGGCTTCGTAGTACTTCTCAACCAACTTATTAAGTAACCTTACACCAAAACCTACTGCTCCTCTTGGACAAATGTCAGTACCTTTCTCGTGCCAAGCAGTGCCTGCGATATCTAAATGTGCCCAGCAAGTTTCATTCACAAAACGCTGTAAAAACTGTGCAGCCATTATGCTATCTCCACCAGAGCCTGCAGGAGCGATGTTTTGAACATCAGCAATCGGTGAATCAATAATTTTGTCATAAGTTTCATTCATAGGAAAACGCCATAACTTCTCATTTACTTCATTTCCTGCATCAATCAGACGGTTTGCTAATTCATCATTATTTGAAAAAAGACCAGCATATTCGTTATTTCCAAGTGCAACCACTATAGCACCAGTTAAAGTTGCAAGATCAATCATAAATTTTGGTGAGAATCTATCTTGCGTATACCATAAAGCATCTGCAAGTATGAGCCTTCCTTCTGCATCGGTGTTCAACACTTCTATTGTTTGTCCAGACATTGAAGTTACTACATCACTTGGTCTTTGAGCATTACCACCCACTGCATTTTCTGCAAGTGCGACCACACCGATCGCATTTACTTTTGCTTTTCGTCCTGCTAAAGCATGCATCACCCCAACCACAGTAGCAGAGCCTGCCATGTCATATTTCATTGACTCCATACCACGTGAAGGTTTGAGTGATACTCCACCAGTGTCAAACGTTATACCTTTACCAACAAAAGCTATAGGCTTTTGTTCTTTAGAAGCTCCATTCCATTTTATCACTACTAATTTTGGTTCTTTACTACTTCCTTGTGCAACTCCAAGCAAGGCTCCCATTTTTTTCTCTTCCATCTGCTTTTTATCAAGCACCTCGATTTCAAGGCCAAGCTTAGTAAGTTCTTTTTTTATATGATCAGCATAGGATTCTGGATATAGAATGTTAGGAGGCTCTGTTATAAAAGAGCGCGCAAGGAATATACTCTCACCTTCTTGCCTTAAGTGCTCAAATGATCTTTCAGCATTACTTAATTGTTCATCTTTTACTAATACGGTAATCTCCTCTACCTCTGTAATTTTCTCATCCTTTTTAGTTTTATACTTATCAAACTTAAAACTACGCAGAAACGCACCATATGCAACATTTGCTGCACTACCTTCGATTAAAACCGCTGCTTTTTTAATTTTTAATCTGCTTAGCTCACAATATATTTTACCACCAATATTTAATTCTTTATTTTCATTCCATTCATCCTTCTTACCCAGTCCAACAACTATAACATTTTTTTCTTCTGGTAAAGCAGTAGAGAAAAATTCACCAAAACTTCCATTGAAATCGCTAAATTGCTTTATATTATCTATGACCTGTTTTCCTTGCAAAACTCCGCCATCATTTACGGTTTCGTTGTCTTCAAATAAACCCATTACTATTGTTTTAAAATCGGGCGAAATTTTAGAAATTGTTATTTTCATTGCTGGTATCTCCGTTGCAAATAATTGTAAACTGTACATAAAACATAGCAAAAACATCAGTAAGATATTTTTCATATACATCCTAAGTACAATAACACTTAAGTTTACTATGGACTCCCTTACATGCAAGGTTTTTTATCTTTTATTAGAGAACTTATTATATCCGCCCAAGGTAATGTTAAACGTATAGGTTTTTATGACCTGATCACTGTAAGTAAATGGTGTTATGAGAAGGCTTGCAAGCCCATTACTAACAAAATCTTCAAGAACAGGATCAGCGCAATTATCGCAATTATGGTCAGCAAAAAACATTTGCGTTGTGAATTCTGGAAAATCCGGATGTTGAACTAGAAAGTTGATATGTGGAGCTCTATCACCAATTTTACCAGGTGATATCGTAATAAAATTATAATAGCCAAGATTATTCACTACAAACCTTCCTGATCCAGCAAAATTCAGATCATCCTCTATATTCTTATCGTAATGGTTCACGCCGCGTGAATTCGCGTGCCATATAGAAACTACAGCATTTTGTATTGGTAAGCAGTTTATATCAGTAATTCTACCCACTATGTGTATTAATTCCCCTATTGCACTATTTGGAGAACCAGGTTTCCTTCTTAAATTGTTTGAAGAGCTAAAATTTTTTGGCCTTGCATCAAGGTCATATATTTCCGGAGTTTTAATGCAGTTGAGCAAAACAGGATCAGCTGCAAATAGCGGCAAACTGAATATCATTTGTACTAAAAGTGCTAACAAGATATTTTTCACATTCATTTCATTTATAATAGACTTCTTGCATAACCATATAACAAACTTTTATTGGAAATAGAAACGAAAAAACTTGCTTGACACCCTTCGCCAGCCCCCTTATCATGAAACTGAAGGTATTCAGTTATCTTCATCTGTGCAGATTAAACAGCAAGAAAACAACGTAGTTGGCGTCTTATTTTTAATTTTTTGCACTATGTGCACCTTATGTCTTCACAATATTTCTAGGTTTTTACCTACACAAGCTGAAACGCGCTATTTAAAACATTAAAAAACGCCAACTTAAAAAATGGATAGTGAATAACTAGCTACCCTAGGGTTTCTTTTGCCTTTTTTTCTGTTTAGTAAATTGTATCCGTTCAGCGGAGTGGTAGAATAAGGTAGACAAAGCAAGATAATAAAGATAATCATAGAGCAAAAGTGAGGTAATGTGGTAAACCTTTTAGAACTTTGCAAAAATTTACAGCAAAAAATAGAAAAACTGAAAGCAGAGATAGAAAACTTAAAAGCAGAAAATAAAGCTTTAAAGATAGAGAACGCTGAATTAAAGGAAAGGCTTGGTTTAAACTCGAAAAATTCATCTCTACCGAGCTCTAAAGAATTGTACAAAACAAAAAAGGACAAGCCAAAAAGCGAAAGGAATGTTGGCGATCAGGTTGGGCATAAAGGAAATTTTCATGCCACAATGGAAGCGGATAAAGTAGTAAAAATAGAGTTGCCTAATATTTGCGAATGCGGAGGAGAGCTTGTAATATGCGAAAAACCTTATGTTCACCAAAAAGTTGATCTTCCGGAAATTAGGCCTTATGTAGTAATTGGAACATGGTCGTTGTTGGAGATGCAGAAAAAGAAAAAGTAGCAAGTTACCAGAAGGTGTTACGCCAGATACATTTGGTCCAAGGGTTAAGTCTATAATTGCAGCACTCAGCGGATTTTACAAAAACTCAAAGCGTGAAGTGGCTAGTATCATAAATGACATTTTTAATTTGAACATAAGTGTTGGCAGCATATCAAATCTTACTATTACCCACAAATATAAATGTACTTATAAATAAAGTATTACAATATTAAAGTTTGCAAATATTGAGGGTATAAAAATGGCAAACGAGAGTAATGAATGGGCTAAAAATGAATTTGGAGATGCTGTACTTGGAGATAAAAGATTAACTGACCGATTAGTAAAGATTGCTGATAGTTTGATAAGTTTACCTGAAAGCTCAATTAATGAGGCATGCGGAAGTTGGTCAGAAGCAAAAGCAGCATAACGTTTTTTTCAAAATGAGAACGTAAAAGAAGTCGATATTCTAGCTTCACACATTGATAAAACAGTTGAAAGAACAAAAGCTCATAAAAGAATTCTTGTGATTCAAGATACAACTTATATTTCATACTCAAGCCATAAGCGGATTGGGAACTATTGCTGGAAAAGGAGCAGTAATGCATACAGCCCTTGCTGTTAGTACGGAAGCTGGGAATACTGGATCAAAAGATTTACTCGAGGCAACTCATTTCTGAAGAAGAAAAAAGACTAAAGAGCCATCGTAACAACGTTCATATTGAGGATAAAGAAAGTATGAAATGGCTAGAAAGTTTAAAGAAAACAAATAATATTATAGATCTGGCCCAAACCGAAGCTATAACTGTATGTGACAGAGAAGCAGATATGCATGATTTTTTTGAACTTGCACATAATCTTAACTCAGCAATTTTAGTAAGAGCTCGCCACAACAGAAATGTAAATAAAAAATTCATGCATACCAGGAACAAGCAAAAATTATGGTCATTTATCCAAGGCCTCCCTTGCGCTGGAAAAGTAGAAGTTGAAATCCCTGCTAGAGATAACAAGCAAAAAAGGACAGCGTTTTTAGAAATTAGATTCGGAAAATTTATCACATGAAGGCCATATAAAATGTAAAGAAGGTCACATAAAATATAAACCGACAGAGTCTACAACTTCACGCAATTCATGTTGTTGAAAAAAACTCTCCTCCCGAAGCAAGTCCTCTAGAGTGGATGCTTTTTTCCGGTCAGTACTTTTGAAGAAGCTGTTGAAAAAGTTAGTTGGTATTGTTTGAGATGGAAAATAGAGATATTGCATAAGATTTTAAAATCTGGTCTCAAAGTTGAGGAATGTAGACTTGGAACAGCAGAAAGATTAATGAGGTATTTAACAGTCATGAGCATTATTGCTTGGAGAATTTTCTTTATTACATCAATTGCAAGAACTAACCCAACATTACTATGTACTGCCTTATTAGCTGAGGAAGAATGGAAAGTTTTATATGTTAAAATACACAGGAAACCATGTCCAAATATAGCCCCTACTATAAAAGAAGCCGTTTCGTGAACTTGGAGGTCATTTAGCAAGAAAAAGCGACCCAAAACCAGGACCAATTACTCTTTGGAAAGGGTGGAGACGTCTCTTTGATCTAGCAGAAGGATGGAGACTTGCTCATGAACCTCATATTTGTGGGTAATAGTAAGGTTTCTAAGGGAGGGAGTAGTAGTAATACTGCTTCCTTACCTGACCAGTTTGCTCGTGATAAAGGTTTTGAGAAACGAGCTCAACTATATGCTGCTAAGGCTTACTCAAGGCAAGCTGATAAATCTGGTAAGTACATTGATTTAAAGAAGGTTTTCTTTATTGCTATCTCTAATTGTAATTTATTTCCTGATAAGCTTGATTATATATCCAGCCACACTATAAGAGATGAGAAAACCAATGAGCATGACTTAAAAGATTTTCAATTTGTATTTATTGAACTACCTAAATTTCCTAAGAATAAGGAAGAACAGCTAGAAAGCATAGTGGATCGTTGGTTATTTTTCTTCAGTGCGACCCGGAAAGCCGTGGTTTTGTGATGGTTAAATTCCATCTTCCCTAGACATCGGGGATAATGTATGTCTCACATTTCAAAGGATGGCAACCTTTGGGATGCAAGCATGAGATAAAAGCAGGTAACACTAAACCTCATGGTGAATCCCTGCAAACAGAGTTAGATATGATTACGAGAGGAACCTATGTTTGAATTGTCGTCAAAGCATAGTATGCGAAAAGAGGTTGAACTACGCATAGACCAAAATGGTACGAAGCAAAAGGGGAACTAAAGATTGAAGACTTTAGTTATTGATGTTCCCAGCTTCCGGCAAATAGTAGGAATCTAAGTTTAACGTGAAACGAAGCTATGGAACGGAGTAACCACATAAAAGCTCTTATATTCATTAAATATAAGTAGGTAGCCAACCACAAGCTGCTATGTGGAAGGATTGTTTAAGAAGCTAATGCCCAAAGTAATATCTGGGATATGCAGACGTAAACACTTTAATTTGGAAGGTAAAGTGGTGAATAGTAGTGAATATGTTATGGACCAGCAAAAAGCTAGGTATGAATGGAATGGAATTCCTTGGCGAAAGCTGAAGAAATCTTCATTTAAGCTACAAAAACGAATTTACCAAGCCTCTAAATGTAATGATATCAAAAAGATGCATAATCTTCAAAAATTATTGCTCAAATCAACAAGTGCAAAAACACTCGCTGTTAGGAAAGTAACACAGGACAATAGGGGGAAGAAGACTGCAGGTATTGATGGAAAGGCTAATCTTAATCAAAAAGAAAGATTACAACTATCATATTCTTTAGATATAAAAGAAAAAGCAAAGCCATCAAGACGCGTCTGAATCCCAAAACCTGGTAAGCCATCGGAGAATCGCCCGCTTGGTATACCTACTATATCACAAACACTTGTAAAAATGGCTTTAGAACCAGAATGGGAGGCAAAACTTGAGCCAAACACTTATGGTTTTAGACCTGGTAGATCATGTCATGATGCAATTGAAGCCATATTTGATGTGCTAAAACAGAAAACAGCATATGTATTAGATGCTGATATTTCTGGATGTTTTGACAATATTAACCATAATAAACTGCTTGAAAACCACACCAACGTTAAAGAAAATCATAAGAAGATGGTTAAGGGCAGGCGTTATGGAAGATGGAAAGTTTCAATCCACAAAACGTGGTACAATTCAAGGAGGCACCGTTGCTAGCTTGTGTTGCATTACACGGATTAGAGCAACATGTCAAAAAAGCATTAACAAACGAACTCTTTCAATGCATGAAAAGAAAATATGGTAGGATATCGCATAAAAACGCGCAAAAGTCTATTAGTGTAATTTTCTACTGTGATGATTTTGTCATAATACATGAAAACGAAGAGATTATTCTTAAAGCAAAAATTTTAGTTGAAGAATGGTTAGAAACCATTGGACTAAAATTAAAGCCCTCTAAAACAAGAATTTCTCATACATTAAGAACCATTGACGAAACAAAACCAGGATTTGATTTTCTTGGATTTTCAATAAGACAATATCCAACAAAAGAAAGTAAAAAAGGTTACACATTATTAATAAAACCAAGTCGTAATTCTATAAAGCAGCATACATTTGCTATTAAACATAAACTTAGAGAAATGCGTGGGGCGCCACAGGAAGTAATAATAAGGAATCTCAATCCAATAAACAGAGGATGGAGTCAATATTACTCTTCGGTAGTTTCATGTAAAATCTTTAGCTCATTGGATAATACTATACATAGAAAGCTCTGGAAGTGGGCAGTCTTTAGGCACCCAAACAAAGGGAAATGCTGGATAAAAAGAAAATACTTTAAAAAGTATAATAACGATAACTGGCGTTTTATGACAAGTAACAAGATACATCTTATTATACACAGCGATCATGTTATTAAACGACATATCAAAGTGCAAAAAACCAGATCTCCATATGATGGTGATTGGGTATATTGGGGTAATCGTCTTAGAGAAATACCAGATAAGCCATCGAGAGTAATAAAACTATTGAAGTTACAACAAAGTAAATGCGGTAATTGTAGACTATGGTTTGAAAGTGATGATATAATAGAAATACATCATAAAGACCGGAATAGACGAAACAATATGATCAAAAATTTATCTTTGTTACATGGGCATTGTCACGATGAATTACACAGGAGGTGTGCATGACAAGCACCAAATTAGAGAGAAGCCGTATGAGGCGCAAAGTCTCACGTACGGTTTTGAAGTCGAGTGAGGAGGGGCGACCTTCTTCACTTAGACAACAATATGCAGATGAAACTACGGAAGAAGACTTAAGGCAATTGTAAGTTAAAAACGTGATATAAAAGAGATAAGAGAGAAAGATAACCCTGCTCACTAGGAATAGCGGGCGTGCGCGACCGAAAGGAAATTGGTATTACAACCGTTGGTATCAAGGTACGCTAGCCCTATCTCTCGATACGTTTGAATAGTTGCTTGGGACATATATATGCACCCGTTTACAATCTTAAATTAACTAAAACTATCGAGGTTTATTATGGTTACATCTTATCAAAATTTTATTGGCATTGACATCGGAAAATTTAAAAATGTCGTTGCAATTCACAAACAGAAGAATGCTGTCGAATTTGATAATAATGCTTCTGGTTGGCAACAATTATTTCAAGAGTTTTCAGATATTCTACCTAATGCTTTAGTGACTTTAGAAAATACAGGGAAATATGAGCTTGGCTTATCACATTTTCTTACCGACAAAAATATTGCCGTGCATCGAGCTAATACTCGTAAAGTAAAAAGCTTTATTTTATCTCACGGAACTTTAGCAAAGTCTAGATGCAAGAGCTCTTGCTCAATATGGATTTGAACGCCATAGAACTATAGTACTTCCCAAAGTAAATGATAAAGGTATAATAAGCTATTTGAGTTATAATGGCGTATAGTGTGGATTTAAGGGAAAGGGCAGTATCGATGATAGAAAAAGGGAAGTCAAAGGTTGAGGTGGCAGAGCTTTTGGAGATAGGAATAGCAACTCTGTACCGCTGGTTAAGAAAGAAAGCCGCTGGTGAAAGCCTAAGGCCATCGAAAAACGGCAGCTTTATTCGAAAAATAGACCCAAAAATACTCGAAGAATATGTTAAAAAGAATCCAGATCATACGCTGGCAGAGATGAAACAAAATCTTGGATTTGGAATAAATTCAATTTGGTATAGGCTGAAACAGCTAAGAATTACTTTAAAAAAAAGTTACACTATATCAAGAGCGCAATCAAGAAGATAGGCAGCGATTTACCGATAAAATCTCAAAAATAGACCATTCCAGCATCTTATATATAGATGAAGCAGGAGTTGATAATAGGTTATACCGAGAGTATGGACGTGCTCCAATAGGAAAGAAAATTTATGCAGATATTCCAGGAAGAAAACGAGAGAGAATCAGTATAATAGGCGGGTGGATTGGAAAGAGATTTATTGCACCAATGACTTTCAAAGGTGGGTGTGACAAAGAGGTATTCAATACATGGTTAGAGAAGATGTTATTACCTAAATTGCCACATGGTACTACAATAGTTATGGACAATGCCACATTCCATAAAACTCCCAAAACAAAGGAGTTAATAGATAATGCTAGATGCCGTTTGCTCTATCTACCAACATATTCACCAGATTTGAACCCTATAGAGCATTGTTGGAATACCATCAAAAGCCGCCTCAGACCTTTAATGCATAAATATACAGACTTACAACTTTTGGTTGGTAATACCATAATGGAAATTTATCATTCATTTTAGAAAATACTATATCTCTCTATTTGTACCTACCTCTACAGAACAATCAACTTTGGCTGCACTTTGTCAACGTCGTGATGATATTACGCAAATGAGAACTCAAGAAAAATGCAGACTTGAAGCACCGGAAAATGATCATATAAAAGAAAGCTGTCAAAAGACCATTGAGTTTTTCGATAGTCAAATAAACGAACTCAATGATACTATACAAAAGATTATTGATGAAAGCCGCGAATTACAACAACGCCAAAAAATTCTTAAAACAGTTCCTGGAATAGGTAAAAAGTTATCACAAGATTTTTTGTGTTTAATGCCAGAGCTTGGTTACTTAAATAGAAAAGAAGTAGCAAGTCTTGCCGGAGTTGCACCGCATCCAAAAGAAAGTGGTAAAGCTGTTGGTTACCGAAGGATTACAGGTGGTAGAAGTAACGTTCGTTCAAAGCTCTTTACAGCCGCTATGGCTGCTACAAGGTCAAAATCTATACTTGGCGCCTTTTATTCTAAGCTTGTTGAAAGTGGTAAGAAGAAGATGGTGGCTATAACAGCCCTAATGCGTAAAATTATAGTAATTGCTAATACAAGACTTAAAGAAGCAATTAATTTGCATACTTAAAAATCTTCACAACGGTAACTGAAATTGGCTAATGAATATGTGCGTCCACACAGACTTAAAGCACATATTCATTAGCTTAAGCAGAAATTGCTGTGGTAGCTGTTTGATATAAAATTCTATTTCTATGACAAACGGGTTTTTATTGCCCATATAATTTGCAAAATTACACAAATAAAAAAATTTTTAAAAAACATAGTTGATAGCAGAAAAAGCACCAATAATAAAGTTAGCCTACGATGAATTAGACAGGTTTAGCTGGAATGAAAAAGATTTAGTAGCATATGAAGAAAGAATAATGGATCTGCGGAAAGAAGAAGCCATTCTTGAATACAAACTTGAGGAAGGTATAGAGAAAGGAAAAATCGAAGTTGCAAAAAATTTACTTAAAGCTGGTGTATCTGTTAATTTAATAGCTGAATCCACTGGCCTTTCTCAAGCTGAAATTGTACAGCTTAAGCAAGAAGTGGCCTAAGTATCACGTTTTTCAGGGCTTTTTTAGCTCGGCAGTGGTCTGAAAAGTCCATTTTTCACTTTATAAAATGTTTATATTTTACCACCTACTTTATTTGAATAAGTTCTTCTGCCACACTCTGAACGGATACTTGAATCAGGCTCAAGTTGACAAGTAGATGTTATCTTGTTATAATAAATATTTATTAATTTAATCTTAACTTAAGAGGGTATTTATGGTAGCAAGTGATAGTGTTTTAAAAAGGTATGCGTTAGCCTATATAAAGAAATTAGGTAATAATAATAATATTGAAGGGTTTCTACAGTATTGTAATAATACACCGAATTTAACTTGGAGCAAGGAGAATTTTAAAAATGTGTATGAAGAATTTACACATCCAAATTCAAGCAATAGGCACGATACAGGAAGCAGAAATGATCAATATAACGCAGGGAATAACGCACAACCTACAGGCTCTCAGATTACACATATACATGTACACAATAGAGGTTTAGACTTTTGGGATTATTTGCTATTACAATGCTGGATGGATTCTTTATTCGGTGGACGTGGTCACACTACGGTTAATAATATAACGAATATTAACAATGGTAATACCACTCATCAAGGGAGAAAAGAGAATAGACTTCTTTCGAAACTAGGATAAAGCAGTAAAAATAGTAATTTTGAGGTAAGGAGAAATGAAGTATGAAATAGTGAAAGAGCTCGATAAAGGGGAGTTTCGTCGACTAACAGGAGTAAAGAGATCAACATTTAACAAAATGGTAGGGATTTTATGTGAAGAAAATAAAAAAAAGAAAGCCAAAGGAGGAAGGAAAAATAAGCTAAACGAGGAGAATATGCTGCTCATGGTATTAGAATACTTACGAGAATACCGTACATATTTTCACATAAGTCAAAGTTATGGAGTAAGTGAAAGTACGGCATATAAAACTGTAAAATGGGTAGAGGATACTCTAATACAACACCAAGATTTCGCATTGCCAGGACGAAAAGAACTCCTAAAAAGCGACGTGAAATATGAGATTTTGGTGATTGATGCAACGGAAACACCTGTAGAGAGACCAAAAAAAAGCAGAAAAGATTTTATTCAGGAAAGAAGAAAAAACATACGCTAAAAACACAAATAATTGCAGAAAAGAAGAGCAAGAAAATTATTTGTACGTCATTTTCAAACGGGAGAAAGCATGACTTTCGGCTTTTCAAGGAGTCAAAAGTGCATGTATCAGAAGGTATAAAAGTTTTAGCCGATGCTGGCTATAGAGGTTTTCAGAAAATTCACAAAAATGTCGAGTTGCCACACAGAAGGATGAAAAAGAGTCCCTTAATTAAGGAAAAAAAGGTAGAAAATCGGGAGCTAGCAAGCAAAAGAGTAGTAGTTGAGAATGTAATTGGTCTGTTAAAAAGATTCAAAATTATTGCAGACAGATACCGCAATCGGAGAAAACGTTTTGGCTTGAGATTCAATTTAATAGCAGGAATTCACAATTTTGAGCTGTCTATATGAGTTTCGAAAGAGGTCTAATAAAAAAGAATCAGAAGACAGTAGAAAGCTATTAGCTTTGGGTATAGTAGCTGCAGTTGTGTGTGTTGCTTTCCATGCTGGTATGTGTTTTTGGTATAACAGCAGCAGAAAAGTGGCTAGAAAAGAAGAAAAAATAGATTACCTGGATAGTAAATTTAAAACGTTCAGAAATATAGAATTTGCGGTTGGCGTTGTTTCTTTGGCAGCTTTGGTAGCTTGTGCTGTTTACCCAGTCTTACCAGTGTGGGGTTTAGCTATCCTTGGCGTTAATTCTCTCGTATGTTTTGCTGGTGGTTTAGCTTTTCATATGAAGCATGAGGAAGAATCAGAAAATATCGAGAAAGCTAAAGGAGCGGTAGATAGCTGTCTTAGACAAGGGCATGGTTATGGAGATTCTTCTCGTTATGATGCACCACCTCCTTACTTTTCTCAAGATCCTAATACTACTCCAACTGCTCCTCCTTGTAGTGAATTTGATAATTCTAATGCGAAACGGCAGTTTGAGAATTGTGAGGGGTTCACGTATGATAGAAATCAATAGTTTTATTTTTAGCCAAATTAATTGAATCAAGCCACAAAATCTGCTAAAGTTAACTTTATGAAAGCACCCTTAGCTCAGTTGGATTAGAGCATTTGACTACGGATCAAAAGGTCGGGCGTTCAAGTCGCTCAGGGTGCACCACATTTTATAGGAAGCAGAAGTCACACTTGAAATTAATATATGCAATACCTATCTTTAAAGGTTAAGCACTAAACTATTATATATGAGCAAAAAAGACTACTATGAGCTACTGGAAGTAGGCAGAAATGCCAGTATTGATGAGATAAAAAAAGCGTATAAAAAATTAGCGTTAAAATATCATCCTGATAGAAATCCTGGCAATCAAGAAGCAGAGGAAAAATTTAAAGAAGTAACAGCTGCATATGAAGTTCTGTCTGACTCTGAGAAAAGGGCAGGCTATGACCGTTATGGCCACGAAGGTGCTTCTGGTGGATTTCAAGGCTTTAGCTCTGCAGGAGATTTTAGCGACATATTCAATGACTTCTTTGGTGGAGGATTCGGTGGTGGTGCAAGTAGATCGAGAGCAAAAAGAAGTACAACAGGAGTATCTGGAGCAGACCTACGTTATGATCTTGAAATTACCTTAGAAGATGCATTTAAAGGAATACAAGCGCCTATACATTATGTGACAAATGTAAAATGTGATACATGCCAAGGCACAGGTGGCGAAGGAGCAATTAAACCAGTTCAGTGCCACACATGCCAGGGAAGCGGTAGGATTAGAACTCAACAAGGCTTTTTTACCATCGAAAGAACATGTACTACATGCTATGGGGAAGGAGAAATAATACAAAACAAATGTAAGAAATGTGGTGGAAGTGGACGTAGAAGAGATGAAGTAAATATATCCGTTTCAATTCCAAAAGGCATAGAAGAAGGAGCTAAGGTAAGGATAAGTGGTAAAGGAGAAGCTGGAACAAAAGGTGGAAAAAGTGGAGATTTATACGTATACGTGAAAATAATTTTCCATAAAATCTTTGCTAGAAATAAAGCAGATTTACACTGTAAAGTGCCTATAAGAATGACACTAGCAGTGCTTGGTGGTGAAATCGATATTCAATCAATTGATGGAGCTAAAATAAAAGTAAAGGTCCCTGAAGGCACTCAAACTGGTACCAAACTACGTTGTAGGGAAAAGGGTATGCCATATATGAACTCACATGCTCGTGGTGATTTATATGTACAGGTAATAGTTGAGACTTTAAATCCAAAAAATTTAACTAAAAAGCAAATTGAACTATTAAAAGCGCTTGAAGAAGAGGAAAATGCAAGTGTACAACAGCAATCTGAAGGGTTTTTTAGTAAAGTAAAAAAAAAATAAGAAATCTGCTAAATGACATAAAGGGGTAACTGTTTACGGGTTTTCATTTAATCCTGCAATTCTTTGACCTTATTAATGGAAAACTTAACAATAGTGTTATTATTAGCCAACAGAAACTTCTTAGTTCCTTAAAACTATGTAAAAGCAATAAATTTCTTTATTTAAGGTCGAAGTTTTGCTATTCTCAGGTTTTAATAATTTAAATTTAATGAATATAAACAAAAATGAGTTTTTATTTCTTCCGCTTGGGGGAGTAGGAAGAATCGGGATGAATGTTAGCCTATATCATTACCAAGGTAAGTGGATTATGATCGACCTTGGTGTTGGTTTTGCAGATGAAACTATACCAGGTGTTGAGCTGCTCATTGCTGATATAGATTTTATTGCTCAAAGAAAAAAAGATTTACTTGGAATAATAATTACACATGCACATGAGGACCACTGCGGTGCAGTGCCCCACTTGTGGGAAGAGTTGCAGTGCTCCATATATACAACAAAGTTTACGGTTAATTTTCTTAAAGAGAAACTAAAAGAATTTCGATTGGAAGGTATAGTGCCTGTGAAAGAGGTAGACATAAATGGCAGCATAAATTTGGGTCCTTTTACCGTCGAGTTTATAAATGTAACTCATTCAATTCCTGAGGCAAATTCAATATTAATTAGCACTGAAATGGGTAGTGCACTCCATACCGGAGACTGGAAATTTGATCCAAAACCTGTTGTTGGATTAACTTCTAATATGGAGCGTCTAAAAGAAATTGGCGATAAAGGTGACCTGCTTGCAGCAATTTGCGATTCAACCAATATATTAAGCAAGCATCACCCTGAGTCAGAAGGTGAAATTTATAATAATATTTATAACATAATAAAGCGGTCTAAAAAATTAGTTGCTGTTTCGCTATTCGCTTCAAATGTGGCACGAATTGAAACGATAAGCCAAGCTGCAAAAGCACTAAATAGAAAAGTAGTTTTACTTGGTAGATCTTTATGGAGAATAGTGAAAGTTGCGCAAGATAGTGGTTATTTAACTGATTCTCCTCAGTTTCTTGAAGCAAAGGAAGCAGTAAATTTTCCAAGGGAAGAACTGGTGCTACTTTGCACAGGTTGTCAAGGTGAGCCACTGGCAGCTACCGCAAGACTTGCTGCTAAGAGTCATCAAGCATTTAAAATGCAGCAAGGTGATACCATGATCTTTTCGTCAAAAATCATTCCTGGAAATGAAACTCGTGCGCACAACATGCTCAATGCCTTTATTGAGATGGGGGTAGAAGTTATTACTGAAAAAACAGAGCATGTTCATGCTTCTGGGCATCCAACAAGAGAAGAGCTAAAGGAAATGTATTCTTTAATAAAACCGAAGATGTCTATTCCAGTTCACGGCGAATATATTCACACGCATGCACATGTAAAATTTGCTAAAGAGTGCGGTGTGGCAAAAGCAATAATGATTGCACCAGGTGATATTGTTAATTTGGAGAACGGAGAAAAGGTTGATTCAATTGATGTTGACTACTTTGGTATTGATGGTATGTTGCTACGTCATCCGGAGAGCAGTGTTATAAAAATGCGTAAAAGAATGAGAGATGCCGGAGTTATTGTGGTAACAGCAGTTGTAAACAAGAAAAATAAATTGCTTGCTAAACCAAAAGTATTTGTACCTGGTGTTTTTGAAGTGCTAGAAGATGCAGCTACCATACAGAAAATTGTCAAGAAAGTTGAGTCGTTGTTTAGTTTGCAGCCAACAAAAAAAATTAAAAATAAGATTGAAAGTTCAATATTGAGTATCTTAAAGGAATATTTACTAAAAAGACCTATAATTGAGGTTCAGATAGAACAGGTATGAAATGAATGAAGCTATTCGTTCATCTGGTGTTATTTATTTCGTTATTTATTCCTTATTTTACAAAAGCTGCTTTATATGTTGATATAAAAAAAAGCAGTGTTGGTAACATTGGTCTTGTTGTATCTAAATGTACATGTAAAACAGCGTTGGAAAGCGAATTAAGCGAAAATATTGCAAAGGTAATAGGAACAAATTTATCTAATTGTGGCTTATTTAATGTAAAACGTGGCGCGGAAGCTGAATCTAAATCTTGGAAAAGCGATACTGTAGTCACAGTAAGTTTAAGCGAAATATCTGGTAGTGCATTAGAGCTATCATTTCGTTTATTTGACGCTTTTACAAAAAGAGAATTACTTACTCAGTCAGTTGTTTTTCCAGCAAAAGACTGGAGAAAAATTGGTCACCTCGTTTCGGATGTGATACATGATAGATTAATTGGTGAGAAAGGGCACTTCAACACAAAAATCACGTATATCGCTGAAGAAAAAGATAGCAACTACAAATCTGTGCGTAAAATTGCTGTGATGAATCAAGATGGAAGTAATATAAAATACTTAACAAATGGCGATAGATTTGTGTCAACACCGAGATTCTCACCAAATGGAAAGGGCATTGTTTATATCTCGTACGCAAATGGTAAAAGTTATATAATATTAAAAAATTTAAAAGATAACACTGAATCAATAATCAGCGCATTTGAAGGAGTTGTTTCTGCACCAAGATTTTCTCCCGATGGTAAATCTCTTTTAATTTCCCACTCATTGGGTGGTGAAACGAATATATTATCTTTGGATTTAAGTAGTAAACGAACAAAAAAAATTACTAAAGGTTCAGCTATAAGCACTTCTCCCTCTTTTTCTCCAGATCAAAAGTATATGGCTTTTAGTTCTGATATAAGTGGGAGTCAGCAACTGTACGTTATCGATTTTACTAACAAAAGTAAAAAACCTAAAAGAATTAGTTTTGGAAGTGGAAGATATGCTACGCCTGTTTGGTCGCCAAAAGGAGATCTGATAGCTTTTACAAAGATTCAGTCAGGAAAATTTTACATAGGAGTTATGAAGCCAGATGGCAAAGAAGAACGTCTGCTTTCAGAGGGGCATAAAATTGAATCCCCGGCATGGTTACCAAATGGTAGAGAAATCATTTTTACAAGAACAGAATCACCAAGCAACTCTAAACTATATTTAGTAGACTTAGTAAAGAAAAATCAAAAAATGGTTTCCACTCCCACAAATGCTTCTTTACCGGATTGGTCTTATTTTTGAAAGTAGATCTATTATAGATTTGATATGAGCCTTATTTTACTTTAATTGCTTATAACCTTTGGCACTACGAAATACCCATGCTCAGGTTTTGTATTGGACAATATCTCTTTTTTAATGTTTTGAGAATTTATAACATCATCGCGTACATGAATGTCCTTGTCTATGCTGCCATAACGCATAGGAGAAACACCTTCAGTATTAACTTGCAATAAAGTATCATGTATCCAATCCAGCATTGTCAGTTCTTTGGAGTAGTGATCAATCTCGTCATTTGATAACTTAATCCTTACAAGCTGTGCAATTTTAAGCATTTCTTCTTTGGTAATTGTTATTTTTCTCTTATTTGCAAATTCTATTAGTGAAGTAATAACGTCTTCTGTTGACTTAGCTGGCATCTTTACCTCCTTGGATAAAGTGAGTTAAAATATCTACGACCGAAACAACTTCTATTTTACCAGTTTTTTCAAATTTGTGAAGTATGGTATCCGTAATCACTAATTTATCTAAAGAAGAGGAAGAGATTTTCTCAACTGCACTTCCTGAAAGCACGCCATGTGTGATGCATGAAATTACGGACTTTGCTCCGTGGCCTTTTAAAGCAAGAGCTGCATTACACAATGTTCCACCAGAGTCAACTATATCATCAACAATGACACAATTTTTATTTGCAACTTCTCCTATTATGTTCATTACTTGAGATGTGCCTGCTTTCTCCCTATATTTATCTACTACAATAATCTTATCACTTAACCCTATCTTGTACTTTTCCTCTAAAGTCTTTGCAAAAGCACGTGCTCTACCAATTGCTCCAACATCAGGTGCAACAATTGCCAAATTTTCCGTGTGTATAGAGTCAACAAATGCTTCAAAGCAGTTCAAATTAGTTATCGGTACATCAAAGAATCCTTCAATTTGACTTGAGTGCAAATCAATAACTGCAACACTACTTGCACCTGCAGTTTGAATAAGATTTGCAACTAATTTGGCACTTAAAGCAGACTGCACATTATTGTTCTTGATAATTCTATCTTGCCTGCTATATCCATAATAAGGGATAATTACTACTATCCTTTTGGCTCCTAATCTATTTACTGCATCAATTATAAGCAGAAGCTCCATAAGATTATCATTCACAGGGGGAGAAAGAGATTGTATTATATATACTTCTTGATTATATAGATCATTTGCTACTTCTACATTTACCTCACCATCGGTAAACTTTGATATCCAAGCAGAGGATGGTTGAACATCTAGCCGGTTAACTACTGATTCCCCTAATTCCTTACTAGCATTACCTATTATTATCTTCATAACGCACTAATTGAGTTTTTAAGATTATACAGAAATTGTGAAATAATTGAAATGTAAGTGTCTTTATCTAGCATTCTTGTCGGTGAATTAGGTACCTCTTGTACAATGACCTGTCATTTTCACGCGTTGTTTCAATATACAGACCCAAATTGAAACAACTATACAAAATCCTGCTTATGTTTCAAGATAAATGACTTTAATGAAATATAATTTATCTAGTCATTTGTATCTGCTAACATACTACACTTCCCATTGTAGAGCCTCTGCAACTTACTGAAATTTATAATCGCTTTATAAAAAGCTTTATACTCTTTGCTTAATTGGAGGCGCTACCTCTGCACTTTCTGCTCTGTCTAGGGTACTACTTGGTTTTTCTGCAGTAATTTTTTGAGTGCTACCATCTGCCTTATTCTTGATATCTGCTCCATATGATCTTAATACTTCAATAGCTTTCTCGTTTCCACTATTCAGCGCAATATCCAAAGCATCCATTCCATCATTATTTTTGTGGTTGATAAAATTCTCTAACTCAAAGATTTTTATACATTGCTCAATGATGAATTCTACCACTTTTCCAGGGCAATTATTAGCGGCAGGAAAGAGTACTGCATTGTTATTATTGTCTTTCTTTGTTACATCTGCTTTGAGCTTGTCTATCAAATACTTGATAATTTCTATTCTGCTATCATCTTCCGCTTCAGTGCACTGCCTAGCAGCTAAAAACAGAGCTGTTCGCCCATTATTGTCCACATCTTCGATATTTTGCCCCTTATTAATTAAGGCTTGTATTATATTTTTATTCCCATACAAAGCAGCAAAGTGAAGAGGAGTATACCCTTCGGTGCTTTCTCTTTCATTAATCAATGCACCATGGCTAGCTAGTAATTCTATAAATTCTGGCGTATTTGCAAAAACTGCAAAGTGCATTGGTGTTAGATCATCTTTACCATGATTTTGAGTTTTTGCATTAACGTTTGCTCCATTTTTTATCAGCAATTTTGCTATTTCTAATTGTTTGCGTCCGATGGCAATATGCAGTGGCGTACGATTGCGTTCATAATGATCATTGACGTTTGTGCCACACTTTATTAGTAGTTCTGCAGCTTCAATATTACCTTCCTGAATTGCAACGTATAAGGAAGCATATCCATCTTTTGTTTCCTCTGTCATACGAAATTGCGAACATGTTAGTTCATATATTATTAAGGATTATTATTAAGTTTTTATTAATACAATATTAATGTAGCGGGATGACGAGCTTATCGTCATCCCGCCGCGAACCGTCATACCACTGCGAACCGTCATACCGCCGCGGTATCTCTAGATCCCGCTAACAAGCAGCGGGATGACGGTTTTTCAAATTATCGTAAGTCAGTTTAGCTATAGCTACAAGTTTCATTCTTCCCTTACAAATAACTTTACTGCGTCCTTTTTTCGGATTCAGAATTAGCAAGAAACGTTCTTGTAAGGTGGTCTACTAAAATTTTACTTTATAAAACAATGTCTGAACTATGCAATTAATACATTATCAACACAACTGATTCATAAAAGCAAATATTATAACCACGAAGAGAGAAAATGTTATGCTTAGTTTAATAAGAAAGACCTTGAGAAAAAAAATGACTCATCAGGTAAACGATTCGAAATTGAAAGAGAAAGATGAAAAAAGTATTTTAAAATTAGCATCAAAAATAGAAGGCAAAGAAAGTAGCATTGCTGAAGAACTAGAAAAAATATCTGAAAAGGAAAAACAAAGAATTCTTACTACGGAAGTAAGCAAACATCGGGGTAAAGAACCAACTATTATATCACTTGCTTATGCTATACTACGTAAAGATAGTATAGCTGTTGAGAAAATGTTAAGAGTAGCTAAAGAAAACGGTATTCTGAAAGACATTCTTGACGCAACAACAACTATAAAATATCCAGGTGGTCAGGAAGAAACTTGCACACCACTTACTTATGCCATATTATGTAAAAATAGCAAAACTATTGAAGAAACTTTAAAAGTCTCTAAAGAAAACGGTATTCTGAAAGATATTCTTAACGCAACAACAACTATAAAATATCCAGATGGTCGGAGAGTAACTGTTACACCACTTGCTTATGCTATACTACGTAAAGATAGTATGGCTGTTGAGAAAATGTTAAGAGTAGCTAAAGAAAACGGTATTCTGAAAGACATTCTTGACGCAACAACAACTATAAAATATCCAGATGGTCAGGAAGAAACTTGCACACCACTTGCTTATGCTATACTACGTAAAGATAGTATAGCTGTTGAGAAAATGTTAAGAGTAGCTAAAGAAAACGGTATTCTGAAAGACATTCTTAACACAACAATAACCATAAAACATAAAAATAATCAAAAAGTAACTGATAAGTTACTTGCCGCATTACATGATCGCAAAGTTATTCAAGAAATTTTAGACATAGCTAGAGAAAACGATATTCTGAAAGACATTCTTAATGCAACAATAACTATAAAATATCCAGATAGTGAAGAAAAAATCTACACACCACTTACTTATACAATATCATGTAAAAGCAACGAAGCTTTTAATACAACAAGAGCTATAAATCAAGATGGTCAGGAAAAAACTCACATCCCATTTCCTACCCTTGATAAAAGAGAAACTGAATTAAAATTAAAAGAAAAAAGACAAAGTAGAAGAGATGAGGGATTAAATTTTAACAATGGTAGTAGTGACAAAAATGTTGAAATAAAAGTTAATGGGGATATCTTGTTGCAGCATAGTAGTGGAACTAAAAATGAAATAAATCATACTGCTGTACGTAATGATGTAGGGGGGGTAAAGCTTCCTATAGAAAGTAGAACAAATGTTAAAGTACGGAATATAAGTGGATGCAAAGTAATGACTGTAGCTTCTATGGTGATTGAGTTGGTAGATAGTAAAGCGACATGTGTACTGTTAAAACCCACCACTAAATTGGAAGAAGTAGCTATAACATATTTTCAAGGTTTAACACTATATTTATGAAACTTAATTTATATGTGCTAAACAAGATGCTGATTAGTTTTATAGCTAACCCAAGAAAGGTTTCCCTACGTCATACCGCCGCGGTATCTCTAGATCCCGCTGCGGGATGACGATTGTCGTTTAGCCATAAATATTTAAGAAATTTACCAAATGAAAAAAAAGGCAAAAGAAGCCCTGGGGTTATTATCTGCTTTAAAATATTGGCGTTTTTTATGTTTTAAACGCTTGACAAGCAAGATTTAGCTGCTTTTAATTGCAACTAACCTATGCTGCAAATGTTTAAGAAATTTACCAAGCAGAAAAAAAGACAAAGAATCCCCGAGTTAGCTAGTCTTTTACTATCTCTGTCGAGTATTGGCATTTTTTGATGTCTTGTAACGCTTTATAAGCGCGTTCAGCTTATTTAGATAAAAATCTAGATGTAGATGAAGTTTTGTAAAGACATACAGTATCTATATACTGCAAAAAATTGAACATAAGACGCCGATACATTAAGTAATCCTTACCTTTTAATCTGCAGATTGGCGAAAGCAAATACAATAGCTTCAGTTTCATGATAAGGGGGCTGGCGGAGTTTGTCAAGGAAGTTTTTCGTTTCTGTGAACCACCTGCTAACCGACAGCTAACATTAACTACCGATATCGTATCTGAAGAAGCCCCCTGGCCATTCTAAAAAATTTAATGCTGAGTACACCTTACTTTTGGCTTCCTCTATAGTGCTCCCTTCTGCTACTATATTTAGCACTCTTCCGCCATCGGAAACTAAGTTACCACTTTCATCGAATTTAGTACCAGCATGAAACACCAACACACCAGGAATGCTTTCAATCTTATCTAATCCTTTAATTACTTCTCCCTTTTGATAATCACCCGGATAGCCTTTACTTGCAACAACTACACAAACTGTAGATTTGTTGTTAAGTTCCACCATTTTGACATTTAACTTTCCTTCTGCAACTGACAACATCAATTTTAACAAATCGCAATTTGAATCAAATCTAGGTAATATAGATTGCGTTTCTGGATCACCGAATCTAACGTTATACTCGAGAAGTTTTGGGCTATCTTTGCAAATCATTAAACCAGCAAAGAGTACTCCTTTATAAGGCGTACCCATGTTAACCAATGCTTGAGCTGTAGGGTATATTATTTTTTGGATAATTTTTTGCTCCATGTCCTTACTTATAATTGAAGGTGATGAGTACGACCCCATACCTCCAGTATTTTGGCTTTCATTACTTTCATCAACTCTCTTATAATCTTTTGCACACCCAAGAGTTACTACTTTCAACCCATCAATAAGAGCAAAAAAACTTACTTCTTCTCCAACTAAAAACTCTTCTATGATTATTTCTTCACCTGATTCACCAAATTTTTTCTCCACTAGCATTGAATTTATTGCTGAAAAAGCTTCGCTTTCTGTATTACATATAACCACCCCTTTTCCTGCTGCAATTCCATTTGCTTTCACTACAAGTGGAAACTTTATTTTATTGCTACGTACAAAATCTTTAGCTAACCCTTCATCAACAAAACACTCGTACTTGGCAGTTGGTATACCATATCGTTTACATAGTCCCTTGGTGAAAGACTTCGATCCCTCAAGTTTTGCAGTTGCTTGACTTGGAGCAAAAACATTTATTCCCTCTGCAACTAAATCATCAGCAAGCCCATCAATTATTGGTTGTTCTGGACCAATAACAACCAACTCTATATTTTCTCTCTTGCAAAATTGTGTAACATCCACTGAATTTTGAATATTTACATCCACAAGAGCCCCAAGATCTTTCATAGCTTGGCGACCAGGAGTTACATATAACTCAGTCAAGATAGGAGATTTTTTTAGAGCCCAAAGTAGAGCGTGCTCACGCCCACCAGAACCTATAACCAGAACCTTCATCTTTATTTCCTCGCTTTTCTATATGTCAAAATTATTATTTGCTTATAACAGTATCATTACTCATGTATTTTTGCAACACGTTTGGTATTGCAATCGACCCGTCAGAATTTTGATAATTCTCCATTATGGCAATAATCGTTCTTCCTATAGCTAAAGCTGAGCCGTTTAAAGTGTGAATATATTTTTTCATCTTTTTATCAGTTTCTGAAGAGTATTTAGCGTTCATCCTTCTTGCTTGAAATGCACCACAATTTGAGCAGCTTGATATTTCTCTATATTTATTTTGCCCAGGTAACCATACCTCTATGTCATAAGTCCTTTGTGCAGCAAAACCCATATCGCCACTGCAAAGCAGCATTACTCTGTATGGCAATTCTAATTTTTTTAATATCTCTTCAGCAACACTCGTCATACGCTCAAGCTCATCATTTGATTGGTCTTCAGTTGTGATGCTTACCAACTCCACTTTACCAAATTGGTGTTGCCTTATCATGCCCCTGGTATCGCGACCTGCACTACCTGCTTCTTTACGAAAGCACTCCGAATATGCAGTAAAGCGAATAGGCAGTTCTTTTTCTTCCATTATTTTGTCAGCAACTAAATTTGTTAAAAACACTTCACTTGTGGGAATCAACCTCAATTCGTCGGTAGTTAAATACGAATCGTCAGAAAATTTCGGTAGCTGACCAACATTATACATAGCTTCGTTTTTCACCAAAGCCGGGTGGTACACCTCAGTATAGCCAAATTCATTAACATGCATTTCAAGCATACAATTTATTAGCGCTCGTCCAAGCTTAGCTAACTGTCCTTTTAATATCGTAAATCTTGATCCGGAAATTCTCGCCGCTTGTTCGAAGTCCATTAAACCTAATTTTTCTCCGAGTTCATAATGAGATTCTGGTACAAAATCAAACTGTCTTTTTCCTCCATATCTTCTCACCTCTAAATTAGAGTTCTCATCTGCGCCTATTGGCACATCTTGCGCAGGAATATTCGGCAAGTTAGATAAAACATTCACTAACTTATCCTTTTCTGCTTGTTCTTTTAAGCTGATTGCCTCTATCTCATTTGTGATGCTTTTTGACAACTCTATTTGCTCTTCACAGGGGCTCTTGCTCATTTTAAGCTTTTTTATTTCCTCTGTGATTTCATTGCGCTGCCTATTCAAATCCTGCAGTTTAGTGGTTAATGATCTTTTCTCGTGATCGATTTCTAATATCTCTTCCGCAGTAGATTCTCTAATTCCCCTGCTTTTCATTGCCTTTTCAAATCCTTCAGGGTTTTTGCGTATATATTCTATATCGTGCATATATTGTGCTATTACTAACATTGTTACTGTACTCCAAAAGCTCTTAATATTCAATATATTCTCATACTACTAAAATTATTATGGTTGATTTTTTTGTTAGAATTTGTTAAAATTTAATTAACTTAGCGTTCATAGGGTGTAGTATGTTGGGTATTACAAAAAATAATCAGAAAGAGAGCACTGACTTTGCTGGTGAGGAATTCGTTATCTACGCTACTTGTGTATGCCTAGCAGCCACATTCGCTGCTGGCTGTTTAGGGGCGGTAATAGGATCCCCTCTATTGACCTTTCCACTTGCTATGCTCATCTCTAACCCCGTAGTTTGGGTTTTAATGGGAATAATTCTTACAGTAGCATACAAAATGGTTGTTGAACCTTTATTTTACTTAGCGAAGAACTATATTAATGGAAAAAGAGCAAGTCAAGGTGAGCAAAAAACTCAAGATGGAGATAGTGGTATTGTACCAGGAAGTGAACCCAATTCAAGGAACAGTAGTCGTAGAAGCTCTTTGGATAGTGGTTTGGGTGGTAAAGAGTTTCACGAAGATTTGGACACTCTTGTGCATCAGACAAACAGAAAAAACTATAGTTACTGGTTAGATGATAATGACATTACACATATTGCAAGAGTTGTATATGGGTACTCACAAAGTGAATATAGTAATAATAATGTCTATTTTCTTGCCCCTAGCTATTCTAATGGTTGGGACGAACTCACAAAAGAATTTCTTCAGAATTATAGAGGTGAATTCAAACAAAATTCTAAATTGATATTTACTTCGGTTCTTCATATTAACAATAATCATTGGGTAACTTTGGTTATTAAACCTGATGCAGGTGATAAAAAATTTAGAGCTTATTACTGTGACTCATTTGGTAATCAATTGCCAGATAATGTGCTAAATATTGTTAAAAGAGAACTGCAAAAAGAGGAATGGGTATTAGACATAAGAATTTCCCCAACTAAGCAGCAAAGTGACGGGTATAACTGTGGAATATTTGCGTTAGAAAATGCTCATAAAATTACACAAATGCTTAACGAAGACAAATCATTTGACGAAATTGACAAAAAGTTATCAGAATATAAATTTGATTTGAATGAGAAAAGAGAAGAATTTACAAGAGCGCTTATGGAAGATGAGAAATGTAAGGAAGATCTAAGAAATCGTAAGCGTCCGCCAAGGACGAAAACATCTCAGTCTTCTATTTCAAGGGAGAATGCAAGTTTGTGTTGCATTATGTAATCAATGAAAAATTACCATTGACCTTATGCCCCTCCAAATAGGAAATTTGACAATTGATTCTCCAGTTATTTTAGCTCCAATGTCTGGAGTGACTGATTATCCGTTTAGAAGTATTGTGAAGAAACTTGGTGCAAGTTTGTTAGTTTCAGAGATGATTGCAAGCAGAGCTATGATTATGCAAACTCGCCAGAGTTTGCAAAAAGCAAAAGTCGATGCATTAACTGCTGTTCAGCTTGCTGGATGCGAACCGAATGTTATGGCAGAAGCTGCAAAATTGAATGAGGATATGGGAGCTAAAATTATAGATATAAATTTTGGTTGCCCTGTTAAGAAAGTTGTAAACGGTTATGCAGGATCAGCACTAATGCGTGATGAAAAAAAGGCTGCTGAAATAATTGAAGCTGTAGTCAAGGCAGTGAATGTGCCAGTTACAGTAAAAATGCGCACTGGATGGAACGATGAAAATCGCAATGCCCCGAGACTTGCGAAAATTGCCGAAGACTTAGGAGCAAAAATGATCACTGTGCATGGAAGAACAAGAGCGCAGCTTTATAATGGTCAAGCAGATTGGAAATTCGTTAGAAATGTTAAAGAGCAAGTGAAAATTCCAGTTATAGTAAATGGCGATATTAAAAATTTAAATGATATTCAGAATGCTCTCAAAGAATCTGGAGCAGACGGAGTGATGATAGGTCGTGGTGCCTACGGTAAACCTTGGCTGATTAATCAAGCAATGAACTTTCTCAGTGGAAGTGAAACTTCTGAGCCAACAGCTTCAGAGAGATTAAGCATCATACTCGAGCATTACGACAATATTCTTGAGTACTATGGAAATGACACAGGAATAAAGATGGCCCGCAAACACATAGGTTGGTACAGTAGCGGGCTTCAAGGCTCATCTGAATTTCGTGTGAGAGTAAATAACATGACAGATAGCACAGAAGTGAAAGAAAATATTATTGGCTTTTTTGGTCAAGAGACACACTAGCTGTACTCAATTCGACTGATCGTATGCCACTACGCTCTCTTCCTCACCAGAGTGTAAATGACAACCATTATCCATCAACCATTCCTCGTCATAAGTTTCAATATCAAAATATTTTTCATATTTATCCACATTATCACAAAGTGAAAGTGCTCTGATCTTATTCATAATCAAACCTGTACCAGCAGGAATTAATCTTCCTACTATAACATTTTCTTTTAATCCACTTAAAGGATCACTCTTCCCGCAGAATGCTGCTTCTGTAAGTACTTTTGTTGTCTCTTGGAAAGAGGCAGCAGAAATAAAGGAGCTAGTTTCAAGACTTGCCCTAGTAATCCCCTGCAGAATAGGAAGATAATGAGTAGGCCGTTTGCCAGAGTTACTCATAGCATCATTTTCCCTATCAACTTCCAGCTTGTCAATGCTTTCGCCAACCAAGTACATAGTATCACCAGGATCAGTAATTTCCACTTTTTGTAGCATTTGTTTTAAGATCACCTCTAAATGCTTATTGTCTATACGAACACCCTGCAATCTATAAACTTGCTGTATTTCAGAAATCATATAGTGCGCTAAAGCTTCTAACCCAAGCACACGTAAAATATCATGGAGATCAGGGTCACCATCCATCAATAGATCACCTTTACGTACAAAATCACCTTCATTGACTATTACATGCTTACTTCTTGATACCAAATATTCAACTGGAGAAATTTGTTCATCTACAGGTTTAATTAATATACTGCGTTTTCCTCTACGGTCTTTTTCAGAAAACGCTACATAGCCATCTATCTCACTAACAATAGCATGCTCTTTAGGACGACGTGCTTCAAATAACTCTATAACCCTCGGTAAACCACCAGTAATATCACGAGTTTTAACTGACTCTCTTGGTGTTCTTGTAATAACATCACCTGCATGAACCTTCTGGCCATCTTGTACATTGAGCACTGCACCGATTGGTATAAAATAACATGCTTCAACGCCACTTGCGAGTGTCATTACTTTACCATTATCGTCAAGCAGCACAATACGAGGACGTAAATTAGCTCCACCAGAATGCAATTTCCAGTCTTTTACTACTTTGCTTGATATTCCTGTAGATTCATCCATCACTTCAGTGATCGAAATTCCATCTTTTAAGTCCTGATAAGACACTGTACCAGTCTTCTCCGTGATAATAGGCAATGTATAAGGATCCCATTCCGCAACTTTATCGCCAATTTTTACTGACCCACTCTCATCTACATAAAGCTTAGCGCCGTAAGGTACACTGTGCTTCAACTTCTCACTACCAAGGCTATCAATCAACACGACTTCACAGGAACGGCTTATCACAATTTTATTTCCGTTTCTATCTATAATTATATTACTATTGTTTAACTTTATTTTAGCATTAATAGAAGCTATAATATTCGAGGATTCAACGCCTCTAGTCATTACTCCACCTATATGAAAAGTACGCATCGTTAACTGAGTACCTGGCTCTCCAACAGATTGAGCAGCTATAACACCAACTGCTTCACCTATTGAAACAATTTTACCAGTTGCAAGGTCTCTTCCATAACATAAAGAACATACACCAGGACTTATTTCACAAGTTAAAGGCGATCTAATTTTTACAACATCAAGACCTGCAATGCTGATTTGCTTTACTTTATCCTCATCAATTAATTCCCCTGCTTTTACTAATAATTCTTTTGTCACTGGGTTATATATATCATTTGCAGCTGTTCTACCCAGCACAACACTCTCTAGAGATGCAACTATAGTACTTCCTTCAACTGTAGCTCTCACAACAAGACCATTTTTTGTTTTACAGTCATGCTTTGTAACTATGCAATTTTGAGATACATCAACTAAACGACGAGTTAAGTATCCAGAGTTTGCAGTTTTAAGTGCAGTGTCAGCTAAACCTTTACGCGCACCGTGAGTAGAATTAAAGTATTCAAATACGTTCAATCCTTCACGGAAATTAGAAATTATAGGTGTTTCTATAATCTCACCAGAAGGTTTGGTCATGAGCCCTCGCATTCCTGCTAGCTGTTTCATCTGTGAAGTAGAACCCCTTGCACCAGAGTTAACCATCATATACACTGAGTTGTACTTACTATTTCCATCATATATAGATATTGCTTTTAACATATCATTAGCTATCATATCCGTACACTTAGACCATTCATCTATAACCTTGTTATACCTCTCACTTCTAGTTATTAGCCCATCTTGATATTGCATAGAGAATTTCTTAATTTCACCCCTCGCGTGATCAACATGTGTAGCTTTAGTTTCAGGTATAACCATATCACAACGACCAAAAGAGACACCAGAAAATGTGGCATACTCAAAGCCAAGTACCATTAATTTATCAGAAAATGCCACTGTAGCACTTTGACCACAGTTACGATATACCAAATCAACTATACCAGTTATTTCCTTGACTGTTAATATCTGATTTATTAGATCGAAGCCTAGATTCTCATGCTTAGGAAAAATTTGCCATAATATTAAACGGCCAGGAGTTGTACAAACAGTTTTATAGTGAGTTTCACCGCTGCTATTAATATACTCCATCCTATACTTTATACTAGAATGAATATGTAAAGTACCATCACTCAAGGAATGCTCAACTTCACAAAAAGCACCAAAAGATGGTAAATTATCTTCCTTAGGTTCTTGTAAAGTCAGATAATATATACCAAGTACTATATCTTTACTAGGAACTATAATCGGTCTGCCATTAGAAGGACTTAAAACGTTATTAGTGGACATCATCAACACCCTAGCTTCAAGCTGAGCTTCCAATGAAATTGGCACATGCACTGCCATTTGATCACCATCAAAATCAGCATTAAACGCCGTACAGACAAGCGGATGAAGCTGTATTGCTTTGCCTTCAATAAGGATTGGCTCAAAAGCCTGAATACCAAGTCTATGTAGCGTAGGCGCTCTATTCAACAAAACAGGATGCTCTTTTATTACCTCTTCAAGCATATCCCAAACTTCTGGTTTTTCTGCTCTTATCAACTTACTAGCAAACTTAATAGTTGGAGCCATACCATACATCTTAAGCTTTGAGTAAACAAAAGGTTTGAATAGTTCAAGAGCCATTCTTTTTGGTAATCCACACTGATTTAGTTTCAAAGTTGGACCAACAACTATTACAGAACGTCCAGAGTAGTCTACCCTTTTTCCTAAGAGGTTCTGGCGAAAACGACCCTGTTTTCCTTTTAACATATCACTAATGGACTTTTTATATCCAACAGCACCAGCTTTATTTACCAAAGTATTACGACGACTATTATCAAAAAGAGAATCAACTGCTTCTTGTAACATCCTTTTTTCATTACGAATCATAATCTCAGGAGGATTTAAGCTCAACAATTTCCTCAACCTGTTATTTCTATTAATAATAGTCCTATAATGATGATTCAGATCAGAAACTGCAGGACGACCACTCTCAAGCGATACCAAAGGACGCAAATCAGGTGGTAAAATAGGTATAGTTGTAAGTATCATCCACTCAGGCCTATTTCCAGATTTAATGAAGTTTTCAACAATACGCAATCTCTTTATAATTTTCTTTCTTCTTATCTCAGAAGCAACAGATTCTAATTCTAGTCTTAAATCCTTCCTAATTTCATGTAAATCAAGGCGCGTTAGCAACTCTCTTATAGCTTCAACACCTTGCATAGCTACAAAACTATCGATCCCATAGCTATCTTTAGCTTCATTATAAGCTTTTTCACTAATAATCTCACCTTTTTCAAAAGGCGAAACAAGAGGATCTATTACGATATAATTATCGCTATATAAAATATTCTCAATATCTCTGAGAGACATATCCAATAATGCTCCAATTCTTGAAGGAAGCGATTTCAAAAACCATATATGAGCAACAGGAGATGCAAGCTCTATATGACCCATCCTTTCTCTTCTTACTTTAGAAGATGTAACTTCTACTCCGCATTTTTCGCATATGCGACCTCTGTGTCTTCTTTTTTTGTATTTTCCACATAAACATTCATCGTCATTGACAGGGCCAAAAACCTTAGGGCAAAATAATCCACCTTTCTCAACTTTGAACGTACGATAATTTGCAGTTGAAACATCTTCTATCTCACCACAAGATATACGCTTAATACTTTCAGGGCTAGCAATCGATATGCTAACCTCATTAAAAGGTTGTGCAATGTTAGTGTGAGATATATCTTCAATCACTACATCATTTTGCTTTAAATCTACATTTAAACATAAAGAACGTAGTTCTTTTATCATCACATTAAAGGATTCAGGAATTCCACATTCAAAATTACTGTCACCTTTTATTATCGATTCATAAATCTTAACTCTACCATTAATATCATCAGACTTCACAGTTAACATTTCCTGCAAAGTATAAGCAGCACCATAGGCTTGTAATGCCCAACATTCCATTTCACCAAAACGCTGACCACCAAAATGAGATTTTCCTCCAAGAGGTTGTTGAGTAACCAAACTATAAGGCCCTACTGAACGCGCATGAATTTTACCATCAACCAAGTGGTGCAACTTAAGCATGTACATGTAACCAACTGTAACCTTGCGGTCGAATTTTTCACCACTGCAACCGTCATATAATACAGCTTGTCCAGAGTTATCTAAACCAGCAAGTTCAAATAATTTTGCTATTTGTTCATCTTTTGGACCCTCAAATACAGGTGCAGCAACAGGAACGCCATCACGTAATTTGCGTGCAAATTCAATGAGATTATTATCACTAATATTACGAATATCATTACAGATAGATACGTTACTGCCATAGCTATAAACCTCAATCAGGAAGTTACGTAAATTGCTGTATGAACTTTTACAAGAGTTCAAATAGTTCTCTACTAACTCATTCAACTCGTCATTTAGTGCATTCTTATTAGGTGTATTTAAAACAGAAGCCGTTATTTCATCATCATCAATATTTTCAATTTTTTTATTATCAAGGTATGCTACTGCAAATTGTGTAAAATTATCATCGTTAAGGGACCTAATTCCCTTGCAAAAAGCACTTTTGATCTTATTGATCTCATCGAGAATATTACTTACCTTTTCCCCTAATTTTCTACAAGCCCAACCTACATGCGTTTCCAGTATTTGCCCTACATTCATTCGTGAAGGAACACCAAGAGGGTTAAGAATAATATCAACAGGAGTACCATCTTCCAAATAAGGCATATCTTCCACTGGCACAACTCGAGAAATCACACCTTTATTTCCATGTCTACCAGCCATTTTATCCCCTGGTTGCAGACTATGTTTCACAGCAATGAAAACTTTTACTGACATCGACACACCTTGAGGCAGGTCATAACCTTCATGTAATTTTTCTACTTTTCGCTTAAACTGTGCTATTGCATGTGATACTTTTTCATCAAAATCTTTTTTTAAGCTCTTAACTTGCTCAGAAATGGATTGGTTTTTTAATCCTATACCCCACCATTGCTCACGTTCAATAGAGTCAAATTTTTCTCGATCTTGAGAACCAGAATTAATAAGAAGTTTCTTCAGTTCATCATAGAAATATTCACTAGTAACATTGATTATATAATCTCGCTCTTCCTCAAAGTCATTTATCTCTTTTTGTTTGATGAGTAATGCCCTTTCATTTTCTTCAACCCCCCTGCGTGTAAAGACTTGTACATCAATTACTGTCCCTTCAACATCTGGAGATGTATATAAAGAGGAATCCGCACAATCGAATGACTTTTCACCAAAAATTGTCATTAATAACTTCGTTTCAGGAGGCAATGAAAGAGAAGGTTTAGGTGTAACTTTACCTACCAGAATATAGCCTGGACCAACTCTTGTACCAATTTTCACTATACCACTATCATCCAAGTGATATAGATTTTCTTCATTAACACCAGGTATAGCACGAGTTATTTTTTCTGATCCTAAAGGGGTATCATGTACAACACAGTCAAATTCTTCTATATGAATAGAAGTAAAGAGATCTTTTTTAACAACTTCACTAGAAATAATAATAGAGTCTTCAAAATTATAACCTTGCCAAGACATAAAAGCGACTAGCAAATTTTTACCAAGCGCCAACTCACCACTGTTAATTGCAGGACCATCAGCTATTACATCACCCTTTTTAACATAATCACCTACGCACACTAGCGGTCTTTGATTAATACAAGTATTATGGTTAGAACGCTGAAATTTCCTTAGATGATAAATATCTACGTCCAAGTAGTTAACCCTTTCTTTATCAAAAGCACGTATAACTATAGAGTTACTATCAGAACTATCAACTATGCCATCGCGTTTTGCTAAAACTACAGCACCAGAGCCAGAAGCTACAAAAGACTCCATACCAGTAGCAACCAGAGGAGCGGTAGGCTTCAATAAAGGTACGGCCTGACGTTGCATATTTGAGCCCATTAATGCTCTATTAGCATCATCATTTTCTAAAAATGGAATCAAGGAAGCTGCAACTGATATTACCTGCTTAGGAGATACGTCAATGTAACTAACTTGGTCGCTACTTACCATGACGAAGCTACCAGCATATCTACAGTATAGCATGTCATCAACAAAGCAATTATTTTCATCAAGCTTTACGCTAGTGTCAGCTATATGATGTGAGCCTTCGTCTATAGCAGAAAGATACTCAATTTGATCAGTAACAACCCTATTGACTACTTTTCTATAAGGGCTTTCAATGAAACCATATTTATTAATACGCGCGTATATAGCTAAGCTGTTGATTAACCCTATATTTTGCCCTTCAGGAGTCTCAATAGGGCAAATTCTTCCATAATGAGTTGGATGAACATCACGCACCTCAAATCCTGCCCGTTCTCTTGTTAAACCGCCAGGACCTAACGCGGATAACCTTCTTTTATGTGTTATTTCAGATAACGGATTAGTCTGATCCATAAATTGAGATAATTGAGAAGAATTGAAGAAATCTCTTAAGACATTAGTTAACACTTTTGGATTAATAAAATCAGATGGAGAAACTTTATCTAAACTAGAAGTGGACATAGAATCAACTATTGCGCGTTCCAATTTCAACAACCCAGTTCTAAATTGATTTTCTATAAACTCTCCAACTGATCTTACTCTTCTGTTTCCTAAATGATCAATATCATCTACAGATCCTTGACCGTCACGTAACAATACTATTTTTTTCACAATTTCAATAATATCTTCATGCGTTAAAACAGTTAAATCCTCATCATAATTTAATCCAAGGTAAGAGTTAAGCTTCAACCTACCAATGTTAGACAAATCATAATATTCCGGACTGAAGAAAAGATTACGGAAAAACTCTTCTACTATCTCTAAAACAGGAACTTCACCAGGACGCAAAACTCTATATATTTCATATAGTGCATCCTGATAAGACATGTTTTCATCTAAGAAAAGCGTATTTAATATATAAGGTCCAACAAACAAATTATCTATGTTCAACACTGATATTTCATCTACAGATAATAACTCAAGCTTCTTTATGTCTTCCAGCTTTATAGATTCACCAGCAGATAAAATTTTCGTAGAGCTAGCACTATCCATTAAATCTTCTGCGAGGAATAAACCACATATAGAATTAAAAGGAACCAGATACTCTTTCAATTCATTATCATATAGCTTTTTAGCTAGTCTTGAGGTAATACGAACGTTAGCTTTAAGCAGCACATTACCTTCAATATCCATTAAGTCGAAAGGCAGCCTCACTCCTTTAAATTTATCAGGAACAAAAGGCACTTTCCAACCATCTTTATGTTTTACATACTTTATTTTCTCATAAAATCTATCGAGTATATCATTATTTGATAGACCCAACGCCTTTAATAAAACTGAAATTGGCAATTTTCTTTTTCTATCAACACGAAAATACAAATGGTCTTTAACATCAAATTCAATATCAAGCCAAGAACCCCTATAAGGAATAATTCTAGCAGAATAGATCAATTTACCAGAATTGTAAGTTTTTCCCTTATCGCTATCAAAAAATACACCAGGAGACCTATGCATTTGTGAGACGATAACTTTTTCCACACCATTAATGATGAAAGTGCCCTTATCAGTCATCATAGGCAACCCACAAAAGTGGACTTTCTGCTCTTCTATAGATTTTACAACGGTTGCAAGTTTAGAATGATCTCCACTCTCTTTAATCGATTTATATTCATCAAGAGAAATACCATCCTGCATAACAACAAGACGTATAGAAGCAATAACCTGAGCAGAAAAAGTTACACCACGCTTTATACACTCAGATTCATCATACTTAGGATCATCTACCCTACAACTTATAAACTCAATAGTAGCCCTACGCAAAGGATCATTTATTGGAAAGATTGTATGAAAGATAACTTCAAGTCTTTCATTACCCTTATTCTTAGGAGTAAAAGAATCATATGATTCTTTTTGAACCTTAACCAAATCCAATAAAGAATCTTTTAAATCAATCGACCTAGAATAAGAAACTCTAGGAACAAAAGCACCAGAAGCGTACATATAAGAAGAATCAACCATTAAAATACCCCAAACTAATTAAAAGAGCTATATCAATATAAAATTAATACATTAAATATTATTCAAGCTCCACTTTAGTTGCTCCTGCTTCAATAAGTTTTTGCTTGATTTTTTCTGCTTCGTCTTTAGGAACATTAGCAGTCAAATCTTTAGGTAAAGATTCAACCAACTCTTTTGCTTCTTTTAAACCCAATGTAGAATTAACCTCTCTCACAGCTTTAATAACTCCTATTTTTTTACTCGCATCAATTTCTTTAATCACAACTTTATACTCAGCTTTTTCTTGAGCAGCAGGAGCAGCAGCATTATCACCAATAGGCGCCCCAGCACCAACAGCTCCACCAAGAAAAGAACCAGCAGGCAACCCTATTTTCTCTTCTAAAACTTTTACAAGTTCAGAAGCCTCTAATAGGTTTAAAGATAATATTTTATCAACCAAATCACTTGTTACATTACTCATAATTACCACCTTACTTAACAACAAATTTATTTTTTAGAACTATAATAATCCAAAACTCTCATAAGCCTCATAGAAGATGAATTAATAGACAACGCTAACCGAGCAGGAATATCATAAGATATTAAACGCATAATTTTAACACGCAATTCATCCAGAGAAGGCAACTTAGCCAGTTTATTAACATCTTCCACTGTTAACAATTCATTTAAATGAGCTGCGCAAATCACAGACATTTTTTCTTTGTTAGCATTAGTAAAATCAACTATTAATTTTGCAGCTTCTACTATGCCACTAGAGTATATAATAGCAACAGGACCGGAAAATTTGCCTGATAAATAAGAGAATTTACCAGTCCTTTCCAAAGCCAAGCGCGCTAGAGTGTTTTTAACTACTAATACCCCACCTGCTATAGACTTCAGACTATTCCTCAGAGTTAATGAATCATTAGCATTTATAGATTTAAAATTTACTAATATCAAGAAATCATTATTTACAAATACGTTTATTGTGCTCTGTATAAATTCATCCTTATCTTTACGCTTCACGGTATCACTCCCTTAAATTATATCTTCCACTTTGCCTATCTTATAAGCTTTACCCATAGTTGAATTTAAAAAAACACCCTTAAAGTAAATTCCTTTCGCAGAAATAGGTTTATTATCTTTAATTACTTTAAGAAAGGCTTTTAAATTTTCTAGCAAGTCATCAATATCAAATTTAATATTTCCTAATTTACCATGAATAACACCATTTTTATCTGTTCTAAATTTTACCTGACCAGACTTAATGGTTTTAATAGCTTCTGCAATGTTAGAAGTCACAGTACCAAATTTAGGGTTAGGCATCAGCCCTTTAGCACCCAATACTTTTGCAATAGGAGTGATTTTTGCCATAAAATCAGGAGTAGTAATGCACCAATCAACATCTAACTTTCTACCTTTTTTTATTTCTTCAACTAAATCCTCTCCTCCTGCAATATCAGCACCAGCTTTTTCAGCTTCTAATAAATGTTTATCTTGAGCGAAAACAGCTACTTTAATATTCTTCCCGATACCTTTAGGCAAAACTACTGTACCACGCACCTGCTCTTCAGATTTACGTGAATCTACGCCTAAATTGACCGCAATATCAACTGATTCATTAAATTTTGCTGAAGCAGACTCAACAATCTTCTTCAAACACTGCTTAGGATTATCATTATATGTATTCATTTACCTAACCTTCCACAACTTCTATACCCATAGATTTTGCAGTGCCTACAACCATTTTCACTGCTGAATCTTCATTATCCACTTTCATATCAACCATCTTGCACTTTGCTACTTTAATTATAGCAGACATAGGTAATTTAGCCACTAATTCTTTACCAGGATTACCAGAACTTTTACTTAATTTAGCCTCCTGCTTAAGTAAATAAGCCACAGGCGGACCGCTGACAGTAAAATCATGAGAGCGATCATCCTTTATGGAAATTCGCACTGTTACTAAATCGCCTACTTTATAATTAGCGTTAGCAGCACTAGTAACTTTATTAAAAGCTTCACAAAACTTAGGAACAGGTATACCACGTGGACCAAGTACTGAAGCAATTTTCGGTCCTGGAACTGCTTTCCCAGCTTCCATAAGTAAGTTAATCTTAGCAACTATAACACTCATAATTAATCCTCTATTTTCTCTACTTGAGCCAGATCAAGCTCTATTATTGTCGGCTTACCTAAAATCGATACTTCCACATTAATAATTTTTTTCTCATCGTTTACCATATTTACCTTACCAGTAAAATTTTGAAAAAGACCATCATTAATTTTCACTTTTTCACCTTTTTCATAACCATAACCTAACTTCTTTGTCTCTTGAGCATTATAAAGTGCATTACACATTGAGTGAATCTCATCATCCAAAATCACCTTTGGAATATTACCGTTTTTCAAAAATCCATAAACCTTAAGAGATTTTGGTATATTATTGATAAAATTCAATACTTCATCGCATAAATTCACGTATAAAAAGACATAACCAGGAAAGCATTTCCTTCGTGTAGCAATTTTCTTAGATTTCAACTCTACTTCACTTAGCTCTTCATATGGAATAAAAACTTCCTTAAAGTAATCATTAACACCCAATCTCATAGAATTTTCCAATATATGTTGGCGCACTTTCTCTTCACAATTGGAAGCAACTCTCAAGATATACCATTTATATCTATTAAATTCTTTACACTTTAAACTTATCTCATCATCTGAAATCATCTCAAAATCACCAGATTCGCCACTGCAGAATCCAGGCGTTTGATTCAAAATATTTTTGCTTTCATCACACAGATGCATATATACATACACTTCACATAATTCTTTTATATCAGACTTTGAATTACATACCGTTTGATAAGGAATAAACACTTCCTTAAAATAAACAGCATTACTTACCAATTCGCGTATGTTTTGCTCATATCCATAATCAACTTTAATGATATACCATTTATATTCACATTCCATAAATAATTCCAAATAAAGCCTTAATTACGTAAAGAGACATAAAATCCACAAAACAGAAGAAAATCGAAAAGCATAATATAACAATCATTACAACAAATAGAGATGACAACACCTCCTGTTTCTTTACCCAAGCAATTCTTCGTATTTCTTGCTTTATATCACAGAAAAAACCACACAAACTTTTTAACATTTCCACCACAACATTAATGCAGGAGCGATAGGAATTGAACCTACAACCTCTGGTTTTGGAGACCAGCGCTCTACCAATTGAGCTACACTCCTATAACTCAAACTCTCACTCCAAAATTTCAGAAACAACACCAGAACCAACAGTTCTACCGCCTTCTCTTATCGCAAAACGCAATCCCTTATCCATTGCTATCGGTACTTGCAATTCTACTTCTACACTCACATTATCTCCTGGCATTACCATCTCCTTCCCATCTAGCAATTTTATGCTCCCAGTTACATCCGTTGTCCTTAAATAAAACTGTGGCTGGTAATTCGCAAAAAATGGTGTATGCCTTCCTCCTTCCTCTTTCTTTAATATATAAACCTCCGCCTTAAACTTTCTATGCGGTGTTATCGTCCCCGGTTTCGCTAATACTTGCCCTCTCTCCACTTCTTCTCTTTTTGTTCCTCTTAACAATATTCCTACATTGAGTCCTGCACTTCCCTTATCCAGCAACTTCTTAAACATCTCAACACCTGTGCATATCGTCTTTTGCGTCGCTTTCAGACCTATTATCTCTATCTCTTCTCCCGTCTTTATCTCTCCCTTCTCTATTCTTCCTGTTACCACTGTTCCTCGCCCCGATATCGAAAATACATCTTCGATTGGCAATAAAAATGGTAAATCCACAGGCCTTGGTGGAACCGCTACATATTCATCTAACTTTTCCATCAATTTATCTATTGATTTCTTTCCATATTCGCTGCTGTCATCCTCCAGCGCCTTGAGCGCTGAACCAACCACCACAGGCACTTCATCCCCTGGAAATCCGTATTTACTCAGTAATTCCCTCACTTCCATTTCTACTAAATCTATCATATCAGCATCAGCAACATCAGCTTTATTTATATACACCACGATATATCCAACACCTACCTGCTTCGCCAGCAATATATGCTCTCTCGTTTGTGGCATTGGCCCATCAACCCCCGACACTACCAATATCGCCGCATCCATCTGTGCTGCACCTACTATCATGTTCTTTACATAGTCAGCGTGTCCAGGACAATCAACGTGTGCATAATGCCTTTTTTCCGTCTGATACTCAACATGCGCTGTTGCTATCGTTATCCCCCTCTTCCTTTCTTCTGGCGCTTTATCTATCTGATCGTACGCTACAAAATTTCCATAATGCTTCGTTATCGCCGCTGTTAACGTCGTCTTCCCATGATCCACATGCCCTATTGTTCCCACATTTACATGCGGCTTTCCAAATGCTTCCACTACTGCTGTCATAATTATTACCCTTAATTATACTCTAACTTTAACTCATCAACCACATATTGTGGCACTTGCTCATAACAAGAAAAATGCATACTATACTGCGCCCTTCCCTGAGACATAGAACGCAAAACGTTGATATAACCAAACATATTTGCAAGAGGTACCGAAGCAGTAATTATTTTACTATTATTACCTAAATCGAGCATATCAGCAACATTTCCTCTTCTACTATTTATATCACCCATAACATCACCCATATATTCTTCAGGAGTAATGATTTCAACTTTCATTATAGGCTCCAGCATTTTTGGACCAGCTTTATTTGCCATCTCTTTAAAAGCACCTTTAGCAGCAAGTTCAAAAGCTAAAGGACTAGAATCAACCTCATGAAAAGCACCATCAAGAAGGGTAGCCTTAAAATCAATCAACGGAAATCCCGAAATTATACCACCTTCTTTTATCAACTCCAAGCCATTTTCTACCCCAGGAATATACTCTTTTGGAATAGCACCACCTACAATTTTACTTTCAAATTGAAACCCAGAACCAGGCTCAAGAGGTTCAAATTTTATTTTAACCTTAGCAAACTGACCAGCTCCACCAGATTGTTTTTTATGAGTGTAATCAATTTCAACAGATTTAGTGATAGTTTCACGATATGCAACCTGAGGAGCACCGACGTTAGCCTCAACGTTAAATTCGCGCTTCATTCTATCAACAATAATCTCAAGATGGAGCTCACCCATGCCTTTCAATATAGTCTGGCCACTTTCCGCATTTACTGACATTCTCAAAGAAGGATCTTCTGCAACCAACCTATTTAGAGCAATACCTAATTTTTCCTGATCTGAAGTGGTTTTAGGTTCCACAGCAATTTCAATAACAGGCTCAGGAAATTCCATACGCTCCAATAATATAGGAAAATCAACAGAACATAAAGTATCTCCGGTGGTTGTTTTCTTTAGCCCAACTAAAGCAACTATATCTCCAGCCCTAGCCTCAGTTATATCTTCTCGGTTATTTGCATGCATAAGTAACATTCTGCCAATCCCTTCAGTTTCGTTTTTTAACGCATTTGAAACGGTAGATTTAGACTTTAATTTACCAGAATAAATACGGATAAACGTCAAGCTGCCTACAAATTTATCCGTCATCACTTTAAATGCAAGAGCAACAAATTTCTCTTTTTCTGAAGGTTTGACCTCAATTTTCTTTTCTGAATCTTTAGGATCAATTCCAACAATTACATCAACATCAATAGGAGAAGGTAAAAAGTCAACCACACCATCTAAAAGTGGTTGTACGCCTTTATTTTTAAAAGCTGATCCACATAACACAGGAACAAATTTTCCTTTAATGGTCCCATTTCTCACGCATTTTTTCAGTAAATCCACTGGCAGATCATTAGACTCAAAGTAAGTATTCATCGCTTCATCATCCATCTCAGCTGCAGCATCTAATAAAAGATTTCGATATTCTTGAGCCTTATCAAGCAAATCAGAAGGAATATCTTCATAAGAAAATTTAGCGCCCAACGTTTCTTCTTGCCATATAATGGCTTTCATAGAAATAAGGTCAATTATACCTTTGAAATCTTTCTCACTCCCTATTGGTAAATGAATAACTAAAGGTGCTGCACCAAGCTTCGTCTTTATCATATCAACACATCGATAAAAATTTGCCCCTATTCTATCCATCTTATTAACAAAGCAGATACGAGGAACGCTATATTTATCAGCTTGACGCCACACTGTCTCAGATTGAGGTTCAACTCCAGCAACTCCATCAAATACAGCAACTGCACCATCCAAAACCCTTAAAGATCTCTCAACTTCAATAGTGAAATCAACGTGACCAGGAGTGTCTATTATATTGACCCTATGATCATTCCAAAAACATGTTGTTGCAGCAGATGTGATTGTAATACCACGCTCTTTTTCCTGCTCCATCCAATCCATAGAAGCTGCACCATCGTGCACTTCACCAATTCTATTTTGCTTACCAGTATAAAATAAAATACGCTCTGTTGTGGTAGTCTTACCAGCATCTATGTGAGCCATTATCCCTATATTTCTGTATTTAGATATTCCAATTTCCATATCACAATTAATTAGCTAACATTAAAAACGAAGATGAGAAAATGCCTTATTAGCTTCAGCCATTTTATATTTTTCTTCGCACATCTTAAACGCACCACCGCGTTTATTATAAGCATCCAGTATTTCAGATTGCAAACAATCAACAGTGGTTTTTCCACTCTTTTTTCGAGCAGCAGAAGTTGCTTTAGCAATCCACCTTAACGCTAAAGAAACCGCTCTATCTTGTCGAACTTCAACAGGTACTTGATAAGTTGCACCACCAATGCGTCGAGAACGCACTTCTACAGAAGGAGTAACATTTCCTACTGCTGTCTCAAAAATTGATAACCCACCTTCGCCTATTTTCTTTTCAGCTAAAGACAAAGCGTCATAGATAATCTTTTCTGCAGTAGATTTTTTACCACATTTCATGATTGTATTAATGAAACGCATCAGCAAAACACTGCCGTAACGCGAATCAGGACTTATTTCTCTTTTTTTTGCTTTATTCCGACGAGCCATAAACTTTAACCAGATTTCTTTACACCATATTTTGAACGAGCTTTCTTTCGATTTTGCACACCACGCAGATCAAGGGCACCTCTTATTATGTGATAACGCACACCTGGCAAATCTTTAACCCGCCCACCACGTATCAAAACAACAGAGTGTTCTTGTAAATTATGACCTTCACCAGGTATATAAGCCGTCACTTCACCATACCCACTAATTTTTACTCTGGCTACTTTACGGAGTGCTGAGTTAGGCTTTCTAGGAGTTGTAGTATACACCTTAGTGCAAACACCTCTCCTTTGAGGGTTGCTTTCTCCCAAAGCTGGTACCTTTTTCTTATGGGTCAATCCTAATCTACCCTTACGTATTAATTGATTTATCGTAGGCATATGTTATAAACTCAAGCTCATTAAAATAACTAAGTTTTTAGTTATAAAATAATAAACCTCAATAGTCAATATAAAAATAAACATTACTACTCTAATAATTAAGCTCAACTGCCTTGAAAGCCATCAGTAGACTTCTTGCACTACCTCCCAAGCCACAACTGTCATTCAGTAGAAACGAAAAAACTTACTTGACACCCTTCGCCAGCCCCATTATCATGGTACTGAAGGTATTCATTTATCTTCAATCTGTGCAGATTAAATGACAACAGTATTACGTAATTGGCGTCTTATTTTTAATTTTTTGCACTATGCACACTTTACGTCTTCACAACATTTCTGGGTTTTTACCTATATAAGCTGAAACGCGCTTATAAAGCGTTTAAGACAGTATAGTACGCCAATTTGCAGGATTAGAGAGTGACAACTAGCTAATACGGGATATCTTTTGCCTTTTTTTCTGCTTAGTAAATTTCTTAAATATTTAAACTAAGGTGAGTTGCATTTAAAAGCAGCTAAATTGCAGTGTTTAAGACTTAAAAAACGCCAATACTGAAAATAGACAATGACTAGGGCTTCTTTTGCCTTTTTTTTGCTTGGTAAATTTCTTAATATTTATGGCAACATGAACTGGGCAGGAAGGTGTCATTCCAGTGCTTGACACTGGAATCCAGTTTTCCATATAATCTCATCGAAAATGTTGTAACCACTTTCTGTGCTAGTTTGCTTGCTTACAAGCAAACTTTTCTGGATCTCAGTGTCTGGGCACTGGGATGACAGGGGAGGGAGGCTACTTGGATGACACCATTCTTTTTCCTGGATCCAAGTAGTCAGGGCACTGGGATGACAGGAGAAGGTACTAGGATGACACCCTGACCTCGTCGTCCCGCTACGTGTTAGCGGAATCTAGAGATACCGTGACGGTATGACGTAAAGCTCGCATTAGCTATACTTTTATGCTCACCAACTTAGCTGGATCCAAGTAGTCAAGCTACTTGGATCTGCAAATTGCAATGTTCGTACAGCTGCGTGCTTGACACTGGGATTTAGTGCAGCTACCCTAAACTGGAAGCTCATCTTGCTATTTTTGGCTGAAAGAAACATATTTTTAGAATAATGAAAACAATCAGCACTTTAATTCAAGAAGGATCGGAGTTATTATCGTCACATAAAGTTGAATCACCACATTTAGATTGTGAAATCATCATGCAGCACGTACTTGGAGTGGAAAGATCATTTATAATTGTGAACCATGCTGATCAAGTGCCGATGGAGAAAGAACTTTTATTTTGGAAATTAACAAAAAAAAGAGCGGAAAGATATCCAATATCGCAAATAATAGGTAATCGTGAATTCTGGAGTAAAAATTTTATAGTTAACCAGCATGTTCTAGATCCAAGGCCAGATAGTGAAACAATAATCCTAGCAGTGTTAAAATATTACCCAAACAAAAAACAGAAACTAAAAATTGCAGATTTTGGTACAGGCACAGGTTGTTTATTGATATCCGTACTTAGTGAGTATGAATATGCTGTTGGCGTCGGTTTTGAAAAAAGCTTGGAAGCATATAAAGTTGCCTATCAGAACACAAAAAAACATGATCTTCTCAGCAGAGCCAAAATATTTCCAAGTTCGTGGACAGAGTGCAGAGGTTCATTCGATCTTATAATCAGTAATCCTCCATATATTAAAAGAAGCAAATTGAAAGACTTGCAAGCTGAAGTGCAAAAGGAACCAAGAATTGCCCTTGATGGTGGTATTGATGGTTTGAGCTGTTACTTGAGCATTTTTCCAATATTGAGAAAGTGCCTTAAAAAAAATGGGTTTGCGATATTGGAGATAGGTGAAGATCAAAGCAATATTGACAAAATAATCCCCTCATACGAATTAGCTTTTCAGGAATATGTATATGACTTAGCGGGAATGAAGAGATGCATTGTTGTGAAAAGAACATAGCTAATGTTTTTTTGCCTTCATCCCATATTATCCTATATCATCCCAGTACCCTCTACCTAGTCATCCAAGTAGCGTGACTACTTGGATCTATATTTAACTAGATCCTATGGTCAAGCCATAGGACGACAGGAACGGTTTTATGCATTTTTTAAAGGGCAACATGTTTAAGCTTTGCTGGCAAAATGGAAAGTAAGACCAGCCTCTATACCGTGTGTGTGAAATAGTTGATTACCTATATTTATTTCCTCAGTTACTTTGCTACCTGAGCTAGGATTAAGCTTCTTTTTTTTATCATTATTAGGGTCGTCTACCACTTGTCCTAACCTTTTTGCTGTAAGCTTAATATCGCTACCAATAGCACCAAAACCTCTATATCCGATATGCATATTTACATCTTCGTTTATGCGATAGTCAAAGCCAGCTTTTAATTGACCTGCGGGTCTTATTGACGGTTTTTCAAACATCGTCATTCTTGTTGCACCGATCCCAATACCAACGTAAGGAGAAAAAGAGAAACGGTCACTTTTCCAATGATGATAAACATTTGCCATTACAGATATGTTCTCAATTTGGTCATGACTAACTGCAGCACTATAGAGATAAGTTTCTTTATTAGGATCCTCACCAGTCTCCTTTAGGTATGAAACAGTTATTTGGCTACTTGTTAAACCAATATTATCCACTTTTACAGAAGAATACATCCCTTCCAATTCAGCCCTATAGCTGTTGTTACCCAATTCTCCTGTGTAACCAAATGCCACATTTGCAGCAAAAGGTGGATTATAATCTCCTTTATACTCACTTAGTGACTGACCTTCTGTGTTCTGAGCACCCCTGTCATTTATAGACAAATTTTTGATACCTGTAGTGCTTGTTTTTAGTACGCTTGTGTTATTTAAATATTGACCGTAATACCCACTACCAAAGTAAAACCCTTCTGTTTCACTTGCAAAAGATTGTTGTGACAACAATAAAGCAAATGCTGTAACCGCTAATGTTTTTTTACTAATCATTATTACTCCCCTAGTTAAAATAGCTAATCTAATACTAATTAATTAAAAATGGCTTAATATGAAAAACCTAATTATTTGCATAACTTGCACTTTTCTGAGCTAAAAATAGGCAAAGTTAACCTTACTTCTCGTCATTTTTTAATTTATCCTCATCTTCAAATTCATCCTCCTCTTCTTCGTCATCAAACCCATCATCGCTCCTATCCTCATCTTCCTCGTCATCATCTTCAAACTTATCGTCGATATCTTCATCATCAATATCTTCGTCTGCAAATTCATCTGATTCATCATATACTGCATCTTCGGTTTTAGTTTCAGCAGGATAATCAACTGAATTAGGTCCCTCAAGAACATTATTCCCCTCGTTATTAACCTTATCTTTGCTCGCAGCGGCAGAAAGAACTTTGTTTGGGTCATATGGTTCTTGTGTAGGCACACGAGTTTGTTTGAGCAGCCTTCTTGTGAAGGTGGTATCACTGTAGTACAAAATTTTCTTTGATTTAATTGGGTAAGTCGACTCTATTAAAATTATCTGATCGTCACGTGGCAACATAATAACTTCTTGAGGCAATAGCAATGCTCTCTGTATTTCAGAGATATGTAATGACCTTGAAGCAGGATTTAAATCTAAAAATTTAGGCTTATTCAACGATTCTTGTTGTACAGTTTTGTTTCCTATAAGTTGCGATATTAAATTAGCTGTTTCAATATTATTGGCTGCAAAAGTTATTCTGTAAGTCGAGTTTGACAAAAAGGAGTTCATCCCTGCTTCTTCGTATATTCCTTTGAGCTGCTCAGTATCTTGAACAATTAAGAATAACCTAACTCGATAACCACGAAAATATGCAATACCTGTTTGAAATTGCTCCATTTTTCCAAGTGTAGGAAACTCATCCATTAAAAACAATACGCCATAAGGCTCGTCATCCGATGGCAATTTTCTACATAAAAACTCAGTTGCCTGTTGGTAAAAAACCTGCATTAAAGGCCTGAGCCTAGTCAAGTTGTCAGGAGTTAAACCAACATAAACTGTAATTTTCTTCTTTTTAAAATCTAGAATATTAAAATCACTTGACGCAGTTGCAGTATCAATCAATGGGTTTGCCCACAATTCAAGTGATGAGTTCATGGTTGATACAACACCTGACCTTTCTTTATCAGCTTTTTGTAAAAAAGCTGCAATATTCATATATGCTACAGGGTGTAGTATTTTACCCATTGTATCAAGAGCAACAGCAAGATTATAAACCACGTCATCACTACGCATCGTACGCACAACTTCACCAAAAGATTTAACTTTCTCTGGTGCAGCAAGTAAGTATAATACCACTCCAACAAATAAGCTTCTTGCTTCATTCTGCCAAAAGTCTTGTTCAGGCATGATTAGGTTAGCTATTTTCTGCACATCGTCAACCATCTGCCCAGGTTTTTCACTAATCCATTGTAATGGATTGTAACAGTGACTTATTCCATCTGGCTGCGCTGGATTCCATACGTATACTTTTTGTCCTTGTCGTTCTCGCCAACCACTTGTTATTTCATAGTTTTCTAATTTTATGTCGTGTACAATTACCGAGTCAGTCCAAAATAATAAATTAGGAATTACAAAGCCAACACCCTTACCAGAACCTGTAGGTGCAAATAACAATGCATGCTGAAACCCATCAGAAATGAAGTATCCTCTTTTATCTTTACCAAGCAATAATCCCTTTTTGCTTCTTAATCCTGCTTTTCGTATGTCTTTCTCTGATGCCCACTGCGAATCTCCATGAAGTGATTCCTTCTTTTTAAATGGTCGCCACTCAATTATCCTTTCTCTTAAATTCCATAAGATAATCATTAAAACAATGATAGGCAGTGCAGAAGATATAATTAATGTGATTTTGAGCTCAAGGCTATATAACTCTGGATGATGCCAACAATATTGTATATGATCAAAAATCGTTGGCCAAAGAGCTTGAGGGAAAGGCGTCAAACTAGGATTAATTGCCTTAAAATCCACAGCATCCGGACCATCAGCAAACAGAACAAACAATATACCAGATAGATAGAAGCAAAACTCAAGTACGCTAAAAGCTACTACACCTCCTATGAGAATATTACGTAGGTGATTTCCATTACTCATAAACTACTCTTCCTTAACTTATGTATAAATTTAAGCATTTTCGCTCGCAGATCTAGTAAATAATATCTCAGAAATGCTTCTTTTGCCCCCACCGGTTCTTTTTAGCTGAATAACAATATCAATCACATTTCTAATGTATGGTATAATTTGGTCTGGAGGAATGCCAAGATTTGCCTGCATAACCATCAATTTTATTTGCTCAAGGGCCATTGTTGGACTATCTGCATGAAGGGTTGATATTGATCCAGGGTGACCAGTATTTATCGCCCTGAGAAAACTAAAAGCTTCCGCTCCACGGAGCTCACCAACTATTATTCTGTCTGGCCTTAAACGTAAGCACGCTTCTATCAAATCTTGAGTGGTTACTTTTGCTCTGCCCTGCCCTCCTTTAGAGGCAATTAGATGGACTTTATTGGGATGATCGTTCAAAACGATTTCCCTTGCATCCTCAACAGTAATAATTCTTTCCTCAGCTGGAATAGCACGCAAAGTAGCATTAGTAAAAGTAGTCTTACCAGTGGAAGTTCCACCACTAATTATAATATTTTTCTTACTTATTACAGCGTATTCTAAAAACTCTTTTATTTTTTTTTGCCTTAACAATAAATCCAAATGACGGTCAACTGGATTATCAGTTGCTTCTGTAACAGTTTCAGAAAAAGCCCCCATTTTTTCGTAATCATCGAGTGCTAACTGCATGCTAGAAGGCTTACGAATCGACATGACTACTTTATCAGGTTCACATGCTGGCGGAAATACTATCTGTATACGATAACCATTTGGTAATGTTGCCGAAAGTAACGGCGCTTCTTCGCTAAGTTTTTGTTCTGTAGCTTGAGCAATCAGTCTGCCAAGAGATTTCAAATGGTTAAGATCGAATACTTCTAATTTTTCACACCTTATTTCACCGCGATTTTCAATCCATACTTCCTTTGGCTTATTTATTGATATTTCATTTACGCCTTCTTCTTGAAATATGCCTTGTAATGGCTCCAAATATGTATCAAGTGCAGCATAGTTCATTTCATTGATTTAATATTGCCTGTGGAGGAAATACTATATCTTGGTTAACAAATACTTTCAATGCAGTGCCTTGATCAACATAAATAGTTGGTTTTTTATCTGTATATCTGCCCACTACATCCCGCATATCTTTAGAAAAATCCTCGATTGATTTCCCGATTGCTTCATCATAAACAGACTTGCTTTTTCTTTGAATTTGTTCTAACAGTTGATTTACAATTTCCAGGCTTATATTTACCTCGTCTTCTTCAATTCCTAGTGCTTTTGCTATTTCCTCTTTCATTATTTTTAGTAAATCTTGTCTGCTTTTGGCACTCCGAATTCTTCCGATAGCCCCAAGGCCTAATTTCCATTTGTCACTAGATATCTTCTTTTCTGGGTCAATAATGAGTTGGAGAGAAGAAAAATCTATTTCGGTTGCAGTGATAGACTTTACTGCATCTCTGATAGTTAGCGTATCAACAAGATTAGAAGCCTTTTGCCCTATAACAGCAGAACCAATCGAAACACCAGCAAGTGTCACCGAAGAGAATAACGCACTTACTATTTTGTTATCAACTATTCCTGCTATTCCTGCTCTACCAAGCTCGTCAGTACTAAGTGATGAGATTGCAATATCTATTCCATGTGGCAGAATCACTCTATTCCAGTTTATATTTACACGAGATTTAGCAACATTCGAGTCAAATGAATAACTGCCTATCAATCTTGAGCCTTTAGGTATTAAAACTGTATCACCAGTTTCTGCATAAACATCTCTACTCACCATAGCACGCAGCATTCCTTGCAGATCAGAGTTTATTGCAGTTTCAAGAACAGCATCAATAATTTTACCTTGAGTAATCATTAAACCAAGCTTTCCTACTCTGGTAGCTTTGCTCGATTGTGCTGAAGTGTCGGATAAAATAGCATCAGCAGCCTTGTTCTCTCCACTACCACCTGAAATTGTCAACATCTGTGCACTACGTCTGTCTCTAGGATAACCGCCACCCCCTATTGTAGGAAACGAGGTAGGTAAATTGCCCATAACATTACTAGAAGGAAAATTTTGCTTTGGCAAAATAGGTATATTTGACACAGGAGTTTCTTTTGGTTTCTCTTCTTCTTTTTTCATCACTTCTTCTTTTCTAATTTGTTTTATTTCTGGTATGATTAGTGGTGTAGGAAGAGGAGGTAAGGGTGGTAAGGGATCAGTTATTATTCTTTCAGGAACCATTACATTATCTGGAACTTGTTCCAACTTTCCTTTCAATTCTTGAACGTTTTGCTTTGTTTCCTCTTTTTTAATAACTTCTGAACCCTCTTTAGGAGAAGGACTAAAATAGAGATAATACACTCCACCAGCCAGAAGCACTAAAATAATGACCATCAATGCCCTATGACCTTGATTAGAGCCAACTGTTACTACCTTATTCTCTATTTCTGATTCATCTTCTGAATTGTTACGCCTTTCTTTATTCATATTGCATGTACCACAGCTAAAGTGACCTATTTATAATTTCAACTTCACCATCTTCATAACGCATAAATAGCTTTTTATGTACTCCTTTTATTATAACATAATCATCAAATAACAGCCTTTTACAAGGTTTATCCTCCCCTTCTACAAAAACCTGAGGTATTTTATTATTATTTCTAAATTTTAAATAGGTTAAATAACCATCATCAAATAACTCGATCGGAACTATATCCGCATTACCACCTTCATCAATATATGTATAATTGTACTTCGTATCATTTTCTTGTATTATTTTTTCTAGCTTGTCTGTAGTATATTGCATTTGAGTAGGTAAAGAAACCTCATCTAAATCAACATCAAATTCACCTTCTTCTTGAGGATAATAAAAACGTACTACGTAAGATATATCCTTTTCAGCAGAATAATCGTGATCTACTTTCTTAGCATCAGTATCCGGGTATTTATCGTAGTTTGGCCTTGAGATTAAATCAAAAATGTAATTTCTTTTTTTAGTTGTCGTAATAATCATGTTAGTGCGACTACTAACTTCAAATGGCATGATAAGCAATTTATTGTCATAAGGATTAATTTTCCAACTTGATGCATCACCAACAGCGATATTTTTAACTTTTTCTCCTTCCGCAAATTCAATATAAGAATAGTAACCCTGACTAAAAACCACCGTAAATACTTCATTAGGGCTATACACAAAAGTCTTTATTCTACTATCTATAGAAATAGGCTCATTATAATTAATGGATGCGTTTAAATTGCCACTTACAAGTAAAGCTAAAACTAATAATATCCTATACATATTCATCATCTACTCTATATGAAATAACTTGAAATCCTAATGGGTTAATATATCTTTGCTGATCATCCATTTCAAGCGATGCATATCTATATGACATAATAACTATCTTATTTTTTCTCGTAGAACTTCCATCTTTCCGTGTAAATTCCACAAAAAATCTCACCTGAAGAGCATCGTTACCCAACTTTTGAATTGAGCGAATTTTAAATTCACTTTTGGTATCTGAATATAAATTAAAAAGATCATCCATATTCTGCGATCCTACATAATTTCTAAATTCATTATACACATTAGGTGAGGAAAACAACCTCACCTTTGTATAATAGTTATAATTATAATGATATGGATCAAAAACCTCCCTTGCTTTTATATACTCTGAAATAAAATAATCGTTTAGCGCTTCATCTGCAGAATACTGTTTTACTGTGACAGGATCAACCAATTGCACTATTCCTGATTTCTTGTCAATTTCTATAACAAATGGCTCAATAGTGCTACTTGTGCTAATTTTAAATATGACTAATATGCTGATAGAGATCGTTGCTAATAATATTAATGCAAATAAAAGTAGAATATTCCTTTGAGCAATAACTGTGCTGTAGCGGTTTGAATTCCAATTTATATCCTTATCTAAGGATTCAGTATTTTTTTCTCGCTTAAAAAATCTTAGCATTTTAGTATTCCTAAAAATCTTAACTTATGTTAATAAACATAGCAAATTAACAAAGTAGTTACAGCAAAAAAGCTAAAAAACTCTTAATCTATGGCCTAATTTACCAAACTTTGTCTCCATATATGAATCGTTATATTTATTACGTTCCACAATAAGTGGTAGACACTTTGTAACTCCTATACCACTACTTTCCAATTCTGACAATTTCCTATCATTGTTTGTAAGTAATTGGATTTTGTTAATGTTCAATTTCTTAAGCATTTTAGCTGCAACAGCAAAACTCCTTTCATCATCTTCAAAACCCAATATTCTATTTGCATCAACAGTATCAAGATTATGTCCTCTTTGCATACTGTACGCTCTTAACTTATTAGTTAAACCAATGCCTCTTCCATCTTGCATCAAATACAATATAATACCACTTCCAGAGTCAGCTATCATTTGAATTGCTTGATGTAACTGACTTCTGCAATCGCATGACAAGCTATCTAACAAGTCACCCGTATAGCACGAAGAATGAATTCTCACTAATGGTTCGTCATCTTTATCTGGATTGCCAATGATAATTGCATGATGTTCTCTTCCACCACTTTCGGTTCTATAAGATATGATATTTACTTCTTGAGTCTGTTTTAAAAATAATGATGTTTTGCACACTTCATATACATCCTGATTTTCTTGAAAATTATTTATGAATGACGTGTCCAGTGCAATAACGTCATTTTTCTCGCACCAATTTCGCATTTCATGGTTATTCTCAAAAGTCATATCAGCCACTAACGCGTATGGCAATAATTCTGAGAACTTAAGCAAGGCAATAGCACATTCATCTATTGTCTTTGAGCATTGCAACTCTTTTATGCAATCTTCCTTTGAACAGTTTATTAAATAGAGCAGTTCATCAAAATTATTCACCAACAGACGTTTGCTGTTATGTTCTTTATTCTGAGATATGTATTTTACCTTACTTGAAGTTAAAGTAACATATACATTACTTGATGTAAGCTTGTATTGATTAAATAAATCTCTTTCTAAAGCCTCAGCAGCAGCAAACAATAGGTAATTACTTTCATCATATATTACAATTGGCCGACCGCGCCTGATTTCGCTGATAGCTCTTTCTACCTTATTGCTACTCTGATTTCCTATAAACATTTTTACCCATATTAAACAGCGATAAAAACTGGTGCGGCCGAGAAGACTTGAACTTCCAAGGCCTTATGAGCCACAGCGACCTCAACGCTGCGTGTCTACCAATTCCACCACGGCCGCACTATATTCTAGTTTTTATATAATTATTTTAAATTACTTAATCATTTTAGAATTTTTCATCTAGAGTGTCAATCTGATACTAGAATAATTTAGAAATTGTTTGTATAATTTGATTATGAATTTTGTGATTATAAATTTTAATCATTTAAGATAACCTTACTACTAATTTTTAACTTAGGTTTTTATACAAATGAATATAGCTAATATCTTTATTTTTTTAGCTCTCTCTCTTATAACTAGCTTTCATTTCGTCCATGCACAAATATTATACACATGGTCTCAAGTTATCCCAGAAAATAAACTAAGCATACGCGCAATTACGGACAATGACATGTGTCCCATTGTTTATGTTGATGGCGAGGAAACAGAAATGCTGAATCGCAGCTCAATTAACAATGGTGATCATAACGAAACAGTTTGTGAACTGACAGTACAAACAAGTGCCAAAAACATTAGTATTGAGGATCTACGGGTTCCTATATTACCAAAAAAGGTTAATAAAATTGCTTTCATTGGTGACACGGGCTGTAGAATAAATATGTTATTTCAGCAGGAATGTAATTCGGTAGATAGCTGGCCTTTAAAAAAAAATTTAGATTCAATCGCCCTTCATAAACCAGATTTAATTATCCATGTTGGTGATTATCATTATAGACAAACAAAATGTAGAAATACAAAAAAGTGTGGCGATATTTATGGATATAATAAAGAAGTTTGGTACGCTGATTGGTTTGAGCCTGCAAAGGATATTTTATCACAATCCCCTTTCCTTTTTGTTCGTGGAAACCATGAGAGTTGTGATAGAGCTTATGAAGGATGGTTCAGGTATCTAGATTCATACCCCTTTTCGTCTGAAAAATGTGGAAACTTCGTTTCTAGTTGGTCCTTAGATGCTGGACCGATGAAATTTTTTATCTTCGACTCTTCATCCGATGAGGATATTTTTACAACCCAAAGCACAATTGATGCTTTTGAGAGGCAATTTGATAAATTGATACAAAATAGTTCTGACAAGCCCATGTGGTTTTTAACTCATAAACCGCTTTGGAGATCTCCAAAAAAAGAATTTTTGACATTAAAAAGCCATGGTAATCTTACACAAATCGAAGCTTTTGGAGATAAATTTCCAAGCAATGTTACTACCATAATTTCTGGCCACATTCATATAGCCCAGATTTTATTAATGGATAATGTTCCAGACCAAATTATAGTTGGAAACGGTGGTGCATCATTACACGCTCAAGATCAAGAATCTGTTTATCAAAATGTAGAATTTGACTATTCAAATGGTAAAAACTACTTAGCACACGAGGTTAGAAACTTTTTTGGCTTTGGCTTTGCAATACTAAATTTAGATGATCACGAATTTACCTTCTATAATCAACACAATAAGGAAATGTATTCTGCGAAGCTAACAGAAGATTTTAAACTTAAACGGATTAAAACTATAGTCGATTCATTTTAGGATTTGTTATTAGCTATTTTAAAAACGCTACTTAAACATTTTTTTTAATCGATTGATTTCATCAGCAAATTTTGAGTCGGTCTTTATAAAATTTTCTACTTGTTTTACTGCATGTATAACAGTAGCATGGTCTCTGCCACCAAAGTTTCTCCCAATATCTGGTAGGCTTTTTTGCGTAAATTTTTTGGCAAAATACATAGCTATTTGTCTTGGCCTTGCAAGACTGCGAAGCCTTCTATTGGATTGCATATCTGCAACCTTTATATTGAAAAATTCAGCTACTTTCTTTTGTATTTCTTCTATTGTGACTGACCTATGATTTGACCTAAGAAGATCGATTAGGGTTTCACTAGCTGATTCTACCGTCATACTTCTTCCAATTAATGAGGTATGGGTAACCTTATTTAATGCTCCTTCTAATTCTCTTATATTAGATTTTATGTTCCTTGCTAAAAACTCTAGGACATCTTTCGGAACATACATATTCATCTGCTCCACTTTTGCCTGCAATATACCAAGCCTTAATTCAAAAGTTGTTTCATTAATATCTGCCACCAACCCCCAACCGAGTCGTGATTTTATTCTTTCTTCCACTCCATCAAGATCACTAGGAGACCTATCAGCTGATATAACCAATTGTTTATTTTGGTCTATCAATGCATTGAAAGTGTGAAAAAATTCTTCTTGTGTACTATCTTTACCACTGATAAATTGCACATCATCTACCATCAATACATCTACTGATCTAAATTGCTCTTTAAATAACATAATATCTTTGCTTCGCAGCGCTGTAATATATTGGTACATGAATTTCTCTGCTGATAAATACACCACTTTTCTTTTTGCTGATGGGGAATTGACTATGTGCCAAGCTATAGCATGCATTAGATGTGTTTTACCAAGTCCCACTCCACCATATAGAAACAAAGGATTGCTGCCTAATATTGGATCTATAGATTCTGCCACACGCTTTGCCGCCGTAAATGCTAATTCATTTGGCTTTCCCACTACAAAATTATCAAAGGTGAACCTTGGATCCAGCGGCGAACCAAGATTATGATTACTTTCCTCTCTGTTTTTTAGTATAACATTAAAATTTGAATTCCTCTCCTCAATTACTTGAATATCAATAGAACGTATACTTTTATCTTCGCTTTGCCATAATGATAATATTTTTTTCATGTAATGAACTGTAATCCACTCTTTTATAAACCTTGTTGACACGGATAAAAGAACTTCCCCATTTCTGCTACTGACAAATTTTAGTGAACTCAGCCAGCTATTATATGTTGCTTCTCCATAAAGATTATAAAGACAATTTTGGATTTTTTCCCAAGTAACATTGTGATCCGTTACTGTAATAATCTGATCAAAAAACATAGTAGAAACCTTAGGGCTAGTTAAGTTCATATACCACACCAAGAAAAAAGCAATAATTAGAAAAATATAAGATAATCAATAGCTTACTGCAAAATGAAAAGCTAATACTACTTAATACATACTAAAAATTATGGTGATTTTTTGATGGGTTGTAAAGGGTATAAAAACATTAAAATTAATCATTTTTATTTCAAAAAAATGAAAAATTTGTAAATGTCGCTTGTATCGAGGATTAGAAGCATGCTATTAAAAACAGTAATACATTATGTATAAATAAGATGTTAAATTTACTGGCAAATAAGTAAAGTATTCATATAAATATAGCTAACCTAATATAGATTTACTGAAGCAAATTTATGATTATATTAAGTAATTTGAGTTGTTATGCTGTATTCGGTATTGAACTAGAGTTTTACATTGAAGGAATAGAAAAAGAATACTTATTTCTGAATAGCATCAAAAATAAAATAGCATCTCTTGAATTTTCTTGCGAGAAGGAGAATTCTACACATCAGTATGAGATAAAAAGTGGTTGTTATACGAACTCCTACAATTTAATTAAGCATTTTGAGTTAGCAAAACAATCACTTACTGAAACAGCACAAAAACTAGGTGGGAATGTTTCTTTTAAAGCAAAGCCTTATTTGGATAGAGCAGGCAGTGCATTAAATGTGCATGTTAATCTCGTGAATTCAAATAACGGTAACTTATTTTATATCAATGAGCAAAAGTACAGTGACTATCTGATTCATAGTATTGGTGGATTATGTGCAATGATGAAAAAACATATGTTGTTTTTTGCTCCAAATGATGATTCATATTTAAGATTTCAGTATCCGGATATTCACACTCCAACTACGATTAGTTGGGGAGTAAATAACAGAACTGCTGCGATAAGAATTCCCTATTTTGGCAACGATTCCAAAAGATGCCGCCTGGAGCACCGTGTTCCTGGAGCAGACTGTAACCTTGAAAAAGTACTTACAGCAATAATTGAAGGTATAGTTTTTGGTATAGAGAACAAAATTGCTCCGCCAAATAGGGTCTACGGCATTGCATCTGATCCTCAATATAAGATGAAGAGGTTAATATAACAACTATCTATCAAATCCTAATCCGTTAAACCCCTTTTGGGTAATTGGCTGTTCTAACATTTTTCTTACATCATTATCTACATTTTCGCACTGTAATAGCAAGTCTGCAGCAGATAGTTTCTGCGTGCTTTTAGACTTAAGCCCTACATTGGTAAGGTCGCTCGATGGCTGCTTAGGAAGTGGATTACCAGACACATCCATGTGCTCAGGAAGAGGTTTCATCTGATTCTTTATAAAGCTAGAGCTATTTTGTGTAAGAGTTTCATTATCTGGATCTGGCATACCAAGAACAATCTTGCCAGGCACTACCATAGTTTTTGTATAATCAACAGGATTACTATTTTCAGCATCTATAGTCTCAACATGAATTGGTTTGCCAACCGCATTTATAGGGCCACCAAGTCCATTTTTCATTTCTTCTTCTGCTCTTTTATTTTTTAATTCTTCTTCTAGCTCAGTTTCAGTTCTTTTTGGTTCTTTTACGGTATCTTTTTCTTCACCTTCATCTTCTGAAACTTTATCTCCTGAAACACGAGTAATTTCAGCTTTAGTTCTTATTTTATGAATCAGCGAAAGTAATAAGTAAGTAACTGCAGCAGCAGAAACGATAATGGCTATCTTTGCGGCAATGTGGATTGCTGTTAAAAATATTAAAGCTGATAAAGCTCCAGCTAATCCAGACACAATAACTTTATTTTTGCCTTTTGTTATATTTAGAATTGCCACCATAATAACCTCTCAAATACTGTTCTAGAATTATTATACAGGAATTTTCTTATACTTGCAATTTTGCGAAAATTTTAATTATTTGCATAAAGTTTTAAAGCTACACAAGGATTAATTAATATGCAATGTATCTCGACTATAATATTGTACAAACACACATATTCAGCTAACATTCAACATGCAGAGCTTACTCATAGAGCGAAACAGGGCGGTGGTATTATTACTTATAGTAATTTTTATCTTCGGTTCATACGTTTATGTAAAAATGCCAAGGGAAAGCAATCCTGGTATACAGATTCCTATAATCAGCGTGTTTGTTGGACTTCCTGGGATTTCTGCTCAAGATAGTGAAAAGCTATTAGTGCTTCCTATAGAAAATGAACTAAGATCCATCGAAGGTGTAAGAGAATTGAGAGCTTTTGCAACTAATGATGGTGCTCACATGATACTCGAATTTGGAACAGAGTATGATAATAAAGAAGTGCTCGATAATGTCCGTTCAAAGCTTTCAAACATAAAATCGAAGTTACCTGTTGAAGCGGAATCTCCGATAATCAATGAAATAAACTTGAGCTTATTTCCGATACTCAATGTCGGCTTAATTGGTAATTTGCCAGAAAGAGCCTTAACTGAAATAGCACGCAAGCTAAAGAAAGAAATAGAATCTCTGCCAAATGTTCTCAAAGTTGAAGTGGCAGGTATGCGTAAAGAAACAGTGGAAGTGATAGTTGAGCCCACAGTTCTAACAAAATATAACATTCAATCAAACGAAATATTCCAAGCTATATCAAGCAATAACAGACTAGTGGGAGCTGGGTCACTGGAAAATGATACCGGTAAATATTCGATTAAAATATCAGGGTTATTAAAAGATATAGAAGATATTATGAATATTCCTATTAGATCTCAAGGCGATGCAGTTTTGAGAATCAAAGATATAGCAAAAGTATACCCTAGGTTTGAGGATCACCAAGGATTTGCTCGCATTAATGGATTACCTAGTGTCGTGCTAGGAATTTCAAAACGTAACGGAAAAAACATAATAGACACAGTAAATCAAGTAAAATACTTAATGGATAAGGCAAAAGATCAATTACCTGAAAATTTAAAAGTGGTGTACTTAAACGACCAGTCAAAAAACGTCCGCGATGTGCTTGATGACTTGGAAAACGGCATAATATTTGCTGTGTTGTTAATATTGATCATAATGATGCTTTCTATGGGAACAAGGATTGCTATTCTTGTGGCACTCTCGATACCCGGTTCCTTTCTCATTGGGATAATAGCTCTTTACTTTATGGGTATAACCTTAAATATCGTTGTGCTCTTCAGTTTAATTATGGCTGTTGGCATGCTGGTTGATGATGCAATTGTGATCAGCGAATATGCCGATAGAAAGATGATCTGCGGAATGGACAAAGTAGAAGCTTTTTACACTTCAGTTCGTGATATGTTTTATCCGGTTCTATCATCAACGTTAACTAAATTAGCAGTGTTTTTTCCTCTATTATTCTGGCCTGATACTGTTGGTAAATTCATGCAGTACATACCAATTACAATAATCCTAACTTTGACTGGATCGCTCATTATGGCTTTGGTTTTTATACCAACACTTGGTGCAATATTTGGTAAGCCTTCGATAACTTCAAAAAAAGAAATAAAAAAAATGAGTGCTATAGAAAGTGGTGAAATAAAAAATGCTGGGCCTATAATAAGAGCTTACGTACGCATGCTAGAGAAGGTTTTGGATCATCCTAAAAAATTCGTATGTGCTACTGTATTCGTTTTGTTTTCATTTAGTGTGCTGTACTTTACTTTTGGTCCTGGAGTAAAGTTTTTTCCGAAAGTGGATTCAGATAATATTTTAATCAGTGTTAAAGCAAAAGAAAGCTTATCAGCCAAAGAACGAGATCTGATACTCAAAGAAGTGGAAGAACGCATTTTGAGCATTGAAAAAGAAATTCATGTTTCTTATGCTAGATCAGGAGCATTTTCAGACAACGTTATCGCCAGAATACAACTAGAACTTATGGATTGGCGCTTCAGGCGCAAAGCTAAGCACATACTAAATGATATAAGGAGCAGTGTGCAAGACATGAAAGGAATAATAATTAATGTTCAAGAGGAAAAGCCAGGACCGTCGGCTGACAAGCCAATACAAATTAACCTCAGCGGAAGTGTATCCAGTTTGAATTTAGCAGCAGAGAAAATTCTAGAAATTATGAACCAACCTTCATCCGGGTTTATAAATATTCAAGATAGCAGATCAGCACCTGAAATAGAGTGGAATATGAGTGTTGATAAGAGTAAGGCTACAAGCTCTGAAGTAAGTGTTGCAACCATTGGCGATTTTATAAAGATGGTTACAAATGGAGTATTGATTGGAAAATATAGACCAAATAACACGGATGAAGAAATCGATATTGTACTCCGTTTCCCCAGAAAGGACCGCAATATGAAGACTATAGACAATCTTTTTATCAATACAGTTAATGGCCCGTATCCTATGAGCAACATAGTAAAATATGCTCCCGAAAAAAAGGTAAACAAACTAAACAGGATTGATGGATTACGCACAGTGACAATCTCTGCTGACGTTGATACTGGCTATCTTGTTGATGAAAGAGTAAAGTTCATTCAGAATTCTATTGCCCAGGATTGGGACAAGGGAGTAAAAATTGATTTTAAAGGCGACAAAGAAGATCAACAAAAATCAGGAGCATTTTTGTTAAAGGCTTTTATATTAGCGATTACACTAATGATATTGGTATTAGTGACACAGTTTAATAATGTATACCATACATTTATCGTAATGACAGCAGTGTTTTTATCCACAACATGTGTGTTTTTTGTTTTCTTTCTTATCCAACAAGTTTTCGTAGTTGTTATGTGTGGAGTGGGGATAATTGCTTTGGCAGGAATTATAGTGAATAATAACATACTATTGCTTGATGCCTTTCATCATCAAATTAAGGTACACAAAAATGACATCAAGCGATGTGTAATAAACGCTGCAATTTCTCGCGTTAGGCCAATATTGCTTACCGTTGCAACCACAGTTCTTGGTTTAATACCGATGATTACCAGGTTAAATATCAATTTTTTTACGCTACAAATCACATATGATGCTCCATCAAGCCAGTGGTGGGTTGACATTTCAACAACCATAGCAAGTGGAATATTGGCTGCAACGGTTTTAACTTTATTCTTTACTCCTGCGTTGCTTGTTATACAAAAACATGAAAAAACTTGACTTAAATTAGCAATCATTTAACATTTAAGATAGTGTTCTTTGCCCGTTGGAGCTATAATTATAACTAATTACATTGGATTTATTTATTATGATTGCTAATCGTAAAAGCAGTGTTAAGCAGAAAAGTAACAAGAATAACATAGTTGGAAGCCTTGATGTAATAAAAACAGCAGGAGAGCTTTCACTTCAAAAAGGTTTAGATTTTGATGTTGTAATAAAGGCACTAGAAAGTGCTATAGAAGCAGTGGCTCATCAAAAATATGGTAGCAAAAGTAAAATTGTAGTTGATATAGATAGAAACACAGGCAAAGTTACTTCATATAGAAAACTAAAAGTTATTGATGATGAATCAAATGAAAAAGAGAATACTGAGTGTGAATCAATTACGCTTACACAAGCTAAATTAATAAAAGGAGATGCAAAAGTTGGAGATACTGTTAGTGAATTGCTCTCTCTTAACACTGATCTTGCTTCAGCAAGAATTGCCCAGCAAAAGATTGCTCAAGTAATTAAAGATGAAGAGTCAAAAAAGCAATATGAGGAGTTTAAAGATAAAGTGGGAGAAATAAGGTATGGTATTGTTAAACAAGTAGAATATTCAGATCTTATTATAGACATAAATGGCACTAGGGCATATCTTCCATTGCGAAATTTAACTGGTGGTGAATCATTTCGTGAAGGTGATAAGGTTAAAGCTTACATACAGACTGTTAAGCGCTCTGATGATGGACGTCAAATTATTCTTTCTAGGACTCATGAAGGCTTTTTGGAGGCATTATTAAATCAAGAAATACCAGAAATTGCTGACGGATTAGTGACAATTAAAGGTATAGCTAGAGATGCTGGTTCAAGGTCTAAGGTTGCCGTTTTCTCTCCCGACAAGAACATTGATCCAGTAGGTGCTTGTGTTGGAGTTAAGGGAGATAGAATAAAAACTATTATACACGAATTAAATGGTGAAAAAATTGACGTTATAAATTACTCCTCAGATTTGGGTCAATTCGTTATTAAAGCCATTACTCCTGCAGAAGTATCGAAGGTTATTATTGATGAAAATGAAAATTGCATAGAGTTAATAGTTGCTGAAGATCAATTGAGTTTAGCGATAGGAAAAAAGGGCCAGAATGTAAGATTAGCTTCAGAGCTTGTTGGATGGAAAATTGAGATATTAAGCACTCAGCAAGAATCAGAAAGGCGAAGTAAAGAACTTAGTCAATGTTCAGCTTTATTTGCTGAAGCTTTAAACTTAGAAGAGATTATGGGTCAGCTATTGGTAACAGAAGGTTTTTCAAGTGTAGAAGACATATCTAGCGCTTCAATTAAAGAGCTTGCTTCAATAGAGGGCTTTAATGAAGATATTGCAAACGAACTTCACAATAGAGCAAATAAGTACCTGAAAGCAGAAAATGATAGAAAAATAGAAGAGCTAAAAAGTTTAGGTATGGAGGATGATGTAATCAATTTAACTTTATCAATAGACAATAAAATTGCTCTTAGTAAGCATGATATTAAGACTTTAGAGGACATAGCAGATTTATCAAGTTATGAGTTTTGCAGCATACTCTCTTCCTCATCCGATAGCAAAGAAGATCTAAAAGATACAGTAGATTCAATAATCATAGAAGCACGTAAAAAGCTTGGATTAATATAATAAAATAATATGAATAATGAAGATATCAGTGATAAAAAATTAACGCTCCAAGGTTTAAGCAAGCTTAAATTAGACCTCAATTTAAACTCTTCAGCTAGCCCAAGTACTGGAGCTACAGTAGTAAAAAAAAGAAGAAAAAAATCTCATGATGCAGAAGAACATAATTTATTTGACGAGAGTAAATTATGTTCTTTAACAGAGAAAGAACAAATTTTTCGCATTAATGCTGTGCAGAATGCTGCTTTGCTGAAAGAAAGAAATCAGAGAGAAGAAAAAGAGAAAACAGCAAAAGAAGACAGCAATAAAGAGATTGACGAGAAAAATGAAGCGGACGCTTTATCTAAGGAAATAAATAAGCAAGTTTTAAGTAATACCCACTTAGTTGAACCAAAAGAAGATAGTATTGACCATGAGGACAACGATAAAAAGTCTTTTAAAGTCAACAAAGATATATATTCTAAGCATTCTAAACTGGTAATTGCACAGGCAATAGATGAAAAAACTGAACAACCCCCTGTATTTAAGCAAAGGTTTGGTATAAGAGGTAGAAAGTCAAAGTTTACTAAGGGTAAAAATATATCAAGAGAAGTTATTGTACCAGACAAAATAACTATCAGGGAGTTATCTATTCGTATGGCAGAAGATAGCAAGAGTGTGCTAAAAATGTTCAAAGAAGAAGTTGGTGAGAGTTATAGAGTAGATGATCTGGTGGATCCAGATATAGCATGTGAAATAGTGAAAAAATTTAATCATACGGCCAAACGAGTGAGCGATGTCAACAAAGAAAAGGATTTATTTTTTATAGAAGGCAGAGAAAGCCTGCTTAAAAAACTTAAACCACCAATCGTCACTTTTATGGGCCACGTCGATCATGGTAAAACCTCATTGCTCGATGCATTTCGTGAATCTAATGTTGCAGAAAGAGAGTCAGGTGGCATAACTCAACACATAGGTGCTTATCAAATAACGACAAAAGATAAGCAAAAAATTACTTTTATTGATACACCAGGACATGAAGCGTTCACTGCGATGCGTGCATGTGGTGCCAATATTACTAATATAGTTGTAATAGTGGTTGCAGCTGACGATGGAATCATGAAACAAACAGTTGAAGCAATAAATCATGCAAAAGCAGCAAATGTTTCCATTATAGTTGCTATTAATAAAATTGATAAATCTGAGCCTGGTGATGTAGAAAAAATAATTAATAGTTTGCCTCAATATGATCTCATCCCTGAAGGGCTTGGTGGTGATGTTATGATTGTGCCAGTATCAGCAAAAAAGAAAACTAATTTAGATAAACTAGAAGAGACGATTTTGTTAATCGCTGAATTAATGAAGCTAGAAGCAATAGAAGATTGTCGAGCACTTGGATGGGTAATAGAATCCAAAATAGATAAAGCGAAAGGAATATCAGCTACATTGATAGTTGAGGAAGGAACGTTAAAGGTTGGTGATATATTGGTAGTTGGTACAACATACAGTAAAGTACGTAGTATGGTTAATCACCTTGGTCAAAGAGAAAAAGCAGCACTACCCTCCGCTCCAATTGAAATTACTGGTCTAAATGGTGTACCAAATGCTGGAGATAAATTTGTTGTTGTAAATTCTGAAAAGCAGGCGCGTGAAATTGTTGAATACAGGCTAGAGTTGATCAAGAAAAAGAAAGAAGATTTGGGCGACAATAATTTAGATATATTCAGCCGTAATAACAGTGAAATAGAAGAACTATCTGTAGTTTTAAAGTGCGATGTAACTGGTTCTATTGAAGCAATATCAAGTTCAATTGATAAACTCGGTAAAGATCAAGTGAAATTAAATATCCTACACAAAGCAGTAGGAGGGATAACAGATTCAGATGTGCTGCTTGCAGAAGCATCAAGTGCAGTAATTTTAGCTTTTAATGTAAAAGTGGACTCAAAAATAAGGGACTTGGCAAAACAAAAAGGTGTAGAAATACATACTTATAACATAATATACGAGCTCATTGATGACATGAGAATGTATTTAACTAAAATGTTAAAGCCTGTTACACGAGAGGTTCGTGTTGGTTCTGCATCTGTAAGGCAAATATTTAATGTATCTAAAGCTGGTAATATCATTGGATGTTACGTAAGTGATGGAGTCATAAGAAAAGATTCTTTAATTAAGGTAATGCGTGGTGGCAAATTGGTGCATGAAGGAAAGTTAAAAGCACTACGTAGATTTAAAGATGATGTTAAAGAAGTAGGTGTAAACTTTGAATGCGGAGTATCACTAGAGGGTAATGTCGATATTAAAGTTGGAGATATTTTGGAAGCTTATCAATTAGTGCAAGAAGAAAGGGTGTTATAGTAGCTGGATATGAAAAAGGAAATTAGAAACCTAAAGATAGCATCGGTATTGCATAGAGCAATATCAAGAATTCTAATGGAAGGTAAGGTGTTCAATAAAAATGTAGCGGTATCTGACGTAAAATTAAGTAAAGATTTGAAAAAAGCAGATGTATATATTGTGTTATCTTCATTGAATATTCAAGTAGCTGACTACTTAGATCCAGAAAAAAGACGCACTGGAGATCCTTCTGAGAATAATTGTGATATTAACACTGTTGTTAATGAAATGAACCAGTCTGCATGGTCAATACGTAAATCTATATTGTGTTATGTTGATTTGCGATTTATACCTGAACTAGTTTTCAAGCCTGACTTAGCGTTCGATAATTTTGTTAATGTAAGCAAAATATTACATAATCACACTTAATTAATGCATTTCAATCGTTACTTTTCATTAATGAGGTTGCACAGTTTAACGGGTTTGTGGCTTGTGCTATTTCCCAGTTTGAGCGGTATTCTTTTAGCCTCAACTTCTCTATCGTATCAGGTTCTTTTTCTCCTTGTTTTGTTTACTATAGGTGCATTTTTAATGAGACCCGCAGGGTGCATAATCAATGATATCTTCGATAGAAAAATAGATGCGCACGTTGAACGAACAAAATATAGGCCACTTGCAAGTGGTGCATTAAACATAAAGCAGGCTTTAGCTTTACTTTCACTGTTACTGTCTATTGCCCTGGTAATCTTATTATTAACTAATAAAACTACACTCATACTTGGAATAATCTCAATGTGTATGATAGCTACTTACCCTTTATTAAAGCGGTATGTTTGGTGGCCACAATTGTTCTTAGGGTTTACCTTCAATATGGGATCGCTCATGGGCTCAGCAGCAATAACAAACCAGATCAGTATAGAATCCTTGCTGTTTTATATAGGATGCGTCTTCTGGACACTTAGCTATGACACCATATACGCCCATCAAGATAAAAAAGATGATGAAAAACTCGGGATGAAATCTACCGCATTATATTTTGGTGATACAACAAAATCTTGGTTGAAAAGATTTTATTTAATATCTCTTATGACGTGGCTATATGCTGGTATCTTATCATCATTAAATAACATTTTTTATATTGCTCTACTTGCTGTAGGGTTCATATTTCACCGCCAATACAAAAATTTCAATCCTGACGATCCCAGTCAATGCATGTCCATATTTAAAAATAATTCCTACGTAGGGTTGCTTCTCTTTTTTGGCATCCTTTTAGATAGAATTATCACCTAGGTCTCAAGAGTTTTGGCTCTAATGAAGTCAATAAACTCAGGTACTCGCAGAAACGAAAATTGCTTGACACCCTTCGCCAGCCCTCTTATCATGAAACTGAAGCTATTGTATTTGCTTTCGCCAATCTGCAGATTAAAAGGTAAGGATTACTTAATGTATCGGCGTCTTATGTTCAATTTTTTGCAGTATATAGATACTGTATGTCTTTACAAAACTTCATCTACATCTAGATTTTTATCTAAATAAGCTGAACGCGCTTATAAAGCGTTACAAGACATCAAAAAATGCCAATACTCGACAGAGATAGTAAAAGACTAGCTAACTCGGGGATTCTTTGTCTTTTTTTCTGCTTAGTAAATAGACCTCTTTCGAAACTCATATAGACAGCTCAAAATTGTGAATTCCTGCTATTAAATTGAATCTCAAGCCAAAACGTTTTCTCCGATTGCGGTATCTGTCTGCAATAATTTTGAATCTTTTTAACAGACCAATTACATTCTCAACTACTACTCTTTTGCTTGCTAGCTCCCGATTTTCTACCTTTTTTTCCTTAATTAAGGGACTCTTTTTCATCCTTCTGTGTGGCAACTCGACATTTTTGTGAATTTTCTGAAAACCTCTATAGCCAGCATCGGCTAAAACTTTTATACCTTCTGATACATGCACTTTTGACTCCTTGAAAAGCCGAAAGTCATGCTTTCTCCCGTTTGAAAATGACGTACAAATAATTTTCTTGCTCTTCTTTTCTGCAATTATTTGTGTTTTTAGCGTATGTTTTTTCTTCTTTCCTGAATAAAATCTTTTCTGCTTTTTTTTGGTCTCTCTACAGGTGTTTCCGTTGCATCAATCACCAAAATCTCATATTTCACGTCGCTTTTTAGGAGTTCTTTTCGTCCTGGCAATGCGAAATCTTGGTGTTGTATTAGAGTATCCTCTACCCATTTTACAGTTTTATATGCCGTACTTTCACTTACTCCATAACTTTGACTTATGTGAAAATATGTACGGTATTCTCGTAAGTATTCTAATACCATGAGCAGCATATTCTCCTCGTTTAGCTTATTTTTCCTTCCTCCTTTGGCTTTCTTTTTTTTATTTTCTTCACATAAAATCCCTACCATTTTGTTAAATGTTGATCTCTTTACTCCTGTTAGTCGACGAAACTCCCCTTTATCGAGCTCTTTCACTATTTCATACTTCATTTCTCCTTACCTCAAAATTACTATTTTTACTGCTTTATCCTAGTTTCGAAAGAAGTCTAATTTCTTAAACATTTGCAGCGTAAGTTAGTTGCAATTAAAAGCGGCTGAATCTCGCTTGTCAAGCGTTTAAAACATAAAAAACGCCAATATTTTAAAGCGGATAATAACCCCAGGGCTTCTTTTGCCTTTTTTTTCATTTGGTAAATTTCTTAATATTTACAGCTAAACAACAACCGTCATCCCTAAGTATCCCGCTGCTTGTTAGCGGCTGAGATACCGCGAATGAATCGCGGTATGACGGTTCGCGGCAGGATGACGATAAGCTCGTCATCCCACTACTTGTTAGCGGCTAAGAGATACCGCGGCGGTATAGCTATAGGATGACAAAAAAAGGGCACTGTGACGCACAATTATCAGTTAATGCTAATTACGGCATTATAAAAAACGCCAAACTTTTTTCTGCTTTTATGCAAGAAGTCTAGTCCATATATTCCTCCCACTTCTCCGCGACTTTCCTTACTATTTCCTCACTCATCTCAATTTTCTTTCCCCACTCTCGTTTGGTTTCAGGCGGGATTTTATTTGTCGCATCAAATCCCATTTTACCTCCAAGTCCACTTTCAGGGGAAGCAAAGTCTAAATAATCAATAGGTACACTTTCTATCATGATTGTATCACGCACAGGGTCCATCCTCGTTGACATTGCCCACATTACTTCCTTCCAATCACGTACATTTATATCATTATCAACAACGATAATAAACTTCGTGTATAAAAACTGCTTTAGAAAAGAAAGTATGCCCATAACAATTCTTTTTGCCTGCCCTGGATAGGATTTTTTTATCGACACTATCGCTATTCTATATGAGCAACCTTCCGGTGGCAGATAAAAGTCCACTATCTCTGGAAATTGATTGATAAGAATGGGCACAAAAATTTCATTGAGTGCTTCACCAAGAATCGATGGTTCATCAGGTGGCTTGCCAGTGAAAGTGCTAAGATATATCGGGTTTTTACGCATAGTAATTGCAGTAATATTAAATTCTGGAAATTGCTCAACAGAATTATAGTAGCCAGTGTGGTCTCCATATGGTCCCTCATCTTGATATCTATCCAAACTCACATAGCCTTCCAGAATGATTTCCGCGTGAGCTGGCACTTGAAGTGGAATAGTCTTACAATTTACAAGTTCAAGCGGCTTCTTTCGCAGCAGTCCAGCAAATTGGTATTCTGACAATGTTTCTGGCACTGGAGTTACCGCAGCAATAATCGTTGCAGGATCACTACCGATCACAGCAGCAGCAGGAAATTTCATATTTCTGCCTTCTTCCTTCCAACGCTTATGGTGAGTTGCGCCACCCCTGTGTGCAAGCCAACGCATTAGTGTTGTTTTTTTATCTATAACCTGCATACGATATATTCCAAGATTAAAATTATCTTGCTTTTCTTTCGTGGGTCCTTTCGTTACCACAATTGGCCAGGTGATAAGTGGTGCAGGTTCATTTGGCCAGCATGTTTGAATGGGCAGTAGACTTAGGTCCACTTCATCTCCGGTTAGCACTACCTCTTGACATGGAGCCTTGCTCACTATTTTACTTCGCATCGATAACACAACTTTCAACAAAGGAAACATTTTTATAGCATCCTTAAAGTTTTTTGGCGGCTCAGGTGATTGCAAAAATGCTAAAAGTTTACCAAGATCTCTTAGTTCATCAGGGTTTATGTTCAACCCCAATGCAATCCTCTTAATAGTACCAAATAAATTCACCAAAACAGGAATCGAATTTTTACCATTTTCTGTGACAACATTTTCAAAAATGATCGCTGGCCCTTTGTTTGACAAAACCCTACGGTGAATTTCTGTCATTTCAAGAACTGTTGAAACTTCCTCCTTAATCCTAATCAGATCTTTTTTTTCTTCTAAGGCTTTGATGAAGTCGCGTAAGTTGTTGTACATATTCCAGTTTTTAAAATTTTAAGTTTATATCTAGTTTTCAAGCACTTTATTGAAATTTGATCTATGCACTGTCTAGCGAGCTTTCAGTTAATTTGAGATCAAATCTTCATATTGCTTACTAAGTTTGTATTTCCTTCCTCTATTGGAAAAATCTACAATCTTGATAAACCCCATTTCCACCCACTTTTTACAAAGTTGCGCACTGGTACGAGGCTTAAAATTAAATAGTTCGCCAACCTGACTAGCTGTAATAGCGGAAAACTCCTGGAAGAGCTCAAGAGCTTTGCGTTGTTTAGGATCAAGCTTACGTATAAGATCAGTCTGATCAGCGTGGTATTCTTCTTTATTTATACGTTGTAAAACGTTCTCAAATGAATTTGCCATACCTTCTACGAAATACTCCACCCACTTAGTTTCAGCTCGTCCCATGTAATAGTTGTGCGATGGACCTATACTGATTGCTTCATAATACGCTCCTAGATTCTTAGCATAATATTCTTCCAATGAATAAAGTCCTTTTAGGTCATACCCACCAAGGTGTAAAATTAATGTAGTCAACAATCTTGCAGTACGACCATTACCGTCATAGTAAGGGTGAATTGTTACAAATTGATAATGCGCAATACCTGCAATAATTGGGCAAGGCACTTGCTCACTGTTACGAATCCAATCAATCATACTGCTCATGAGCTTTGGTACATCCTTTGCTTCAGGTGGCATATAAATTATTGCACGTGTAAGACTATCGCGGATAACATTTTGACCATCACGATAAGGTGTTGATTTTATTTTAGATTTTCCACTTGCTATTACTAGAGCATGTAGTGTTTGAACAGCTTTCTCAGTAATGGGTATTCTCCTTGCTGCCCATTGTTCAACTTGAGTTAAAGCTGCATAATATCCTTTAACCTCATTTTCATCTCTCCTATATTTTGGAAAGTGGCTTTTACCACTTAAAACCTCTTCAATCTGTTTAGGTTCAAGTCGATTTCCTTCAATCATAGTAGAATAGTGTGTGGTATAAAGCCGTGCAGTTTCACGAAGGGACGAGAGCATCGATACAGTGAGTGGCAAATGTAACACTTTTTCTTTTGCTGCTTCAATCTTCATAAGGCAATTAGCAATTTTAGAAGTAATCGTATAATTTGGCATCGGCATAATATCTGCATTACATTACTTCTATATTATGCTGATAAAATGCAGATAATACAACATTTACACGACGCCGACCATAAACAGCAATAAATTCGGCTGATTGAGAAAGAAGTTTGTCTTGTAGAATAGCTATTTCTTTTTCTCTGCCAATTATTGGTTCACTCATATGTTTATTCCGCGGAAAATTATACACAGCGGAAACAACTTAAATCTATGCTCCGTGCGCTTTTGCTGTTTGCATCTTAAACTTTCTGATTAGTTTTGCGCTTAGTTTTTATTGTTAAAGTTTGCATTTGAAGCAAAACTGACTATAAAATACACTTGATATAAATGTTTTTATATATTAACATTAGATGCTTCTTTTAATATACAGATAAATGTGTACTAAAAGTTTTATGTTGTAGGTTTTTAAATAAATTGTATGTCTAGAATATCGTTTTTATTAATTTTAATAATAGCAATAGCAAGCTTGCCGATAATAAACAATTGGCTTTCAAATCGCAGCCAAATGCTAAACGATGATTATATAGGTGAGAAATTAGATAATTATATAAGCAGAAATTTTGATAAGATCGTAAAAACTCTCAAAGAGGAGTCGATTAAAAGTAGTTACGCTGCTCGAGATAACGCGACCAAAGGTAAAATTTTACAGTACAAAAATGAAATATTCGACTCCGCTTATCCTTACTCAGGAAATGAAAATAGTAGTGTTATAGCTGTAGGCTTCCTTGACTATTCTTGTGGACATTGCAAAGCTATAAAGAATGATATAAAGCAGTTAATTAACGACGGCAAAATTAAGTATATCTTTAGGGATGCTCCAATACTTGGTAACGCTTCTTTAAAGGCAGCAAAAAGTGCTTTAGCTGTCTATTTTCTCGATAAAGAAAAATATTTCGATTTTCACCATGCTGCTTTAAGTCACAAAGGAGAATTTTCAGACGAAAGCATATTGGATATAGTGAAAAGCATAGGGATTGATGAGGATGATTTTAATAGTTCCATGAAAAATAATGCAGACAAAATTGAGCAAATGATAAACAACAGTAGGCTTCTAGTAAGAGATTTGGGAGTAGGTGGTACACCTTTTTTAATAATTGGAGATAGCCTGTTCGTAGGAGCAACTGATTTGAATGTACTACGCAAAAAAGTAGATGAATTAAGTCGCAAGCAAGGCTAGTTTCAATTTGCCATAAAATTTTATTTTTTTTGCTTGACAACTCAAATGAGCCTGAGTATAGTAATTGTGGGTATGACAGCAGTTTAACTCAGTGGTCTCATCCACTTTCCATAGCGTCATTTGCTATGTGAAACGCTTTCAAATTACAACATTTTCTTCAACCAAACTATTTTACTTTCACAGGAGGACATATGTCATTCACAGAAATTAGATTTCCAGAAAATATATCTTATGGTTCCACTGGAGGACCGGAATTTTCCACTGACGTTGTAACAACTCACAATGGTTGTGAACAGCGCAACATCAATTGGTCTCATGCACGCACTAGATACAACATAGCTTACGGGGTCAGATCAAACGAGCAGCTACTAGAACTAATAACATTTTTTCATGCACGAAAAGGTAAAGCAATAGGGTTTCGTTTTAAGGATTGGTCGGATTTTATAGCCATCAACCAAGAGATTGGTATAGGAGATAACAAAAAAACGACTTTTCAGCTAATCAAAACTTATGTAAGTGGGGAAGATAAGCATATACGTATGATCAAAAAGCCAGTACATGGGACAGTAAAGATTTATTTAAATGGTAAAGAAGAGAGTGAATATTCAGTAAATTATTCAACGGGAGAAATAACATTCATGAAACCGCCAGTAAAAGATGCAATAATCACTGCGAGCTTCGAATTTGATGTGCCCGTACGCTTTGATACAGATTACTTAAACGCTTCGATTGATGACTATGGAAGCAATAGCTGGAATAATATCCCCTTGGTGGAAGTGAAATTTTAGTTATAAGCGAGCATAGATCCACATCATAGTAGGGCTACTAGTCTACCATAAATTGAAAAATTAAGCACCACTGAGGCTCTATACCTAAATGAGCCTCAGTATATGCAATTATTTTAAACTTTATCACCAGCTATATACTACAATGTTGCTGAGCTTTGCTAACATTTACACTTGAAGCTTGGGGAGATTCTAACTCAGTGCTTTTTTCTTCCTGCAAAATAGAAAGCTTCAACAACTCCTTTAGAGTTGATTTTGCAAGTGTTGTATCATCTTTGTTTAAGATGTAGTCTAGCATGTTGTTTTTCTGTAAGAGATTAACAAAATATCTATCTCCCTCATTAAGAACCTCTATCTTGTTAATACAAGATAATACTAAATCCGAATTCTTTGTTGCTAAAATTCCATTCAAAAAGATATCTAATTTTGTTTTATCTTCAGTTAAGTCTTCAGCTAACCTATTTCTGATATTCTCATTGTCAAACACAATGTACTCGAGGTACGAGGAAGGTTCAATAAGTATAAAGTCCTCTAAAGGTACTAGTTCTAAACAGTTGTCAGCATAAGCAAATATTCCACACTCAGTAATACGCCCTCTTCTTCTCACAACACAGCACTTGGGAAGACCATGATACATTGATAACAAAGAAAAAAGACGTATTATACTTGTACCTCTATCTTTCATTTCCTCGAAAAGCTTCCTATCATTTATTAATTTGTGCAAAATGTAATCCATAGCAGGACCTGATTTGCGGAAACGAAACATATTATTCTCTTCAAAAATGGCCTCAGCTAATTCGATAGATTCTTTATCCTCATCTACAAAAGCTTTTTCATTTCTATTTAACTGTATGATCTCAGCTTTGCTATCTCTGCGTAGACCAGTTCTCCTTATTAACATCTCAAATATTTTTGTATTCATATATATCCTATATTAATTAAAGTAAATATTAATAATGTTTACTTTTTAAATAAAAATAAATGAAAATTTTAATAAAAATTAAATTTTTTTTAATAGAATAAAAATCTTTTATATTTGCTTGAGTACCAAAAGGGCTTTATTGGTGTAATGCGTTTTCTATTGCGCCTGGCTGCAGTGCCCAGCGTCAAGATCTGATGAACAATGTTCGCTTGCCAGCTTTCGCTTCAATATTTGCACAATTGTGCTAGATCCCCTGCATAACCTGCTTTAAAATCTCCTCCTGCTGCTGAGTGTGAACACTAACATAACCACATGCAGGAGATGCAGCAGCAGGTCTTGCGATACACTTAGGTCTTTTTGCTTGGATATCGAGATTAGATAACACTTCTTCTATCAATGGGTTGACAAAAAACCATCCTCCCATATTTTTTGGTTCTTCTTGACACCATATAATTTCAGCGTTTTTGTACTTTTCAAGTTCATTACTTAGTTTATCTGCAGGAAAAGGATAGAATTGCTCCAAACGTATTACTGCTATATCGTTTATTTTTTGTGCTTCACATATGTCGTAATAAACTTTACCACTGCATATTACAACTTTACGTATTTTATCATTCGAAACTAAACCTGTTCTACATTCTGGAATTACTGTGAGGAATTTTCCTTCAAAATCAGATAGGTTAGATACTGCTCTTTTGTGGCGCAGTAGCGATTTAGGTGTAAACACTACCAGAGGCTTACGAAAGTCTCTATGCATTTGTCTGCGTAAGACATGGAAGTAATTCGCCGGAGTGGAACAATTAACTACCTGCATATTATCCTCTGCGCAGAGTTGCAAAAATCTCTCTATACGTGCGGAGCTATGCTCAGATCCCTGTCCTTCATAACCATGAGGCAGCAATAAAACTAGACCGCTTGATCGCAACCACTTTGTTTCTGCAGATGCGATAAACTGGTCGATCATAATTTGCGCACCGTTTGCAAAATCACCAAATTGTCCTTCCCAGAGCACCAGTGAATACGGAGAATCAAGACTATATCCATATTCAAAGCCCATTACAGCATACTCAGATAGTGCGCTATCTATGACCTCAAAGTGAGCTTGCTTTTCATTTATATTGTTTAGCGGAATAAATGCTTCTTCTGTTACCTGATCAACAAGCCTTGAATGACGGTGCGAGAAAGTTCCACGACCAGAGTCTTGTCCTGATAAACGCACTCCTATTCTTTCTGTGAGCAGTGATGCAAACGCAAGACTTTCGGCAGTTGCCCAGTCTATATTACTACCAAAATTTATGCTGTCTATTCTGCCATCGAGTATTTTTCTAACCTTATTGTTAATGTTAAAGTTACTTGGGATATTGCTATTTATACGCACACCTAATTTTTTCAGCTCATCTGGCGGAACACCAGAATCCGTGTAGTATTCGCTCAAATCGTTCAGCTTTGCTCTTCTTAATTTTGACCACACTCCACCGAACCAGTCAGCTTTTTTTGGAGTGTAAGCCGCTGATTCAGCAAGACTTTTATCTAATTTTGCCCTGAATTCACTGCGCAATTTATTTACTTCATCGCCATCTAATACTTTCTCTGCAGTCAATTTTTCTTCATACAATGTTCCAGGAGTTTTATGCTTTGATATCACCTTATACATAAGTGGCTGAGTGAAATTCGGTTCATCACCTTCATTATGGCCATATTTGCGGTAGCACATTATGTCAATTACTACGTCCTTTTTAAATTTCTGCCTATATTCCATCGCCAGACTTGTAGCAAAACTCACAGCTTCCGGGTTATCTCCATTGACGTGAAACACTGGAGCTTCTATTGATTTTGCTATATCAGTGCAATAAAAAGAGGATCGTGCGCAACATGGGTTAGCAGTAAAACCAACTTGGTTATTAATGACAATGTGCACAATGCCATCCACTTTATAGCCTTCAATATTGCTTAAGGTTAAAGTTTCAGCAACCACTCCTTGACCGATGAAAGCCGCATCACCATGAATTGATATGCCAAGCACAGATCTTATATTCTGTTTTGCTCTTATTCTTCCAGCCAAAACCGGATTTACCGCTTCAAGGTGAGATGGATTAGGGCATAAACTTAAATGTATTTTTTTGCCACCTGAAAGTGCTCGATCAGAAGAGTAACCAAGGTGATATTTAACATCACCGGACACCTCAAGACCACTTGGGTATGCAAGATTGCCTTGAAATTCAGACAGCATTGCCGCATATTCTTTCCCCATCACTTTGGTTAGAACATTGAGTCGTCCGCGGTGAGCCATGCCAAGAACTATTTCTTCAATACCAAAAACCGTAGAATCACTAATGATTTTTTCAATTGCAACGATAGCTGATTCTCCACCTTCAATAGAAAAGCGTTTATATCCAGGAAATTTCATATGGAGAAATTGCTCGAACATCTCAGATTCGATCAAGTGCCTCAGTATTTCCTTTTTATCTTGTGAACTCAGCGTATAGGTTTGATTTTCGATCTTTTCCTGCAGCCACATCCTCTCCTCATAAGAGGAGATATGCATAAATTCAAAACCGATGTTCTTGCAGTAAATATCTCTATAGATTCCAGCGTCACTTGCCGGATATAGATTCGAATATTTCTGATAATCTACTTCCTTATTCACATTGGGTAATAACGGATTAAGATCCGCAAAAAAATGACCGTAAGATCTGAAAAAATTTGCTAAACTAGAAACTGAATCATCCACCTTAGTTACATGTTGTGCACCGCAGGTCTCCGCTTTATTAACTTCTAAATTGCTTGAAAAAATTCTATACCAATCCTCCCCGATTGATTTATCACCCTGCAAATAACGGCTATACATTTCTTCCACAAATTCTGCATTATCACCATAAAGGCAGCTTAAACTCGACATAATCACTATAAAAAGTATCAAATACTTATAAGTATAACTTAAGTTTTTTAAAAAAGAACTTTTTTAGTTTCTATACGTCATACCGCCGCGGTATCTCTTAACATAGATCCCGCTAACACGTAGCGGGATGACGATTGTCAGGTTGTCATTCCAGCGCGTGACGCTGGAATCCAGTTTTTATTTGCAGCCTACTTGACTCGAAGCTAAGTTTTCTGGATCCAAATAGTCAAGGCACTGGGATGACAAAAAAAGGAGCACTGGAATGACAAAGCTATAGGTTGCAAGCGAGACGTCATACCGCCGCGGCGCTAACAAGAGATCCCGCTAACACGTAGCGGGATGACGAATTACTATGCCGCCGCAAACCGTCATACCGCGATTCATTCGCGGTATCTCTTAACATAGATCCCCTACTTAACTGTCATACCTTAACATAGATCCCGCTAACACGTAGCGGGATGACGGTTGTCGTTTAGCTATAAACATTAAGAAATTTACTAAGCGAAAAAAAAGGCAAAAGAAGCCCCGTGGTGGTTGGCTATTTACCATGTACTAAAATATCGGCGTTTTTTTTATTCTAAAACGCTTGATTAAGAGCGATTTAGCTGCTTTTAACTTGCAACTAACCTACACCGCAAGTGTTTAAGAAATTTACCAAGCAGGAAAAAAGGCAAAGAAACCCTAGGGTAGCTAGTATTCAAATTCTCCCTTGTCAATTTGACGTTTTTTGCTGTCTTAAACGCTTTGTAAGCGCGTTTCGGCTTATATAGGTAAAAACCCAGAAATTTTTAAAGACATGCGATGCACGTAGTGCGAAAAATTAAACATGAGACGCCAAATACCCTAAGTTTTTTGTCATTAACCTGCACAGATTGCGAAGATAAATAAATAGCTTCAGTTTCATGATAAAGGGGCTGACGGAGTTTGTCAAGGAAGTTTTTTCGTTTCTATGAGCTACTTGGATGACGAGAAAGGAGCACTTACATATTTATGGCAACCTCATTACCTACGCTCAAAAAGTTTTTCAATATCACTGAGTTTCATTTCTATATAAGTTGGTCTTCCGTGGTTGCATTGCCCGGAATATGGGGTTTTTTCCATTTGTCTCAGCAGCTCATTCATTTCATCTAACCTCATTTTTCTACCCGCTCTAATTGATCCATGACAAGCGATAGTGGCCAATATTTTGTTCACTTTATCTTCTACTGGCAATGTATCTTCTATTTCCGTTAATCTATCAATTATGTTAATTAGCATCTCTTTCACATCTATTGTGCCCAAGATTGCAGGGATTTCTTTTACTATCACTTTATTCTCTGATTTGATTTCAATATCAAAACCCATTTCAAATAACTTATCTTTATAGATTTCAATCATCTCCATTCCAGCCTGATCTTTAATTTCAACCGTTTCAGGAAGAAGCAGTTTTTGTCTTTTTATACTTGATTTTTGTTTTAAGCATTCATATACTAGTCTTTCATGGGCTGCATGCTGATCGACTATAATCAATTTGTCCCTTACCTCTGCAATAATATAAGTATTATAGACCTGACAGCGTGCAAACCCGAGCGGGTGGCTCTCTATCAAATCAACTTGCTCTAACACCTTTTTTTCCAGAACCATAGTCTCCGCTTGTGATGGAAATTTCTGTATGCCGGTATAATCAAACGATTTTGACTGTTCTGATAAGCCTTTTGCTTTTTCATTTGGAGAAGCAAATTCTTTTATTAGTTGATTTTTAAAAGGACTTGGTCTTTTTTCATAAAATTCTTTTTGAACATTAGGTTTATCAAAAGGATCCGGCAATGTTGAATCCATTTTCTGGTCATGCGCTGGAAAGGTGCCTATCCTTCTTGACAACGCTTTAATTAATCCTCTTGTCACTATCTCATATATGAGCTTCTTATTCTGAAACCTTACTTCTGACTTATTTGGATGCACATTTACATCTACTTGATCATAAGGTATCTCTAAATGTAACGCTGCAAAAGGATACCTATCGCTTGGAATAAAATCATGATATGCATACCTAACTGCGCCAATAAGTAGATTATCTTTGATTGGCCTTCCATTAACAAACGTATAGATCTGAGTGGACTTACCACGATTGACGGTCGGCTTACAGATGTGTCCCGTAAGTTTAATGTCGTCTTCTTCTTCATTGATCTCCAAAGAATTGCCCTGAAATTCTTCTTCTACTTCACACAATCTATGAAATAACGAAGTCTGCTTAGCGTATTTTAAGAGCTTTTTATTACCTGAAGTGAGAGTAAACCCTATATGATAGTTAATCATTGCTAGGTTGTTTACAATATCAACAATGCTTTGAGTTTCTGCTCTTTCGGTTTTTAGAAATTTTAGTCTATTTGGGGTAGCGAAAAACAAATCTCGTACTTCAATATGTGTCCCTTGTGATAAAGGGTAAGGAGTTAGCTCCCCTATTTTCTCTCCACCCTCATAACTTATAGACCATGCTTCATTTGCTTCTCTTGCCTTAGACGATAATTTTATCCTACTTACTGCTGCTATTGAAGGCAGAGCTTCTCCTCTAAAGCCAAGATGCTTGATTTCTATTAATTCACTATCGCTCAATTTTGAAGTAGCATGGCGCATAAACGCAAGTTCTAAATCGTTTTTTTCTACTCCGTTACCATCATCTGTCACAATAATAAGGTTACGCCCACCACTTTCTATTTTGATCTCTATTTCTAAACTTCCAGCATCTATTGCATTTTCCACTAATTCCTTTACTACACTTGCTGGCCTTTCTATCACCTCCCCCGCTGCTATACGGTTTATGGTTTTTGTGTCTAAAAGAGTTATTGCCATAGATTTATTATGAAACTGGTTTTTCTTTTACTTCTTTGGTCTGTTTCTCTCTCCACTTTTTTAACCTACCTGCAATTTCACTGTTGGAAATTGACAATATAGATACGGCAGTAATGGCAGCATTATATGCTCCATTTTCTCCTATAGACATGGTTGCAACTGGAACACCCTTTGGCATTTGAACTATAGAGAGTAGACTGTCCAGCCCATTTAATTGTTTACTATGCACAGGAACGCCGATAACTGGTAAACAAGTTAGTGACGCAACCATACCAGGTAAATGAGCTGCACCTCCTGCACCAGCTATAATAACCTTAAAACCTTCTTCTTGTGCAGATTTAGCAAAATTGAAGAGCCTTTCTGGTGTTCTATGTGCAGATATTATGAATATATCATGTGAAACTTCTAATGCTTTTAACATATCAACAGTATGGACCATAGTGGTGTAATCTGACTCACTTCCCATAATAACAGCAACATCTTTTTTTATTTTTGTCATATTCAACACAATTTTACTTACTAACTAAATAATGTTCCAGCTAAAAAGCAACAAATATTTAAGTTATATTATAAATATAATATATAGAATTCTTGTTAAAATAGAAATTTTAAAAATTTAAATAAATATCTATGTTAAGATATAGAGATATAAACTTCTTATGTAAGATAAATTTATAAAATAATTATTTTTGTATTTCAAGCTTTGTAATCTTAGCTTGTTCTTTCTATAAATGGTTTTTTCAGATAGACTGATGGTAAAATGGTAATTTAAAATTACTAGAAATTTGATAAAAATATTAATATATAATCAACTTAAAGTTTTAAATATTGATATCATATAATTATTGACAAGTTACATGATATTAATATCTTGGTATATTAAATATTATGTTATAATATTTAATAAAGTTAATTGATATGTGAGTGTAAGAATTATGGAAATAATATCGTTAAATAACTTAGACAGTGCAGGAATAAAAACAAAGTTGCTTTATATAATAAATAAAATTATAGAAAAAAATGCTTGGACTCAGGCTTTTGCAGCTGAGAAACTTGGTATTGATCAGCCAAAGGTATCGCAAATTAAAAATGGTAAAATAGATGGTTTTTCTTTAGAGCGATTGTTAGGATTTCTAAAAAAACTTGATCATGAGATAACAATCACGATGACAGAAAGCCAAGAAATAAAATCTGAGGCAGAAAAAGTAAAACATGAAGTTGAATCGCAATAGATACAAAGTTGACAACTTGTTTTTTGTGATATAGTATAAAATTTATTAAGGTAGTATCTTATGGCTGAGTCTATTGTAGAAAAGTGTATAGAACGGGTAAGTAACCGTTTCAAATTGGTTCTGTTGGCAAGTCAAAGAACACATGATTTAAATACAGGGGCAAGTAATCCAATTCAAGCAGCTAAGTTTAAAGGTCATAAAAATACCATAGTTTCCTTACATGAAATAGCAGGAAAACAGGTGGATACTCATGAGCTGTTTAGCCTTTTGGTAGGTAGATGCAAGGAATACATGAAAGGAAATATGAATAATGTTTACAGCAGTAATACAAGTAAGCTAGCGAATTTATTAAATTTTTCTGATAACACAGATCTTGATGTAAGTCAAGAAAGCCAAGATTATGAAGTGGATGGTGAAATAGATGATGAAATAAATGATCAAGATGGCGATGAAGAAGTATCCGTTTAGAAATCTACTGAAGTTACATAGTCTTTAAATGATTTGCATTGCTATCTATACACTGTTGTTCTGTATGAGTGTAATGTTGTGTTGCATAGTGTCTAAGTCAAATGATGTGTACAATAAGGTTTTAGCGTTCAATAATTTCTCAACGCAAGTAGTTGTACTTATAACAGCAATATCAATCATTCTGAATAATTTTTTTTTAATTGATATAGCATTGTTGTATGCTAGCGTTAGCTTTATATCAACTATAGCACTAATGAGATTAATGTTGTTTTGATAATTTATGATAGGATCCATTTTCATATTTTTAGGTATTTGTTTGATAATTATTTCAAATATAGGGGTGATCAGATTTCCTGATTTCTATACTAGGTTACATGCAGCAGGTATTACAGATTCTAGCGGTGCAACGTTATTGTTAATTGGTTTTGCTTTGCAGAATGGATTTTCAATCAATACTGTTAAAATAGTATTATTAATTTTTATAATATGGGTAGCTAACTCAACTAATAGCTATATTTTAGCGCGCACTCATTATAAAGTTAAGAAAAAAACTGTTAAAGAAGGCTAAGGTGTTAGAAATATTAAATGTAGTGTTACTTTTGTTGTTACTAACAGTTACGGTTTTTATAGTTTTCTCGCGACATTTAGTCGTAAGTGCTGTTCTAATGTGTGTATTTAGTTCACTGATTGCGCTTATATACTTAATTATGAATGCACCTGATGTTGCAATTACTGAAGCTTCTGTTGGTGCGGGGCTCAGTACAGTTTTTACATTTGCAGCACTCTCCTTGATAAAGAATCATAAAGTAAATCTATCTCATAACCCTATAACGCTTTTTTTTATGTTATTTCTGGCTGTATGTTTGTCATATTTTATGATTCAATTGCCAGATTTTGGCAGCCACAATGCTCCGATCCACTTGCATGTTGCTCCTTATTATGTGGAAAATACCGAAAAAGCTACCGGTATTCCTAATATAGTGACAGCTATTTTGGCAAGCTTTCGTGGTTATGACACGTTTGGAGAAACTATAGTAGTTTTTACTGCTGCGCTTTGTATAACGTTGATATTAAAAGAAGAAAAAGAAAATGATTAAAGATCCGATATTAAATGCAGTAACATTTTTGATGATACCTTTTATCATTTTATTTGGTTTATACATACAATTTCACGGTGATTACACTCCGGGTGGAGGTTTTCAAGCAGGAATAATTATTGCCTCCGGGATAATATTATATTCAATGCTATTTGGTGTATCTACAACTCTAAAAGCAATACCTTATTCTGTGATTAGATTGACTAACGTGTTAGGTATTTTAATTTATGGAGGAACGGGCGTTGCAACAACTTTACTTGGCCAAAATTTTTTATCTTATGATATCTTGTTAACCAATAATAGAACCGGTCAAAAATTAGGTATTTTTTTGGTGGAATTAGGTGTAGCATTTACTGTCTGCTCCTCTATGTTAATTATATATATAAATTTTGCTCGTAGGAAAAAACAATGACTTTATATAATTATACGATTATTATTGTATTAATGGTGCTAGGTTTATATATTATTATAAACGATAAAAATTTAATCAAGAAAATGATAGGGGTAAGCGTCTTCCAAGCATCTGTTTTGTTATTTTACATATCTCTAGGATATATAAAAAGTTCCTTGCCTCCTATATTGGTTTCAAATTTTTATTCATATAGCAATCCTATACCCCATGTTTTAATGCTTACTGCTATAGTGGTTGGAATTGCAACATTTTCAGTTGGATTATCCATAGCAGTAAAAATGGAAGAAAAGTATGGAACAATTGATTAAGACAAGTGTACATAAATTAACAGTATCTTAAACTATATGAAGTAACAAATAGCCACAAGTTAAAAGTAAAATTATAGACTTGCTCGTTGTAAGTTTGTTTGTTAATAAGAAATAAAATTATAAACTATAAAGGTAATGATGTCAACTATTAATGATGCAGAAGATAAGAAAAGAATTATCAAAGATCTGGTAACTAAGAGTATAAAAAAGGGTGGTTTTATCACCTTTGATGATATAAATGATAAATTATCAGATGAAAATTTTTCGTCTGACTTTATAGATGATGCTATATCTTTATTGCAGGATTCCGGAATTAATGTGCTTGAAAGTAGCGAAGATGAAGAAGATATTCCTTCCAACAGTGATGATAGTAAACTTGATGATGATGACACATCGCCAAATGTTACTGCAACTTTAGTACAAAATGATGATCCAGTGAGGATTTATTTACAAGACATGAGCTCCGTAAAGCTTTTATCAAGGGCAGATGAAATCGAGATAGCAAAAAAAATTGAATCTGAAAAGCATAACATGTTACGTGCAATAATTGAAACATCAGTAACATTAAAGGTGATAAAAGTATGGCGTGATGATTTAAGTAATGGAGCTCTCTTACTGAGAGAAATTATAGATCTGGATGCAATTTATAACTCTGATTTTAATGTGGTACCCAAAGAAGAAAGTGAAGAGAGTGAAGAAAGTGCTGAAGATGTTGAGGATTCTGAGGATGTTTCTGAAGATGCTGAGTACTGTAGTGATGATGAGAAAGATAGTAAAAAAAGTGATGATGAGAAAGACGGTAATAATGAAGATATAAGTTCAGTCAATTTAAATGTTTCTATTCTTGAAATGGAAAGTGACTTATTGCCAAAGGTCATAGTTGCATTGGATGAGATAATTACTTTAACAAATGAAGCGTTGATATTAAGAAAAAATTCTAAAAATTTCTCTAATGAGCTAGAAAATTTGTATAATCAAATATGGTCTATAGCATTACAAATTAAGTTAAGTGATGCTGCTGTTGCCAGAATTACACAAGAACTTTATAAGATAAATAGATCCATTACGCTTGAAGAGGCTAATCTTATTGCTGAGGCTAGAAAATACGATATCGATAGAGAAAGTTTCTATAAAGTTTATGATGACGTGCTTTTAAAGCACGAATTGAAAAAGATAAGTCTTTTAAAGATCAATGAAAATCAGTCCTCCTTTACAGGTGAATTAAAAAACAAATTTTTAAGGTTTATAGACGATAACTCTGAACATATAGCTAGTACCTTGAACGGTATTAAGCAGCATATACAGGAAGATAACGTACAAGAATTTAAGGAGCTAATCAAGAGAATACAAAAACACGAACGAGAAGTCTCTGAAGCAAAGCAAGAAATGATTAAGGCTAACTTAAGGCTAGTAGTTTCCATTGCTAAGAAGTATTCAAAAAGAGGCCTTGATCTGCTTGATTTGATACAAGAAGGCAATATTGGTCTTATGAAGGCCGTGGATAAGTTTGATTACAAACGTGGATATAAATTTTCAACTTATGGCACTTGGTGGGTAAGACAATCAATCACTAGAGCAATACCTGAGCAGTCTAAAGTAGTTAGAATACCAGTTCATATGGTGGAAATTATCAGTAAAATCAACAGAGCATTAAGAAAGATGACTCATGAGATGGGAAGAGAGCCGACGTTAGAGGAATTGAGTGTAGAACTGACAATGCCACTGGAAAGAATACGCAAAGTTATGAAAATAGCAAGGGATCCAGTAAGTCTTGAAGCTCCAACAGGAAAAGATGATAGTAGTACCTTTGGTGATTGTATAGAAGACAAGCGAGTCTCCAGGCCAGAGGATGCTGCAATACTTGCTGACTTGCGTGGCATTACAACCAATGTTCTTGCAACTTTAACACCAAAGGAAGAAAGAATTTTAAGAATGCGTTTTGGCCTTGGTAAAGATGGGAAGGAACATACCTTAGAAGAAGTAGGAAAAATTTTTAATGTAACACGTGAGAGAATTAGGCAAATAGAGGCAAAAGCACTGCGCAAGTTGAAACATCCAAGCCGTGCTAGAAAACTTAGAGGGTTCTTTTAAGTATACGTGTCAAGTTAAGAAGAAGCTGATTTTGCCCGGAAAAAGTGGAGAGCAAGTTAGGCCAAAGTTGTATAATTTCACCGCTATTTTTCTTTTTCTATGAATCTAATGAAACAACATGCTAATCTACGGTAAATATTATGACAAACAAAAATGACAATTCTAATTCAAAGTATAGAAATTTTTATGTTCTGGGTGATAGCTTATCCGATAATGGCGCAATCATTGGAATTTTAAATAATTTATCCTTTGCAAAAAGCGTAAAATTTGATGATCCTTTTTATCAAGGAAGATCTTTTAGCAATGGCCCTACTGCTGTTGAATATATAGCAAAATATTTAGATTTAGATGAATTTAAACCTGGGTGGAGTTATTCATTTTTTGGGAGATGCCACGAACAGCAAGGTCAGAATTACGCAGTTTCATATGCAACAGCATCTGAAATTTTTGACCCTATTTTTTCTTATTTCTTCAATAAATTTCGTTTAGCTAACCAGCTAGATGCGGTAATTAAACATCATCCAGATATAGGTAAAGAAGATTTATTTTGCATCATAATCGGCGGAAATGATGTTATGGTTGCCACTGCTTATGACGATACTAAAGCGGAAGAAGTGTTGGAACAAGCAGTGAGTGAAATATGTAATGCACTTAAGGTTCTAAATGAACATGGTGTTAAGCATGTAGTTGTTGCAAATGCACCTGAAGTTGGCTCAATACCAGCTTTTAATAGAGATGAAGAAGCAAGGGAACTAGCTACAAAGCTCACGGAGAGTTTCAATGCAAAACTGGCTAAAGGCTTAGATTATATGAAGAAAAGTACAAATCTTGAAATAAAAGCATTTGATCTTAACTCTAAAATGAGAAGTATGTTTAGCGAATACAAGAGCAAAGGTTTAAATTGTCAAGATGCATGCACATCGAACATTGCAGACTAAGTTGGGAGATTTAAAGAAAATATAAAAATACTCTTAAAGTTGATATTTAAAGGGGAACTTGACGTTCACTATAACCCTGGGTGTAGCAAAGAAACACTAAAGGATTATTTCTTTTTTGATTATTTCCATCCAACTGCGGAACTTCATCATGAAGTTGGTAATGAAGTGTATGAGTTGATTTGATACAGTTTTTTTGAACATATCCTTTTAAATAGTAACCAGACTGCATTCTGTGATTTTTAGCAAAACACGATCTTTCATTTGAGCTTTCTTCAATTTAAAATAAATACAGAAAATTGCTGCCTATAACTAAACTGACTTAGATTTACCGACAATTTGAAAAACCGTCATCCCGCTACTATATAGTTATTGATATATATTTTCTTTTAAGCTCTTGGTTTTGATCGATAAATGTAATCATTTCATCTTCTAAAGTTTTAATTTGATTACGTAAAATTGCAAGAAGTTCCTCTATTTGTTTGATTATAGATGTATCAGTTACCTGTTGGATTTGGGTTTTTTGTATTTTTGCTATTTCTACAAGTTGGTTTCTACGAGATAATTTTTGTTTCAAGCAATCAATATTACCATTACTAACTGTTAAAGGAGTAACACGCATATCTGTATTATTAATATAACGTGAGATGATACTGCAGTCTATTTTATCAGTTTTTGTAGTAATACCAAGGCTTTTAGCATAGTCTCTCCCACCTTGGTTGAATGACGTACACCTCAAAACCATTGCTTAGTAAAGTATAGGCACATAATTTTTCGTATCCACCAGTTGCCTCAAGACCAATTTTGGTTACATTATGCAAACGTAAAAAGTCCAGCATTTCATCAATGGATTGTACATTGTTTTCAAATATTTTATAATGCTCAAGTGGGTGAATGTGGAGATCTAATTTACTTTTGCTAACATCAATGCCAGCAATAATGTTTGATGAATTCATAATTCCTCCGTAATAATAACATATACTGCATTTTCCAGCCTTATATACGAGCCTAAAAGCTCAATCAGTTGTTCGGAACTTTCAGTATAATAAACCAGAGAAGAGAACCTTGCTGAACAACGATTCTTATAATCAAGGGGCGTGACGATTCCTCTTCTCTGTGTGTCTTTAATCTCACTACTTTGATATTTATAAAGACTTGTTCTTAACATATAAGGGAAGTGTCCTCTAGGTGAGATTGTGGAGCATTCGTTGCAGCATTTGGCTGTTCAATTACGCTAGTTGATTCTTTAGGTATACTATTTCCTTCAAAATTTCCATCTTTTTATTATGTTCTCTTTAGCATTTTGAGAGTGAATTATTCTAGTTTTGATATTTAAACGTTTTGTATCTGCTGTAATGATTTCACTTCCAGTTTGCTATTCTTTACATATTGAATTGCAAGCACTAACGCTTTACTTCCGGAAGCTGTGGTGCTGTAAGCTATATTTTGCAAAATAGCAGTTCTCCTGATATCTTTGCTGTCTGAGACTGACTTTACACCTTTTGAAGTATTAATCACTAGATTTATTTTTCCATCTTTGAGCATATCAACTATGTGGGGTCTGCCTTCTCTTACTTTATTTACAGCTTGTGCAGCAATGCCGTTATTGTTCAGATACGAAGCTGTGCCTTTGGTGGCATATATTTCAAAACTCAGTTCTTTCAACATTCGTGCAACTGGCAATATATACTTTTTATCATCATCTTTTACTGAAACCAGAGCTGTTCCTTCTGTTGGTAACTTGTATCCTGCAGCCATGTGCGTTTTTGCAAGTGCAGCTTCAAATGATGAGTCAATTCCCATCACTTCTCCTGTTGATTTCATTTCAGGACCAAGTAAAGTATCAACTCCTGCAAAGCGGGTAAATGGAAAAACAGCAGCTTTAACTGCAAAATGATTGAAAGGCTTGTTTTCCTGATTCAATTTTTTACCCAAAATAACCTGAGTGGCAAGCTTTGCAATAGGAATATTGATTACCTTGGAAATAAAAGGAACGGTTCGACTAGCCCTTAAATTCACTTCAAGTATGTATACATCACTAGACCTCTTGCATAACTCGATTTCTGAAGGCAATTTTGTCGTCAAAGCTTGTCTGCGCTCCTCAAATACATTCGAGTATTCTGTGGTGCTCATCTGCACTTTTCCTAAAGATTTCTCATCACAAACAGGTTCTGCAAGAGGTCTATTCTCTTGAACAGCAAACTGAATGTTTATCAGACCTTTCACTTTTAATGCTAATGCTATTCTCTCAGTTTGGAGCTCGATCTCTTTTATTACTTCGTCACTCAATGTATTTGTCGGTATTGAGCATGTTGAATCACCAGAGTGGATACCAGCTTCTTCAATATGCTCCATGACCGCTGCAATGAAAACTTTTTCCCCATCACATACAGCATCAACGTCAACCTCAACTGCATTGACTAAAAATTTATCAAGAAGCAGCGAACCATGCTCAAAGATTTTAGTTTGATCTAAGACGTACTCTTTAAAGCTCTGAGTATCGTGTCTAATCGACATAGACTGACCGCCGAGGACATATGATGGCCTGACTACTAGTGGAAACCCCACCTTTTCTGCGTTGGTTAACGCTTCTTCTACTGAATGGCAGATAGAATTTTCAGGTTGTTTTAAATTAAGTTGCAAAGCAAGGTTTTTAAACCTCATGCGATCTTCTGCAAGGTCAATAGAATCAAACGAAGTTCCCAGAATTTTGAAACCTCTCTCGTTAAGCACTTTGGCTAACTTTAAAGGTGTTTGACCGCCTATTTGAACTATTACACCAACCAGTGTGCCATTTTCTTGCTCTTTACTTAGTATTTCAAGCACATCCTCTGCAATGAGTGGTGCAAAATATAAACGATCAGCGGTATCGTAGTCAGTTGAGACAGTTTCGGGATTACAGTTGATCATTATTGTTTCATACCCCATTTCTTTGGCGGCAGAAGCTGCATGTACGCATGCATAATCAAACTCAATACCTTGACCAATGCGATTTGGACCACTTCCTAAAATGACAACCTTTTCTCGGTCAGAAATATTCGCCTCACATTCCGTTTTATTTTCAACATCACCCTCATAGCAGCCATACATATAAGCAGTGCTCGATTCAAATTCAGCTGCACAGGTGTCTACGCGTTTATAAACTTGTTTAATGCCAAATTTTTTTCTTATTTCTTCGATTTGTTTTACTCGATCTCCAGCGTGTAACGCTGGCTGGATCCCAGTGTCACGCACTGGGATGACATTAGAGGGTACTGGGATGACAGAGGTAGGTCTATTACTTAACTTTGCCAATCTTGCATCTGAAAATCCCATTTTTTTCATCTCTAACATTTCATATGCAGTCTCAGGAAGGCCGTTTTCCTTGATTTTTTGTTCAGCCAAGATGATTTGCTGTATATTTTGCAGAAACCATAAGTCATATCCTGTAATCGAATTTATTTCTTCTATGCTAATTCCGTGGCGCATTGCGTCAGCAGCAATCAGTAATCTGTTTGGTAGCAATTTTGCTAATTGAGATTTTATGTGATCAATATCAATGTTCTCAGGAAATACTTCATCAAGTCCTGTAAAATCAGTTTCAAGTGAACGGAAAGCTTTCTGTAGTGACTCATTAAAAGTGCGGCCTATAGACATCACTTCTCCCACTGATTTCATGGAGGTTGATAATTCACAATTCGTCCCCTTAAATTTCTCAAACTCAAATCGAGGAATTTTAGTGACGATATAATCAATCACTGGTTCGAATGCTGCTGGTATTATTGGAGCACAGTCATTACGTATTTCGTCGAGCGAATAGCCAATAGCAAGTTTAGTTACAACTTTTGCAATAGGATAGCCTGTTGCTTTCGAAGCAAGTGCAGAAGAGCGAGAAACCCTTGGATTCATCTCAATCACAACGAGGCTTCCATCTTCTTTAGGATTCACTGCAAATTGAACATTTGCACCACCGGCACTAACATCAATTTCTCTCAGCACTGCTATAGATGCATTTCTCATCTGTTGGTATTCTACGTCACGCAGAGTCAAAGCAGGAGCAACAGTTATGCTATCCCCAGTGTGCACTCCCATCGGATCAACATTTTCTATCGAACAGACTATTATGCAGTTATCTTTACAATCGCGGATAACTTCCATTTCATATTCTTTCCAGCCGATAATTGATTCATCTATCTGAACTTCATTTATTGGCGAAATTTTGAGAGCACTTTCTGCGATATTGAAAAACTCCTCTTTATTATATGCTATGCCGCTACCTGCACCACCAAGGGTGAATGACGAGCGGATGATTGCTGATAATCCAATGTAATCCAAAGCCTTTCTTATTTGTTCTTGATTTTTTATAATGATACTTTTGGGGTATTTTAGCCCTATTTTATCCATGGACTGACGGAATAACTCTCTATCCTCTGCTTTTTTTATTGCTTCTCTATTTACCCCTATTAATTCTACGTTGTATTTGTCTAACACTCCATCATCTGCAAGTTTTATTGCACAATTGAGCGCTGTTTGCCCGCCCATTGTTGGCAATATTGCGTCTGGCCTCTCCTTAATTATAATTTTCTCTATGATTTCAGGCAGTACCGGCTCAATATACGTCGCATCAGAAAACTCAGGATCTGTCATTATAGTTGCGGGGTTGGAGTTAACCAAAATGACTTTATAACCTTCGCTTTTTAATACTTTACAGCTTTGCGTTCCGGAATAATCAAACTCGCATGCCTGACCTATAACTATTGGGCCTGCTCCTATTACTAATATAGATTCTATATCTGTGCGTTTCGGCATAATTACAATAACGGTCTCTATTCAAGTAATGTTACCAATCTTTCCTGTATATGTGAATTTTTATTAAACCTATTAGCTAATTACTTTTAGGCTTGACGCATAACTGTACGAACATTGCAATTTGCGTGGCAGATTCCAGTGCTTGACACACAGCTGTACAAACATTCATTCTTGAAGGTAAATTGCACAGCAAATGATGTCATTCAAGTAGCTGACACTGGTTCCTTTATGACGGCAGTGCCCAGAGGTGTCATCCCAGTCTGGGATCCAGAAAACTTAACTTTAAATAAGTGGCTGCATAATAAAGACTAGATTCCAGACTGGAATGACACCATAGAGGCACTGGGATGACATCCTTCCTAGTGGAGATTACTCTCAAATCACAATGTTCATACAATTGTGGGCTTAACGGTATCTTTGCAGATACTATGGTAATTTATTCGGGAGATTTGCTGAGCGGTAAGATTTTTCCTGATATGCTGCAGTCTTCAGAAGCTAATTCCACAAATTTATCTGTTAGTTTATCAGGTGACACCAATTCAGATCCAGGAAATGCCTGCTCACTACCCACAGGTCCTTCCGTGTATACAGCATTTACACATAATTTTGTATGTTTTGTCTCAGATGCATATATCTGCACCATTATTTCTAGTGCAACTTTACTTGCAGCATACGGCATCCAATATGGATAAGAGGAAGGAGAAAGTGTCACTTCTGAGGTCATGAATATCGCTCTTCCAGCATTAGACTTTTTTAGCATTGGATCTAAGTTTTTTAGTAAGTACCAATTGGCAGTAAAATTTGTATTCATTACGTTCTGTAGCTCTTCAATCTCACAGTCATGAATGGGGTTCAGTTTGCCTAAAATTCCAGCACACGCAACTAATATATCAAGTGCTCCAGATTCTGATAATTTCAGGCTTTCTATCATGTTTGTCAGTATCTTTACATTCTCAAAGTCTAAAAGATCAAGCTGAATTAGTTTCACAGAGCCTTCTTTAAATTCTTCAAGCTCTTCAATTTCATTATATAGTGGCTTGAGATTATCAAGAGATCTTGAAATCAGAATCACACATGCACCTTCTCTTATAAACCTTTTTGCAACAGCAGAGCCTACTCCACCTGAAGCTCCGGTGATTAAAGCTACTTTACCTTCTAACTTACCCATTTCTTTCTCCTTAGCGAGATTCATTGAAATATTTTAGCTGAAAATTGAATTTTGCTCCATATATAAAAATCAAACTTAGCATATAAAAAAATAGTAATGACACTACCACACCACCTAAACTTCCATATATCAAATCCAGTTGGTCAAAGGAAGCTTTTAAGTATTGCTTAAAAGCTGAAGCAGAAATCGTCCAAAGAATAACAGCTACACAAGATCCAGGAAATACGTCTGATAAATTTTGTTTTATGTTTGGCAACATAAAATATAGCCAAGAGACTACTGTGAAAAGTACAAATTCAATGAGTAGGTATTTAGTGTAACTTAGTCCCTGATAGGAAAAATCAATTAGCATTGGTACTAGTGTAGAAAACACTATAGTTAGAGTTATAATAAGCGTGATTACTAAAAATTGTAATATACTTAGTACTCTTCTTAATATATAAGGCGGCGAAACCGGAACTTTATAGGCCTTATTGAGTATTGTTCTAAGCCCTTCAATTGTCGATGAAGCGGTCCAAACAGCACCTACAATTGCTAAAGTTAGTAAGCTTTGCGGCGGGCCTGATATTATCTCTCTGATACGCGGCATCAAAGATGCCAAAATATCCTGTGGCATGTTATCAATGATAAATACCCAGCCAATGTTATACTGGTCTAAGAAATTTGCGAATGTTGATGCCACAGCCATTAAAACGATGAGAAAAGGAAATATTGATAACAGAATTAAAAATGATAAATACCCTGCATGCTCCACTCCATCATTATAAATTGTGTCAATCAAAGCACGATAAAGACAATAAACAATACCGTAAAATTTCTGTAGCATGTAATATAAACGAACCAAGAAAAGTATTCTAAATGAAATAAAGGATACTTTTAAGCAAAAAATCCTCACCATTTACTTAAATTTAATCAAAGGGATAGATAATTTAACATAGAACAGGAATTATAGGAGGCGTAATGAAAAAATTTCTTCTACTTGTGGCTATAATTCTCTCCTTCGCATTTGATGCGCGTGCTGATGAAACGTCAACAGTGATATGCAAAATAGTACAATATACCCAAGGTATAGGCGGGCCGATGATCACGATAGTGATAATAGGTGCAGCATTGCTTGCGATATTTGGGAGAATGCCGTGGCCAGCGCTTTTTGCACTCGGTGCATTTACTGCCGTGTTCTTTGGTGCTCCTGCAGTTGTTTCAAAAATAACACCAGATGGTACGTTTTGTCAGAATGGTGCGATTGCTTGCCCTACTGGTAAAACGTTGACTAATGGTAAATGTAAATAATAGGTATCACAGCCTCAAAGAAATTTTAAGTAAATGATACTTCTTGTATCATTTACTTAAATTTAATCAATGCGATAGACAATACAGCGTTAAATAGAAATTATCGGAGGCGTAATGAAAAATTTTCTTCTACTTGTAGCTTTAATTCTCTCCTTTGCGTTTGATGCGCGTGCTGATCTAGATGCAACATCAGCAGTGATATGCAAAATAATGGGTTATACTCACGGTATAGGTGGGCCGATGATCACAATAGTGATAATAGGTGCAGCTTTACTTGCAATATTTGGCAGAATGCCGTGGCCAGCACTTTTTGCACTCGGTGCATTTACTGCTGTGTTTTTTGGTGCTCCTGCCGTCGTTTCAAAAATAGCACCAGGCACAGCAAGTAGGTGCGAGACATGTACTGGTAATCAAACATTAAAAGAGGATCCTGCGGGATCAGGAATTTATAAGTGTGGTTAAAAAGTATTAGGTAAATGATGCTTCTTGTATCATTAGACCTCTTTCGAAACTCATATAGACAGCTCAAAATTGTGAATTCCTGCTATTAAATTGAATCTCAAGCCAAAACGTTTTCTCCGATTGCGGTATCTGTCTGCAATAATTTTGAATCTTTTTAACAGACCAATTACATTCTCAACTACTACTCTTTTGCTTGCTAGCTCCCGATTTTCTACCTTTTTTTCCTTAATTAAGGGACTCTTTTTCATCCTTCTGTGTGGCAACTCGACATTTTTGTGAATTTTCTGAAAACCTCTATAGCCAGCATCGGCTAAAACTTTTATACCTTCTGATACATGCACTTTTGACTCCTTGAAAAGCCGAAAGTCATGCTTTCTCCCGTTTGAAAATGACGTACAAATAATTTTCTTGCTCTTCTTTTCTGCAATTATTTGTGTTTTTAGCGTATGTTTTTTCTTCTTTCCTGAATAAAATCTTTTCTGCTTTTTTTTGGTCTCTCTACAGGTGTTTCCGTTGCATCAATCACCAAAATCTCATATTTCACGTCGCTTTTTAGGAGTTCTTTTCGTCCTGGCAATGCGAAATCTTGGTGTTGTATTAGAGTATCCTCTACCCATTTTACAGTTTTATATGCCGTACTTTCACTTACTCCATAACTTTGACTTATGTGAAAATATGTACGGTATTCTCGTAAGTATTCTAATACCATGAGCAGCATATTCTCCTCGTTTAGCTTATTTTTCCTTCCTCCTTTGGCTTTCTTTTTTTTATTTTCTTCACATAAAATCCCTACCATTTTGTTAAATGTTGATCTCTTTACTCCTGTTAGTCGACGAAACTCCCCTTTATCGAGCTCTTTCACTATTTCATACTTCATTTCTCCTTACCTCAAAATTACTATTTTTACTGCTTTATCCTAGTTTCGAAAGAAGTCTATTTACTTAAATTTAATCAAAGTAAAGTAGCATAAAGTAAAAATTATAGGAGGCGTAATGAAAAATTTTCTTCTACTTGTAGCTTTAATTCTCTCCTTCGCATTTGATGCACATGCTGATGCAACATCAGGAGTAATATGCAAAATAGTAAGCTATACTCATGGTCTAGGCGGACCGATGATCACAATAGTAATAATAGGTGCAGCTTTGCTTGCAATATTTGGCAGGATGCCATGGCCAGCGCTTTTTGCACTCGGTGCATTTACTGCTGTATTTTTTGGCGCTCCTGCAGTTGTAAAGGCAATAACAGGAAAAGAGACGACTTGCACCCAAGCAGGATGTACCTCTGCCGCTAATGGAGGAACTTGGGATCCAACTAAGAAAGAATGTACCCTTCCATAAACCTGTACTGAAGTTCTCTTTATGTTTTCACTTGAAAGTGGTCAAGCTGACCACTTTCAGTGTCTATGATTACCTAATAAATTCTTTTTCTGTAATCATATCAGTTAAAGTCTGGATTCCAGCGTCACGCGCTGGAATGACAAGGCTTATCGTCATGTCACCGCGAACCGTCATACCGCGATTCATTCGCGGTATCTCAGCCGCTAACAAGAGATCCCGCTAACAAGTAGCGGGATGACGGTTGTCGTTTAGCCATAAATATTTAAGAAATTTACCAAACGAAAAAAAAGGCAAAAGAAGCCCTGGTCATTGTCTATTTTCAGTATTGGCGTTTTTTAAGTCTTAAACACTGCAATTTAGCTGCTTTTGAATGCAACTCACCTTAGTTTAAATGTTTAAGAAATTTACTAAGCAGAAAAAAAGGCAAAAGAAACCCCGTGTTAGCTAGTTGTCACTCTCTAATCCTGCAAAATCGGCGTACTATACTGTCTTAAACGACTTATAAGCGCGTTTCAGCTTATATAGGTAAAAACCCAGAAATGTTGTGAAGACATAAGGTGCACATAGTGTAAAAAATTAAAAATAAGACGCCAACTACGTTGTTTTCTTGCTGTTTAATCTGCACAGATGAAGATAACTGAATACCTTCAGTATCATGATAAGGGGGCTGGCGAGGTTTGTCAAGGAAGTTTTGCATTTAATTCATTTGATAATTCAAAAAACTTGAAAGAATAAAGATAGCTATTGAAATTATCTTGATTTACATCAGTTATCCAAGTTTGACATTGAATACTTAACACTTCCTCCATTAACGCCTTTCTGTAATGTTTATCCAGATGAGACATTATATCATCAAGTAGAAGAAGTGGTGCCTTATTGTAATGAATACACCTTGCTTTTACACTGGATAAAATAATAGAAAGCAGTAATAACTTTTGTTCTCCAGTGGAGCACAGATTTATTGGTACGTTTCTTTTTTGACAAAAAACCCGAAAATTATCGTTATGCACACCAAAGGTTACTCTACCAGTCAATGAATCTTTTTCTCTGTTTTCCTTTAGACGATTCTGAAAATATTCTGCAGTATCGTCCAAAGTTAGCTGGCTGCTGAATTTCAAACTTGCCTTCGGAAAAAACTCACTGGAATGGTTATCAATTGTGTCTTGTAGTGTCTTTAAAACAGACGATCGCATACGTAAAATACTAACTGCATTAACGGCCATTATGTTTTCAAGACTAGAGAGCCAATTTTCGTCCAAGGTGTTCTCTCTCAACAGTTTACTTCGCTCACGTTTAGCTTTTCTGTGTTTCATGTAGCAGCAAGTGTAATTTTCCTCAAACAGTGAGACTATACGGTCTAAAAATTTTAATCTGTCACTTGGAGAATTGAGAAGAACATAGTCCATTTGTGGAATCAGCCATATTACATTGGATATCTTATACAAAGATGAATAACTCGATTGCGTTTTTCCATCAATTTGTATTAGTTTCTTATCAAAACTCTTTGCGATACCAATTGAATTAAAATCCATTCCATTAAAAAAATCATAGTGCACTACCCAATCTTCATTACTGAATCTATTTTGTATCTCACTGGCTTTTGCTTTTTTCATTCCATTGCTTTTAGCAAGCAACGAGATTGCTTCAAGTATATTAGTTTTACCAATACCGTTTTTGCCAGTTATTACAACTGAGCTATCATCTGAATCCAGTTCAAAGTTTGAGTGGCTACGAAAATTATGTAATTTCAGCTTTTTTATGTAGCAATGGGTAGCCATTAACCTATTCTTTAGTTTATATTCTCTTTACTTCTTCCAGAACCTCATCAACATGTCCACTAATTTTTACATTTTTCCAGATCTTCACTATTTTACCTTTTTTATCTATTAAAAAAGTAGTGCGTTCTATTCCCATATACTTTTTGCCAAACATACTTTTCTCTACCCAAACACCATATTTTCCCAACATTTCAGCATTCTCATCAGAAACTAAAGAAAACGGCAGAGAATATTTTGCTTTGAAGTTAGTGTGACACTTAACACTATCTTTTGATACACCAATTATCACTGTGTCAAGGAAAGAAAAATCATCTATTTTATCTCTAAAGCCTTTTGCCTCCATTGTACAACCCGGAGTATCGTCTTTAGGATAAAAATAAAGAACTACATTTTTTTTATCAAAAAATTCACTCAGTGATAAATTTTCACCAGAATCTGCTGGCAAGCTAAAATCGGGTGCATTATTTCCTACTGCTAATTCCATACCTTGCTCCATTAATAACACTTCCATCTATAGTAGTATATTGTAGTCAGAGTATCAAATTTTATATATAGCTAACAGATAAGATTCTTGATGGGGGCTTATTGATGAATTTCTGCCTACCTTCTCGGCTTGCCGCTTTTGATAAAGTGTGGTTTTCGTCTGATGTAAGGCCATATCAAATAGATCCTATTAAAAATCAATCGAATCTTCACATGTTTGTTCTTCATAAAAGAAGTTCAATGTTATCGTAGTACCAAGTTTTGCTTCACTTTTAATGTCAAAAGTTCCACCCATTAACTCTACTAATTTCTTGCTTAGCGGCAATCCGATGCCCGTACCTTCGTTTCTATACCCCGAATCTGCTTGGCCAAAAACAGACATAACTTTATATATGTCCTGCTGCATTATTCCTATTCCATTGTCATGAAACTCAATAGTTAATAAGTTTTTTTCTATATTTTCTTTTATCACCATTCTTATTAAACCATCTTTGGGAGTAAACTTGATTGAGTTTGATAATAAATTTATTATAACTTGTTTCATTCTCTTGGGATCTGCAATGACTAATAATTGTTTATTAGTCATCTCTTTTTTTAAATTAATCCCGGCTTCTTTTAATTTAGGTAATAGCATATTTACGCATGAATCCATTATTTTGTTCAGGTTAAACTTCACTTTTTCTACTGTTAAACTACTTGATTCAGCTTTAGAAAAATCGAGCACATCATTAATTAAGGTAAGTAAGTGTGTTCCTGCATTATATATATCGTCTGCATACTCCTTGTATTGAGAATTATCCATTGAACCTAAAGTTTTATTTTTGATCAACTCCGCAAATCCAATAATAGCATTAAGAGGTGTGCGTAATTCATGTGTAACGCTTGCAAAAAACTTTAGCTTGTTTGCATTTTCTTGCTCTAATGTCTCTTTTATCTGCTGTAATTCAATGTTAGTTTTATGTTGCTTGGCTAGCATTTGGGTATTAGAAAAGTGCAAATAGAACATTATTAATATTAAGATTATTAATAATAGGCCCAAAAATGTTAAAAACAGGCCATATGCTATAACATAAGAATTATTGTAGTTTCGAAGAATCTTCAAAAAAAACGACGGTTTAACGCTATTTTCATGGAATATAGGGAAAATAGAAGTTAATGTATTTCCTGTAGTATAAAATATTTCTTGGTTACTTAATAGTTTATCAATTTCATCGTTTGTAAGTAACTGTTCATAATCATAATCTTGAGTGTTAAAATTACTGAATATTATTCTGCCGTTTTGATCATACAGTATTAAGCTGAAATCCTTTACTTTGCTCACTGATTGTAATAATTCAGCACGTAGTTTTACTAGTTGGTTTATGTAGTCAAAATTTTTGTATTTAATGTGATGCTTTTCTATTAGTAAATAATGGTATTTTTTTATTATGCCATTTTCCAGTACGCTTTTTAAGTTTACACTTGAATCACGGTAAGAAGAAAGGAAATTACTCCTTAGTAAATGATTACAATATATCACACTGAATAAAATCATAAAGATCGATGAGAGTAATACAATAACTTTTGTGTATTTGTTTTTCTTCAACGCAGAAAACATCAATTTACCTAGCTTATACATATCCTTCTTATTGTGAAACAACGGTTTTTATGTTATTAATAATAAAATTTAGCATATAATATTTTATGACAATTTCTCCTATTTTGCCAGTTTATTCTCCTGTTAATATAAATTTTTCTCATGGCAAAGGTATCTACCTATATGATGTTGATGGTGAGCGCTACGTAGATTTTCACTCCGGAATAGCCGTTAGTAGCTTAGGTCACACTAATTCGCGATTAATTAGTGCTCTTAAATTGCAAGGAGAAAAATTATGGCATATATCAAATACCTATAATATACCTGCTGCCAATAATTTTGCAGAAAAATTAATAAACAATAGTTTCGCTGACACTGTATTTTTCTCAAATTCTGGATCAGAGGCAGTAGAATGTGGACTTAAGATTGCTAGGATCTATCAAAATGGAAAAGGCAATAAAAATCGTCACAGAATTTTAACATTTCATGGTGCATTTCATGGAAGAACCTTTTTAACTTGTGCTACAAACGATAAACAGAAATTTTCTGAATTACTAAATCCCTACATTGATTGGTGTGATAACATCGAGCCCAATATTGAGAGCGTAAAGAAAGCAATTTCAAGTGGTATAGGCGTTATATTAATAGAACCAATACAAGGGCAAGGTGGTATCAAAGTAATGAATGAAGTCTTTATGAAAGAACTAAGAAAGCTGTGTGATGAAAATGACATATTGTTATTTTTTGATTGCGTGCAATGCGGTGCTGGCAGGACAGGAAAATTATTTGCATACGAACATATAGGAGTGGAACCTGATATATGTGCTCTTGCAAAGGGAATAGGCGGCGGGTTTCCGCTAGGGGCTTGTCTTGCGACTGAAAATGCTGCTAAATATATGGCGGTCGGTATGCACGGTTCCACTTTTGGTGGCAATCCGCTTGCAACCTCAGTAGGTAATGCTGTGCTCGAAGAATTGCTCAGCCCCGGCTTTTTGAAAAATGTTGAAATTAGAGGTAAATACTTAAAAAATAAACTAGAAGACTTAGCAAGTAAATTTCCAATAATAGAGGAAGTAAGAGGGAAAGGGTTAATGCTTGGAATAAAAGTGAAAGCAGACAATCAAAAGTTTGCAGAAGAGTTAAGTCATCGCGGCTTGCTTACTGTTGGGGTAACATCAGATAACGTTGTGAGAATTTTACCTCCACTCATTATCACTGAAAAAGAGATTGATGAAGGCATCGAGATTTTGACTCAATATTTATCTGAGAAATCTTCTGATTAGATACTTGCATTAATATGAACGACAATCTGGTATGCTTAGGAATTATTACCTCTCCTCACGGAATTAAAGGAGCTGTTAAAGTAAAAACCTTTACTGAAAAGCCTGAAAATATCTCCTTATATGGTAAGCTAATAAGTGGTGATGAGAATTATAAAATAGACTCAGTATCCGTCATAGGTGATAATTTAGTAATAGCTACAATAAGCGGAGTAAATTCCCGTAATGAAGCAGAGCTTTTAAGGAATAAGAAGCTATATATAGAAAGAAGCAAGTTACCAGAGCTAAATGATGAGGATGAATTTTACCAAAGTGACCTTGTAGATATGGAAGTAAGGCTGAAAAGTAATGAATTATATGGCTATGTAAAATCTGTGTATAATTTCGGCTCAGGGGATATATTAGAAATTTTAGTTATCAGCACAAAAAAACGTATTATGCTGTCTTTCACTAAAGAGATATTTCCACATATAAATATAAAGGGGAGGTATATAGTATTAAATATACCAGAATTTATTGACTAATAAAGACTTTGATATTTATATAAAGCTATTTATAATTATAAGATCAAATTGAAAATGTAATTATGGCAGAAAGAGCTAACGATATCAGACCAGGTCAGGTGTTGGAACATAACGGCGGATTATTTTTGGTTGTAGGTATTATGCATACTCAACCTGGTAAAGGTGGTGCATACATACAAGCCGAAATGAAAAACATCAAAACCGGAGCAAAACACTATGAAAGATTTCGTTCTGATGCAACAATCAGAAGGGCAATTTTAGATGAAGAGGAATATGTTTACCTTTTCACTGAAGGAAACATTGTAAATCTTATGCATCCAAGTAATTACGAGCAAATCACTATAAATTTGGACTTATTGGGAGAAAAAAAAATTTATTTACAGGATAACATGAAAATTAAAGTTGTAGCTTATCAAGACAAAATAATTTCTGCGCATGTGCCTGATTATGTTACACTTGCTGTGAAAGAAACAGAGTCTGTTATTAAAGGACAAACTGCTACTGCTTCTTATAAGCCTGCAATTTTGGAAAACGGAATGCGCGTTAACGTGCCTCAATTTATAAAAGAAGAGGATAAAATTGTAGTATATACTCCAGGTGACAGCTATTATGAAAGAGTGAAAGAGTAAAAGGAAGAATGTCCCTCTCATCACCACGAATTAATGTGATGCTTGATTCTGTGCGTAATGCTTCCAAGCAGCTTATGCGCGATTTTAATGAATTGCAAATTTCTAATGTTAAATCAGCAGGCTTTATTAATAAAACTTATTCAAAATCCAAGCAAACCATATACGATTGCTTGCACGACTACAAACGAGACTATGGTTTTATTTTTGAAGATGATACTGATCAAGAAGTAAAAGATAACACTTATACCTGGTTTATTATGCCTATAGAGGGCAGGGAGAACTTTTCTAGTTGCATGGTTTATTTTGCAGTATCAGTCTGTCTCATTCATAAAAATAAAGTTGTGGCAGCTGTAATTGATGCTCCGGCTCTTAGAGAAACTTTTTGGGCAGAAGAAAAGAAAGGTGCTTTTCTTGAGGATTTTAGATCTCGTCATGTAAAAATGCGAGTGAAAAGCCGTGAAGGGGGTCTAATAGATGTAAGTGGTAATTTGTTAAATAAATTGCTGCCTGGCAATAGTAATGTACGCTCCATAGGTTCAACAATTTTAGGCTTTGCATACCTTGCGGCAGGAAGGCACAGTGGAATAATTTACTCTGGAGTTAACAAATATAAAGCCTTGCTCGGTAGACTTTTTCTGCAAGAAAGCGGTGGAAGGCTAACGGAAGACAACGGGCTAATCATTGCTGGAGATATAAAACTATAGCTAAAGTAATTTATGTTTACCTACAATTTGATAAGCGTAAAACTCGTCATTCCGCTACTTGTTAGCGGAATCCATGCTGAGATACCGCGAATAAATCGCGGTATGACGTAGGGCTGTACTAGCTATAGCATAAACAGGCTACAGAGATAGACAACTTTTCGAAAACTTTTACAAGAGATTCTGTTAAATGCTCTATCATTTCATCGGTATGATAAGGTGTAGGGGTAATACGGAAACGCTCAGTTCCTCTTGGAACTGTCGGGTAATTTATATGTTGAACATATATTCCATACTCATCAAATAATAATTTTGATGCTTTTTTGGATAACTCTGAGTTGCCAATTATTATTGGAATTATATGAGTTTCTGTTGGAATGAAGTTAATTCCTGCATTTCTCAGTGAGTTTTTTACTTTTTCAACGACTTGCTTTTGCTTTTCCCTTTCAATGTTGCTCGATTTTAGGTGCTCAACGCTTGCCTTTGCTGCCGCTGCTAAAACAGGCGACATAGCAGTGGTAAAAATAAATCCTGGAGCGGAACTTCTTATTACATCTACCAAGCTCTTTGAAGACGCTATATACCCACCCATCACTCCAAAAGCCTTTGATAGTGTACCTTGAATAACGGTTATTCTATCCATCAGACCTTCTCTTTCTGCAATTCCGCCACCATGTGAACCATACATGCCAACTGCGTGCACCTCATCCAAATAGGTAATTGCATTATGTTGATCTGCAAGATCACATATCGCTTCAAGCGGCGCTATATCGCCATCCATTGAATATACGGATTCAAGTACTATGATTTTTGGTGTCTTTTTGTCTATAGACTTAAGTAGCTGCTCTAGATGATTAACATCATTGTGTTTAAATATATGTTTTGGCCTTTTTCCTGATTTTATGCCTTCTATCATCGAAGAATGGTTCTTCTCGTCTGAAAAAATTACTACGCCCGGAATAACAGACGATAAAGTGCTAAGTGTTGTCTGGTTAGCGAGGTAGCCACAAGCAAAAGTTAAAGCAGCCTCTTTTTTATGCAAACAAGCTAAGGATTTTTCAAGTTCAACAACCTCTTTTGTTGTACCAGATATATTTCTTGTTCCTCCAGCACCAACAGATGAATTTTGGATAGCGGCAATTACACTCTCATTTTGTGACATTCCCAAATAGTTATTACTGCACCAGACTATTACTTCCCTATTTCTTTCATAGTCCATAATGTGGGGGAGCCTACCTGGTAATGACGCAAAGTGCGTAAATTCACGGTAGCGCCCCTCATCTTTTATATCTTTTATTTTATTCAAGAATATTTCTTCGTAGTTTACCAAGTCCTTATTTACCGATAATTAACATAATTATAATAAATTATTAAATGGTAAACTACTATATTTATTATACATGTACGGCAGTAGGTACTTTCCCCGTGTTGAAAGATTTTTCAACCTCGTTGTTTTCAACTTGGCTTTTAGGTGTACAGTAGTATATAATTGCAGCGGCAACCAGACAACAAGCTCCAACTGCTATTCCTGCAGCTAGCATTTCCAAATAAACTGCAATAGCTACTCCTGAAACAACTCCAGCTACTGCTAACGTCCATGTAGCTATGGTAGGCCACTTACTCTTTTGCGTATTTTGTGTTGCAGTAATAGAGGTTGATTGATTGTTTATAGCACTAGTTTTTTCTACTGCTGCAGGCTTTTCCTTACTGTTAATAACACCTCCAATTGTAGACACATTGTCAGCATTCGAAGAAACTTCACTTACCCCCAACTTCTTTTCACAACCCGTAATTTCTGGAGTTGTGGTAAGTGTACTATTGCTTCCGGTATTATTAGAACTTGTAGATTGGTCTCCTGAATTTGGCAAATCGTTGTTCAGTGAAATATTAACATTACCTTGTTTTGTATTATGGTTTTTAATTTCTTTTTTAATTTCTTCTACTTTACCCTTAAAGGGACCTTCTTTATTTTTTACATATTGTAGTACAAGAGTAGGAGAGTTACTTTTTAGAATATTTTCGAGTTCTTCTCTTGAGTTAGTACTGGTTTTGCTTATAAGTCCATCAATCTTTTTCTTAACAGGACTGGCAAGTTGCTTAACACCTTTTTTTCCGCTGCCTTTTTTGATTTCACCCTCCTCAAAATTATTAATTAAAGGCTCCTGCGTTGAAACCCCTGTGTTATTTAAGATAGCATTTTCTTCCTCCCCTGCAAGAACATTTTTTTCTGTCTGTTGACTGCCAGCACTTTTGGATTTTGGGTTTCTTTGACTGCTTGGTTGATTGTTATTCTCTTCATTTACTACAGCCGTATCGCCTTTTATAACAGGTGATACTGCATTATCACTGCTGCTTCTTTTATTAACTTGTGTATTCGCTTGTGTATGTATATTTGCTTTACTGGAAGTATTGATTAATTTACTACTTTCTAACAAATTTCTAATTAGATATAGATGACTCAAAGTATCTCTATTTTTTTGATACTCATTACGAGTCATACTTGGAGAAAGTTCCATACTTATTTTTTCAAGCTGTTCTGCAACTACTGGTAAAGCTTTCTCAAATTCTTCCTTGCATATTGCCTGAAGAGCTGCGAATTTTAGGTCAACATGCTGACATAAGGGTACAACAACTCCATAACTAGCTTCTTTTATTGCATTTCTCAGTATATTTTGTATGGTTTGCCTGACTACTTGCTGTTTATTATTGAGTATGCTTTGATAAATTTGAACATGAGCTAGAACACTGACTATAATGTCTTGACTTTCAGTATTAGACAATGCAATCAGAATTGATTCATATATTTCATCAAACTCGTTGTTTTTAGATTTATGATCAAGATAATTAATAACATCATTGCTGCATTTAGCACATTTTTCACACAAGTGCTCGATAAATGCAATATTACCAGCATCCAATGCAGTTTTCAGAATTAAATCATAAATTTCTTTTCTGCCACGAGCTCCTATGTTTTTCAGGATTTGTTGCCCTAGTATTGTAATAACTTTATCATCCGCAAATGCTTGTTCATATACATCGTAAATGGCATGATCTGCACTATTAGTGTATCGTTTGCACAGGTATTCAATGACAGATGTGTGTTCCTGGCTTATCGCAGTTTCTAATAAAGTAACAAAACTCTTTTTTAATAACTCTTCTGTTGAGGCTTTTTTAGTTAGCTTATTAATATATCTTTCAAATGCACCCAGCACTATCGTGATGAATTCTTCATTTTTGATCAGAGACGCTGTTTCAAGCACACCATACAAAGAATCAGGATTACTTGTTTTTAACACCTGTCCAAAATCTCTTAAAACGTATTCGACAAAAACTGCATTTAATAATTCTTGCTCTTTTCTTAATGCTATAACTGAGAAAAAACCAATCTTATTAGGTTCGACAAGTTGTATAGTTTGATCTTTTAATCTTCCATAAACTCCATCGGTACCATGGAATTTTTCTATAAAAGCTTCAATATATTTTTGACCACCAACAAGGAGAGGTAAAAGACTTAAATTTCCTTCAGCAAAAAGAAAATCCTGATATTGCTCTACTAGCTTGTCATTAGCTGCAATTGCCAATAGTACCAATTCTTTTACTGAATAATCATACTTGAAACCCTCTTGATCAAATTTATATTGTGATAGTACATTTGAATATATATGTTGATGGTTGCTTCCGTTTTGTAACTCCAAATTAAGTTGATTTGAACAGAAATCTTTGAGATTTTCATTATCCAGCGTAATAGACCTGCCTTCATAATCTTCAATATTTTGTACAACCTTGTCTAATTCTTCACAATTATCTTCTTGTATAGCTTGATTTAAGATATTTATAATCTCAGCAAAAGTTAAGTTTTTAGGAATGATACCATATGAATCTTCATCTTTTAACTCTACAGTAAACGACCTATCACAACCATCAGGAAAGTTTGCAAGTATTGCATTCTCTAAACTTAGATCTTCAGGGAATGTACTGCATGGAGTAGCTGGTATCTCTTGACTTTCGCTATCTAAAACTTCAAACTCTTCTTCAATACCTGAATCTTCAGAATCTGGTTTTTCAAAACCATGCCAACTTTTGATTAATCTTTCAGGATTTGATTGGCCATGTGAAGTTGTATCCTGTGATACAAAGTCTCTAAAATTGGAACCAAACATGTTTTACCTCCTAACTAGCAGCTAAGCTAAGTATAGCATTAAACAGAAATCTTGCCAAGCAAATTATTCAGTCTCTTAGCAAAGCTGCTCGCGTCATCCATCTCTTCGCCTTCCACAATGCAAGCTTGGTAAAACAATAAGTGAACCATGTCCTCCAATGTTGGGTTTTCACCACTTTCAGCATAAGATTTCATTATACTCTTTATTACAGGATGCTTAGTGTTAATTTCAAGCACCTTTGGCGTGCGGTAATTTAGCTGCTTTTGTTCACGCAAAAAACGCTCCATGCGAAGATCCATAGCACCTTCATCAACCGCTAGGCATACGGGACTATCAGTCAATTTTTTGGAAATTTTTACGCTTTTTACTGAATCTCCAAGCACTGTGGTAAAATATTGCAATATAGTTTCCTCAGTTTTTTCTTCATTCGATTTGTTTTCTTCATTTTTCTTATCTTCTTCTGAAGAGAATTTTTCCAAATCAACATCAGCGCGAGTCACAGACTTAAACTTTTGATCTTTATATTCATGAATTACACTAGTCCAGAAATCATCCACTGGATCAACGAACAGAAGAACCTCCAGCCCTTTACTGACGAACCCCTCAAGTTGCGGACTGTTTTTCACTGAATCGAGGCTATTTCCGGTGAGATAATAGATATGTTCCTGCTCAGGCTTCATTCTGCTTATATAGTCATCAATGCTGACTAATTTCTCATCACCAGTACTATGAAATCTGCAAATTGAGAGTAGTGCTTCTCTCTCATCAGTTGGCATAGCTTCACAAAGACCTTCCTTTAAAACTGCACCAAAATTGGTCCAGAATTTTGTATATTCCTCTAAATTCTCTTTTGCTTTTTTACCGAGCTCTGATATCACACGCTTAGTGAGAGATTTTCTGATCTGCTCAACAACACGATTATTCTGCAGCGTTTCTCTGCTGATATTAAGAGGCAAGTCCGGTGAATCAACCACGCCTTTCAGAAAACGCAAGTATTGTGGTATAATCTGTACGTTATCTTCAGTGATAAATACTTTATTTACATATAACTTCACAGAGCAACGTCTATCTGGATGGAATAAATCAAAAGGTTTTATAGAAGGAACATAAAGCAAATTTGTATATTCTATTGCACCTTCATTTTTATTATGCAATATCATCCAGGGCTCCCCGCCAACGTGAGCAACGCTGCGGAAAAAATCGTTGTGCTCCTCTTGAGTAACGTCATTTTTTGGCTTAGTCCAAATTGCAGCCTTACTGTTTAACTTTTCACTTTTTCCTTCTTCGTCTATAAATTCAACAGGAAAATTTATGTGATCAGAGTAAGTAGTGACAATATTTTCAACACGAAATTTATCTAAAAACTCGTTTTCTTCAGGATGCATAATGAGCGTAATTTTGGTTCCGCGAGGGACTTGATTATCTGACTTGCTGATTGAATATTCCCCATCTCCTTTGGATTGCCAGATCCAAGACTCCTCTTCTCCAGCTTTTCTCGATTCTACTATTACTTCTGATGCAACCATAAAGCTTGAGTAAAAACCAACACCAAACTTCCCAATCAGCTCCACAGTTTGGCTTGAATCCTTGCTATTCTTAATCGCATCCAAGAACTTTTGCGTACCAGAGCTTGCAATTGTACCAAGATTGTCTATTAAATCCTGTCTATTCATTCCAATGCCATTATCAGTGATATATAGCTCGTTCTTATCTTTATTGGAGCTGATAGTGATTTTTAATTCGTCACTCAAATCTAGCAAATTAGGGTTTAGTTGAGATTCATAGCGCAACTTATCACATGCATCTGATGCATTTGATATTAATTCACGCAGAAAAATGTCTTTATTGGTGTAAAGTGAATGAATCACTATATTCAGTACTTTCCCTACCTCAGCGTCAAATTTTAAATTTTCAGTTTCTTGTACATTATGCATTTTGAGCTCCATTATTTGCCTACTACCCTAATAATTTAAGTATTGAATCACGATCTTTCAAGGTCACGTACACCAAAATTAATGTGGGTGTAGTTATTATGACACCCAATTTATGGGATCTCTTGCATAACAAACTTTTGGCAGCGCATTGGATGAAACGAAAAACTTCCTTGACACCCTTCGCCAGCCCCCTTATCATGAAACTGAAGCTATTTATTTATCTTCGCAATCTCTGCAGTGGATTAATGACAAAAAAACTTAATGTATTTGGCGTAAATCATGCTTAATTTTTTGCACTATGTGCACCTCATGTCTTTATCAAATTTCTAGCTACACAAGCTGAAATACGCTATTTAAAACATCAAAAAACGCCAACTTAAAAAATGGATAGTGAATAATTAGCTACCCTAGGGTTTCTTTGCCTTTTTTTCTGTTTAGTAAATTTCTTAACGTTTATAATTTAGATTAGTTGCGGCTTAAAAGCGGCTGAGTCACGGTTATTAAGCGTTTAGAATAAAAAAACGCCATACTTGAAAGTATAATGTAAGTAACTAGCCAACCATCGGGCTTTTTTTGCCTTTTTTTTCGCTTGGTAAATTTTTTAATACTTAGATTAGTTGCAATTTAAGAGACCAGAAATGGTCAGTGCTTGGCACTGGAATAACGTCCTCCTTTGTTATCCCAGTGCCCAGACACTGGGATCCAGGAAACTTAATTGCAAGTAATGCATTGGATTTGGTGAGTATGGGTTTTATGTTATAGAATGAAACACTTTTGGTGAATTTGTAAAGAAAACTGGATCCCAGTGTTTGGGCACTGGGATGACACCATTCTTTTTCCTGGATTCCAGACTGGAATGACACCATTTGTTGTGTTTAACAAAGTTCGTACTTAGCTTCATATTAGCCGTAAATATTTAAGAAATTTACCAAACGAAAAAAAAGGCAAAAGAAGCCCTGGGGTTATTATCCGCTTTAAAATATTGGCGTTTTTTATGTTTTAAACGCTTGACAAGCGAGATTCAGCCGCTTTTAATTGCAACTAACTTACGCTGCAAATGTTTAAGAAATTTACTAAGCAGAAAAAAAGACAAAGAATCCCCGAGTTAGCTAGTCTTTTACTATCTCTGTCGAGTATTGGCATTTTTTGATGTCTTGTAACGCTTTATAAGCGCGTTCAGCTTATTTAGATAAAAATCTAGATGTAGATGAAGTTTTGTAAAGACATACAGTATCTATATACTGCAAAAAATTGAACATAAGACGCCGATACATTAAGTAATCCTTACCTTTTAATCTGCAGATTGGCGAAAGCAAATACAATAGCTTCAGTTTCATGATAAGAGGGCTGGCGGAGTTTGTCAAGCAAGTTTTTTCGTTTCTATTTCCAATAAAAGTTTGTTATATGGTTATGCAAGAAGTCTAATGAATCGCGGCATGACGTCTTAGCTATAGATGCTGGTTTGTGTGATTTCAAGAGAAGCTTAGTAGATAAGTTGTGTTTTAAACCAGATTCGGTATTTTAAACTGAACATTTTCAATAATACCACCTGGCATAACTGAAATTTTTACACTCAGGTTTACTTTTAGGTAGTCTATTAATTCATCAACTAATATGTCAGGAGCGGAAGCACCTGCAGTGATTCCTATCTTTTCTACGCCCTGAAACCAGCTTTTATTCACACAGCTGTAATTATCAATCAAGTAGGCTTTTTTTCCTCTGGCAGTGCACAGATCTAATAAGCGGTTTGAATTTGAGCTATTTTTACTTCCTACAACTAATACCATGTCTACAATTTCAGCCAGCTTTTTAACAGCATTTTGTCTGTTTTGTGTTGCATAGCATATGTCCTTTAAATATGGACCTGTTATGCCTGGAAACCTTAATTTCAGGGCAGCAATAATGTCGCGAGTATCGTCGATGCTTAACGTAGTTTGTGTAACATAAGACAAATTATCTGGATCTTTAACCTTTAAATCATATACATCCTGCAAAGTTTGCACTAAAATGATAGGATTGTTTACTCTTCCCCTAATTCCCTTAACTTCTGGATGGTTTTCATGCCCAATGAGAATTAATTCTTTACCACTGTTTTCATACCTTTTTGCTTCTTTATGCACTTTGTTGACTAAAGGACATGTTGCATCAATCACTTGAATACCCTTTCTTTTTGCCTCATCTTCTATATTTTTTGATACTCCGTGCGCGCTGAAGATCAGTATTCCTTCATTATCTTCAATTTCCTCGATACTGCTTACAAAAACCACTCCTTGTTTCTTAAAGTCCTCTACTATATATTTATTGTGAACAATTTCGTGTAGCACATAAACTTGGCGCTCGTTTTTGTATTTTTCTAAAGTAATAGCTAATATGTCCACAGCTCTTTTTACCCCGGCACAAAAACCTCGTGGTTCAGCTAAGATGATTTCCATTTTTGTCAAATCAAGTAAATATGCAAGCATTACTTAAAAATAAGCTCCGCTCACTGTGTTTTATAGTACCATTATTTATATTTTATATAATAATTATTTTTCGCATATTCTCTTTAACATTTGATCAACCTACTACTTCAGAAAATTTTAGAAAAGATAATATAGTACATAAACAACCTGATATTTTAGATAGAAATGGAGTGGTAATAGCAACAAATGTGCCCACAACATCACTATATATAGATGCAACCAAAGTAAAGAATCCGGAAAGTATAGCAGCACAACTGTGTTCTACTTTGCATGACCTCGAATACAAGAACTTATATAGAGTACTTACTTCAGAAAAGAAATTTGCTTGGATAAAGCGGCACTTGACTCCAAAAGAATTACTAGCGATCAAAAACGCTGGTGTACCAGGAGTAAATTTTTATGACGACATAAAGCGTATATATCCTCACAGTAATTTATTTTCACACGTGCTTGGTTACACTGACATAGATGGCAATGGTATTGCAGGAGTTGAGGCGTATATAAGTAAAAACAATGAGCAAGAAAAGCCCATAATACTATCCTTAGATACACGAGTGCAAAGCATAGTGCATGAAGAGCTAACTAAAGCTGTAAGCAGATATCAGGCACTTGGCGGAGTAGGAATTGTTTTAAATGTGAGAAATAGTGAAGTCATCTCGATGGTCAGCCTACCTGATTTTAATCCCAACTTACAGAATAAGGCAGAAGACGTACAAAAGTTTAATCGCGCCAGTCTTGGGGTATATGAGATGGGGTCGGTATTAAAATACTTTACAATAGCCGCAGCGCTTGATGCGAACGCTACAAAAACTAGCGATTTATATGACGTATCAACACCAATCACCATTGGAAAGTATAAAATTCAGGATTTTCATAAATCTAAAATTCCAAAAATTACTGTGCAAGATATATTTGTAAAATCATCCAACATTGGTGCAGCAAAAATTGCAGTCAAACTAGGTATTGAAAAACAGGTAGAATACTTTAAAGCTATGAAGCTATTTTCTCCTTTGAAAATAGAAATACCAGAAAAATCCACACCGATAATCCCGGATAAATGGAGTGAAAACACTTTAATAACAGCATCTTATGGTTATGGCATAGCTGTAACTCCTATACATCTTGCACAAACTGCAGCAGCATTAATCAACAATGGGATATTTCATAACGCAACCTTGATGTTGAATAAAAGAAGTATAGGAGAGCAAATTATCTCAAGAAGAACTTCCAGGGAAATGAGAAAATTATTACGTGCAGCAGTAACAGATGGCACTGGCAGAAAAGCAAAAATAAAGGCATATTCAATAGGAGGAAAAACTGGATCGGCGGAAAAAGTTGTAGATGGTAAATATAGCAAAGATGCAAACATAGCATCATTTATAGGAGTGCTAACTATGCTTGACCCAAGGTACATAGTGCTAATTGCTATTGATGAGCCTCAAGGGATGCACCATACCGGGGGAATAATTGCTGCGCCTATAGTAAAGAACATTATAAATAGAATAGCGCCTATACTAAATGTTACACCTGAGATGTAAAATTATGATTGCTTTACTACAACTTCAAATTTATCATCACCAAAATCCTTATTAATATACCAAGAACCATCATCTTTAGTTACAAATTCAAGACCTTTAAGGTCTTTTTTTATTGTCTTTCCATTTTGACCATCAACAGCGATATTAATATCGAATGTAATAATGTCTAGATTTATCATAGCTTCTTTCCCGCTGCACGAATTTAGACTGAACTTGCCTAACATGACATCATTAAAACTCACTTCCCCTGTATAGACATCACACTGACCGTCCACACAACACGTAGTTTCAATATAGAAAAGATCTGACATACAAAATACCTTAAAAAAAAGAACTAAACATATATGGCCACTACACCACACCGCTAACAAGTAGTAAAGCGTCGATAAACCTAAGTTACTTTAGTTACGTAGCCATAATACAGCTAGAAATGTAAAATTCAACAGTTAATTGTGTGATTAATAGAGAAGTCTTATTTAGTACACCTTATAGGAATGGCTGTTTAGTTTTTTTGTTAATCTTTTTTACCATGCTGTCAATCATATGCTTTATCCCTTGATATACAGAGTATGTACTTTCGTCGCTACGCATATAAGCAGAACAGGAAAATACATTATGTTCTTCGTCTTCTATTGATAACTCTGTATCGCACTTTATGTGTTCGCCGCCAAGCTTTTCTATCAACTGTTCTTTGTCATCTCCTATAGTTACCTTAACCTTACTTTCTTCTTTACCTATCTTGCTACTTAAAATTGAAACAATGATGGCTGGAGATATGCATATCGCTCCTATTGGCTTTTTTGTAACAAAAAATTCTGAAACTAATCTTTCAAATTCAGGCATTACTGTCACCATGTCTTTACTTTCAGCTAAGTCAGATAAATTTTTCGCAACCCCGTATCCACCAGGTACAACTAGCATGTCAAAATTTTCAGCTTTGGCTTCTTTTAAGTCATATATTTCGCCTCTTGCGATTCTTGCTGCTTCCACAAGTACATTCCTTTTTTCTTTTGTTGCCTCTTTTGTTCTATGATTCATAACTTGTGTGATATTGATATCAGGTGCAAAGCATTTAACATCCACTTCCTGCTGATCAAGCACAAGCAAACTTAAAACCGCTTCTCTTACCTCTGCACCGTCAAGGTGACCACACCCTGATAAGACCACAGCAGCTTTTAATTTTTTTTCACCCATAAAGTACCTTGATTTCATATAATCTAGATATTAGACTTCTTTCGAAACTAGGATAAAGCAGTAAAAATAGTAATTTTGAGGTAAGGAGAAATGAAGTATGAAATAGTGAAAGAGCTCGATAAAGGGGAGTTTCGTCGACTAACAGGAGTAAAGAGATCAACATTTAACAAAATGGTAGGGATTTTATGTGAAGAAAATAAAAAAAAGAAAGCCAAAGGAGGAAGGAAAAATAAGCTAAACGAGGAGAATATGCTGCTCATGGTATTAGAATACTTACGAGAATACCGTACATATTTTCACATAAGTCAAAGTTATGGAGTAAGTGAAAGTACGGCATATAAAACTGTAAAATGGGTAGAGGATACTCTAATACAACACCAAGATTTCGCATTGCCAGGACGAAAAGAACTCCTAAAAAGCGACGTGAAATATGAGATTTTGGTGATTGATGCAACGGAAACACCTGTAGAGAGACCAAAAAAAAGCAGAAAAGATTTTATTCAGGAAAGAAGAAAAAACATACGCTAAAAACACAAATAATTGCAGAAAAGAAGAGCAAGAAAATTATTTGTACGTCATTTTCAAACGGGAGAAAGCATGACTTTCGGCTTTTCAAGGAGTCAAAAGTGCATGTATCAGAAGGTATAAAAGTTTTAGCCGATGCTGGCTATAGAGGTTTTCAGAAAATTCACAAAAATGTCGAGTTGCCACACAGAAGGATGAAAAAGAGTCCCTTAATTAAGGAAAAAAAGGTAGAAAATCGGGAGCTAGCAAGCAAAAGAGTAGTAGTTGAGAATGTAATTGGTCTGTTAAAAAGATTCAAAATTATTGCAGACAGATACCGCAATCGGAGAAAACGTTTTGGCTTGAGATTCAATTTAATAGCAGGAATTCACAATTTTGAGCTGTCTATATGAGTTTCGAAAGAGGTCTATTTTAATACAAATTCTATATTTGGAAAGGGGTATGTTATATCAATTATAATATAATTAATGATTAGTATGTATAATTAGGCATATTTATAATCAACGAAGCTGAATATGGAATCTAGCAATAGTATGTTTTTTGACACTGACTATCCAGAACTAAGAAAAGCTATTTCAGATATAATAGAAAGTATTGCACAATCCTCACAAGAGGGGAAAAAAGAGTTATTTACAACCCTATCAGAACAAGTTAAAGGGATGAACCTCAAAGATTTAGGTTTAGCGATTAATGACCAAGGCTTGCAAAAGGAGGTCAACAAAGAATTATTTATAAAATTCATTGAAGAAGCGCTTGAAGGTTTAACTTCTGAAAATGTTGACTCAAAAATAATAGAAGAGGCGTTAAAATCTGTTAATCAGCAAGCAATAAGTAATGTTATAAATAATAATAAAGGTCCACTGGACAATCTAGTCAATTATTTTAAATCAGCATCTGCAAATAAAAAAATTGGAATAGCTTCTGCCGTAATGGTATTAGGAGCAGCATTTTCTCCACTTATTGTGCTTGCTACATTAATAGCACTTGTAGGTATTGGAGCACGTTATGCAGGAATAGGTATAGTAAAGGCAGGGGAAAAAATAAAAGAAGGTGCGATTGATGCAGGAAAAGCAGTGAAAAGTTTATCTAAAAATTTAGGGGATAAATTGCCTGAGAGCCTGTCTTGAAAAGAAATGAGAAAGAGAATATGATGAGATAAGTAAAAAATAGTAGGTAAAAATGTATCCAAGTGATATAAGTGACAAAGAATGGGAAATTTTGGAGCCAAGTGTTGCACAAGGTGCAGTAGGACGGCCAAGAAAGCACAATATTAGAACAATTATTAATGCAATAAGATATATAATGAAAGGTGGTTGCCAGTGGAGAATGCTGCCAAAAGATTTTCCGCCATGGAAAACGGTGTATGATTATTTTCTCAGGTGGCGTAATAGTGGCAAATTGGAAGAAATACACGATATGTTAGTAAAAAAGGTAAGAAAAATGGTTGGCAAAAATGAAATACCTTCGGTAGGAATAATTGATAGTCAATCAGTGAAAACCACTCAAAAAGGGGATCCAGAGGATATGATGCTGGCAAGAAAATAAAGGGTAGAAAACGTCACATCATTGTGGATACAATAGGCCTAATTATTACAGCTGATGTTCATAGTGCAGGCATTCAAGATCGTGATGGTGCTCTAAATCTTTTTACTCAAGCTAAACGAAAAGCTCCAACGCTACAAAGGTTTCTCGCTGATCAGGGATATATTGGTAAATTGCAAAATTACTGTTTATTGAAAACAGGATGTTTATTGACGATTACTAAAAAAGCAGCTGATGCTGTAGGATTTCAAGTTATTCCTAAACGGTGGATTGTTGAAAGAACTTTTGCTTGGCTTTCCAATTTTAGACGTATGAGCAAGGATTATGAGCATTCTCCTCTTACTTCAAAAACTAATATCTCCTTTAATATGATTACTATTATGCTTGCTAAATTAGCTGCTTAGTTCCTTTCAAGACAGGTTCTGAGGTTGGGCCAAAAAAAGATAACTTTAGTAAATTATACAACAGTTTGGCTCAAGAGATTATAGGCTATAATATGTCCGAAGAAGGTGAAAAAATAAAAAACGCCCAGAGTAAAGCAAAGGTCATAGGCATGCTTCAAAATGAAGGGCAGCGATCTGCTATACAAGAGTTAGTAAAGAATGGAACTATTCAAAATTTTTCAGAAGATGACATGAAAAAGCTTAGAGAAAAAGGTACTAGTACTTATGAAAGTGATAAGGAAGCACTTGAGGAACTTATGGAGAAATTTCAATCTAAAATTATGGCCATTGGTGAGGGTAAAATAGAGGAGGTAGAAAAAATGGTTAATGATAAAGTTAACCAAATGAAGTCACCAGTTCCTCAATTAGATAGTCCAAGTTCTGAACAAGCGAGTACAGGAGAAACCAAAACCCTCTGATGGCTTGGAGAGGGAGGGAATGGAAAAGGTAGAGATCTATTCTTTTTTATCCACTTTTTTGAGCAATCCACTTCCACATCTAACACACATCTCAGTGATTATAATATCCAATTTTTGATCATGTTTTTCTACAGGTAAATCTTTACAATATTGTTTCTCATAGGCTACACCTATAAATATTTTTCCAAGTGGCCGCAGTTTTTCTATCATTGTATCATACCAACCACCGCCAAAACCCAATCTATTAAAATGATCATCAAAAGCAATAACAGGAGTAATGATTGTGTCGGGAATTACATCTTCATTTGTTTCGTTCCATTCCTCAAATTTTAGTAACTTATTTTTATTAGGAATTGCTACTTTATAATCTAAATCGAGTAAACTATGCATCAAAGGCACAACATCTATTTCCTCATCCATTGGAATGTAAGCTGCTATTGTTTTGCCTTTAACGTAGCTTAAGTTCTGATTAAAGAGATTAATAAGGGAATTTGCCGCATAACTGGAATAACTTTCATCAATATCTTTTCTTATAGCTCTATATTGCTCTCTTATTTCCTTTTTGTGCTGTTTAATATCTTTGAACATGATCTATCCATTTTGCAGTAAGTTTTTCTTGTAAACTATTTTGCTTCAAGCGCTCACTTAAAAAGTCAAAGTCAACACACCCCATATCCTGGTCTTGATTACTGCAACTATAAACAAAACTCCTTTCTCCTGTTTTCGCATTTATATGTTGCTGCACACACTGAGCGCAGATTTCTTTCATCATACACTGCATAGGAGAATTAACTGATGATATCGCTATGTGGCCTGATTTTAGATATGGCTTTAAAATTGTTTTTCTAGCTTCATTCACAGCTTTCATCATTTTGTCAGAACCAATAGTGATAATTTTATCTATAACGTTCAAATTAATACCTAATCTTCCTTGTTGATAAGAGACTATTGCATCAACTATATTACCATGAAAGGATTTATCTTGATCTCTGCTTGTTTCTATCAATCCTTCTTCACATACCCAAACTACTGCATTTGATGCACGCTCTATCAGTGCTCGTTTAAATACATCACTTAACTTCTTATAGCCAGCAAAGTACAAAACCTTGTTATTATTTTCAAGACATGCCTTCCCTATCGAAAATAACACTGCATTTCCAACTCCACCACCAATTAGCATTATATTCTTCATGTGCTATTTTAACTGCATTTGTTCAAATTTTTTGAAATTTTATAGAACAAAGTAATTTATATAGTTCTATACACAAAGACAAGAACACTCTCTGACTTCAACTATACCGATAACTGATAGCTGCATTTTTACGCATATCATCTAATAACAAGTTGCTTTGTATCATAATCTTTTGTTGGTACATTTTCTGTTTGATTGCTTCTATACCCGCTACATTACTCTTGATATCACACAACATCATCAACTTTGCAGTGCCATTTTCTCTCAATTCTACTATTTCATTCACACTTGTTTTACTAAATAAAATCTGTAAATCAGGATTTAAATCTCGCATTTTTATTTCAAATTCTTTTGCGTTTGGCAGCTTAAAATTATCTGCCAATTTATCAAAATTTAAACAACTGACCTTTTTCTCCTTGAGATTATCTAATAAACTTTCTGAACCTTCAACCACAATCTGTTTTAATTTTAAAGTGCTTTCCAGCAGTGCATGATTAAGTTGTACTTTATCTATTACTTTTATAACGGAGTAACCTTCACTGAAACTGAATGGACCTGCTATGTCGCTGGTTTCTAATCCTTCTAAAACGCTCTTGAGTTTTCCTTTTAGCTGACTTAAATTAACTGTTGCTTTACGCATCTTTATTGGAGATTCTGGGTTATCACTGTTGCGTAATTTTTTTACTAAATCTTCAGCTATACCATAAACGTCCTTGTCTTTTTGATCAGGAATTATAAACTCTTGGAACGTGATAAGATAATCCGGCTTTTCTGTTTGCCTTTTTACATCATCTACTTCTTTATCGCTTATATTAATAAATGGCACAATTCTTACTTCAATAATTTTGCTCCACAGTAACTGACATTTTATTTGTTTTCTTAAAATACCAAGATCTATATTATGCTTCTCTATGTATTGATCAACTTCATTAGCCTTAAGTTTAAAACTTTGGGTTAAAAATAACATAATAGCATTATCTAACTCCTCGTTGCTCAATTTTATATTCAGCCTCTGTGCTTCATTGATAATGATAATTTCGTCTATTAGCTCCCTAAGAACTTGAGGCCTTGCTTCTTTTTGATTAACACTTTGAGTGCCAAACAATGAATTTATAAAGTTGATGCGCTTTTCGATATCTAAATTTGAAATTGGCTCGCCATTTACATCCGCAATAATTTCAATCTCGGTTGCAAGCAACCTAAGTGGCAACACTATTAACAGTAAGATTAGTATTTTATACATACAAGTAAAGTTAATAACCAATTCTATAATAAATACTGAGTCAATGCTAGCCAACTTTTTAATAGTGATCTCAGTGACAATGGAAATAAAAACCATTGCAACAAAATCAGGTACGCTGGTAAACAGGCTAAAAACATGCTAATATAGCGAATTTAAACCGTGCTAAAACAGTATACGGAAGGAGAGGGATTCGAACCCTCGATACGACTTTTGGGTCGTATAACGGTTTAGCAAACCGCCGCCTTCAGCCGCTCGGCCACCCTTCCAAATTTAGAACCTAAAGATTATATAATACCAAGACCTCTACCGCCTGTCTAATGCTTTTAATTGCAATATTTACCCATTAAAAACAACAACATTTTCCAGAATAACTGTAATTCCAGGCTAAATCAATGCAAACTAATTTCTGCTTTTTTCAATGATTTTCTTTGCTTCTTCCACACCAACCCATTCTCCAACTGTTACCGTTTTTCCCTTTTCTAGATCTTTATAATGAGAAAAGAAATGAGCAATTTTATCTAGTAGGTTTTTAGATAAGTCAGAATAGTCCTTTATATTGTCATAATAGCTATCAACACTGGAAACAGGCACTGCTAATATTTTCTCATCTTCTCCTTTTTCATCTTTAGTGAGTAATGCGCCTATTGGACGCACCGATATTAAAACACTAGATGCTAAGGGAAATTGAGTTAGCACCAAAACATCCACAGGATCACCATCACCTGCGCAGGTATTTGGTATAAACCCATAATTGCAAGGATAAGTCATTGAGGTAGATAAAAATCTGTCAACTTGTAACAACCCAAGCTCTTTATTAAATTCATACTTTACAGGCTCAGCATTTGCACTTATTTCAATTACCACATTCACCGCATTTGGTCCCGCTGTTATTTTACTTAAATTCATAAATTACCTCTTAACTTAAGAATAAGCATTATACAATATGTGCTTTTAAGTTGCTACATTTATGTAGTTCTAAGCTTATTTTGCATGGAGCGGTTCTAATTTTTTATTCTGCACATCATCGACTGTTGAAAGTGGTGGTTTCTGTGATAATTGAAATAAAGCATATACTATTACAATAGTAAGCACCGCACCAACTATCAGGTTAGTAAGGTTGTCTTGTGGCAAAACATTTTTTATTGAGTTGAACAATTTTTGCTCCATAAAGAAATAATCAGCAACAGATAACCCAACAGATAATACAAACATACCCAAAATAAGTTTACAGGCTGTATTTTTATGGTTCTTTTCTTTTTTCTTGCTGACAATGAAATTTGACCTACATTTATTCTCTTTTTGTGGCACTGAGTAGTATATATTTTTAGGGTTTGTTACTAATTGTTCAAATTCATCACTATTCTGGTTTTTTAGCAATTGCTTCAAGGTTGGTCCAATGCTTTTAAAGGTTGGAAAATTTTGATTATTTTGATCTGCCAACATATTAAATGTTCTGTTTAGGCTACCTATCTTTTCGCGATTCAGCGTATATTTAGTGGCTCTATTTTGATCTTTCAGATTAATACTTTGCAGTAATCCAGCTAAATTCGTTATATATGTGAGAAAGACCACGTTATCTATTATTGGTAAATTTTCTTTTTTTATCGACTCTTTGTGATGTTCAGAAAGCTTATGATAGTCGACAAGTATAGAAAATAACAACACTACATCCTTGTCTACTTTTATGTCTTGATGAATAGAATAATAGCTGCTGATAACGCACTTATTTAATGCAAATTCTCTATCGTATTTATTTAATGTAGTTTCTTCATCTAGCAACTTTCTAACACCAATGAGTACTTTACTTTCAAAATCTTTTTCTGTTTTAAATATTGGTTCTCTCTTTGGATTTGCTAAAATGTTAAGTAAATCTAATTTTCTTCCATCTACTACTTCATTTATATATTCATTTAACTCAGATCCTTTAATAACTTCATATATTTTATCTATGACATCTTTAGTATTCAGGTTATTGTTTTCACTTAGAATTCGATAAGCTAGAGCATAAATTAAAAACAGCCCTTGTAGACTAAATTTTAAGTTAAAATAGTAATCTAATTGTTCATCTTGCTTCTGTATGAATGCAGACAGACCTATGTGATTCCTGTGATCCATAAAACGATCTAAGTCAGCATGTTGAAAGCTACCTAAAAAAATAAATAACGTCTCTAATAAATTACCCTTACCAACAATTTTTATTAGTTCTTCAATTTCTTTTATCATTGCTGAAACCTATAATGTTCTACTTTATAGTATAAGGGATACATGGCAAAATAGCAATAAATGTTATTAGACTTCTTGCATAACCCAAACTAAGTAGAAAAAGGTATAGCTATACCGCCGCGGCACTAACAAGAGATCCCGCTAACACGCAGCGGGATACTAGAGGTTGTCCGGAAACAAGTAAAAGGCTATAATATCTGAAATTTTAGTACGGGGTAAAGATGAGAAAAAAGTATCCAACAGATCTAAGCGAAAGGGAATGGGCAAGAATAGAAAAACACTTCAGAGTATCATACAAGAAAGGAGGAAGGCCGCCAAAGTATAGCAAAAAAGAAATATTAGAAGCAATTTTCTATGTATTGCGTACAGGGTGTCAATGGCGGTATTTACCAAATGATTTTCCGCTATGGAAGACTGTGTATGAGCAGTTCAGGCAATGGAAGAAGCAGGGAATTTTTGAGAAAATGAATTATGAAATTACAAAATATAGTAGAAGAAAAATAGGAAGGAATGAGCAGCCGAGTGCCTGTATAGTAGATAGTCAATCTGTAAAGACTACAGAAAAGGGGGGATCAAAGGCTATGATGGAAGTAAAAAAGTAAAGGGTAGAAAAAGGCATATAATTACAGACACTCAGGGTTTTATACTAGGTTGTTACGTAGGCGCTGCTAACGAAAATGATAGAGATGGTATTAAAATAGCATTAAACAATATGAGAACAAAATATACTAAAGTTAAAAAAATGTGGGCTGACATGGGATACCAAGGAAGAAATTTAAAGAATCACATAAAGGAAGAATATGACATAGATATTGAAATTGTTAAAAGGCCTCCATGTAGATTTTGGGTGCACAAAGATACGCCACCTGAGCTACTACCAACAAGAGAACAAGGGTTTAAAGTACAGCCAAGAAGATGGGTTGTAGAAAGGACTTTTGCTTGGGTTAATAGGAATAGAAGGCTATCGAAGGAGTATGATTTACTCACAACATCCACTGAGAATTTCATATACCTAGCTATGAGTAGGGTTATGTTAAAGAGGGAATATGCTTGAATTTACTAGTTTCCGGACAACCTCTATAGTATTTTCTAAAATGAATGATAAATTTCCATTATGGTATTACCAACCAAAAGTTGTAAGTCTGTATATTTATGCATTAAAGGTCTGAGGCGGCTTTTGATGGTATTCCAACAATGCTCTATAGGGTTCAAATCTGGTGAATATGTTGGCAGATAGAGCAAACGGCATCTAGCATTATCTATTAACTCCTTTGTTTTGGGAGTTTTATGGAATGTGGCATTGTCCATAACTATTGTAGTACCATGTGGCAATTTAGGTAATAACATCTTCTCTAACCATGTATTGAATACCTCTTTGTCACACCCACCTTTGAAAGTCATTGGTGCAATAAATCTCTTTCCAATCCACCCGCCTATTATACTGATTCTCTCTCGTTTTCTTCCTGGAATATCTGCATAAATTTTCTTTCCTATTGGAGCACGTCCATACTCTCGGTATAACCTATTATCAACTCCTGCTTCATCTATATATAAGATGCTGGAATGGTCTATTTTTGAGATTTTATCGGTAAATCGCTGCCTATCTTCTTGATTGCGCTCTTGATATAGTGTAACTTTTTTTTAAAGTAATTCTTAGCTGTTTCAGCCTATACCAAATTGAATTTATTCCAAATCCAAGATTTTGTTTCATCTCTGCCAGCGTATGATCTGGATTCTTTTTAACATATTCTTCGAGTATTTTTGGGTCTATTTTTCGAATAAAGCTGCCGTTTTTCGATGGCCTTAGGCTTTCACCAGCGGCTTTCTTTCTTAACCAGCGGTACAGAGTTGCTATTCCTATCTCCAAAAGCTCTGCCACCTCAACCTTTGACTTCCCTTTTTCTATCATCGATACTGCCCTTTCCCTTAAATCCACACTATACGCCATTATAACTCAAATAGCTTATTATACCTTTATCATTTACTTTGGGAAGTACTATATCTACACCGTCATACCGCGATTCATTCGCGGTATCTCTCAACATAGATCCCGCTAACACGTAGCGGGATGACAAGGCTTATCGTCATGCCACCGCGAACCGTCATACCGCCGCAGCGCTAACAAGAGATTCCGCTAACACGCAGCGGGATGACGAGACTTATCTTTATGCCGCCGCGAACCGTCATACCGCCGCGGTATCTCTAGATCCCGCTGGGATGACGGTTGTCGTTTAGCTACAAACATTAAGAAATTTACCAAACGAAAAAAAAGGCAAAAGAAGCCCCGTGGTTGGCTAATTACTTACATTATACTTTCAAGTATGGCGTTTTTTTATTCTAAACACTTAATAACCGCGATTTAGCTGCTTTTAAGCCGCAACTAATCTAAATTATAAACGTTAAGAAATTTACTAAACAGAAAAAAAGGCAAAAGAAACCCTAGGGTAGCTAGTTATTCACTATCCATTTTTTAAGTTGGCGTTTTTTTATGTTTTAAACGCTTTATAAGCGCGTTTCAGCTTATGTTAGGTCAAAACCTAGAAATTTTATAAAGACATAAGGTGCACATAGTGCAAAAAATTAAACATGAGACGCCAGATACGTGAGTTTTTTTGTCATTTAATCTGTACAGAGAAGATAAATAAATAGCTTCAGTTTCATGATAAGGGGGCTGGCGAGGTTTGTCAAGGAAGTTTTTTCGTTTCTGTTATATGGTTATGCAAGAAGTCTATTGTATGTTTACACTCTGCATTAAAGCTTTTAGTTAAGAGCATATCCATCCACCGCCGATAACTTGCTCATCTTTATACGCTACACAGGCTTGACCTGGACTGATGCCAAAGTAATCGTCGTTTAAAATGACACAGGCTTTATTTTTTTCGTCAGTTGAATGTATTGTTGCTAAACTTCCCGCATGTGATGATCTCAGCTTCACAGTTACTTCCATACCTTCCTTTGGTTGTTCTAACCAATTTAACTCCTTGATCAATATTTTTTTTTGCATTAATACGTTGATCGGACCTACTATAACCTCATTATTTTCTGTATTAATTTTTATCACATAAAGAGGTTCATTGTGTGCGATACCCAAGCCCTTTCTTTGCCCCACTGTAAAATTTACTATGCCACTGTGCTCGCCTAGCACTTTTCCATTAACATCCACTATTTTACCTTTCTGTACAGATTGTGGAGCTAATTTAGCTATTGTTTTACTATAGCTTTCGGAAACAAAGCATATATCTTGACTGTCCGGCTTTTCAGAAATTTGTAAGCTGAAATACTTTGCTAATTTTCTTATATCACTTTTATAGAACCCACCTAGTGGAAATCGCAAAAGCTTCAATTGCTCTTGAGTTGTAGCAAACAAAAAATAACTTTGATCTTTACTTTTATCAATGCTTCTGCACAACTTTACCTCACCATTTTTTTCTAACCTTCTCACGTAATGTCCTGTTACGAGCACATCCGCACCAAGATTTTTTGTAACTTGCAATAGATCACGAAATTTTACCGTTTGGTTACATCTCACGCATGGTATGGGAGTTTCCCCACGCATATAGGTACTCGCAAAATCCTCTATTACTTCCTTTTTGAATATTTCCTCATAGTTTAAAATATAGTGAGGAAAGCCAACACTTTCAGCTACACGCTTAGCGTCATAAATATCCTGTCCAGCGCAGCATGCACCCTTTCTTGCGTTAGCATTGCCATCAGTGCCATATAGCTGAAGAGTTACACCTATCACCTGGTACCCAAGGTTATGTAGCAGTGCTGCAGCAACCGAGCTATCAACTCCCCCGGACATTGCAACAACAGCCTTGGTCTGGTGCGGAGCTTTATCTTTTAGCAGAGGTTCTATTTCAAATTCTTTTAGCATAATCGCCTTAATTTATAAACACAAACTTGGTGTCATGCAAGTAGCTGACACTGGAATCTAGTTTCTATTACACAATTTCATCGAAACAGCATACTTGTTTATAGTCAATTTTTCTGGATCCCAGTGTTGGCTACTTGGATGACATCTTTATGCTTGAGGTAAAATTTGCTATAAAATTCGATGAACTACCTTTAAAAATAATTTAATCCTGCTTAAATAAAACATGGCCAAAATAATCCATGTTTTCAAGCACTTTTCCGCTACCCAGAGCAACACAACAAAGTGGGTCATCTGCAACACGAACTGGTAGTTTTGTTGTTTCACTGATAACTTTGCCCAAGTTACGCAATAATCCGCCGCCACCGGATAAAATTATTCCTTTATCGACTATATCAGAAGAAAGTTCAGGTGGAGTGCTCTCCAGTGCAGTCCTAATAGCAGAAATTATCTGATGTACAGGCTCTATTAAACTCTCTGCAACTTGGTATTCTGATAAAAGCATTTCTTTTGGCATGCCACTCACTAAATCCCTGCCTTTAATTATCATTCCCTCTTTGTTATTTTCACCTGGCAGACTGGCTGAACCTATGCTTTTCTTAATTTTCTCAGCGGTTGTTTCACCGATTAATAACTTATGATTTTCACGAATATATGATTTTATTGCTTCATCCATAATATCGCCACCTACTCTGGCAGAACGTGAATAAACAATTCCGCCTAAAGAAATAATTGCAACTTCAGTTGTACCGCCTCCTATATCAACAATCATAGAACCCTCAGGTTCAGTAACCGGGAGCCCAGCTCCGATTGCTGCAGCCATTGGTTCTTCAATTAAAAATACTTCATTTGCACCAGCACTTTCTGCTGCATCTTGTATAGCACGCCTTTCAACTGGCGTGGATCCAGATGGAACGCATATGATAATATTAGGTTTATTAACAGTGAATTTTGTGTTTGCACTGCGTATGAAATATTTTAGCATTTCTTCCGCACTTTTAAAATCAGCAATAACTCCATCCTTTAAGGGCCTTATCGCCTCTATTTCTCCAGGCGTTTTCCCAAGCATCATTTTAGCTTTTTTACCAAAAGCATAAGGAACGTAACTTCCTTTTTCTTTTATTCTTGCTACAACTGAAGGCTCATCAAGCACTATTCCCTGATTTTTCTGATAAACTAAAGTGTTTGCAGTACCAAGGTCTATAGCAATATCGCTAGCAAACAAACCTTTGAAAGTAAAAAGGCTATAAAACTTTCCGGTTAATTTTCGAACAAAATTCATACATAACTCAAGAAAACCATTTATTAAGACAAATTATACTTTTCAGATAAGTAGTAAGTAACACACTCAACGTCTAAACCCTTACCTGTTACTTTTTTTAGCAGTTCCAGGCCACACTTTGCACTGTATATATTTTGAGATAACCAACTGATAAGTAAACTAAAATCTCCTTTTATTATAGCACTTAATGATTCGTAATGATTCTTTTTAACGCAAGAGAAAATCTGCACAGCAGCAATTAAAGCAATAATTTTTATAGGAAAGTAGCCCATAACACCGCTTGCCCAATATTCATCTTGAAAATAAGTGTTTAGCTCATTTTCAGCTTTTACTGGAATTTTATAGTGCTTCATACCTTCCAGCCACGCATCATGCAGGTCTTTGACTTCCAATGTACCATTTATTATATCTTGTTCTAACCTAGTTCTCAACATAATATGAGCTAACAGACTAAATTCATCTGCATTTTTTAAAAAAGAAGAAAGGTTTATTTCATTGAAAATCAAGTACAAATTTTCAACACTGCTAACTTTCTCGTTAGTTTTGCCTTTTATAGCAAATTTCTCTTTTATGTGTGGTTGAATAAACTCAATAAATTCTCTGGATGTTCCAATCATCCTTTCCATGAATAACCCTTGAGTTTCATACATAACATGTCTCGTAATTGGACTACTTATAGAATTTTGCGCTAAACATTTTTGATAAATTGCATAACCACTATGCCGTAAAAGTGAAAATAAACCATAACAAAAATCAGATTCATCATAATCTATAGGGTAGTAATAAGAAGTACGAATCTCATTTAGTGCAATACCCATTTGCTGTAAACATAATGAGCCAAGTTCAATCTGTTTCTGAGTAGCAACTTTTTGTATATTAGTAACCTTATCCTTATCCTTTTTCTGCTTTTCAATTATTTTATCTACATTTTCGCTAAAAAATTTGCCTACCTTGGGGAATACTTCCCTTATATTCTTTTCTGTGATATCAGAGTCATAGTCAGCAAGCAGTGAGTCGTATTTTGAGCATTTTAATTGCTGCGATTTTATAGAAGCTACTTCGCGAATGAGTGTGATTAAATCAGTAAAACGTTCTTTTAGTTTTTCTAAGTTACTGGTTTCAGAATGAGATAGCTTCCATAAATTTTGGCATTCAACCTTAGCTTTGGATAAAGACTTTACTAAATCAATAGGAACAGCACTGTTGCTTTTATGTATTCTCTCTATTAACTTTAGCTGCTGAGTATTTGCACTTTTTTTGTTACCAAGAGCATCTGCTAATGATTCCTTTATTGCGTCATGAGAGATAATTTCATGTCTGATTTCTTCTAGAAGACTCATTTGTTCAACTTTGTCCTCTATATTCAATTGGCTTTGGTTTAGTACTTTTAGCGTATTTTCGATATTCTTTACCCTATATAATACTTCCTCTAAAAACTTATAAGATTGCATATTTGTTCATTATTTTAGAAAACATCTGTTTAATACCGTAATAGATTAATAATAAAGTTAAAAGTATATTTGCTTAAAGTACAATAAAAAATTGTACTTTTTATTCTTTTATTGGATTTTTCTATTCAGAGTCCAGCATATTATAGGAAAATTAATTGTAAGGTTGTAGAAAAAGTATTTAGTATTTTATTTCTCTTGACTATATTACAATATGGAGAGATATTAGCTACTGAAATTAAAGTTACGCACTATTTAAAATTTATGGAGGTTTAGTAATGTGGAGTAGACTGGTTATAATGTGCTGTTTTTGTTTATTACTTACTGGTGTAAGTTCTTGCCCAAAAAAAGGAGCAAATACAACAAATAAAATAAATTCTGTTGTTAAGCAGATAGGTGATAAAAGAGTTTTCTTTGGTTATGATGAATCTAGTATTGCTGAAGTAAGTGCAGATGCATTACTTGACGTAATGGAGGTGTTACAAGATAACCCTGACGCGAAGGTTACTTTAACTGGTCACACTGACAACCGTGGTTCTCATGAATATAATCTTGCGCTAGGCGCTAGAAGGGCTGATGCAGCTAAAAAATTTATGGTTAGTTGTACACCCTACATAGAAAACAGAATAAAAACTGCTTCTAAAGGTGAAACTGAGCCTTTGGTTAATGTAAAAGATGATTCTAGAAATTCTAAATATGAAAAAGAGCATGCTAAAAATCGTAGAGTGGAATTTTCATTTTCTGGAATAAAGAAATAGTTTCTTGCATTAAAACCTGGATCCCAGTGTCAAACACTGGGATGACATAAAGAAAGGGCACTGGGGTAGACAAAAAAGGACAAATTTGTCATATTTCGTTGCTTGTTAGCGGGATATATATATACCACAAATAAGTCGCGGTATGACGTAAGAGATCTGACCTGTCTGGCCATCAAGAGACATAATGGAATTAGAGTTATTATTTCAAAATGTGGTTAATAGTTTTGCTTTCTATAACAATCAAGTTGCAGTTGCAGTATCAGGTGGTGTAGATAGTATAGTCTTACTGCACTTAATGACTAACTGGGCAAAAAAAAACAAGCTTTCACTTCCTATAGCATTAACAGTAAATCATGGATTACGTCCAGAGTCTCAAAAAGAAGCTGATTTTGTTGTAAGTTATGCAAAGGAACTTGGAGCAAAGGAATCGTTCATATTAAATTGGGAGAAGCAAAATATTAAAGGCAATATTCAGTTACAGGCACGAAAAGCACGGTATAAGTTACTAGCAGAGTGGTGTAAAAATAATAATGTTAAATATTTACTTGTTGCTCATCACAAAGATGATCAAGCAGAAACGTTCTTGTTAAGATTAGAGCGAGGTAGTGGCGTAGATGGATTATCATCAATGGACTACAAGTCTTTCCTAAATGGTATTTATATATTTAGGCCATTGTTAAATTTTAGTCGTAGTGAAATAGAAAAGTACGCTAAGCTTCATCGGTTAAAATGGATCGAAGATAGAAGCAATCATGACTTAAAATACAGACGAACTTTATACCGTAACTTACTTAAAGCAAGTGATAATCAAGAGATTTTAACAGAGCGAATATGCCTCACAGCCCTTCATATGAAAAGAGCTGCAAAAGCGTTGATGCACTACACACGCCTTGCGTTTAATGACTGCGTTAATGTGCATGATCTTGGTTATATTGAAATTAAACTAAGTGAATTTTATCAATTGCCAGAGGAAATAGCCTTGAGGCTTCTTCTTTACTCTATAATGGCAATTGCCAGTAAACATTATAAACCAAGGTACAGCAGCCTCATTGCAATATTTAATAGAATATTGCAAAAGGATAGTAATGTTAACTGTACACTTTCTGGGTGTAAAATAAGAAAGTATGGAGAAAATATCTTAATAATTAGAGAATCGTCAAGGATACAAGAAATTACCGTAAACCTACCTTTAAATGAACCTACCCAATGGGATAACAGATTTAGCTGCACAATACTCGGAAATCAAGGGTGTTCAGTTATCATCGCTCCATTAAAAAAAACACAAAAAGTTCCTGAATTTCTGAAGGATTACAACTGCTGCCCTGAAGTTTTCTACTCTTTGCCTACAGTACAAAAAGATAGCAAGGTGCTTGCTTATCCTGATGTAAATTATAACGGAAAAAATACCAATGACGATAAGGTTCAATGCATTATTAATAGCACGATAAAACAAAATTTGGTAAGCTTGATTAGTATTTAGTTAGAAATAGAAATGAAAAAATTTTTAGAAGGCTTATTGATCTGGTTAGTAATTATTGTTCTTATTTCAGTTGCTTATATTCAATTCAGCGGAAATGTAGGTAAAAGTAAAACAATTATACCTTTTTCGGAATTTTTAACTAGACTAGAAGACAATGATGTAGAAAATATTGTCATAAAAAACCAGAGCATTGAAGGCAAGTTCAGGGACGGTTCAAGTTTCAATTCAAGCGGTGTCATATATAGCGACCTAATAAAAAATTTACATGATAGAAAAGTGAGATTCTCCTTTTCAACTGGAGATTCTGCCATGAACGTAATTGGTGGATTACTTATCTCATGGGTCCCAACATTTATCTTTATTGGCTTTTTGCTATTCTTTCTTAAACAAACACAAGCGGGAGGCAACAGAACTATAAGCTTTGGCAAGTCAAGGGCTAGACTCATGACTAGTGGAAAAAAAGTAACATTTGATGATGTTGCTGGAATTGATGAAGCAAAAGAAGAGCTAGTAGAGATCGTTGATTTCCTTAAACAAAGGCAAAAATTTCAAATATTAGGTGGAAAAATACCAAAAGGGTGCCTTTTAATTGGCTCTCCTGGAACTGGTAAAACTTTACTTGCTCGTGCAATTGCAGGAGAAGCTAATGTGCCATTCTTTAGCATTTCTGGATCTGATTTTGTTGAAATGTTTGTTGGTGTTGGTGCGAGCCGTGTTCGTGATATGTTTGATCAAGGCAAGAAAAATGCTCCTTGTATAATTTTTATAGATGAGATAGATGCGGTGGGTAGACATCGTGGCATTGGTCTTGGTGGCGGCAATGATGAAAGAGAACAAACATTAAATCAGTTATTAGTTGAGATGGATGGCTTTGAGTCTAATGAAGGTGTAATAATAATTGCTGCGACTAACCGTCCGGATGTCTTAGATCCAGCACTGCTTAGACCTGGTCGTTTTGACCGACAGATTACTATTTCTTTACCCGATATAAATGGGCGTGAAAAGATATTAAATACTCATATAAAGAAAATATCAATAGCACCAGATGTAAACGTGAAAACAGTTGCAAGAGGAACACCAGGTTTTTCAGGGGCTGATCTAGCAAATTTGGTGAATGAATCTGCACTTATCGCTGCAAGAAGAAACAAGAAAATTGTTACCATGGATGATTTTGAATATGCACGTGATAAAGTAATGATGGGCGTAGAAAGACGATCCCTAATTATGACAGAAGAGGAAAAGAGACTGACTGCATACCATGAAGCTGGTCATGCGATAATTGCGGTTAATATGCCTGCTTCTGATCCTATACACAAGGCAACAATCATTCCAAGAGGTATGGCCTTAGGTTTAGTTATGAGACTACCGGAAACAGATAGAGTGTCCCACACAAGAGAAAAGCTGATAGCAGATATAACTGTTGCCATGGGTGGCAGGGCAGCAGAAGAGTTAATTTTTGGCTACGATAAAGTTACAAGTGGCGCGTCTTCTGATATACGACAAGCATCTAACATAGCACGTGCTATGGTAAAAAAATGTGGAATGAATGATGAGATAGGGCTAGTGTATCACAATCGTGAGCAGCAAGATCCACAACATCCTCATATGACATCTGAAGATACGCTAAAGCTCATAGATGAAGAAGTGAAAAAAATCATATCTTCTTGCTATGAAAAAGCAAAAGACATTTTGACCAAGCATAAGAAAGGCTTAGAGCTTATTGCTGAAAATCTACTGGAGTTTGAAACTTTAACAGGAGATGAAATAAAGGATATACTAAACGGAAAAAAAATTGTTAGAGAAGAAAATGAGAAGAATGAGAAAGTAAAAAAATCCTCTCTCTATGAGAGTTGACCTCATCTTAAAAATGCTAATCAGCTAACGCTGCAATAAAACATTCAGAATTGTAACTGTCAATATAAATTGTATTAAAATATTCATAATATTGCATTTTCATCACAATAATGCTATCATTCAGTTAGTATTAATGTTTAATGAGGTGTGAGTAATGATTGATATAGCTTCTATTGGTGTAAGTACAGTTATTGATCAGAATTATAGAAGAAAAGCACAATTATGTTTATCAGGATTATTTGTAACTGTGTCAATAGCAACTGTTACCTGGTTTATTTTCCCTGCGTCACAAAATGTATTAGCTCCGTTTTTACTTCCGGCTATGTTCTTGCTCTTCACTTTATCGATGGGTTATTACATGTTCATATTTAGTTGTGAAGAAAAATCTTTGGTAAAGAATGTTCTTGGTATGGTTGAACCGGCTGAATCGGTAAAGAGAGTGCATTGCCAAGAAAATATTAAGTCCTTATTAGCAGAAGTGAGAAGTACTACGAAAGATAGGTTTCGTAACGTGCTTGTTAATCTTTGTTTTGAAGATCGTAGTAAAGCACACAAACTTGCATTATATGTGAAAGAAATTGACGATATTGTGTCTTCAATAAAAAATAAAGACCTCTTAGACCATTTTGATCAATTTTTTACTATTACTGAAGTAAGCAATAAAAAAAATAGAAGTGAATTAATGAACCTCGCAAGGGCATATAAGATGATAAGTGAAGAAGATCCAGACAAAATACAGGATTTTTTAGCTACTCAAACAAAAAGTTATTCATATGAAATAATGTTACCTGAAATTGATAATTTTCTATCACAAGCTAGGTGATTTTATCAATAATTTCATTGTGTACGTGATTATCATTTTTTGTTTCAATTCCAGTGATAACACTGCACCTAACGGGCTCTTTTATGGCTATTTCCTGAAATCCTTTTCTGACCTTATTGTAAAAATTAACATCCATTTCTTCATATTTATTCTTGTCTTTTGCTCTATTTAACCCAACTTTAACATCAATATCTAGAATGAATGTAATATCTGGATATTTAATTTCCACTAGCTTATGTAAGTCCCTTATTAGCCCTAAGTCAACTCCAAACCCATATCCTTGATATGCAATAGTTGAATCAATAAACCGATCACAAATCACTATTTTTCCTTCTGCAAGAGCTGGTAATATTAATTTTTTCATATGTTCGCGCCTCATCGAGATAAGTAGCAAGAGTTCAGAAATAGAATCAATATTATTCGTTAACAATACTCCTCTTACCTTCTCTGCAAAGTTAGTGCCACCTGGTTCTCGAGTCAATACCACATTATTTTCGCCGCGAATTTGCTTAAAATGATTTGCAAGTAGCTTAGATTGTGTTGTTTTACCAGAGCCGTCTATTCCTTCGAAAGTTATGAACATAAGTTTTATAATTATAATACTAAAAAAGAATATGCAAACAGTATACATAGAAACCGTTTGACATTTAAATAATAAGACCGTAAATTACATGTGGTATAATAATAGTCTATGGTTGCTCTGAATACTCCTAAAGTCGATTTTAGTTTTACTGCAAAAGATTTTAATCTTTTGGGAGTAGACAATAAATATTATGCATTAAGTGACTGTTGTGGAAAAAATGGTCTTATTATAATGTTTATATGCAATCACTGTCCTTACGTTCAGTCAATTATTAGCAATCTGGTAAGCGATGTTGATCAATTGAAAAAAGATTATCAGGTAAACACCATTGCAATAATGCCAAATGATGTAAATGAATATCCAGAAGATTCCTTTGAAAATATGATTAATTTTGCCAAGGAAAATAAGTTTATATTTCCATATTTAATTGATAGTACACAGAAAATAGCTAAAGAATACGGGGCTGTTTGCACTCCTGACTTTTTCGGCTTTAATTCCAATTTAAACCTTTGCTATCGTGGACGTTTTAACGACACAAAAAAAGAAAAGGTTCAAAGCTATGAAGTAGGAAGTAGTGACTTATTTCAAGCTATGAAATTTATTGCAGAAACTGGTAATTCTCCAATTGACCAAAAATCAAGTATTGGCTGCTCAATTAAATGGTCTAATTCTACAGGTTAAATATCATGCACAGTGGCTCTCAGCATTTGTTTGATATTATAATTTTGCTTTCTGCTGCTGTGTTTATAGTCATAGCATTTTGGAAAATGAATATTAGTCCAGTGCTTGGTTACTTCGTTGCAGGTGCAGTTATTGGTTCTCACGGATTTAATCTGATACACTCAGCTGAAGCAATGGATAATCTTGCAGAATTTGGTGTAGTTTTTCTATTATTCATTATAGGCCTTGAATTGACATTTGAACGCCTGATCGCTATGCGTATTCATGTATTTGGGTTCGGTTCTCTTCAAGTTATAGTTACCATGGTAGCAATATGGTGCATCGCTCTTGCTTTCGGAGTGAATACGAATATAGCAACAGTTATTGGTGGTGGGCTTGCGCTATCCTCAACAGCAATAGTGTTGCAGGTTCTGCAAGAAAAAGGTTCTCAAGCAAGTCAGGTTGGTAGGTTGTCGATAGCAGTGCTATTAATGCAAGATTTTGCAGTGGTACCATTAATAGTATTGGTACCTTTACTTACTGGCAATTCTGAGCACAGCCTGATAAGCTCATTGGCAGGTTCATTGGTGCAAGCAGCTATTGCATTAGTGCTGATATTTATAACTGGTAGATTATTGCTTAGACCTTTATTTTCGGTTATTGCTAAAATGGAAAGTAATGAGATCTTTATATCAACAACGCTTTTAATAGTATTAGGAGCAGCATTTATTACTGAGCAATTCCATTTATCGTTAGCATTAGGTGCATTTGTTGCTGGATTGTTAGTTGCAGAAACAGAATATAGACACTCAGTAGAACACGCAGTATTGCCATTTAAAGATTTGTTTCTTGGCTTATTTTTCATGACTGTTGGTATGTCCATCAATACCGAACTTTTACTCAATAAGTTACCACTAATTACTTTATTATCGATTATCCTTATCGTTTTAAAAACATCTATTATATATATATTGTGTAGATTTTTTGGGTTTAAGAGTGCACCTGCTATACAAGCTGGGTTACTGCTTTCACAAGGCGGTGAATTTGCGTTTATTTTGTTTCGCTTAGCAGATGAGCTAAATGTGCTACCAAGTGAAATCGCTCAAGTACTTATGATGGTAACTACAGTAACCATGGCTTTCACTCCTCTTTTATCGGGGCTTGGAGATTGGATAGCAAACTCATTTAGCACTGAGAAAACAATATTAGATGATGAAGCTGTTGAAACAGATACACAAGATCTTTATAACCATGTGATAGTTGCTGGATTTGGTAGAGTGGGATATATGGTAACAAAAATGCTTACGGCAGAGCATTTAAGTTACGTTGTTGTAGATATTCAATCGAAAATAGTCAAAGAAGGAAAAAGTGATAGTTTTCCTATATATCTTGGAGATGTTACAAGATGTGAAATTTTAAAATCGGTAGGAATAGAAAGAGCTCAAGCTCTCGTTATTTCAATAAAGAATGAAGTTACTATAAAAAAAGTTGTTTCTTTAGTTGCAGCAAATTTTCCGCATGTAAATATTGTAATACGCTTACCAGATCTGAGTAATGTGGAGGTTTATAGAGATCTAGGAGCTAGTAAAATTATTCCTGAAACATCTGAGATAGGATTGCAGCTAGGTGGAGCTGCACTGAGCCTTAGTGGTATTAGCGAAAGTGGAGTTACGTCTTTAAAAAGTAGATTCAGAAAAGGCAATTACAGTATGTTAAAAGACCTTGGTAGTGATAAAGATGAATAACTACTTCTCTAATTTTATGTACAGAAAGCTTTAAGCTTTATTGAGGTTTTGCCTATAGTAAATTACGCACATAATCAACCAAATTAAGGAAAGTGCAAACCAAGTGATTGCATATTCCAAATGCTTCATTGGCTGTATAGCTACTTTGCTGCCAAAATTGTTCGGCCACAATACACACTTCTCTAGCTTAATACCTAACTCATTGGAAATTTCTTCTGTACTCAGGGTAAACCATGTATTCGAAGCAGTATCGTTCTTGATAAACCAATTTTTACTTTTATTGCTATCGCAATATAAAATTCCATCTGCAACTACTTTTTCAATTTTTACTTTTTTCTCCTTTTTTTCTCCGACTATTCCTTTATTCACCAACATGTAACGTCCAGTGGTGAGCAACATAGGAGACAGCACGTGATAGCCGTGTTGCCCTGCAAAAACATATAGTTCTATGTCACTTAGAATCCCATCAATCTTGACATGCCTATAGTTAAATTTTTCAAGGTCGTTATTGGGCAACAGATGAACAACAGGAAGACTCATATTTTTGATAATATTATTCTTCCAGTTCAATCTGAATACTTGCCATAATCCTAATAAAAAAAGGAGCAAGCAAGGTACAATTAAAATAAATACTATTTTTTTTAACACTCTATATTTGTGTTCTTAAATAGTTTTCAACACCCATTAGTTCAATAAGGTCAATCTGTTTTTCAATCCAATGGAAGTGCTCTTCTTCATTTTTTAACATCTCTTCTAATAACATTACACTAACAAAATCTTTTTCTTTCTCAGCGATAGAAATCGTTTCTTTGATATCCTTAATACCTTTTCCCTCTAATTTCAAATTAGCTTCTAAGATTTTCCGTATTGTGTCTTTTGTAAACTTTCCATCATGCTTTGATATTTCGTTTGTATCCTGAAAATTTGGAACTCCTTTGAATAACAAAATTCTTTCTGCCAACTTGTTTGCATGTTCAAGTTCTTCGTTAAGCTCATTTTTTACCTTTTCTGCAAATCTATTAATTCCATTGTTTTTGAGAATCGCAAAATGCAAAAGATACTGGCGTACAGAAGTTAGCTCATTGGTCAATAATTTGTTCAAATGTTTTACTATCTCTTCATTCATAATCTTCCCTTAGTTCAATTCATCAGCATAATTTATATGATAACGATAGTTATAGCAACTCATTTAATATTTCCTTTGATAACAACCGTATTAAATAGCATGTCGTGGTATGTCTGTTTTTTCTTAGAGAAGCAAGCAACTAGATACCAGCAAAGAGTGAGCAGCACCGTTAATATAGTGAGTAGCACTATTAATATATCGAAAGCGTTTATTAACACGTCCTGTTCTTGGAAAAGCTCGATGAGGATAACTATTATGTTATATAATAGAGAAAGAAAAAACTGAGAAATGCTTCTATCAAATGCTAAACTCAAATCTATTTTAGAACCGTCCAAGCTTATGGTATGTATGTTCATTAATTGCTGACCAGGAGTTGCTTGGGCTTTTGAAGATATAAAATATGTGAAGTAACTGCAATCTATACACATAGATGAAATTAACGGAAAATTCTTTAACAATAGTCTGATTAATAAGTTTGGAATTAATAAAATTGCTCTATCTATCAAATATGCGCAAAAGCGTCTTATTATACTGGCAATCTCTGTAACAGTGGTCATTACCTATCTTCTAAATACTTTATTATAAAATCTGTAAGTTTATCAAAATGTTGAAAACATAACAAATCTTCATAACCGCTTATTGATTGACCGTATATAATAGGTAAACAATTGGCATTTTGTGCACACAGAACATCTGTGATGCTATCACCAACGAAAAACACATTTTCTCTATTTATAGGCAACGTACTCTCTTCTAGTGCAAACAGCAGTGGGGTTGCAGATGGTTTATCTTCTGCAGTATCGCATGACCCAACCACTCTTTCAAAGTAGGAATCTAGTTTAAAATAGGCAACTTCTTTACGTAAATTAGTATTTTTCTTATTACTTACTATTGCTAGATAAATATTGTGGCTTTTCAGTGTCTGCAACATTTTCTCTACTCCTTGATTCAAAGCAATGTTTTGCAATAGTGCATCATCTAAATATTGTTGATATATCTGATTCGCTTTTTTCCACTGATCGCCAAATAAATTGACCATATAGCTCTTTCTCGACTCATGGGAATTTCTATCAGCAGCTTTATTACTATACCCCATTGAGTTTATGGTATGCTTAATAGCATTAAAAATATTATCTTGAGTGTCAACTAAGGTATTATCCCAATCGAATACTACTGCTAATGAGCTATCTTTCATCTCTTATATAATTATACATTTTAACTTAATAAGTAAATAGCATTTTAATGAAAAAGATATAAATAGGACGCCCTTGATAAACACTTTTTACCACAAGTTATGTTAACTGTTTTTTATATAATTAGCTAATATACTGATTATATGATATGTTTTAATAGGTAACAGGTATGGCCCAGACATCTAAAGAAAGTGTTGAAAAAAAGTTTAAAGATGTTTTTGAACGTTCTCCAGGTGCTTTTCCAGAAGGTACCTCATTAGAAAAGAAGGTTAATTATATCGCAAAAGGAACAGAGGCTCTAAAAGCTGTGAAAAGTAAGGAGCTTGAGAACAAAATGAAAAACGTTGCAGAATTGAGTCAGAAATTTGAAAGTCAAAAAGGACGTGCAGATGAAAAAGTACGTCAAGATTTTGAAAGAATTGCTGAGCTTGACCAACAATATAAAGGGAAGGGCATCTTCACAAGTGAAAAAGTTGCAGAGCCAAAAAGTGACAAAAAACTCCAAGACACTCCGAGAAAAACTACAACAGCAGTTAAAGACCTTGAACATAATACACAAAAAAAGACTACTGAAGCTTCTGTGCAAACAGCATCAGAGCACGATTCACAAACCGTTAATCCCTCAGTAAGCAAGAGTTCTGTAAAAGAGAAGCTCAACACTGAGCCGGACAAAAAAGATAACACGCCTCAACCACAAGAAAATCAAAAAGAAGAAGGGTTTTTGAGTCTTCTGAAGCGCTTTGTTAAGAAAATATTAGAAAAATTTTTAGGTGAAGGTGAAAAGGATGTAGAGAATGCTCGTGGCATGAAAGAAGATGCTCAAAGAGATACGTCAAATAACGAAGAGCAACAAAAGAGTAAGCAGCTTGATGAAATTTTAAAGGACAAAAGTGTAAGCGAGGGTTTGAAGCAGGCAACAAAGCTTGAGAACCCGGCAATAACGCCTGTTAATACTCCTAAAGTGAATGAAGTAAACACGGGTCGTGAAAGGTGATCCGCTTTCAAGCTTCATTATACCGCCACGAACCGTCATACCGCCGCGGTATCTCATCCGCTAACAAGTAGCGGGATGACGATTGTCAGGGTGTCATCCCAGTGTCCCTATGATGTTATCCCAGTGCCCTGACTACTTGGATCTAGCAAGCTTTGCTTGCAAATAAGTCTAATACGCGTCGCGTTTTATGCCAAAACACAATTGGAGTTACATGCAAAATAGATCCCAGTGTCAGCTACTCGGATGACAAAAAAAGGAGCACTGGGATGACACCATTTGTTGTATTTAACAAAGTTCGTACTTAGCTTCATGTTAGCTATAAACATTAAGAAATTTACCAAACGAAAAAAAGGCAAAAGAAGCCCCAGCTAATATCTATTTTAGAACATTGGCGTTTTTTAAGTCTTAAACACTGCAATTTAGCTGCTTTTAAATGCAACTCACCTTAGTTTAAATGTTTAAGAAATTTACTAAGCAGAAAAAAAGGCAAAAGAAACCCCGTGTTAGCTAGTTGTCACTCCCTAATCCTGCAAATTGGCGTACTATACTGTCTTAAACGACTTATAAGCGCGTTTCAGCTTGTGTAGGTAAAAACCTAGAAATATTGTGAAGACATAAGGTACACATAGTGCAAAAAATTAAAAATAAGACGCCAACTACGTTGTTTTCTTGCTGTTTAATCTGCACAGATGAAGATAACTGAATACCTTCAGTTTCATGATAAGGAGGCTGGCGGAGTTTGTCAAGTAAGTTTTTTCGTTTCTAACGGTTGTTGCCAAAAACTATGCAAGAAGTCTATTGACAGGTGATTAAATTATAATGTAGCCTATCGCCGTATATCCGGGGGTGGGTTGTTGTGAGGCTTTTTCACTTTTTACTCTTGTTAATGTGTTTTTCTCTGTATTACTATGCGGGTTTTATATTTTCGCCCTGCCCAAAAGCTACGGTTTGCTTTTCACCTGGAGAAGATTGTGCTGTACCGATAATCAACGTAATAGATCAGTCTAAAAAATCTATCTTAGTTCAAGAATATACATTTACTCTTGGAACAGTTGCAAAATCTTTGATTAATGCTAAAGAACGCGGTGTTGATGTTAAAGTCATCTTAGATAAATCGCAACTCTACTCAAAATATAGTGTTATAAATGAATTATTTTCAGGTGGAGTACCAATTTGGATCGATGATAAGCCAAAGATTGCTCATAATAAGATAATGATTGCTGACAATCAAAAAGTCATCACAGGGTCATTTAACCTTAGTAAGACAGCTAAAAAAGGAAATGCTGAAAATTTATTAATTATTACAGATTATCCTGAATTGATTCAGCAGTATGTGAAAAACTGGGAGGCACGAATGTCACAATCTTACAAATACGCTCCCAACTAATCGAGAGCGCTTGCTCAAAATCAGTTTTAAAAACAGCAAGGGAGAGCTTTTTTGATTGATTGGCATAATGATTATGATATAATGAACTAAAAATTTAAGGAATAAAGTAATGGATTATATAAATGATGCTGCCGGTAGCTACACTGCTATTCATGATTTTTTTCAAAACAACGGTGTTGGAGATTACAAAGTTCAATGCAATTATGGTGGGGTGCCGTATGCTACTGATGAGTACGTGCATTCTGGCGATAAATTTTGGAGTAATAATTTCATAGACTCACATTTTGGCAGGGAAATAAAAATGTATCCTCAAAGTGAACTTTTAGCTAAAGAATATGCTGGAAATACGTTGCCAGTTTCAATATCACTAGATAAGGATTTAATAAAAATGAAGGAATGTCAGAAAAAAACGAAATTTGTGGAACTAGAAAGGGAGTCAGGTGATTTAGTGCATGATAAGCAAAAGTATGTAAAGTGTTACACAACAAAGCTATCATATGATGATGTACATATTTACAATAACGATAAAGTTTCAACATTTAGCATAAAATACGACGTGCCAAATGATCCGAAATACAGTTTAAATATAACATTTACAAAGGTTAATGATAATAAACCAGGATTTTGGCAGAAATTTAAAAATATGTTTTAACGTGACCATTCACTGGTTTTTACTCAATCAACCAACAACAGTTAATATCAAATTTTTATAATTAAAAAATATGCTATTTTTTAAAACTTTCATTCTCCTTGACTCTGTCAACTTCACAAAACAACTCTTGGACCAAATGTATCTGGCATAACACCTTTTGGTAACTTGCTACTTCTTTTTTTCCGCATCTCCGACAACAGCCATTGATATTCCACTACATAAGGCTTGATTTTTGGTAGATCAACTTTTTTATGAATAATAGACCTCTTTCGAAACTCATATAGACAGCTCAAAATTGTGAATTCCTGCTATTAAATTGAATCTCAAGCCAAAACGTTTTCTCCGATTGCGGTATCTGTCTGCAATAATTTTGAATCTTTTTAACAGACCAATTACATTCTCAACTACTACTCTTTTGCTTGCTAGCTCCCGATTTTCTACCTTTTTTTCCTTAATTAAGGGACTCTTTTTCATCCTTCTGTGTGGCAACTCGACATTTTTGTGAATTTTCTGAAAACCTCTATAGCCAGCATCGGCTAAAACTTTTATACCTTCTGATACATGCACTTTTGACTCCTTGAAAAGCCGAAAGTCATGCTTTCTTCCGTTTGAAAATGACGTACAAATAATTTTCTTGCTCTTCTTTTCTGCAATTATTTGTGTTTTTAGCGTATGTTTTTTCTTCTTTCCTGAATAAAATCTTTTCTGCTTTTTTTTGGTCTCTCTACAGGTGTTTCCGTTGCATCAATCACCAAAATCTCATATTTCACGTCGCTTTTTAGGAGTTCTTTTCGTCCTGGCAATGCGAAATCTTGGTGTTGTATTAGAGTATCCTCTACCCATTTTACAGTTTTATATGCCGTACTTTCACTTACTCCATAACTTTGACTTATGTGAAAATATGTACGGTATTCTCGTAAGTATTCTAATACCATGAGCAGCATATTCTCCTCGTTTAGCTTATTTTTCCTTCCTCCTTTGGCTTTCTTTTTTTTATTTTCTTCACATAAAATCCCTACCATTTTGTTAAATGTTGATCTCTTTACTCCTGTTAGTCGACGAAACTCCCCTTTATCGAGCTCTTTCACTATTTCATACTTCATTTCTCCTTACCTCAAAATTACTATTTTTACTGCTTTATCCTAGTTTCGAAAGAAGTCTAATACTATGCTTCTCCTTAAATTGACCATTTACCCTAAACGCTATTAGCTTCCTTAAAATTTACATTAATGCCTATTTTGCCTAAACTGAAGCGTCTTTTCCAATTTTTTCTAGCATCAACTCAGCAGCTTTTTGTTCAGCAATCTTTTTACTAGAAGCGCATGCAGAAACTTTACCATAATCTTCTATGCAAACTGATATAGTAAATTCAGGATTGTGCGCTGGTCCAGTTTGTTTTACAAGCTCATACTCTGGTAAAGGCAATTTGTTTTTCTGAGTCCACTCTTGCAGTGAGGTTTTAGGATCTTGAGGGGGGTCAAGCATGCCTTTAGCTAGCTTTTCCCAATATTGGATAATAAATTTTTCAACATTTTCAAGCCCGCCGTCAATATAAATTGCACCTATTAGTGCTTCAAGCGAGTTTTCTAAATTTTTTAAGTTACATCTCCCTCCATTGCAGCGTTCACTATTATTCATGATGATAAAGCTGCCTAATTTTATTTCTTTAGCAACATTAGCAATGGTGTTGCCACAAACTAAATCCGTCTTTCTTTTTGCCAATGCTCCTTCTTTTTCTTCAGGAAATAGTTTAAACAGTGTGGCAGATACAACCATATTCAAAACACTATCGCCCAAAAACTCTAGTCTTTCGTAGCTTACAATCTGGTTTTTGCTATTCCTTTTATTTACGCTTGGGTGAGTTAGTGCCTCTTCTAATATTGCATAATTTGTAAATTTATAATCAATGATCTTAGATATTGCATCATTCAAACTCTTCATACCAATTATTTAAAAGAAAAGCACTTTCTACCACCTTTATACCAGAGAATTAGTTTTATTTTATTAAAATAATACCACCAACTTCCAAAATTAATGTATACAACCCACCACCTCACTAATGTTACTAAATCCATCTCTCCTTATTAGTTCTGCAAGTTCTAGATTAATTTTGTTTACAACTTGAGGTCCGTGGTATATGAGAGCAGTGTACAACTGCACCAAAGAAGCTCCTGCCTTTATTTTTTTATATGCATCAGCACCACTTGAGATTCCTCCGCACCCTATCAATAATATTTTGCCCTTAGTAAATTTGTACATATCGCCCAATAACTCGGTTGAAAGTTTAAACAGCGGTTTGCCACTCAACCCACCACTCTCATTATGGTGAGAATGCAGATTATCTCTACTTACCGTAGTGTTGCTTACTGTTAATCCGTCAATCTTATATTCCAACGCAAGCTCAGCGATATTTTCTTTCGTTTGCTGATCTACATCTGGTGAGATTTTTAATATTATTGGTATGGATTTAGAATTATCAATTGATTTTCGGGTTAGAGTTACGGATTTCAACAATTCCGATAATTCTTGCTTATTGTGCAGATTGCGTAAATTAGGCGTGTTTGGGGATGAGATGTTCAGCACTATATAATTGCTCTTTCCATATACTATCTTTATTAAGTCAACATAATCGCTGATTTGGTCCTTTGATGTACTGTTTTTTCCTATGTTGATGCCAAAAATGCAGTCATCAAGCTTGGTTTCACCTATTTGTTTAAGAAAATAGTCTATTCCTTTATTGTTAAATCCCAATCTGTTAATTACTCCTTGATCTTTAATTAACCGAAAAATTCTTGGCTTTTTGTTTCCATATTGTGGATTACGAGTTACAGTACCAGTTTCAATAAACCCAAAACCAAATGAGAGCATAGGCCTTATAACTTCTGCATTCTTGTCAAAACCTGCAGCCAGACCTATGGGGCTTCTGAGCTTATTACCAAAAAAATTCACACTCAAAGATTCTGGTAGCTCTATAGGATTCTTATAAGGCATTTTCTTTAATGCCATAATTGCCAAAGAGTGAGCAACTTCGGGCGGTAGTAAAAATAGTAAATTACGTTTGTAAAACACTTTGCTTATTTTTAGTTTATTTTTTACCATGAAACGCTATAAGAGTATAACCATAACTTGAAAAGAAATTGATTTTACTATGGACAAGCTTTCTCTATAGGTTACACACTTAAAGCTACTGTTAACTTTTACAAGATATAGAGAATGAAAGAGGCCGGGACCGGAATTGAACCGGTATAAAAGGATTTGCAGTCCTCCGCATAAGCCATTCTGCCACCCAGCCGTTTTTTATGTGTAGATATCCATTATATCTTTTAGCATAGATAAAGCCTCCTCCCTTTTGCGTTGAAAAGTGTTACGTCCAATGATTGAACCATTACCGCCACCCTGCTTAATTTCTTTCGCTTCATTGTATATGTTATCTACTTCCTTCGATTCACCACCAGAAAAAACTACTATTCTTTTCCCTGCAAAACAAGACCTTTTAACATATTCAATTCTTTTAGATAATGATTCAATATTTTCTGTTTCTATTTTCTCCCTTTCCAAATATTTAGTTGGAAGTTTTACTTTTATTATATTAGCGCCAAGCAAAGCTGCTATGTGTGCAGCATAGGCAATAACATCAACTGCTGTTTCACCTTCTTTGGAAATCCCTTCACCGCGTGGATAAGACCATAGCACTACTGCAAGCCCGTAAGATTTGGCTTCAGCTATGATTCCACGGGCTTCCTCCATCATATCGAAACACTTAGCAGAACCAGGATATATAGTAAATCCGACAGCTAAGCAGCCCAAACGCAGCGCATCTTTCACAGAAGAGGTTATTGCCTGATCAGAGGTTAGATCCTTTGAATGTAAAGAGTTGGAACTATTAAGTTTCAAAATAAGTGGGAGCATTCCAGCATAAGTTGCAGCACCAGCTTCAATCATACCAAGTGGAGCAGCATATGCACTTACTCCCGAATCAACCGCAAGCTGAAAATGATAATGTGGGTCATAAGCATCAGGGTTAACTTCAAAACTTTTAATTGGACCATGCTCAAATCCTTGATCTACTGGCAGAATCACTAACTTGCCAGTGCCGCCAAGCTTTCCATGCATGAGAATACGAGTAAGATTTGCTTTTACCCCAGGGTTTTCACTTTCGTAGTAGCTTAGGACTTGTTTTACTTTATCACTTATCACTATAATTCAAATTGAATTTAAGTTATAGATTGTAACAAAGATGAAGTTCAATACAAGGATTTTAAACTATATCAAAAGCAATTTTATTTTCTACTTTATTCATATAGATTCTTAATTTCTTTCCTTTTATTAATTTACGATTCAGTATTTCTTCCGCTAAGTAACTTTTTATCTCTTTTTCAATAAGTCTCTCTATCGGACGTGCTCCCATTTCCTTACTATAACCTGTTTGTGCAAGATAAGATTTCACTTCATCTTCTACCAAGCAGTTTATGCCTTTTTGCGTCAGCTGCTTTTTCAGTTCCTGAATAAATTTATCTACAATATGCAGAATTATATCCGCATTTAAGTCAGAAAAAGAAATAATCGCATCAAGACGATTACGAAATTCAGGGCTAAAAACCTGTTCTATCGCTTTTTCACTATCACCAGTGTTAAATTTTTTATGCCCAAAGCCAACAAAACTTTTGCTGCGTTCAGCTGCTCCTGCATTAGTTGTCATAATTAAGATTATATTGGAAAAGTTAACTTTACGTCCGTAAGTGTCTGTAACGCAACCATAATCCATAATTTGTAGCAATATATTATAGATATCGCTATGAGCCTTTTCAATTTCATCAAGCAGCACAACACTATATTGATTATTAGATACAGACTCTGTGAGTAATCCACCCTGATCATAACCTACATATCCAGGAGGAGAACCAATCATCCTTGATATCGTATGAGACTCAATATATTCGGACATATCAAAGCGTATAAGATTCATGCCCATGCTTTCTGCTAATTGTTTTGCTAGCTCGGTTTTACCAACACCGGTTGGCCCTGCAAAAAGATAATTTGCTAAAGGCTTATTGTAATTTCTCAACCCAGATTTAGCAATTTTAATAGAATTAACAAGAGATTCTATTGCCTGCTCTTGGCCAAAAATCACCTTCTCTAGATTAGCTTTTAAAGACTTTACTTTCTGCAAATCATCAGATTCAGATCCGCAAGGCACATTTGTAATTCTAGTAATGGTATTCTTAATATCTCTACTATTTACAATTTTACCCCTGTTTCTTAGCAATTTACAATATGCCCCTGCCTCATCAATAACATCAACCGCTTTATCAGGTAATATTCGCCCAGTAATATACTTATGCGAAAGTTCAGCCGCAGACCTAATGGCATTCTTTGTATAATATACTCCATGATACCCTTCATAGTAGTGCTTTATACCATCTAGTATCTTTATCGTTTCGTTAACAGAAGATTCCTTAACATTAATTTTTTGAAACCTCCTCGCTAATGCTTTATCTTTTTCAAAACTATTGCTGTATTCTCTATATGTAGTTGCACCTATACAACGCAGTGTACCTCTTGCAAGCGCAGGTTTGAGTAGGTTACCTGCATCAAGAAAGCTACCACTTGTAGAACCTGCTCCAATGATAGTGTGTATTTCGTCAATAAAAAGGATAGCACCTGGTTTTGCCTCAATCGCTTTTATTATAGATTTTATTCTCTCTTCAAAATCACCTCTATAGCGTGTCCCTGCAAGGAGTGACCCTAAATCCAAAGCATAAATTATACTGGACCTGAGCGCACTTGGAACACTGTTTTCAATGATTTTGAGTACCAAACCCTCAACTATTGTGGTTTTGCCAACACCTGGATCTCCAACATATAAAGGGTTGTTTTTTCTACGCCTCAATAATATTTCTATAGTGCGATTTAATTCATAATCACGACCAATAACATAATCTATTTTTTTGCTTCTTGCATAGTCATTTAAATTTTTACAATAACTTTGTAGAATTTCCTCATCTTTTAGTAGCTCACCTTTATTTACTGTAGTAGGAGCATCATTATTTTTATCAAGTTTTACTTTATGATTAGTGGTGTATTCATCTATATCGTTAGAGTATTTCATGTTAGATATGTGGTAAATCAAATTGGAATCTTTCGCACTTTGTTTCTGCAATAGATCTTCAACGTATAAATCTTGCCCAGACAAAATTTCTACTAGAACACTTGCTCCATTTATTTCTTTTTTCCCCAAGCTATGAGCCCGTATTATTGCTCTGTGTATTATGCATTGAAACATTGAGCTAGGTTTAACTCCACTGATAATCAATTCAGAACTGCTTTGTAAAAACCCTTTTATATTATTATTATAATCATTAGCCTTAATATTGCATCTTGATAGAATGTTATCCATACTGATGATTTCATCGGCTCTGATATTACATCTTGATAAAACGTAATTTACATCCACGTCTTTAGTTAACGCCAGCAATAAATGTTCTACTTTCGCATATTTAAGATTAAAATTAGAAGCAATGAATAGTGCTCTATTCAAACTTGCCTCTAAGTTTTTGGAAATCATCTCCTATTCTCTTTAAAAGTGGGAACTCATATATAATGAATAGCACACAATTATTAAAAAAATTGAAATCCAGCAGTTCGCTGTAGCCAATTTGAATCCCACTCTGGATCTACGTCATAGCACCGCAATATCTCAGCATAGATTCCGCTAATGAGTAGCGGAATGACGAGTTTTACGCTTATCAAATTGTAGGTAAATCCTATTTAATACGCTTTTTCTAGTACTCTGCTTTTCTTCTTAAATGCATTGATCTTTTTTCTACCGTATTTAGTCTTTAACGTACTTGGCCTTTTAAAGACCTTTTTGCTGTTACGTTTTTTAAATTGCACACTACAATCAAAATTTAGCTCTCCTTCTTTGTCTGCCAGTGCAGGCAGTCTTCTCTTATCTTGAGGTGTAACAAAAGATAGCGCATACCCTTCAGCTCCAGCGCGTGCAGTTCTACCTATACGATGAATATAGTCAGCTTGCGATTGTGGTGCATCATAATTGATAACATGTTGAATGTGGGGAATATCAAGGCCGCGAGAAGCAACATCTGTTGCAACCATGATTTGATTACGGCCACGACGAAAAGAATTAATGACCCTTTCGCGCTTGTGCTGCCTTAAATCACCATGAATTGCTAAAGCGCTATAGTCATCTTTGTGCAATCTGTTAGCTAGCTGATCCGCTCCTCGCTTTGTTTTGACAAAGATAATGATTGATCCTTCGCGCTGACATAGTTGTGTAACAAGCTTTTCATATTTTTCTGATTCTGATGCATAAACAATTTCTTGCTTAATTTTTACAGAAGTTGTAACCTCACAATCAAAAGAAATACGTTCTGGTCGATTAAGGTACTTCTCAGCAAGTTTTACTATATCTCCAGGAAGAGTTGCAGAAAACATAAGAGTTTGCCTTATTTTAGGCAAATGCTTCATAATTTCTTCAATCTGAACTCCAAAGCCCATATCAAACATACGATCCGTTTCATCAAGCACAAGAACGCTAACATTGCGAGTAATCAAAGTTTTACGCTCAATATGGTCTATAATACGACCAGGAGTACCTATTACAATTTGTGGTTTTTTCTGAAGCTGATTTAGCTGCCTAAAAATAGGCTCACCACCAATCAACAAAGCGACCCTTAGTGCAGAATTTTGAGATAAGAGTTTTCTTATCTCATTTGTTACCTGATGCGCAAGCTCTCTGGTTGGCACGATGACTAAAGCTGAACCAGTGTTAGGCTCATTCAGCAACTTAGCAACCAACGGAATAGCAAATGCTAAAGTTTTTCCAGTCCCCGTTTGAGCAGATCCGAGAATATCTTTACCTTGTAGCGCTAAGGGAATCGCTTGTATTTGAATCGGAGTTGGGACGAAAAGATTATTTTTATCTAGAGCTTGTCTAAGCGAAGCTGGGAGACCCATCTCATGAAAATTATTCACAATACGTTAATCCTGTTAAAAGACTTCATAATAGATTAATCTTCCAATCTTAAATTTATTGCAGATTTTTTATCTTCTCCGTTTCTACCGCGCTCCTCTTTAACCTCATAACTCACCCTTTCTCCTTTTATTCCCTTCTCTTTATTCTCTCCTTTAAGTGCCTCAGGTCTTATTCCCGAACGTTCCAATGTGCTAATATGTACAAAAACGTCACCCCCTTTACCTTCTGGCTTGATGAAACCATAGCCTTTTTCGGCATTAAACCATTTTACATTACCAAATTCCATTTAAACAACTCCTAAATTATTAACTAACATTACTAATGTGATGAAAAACTTTGAAATTACGATTGAGAATGCTTTAAGCTTAGCTATTGAAACTAAACCTTTATACTCCATAGTCTATTCTTAACATTACATGACAATAATACACAATTGTTGTACTTGATGCAAATAAATTTTTTAATCGTTAAGCGAACCTGCAACCGTCATTTCGCTAACTTTAATCGTTGGTGAATTAAATTGCCCACAAAAAGTTAGATCATCTGCAACGACTAAATTGCTAAACATATCCTTCAAATTGCTAGCAATGGTAATCTCATGTATTGGATACGTTATTTTTCCATTTTCTATAAAAAATCCGGAAGCGCCTTGGCTGTAATCGCCATTGATTAAATTGACACCAAAACCAAATAAATCAGTTACATATATTCCCTCTTTCACTTCCTGAATTAATTCTTCAAACGATACATCACCATTCTCAATGTAGAGGTTACTAGCTGCAGGAATAACTGCAGCATTACTTGCACGAGTTGCACTTCCGGTTGTTTCTGAGTCTAATTTTCTAGCCGAGTATAAGTCTAAAATCCAATTTTGTAATATTCCGTTTTTTACAAATATATTTTTCTTGCTAGTTATCCCTTCTCCATCAAATGGTCTCGATGCTATGCCTCTTGGCAACAATGGATCATCGATAATATTAATTCTATCGTTGAAAATCTGAGCGTTTAAACTACCCCTCAAGAAAGAACTGTTGCTTATAATACTGCTCCCATTTATAGCAGAAGCAAAACTTTTTACTAGCCCTTTTGCTGCTCTTTTTTCAAAAATAACTGGAAATTTACCAGTTTTCATTGTACGTGAATTCAATTGATCAACTGCTCTTTTTGCTGCTTCTTTTCCCATTAACTCTGGCAACTTTAAATCACTAAAATTACATGCTATATCATAATCGTAACCAACCTTCATTTCACTTTCTCTTCCAGCAACAACAGAGACCTGATTAGCAAAGGTTGATTTACTAAACGAGCCAATAAAACCAGAAACAGTCGATAATACTGTATTCACTAAAGCGTATGAAGAAGAGGCTCCTTCAGAATTAGTGATACTCTTATGTGCAAGGGCTGAATTTTCTGCAGCTTCAGCAATTTCTTTTAGGTTATCAACGGTTACAACATTATTATCTGAGATACTTAAATCTGCAGAAGAGATATAATTACTACCATTTACAGCAAAATTAATGCAAGGATCTTCTGGCGCATTCTTTGCCATTTCTACCACTTGGCTTACTGTATCACTCAGATTATTCAAATCGTTTGTAGAAATATACGCAGCTTTGTTTTTACCTGCTATAGCTCTGATTCCTACAGTGCAATTTTTAGATTGTGATATTTGCTCAATTTTTGATAGACGCTGAGAAACTGAAGTCTTATTAGTTTCATATATTGTAACTTCCGCATCTTGATTTTGCTTTTTTATTAGTTTAGTAATATCTGCTGCAATATTTAATATATTCATTTTCTATTCCTTAGATTTCTATAAAGATTCTGCACCACCTATAACTTCAATTAAATCAGTCGTAATCGCTGCTTGACGAGAACGATTATAAAGCAATGCTAATTTGTTCAGTATCTCTTTAGTGTTTCTGTTTGCTGATTCCATAGCAACCATTCTAGCACTATTCTCACTCGTTGCACTTTCAAGTAAAGCAGAGTAAAGAGCAATTACAACGTAATCTTGAACCAAAGATTTTAAAATAAATTCAATATTTTGTGGTTCATACTCATAGCCGTAATCTGTTGTTGGACCAGCCAGAGAGCTATCAATCAAGGATGAGTCTTTACTCCATGGTTTTATTGTTTCCAACATTGGTTTTTGCGTGAAGGTATTATAGAATTTACTATAAAAAACTTTAACTTTATCGTATTTACTTAAATCTATACCATCAACCAAAGCTTCTACGTGCTTTAACGTGATTCCCTTACTATTTTCAATTTTTAAGATACTTTTAGAGTCAAATCTATTTTTACCTACATCAAAAGCTTTTTTACCAAGAAATACAATATCTACTTTTTTGCCATTTGCGATTGACTTATTTACACGCTCTTGACTAAATTTGACAATAGAAGAGTTAAAGTTGCCGCACAAGCCACGATCAGACGCAATAATGAATACTAGGTAAGAACCGTCGTTACTGACATTTAGAATTTTTGCCAGTAATTCTTGATCAACTGATAGCATTAATGAAAAAATAATGTTATGCAGCTTAGATACATATAATTTTGAATTTAATAACTTCTTTTGGCTTTGTAACAACTTTGCTGCAGAAACCATTTGCATTATTTTCGTGGTTTTCTGTACAGACCTAATATTCTTAATTCTTAAGGATAATTCCTTTAAGCTCTTCATTTTGTATACAACCCTGATTTATTAAAATATATAACTGTTAGTGTCTAAAAGCAAGTTTTTTTGACATTAAAACCAAGTCTAGCTAAGAAACTTGCAGGTTTATTGTTTGGAGATAAGGATTATATTAAGAAAGTGCTCTAACTTCAGCAATATCAATGTGAAAGTAGCCTAATGGTAATTTCTACACTTTGTGGAATTTTATAATATATAATAAACACAATTAAAACTATTACAACTTGAACACTTATGATCCCATTGTTCTAGTTCCCTGTTACAATTTTTACATTTCCAGCCTGGATCAGGCAAAGCTTCTGAGCCCATCTTGTTTAGCCAATAAATTACCTTGTCGTGTTCTTGCAATGTAACCTTGAGTTGTATTACAATAAAGTAGATTGACATGTAATTAGCTTTTTTCATAGCAGTGTCTAAATATTGACTTGCAAGATCATATTTACCTGAACTCATTGAGGACAAAGCAAGTAAACAGTAACTAAAATAATAATCAGGGCGTAAGTTGTATAGTCTTTCAGCACCTTTACTATTTAAATTGATGTACATTTTAGCTGACTGAGGAGTAGGATTTACTGTATACTCTGCCTCTAGCACTGCAGAAGCTTTTCTGATTTTTCCAAGTTTAATATATAATTCTGCCTTTAAATAATTGATGGGCTGAAAAATTGCACTATAACGTTGTGCTCTAAATAAAGACTTTATAGCCTCCTTAAAATTTCCTTTACTTTCATATTGCTTTGCTAAAGCGCAATAAAACACTGCAAACATTTCTTTATGATCAAAGGGGAGAAAAATATTGGACTTAACTGCTTCCTTCAACCTCAAAATTGCATTAATCCAATCTTCTTTCAATATGCAATGCTCTATTTGAAAGGGAATAGATAGCATTTTATCGTTAATTGAACTAGAGCAATATTCTATAAATTTTTGAAAGACTACTTTTTCTTGTTTGAGGTGGACAATCAGCTTATTGGCTAGAAGTAGAGCTAAGTTACGATTTTTATTTGCAATATTTGTTAAACCGTTACTGAAAAAGCTGTAATTTCCCGTCTTACCTGAGTTAAAGAGCTTTATTAAAGACAACCTATCGCTCTCCTCACTCAGACTTTTAACTAGCTTTTGGGCATTCTCTATATTGTCTAAGTCTATGCTAAAGAAAGCTTCAAAGAGAAGCAATTCTTCCCTATCCCTTCTTCTATTTCTTATGTTGGCAAATGTTGATGAAATGGAGGAAAAAAAGCGTACAAGTGTAATTAATAAAAATAATAAAACTACACAAGTAAAAATAATGAAATATAGATCAATACTTATAGTGTAATTGCCTAATTCCAATTTTATTACTTCACCACTTACCTTGACCCATATACCAAATAAAAACGAAAAAGCGAAAATTATAAAATAAATCATGAGATATATTGTAATAAGTGATGATATATTGTTGAAATATTCTTAGAAGCTACAATAAAACCATTCAATTTATTCAGCCATGGCTTGAATTCTGAATGCGTTAAATTGCTTACTGTAACAGTTATATTTTGCCAATCATTATCATTTATTGACTCCTCAATTTCTGCGAATTTTACTCTTAATGGATCATTTCGGTCGTCTACCTTTATCCAGTTTGAAATGATTTTTTTAGACAATGTACTTTTGTTGTAATCGATAGTATCAATAGTTTTTTCAAAAGATAACTTCAATTCGTGTAAGGTATTTATCTCTTTCAAATTTTCTAATTCATCTACTGCATTTTCTATCTCTGGATCGTCAAGCTCTGATATCAAAGGCTTTATTGAATTTATATGGTTATCAAATTTTGCTTCTCGCAATAACGAATTCTTCATTTTAACCACAAGTAATAGCAATTTTGCAAGGTTCTTACATCTTGAGTTATTATCACCTTGCTCACATTGAGTATGCTGACTTCTCTTGAGGTCAAATATCTTTTTTTCTATTCTAGATTGATTAACTTCAAGCAACATTCTAAATTCATCCATGTTTTCCGTTAAAGCTTTCACATTGTTTTCACTCTCTTGCTGATTTATTTTTAAAAAGATTATGTTATTTATTGTGATGTAACCGGTAAATAACAATACAATTAAGAACCAACCTATGTACTTTTGCTGAGTATCATTCATAACGTAGTATCTCCGCAGGATCTTGTGCAGCTGCCTGCAACGCAGGAGCAATTGTCGCTAAAAATGATAAGAGTAACGCAAGTGCAGAAATATTTACTACGTCTTGGGGTACTAATATCACTGGCAAACTTGAAAAAAAGTATATCATAGGATCAAACAGCTTGACGTTAGTAATGTTTTCTAAAAACACTCTAATGCTTTCGATATTGAGAGAAAAAACGACACCTATAATACAGCCAAGACAAGTTCCCGTAAAACCGATTAATAGACCACAAGCGCAAAATATACGCATAATGCTTCCACTTGTTGCACCAAATGTACGCATAATTGCAATCGCGGATTTCTTTTCTTGCACTATCATCATTAAATTTGAGATAATATTAAACGCTGCTACCACTATAATCAAAGTGAGAATTAAAAACATCACATTTCTTTCAGTTTTTAAAGCACTAAAATAATGGCTTTGCTGTGATTGCCAACTTTCAGCTTCCATTCCTATTTCTTTTTCTATAGCATCTGCCAGCTTATCAGCTCTAGTAACGTCGTCTACAAGTACTTCTATATTTTTTATGCTATTTTTATAATTAAAAAAGGCTTGTGCTGATTTTAGAGGCATATATATCAAGGTATTATCATACTCAAACATACCCATATCAAATATTGCTATAACTTTATATTTTTTCATTCGCGGCATTTCACCAAGTAATGCATCAAATTCTTCAGATGATATAAACGTAATTTCGTCGCCATAGTCAATGTTCAAAACTTCTGCTAAGCGTGCTCCTATTATTATCCCTTCATCAAATTTTTTTACATCACCTATAATTACATTATTTGTAACGGCAGTACTATCAAGCAAATCTTTAGTTGACACACCTCGCACTACGCTACCTGCAATTTTACCATTTGCTACAATAATAACTTGATCATTGGTCATAGGAGTAGCTTTTAATACACCAGGAATTCTCTCAATAGATTTTGAAACTGCGTAGTAATCTGAATTTATGTTCCTATCAAAATAAACGTTAATATGGCCATCAATGCCAAGTATTGAGTCAAGCAACTTTGCTCTGAATCCGTTCATCACAGACATCACCACTATTAGTGTTGCAACTCCAAGGGCAATGCCGATAATAGAGAACAAAGTCATTATAGAGCAAAATCTGGCATTTCTTGCTCGCAAATAGCAAGCAGCCATAGTAATTTCAAAGGCAATGGACATTACAAAATATTTTGAGGTTAGACATTATATTTTTGAAACTTCGTATAATTGTAGACTTTTCTTTATTTAAAAACTAGAGATTTTTGCTTCCTTAAATTTAGCAGACTTATAGAGTATCTTTAACATTAGAATTTCAAAATCTTCCATATACATCATCCAACCTCACTATATCATTATCAGATAAATGCTCTCCTATCTGAAATTCAACTATTTCAAGTGGAGAGCTTGTGCTTCTATTTTCAATCCTATGGGAAACTTCCCTTGGGATTTCTATCATATGGTCTTTTGCTATAGCATATTCTTTGTCTTCTAAACTAACATACCCAACTCCTGATAGCACTATATGGTATTCATCTCTATAGTGATGGAATTGCTTAGAAGTGCAGCTTAATGGATTGATAAAAAGATATTTTATAAGAAAATTTTCGCTCATTAAAATTATACTACAAAATCCCCATGGTTTAACTTCTTTCCTTATCACCTTTACTTTCTTAACTTTATGAATAAATGAAATTAGACTTTTGTTTGGTTGCTTACAAGCTCCACTCAATAAATTTTTATTACTTTCTGTCGTTGAAACTGGTTCTTTTTCTCTAATCACATGCTGAAATGATGCCGGTTCTTTACTAAACTTCTCACTCAATTCTAAAACTGAATTCCAAGTTCCAACATCCAACCAATCGAAATTAGCTTCTATCATTGCAACGTTTTTTGCTTTCTCCATCACCAAGTAATCAATGGATATGCCTTCAATTCCTGCAAAATCTCGTTGTTTTAAATACAGAAATCTCTCTTGCGGTGTGAAATATTTAAAACATAAATTGTAAAGATTCGGGGCAGATTTTTTAATCTCATCTATGTAGCGTTTTGCTTTAAACACAAATATTCCAGAGTTCCAATAATGATCGTTACTTAACTTACGCTCGGGCTTTTCTGTAAAATCTTTCACTATATGACATTTTTCTTTCTGATCATATACTGCATTTATATAGCCGTATTCAGAATTGAATTCATGAGGCTTAACCCCAAAAGTGACTATAGAGTTAGTTTCAGAGGCTAACTTAGACGCTTTTTGAGTAGAAGCATAAAAACTATTCAAATCACCTATAAAATGGTCTGAAGGCAGAATTAACATTGTCTCGTTTTCATTGCAGAGAAGTGCAGCAATTAATATTGCCGCTGCTGTTCCAATTTTCACTGGTTCGAAAATCACTTTATATTCTTGCAGTGCATGCAATTCCTCCATCACTAATGACTCGTACTGTATATTTGTAGCAATTATGGGCGGCATATAATCGCTTTTTAGCCTCAACAAAGTGTTGTGAAACATAGTGTTCTGACTAAATATTTTCTGAAATTGCTTTGGCTTAGATAAAGGCCAAAGTCTGCTACCACTACCACCACACAATATTACAGGGCGCATTTAGTTAAGATATTAATTAAATAATTAATATCTTATACTGAGGGCAAAATACATGCAAGTTTTTGTTGTGGAATAGTTAATAAAGAAAGTAAATGTTGATTTAAAGTAATTGCTAATGAGAGTGATCATGTGTAGCGCCTTGCCCTTGCTGTGAATTTCTTCTATTTTGTAATTCCTCAACATGACCTTTTCTTTTATCACTTAATATTTCATTACCCTTATTTTGTTCTTCCTCAGGACTCTTTAGTATTTCATTACTCTTGCTAACTTCTTTATCATCCCCTTGTTTCTTTGGCCTTCTAGCGTTAAGCTCATCCCATGTGCCCACTAGTGAATCACGATTCCCATGATCCGGCTTTAGCCTTTCTTCACCTTTAATAACATTAAAGTCACTTTTTGCTTCTTCCAAACATCCTTTCAGTTGGTGTTTCCACATGGTGTAGTAAGCATCACCATATTTTTTCTCATTTGCTACAAACAATAAAATTGGAGCCTTAAGTATGGTAGCTCCCATATCCACTAAATTTTTTACTGCCATTGCAGGAGTAAATAAAAGATAACCAAAAGACTTTGCAATTGGGTTTTGTTCGCTTATTAAATGCTCCCCTAACTTTATAGGAAGAGAAGTCAACAATTTAGTACAAACTTTAGCTAAACTTGTAGCAAAAACGATAGGAACAGATATAAGACTTTTATCTAGCTCTAGATTACCATTCTGATCTCTAATTTCTGAAAAATGGGTGCTTAGCTTCTTGTAATCACTAGTGTATAATAATTCTCCATTTCTTCCTTTTTCATCAACAACTTCCTGAACTTTACCTTCTTTATTTTTTACCTCTTTAGTTAGCACAGAAGAATTAGTTAATTCAAATGGATATTGAGGATCCTTAGTTTTTTCAGCTTCAAAAATTGGCACGTGTTTTTTCAAATCCATTCTCGAAAAGCCTAATGGCTCAAAATATGACTTATGCAACTCATTTATCGGAATTTGCTTACCCTGATTGTCTATATAATTGATAGTAAAATAAGATCTATCATTATCTTTATCTTTGGTAACTAAAGATAATCTGAAACTTGGTTGTTCTCCATTCTCATCTTTTTGACCATACAAAAGTTTATAGGTTGGATTTTTATCTTTATCTAGTATAGCATTTCCATGCATATCCCTGTTTTCTATGATTTTAGCAGACTGTACAATTTGATCATAATTTTTTGGATACTGGCATTTCCTTCCATCATACATCATTACCTTTCTAAGGTCTTCGACGTAAACTTGAGATTCAGGTGAAGTAAGCAGACCTTTTGCTTTAAGTGTAAGATCTATTGCTCCCTTTTTTAATGCTTCAAACATATTGTCAAACCAAAATCGCTATAATGCTATAGTTCAATAATAAAACTAGTACACTAATAATATATTAACACAGCACCGGTGATTTTACAAGAAAATATGTCTGTAGAAGATAAAGATTGTAAAAGCGAGGGTTATATAAGTAATGCTTGATAAGTACTTTATGCATGTAATTGTAAAAATCCTCAAAGGTACGCTGTGTATATAATCTTCGCATACTACCTGCATTCCAAGAACTGCGTGCCAAAAAATGCAAAACAACAATACAACAAAAAATAAAAGCTCTAGAGGGTGATTAATAAATTTTTCACTAAAAGACAAAGAGCTATCAGTATAAAATGTGCAAGAAAATGAATAGATAAACCAAGGAAACAGGAACAGTAAAATTACCGCAGAAACACGCTGAACCCACCAATGATGTACTGAATTTCCAGACTGACTCATATAAACATAAATAAAAAAGCCATAGTAGAAAGAAGTAGCGTTACTGTCAGCAGTATAGCACTCCTTGAAACGCCAGTAATTTCTAAATTAAGCCCAGCATCCCACAATAAATGACGAATACCATTAAGAAAATGATATACAAAACTTATAAAACATAAGACATAAGCTAATTTAGCAACAGGAGTGAATAATAATGCATTTAAGTACCTTACTATAAGTAACTCAGGAAAGTAAACATGTAATATGAAATACCAAGAAAGTATCATTAATAAAAGGAATAGCAAGATACCAGTCAATCTATGCATAATAGAGAAAAAACTAGTAACTTGTACTTTATATATTTGTAAATGTGGAGAAAGAGGTCTATCACTCATAAAATTCCGTTATCGGGAAATTAAAATAAAGTAGAAGTAAAGACAGCAGTATAGCACATAACAACACCATCATTAAAAATGGTAAGTTATGCGCAAAGCCTAAGGAGGTAATCCAGCTGCAGATTCCCCTACTGCTACCTTGTTACGACTTCACCCCAGTCACCGATCCCACTTTAAATAACTCCCTCCTTGCGGTTAGGTCGTTAGCTTCGAGTGAAACCAATTCCCATGGCGTGACGGGCAGTGTGTACAAGACCCGAGAACGTATTCACCGTGGCGTGCTGATCCACGATTACTAGCGATTCCAACTTCATGCACTCGAGTTGCAGAGTACAATCCGAACTGAGATGGCTTTTAAGGGATTAGCTTAGCCTCGCGACTTTGCAGCCCATTGTAGCCACCATTGTAGCACGTGTGTAGCCCACTCCATAAGGGCCATGATGACTTGACATCATCCCCACCTTCCTCCAGTTTATCACTGGCAGTTTCCTTAAAGTCCCCAGCATTACCTGATGGTAACTAAGGATGAGGGTTGCGCTCGTTGCGGGACTTAACCCAACATCTCACGACACGAGCTGACGACAGCCATGCAACACCTGTGTAAAACCCGGCCGAACCGACCCTATCCCTTCGAATAGGTATAATTTCCATGTCAAGGAGTGGTAAGGTTTTTCGCGTTGCATCGAATTAAACCACATGCTCCACCGCTTGTGCGGGTCCCCGTCAATTCCTTTGAGTTTTAATCTTGCGACCGTAGTCCCCAGGCGGAATGCTTAACGCGTTAGCTGTAATACAGAAAGTAAAACTTCCCATATTTAACATTCATCGTTTACAGCGTGGACTACCAGGGTATCTAATCCTGTTTGCTCCCCACGCCTTCGCGCCTCAGCGTCAGATTTGAACCAGATAGACGCCTTCGCCACTGGTGTTCCTCCTAATATTTACGAATTTCACCTCTACACTAGGAATTCCTCTATCCTCTTTCAATCTCTAGATTAGCAGTTTTAAAAGCAATTCCAAGGTTGAGCCTTGGGATTTCACTTTTAACTTACTAATCCGCCTACGCGCCCTTTACGCCCAATAATTCCGAATAACGCTAGCCCTCTCCGTATTACCGCGGCTGCTGGCACGGAGTTAGCCAGGACTTCTTCTGTGAGTACCGTCATTATCTTCCTCACTAAAAGAGCTTTACAACCCAAAGGCCTTCTTCACTCATGCGGCATGGCTGGATCAGGCTTTCGCCCATTGTCCAATATTCCCCACTGCTGCCTCCCGTAGGAGTCTGGACCGTATCTCAGTTCCAGTGTGGCTGATCATCCTCTCAGATCAGCTATAGATCATTGCCTTGGTAGGCTATTACTCCACCAACTAGCTAATCTAATATAGGCTCATCTAATAGCAATAAATTTTTCCCCCGTAGGGCGTATACGGTATTAGTTGCCGTTTCCAACAATTATTCCGTACTACTAGGTAGATTCCTATACATTACTCACCCGTCTGCCACTAAGTTATACCATAGCAAGCTACAATATAACTCCGTTCGACTTGCATGTGTTAGGCCTGCCGCCAGCGTTCATTCTGAGCCAGGATCAAACTCTCAAATTTAGACTTCAACCTATAAAAGGTTGAGGGTACATCGGATAAATCCGACAAAAAATAATTTAGCTTAATACTGCTGTCTTTATTTCTACTTTAGAAATATTTTAATCTCCAACTATTCAAACAACTTTAAGAATATTATTATGTGATATAATCACTATGTCAATATGTTTTTGCAAATCAAAAGCATTAATGTATAAATATATAACTATTTGGAATATTACCATGAAAAAATACATCTTTCTGCTTGCACTCGCGCCAATGTTAGTTGGCATCACATTATACTTATTGCGCAACATTGATAACACAAAACAATCTATAACTGCAGGTGACAAGTTTTACGAAGTATTATTCTTAAAAAAAGATAATAAGCCGCTGCTAGAAGAAATAGATTCAAATTGGGAGTATTTAGCAAATTTTGAACGCGCATTCAATCATATCTCAGATTCAATGCCAACAGACACAGCATCTATTTATAATGATTTGGCAGATGATAAAGATGCTCCTAATGTTTTGCGTGAGTTAGCACAATATTTAGAAGTAATGAGCTTACTTCACTCCAACGGTGAAAAAATAAATAAAGATAAAATTGATAATTTAGAATCAAGTGCAGTGTATCCTTATTCAAGCCAAGAAGCTATCGCTGTAGTAAAGATACACAATAACGACATTAAAGGTGCAACTGAAGTATTGCGTTCCCTATTAAATGACAGAAAATGCCCTACTCTAATAAAGGCTAATGCACAAGAATTACTCAGGATATATGGGAGTTAACTCATTGGACTTTTTGCATAGCTTTTGGCAGCGCATTGGATGAAACGAAAAACTTCCTTGACAAGCCTCGCCAGCTCCCTTATCATAAAACTGAAGCTATTTATTTATCTTCGCAATCTGTGCAGGTTAATGACAAAAAACTTAGGGTATTTGGCGTCTCATGTTTAATTTTTCGCACTACGTGCATCGCATGTCTTTAAAAATTTCTGGGTTTTTACCTATATAAGCCGAAACGCGCTTACAAAGCGTTTAAGACAGCAAAAAACGTCAAATTGACAAGGGAGAATTTGAATGCTAGCTACTACGGGGTTTCTTTGCCTTTTTTCCTGCTTAGTAAATTTCTTAAACACTTGCGGTGTAGGTTAGTTGCAAGTTAAAAGCAGCTAAATCGCTCTTAATCAAGCGTTTTAGAATAAAAAAAACGCCGATATTTTAGTACATGGTAAATAGCCAACCACCACGGGGTTTCTTTTGCCTTTTTTTTCATTTGGTAAATTTTTTAAATATTTATGGCTAAAGATTGCACGAATGTTGCAATTACAAAAACGATTTCTACTAGGGTGTCATCCCAGTGTCACGCACTGGGATGACACCATTCTTTTTCCTGGATCCAAGTAGTCAGGGCACTGGGATGACAGCTACCCTGACAATCGTCATCCCGCTGCTTGTTAGCGGATACCGCGGCGGTATGACGTAGAAGTTATACTTTTATGCTTACCAACTTAATAAAATTCCTGGATTCCAGTGTCAGCTACTTTCATGACACCAACAGTTGATATTGGTTTGTTGCTTTGCTAGCCAACTACTAGCTATGCCTCAAGTTTCCTATTCAAAATTTTCAATATCAAATCCAATTCATTTGGATTATCATACCGTATCATAACTTTACCCTTAGAATTGTTGTCATTAATTTTGATCTTTAAACCAAGTTGAGAAGATATAGCGCCCTCTATTACTGCCATATCTTGATTTTTAGTATATTTCCGCTCTTTTTGATTATTATTTTGGTGTAAGTCTTTTATCAATTTTTCAGTTTGTCTAACACTTAAGCCCTGAGAAACTATTTTTTCTGCGATACTTTCCGCATTTTCAACATTAATCAGTGTTCTTGCATGGCCCATAGACAATTTTTTTTCGTTGATCATTGTTTTCACCCTACAGGAAAGTGACAACATCCGAATCATATTGGTTATGTGGCTGCGGCTTTTGCCTATAGCTGAGGCTAGTTCCTCATGTGTATAGGAGAACTCATCTATCAGTTTCTTATACGCTTCACCTTCTTCTATTGGATTAATATCTTGTCTTTGTATGTTTTCAATAATGGATACTTCCAAGCATTCCTTGTCGTTCAAATCTTTTATGATAACCGGTGCACTATTAAGATTTGCAATCTTGCTTGCTCGCCAACGACGTTCTCCAGCTATTATTTCGTAACCATCATCATTTGAATCTTTGCGTACCACAATGGGCTGTATAATTCCACTCTTCTTTATCGAATTTGCAAGTTCTCTTAATGACTCCTCGTCAAAATGTTTCCTCGGTTGAAATTTACTTGGGTGCAGTAATGAAATAGGCAAATACTCTTGTCGATCTTCTTTATTATCATAATTATCGCCTATGAGACCGGCAAGACCTCTGCCGAGGCGTCTATCATCCTTCATACCACGCCCTCGCTCACTAGCTTCTTCTCCTTACAACTGCTCGCGTGCTTTTTTAAAATTTCCCTTGCCAAACTTATATACGCTTGTGCACCAGGACATTTAAGATCATACACAATAGCAGGTTTTCCATGAGAAGGTGCTTCTGATAACCGTACGTTACGTGGAATAACAGTCTCATACAATGGGATGATAGTTTTGTATACTTTATCATTTAAATACTGACAAATATCGTTTTTAATCTGCTCACTAAGTTTGTTGCGCCTGTCATACATTGTTAACACTATCCCTTCTATTGCCAAAAAAGGGTTTAGGTTATTCCTTTTTATTAGCTCCACAGTTTTAACTAAATGGCTTAATCCTTCCAGAGCAAAAAATTCACACTGAAGAGGAACAATAATAGAATTAGCAGCAGTCAAAGCATTTATGGTCAGAAGCCCAAGTGATGGAGGGCAATCGATGATTATATACTCATAATTATCGCGTATCTTCTCCAATGCGCTTTTTAGTACGAATTTTCCTCGCTCAAGTTGCGATAATTCAATTTCTGCAGCTGACAAATCAACTACTGACGAAATTAGCGATAAATTCGGAATTTCCTTTATATTGAAAATTGCCGATTCTATCAATTTATTTTCGCTGCTTAGTAGTATTTTGTATATGTTTTTTTCTTCCCTACTACGGTAAGAAATCCCGAGTCCGGTGCTAGCATTTCCTTGAGGATCAAGATCTACCAATAAAGTGCTTTTTCCCACAGCAGCAAAGGCTGTCGATAAATTTATACTAGTTGTGGTTTTGCCAACTCCACCCTTTTGATTTACTATTGCAATAATCTTGCTCACGCCTTTTATCTTATGTATAAAATAATTCTATTGTATATATGCAAGAAACTTTTGCATTAGAAAATTTTTTTGTTGTTAACCACACTAAAATTAGACTGTCTTTTTTGCTTTGTGTAACACACTTTGAACCTTGTTTCCTAATTCATTCAGAGTGAATGGTTTTGGCAAAAAGTGAAAATCTTCTATATTGATGTCATCACTCTTTAAAAAAGCATCTTCTGCATACCCAGAAATAAAAATAACGTTGATATTTGGCCTATGGATCAATGCTTCTTTAACTATTTCTGGGCCGCTCACCTCTGGCATGATTACATCAGTGATTATAAGATCTATATGTTGACTTTTTTTACTGATTATTTCTAGCGCCTCGCTGCCTATGCTTGCTTCTATTACATCAAATCCTTTTCTTTTGAGTGCTTTAGAGATGAATTCCCTTACTGAATCTTCATCTTCGATTAATAAAATTATACCATTACCTTTAATTTCACTTACTACCGGTTTTTCTGTTTCTTCACTATCTTCCTCTCTATCATTTTCATCTGATATGTAAACCATGGGCAAAAATATGCTAAATTTAGTTCCATGATTTACTTTGCTAGCAACATAGATGTATCCTTCAGTTTGTTTAATAATGCCATATACAGTAGAGAGGCCAAGACCTGTACCAGAGGTAATATCTTTGGTAGAAAAAAATGGATCAAAGATCTTTTCAGTTGTATCACTCGTCATTCCACATCCAGTATCAATTACTTCAATCACAACATAATTTCCATGTTCAATCGCTTCCTTGTCTGGAGAAAACATATCCTGAGGTGTAGAATTTAATGAGTCAATCTTTTGATTAAAGGTTCGTATAGTTAATTCTCCGCCCTTTTCCATAGCAGCACTAGCATTGACTGCTAAGTTAAGTATAACTTGCTCTAATTGCCCTTGATCAGCCCTAACAGCACCCAAGTCTCTACCATAATAAATATTAAATTTTATATTTTCACCTATTAATCTTTTTATCATTTCATAAAGATTAGCTATAGTATTATTTACATCAATAATTTTTGGCTGCAAGGTCTGTCTTCTTGAGAAAGCAAGCAATTGTCTTACTAAATTTGATCCACGCTTTGCATTTTGCTGTATCTGTATTATATCTCCAAAAGATGGGTCACCAGCTGAGTGTTGGAGTAAAAGCAAATCGCAAAATCCTATTATCCCAGTCAATATATTGTTGAAATCATGCGCAATACCACCTGCTAACTGCCCTATAGCTTGCATCTTTTGATAATGCTCAAGCTTTATCTCTAGGTTTTTGTGTTCAGTATTGTCAATAAAATAACAAAGTATGAAGATCATTTTATTATGAAGAAACTTATTGAAATATATTTTTATGTTATTACCGCCGTTGAGCTGTACATCAAAAGACGCATTATTTATTCTATTACTCGAAAAATATTCACGTATTTTCACATGATAACTATCCAATATCAACGTAAAGATTGAATTATTATCTGACCCTGCAAGCTTTATTAGTGCCGTATTTTTCTTTACAAAGTTGCCGTTTATGTCACATTGTGCAATAGCAATTGATGAATTTGCAAAACAAGGGTGTAATTGATAATCAACAATATTTGATTCGGTTGGTGTTATAAAGCCATATATATAGCTATGGTTGTATTTATCACAAAATATAGCAGTGCTCATATAAGCCTTGAATGGAATACCACTTATAGTAAAAAACAAAATTTCATTATCGGTTGTTGTATTGTTATATTTAGATTGAGATATAAAATCACTGATTGAGCTACCTTTTTCCAGTTTTTTTAGTTCAAATATGTCTAAAAATCTTTTATTTACAGATAAAATCACCCCTTTGGCATTTGCAATGTAAGTTCCTATGCTGTGTTTTTCTATTAACTCTTCATATATCTGCTCCTTGTTTATCTGTGTTGCTTTTAATACAAAATACCCATCTGGCCTTGCTATTGGCACTAATGATAAATTTAAAATCTTATTACTATTTATAGCAATTTGGGGATTATCTGGTATCGGCTCAAAGAGCAAAAGAAAGTTAGATACTCTATTCTTCTTGTTTAAGGAAATGCATACCTGTACAGAAGAGTTATTTTTTAGTGCATGATAGAGTACTTTTTTGTCTGCTTCTGAAACATCTCCTATTTCAAGAATCTTGCCTAACGTAATGTCATCATCTATATGATCTTTAAACCTTTCGTAGAACCTTGCGTCAGCATAAATAATACCTTCATCTTTATGTAAAATAAGGCAAAATTCTGTATTATGATTTAGTGCATTTGCAAATATTGCATTTTGAAATTCTATAGTATTAAGTAGGTATCTGTAGCGTTTTACATTATACATCATAAAGAGAGTTGTTAGAATGCTAACTAATAAATTAATCTCTATATTAATATGCTGACTATATATATCAAAAAAGTAGAGTATCGATATTGCTACTGGAGGTAAGAGCATAATAACTGCCATCACAACAATTGACATTCCATAATTTCTTAGTATGAAGTCAACCCTGTTCTCTTTTTTGTTATCTATGTATCTTTTATTCATTATTGTTACTTGGCATTGTTGTACATACGAAAATGTTCTATTATATTGATTTAATTATTATAGATTTATTAACGTCTTTGATAGATAATTATCATCCAAATCTAATTAAGTTCCTTAAATATCAGATATAACAATGTTAATAAGCTAGCAAGAGGATATTATGGAAAAACAAAAAACACAAGCATTTAAATGGTTCTGTGCACTAAGAGATAAGATTATAGAATCTTTCTTATTAATTGAAAAACAATCATCCGCAGAGCCAAAAATCGAAAAGAGAAAGTGGGATCGCCCAGGTGGTGGAGGTGGTGAATCTACAATTATTTTTGGTAATGTTTTTGAAAAAGTTGGAGTAAACGTTTCAAAAGTACACGGAAAATTTGCAGATTCAGCCATTAATGAAATTCCTGGTGCAAGTGAAAGTAACGGAGAGTTCTGGGCAAGCGGTATATCTTTAGTGTCTCATATGCAATCGCCCCTTATCCCTGCAGCACATATGAACACAAGGCTGATATATACTTCAAAACAATGGTTTGGTGGAGGAATGGATTTTACGCCAATATATAGAAATGAAGAAGATTGCAAGTATATTCATGAATCAATCAAAATGACATGTGATAGATTTGACACCGGATATTATCCAAAATTTAAAGAGCAATGTGACAACTATTTTTTCTTACAACACAGAAAAGAGCCGCGTGGTATTGGTGGCATTTTCTATGATAATCTGAGTTCTAGCAACTGGAAAAACGATTTTGAGTTCACAAAAGCAGTAGGTGAAGCCTTTTTGGAAATTTATTTGCACATCATACGTAAACATATACAAAAATCTTGGACAAAAGAACAACGAGAAAATCAATTAATAAAACGTGGCAGATATGTAGAATTCAATCTGTTATACGATCGTGGCACAAGGTTTGGTTTAATGACTGACGGCAATCCAGATGCAATTATGATGTCAATGCCACCACTTGTTAAGTGGTTATAGAGAGCTGCTATTAGTAGAAAATAAATCATCATAGTTTAAAATTGTACCATGGTAGTGAGCTTTTATATAGGGGGTATAATCATGGGCATAATAGATAATTTTTTAATTAAATCTGTCAAAAACAATGACATAAAAGGTGTTAAACTGACTCTAATTCTCTATGATGCATTAAATAATTTTAGAAAATTCTTTTCAAAGACTATGTCTCTCAAGAATACAGGATCATTTGATATAAATAATAATCAAGCTTTAAATCAGGCTTTAGGACATGCTACAGATCACAAAATAATGGAATTGCTGATTAATCGTGGAGCTGATATCCACTCAATAGATGAGAATGGAAAGAATGTTATAATTCGTGTTATTGAGAGTTTAGCAGAATCAAAAAATCTAAAATTGGATAGTGAGAAAAACTTACCAGCAGAGATAATTCTTCACCCCACAGTTTCCTTTTTACTAGGAAAAGGCGCAGAGTATTATTCTACAGATGATTTGAATGTTGAAGCTATACAACAAAAACCTCCTAGAACCTCTGAATATGAGCCAATAACTATGTACGCTGAGGTGAACAACAATGTAATACCACCTCAAAAACCTTCTAGAACTTTTGAGTATAAGCCAAAGAGCACTAATTATGATGCTTTGCCTTCAAAAGAGCCAATTTACGCTGAGGTGTATGATGCTAAGGTTAGTAACTCATTAGGGGAGAATGGTTATTTGAGTGTATCAGAAGAATCTATTTATGCTGAAATATATGATTCACATAAAAAATCCACTGAAAATTTATCATTGGAAGATAGTGGTTATTTGAGTATATCAGAAGAACCTATTTATTGCACTATAGATGATCTTTCAGAACAAAAAAAGCCTACTAGCCTAAAACAGAAAGAGCCAGAACAGTCGTCAGAACCTATTTATGCTAGGGTAGATTTGTCCAAGAAAAGAGCAGAAAGAAAAGCAAAAGACATAAAAGCTAATTCTGGAACTTGCCATGGGTTAGTGCAAGATAAAGTGAATGATTGGCAAGTGAAGCTAAATGAGCTAAGTGCTAATAAGTCGATAAGTCAGCAACAGACTAATGATCAAAAAATTAAGACCAAGGCTGGCTTTAGTGTAGAAGAAATAAGGCAGAAATATGAGCGTAGAGATTCTGGCTACGATTCTGGCTATGATTCCGATACAAAAGTTGAACAACAATTAGAATTAGCTCCTAAATCTGAGATAGGTTCAGTGAGTATTGAGCATGGAGTAATAGGAGGCTGTCGATATAAGATTACTGATATATCCCTCTAACTATGTGATTCAAAATAATTGAATTGACTTTATATATGTAATCGATATAACCTAGTTAGATTCAAGTTGACTCTTTCGTCTAGTGGTTAGGACACCACCCTTTCACGGTGGTAACACGGGTTCAAATCCCGTAAGAGTCACTCAAGTAGAATATAATTAAAGTTTTGAATGGGAAAAATTAGGCTCTATGTTGAAGAAGCTTTATCACAAGGCGTGAGTTTAGCACTTAATCCACAACAAAGTCACTATATTTGCAATGTAATGCGGCTTAAGAAGTATGATAATCTCTCTCTTTTTAATGGAAAAGATGGAGAATGGTTAGGAGAAGTAGTTAATATATCGCGTAAATTGACAGAAGTTACACCCAAAGAATGCACTAAACAACAGCAATATGAGGAAAATTTATACCTGTATTGTGCCATGGTAAAAAGTGCTGCTTTGAACAACATAGTAAGACAGGCAACTGAAATGGGAGTAATCTGCATTCAATTTATTTCAACGGAACGTACAGTGGTAAAAAATATTAACCTAAGTAGAGCAAAATTACAAGCAATCGAAGCAGCGGAACAATCAGGTAGGATAAGTATACCAGAGATTTTGCCTCCTATTAACTTTTGTGAGTTACCTGATTCCCAGAGTAAAAATTTTGTTTTGTGTGATGAAACAGGTAAAGCTGACAAAGTGCTGAAAGGCAAAAAAAATGTTGCTATTATTGTTGGCCCTGAAGGTGGTTTTTCATCTTATGAACTTGATCTTGCCGATAAGTTTTGTCAAAAATTGAGTCTAGGAAAAAGAATTTTAAGGGTCGATACTGCTGTAGTTGCTGCACTCACTTTCACCAATTGGTGTAGCTAGATTTTTAAATATGACTAAGATAAAGAAATCTGGTTCAGTGTTGCGCGCACAAAAACCCTGTAGACTTTCTACGAAGCAGTCTGTTGTTAAAGAGGAGCTAATAAAAAACATATTCTAAGATAATATTAAATCTCATATTATATTTTTTCTAAAGTAAACAAATGAATCTTGCATTTTGCCTGAGTTATTGATACTCTGAGTAAAGAAGTCGGGGCGTAGCGCAGCCTGGTAGCGCATTTGGTTTGGGACCAAAGGGTCGGGAGTTCAAATCTCTCCGCCCCGATGTTAGTATAATTGTAAGAACGCTGTAACATAAGAGCAATCTCCATCAGTAAGCAAGTAGCTGACACTGGAATGACATTATTTACCATGTAAATTATGGCATATTACATTTTAACGCTCAAGTTTATAAAATAATTGACAATGTTAATTTTCTAATTTATAAATAGATTTTGAAATGATTACCGAAGGAGGTATAGAGTTTGATAGAAGTATCAGTCCATTATGGTGATGTAGACAGAGCTCTTCCAGTATTGAAAAAAACAATTCAAAAGGAAGGAAGAGGGTTGAAAATGAAAAAACAATATCATGAAAAAAAATCAGAAAAAAGAGCTAAAAAGAAAGCTGAAGCTAAAAAAAAGAGGTACCAACAAGAGTGCAGAAGGCAACGTTATGGTTGGTAGTTTGTACTCAAGTTAATAGTTTATCATTGGTTATTTTATGAATATTCACGAATATCAAGCGAAAGAAGTTTTGCATAAATTTAATGTCCCAGTGCCAAAAGGTTTTGTTGCTACATCTGCAGAAGAAGTAAAGACTCAAGTAAGTCAATTAAAATCTGACGTGTTTGTAGTTAAAGCTCAAATTCATGCAGGTGGTAGGGGTAAAGCCGGTGGCGTAAAGCTAGCAAAGTCAGTTGAAGAAGCTCAACAGTTTGTAAAGGACATGATTGGTATGACTTTAGTTACTCATCAAACAGGGCCAAGCGGGCAGCAAGTAAGAAAAGTGTACGTTGAAGAAGGCTCAAGCATTAAGAAAGAGTATTATTTAAGCCTGGTAATCGACCCGAAGCTCAGTAGGCCAATATTCATATTTTCCTCAGAAGGTGGAATGGACATCGAAGAAGTGGCAAAAAATTCTCCTGCAAAAATTGTGAAATTTGATATTGATCCTGCTACAAGTTTTGATAGCAGCAAGTTAAGCAGCAGTTTTCATTTGAGTCCAGAACAAATAGAAAAGATATCGAACATTGCAAAAAAAATATATGATGCGTTTATTGCAACTGATGCGAGCCAAATTGAAATTAATCCACTGGTTGAAACAAATTCTGGAGATTTTATTGCGCTCGATGCAAAAATTAATTTCGATGATAATGCTTTATATCGTCACCCAGAAATTATGGAACTTCGTGATTATGATGAGGAAGTGAAAGAAGAGATAGAGGCTTCAAAGTATGGGCTCAGTTACATCAAAATGGATGGCAGTATTGGTTGCATGGTAAATGGTGCAGGTCTTGCTATGGCAACAATGGATATAATAAAATACTACGGAGCAGAGCCTGCTAACTTTTTGGATGTTGGTGGTGGAGCGAGTAAAGAAACTGTAACTGAAGCATTTAAAATCATATTGTCTGATAGCAACGTAAAAGGAATTCTGGTTAACATATTTGGTGGTATAATGCGTTGCGATATTATCGCAAGTGGAATTGTTGCGGCTGCAAAAGAAATGAGCATTAAAGTTCCTCTAGTGGTTAGATTATCAGGTACTAATTTTGAAGAAGGAAAAAAAATTTTAGAAGAGTCAGGATTAAATATTATTGCTGCAGATGAGCTAGATGAAGCTGCGCAAAAGATAGTAAAAGAGGTAAAATAAAGCATGTCCGTTTTAGTAAACAAAGATACAAGATTAATATGCCAGGGTTTTACTGGTGCACAAGGCACATTTCATTCAGAGCAAGCTATTGACTACGGGACGAAAATGGTTGGCGGTGTAACTCCTGGAAAGGGTGGGAGCACTCACCTTAATTTACCGGTTTTTAATACTGTAGCAGAAGCCAAAGAAAAAACCGGTGCAAATGCTACAGTTATATATGTACCTGCTAAATTTGCTGCTGCTGCAATACTTGAAGCAATAGATGCAAAAATAGAATTGATAATTTGTATTACAGAGGGCATTCCTATACTTGATATGGTGAAAGTTAAGCGTGCGCTTATCGGCTCAAAAAGTCGATTGATTGGTCCTAACTGCCCGGGAATTATTACACCTGAAGAATGCAAAATAGGAATTATGCCTGGTCATATCCATAAGCGTGGACACATAGGAATTATGTCTCGCTCTGGAACTTTAACTTACGAAGCAGTAGCACAAACAACCGCTGTTGGTCTTGGTCAATCCACATGTATCGGAATTGGGGGAGATCCAGTTCATGGTATGACATTTGTCGACTGTATGGAGCTCTTTTTAAAAGATAACGATACTCATGGTATTGTAGTTATTGGTGAAATAGGTGGAAACGAAGAAGAAGATGTATCACATTTTGTGAAAACAGAAAAAACTAAAAAGCCAATCGTTGGTTTTGTAGCAGGCCAAACGGCACCTCCAGGAAGACGTATGGGACACGCTGGAGCAATCATCTCTTCCAGCGGTGGAAGTGCTGGTGCAAAACTAGAAGTTATGCGAAGCGCTGGAATTGCAATTGCAGAGACTCCTGCGGTGATTGGTAAAAAAGTTTTGGAAGTAATGCATCACTAGAATTAGGGTTACAAAAATCCTATATCACCGGTCATGAATACGTTATTTGCCCATTCGATTAATAACTTACCTCCTGGTAAATCTACTGAAGTCTGTTGGGCAGTCAGATATCCACGTAGTGTGGATGCAACAAGTGCCGCACAGGCTGCACTACCGCATGATGCAGTAATGCCTGTACCTCTTTCCCAAACTCTTAAAGTTATTTCTCCAGACTTTTCAACTTGTGCAATACTAATATTAATTTTCTGAGGAAATAATACGTGATTTTCCAGCTTTGGTCCTAAACTTTGCAATGGTATTTCATTTACGTTATCAACAAAAAAAACTATGTGAGGATTACCAATATTTACTGCAACGGGCTCTTTTAGCATTTCAAGCTCTATAGGTAAGTAAAGAGTGTCACACTCAGTAGATAAGGGAATTTCATGCCATTTTAGCAAAGGTTTACCCATGTTAACCTTTATGGATTTATCACCCACTTTAAAACACTCTAAAATGCGTTTGTTTACCAGCTCAATAGTGATATACTCAGTACCTTTTTCTGACATTAGCAAATATCCAACGCAACGTGCTGCATTTCCGCACATTTCAGCTTTGCTACCATCAGCATTATAGATATGCATAAAGCAATCGGCTAAACTGGAGTTTGTTATCACTATGACTTGATCGCAACCGTTTTGGTTAGCAATTTTTTTATAGTTCCAATTTAAATCATTTGCTGAACGTGAGTCTATGATAACGAAGTTGTTACCAGTTCCGTGCATTTTGATAAAATTTTCAGGACCTTGGCCACTCATCATAAAAAAATATTTCTTCTATTGGTCTTCTTTTCTTCTTACTTGTTTCAGCACCCTCTTCTTCGTAACCAACCGCTATCACTGACATTACGTTAAAGTCATTGGGTATATTGAACTCTTTCACTATTTTATCTCTATCAAATCCACCCATTTGATGGGCCATTAAGTTCATAACTGCAGCTTGTAACATAAGTCCATAATTCGCTGCACCAGTATCGTGATTAGCCCAAAAATTTTCACCTTTATCAGATTTGCGGAAATTCTTAGCGCTTAAAGATATGATTAACACTTGTGCATCTTTTGCCCACTTTTGATTAGATTCATCAAGGCAATTTAGCAGCTTTTCCCATGCGCTTTGATTGTTCTGTTTGTTGCATATTACGTATCTCCAGGGTTCATCACCAAAACATGAGGGAGTCAGCCTTACAGCTTCCATTAAAATATCCATGTCTTCCTGAGATATTGCTCTTGTAGGATCGTATGAACGTCCGCTGTGTCTTGCTTTCATCAACGATAATAGATCTTGTTTACTCATCATTTTTAATTTAATAGTGCATAAATAATTCATTGTAGCACAATATAAGCAAAATTTAAATTGCAAAACCTCTCATACACATATATTACATTTAATAAGTTATTTTTATTGGGAAGGTATGTTTATAACACAATCTAGCAGCAGATCAACACTGGCTGAAATATTGTCTTGCGTTTTACTTTTATTCTTGATGGCTCAAATAAGTATACCATTGCAGCCTGTGCCTATCACATTGCAAACTTTAGGAGTAATGCTTATTGGGCTTAAATTTAACCGCAGAACAGCATTCTATTCTGTGCTTACATATCTATCACTTGGTGCAGCAGGATTGCCTGTTCTTGCAAATTTTTCTGGTGGTTATCACGCTCTCCTTGGACCAACAGGTGGATATTTAATTGGCTGTTTAGCTGCTGTTATGGTAATGAGCAAAGTAAATGAATTACTGAACTCTAAATATAAATCATTTGTGTGTAATTCTTTAAGTTGTCTGGCTGGTACAGTTGTAATCTTTATTTGTGGTGTTAGTTGGCTTGCTGTTTACTTGGGTCTGGGACAAGCAATAATGGTGGGTGTTTTACCATTTATCCTTCCTGGTTTGATAAAAATTTTTCTACTTGTAGCAGCTTTGCAATATTTGAAAAAATGATAAAATTTCGCCCTCATCATTTTATGTGCACCCTCGCGTTTCGGGGATATGGGTATTCTCAGGGTTTTGTAGAAAATTATAAAAGGATAGCAAGCAAAGTAATTAGTACTCAAATCGAAGTAGTTGGTAACCTTGATAATATCTGTAGTGCTTGTCCAAATCAGACTAAACAAGGTAAATGCACCACACAAGCTAAAGTTTTAGAGCTAGATAGAAGGCATATGGAAATTTTAGGAATTAAAATTGGCGAGACTTTGACCTGGAGTGAAGCGGTAGAAAAGATTAGGGAGAAAATGTCTTTAGAGAAATTCGAGTACGCATGTGAGGGGTGCAACTGGCAGCCATATGGAATATGTAAAAATGCCCTTTTAAATCTACAAAGGTAGTTGACAAAATGTTAAGATAAATTGAAGCATTTTTGTGGAAATAAAGCGAAATATGGAAGACAAAAGATAAATGCATTCTGAAAGGCTACACAGCATGTTCGTCCCGCTAATTAATAATATCTTTATTATTGTATGAGATAGGTAATTTAGCATTTATGAATTTGTAATGTGTTGCATATAGCTCAAAGAAATAAGGTTTACTGGTTACACGCTGCAGCCAATGCCACAACACTAGGACCTATGTTTATCTGCATGTTAATTTGCGTTGTGATTTTATGGAGGTCTTCTGTTACCTATGCTAGTGAAAATTTGGAGATACAGAAGGCCTTTGATAGTGTTGTCAAGCATATAAAAGCTGATAAAAAATATAAAGATCTTGATGTTATTGAGAGAAAAAGTGATAAATTTAACATCAAAATTGCGCAGAATTCTGGCAAGAGTTTTGACATATACTCTACTTTAAAAAAAGCAAAAGATTCCTTTGAATCAGGAGATAATGAAACAGCTATTTCTCTCCTTAATCAGATCATTGCAAAGTTTCCTTATCATAAAAATGCTTTAATTGGATTGGGAAATATTTATTACGCTAATAAAGAATACAAAAAAGCTGTAGAGATTTACACAAGACTGTTAAAAGAACACCCTAGTAACCCTTACATATTAAAAAATTTTCTGACGATAATCTCACAATATGATCCTGATCTGGCGTTGAGTGAAATGTTAAAATTGTATGATATACATAAAAATTATGCTCCTTTATTAGCAAATTTAGGTCTGATCTATATGAAAAAGGAGGATTATGTAAAAGGTAAAGAGTATATGATAACTGCTATTTCCCTCGATGAAAACAATATTTTTTATACTTATAATTTAGCTGTTATTCTAGATAAACTTTCAGATTTTCAAAATGCTACAATATTCTACTTAAAGTTGTTAAACATGGCTACAACTTCGAAAGATGTGAGTGAAAAAATACCTTTATACAAAGTGACAGCAAGACTAAAATTTATAAAACTTCACAGCACGCACCCAAAGATTTCATAAAAGCTTATAGCTTACCTAAAGCTAATTTATCGTATCTGTTCAAGGGAGTGGCTAATGTGCAAATATTGAAGCAAAGTGTGTGACACACAGCTGTACGAACATTTGTTTGCAAAGGTAATTTGCACAACAAATGCATAACTGTACGAACATTGTGATTTTGGCCCATCAGGAGGGTGTCATCCAAGTGCTTGACACTGGGATGGCTTTGTTGCATCGCTACTTATGAAAGGCTAACTATAGTTAGAATTATAATCAACCTATTGAAAATCTTGTTTTTTTGCAATCAATCTGATCAAATTTAAGAATAGTAATTTATTATTTATATTAATAAATTTAATTCTATTGAAAATAGCTAAAGCATTGAAATTCTTGAATTTTAGCCAGATTAGTGAGTGGTAGTGAAATTTCTTTTACTCAAATTTAGGTATTCACTGACCGTTCTTATTATAAATACCAGAATAATAAGCTACTGATATTCTCCATCTTTTTTATCTTTAATCCATCATAGCTAGCGATGCAACAAAGCCCACTGGGATCCAGGAATTTTATTAAGTTGGCGAGCATAAAAATAGCTGTTTTATGTAAAAATACAACGTTTTAATGATTATGAAAAAGCTGGATTCCAGTGTCAAGCACTGGAATGACACCATTCTTTTTTCTGGATCCCAGTGTCGGCTACTTGGATGACACCATTTATTGTAAGGACTTACCTCACATTTACTCTATGATTATCTTTTTAGATCACCTTGTCTACCTATTTTGCCACTCTGCTGAACGGACAATGGCGTCAACTTAAGGAAAAATATCAGCGATAGTGTATAAAATTTCTCTCTAAAACTTTTACCATTAAATTATCCAGAAGCCGCAGGAAACAGCACTTTTGTTTCTATTTTATTTCAACAAAGAAGTTTAAAATGTGTCCTTTTTAGGTGAAACATGCAAAAAGGAAAAAATTTTATTCTACAAATTAAAAATATAATATACTCGAAAGCTTTTCAGAGAATCCATTGTGTTGAGTTTTACACGAACAAGAAAACTTCCTTTTTCGACAGTATTTTCTATGATTTTAAAGTTAGTTAAAAAAAGTTTGGGAATAGAATGTGAACTTATGGAGCCATTGACATGTACCCTCAAAGCAAGCTTTTTCTAAAGCAAGGTATAAGATTTACCATACAGGCTTTCAAGAATTTAAGCATCCAAACAGCCTATCAGGATGAACCTGAGTTGGAGAGGCTATAGACTTATTGCAGCAGATGGTTCTGGTATGAGATTACCCAGCTCTGAGGAAATTGTATCCGAGTTTGGCCGCTTTAAACCAAATGGAACAACAGGCACAATGCCACCATTGGCAATTTGTTTGTTGATTTGTGTACTTCGCTGATTTGTAGTGCTCGTCTTGCGGCTTGGAATATAGGTGAACAAACGTTGGCGGAAGAGCAATTACCCGAAGTTATCACTCAAATGCGTTCATTAAATCAAATTATTTATCTATGATCGTGGTTATCCTTCAGTAAAATTCATTCAGCAGCATTATGATTTGGAAGTAGATTTTATTTTTCGCTTGCAAAAAAGAAATTATAGCAAGCTATGGGAACGAATTGCATCTGGCGAATTAGATTTCGATTTTATATTAGAAAATGAAAAGCTAAAAAATAAAATGAAAGGACAGAAAGTAAGAGTTATAGTGCTGACATTAGCCAACGGAGAAACAGAGGTATTGATTACTTCACTTTTTGACCGAGTAAAATTTACTTTGGAAGATATCAGCAAAGCTTATGTGTTAAGGTGGCATATAGAGGAGTGCTATAAACGACTCAAAATAGGTGCAGAATTAGAGAATTTTTCTGGCGTAAATTTAGAGGCTGTATTACAAGAATTTTGGGCAAACTTAGTCATGTGTAATATATTGTCGCTTCATATGTGTGATGCACAAGGGCCTTGGAATCCAGATCAAATTGCTGAGTATCGTTTAAATTTTTCAGTTTTATTTGGTGTAATGAGGCAGAAACTCTATCAGGTACTTATTGCGCCAAAAAACTTTCAAGCCCTTTTTAAGTATACGCGCTAAAGTTAAAATCCGACCAGGACGATTGTATAGCCGCGATAAGGTAGATAAGCCCAAACGCCATCATGTCTTTAGGAGAGTTTGCTAATGGAGGCTCTTAAGTTGACGCCATTGCCTGAACGGATACAATTTATTGCTATTTTTGTTTACAATAATAATATTGAGCTATAGAATTAGATCTAAAGGGGCAATTAGCTCAGCTGGTAGAGCATCTCGTTTACACCGAGGAGGTCGGCAGTTCAAGTCTGTCATTGCCCATTTGCTTAACTGAATGTTAGTATTATTAATTACTTCAATCAAAATATAGAAAATGCAGGATAATATAGTACCAATCTCAATAGTAAAAGAGCTGGAAGATTCTTATCTCTCCTACGCAATGAGCGTTATCATAAGCCGGGCTATACCTGACGTGCGGGATGGATTTAAACCTGTTCACAGGCGCATATTATATGCAATGTCAAGAGCTGGATTCGATGCCGGTAAGCCATATAAAAAAGCAGCTCGTATAGTTGGGGATGTAATGGGGAAATATCACCCACATGGTGATGCAGCTATTTACGATTCCTTGGTCAGGATGGCTCAAGATTTTTCTCTTCTTTTACCACTTATTGATGGGCAAGGTAACTTTGGTTCGATAGATGGAGATCCACCAGCTTCAATGCGATACACAGAAGCAAGACTTCAAAAAGTGTCACACTTTTTACTAAATGATATTGATGAAGATACAGTTAATTTTAGGCCAAACTACGATGGAAATGAAACAGAACCAGTTGTGCTGCCTGCAGAGTTTCCGAATCTATTGGTAAACGGTGCAAGTGGTGTTGCAGTTGGTATGGCAACCAATATTCCTTCTCATAATCTTGGAGAAATAATAGATGCTTGTATATTATATGTAGATAATCCTGAAGTTACTTTGGATGAGTTACTTGAAGTGATGCCAGGGCCGGATTTCCCAACTGGGGGAACGATTCTTGGAAGGTCTGGAATAAGATCAGCATTTGCAACGGGTCGTGGATCAATTGTTGTGCAAGGCAAGACTCACATAGAAGACCTGCCACAAGATAGGCAAGCAATAGTGATTGATGAAATACCTTACCAGGTAAATAAAGTAAAATTAATTGAGAAGATAGGTGAGCTTGTAAAAGAAAAAAGAATTGATGGCATAACAGAAATTAGGGATGAGTCCGATAAGTCTGGTATTAGAGTAGTAATTGACCTCAGAAGAAATGCTGAAGCAAGTTTTATACTTAATCAAATATTGGGACTAACTCCACTAAGAAGTAGTTTTAGTGTTAACACTTTAGTACTCAATAACAACAGACCTGCTTTGATGTCGTTAAAAGAAATCATAGCTGCTTTTGTTGACTTTAGAAAAGAAGTGTTAATCAGGAGAACAGAATTTCGTCTAAGAAAAACGAGAGAAAAAGCTCATATATATATAGGGCTCTACATTGCGGTCCTCAGCATAGATGAAGTGATAAAAATCATCCGCGGTGCAAAAGATCCTGCGGAAGCAAGTAGAGAACTTTTAAATAAAGAATGGAAAACTTCGAATGAAATCAACACTATCATCGAGTTGATTTCAGATAGCGCAAGCTTTTTGAAAGATGGAGTGTATAGATTAACTGAGCTACAAATTAAAGCTATCCTTGATATGAAACTGCAGCGTTTAACAGGCCTTGAAAAAGACAAATTAGAAGCTGAGCTAAGTTCAATGATCAACCTGATAAAAGAATATATCGCTTTTCTTGGCTCAGAAGAGAAGTTGATGAAGGAAATAAAAAACAATCTACAAGAAATAAAGAACAGATTTGCTGTGCCGCGAAAAACTTCAATAGAGGAATCAGATACGGACATTGAAGCTGAAGATCTAATTCCACAAGAGGATATGGTGATAACCGTAACTATGAATGGTTATATCAAGCGTGTAAAACTTTCTCACTACAGAACTCAGCGTCGTGGTGGAAAAGGAAAGCTAGGACAGGGATTAAAAGAAGAGGATGTAATCACAGAATTATTTGTTGGAAATACCCATACTAGCTTTTTATTCTTTTCTAACATTGGTCGAGTTTATAGATTAAAAGTTTATAAGTTACCTCTTGCAGAGCCAACCGCACGTGGAAGAGCACTTGTTAACATATTTCCGCTTAGCGATGGTGAAACTATAACTAATATCATGCCATTGCCAAGTGAAAATGACGAAAATCAAAACATAGTTTTTGCTACTGCCTATGGAAACATAAGGCGTAACTCCTTAGCGGACTTTCACTATATTCCAAGCAATGGAAAAATAGCAATAAAGCTCGATGAAGGAGACAAATTAGTATCGGTTAAGGTATGTAATGAAATTGACCATGTTTTACTTTCAACAACGCTTGGAAAAAGTATCAGATTTGTTGTAAGTGATGTGCGTCAATTTAAGAGTCGCAATTCAGATGGCGTAAGAGGTATCAAACTTGTAAAGAATGACAGCGTGATATCCATGACCATATTAAATGGGATAGGTGTAGCAACAGAAACAAAAGAACTTTACTTAAAAGTTCCACTTGCAAAAAGACTGGGGAATGCAATTAATAACTCCATTGATTCTAAATTGGAAAAGACTTTGAATGATTTAGGAATAGATAACGAATTATTCTTAAAACTTGCAGTGAATGAGGAGTTTATATTAACTATTACTGAAAATGGCTTTGGTAAAAGAACTTCTGCGTATGAGTATAGAGTAACTAACAGGGGTGGTGTTGGTATCACCAATATTCTTACTACTAGCAGAAACGGTAATGTTGTTGCTAGTTTTCCAGTTGAGCAGGGTGATAATATAATGCTTATTACAGATAAAGGAAAGTTAATTCGCATTTCGGTCAATGAGATTAGAATTGCAGGACGCAGCACTCAAGGAGTCACTCTGTTTAAAACAGAAAGTAGAGAAAAAGTGGTGTCAGTAGCGAAAATTGAAGATCCTGATTCCACTGAAGATAGTATTTTTGAAGTTGAAAACTCTATCGCTTCTTAACCGTAGTATAGGTTAAACAAAAAGCGCAAGTTTTTGTTGATTAATACGCAGTATTTAAATTAAAATATATACTTATGGCTAAGTAAAGATCAATGGACAAAAAATTAACTAAAAATAAAAAACCACTGGCAGACAAAGAGGATAAAAAAACACCTCCTGTTAAAGATCTTACTAAAAATAAGAGTAGGAGAGATTTTATAACATTAACTACATGCGCTATGGCAGGTATAGGAGCTGCAAGCGGACTTTGGCCACTGGTTAAATCTATGAATCCTTCTGCTGAAGTTCTAGCAACTTCCACAGTGGAGGTGAATTTGTCTGGAATTCAGGAAGGACACGGAGTAAAAGTAAAGTGGCAAGGTAAACCAGTATTCATTCGTAGACGCACAAAGCAAGAAATTGAGGCTGCAAGAGCTGTGAATGTGAAGAGCTTGAGGGATCCTCAATTAGATGAGCAGAGAGTATACGAAGGAAAAGACGAATGGTTAATTATGCTTGGAATATGTACACATCTTGGGTGTGTACCGGTTGACCACGCTACAAGAGATGGTAATGGTTGGTTCTGTCCTTGCCACGGTTCATATTATGATACATCAGGTCGAGTAATTGGGGGTCCTGCACCGAAAAATATGGCTGTACCTGATTATTTTTTTCCCAGTGAGAATGTTGTGGTAATTGGCAAGAAGGCTTAACGAATATAAATAAACTCGTTAAAAAAAACTCACAGGATCAACATCTATTATCACTGCAATACTCGAATTCAAGTTACAATTTTTAATCCAATATTTCAGCTTTTTTTGTATGGATAGACTATGCTTATTGTGTATTTTTAATAATACCCTATACCGATACTTATTATTTAAAAAATTTATCGCTGCTGGTGATGGGCCAAGAATTTCAAATTCCTTTTTGTCTACACCTACATTTTTTTCCTGGATACAAATAGTTGAGCTACTTGAATGACAGAGAAGAGATTTTACTATTTCATTCGCTGCTTTTTGTGTTGCAATCTGATTCTTACCACAGATTATAAGCGCTATTAATCTGCTAAATGGTGGCATTTTGGCTTCGCGTCTTGACTTAAGTTCGATTTCATAAAATGAGTCTCTTTTTTGATGCAGCAATGCTTTTATTATTGAACTTTCAGGATTATTGGTTTGCACTATTACCATTCCTTTTTCATTAAACCTTCCTGATCTGCCTGCAACTTGGTGCAATAATTGATACGTCTTTTCCGCTGCTCTCAAATCAGAATTTTCGAGACTCAAATCTGCATTCATTACTCCAACCAAAGTTAATTTGGGAAAATTGTGCCCTTTAGCAATTATTTGTGTGCCGATTATAATGTTCACCTCTTCTTTCAATATCAAGTCAATTACGTTACTAACCGACTTCTGATCGCTGCTTATCATCGCAGTTTTTGCGTTTGGTATTAATTTCACCATTTCTTCAAGCAACCTTTCAATTCCTATGCCGTAGAGGGACAATGGCTGTTCACTTTGGCAATTAGAGCATTTTTCTGGAAGTTTCAATTGATAAGAGCAGTGGTGGCACAAAAGAGCATTTTTTTTCTTGTGATATGTAAGCCAAACAGCACAATTTAAGCAGGAAATTTTATATCCACACTTTTTACAAATTGCCAGTTGTGCATACCCTCTGCGGTTTAGAAAAAGCATAACCTGCTGTTTTTTCTCTATGGTTTGTTTGATGCTTTCAAAAAGCTCAGAGGAGATCCATTGCTTGTTGTTCCTCATATCTACTACTTTAATGAGTGGCAATTCTGCACCACCAAATCGTTTAGTTAGCTTTACATGATTGTAATTCCCGTTTTTAACATGATGAATCGTTTCAAGCAGTGGAGTAGCTGATGATAAAATAATCGGAATATTTTCAAATTTGGCTAAGATTATCGCCATATCTCGAGCATTATATATAATTCCCTGTTCTTGTTTAAAAGATGAGTCGTGCTCTTCATCAACGATAATCAATTTTAGGTTTTTATAAGGCAAAAAAAGCGCTGACCGTGCACCAATAATTATCTGCGCATTTCCATTTGCTATATTGAGCCAATTATTCCGGCGAGTTTTTGGAGTGAGCCCTGAGTGCCATTCAACTAAGTTTTTTGATATCTGACCGCGAACACGATTTACCAATTGTGAAGTTAAAACAATTTCAGGTAGGAGGATTAAAATTTGTGTATTACCTTCTCCTGATGTCATTTCAACATATTCTGGTGTCATACTAGTACGTGGCAAAGACGGTATGCTAAATGTTACAGTGGGTTTTGCCTTGAGTATAAAGGTGTCATTCCAGTGCTTGACACTGGAATCCAGGAATTTTGATTGTAAATTAGGTATTGGTTTTAAGTTAAAATAAACATTTGTAATGAGGTTATATGAAAAACTGGATCCCAGTGTCAGGCTACTCGGATGACACCCTCTTGGTAGACCCAAATCACAATGTTCGTACAGTTGTGTCTCTGGGCACTGGGATGGTAAAGTCTGAGCAGCATTTGGAACGGCAGTGTAATTCTTAATCAATTGTGCAATCACAGAGAGATAAACTTCCGTTTTTCCAGATCCTGTCTCACCGTCAAGCAAAGTCACTGAATACTCGTTCAAATTGCTGATTATTTTATCACTAGCTATCTGCTGTTCAGGGCTTAATTGGCAACTTATTTCACTTGTTTCCTGCTTTTGTTCAACACAAACCAATTTATCTATGTGATTTACTTTTAACACTCCTCCCATTATCACTTTGGCAAGCATACCAATAGGTATTAAATTGTATTGTGCAACCCACTCTGCAAATGCAATCAATTTTGGTCTAATATTTGGTAAATCGATTTTTTGCTCAATAAATTTTAATTCTCGGTTACTTTTATCACTGTATTTCCAAACTATTCCGATTAAGCGTTTTTTGCCAAATGGCACTACTACGTAATCTCCAAGTAAAATCTCAGTACTTTCCTCAATTGCATATGAAAATAACTGATCAATTGGAAGTGGTAGTAATACGTCAACTGTTTTTGCCATAGTGATTGAGTTTAACATTGTTTTAAAGAGCTTGTAACTTTATTAAGCTTGGCAATATAGATGAATCGGTACAGAGAAAATCTTAATGTTTAACACATTTTTCATAGTACAGACCGTATGATTGATAAATAAAATGATTTATAGAATTTGTGGAGGCTACCAATGGTCAACGACAAGATTACTTTGAACTTTGAAATAGAAAAAGGCGAACCTATAGATCGATACTACTTTTCTGCACATATAAAGCTTACAGATGAAAGCAAAAATCTTTTGCGGGAGAAGCTTGGCAGTACAATTCAATTCGATAATCTAGATGATCACTTCAATCTTAACCATGAGAATTTTTATATCTACTACAACAAATATAGTGAGCACAATGGTAGAAGTGAGCTACACGTTAGGGATGATAACGGTAAATATTTAACCTCCAATCTTCCACTTAATTACTATGGATTCTCAATGGAACTATCACCTGACGGAGCGTCAATTGCAGATTATGGTTTTTATCCTCTGTATGCAATCTATAACCCAAATCACTATGATAAAGCAAAGGAAAAAGTATTTGATGATCACGGTGAATTGTCACCAATTGCATCAAATGTGTTAGATAATTTTTTAAGCAACACAAATAGCTTAACCACACAAGATATATTACAAAATGTATTCTCACAACTGCAGAAGAAAGCTGATGAAGAAGCAGAAAGATTGGCAAGAGAAAGAGAAGCAGAAAGACAAAGGGAGGAAGAGTTAAATGAAAAGAACGAGGAGTTAAAAGAACTTGTAGAAAAGGATGAGATTAAAATATTCAAAGTGGTAAAAGGTAATGATTTAGGTAATGGGCATTCAGCAGTAGTTTTACAACTTGATGGGGAAGAAGGTGACAAGATACCTCTCGACTCTAGTAAATACTACATAGCAGAGTATAGACACCACCCAGAATGGGAAGGCGATGAATATTTAAATTTTGTTAGCCCTGATAGTGATATGCTGGTTAATTATGAAAACTTATTTTTTGTGCTCAATCAAAGCTCCTACTCAGACTTTGAAAGTGGGTTTTATTCAGAAAACAGAACCGATCCCCATAATTATGCTAAATATTCAAAGGAACCATATTTGAGTGGTGACCAGCTATCTGAAAAATTATCTAATGAATTGGAGGAAGATAGCAATCAGATAGGTACTGAATTTACAATTGATGATGAGCAAGTAGACGAAGAAGTTGTGGTAGAGAGTGAAGCCAAGTCTGGGGAGAAAGGAACGGTTGGTGAGGATAACGCAAAAAATACTATACAGGAAGAAGAATCTAACTATAGTACTTCCCAAAGTAAATGATAAAGGTATAATAAGCTATTTGAGTTATAATGGCGTATAGTGTGGATTTAAGGGAAAGGGCAGTATCGATGATAGAAAAAGGGAAGTCAAAGGTTGAGGTGGCAGAGCTTTTGGAGATAGGAATAGCAACTCTGTACCGCTGGTTAAGAAAGAAAGCCGCTGGTGAAAGCCTAAGGCCATCGAAAAACGGCAGCTTTATTCGAAAAATAGACCCAAAAATACTCGAAGAATATGTTAAAAAGAATCCAGATCATACGCTGGCAGAGATGAAACAAAATCTTGGATTTGGAATAAATTCAATTTGGTATAGGCTGAAACAGCTAAGAATTACTTTAAAAAAAAGTTACACTATATCAAGAGCGCAATCAAGAAGATAGGCAGCGATTTACCGATAAAATCTCAAAAATAGACCATTCCAGCATCTTATATATAGATGAAGCAGGAGTTGATAATAGGTTATACCGAGAGTATGGACGTGCTCCAATAGGAAAGAAAATTTATGCAGATATTCCAGGAAGAAAACGAGAGAGAATCAGTATAATAGGCGGGTGGATTGGAAAGAGATTTATTGCACCAATGACTTTCAAAGGTGGGTGTGACAAAGAGGTATTCAATACATGGTTAGAGAAGATGTTATTACCTAAATTGCCACATGGTACTACAATAGTTATGGACAATGCCACATTCCATAAAACTCCCAAAACAAAGGAGTTAATAGATAATGCTAGATGCCGTTTGCTCTATCTACCAACATATTCACCAGATTTGAACCCTATAGAGCATTGTTGGAATACCATCAAAAGCCGCCTCAGACCTTTAATGCATAAATATACAGACTTACAACTTTTGGTTGGTAATACCATAATGGAAATTTATCATTCATTTTAGAAAATACTATATATAGATCAAATGCAAGCGGATGATAGCAGCAGTTATAAACCAGCTTTGCAAAGCAATCGTGATGATTATGCTGATACGAAAAAAGCTCTGCAGAAAAAATTGCATGGAGATGAAATACACAAGCAAAGTAATGAGAAAGCTCAAAAAGATATAGAAGTAAAAAAAGTAACTGTGGAAACTGACAGTAGCAGTAATAAGACTGAAAAACAAACAGAAGATGAACAAGAAACTGTTATGGCAAGTGTGATAGAAAATATGGATAAAAATTCTGATATTGAAGCAGAAACTTCTAACAGTGTTGCAAATTCACAACATCCCTTAAAAATAAAGACAGGAAGTCCTCTTGAAGTGGGAAAGTATAAGGTGGAGCTGCAAGTGACATATGATGATGTAAAGAATTTTTATGATACCGTACGTGGTAAATATCATGCTGGCGATGGATATAACTACGAACAAGTAATGGTTTTATATAATGAAATTGTTAGGCCCGCTCACAATCATCATTACGAGCTGTTTACTCTTGATGAAGCACATGTTGCTAATGATCACCTGTTTATCAAGGGTCAGGATTTTGGAACTCTAAATGATTTTAATGAGATGTTCTATAAAAGTGATGAGTTAATGTGATGTAAAAAGCAAGATTCAATCTGGTGAACGAGAGTTAACTGACAGAGGAGATTGACACGTATGCCTTTATCTTTAAGATTGTTTATCAAGTATAGACATCAGCTCGCCCCATTCTCTTTTACCAATATTACTTTCTTCTCTAGTAACGTTTTCCCCTTTAATTAATTTGCGAATTATTTCTAGACCAGTTCTTGAAATACAGGCTGATTCTAGGCAATATTCAACAAAGGCATTGTAGGCCAGTGGAACCCATTTTTTTATTATATCCAGCATAACTTCTGCATAAACTCTGATTTCATATTGGGCATGCTTATCAGCTCTAAGCTTCAAAAAATGAAGGAGATTATGCAGATCTATTTTCCAATAAAATTGTGTGTAGTAATTAAGCATTAGGTTAGTTCTGGCAATTTCTCTTGCAAGCCCCTGCTCAATAAATTTTTCATAATGAGAATATACTAAATTAGAGTCATTTGTTAGAGAATCTATTATTTCCTTTGAGGTATCTGGATCAAAAGCTTCCCCGCTACCTTGTTTATTATTGTCAGATTGTTTTGCAACTTGTTCTGGTTTAGGTGTATAAAATTCATTATCAAGTATTGAATACCTTGCTGAATATTCATTCACATTTGCAGTTCTATGCCTTATCCATTGCCTTGCAACAAAAATTGGAAGTTTCACGTGAAACTTAATTTCACACATTTCAAATGGAGTTGTATGATGATGTCTCATTAAATACTTTATAAGTGCTTCATCCTGACTTATCTGTTTTGTTCCCTTGCCATAAGAAACACGAGCAGCTTGAACTATAGCGCTATCAGAGCCCATATAATCCACTACTCGAATAAATCCATGGTCTAATACCTTATGTTCTTCATATAAGATTGCATCTATTTCTTTTACTATAGTTCGTTTGGTTGCTTCATTCATAAAATATCCTCAAGACGAAATGGAGATATCAGCTCCACATGAATTGAGTTTTTCATGCATTGCTTCATATCCTCTCCATAAATGATGTGAATTATTTATTATAGTTTCTCCACCGGCTACCAAAGAAGCAAGCACCAAAGCTGCTGTTGATCTTAAGTCAGTAGCATATAGATTAGCTCCAGATAAGCTTTTTATTCCACTTATAGTAGCTTTGCTTTTCTCGATGCTGATATTAGCACCTAACTTTCTCAATTCATCTGCATGTGTAAATCTGTTTTCAAAAATGTTCTCTTCAATTACTGATATCCCATCAGCGATGCACATTGCAGACATCAGTTGTGGTTGCATATCACTGGGAAAATTGGGATATGGATCTGTCGCAACGTTAGCAGACTTAATAGAGCCATTTTTTCTGGAAATAACAATGCCTCCATCATACAGTTCAACCATAGCTCCTATAGTCTCCAACTCATTTGTAATACACCTTATATCAGATAGATTTATTCCTTCCAACTCCAACTTACCACCGGTTATTATAGCAGCTAGTGCATAGGTGCCTGCTTCTATGCGATCTGGTATTATTTTATGAACACATCCATTTAGTGCTTCAACTCCTGTTATTATGACCTTTGTATTATCAATTTCAATATCAGCACCCATTTTCTTCAGAAAATCTATTAAATCAAGAACTTCCGGCTCAGTTGCAGCATTGTTTATTGTTGTCACTCCTTCTGCAAATGTTGCTGCCATTATTACATTTTCTGTTGCGCCAACACTTATTTTCTCAAATGTGATTTCTTTTCCTTGTAGCTTTCCTTTCACTGTTGCAATTATATTATAGCCGTCAATTTCAATTTTAGCTCCCATTTCTTCTAATGCTTTAATATGCATATCAACGGGACGCTTTCCAATGTTGCATCCACCAGGAAATGCTGTTCTCGCTTTGCCAAATCTGCTAAGCATTGGACCCAATATTAGAAAAGAAGTTCTTAGCTTACTTGCGGTTTTATATGGCATCACGTGATTGTTGATATTGCTGCAGTCAATTTTCAAAGTATGGTTCGCTTTATAATTTTTATTGTGCATAAAGTTCACTTCTGCTCCAAGACTTTCAAGCAACTTAGACATTAGATGCACATCAATTAAATCAGGTACATTATGCAAAATTACCGGGGAGCTACTTAATAGACTTGCTGCCATTATTGGTAAAACAGCATTTTTTGAGCCATTAATCTTGATTTTTCCGACCAAAGGTTTGTAGTTATTTCTTATTAATATCTTGTGCATTTAATTAGATATAAAGTATAATTCATTAGTTTATTGAAGTCTTACTAAGTATAATAGATTGACCGTAAAAGGCAAAATTTGCTTTTTCTTCCTCATCATCCCAGTGTCATGCTACCTGCATGACACCTGATGCGAATTGCCCCCGAAATTTTATACTATGAATTACTCAAATGACGCTCTCGAGCTTTATCAAACCAAATAACACCAATTGCAACAATGAAATAACCAGCTGCTCCTAATGTAAGGCGAATTACTGCATCGAAAGTTGACAGAGGAGGAGACGGCATTAGAATGCTCAAAACACTATACACAAGATTATTTGTTGCATGAGCAATAGTTACTGGCCAAATCGAGTTGTCTTTTTCAAACAACCAGGTAAACATTATAGACATTGCACAAATATAAAGGGTATAAGCACAAATAGTCGGGAATGTAAAGCCATCCTTCCACAAAGCTGAGCCAGCAACCACATAAGTTGGTATGTGCCATACTGACCAAATAATACCGACAATAATTGCTCTGATATAAAAATTTGATATTTTGCTTTTAAGATTTTTCAAAAGATAGCCACGCCAACCGATCTCTTCACCAAGAGACATAATGATCCACATCACAAAGGTTGATAATAAAACAAATAACATCACTAATGGACTCAAAACTGCACTCAAATCCTTTACACGGTCTAACGTAAAAGACTCTCGGAAAAATGAAAAACCGCAGTAAATTGACAAAAGACCATTGGAAATTAGCATACTTACCAGAATAAGTATAAACCCTAATAGACAGTTTTTTGGCGAACTAAGTTTAAAAAGATCCCTTACCTTCTGTTTATTATAAATGGTTAGCAAAATTGCAACTGAAGCCGGAACAAATGTTGTTAATAATGTTATGTCTTTGAAAGGTAAGCACCAAGCTATAATGCACGTCAAAAAATATGTAATTACAACAAATAATGTACAATTAATAGTGGTTAAATTCATGCATACGCCCATCAATTCCTTTTCTGCATTATTGATCTTTATTCATAAATTGTCAATAAAATACTTCTTCAGGGATGAATAGAATATTTTTTCTTTTTGAATTGCTATTGATAGTTTAATTTTTATATGTATTCCCTTTCACAACCGTTTGTCATCCCAGTGTCACGTGCTGGGATGACAGTAGGAGAGCTGCTTGCATGACAAGAGGAGGGTACTGGAATGACAAGAGGAAGACACTGGGGTGACATCAACTAAACTTGTCCAAATATGAGCGATGCATTAGTGCCACCAAAACCAAACGAATTAGAAAGTGCATATTGAATTTTATGCTCCTGAGCTTTAAACGGTACAAAATTTAAATCACATCCTTCTGAAGGCTTGTGTAAATTTAAGGTTGGCGGAATAATTCCATTATTTAACGCAAGAATACTGAATATTGCTTCAACGCTCCCTGCAGCACCAAGTAAATGTCCTATAGAAGATTTAGTTGAAGAAACAGGTATTTTATAAACGTAGTCACCGAATAACTGTTTCATTGCTATTACTTCAATTTTATCTCCAAGTGGCGTTGAAGTTCCATGTGCATTGATATACCCTACTTGATTGGGATTAATTTGTGCGCTCTTTAAAGCAAGCTGCATTGCCTTAAATGCGCCTCTTCCTTCTGGATGTGGTGCTGTAATGTGGTGCGCATCTCCTGTGAGTCCGTACCCAACCAGTTCAGCATGTATTTTTGCCCCCCTTTTTTTCGCATGTTCGTATTCCTCCAGCACCAATATACCTGCTCCTTCACCCATAACAAAACCATCGCGTTCTTCATCCCATGGCCTTGAAGCTTCTTCCGGTTTATCGTTAAATTTAGTTGATAACGCCTTCATAGATGCAAAACCTGCAATTCCAACTCTACACAGTGCACTTTCTGCTCCACCTGCAATCATAACATCCGCTTCACCAAGTTTTATAGTTCTTGCTGAGTTTATGATTGCATGCGCACCTGTTGCACATGCGGTTACTGCTGAATCGTTTGGACCTGTAAATTCGTATTTAATAGAAATATGGCCAGATATCAAATTTATTAGACTTGCAGGGACAAAAAATGGACTGACACGTCTGGGCCCTTTTTCCTGCATGGTAATAACATTTTCCTGAATTGACGGAAGACCACCTATACCAGAGCCAATAGTCACACCAACACGTTCCCGATTGATATTTTGGCTTTCCAAAATTAATGAATCATCTACTGCCTGAATAGCTGCTGCAATACCGTAATGGATAAAACGATCTGTCCTTTTTGAGTCTTTCTCAGAAATATAATCTAGTGGATTGAAATGGTGCTCAATGTTGTCTGATTGCAACGGCACCTGCCCTGCAATTTTGCAAGCAAGATCAGAAGAGTCAAATCTATCCGTATTGATTGCTTTTATGCCAGACTCACTTTTTATTAGCCTTGACCAAGTGTTGTCAACATCTGCCGCTAGTGGAGTGATTAAACCAACACCAGTGACTACTACTCTTCTGCTCATTTAACACTAACTATTAGCCTTTTTTATTATTAATGTACTCAACTATTTGCTCCATAGTTTCCATTTTTTGTGCGTCTTCATCTGGAATTTCTATTCCAAACTCTTCTTCTGCTGCCATGATGATTTCAACTGCATCTAAGCTGTCTGTACCATGCTCCGAAAGCTTTGAAGAGCTGTTGAATTTCTCTACATCCTTACTAATATGCTCTAGTATAATCTTTTTCACTTTTTCTTCTATGTCTTCTCTAGTGCTCTTTGCTAGTTCGCTATTCACATTTCTTACCAAAAAAATAACCTATTCTTTGATGTTATAAAAAATTTTTATGTTTGCAATATCTTTTATAACTGGTAAACTACAGTAAAGTTTTCTACTGCCCTAGCTGGCTAGCGTTACGTGCTAAACAATTAACAATTCAAAAATGCTAGACGAAACAACAAAAAATTTGCTTATTGTAGAAGTAAATAAACTCTTACCCGAAAATAGCGAGAATAAGCTTATATCAGCTATGCGTTATATACTCCTTGCTCCTGCAAAACATATACGCTCCTTTTTAGTCGTAGCTTCATCGCGAGTGTTTAACGCGGAAGCTAAAAAAGTAATATCAGTTGCTGCAGCAATTGAATTTGTTCATGCTTACTCTCTAATTCACGATGATTTACCGTGCATGGACAACAGTGATACTCGCAGAAGCCAGCTAAGCTGCCATAAAAAATTTGATGAAGCAACAGCAGTGCTTGCCGGAGATGCACTACTTACTCTGGCTTTTGAGGTATTATCTTCGTTAAATGAGAAACGCTGTGAGATCATAAAAGTTCTTTCTCAGGCAATAGGAATTAGGGGAATGGTGGGAGGACAGGCTTTAGATATTAACAGTGAGCATATAGATTTTAGCCCCCAACCCTCTGTCATTCAAGTAGCGGACACTGGGATCCAGAAGGCTTTGCCTACAAGCATTTCGTGCAAAAAGCCATGCGATAGTGGAGCTGAACATGAAATGGATTCCAGTGTCAGCTACTTGCATGACACCCTTTCTACCTTAAAACTACAACATTCGTACGGCTGTATGTATGACGCTGGAATGACGTCGGGCCAAGCTGATAAAATAAAAGAAATTCATTTGATGAAAACCGCAAAACTATTTGCAGCTTCATGTGAAATAGGTGCTATAATAGGGGGTGCTACAGACAAGCAACGTAAAGCGTTATATAACTATGGAATAAATCTAGGGCTTATCTTTCAAGCTAAGGATGATATTGAAGACTACGAACAAGATAAAACAAATAATCTTATGTCTGTGCTTGGTAAAAGTGAAGTAGAGGACTATATAGACGGCCTCTTTAAACAAGGCTTGGATAATTTGAGTGCGCTTTCAGGGGATACTAATTATTTATATGATTTATTGAATCAAGTAAAGAAAGATGGTTAGAAAAATTATATTACAAATGCTTATTTCCGTAGTAATGATTCTCACTTTAACTTCTGCTTTTGTGTTTACTATTGTCTATATAAACAAAGGTAAACCGGAAAAAAAGGACAAGCTTTATGAGATAAATGCCACGCATGGTGGTTTGATACAGACGATAGCACATTACCTAGTGAAGCCAATACTTGAATCAGCACTTGACCGCTATATTGAAAAGCATGGGCTGACAGAATATTTAGAAGAAATAACGCAGCAAAAGGAAGAAGATTCAATAAATTTTTATGAAATTACTGAAGGCAGTGGCAGCAAGGCTTTTTGTGGCCTGGAAGTCCTATTGCAAATATATAAAATTTCTAATAATAACTCAGCAACACTCCCTAGCAAAGTTTCTGATGTTACTTTGAAAATAGGTCAAGATGACCTAAAAGAAGTGAGTTTAGGGGTAATAGGTATGAAAGAAGGCGGAGAGCGTGTAGTTACTATTGCCAATGAGAACAAAATGAATTTTAATTCTTATTACGTCAAACTGATCGAAGTAAAGGATAAATATCCCGACTCAGTAAATAATCTGATGGTTTTTAATGACTTAATTAACAAGACTGGAAAACAAGTAAGGTGCGGTGATGAGATATCGGTTAAATATAGCGTAAAGGAGCATAATGGGGAATATATAGTCAAAGATCAAACAGTGCAATTTAGGGTTGGCGATAAAAAAATACCACTTGCTATAGAGCTTGGAGTTGTGGGAATGAGAGCTGGTAATAAAAGAACTATTCTTTCTCCGCCTGACCTTTTGACTATTACTGACGATATGTTAATAAAAGACATAGATTATGATGAAGAAAATATCTCAATAATTGACTTAAGCTTAGATGTTAAGCAAGAGGTCGCAGCACACCATTCTACTGTTGAAAAACAGCCTAAAGAATATAGCTGAAATTTTAGGTCTACTGGCTAATCTTCTGAACACTCTCTATACTACTTAAAGTAGGCTTTTCGTTTTTCCTAAAGTATAAACTTAGATAAATCAAGCTGCTTCGAAATTGACTCAAGTTTATCTTTTACATACTTGCTGTCTATAATGAATTTTTCGCTATTTTTCTCAGAAGCAATGAAACTTATTTCATCTAAAAGCTTCTCCATGACAGTGTGAAGCCTTCTTGCGCCTATATTTTCCACTTGCCTATTAACTGTAAACGCTATTTCAGCTATGGTTTTTATACCATCATCAGTGAACTCAAGTGTCACATTTTCTGTTTTCATTAAAGCTATGTACTGCTTTAACAAACTAGATTCTGGTTCCTTTAATATTCTTATTAAATCCTCTTGAGTAAGTGCCTTAAGTCCTACCCTGATCGGTAATCTGCCCTGCAATTCCGGTAAGAGGTCAGATGGTTTAGACTGATGAAAAGCACCAGATGCAATAAATAATATATAGTCTGTTTTTACATGGCCATACTTAGTTGTAACAGTTGTTCCTTCAAGTAATGGTAACAGATCGCGTTGCACTCCTTCTCTGTTTACTTCACCTTTTACTTCTGTACGCGCTGCAATTTTGTCTATTTCATCCAAAAATACTATACCGTCATTACTAACAAGATCAATGGCTTCTTTGATTATCTTATCTTCATCCATTAGCCTTTCACTTTCTTCATTAATTAATATTTCACGCGCTTCTTTTACCTTCACCGTAATAGTTTTTGTTTTTTTGCTCCCGTTAAACATCTTGCCCATTATTTCTGTTACATTCATCACACCAACTTGCCCACCTGGCATGCCTGGTATATCGAAAGTAGGTAACATACTCTTGCTCTCTCTGACGTTAATAGAAACTTCTCCGTCCTCAAACTCTTTATTCCTCAACCTTTCTCTAAAAATTTTTTTACTCTCTTCGGTTGCATTTTCGCCTACCATAGAGTTTACTATTGTTTTCTCAGCTAAAATTAAAGCCTTTTTAGCTAAGGCTTTACGGGCTTTCTCTTTAACTAAAACTATTGCTGCATCAACTAAATCGCGTATTATCGAATCAACGTCACGTCCAACGTACCCTATTTCAGTAAACTTCGTTGCCTCAATTTTTATGAACGGTGCACCGGCAAGTTTTGCTAAGCGACGAGCTATTTCAGTTTTACCAACCCCTGTATGACCGATCATCAATATATTCTTAGGTATGATTTCATCACGCAATGGAAATGGAACCTGATTGCGACGCCAACGATTTCTGAGCGCAATAGCAACAGCACGCTTTGCATCATCCTGTCCGATTATGAATCTGTCCAATTCTTTAACTATCTTCTGTGGTGGCAGGTCATCTAACAAAACTTGAGTGCTGTCATTAACTTGAACATCGCTGTCATTTGAATCAAAACCACTCTTAGTATCTTTATAGAGGTTATCTTTTTCATCGTAGGTGTCACTACTACAAGACCGCCCTTCTGAAAGGGTTATGGGCTGATTGGAAAAATTGGTGCATAAAGTTTTTTGCTTGGAAGACATATCACTCCTCTATCTTTTCAATAACTACATTATGATTTGTATAAACACATATATCGCCAGCTATCTTCATAGCCTTTTTCGCAATTTCCTCTATTGATATTCCTTTAATGTCAATTAAAGCTCTTGCTGCAGATAGAGCAAAATTTCCCCCAGAGCCAATAGCTGCGACTCCATCTTCAGGTTCAAGAACATCACCTGTTCCCGTAATTACTAATGAAATAGATTTATCTGCAACGATCATCATAGCTTCTAATTTCCTCAGATATTTATCCATTCTCCAGTCTTTTGCAAGTTCAACACATGCTCTCATTAATTGCCCTGGGTGCTTGTCAAGTTTAGATTCTAATCTTTCAAAAAGAGTAAATGCGTCGGCTGTTGCCCCGGCAAATCCAGCAATTACGGAATCACCAGAAAGACGCCTAACTTTTTTTGCTCCAGATTTTATAACAGTGTGGCCCAGTGAAACTTGTCCGTCACCTATTACTACTACACTTTTATCTTTTCTAATTGATAATATAGTAGTGCCATACATTTTATTGTTATCGTGTTGAATCATTTTTCTATCACTTTAAATAAGAATCTCATTATACTTTAATCTTTAGTCAAATTTACTAAATATGTTCAACTATAGCTTATAATATAATACCTTCCTTATAACATTTAAAGTGCAGATGCAAAACATAATTCACCCAGATTTGGAAAAAAGTATAAATAATTGGTTCGAAGCAAAATTTAATGGCCTTACATCGCCATTTTATAGCTCTATAGATCTTAGAAACTCTGGCTATAAAATCGTTCCAGTAGACGCTAATTTATTTCCTGCGGGGTTCAATAACTTAAGTGAAGAATCAAGAACAATGGCAGCAAGATTGATAAAAAGCTACTTTAAAAGACATCAATACAAAAAGGTTCTTATAATACCGGAAAATTATACACGCAATAAAATGTATATAGAAAACGTATTTGTTATAGAGAAAGTACTACAACTCGCAGGTTTTGAAACTAGAATTGGCCTTTTACATAATGAAGTATACAATTTAATAGAACAGTATGAAACTGTTGTGAAAGAAAACTCTCTGCTAAAGACAACTTCAGGATTTGTGCCTGATGTTATTATACTGAACCGTGATATGACGAGCCACATTCCAGACACGCTAAAAGACGTAAAGCAAGATATAGTACCAAGCCCACTATACGGTTGGCATAGCAGACAGAAATTTAAGTATTTTGAAATCTATCAAGAATTAGCGTCTGAGTTTTGTAGCGAATTTAAAATGGACCCATGGCTAATTTCTGTGCTTACAGAAAGCTGTGATGGAGTCGATTTTGATGATGATTCATCACTAAAAGCAATAGCGGCTAAAGTTGACCAAATATTATCTCTAGTGCAAAAAAAATACGAAGAATATAAAATAAAAACACAACCTTACGTTTTTATCAAAGCAAGCAATGGCACATATGGGATGGGCATTATAACAGCAACAAGTGGAGAGGAAATATTAAACCTCAATAAAAAAAAGCGTCATAAAATGAAAAAGATAAAAGAAGGAATAGCAATCAATAGCGTTATTATACAAGAAGGTGTACCAACCATTGACATGTTTAAAAGCAGTTCTGCAGAACCGCTAATATACTATATAGGAGATACTTCAACATGTTACTTATACCGATGTAATAGCAGAAAAGATGTATATTCTAGCTTGAATGCCACTGACTGTGAGTTTCATGATGTTAGCCAGGTTGTGGAAGGTAAAATTCTATCACTTTGGAGTATTGTTAGCAAATTAGCAGTACTAGCGTTGGCAGTAGAAATAAAATCTTTTCATCCCTAATTCTTATACCTCTACAGTGCTGTCATTAGAATGACCGTTTATATTATGAACATCATCAAGTTCAGTGGAAGGATCATCATTGACAGGTTGATTAAACAACTTATCAAGTTGAACTGCAAGAAATACTGCACTATATATTATGCTGACTGTTACGCTTAAGTTGAAATTATAGATTATACCACTACCCAAGTTTATTGGTATAGTTGGAGTTTCTATCCTTCTTAATATGAAGTTTAATAAACCTAACGACAAAGTTAATGTGCTGATAATAAGGTCCTTCTTACACTTAGCAGACTTTTCAGGATCCTTATTATCCAGATATTTCTTGCATGTATAATAATAGCTTATAGGTTCTGAAATGAACAAAAATAGGATCGTTGATGTTGAACTAATATAACTTGTTACATCTGCATTACCTCTAGCCAAAAAATGGATGACTTTCAACATCATCAATGCTTCTATGGTGCTGCTTGCAAGGTTAGCCGATTTACCCAAAATTTTTGCTAATTCTTTTTTACCCTTAGGGTCTTTATAATCTTTTACCAAATCCCGTAAGATAAATGCAGAATGGGCAATGTATAGGGTAGATGTCGGAAATTTCACCCATCGGGCAACATTCTTTATAAAGGAGATATTGGATCTATTATTGTCAATGAACTCGCAGCAAAATTGCAGTGAAATCTTACACAATAGGGCTGTTAAACCTGTTGTGATGCAGATTACCTTTCTGATATCATGATTATAAGCATCATGTACCTTTTGTGCGGGCGTGTTAGATTTCTTTTTTAGCTTGTTTAGCATAAAATAGTTAATAAAATAATAACTTTCTGTTATTCTATCACATAAAATCCTAAAAGAAAAGCCCTATGAATCAGGACTTTAAGGGAGATTTATGCACAAATCGGCTAAGCATTTTATAAACAAGGGATCGGTACTGAGAGTTGGCACACGAAAGTAATATCCATCCTTGATAATTGCTTTATATTCTATATCAAGTTCAACTAGAGTTTCTGAATGCTCAGAAACAAAAGATATAGGTGATAGAACTACAGGTACACCATCAGCTTTTGCGCGTAATAGCTCACTTTCAGTGCTTGGCTCTAGCCATTTTACAGGACCAATCTTACTCTGATAACATATTGACCAATCTAAGTTATTGATAGCTAACTTTTCTACTATTAACTCTACGCTTCTTTCTACCTGTGAAGCGTAAGGGTCGCCCTTTTTAATGATACTAAGAGGTAAGCTATGGGCTGAAAATAGGACTCTTGGTTTACCGATTTTGCTAGCCAATTTATAGTACTTAGCTATCAGATTAGCGTGAGCTTCAATAAAATCTTGGTTATCATAATAACGGTGAATCATTTTTGTATTGCATTTTAGGCCATACCGTTTAGCATTTTTTTGCCAATTCTCGATGGATGACAGAGTTGTGGTAGTTGAATATTGTGGATACAGTGGCAACAGAATTACTTCGTCAGGATCAAATTGTTTTACACTTTTAACAACTTCGTCGGCAAAAGGGTGCCAGTAGCGCATGCAGATGAATACCTTGTATACATGGTTTCTATCTTCATTTAATTTTAGTTCTAAAGCATTAACTTGTGCTTTCGTATTATCCAAAATCGGCGATTTGCCTCCGATTTGCTCATATATTTCTCGTGCAGTATTTTCTCGTTTCGCAGATATAAACTTTGCTAAAAGAAACCGAAAGGGATTCGGTAGATTGATTATTCTCCTGTCATAAAAAAGGTTGAATAAAAAAGGACGAACCGCATTCAATGAATTAGGTCCGCCAAGGTTAAATAAGATAACTGCCTTTTTCACCTACGCACTACTACAACAAGTTACTTTTGGGGTGCCTATAAAATTAGCTACACACTCATCAAATTTAGTTATGGGCACTAAATTTCTTACACTTGCATACAATAAATGACCTGATCTCTGCAGGTTACTCTTGGTAGATGTGAAGCTCCAATCGAAAAATGTATCGACAAAAAGACTTGGTACCGTTTCAAGAAGTTCAACAGCAGCTAAAGATAGCATTATACAACTTTGCAGGACATTCAGAAGAACCTTGAGGGGAAAAAGTAAAACTTTAACGAAAAGAGAGGTGCTATTTGTTTCATCCAGTAGTCGCCCTGAGTTAGGCGAATTATACTCGGTGTGTTTTCTATTTTGATCAAAGATAGGAAATTTTATAGTATCTTTCTTAAATTCCGCGTCTATTTCTTTTCTACTATGGTTAGTGATTTTTTCCATTAACTTCTCACGCAGATGAAAAGTTCTGACAATAAAACATGTGGCAATCATTAAGGAAGCACATAAAAGTGCGCATTGCATGAGGCTCATACTGCCTAGCATAGCTGGCAGTGCAAAACAAACAAGCGGTGCTATGATTGTCATTTCAAGAAATGGAATAGTGTTTCTTTTCATTGCAAAAGCAGCACCTTTTTTTAATTCTGTATTATGATGTAAGCTATATTCCAAAAAGCTTAAAAAGGCCAAATTAAAAGTTAAAAATCCTTTTGTTCCACAAAAAAGTGATGACTTAAAGTTACTTACTAATTTTTTAGTAGTAGATTTAGCTTGTTTTTTAGTGGTAGGCTCAGCTTGTTTAGTAGTGTTATTTTTACAACATTCACCCATACAATACCTCCTTGATGGTTTATTCTTAACTATAAATAAAAAATCACTTTTATGAAATTAAAATTTATAATAAGATAAATCTATAAATATACTATTTTACTTAATATGAGGGAATAATATGGCAATTGAGAAGACACTTTCAATATTAAAACCTGATGCAGTAAAAAATAATATTACAGGCAATATAAATTCCTACATCGAACAATCTGGGCTGAAAATCACAGCACAAAAAATGATGTTACTAACAAAAAAACAAGCAGAGCTGTTTTATGAAATTCATAAAGATAGGCCTTTTTTTGGGGAATTAGTAGAGTTTATGACCTCTGGTTCTGTGGTAGTTCAAGTTTTAGTTGGTGAAAATGCAGTAAGTAAATACAGACAAATCATGGGAGCTACCAATCCAAAGCAGGCAGATAAAGGCACAATCAGGGGTGATTTTGCTGATGATATTAGTGAAAATAGAGTCCACGGCTCGGATAGTCTAGAAAATGCTCGTAAGGAGATAGCTTTCTTTTTTGCTGAATGTGAGTTGGTGTAGTTAACTCAGATTGGCGTCATCCAAGTAGCTGACAACATAGAAACGAAAAAACTTGCTTGACACCCTCCGCCAGCCCCCTTATCATGAAACTGAAGCTATTGTATTTGCTTTCGCCAATCTGCAGATTAAAAGGTAAGGATTACTTAATGTATCGGCGTCTTATGTTCAATTTTTTGCAGTATATAGATACTGTATGTCTTTACAAAACTTCATCTACATCTAGGTTTTTATCTAAATAAGCTGAACGCGCTTATAAAGCGTTACAAGACATCAAAAAATGCCAATACTCGACAGAGATAGTAAAAGACTAGCTAACTCGGGGATTCTTTGTCTTTTTTTCTGCTTAGTAAATTTCTTAAACATTTGCAGCGTAAGTTAGTTGCAATTAAAAGCGGCTGAATCTCGCTTGTCAAGCGTTTAAAACATAAAAAACGCCAATATTTTAAAGCGGATAATAACCCCAGGGCTTCTTTTGCCTTTTTTTTCATTTGGTAAATTTCTTAATATTTATAGCTAAAGTAATTTAAAAGTCCGTGAAGGGTGTCATGCCAGTGCTTGACACTGGCATCCAGTTTTCCATATAATCTCATCAAAAATGTTTATTTTCTAGCTACTTTTATACTTATCAACCCAGTATGCTTACTTACAATTAAAATTTCTGGATCCCAGTGTCTGGGCACTGGGATGACAGCTAGCCTGACAACCGTCATCCCGCTACGTGTTAGCGGCCAAGAGATACCGCGGCGGTATGAAGGTTCGCGGCGGGACCCAAGTAGTCAAGGCTACTCAGATGACAAAGGAGAGCTGCTCGGATGATACCTTTTTCTACTTAGTTTGGGTTATGCAAGAAGTTTATTATAATCAGGCTTTAAGTGTGCGGAAGTAATTTTTTTCGTTAAAGTAAAAAATTTTTTCTATAGCTAATCGAAGTAAGATCAAGAGAAACTTACCACTTTCTTTACAAAGGGTTTGATGTTACCATTTGACTGCCTATTCTGAATTTATTGAATGAACGTTAACATAAAAAATCTAGTTCATGCTTTCTCTAAATTGCCAAGTTTAGGGCCATCATCATCACGCAGGTTAGTTATACATTTACTCCAAAACAAAGAAAAAGTTATGCTACCACTTGCATCTTTGATTAAAGAGCTAGCAGATCTTATAATAGAGTGTGAAGTTTGCGGAAATCTAGATACTAAGTCACCTTGTTCTATTTGTACTAACCCAAAACGTGACACTAAGTTACTGTGTGTAGTAGAAGAATTAGGTGATCTATGGGCGTTTGAAAAAGGAAATATATATTCAGGTTTATACCATGTTTTGGGTGGCAGATTGTCTGCAATAAATGGCATAGGTCCAAAAGAACTCAACCTTGACACTATTCTGAAAAGAGTGACAGAGTCTAAAATTGAAGAGATAATTATCGCAATTAATCCGACATTAGAGGGCCAAGTTACTGCACAATATATAATTGAATTGCTAAAAAATTTGGATGTGAAAATATCACGCCTTGCTTGCGGCATACCAATGGGCGGAGAAATTGACTATCTTGATGAAGGAACGCTGAGGATAGCACTTACTTCAAGACAAGAATATGAGTTAAATATAAAATAAGACATGTGCTTAAAAAAACTTATATCGCTAATAACATTCAAAAAGAAAAAAATAGTGCCACCACTTAAAGTGGTGGCTTGGGAAAATGACCACCTAAACTATAAGCAATTTTCAGGTAAATTCAACACTATAATTAAAACAATTGATCAGTCTTTTACAATAATATCTTTGGAAGGATATGATGGATGGGGCAAGACGTTTTTTTTGAAAGAATGGGTAAAAGAGTTAAAACAGCAAAATGAAATTGCAGCTTATTATAGTGCATGGGATATCAATGCATTGGACCAACCACTGCCTTCTTTTTTAAATTTCCTATTTGAAGATTTATTTGTATCGTATAAAGTAAAAAGAAGTGTTATACAACAGTTCAAGAACATAAACCAAGAGCTATTTTCTCTAAACACACTAGGAAAGCTGATCAGTAAATCTCCACTTGCTATGCTTTCAGTATTTCTTGATGCTGCAAAAGAGGCTGATAAAAAAGACATAGGTTTTGTCTTGAGTGAATTAAGTCTTCTCCAAAGAAGAAAAGAGAGTACTAGAGATTTTAAAACACAGTTAGCGGATGTGGTTAATAAAATCAGAAAAGACAAAAACATTTATATAATGGTGGATAATCTTGATGTGTGCCGTCCTAAATTCGTTGTCGATTTTTTGGAATCTATAAAGTATATGCTTGATGTGGAGGGGCTGGTTTTCATTATTTCTGTAAGTAAAGATAAGAGTAATGTACAAAGAGCAATCAGCACAATACTTGGACCAAATTTTGACCTAAAATCTTTTACTGATCTCTCTTTACATTTGCCAAAACAACCGATAGAAAAATTTACAAAAGAACTATTTGAAAATATTAAATTACCGAAAAAGTCAAAAAATTTGATTGTAGATAGTTTTATATTTTATGCAGAAAGCCTGTCACTATCGTTAAAAACAATAGAATACTGCGTAAAAAAAATAAAGCTGTGTCTTCTGAATCACACAAGAGAAGAATTACCTGATCCGAATTTGTTTTCATTTTTGGTAATACTGCAATCGATAAATATTGATATATATGAGGAATTAGGTTTTTCATATCAAAGAGCATTGGAAAAAATTGAAAATGAATATAAATCTTTAGTTCTAAATGGTCAAGAAGAATGGGAAAAACTTAAAACCTCTCTAGAAACTGCTTTTGCAGAGAGGGAGTCAAAAATTAACAAAGCTATAAAGGATATACTATTTTGAAAAGATACCCTACCTTTACATATACAAAGATAGGGTAACATTTGATTAACGCCCTTTTACTATGTCATTACCTTGTTCAAACTTTCTGATTAATTCGCTTACATTGACATTAGATAATTTTTTACCTGCAGATTTGTCATTATGTGAAGCATCAGGTTTACGAAGGTCTTCCTTACTGTTACTCCTAGTAATATTACATCTAACAATGTTTGAATTATTAGACTTATCGCTTACATCTGAAATATTGCTTTTTTCACTACATGAAGACGAATTACTCGACATATTGCCTAAGCTAAAGAGCTTTTTACCTTGATAGATTGGATTCCAATCAAGTGGATTATAAGTTTTTTTGCTAGTCTCAACCTTTTGGTTATTTTGCTGTTTAGGAGAAAAACCAAGTTTTTCTCTTTCTTTCTTGCTTAGCGTTTTGAGAAATTTTACGGTTTCTAATTCATCAGTTGCTTGTACTTTATGTAAATCAAAGCTTTTTTGATGGTTATCCTGCTTAACATTTTCCATCATTTTATCTTTTATTGTTCTATCCTCATCATCAGAAGTGCTGCTACTAATATCACTGATACCACTATCCCCTGAATTGCGGCGTTGTTTGTTAGGAGTGCTATGAATGTTGTCTTCCATGAGTTTTTGCATTGTTGGGCCAAATGTTCTTCCAAGATTGCTACTCACTGTTTTATTACTATCATTTGCTTGAGAATGAGGTACATTTCGCTCAAAAATTGCTTTTATTCCAGTAAATTTAGCTTGGGAAGATTTCGGAGGAACAGGTGGGGCAACCATGCCTTTTGAGTTAATCTTTCCTTCATTTTGAGGAAAAATTTTTGGATTATTTTTTTCTACTGTAGTATTCATTTTTTTACCTCTAAACCTATTAACTAATAAAAGTATAAACTTAGAGGTATTAATTTTGTAATAACAATGCTAATAGATTACCGCAGTTTCAATAAGCATCACCAGAGGATTCTCTATATAATGCTTAAAGGCATTTAAAAACTTTGCTCCGAGTGCCCCATCAACTGCTCTATGGTCAACAGAGAGCGTTACTGTCATTATTTCTGCTATTTCTATTTTCTCATTCATAACAATTGGTTGTTTTTTAGATGCACCAACTGCCATAATGCAAGATTGCGGCGGATTGATTATAGCACTGAAGGCTTTTATACCAAACATCCCTAAGTTGGAGATAGTAAACCCTCCTCCTTGAAACTCTTCAGGTTTCAATTTTCCAGATCTTGCTCTGCTTACTAAATCTTTCACTTCTTTTGATATAGATAAAATACCCTTTTTATCAGCATTTTTTACTATAGGAGTAATTAGCCCATCTTCAAGTGCCACAGCGATTGAAATATCTATATTTGAATATCTCAGTATTTTATTATCTATCCACGAAGAATTTATATCAGGAAATTTTTTCATGCTGAAAGCCACAGCTTTGATAATTAAGTCATTAATTGTTACTTTATTGTTTTCATCTGCTGAGTTAATCTCGTTTTTTAACGATATTAACTTATCAACCTGGCAGTCTACAGTTAAATAAAAATGTGGAACATTCTGTTTGGATTCAGTCAGGCGCTGTGCTATCACTTGGCGCATGTTGCTTACTTCAACTATGGTATCTTTCTCAGGACTTTCAGTATGTATACCACTGCCTAAAAACTCCAACACATCAGCCTTAATTATGCGACCATATGGTCCTGTACCTTTTAATTGCTGCACATTAACCCCTTCATTTTGAGCTATTTTCTTAGCTAATGGGCTTATTTTTGTTCTACCTTCTGCATAACCCTCTGTCATCTGAGTAGCTGACACTGGGATCCATTCTTCTTTTCTAGATCCCAGTGTCAAGCACTGGGATGACATTGAGGGGTTGGATTCCAGCGTCACGCGCTGGAATGACACCGAAGAATGACTTATTGGCTTTCCGTTTAAATCTTGGTGTTCTGATTTTTGATTATCAACAGCACTTTTTGTCACTTCCTTTTTAACTGCACTATTGATGGAAGTTGAAGTATAGTTGTTAAGTGCACTTTCATCTTCTCCTTCTTCCAGCATTAAAGCTATTGGTTGATTTACAGACACGCCACTTGTTCCTTCTGTTACTAAAATTTTTGCTATGACTCCTTCATCTATAGATTCAAACTCCATTATGGCTTTATCAGTCTCTATCTCAGCAATTACGTCGCCTACTTCAACTTTGTCTTGTTCTTTTTTATGCCACTTTACAATTTTTCCTCCAGTTTTGCTCATTGTCGGTGAAAGAGCAGGCATTAATATTTCTATAGGCATTGATTTTGCATTTAAAGATCTATTCAATTTTTAATTTACTCTTTATCTTATGTCAACCTAATCGTGAATTATGATGAATAAGTCTGTTACACTATCCCTCACGTTATCCCAGTGCGTGACACTGGGATCTTGGTTCAGTACTATTATCCTATTGTTTTTATTATTTAGCCATAGCTTGTTTGCTAACAACTTTGTTTCAACCAAATCAAATAAGATCAACATGAGAACGGGGCCAGGGTTTCACTATCCTGTAAAATGGATATACACTTGCAAAAATCTGCCCCTGAAAGTGATAGAAGAGTTTGAGAGTTGGAAAAAGGTCTGCGATATAGATGAAGACTGCGGATGGATAAAAGGCAATCTTCTTAGTGATAAGCGCTACGCGATTGTAAAAGAAGATACTTATGGATATCAAAAACAGAGTGTAGACAGCAAGATTACTATGAAAATAGACAAGTTTGTTGTGATGAAGATAGAAAAATGCAACGAAGAATGGTGCTTTCTTTCCACCCCAAAACGCAAAGCATGGGTACAAAAAAAACATATATATGGGGTTGATTAGGTTGACAAAAGATCTGAATTAACACTAGTTTCTGGGCCTTCTGTAGCATGCTCTTCAGATGAAGCAGAGGGTTCTTGAGGCTCTGGAGACTGTACAGGGCTATCACAGAAACTCCTTAACATCTCCTCAGCGGATGAATCTAAAATTTGTACAATAGACTTTTCACTTTGTTCTCTTAGCGATTGATCCACTCTAGAAATCAACTCAGAAAACTCGCTACCTGATTTTTCAGCTTCACTTTTTATTTTACTTTCTATGCTTGCAATATTACCTTGGTCAATTTCTTCTTTTGTTATGTTGAATGACTTTGCAACATCTTGATATCCAATCTTGCAATTTCCACAACCAATTATGCAAAAAGTAATAGAATCAGATATTTCGCTTGCAGCCCAATTATGTATAGTGTAAGCCAAATAATTGTCATGGTATTTAATGCTAAATTGTTGTTCTATTAACTCAGAAATTTTATTCTTTAGAGACATAAAGCACCCTCCTACATTCGTTATACCTTTTTGTTAAGATACAGCAATTACACCATTTACTACATGCTTTACTTTAATTAATTATTAAAACAAGAGCATCATTTCCAGAGCTATATCTTTTTACCTTGATAATTCTTTTTTGACTTCCTCTTTAATTATCCCACTTATATTCACGTTAAGATCCCCTACCCAAAAATCAGTCATAGTTTCAAGATCGTATAGATCCTCTATTACTTTTTTAATAGCAGCATTTATTTCTTCTTCGTCAAATTCCTTTATAATAGGTCTAATCTTCACATACCCTGGAGAGCCTTTACCATAAATTCCTTTGCTTTTATTAATGCAGCCACCTGCACCAGATCTACTGCTTCTCAAACCACTTCCACACTCTACTGTTTCATACTTGATTTCACCATTTTCTATATATGCTATTTGATTGTCTTGTGTAGACTTCAGTTTATCTGCCTTTACAATTTTCTCCTCTAGCTTTAAATCTTGCTTATGAATTACTGTTTCCTCATAACCCTTACCACCGTATGTTCTATACTCACCTCCACCTGCAACAGTAATCAGTTGCTGGCAATGTTGCTTCTGCGAATTGCACATTTCTATGAAAACAGGTCCCCCGTCCTTATCTGAGAAGTTACTTTCCTGGTTACCCCCTCCCTCTGTGACTTGCACCTTAATTATAGGATAATTAGGATCGATTTTCAGTTTAGCTTTAATATAATCTCCTGGCATCCCTACTCTGCTTTCAGTAGAATGGCATTTTTGATTGTCACAGCCACTACCTTGTATATGACCTGCTTCACCACTTCCCCACGCTTCTATTTTAATACGATCAAATTTTATTGATAAGTCATCTGTATAAACATCTTTATTTTTATGATCATAGGATTTTTCATTATTTTTTTCAAGATCTGGTTTCTTATTTTTCAGATGTTCCTTGATTATCTCTTTTAATTTTTCTTTTAATTTCTTTTTGAGACCTTCTAAATCGAACCTACACAATTTATCAGCGTAAAAGACCTCCGTTCTGTTTGCTTTAATTGGTGCTTCTTGTTGTGTGACAACGCCATTTGTATTTTGTGAAATCTTTGTATAAAAAGGTTGAGTGTTTTCTTTGTCTACATATCGTGTTGAACGGCTGCATGTCCCAGTAAAGCAGATACAACCATCATCACCTTGATTACATTTTTCTCTATGCTCTACATCCGTCAATCTGTATACTACTTTCAGTCCTTCACCAGATTTTAATTTTTCGTCTATTTTGCTATCTTTCTTCACACAATAACTGCATTCTTCCTTCTTCTGCTCATTTTCATCAGGGAAGAAAACATACTCTTGCTTATTAAATATTATTTTATCCAACCTCTCTTGAGTTTCTTTCAAAGGGTAAACTATTTCCTTGCTTGGAAGATAATAGAACTGATTTGATTCCTTGGAGTAAACAGCATTGTATTTAGTATATCTTGTTCCCATTAATTTTAGTGGTATTATTTTATTTTCTCTTTTAAGAACAAACTCCTCTGGTTCTGGCTGCCATCCAGAAAGACAAAGCATTTTACTGTTAGAATTTCCTTTATACTTTACTTCTATTTCCGGCTGCCCAGAGTTATTAAATTCACATTGAATAGATTTGTCTTTTAACTTTTTCTCAAAATCATTAAAACTATAAAAACTTCCGCCTTTAGAACATTTAATTTGCACATCAGGAACATAGCCATATTCTTTCAGAACTTTAAATTGTTGCGGATTACTTTCTAATATACCTTCTATAATATTATCAATATTACTATCAGTTGTTTTTGCTACTATTGCTGGTTTTACTACTTTTAAAGATAGGGGGCCAATGTTTATAGGATGGTTGAGGTCAGTATTAACATTAAAAGTACAGGAACCATTACTATAGGTTCCATGTGCTTTAGCACAAGTGCTCTCACTCATCTTCATTTCTACTTTCAATGTATTTGCATTTACTATCTCCACTATCTCAGGTTCTGGAGCAGGTGGTGCAGGAAAACAGCGGATGAACTGTGGATTGTTTTCATCTATACTTTGAGTTCCAAGGTATTCAGCGCAGAGCTTATCTTTTTCTCTATAAGTTTTGAAGTAGTACGTGATGCCATCTTTGTCTAAAATAGAGCGCCACTCAGCTTTATTTTCTCCATACCCTTTAGGGAAATCTAATTTTTCTCCAATCTCTCCGTCTCTTCCTTTCAGATCACCAATGATTACCTTAACCTTAGGATTAAAGTAATCATTGTCTTTATCTGTTATAGGAACAATTCTAACTTGTGGAAGCGACATTGCAAGTTGTTCACAAAATGGAGGGGGGCCAGGTGCAAGTGGAACAGGAGCACATTTTACTGCCGTTTGGTAGCAGGTATCACAGACTTTTTCCATCTCCCCAGGACGGAAAATATTCTCACCCGAAAATACTCTAGAACCCCATGAAGAAATTCCTGACATACAAGCCCCTTTTTGACTGCAAGCACATATTTTAGGAGAGTTAGCGAATCTTCTTTTTTCCTCATCAGTAACACCGTCTGCCCATTCCCATTTAAGACCCCGAGCAATTTCTCCTCCAGCTTTTGTTTTATCTCCTTCCCAGTCGATAAAAGCTGCAGCAGAAACTCCAGCTCCTGTACCTTGCGTTCCATATATCTGGCGGCAGGATTCCCCACTTTGTAAGTCATAACAATAACTTTGTCCATCATAAGCACATACTCTAATTTTGGGATTAAAGTAACCATCAACTCCTTGATCTTTTATTGCTTGCACCTTAATTTCCTTTACCCAATCTCCACCAACTATTGCTTCCCACCAAGTATTACTTTCTACAAATGTTGGACAATCAGCATATCCTTGATACGAAAGACCAAGTATCAAAAAAAATATCAATAAGAAATTAAGCCTTACACTTCTCATAAAATACCGGTAACCACTCATTAACTTCTTCTCCTTTTTCTTTTATTGCCTCATACATATACTTTATAGTCTCTTTGTTAGCTGAAAGTACATGTATTTCTTGCATATCCTTCAAATCCAGATTTAAGGTTACTAATCCTTTGTACTGTTTTATCAAAAATAAACCTTCCTGTGTTGGCGTCTGCAGAATTATATTCAGCTCCTCTTTCGATAGAGAAAATGCCTTCATGTATAATCTATTTGCATTGACGTTCGGCATCAAGATTCTTGTATCAACATGTTTATCTAAATATTGAGTAAATTTGCTAGCAAATGCGAGATTTAAATTCTCAGTACTTAGGATTACTACAACATTTAGTTCCGTCATTCTTTGCATCCAGTTATCAAACTCTTTCTCTGTAGGAAAAATATTACTTATCTCCCATGCTTCATCCAAAACAAGTATTGCAGGCGAGCCATCACATTTTGCCTCAAAAGAATATAAAAAATAGTAAAGTATCACGGACATACATTCCTTTTGTTTTGTAAGGTTTGCGGTGTTGAGAGATATAATTTTTGTTTCCCAGTCAATATCTGATTCATCACCATCTTGAAATAAGTAAGCAAAGTCACCATCGTCACACCATCTACTTATCTTACCCCCAAGGAGCAAGAGCACCTCAGAAATTTGTGAAATAGAACGTGATTCCTTGGGTATAGCAAATATAGAATCCACAATTTTTCTTATCTTTTCTTCTACGTCCACCAAGCTCGTATCGGCTACCATTCTTCTGATCAGTTCAACCAACATATTGCGATTGGAAGCACTATCTTCAATGTTTAGTGGATTAAATTTTAGGCTTTTGTCCTTATATTTTGGATCGATTATGTAATATTTACCACTCACTGCTTTAGTAAAAATTATTGATTTTCCAGTGTTATCCAATATGACAATTCTTGGGTTAAACTTTCTTGATTCTGATAATAGAAAATTAATGAGTGAAGTTCTGCCTGAATTTGGAGCTCCGAGTATCGTAGTATGGCCATTATTTCTTTTTCCATGAAAATTAAAGAAGTAAGGATTTCCTTTTTTTGAGAAAAAAATCATTACCGCTTCTTTCCACCTTCTTCCTTTTAATGTACCTGACGTAAAATCGTGCAGCATAGCAAAGCTGCAAGCGTATTTTGTTAAGATATTTTTCGGTTGCGTAATAAAAGCAAAATTGCCTGGAAGTTGTGCCCAAAAATGACTTTCCATATGTAAATCAGTTCTAAACATCATGAAGCCAACTAATGACATTATAGAAGATAAATCACTAATACTTTCAGCTAACTTATTCCTATCATCTGCAAATATTGTAAAAATAATTTTCTGTTGGCAGAAGTCTATACTAGAGGTCTTTTCAAGCTCTATTATTTCTTCAATTCCTGAGCTTTTAAGTAAGGTATTATCCTCACTAATTTGCAGCATGTTGATTTGTTTTTTAAATTCTTTTATTGCTTTGTTATTACTAGTAAATATCATTATTTCTGTAATGATAAATTCAGATTCAAGCTGCAAGCATCTATCTATATTACCTAAAGAGATTTCCCGGTATTCTTTTATGCTGAAAATAGAGCCAAATTTCTGTTGATTTTCAAATATTGTTTGAAACGTATTGAAACCAAAAGCTATTTTAAAATTTCTAATATATTGCGACAGGTCCCTTTCATGTATTGGATAATCTTTGTGCGTTAATGTAACAATATAGTGGAGAAATTCTATCATTTCAGAATATATTTTACCTTCACTAAACCTTAGACTCAGTTTTTTAGCTCCAAAAGGTCCTAAATCATTTTGAATTACGTCAGTTATCTTTTGCAACTCCTGATGGCTTTCTTGTAAAGACAACTTATGCTTATTCTTTATTCTATTGAAAAAAAACGAATTATTAGTATGCTTGCCAAAATCGCTAAACAATATTACAATGTATAGTTCATTTATATACTGTAATTTACTATCAGTTAGTTTATTAAACCACGTTGAATGTAGGTTGTCAGAGAAGTCTTCAGTTTTATTCCATTTCAAGCTCAGTTTATTGCGCTTTCTAACGGTATGAATCCAAACGGTAAAACACAGGCTATTAATATTTTTTGATATGCTTTTTCTAATTTCAGTTCTGAGGTCGCTGTAGTTATCAACAGAAGAATAATCTTCTAACTTGATTATTTTTAACAATTCTCCCTGTTTTGTTAGTATGGTTTCTTCATCGTAATGACAAGCATAAGGAACAAAATCTAAATCAATGCTTTCTAGTAATGCTAAGTTGTTCTTTTTTTTAAGCTTAGAGTTAACTGTTGGTACTTTTAACTGCATATGCGTATTCAATAAAGATAATTAAAAAAGATAAAAATACTATCTTAATTTTTATCTTTTTTTTCGCTATCGGATTGTAATTTTATATCTTTTGCAAAGTTAAATTTTTCTTTTAAGTAGTCTGTTGCCTTTTCTGTACTACCGAACATCAGGACCAGTACACCAAACATTATCATAAAAAAGATTAGACCTCTGAACACTACTGCAAGTATCACTGCAGCTATACACAACCCTATGATTGTTGAAGGACTCATATTTTCTACAGTATCTTTAATTGAAAATGAAGAAATAAAATTTTTTACCGTTTCTTGTACATCCTTTAACTCATCACTCACCGAACTTGCTTCGCTAGAATATGATGCAAAAATGAAACTTAATAAGGCTATAAAAACCAAAACTTTATTCAATTGAATGCGCATCAACTAAATACCTTTTAAACATTTCTTAAATATAACAACTTTTATATCAATAGGCAAGAACTGAATTCACTTATCCACTACAAGTAACACATATTTAATTTTTACAGACGTGAACATGCTGTAAGCTCTTATCATCAACAAGAGGACTCACATTAATGGATGTTAATTTACTTGATAGGAAGTTTGAATGCAATTCAGCTACTGCTGCTATAGCAAGCACTGCAACCATAGCAAGTAGTCCTGCTCCTATCAATCCTGATGTCATTGCTCCTGCAACAATGCACCCTATTGTGGAGAGAGCACAACCTGCTACAAGTGCAACGTGAAGATTTCTGTTATTGGGTTGGTTTTTAAGTAGGATATCTTTCTTAACTTGATCTGGATTTGCTTGACCATCTGAGTTTTCATTTTCTTGCATTTTTGGCTCTTTTTTTACAGTCTGCTCTGGCTGCACTTGAGTCTCGTTTTCTTTTGGGGATTCCAAATTTGATTCTAATAACTCAGTTTTTTCTCCACCCTCTGGTTGTAAGCCATTATCTTCTTCAACAGAGCTCAATGTTGAGTTTAAACTTTCCTCAGATGAAGTGCTTGCTATTGATGTTAAACTGTTTTTTCTACTATTTATTGGTGATATCGAGTTTTTTTCACTCAGTCCAGGTGAGTTTATTCCACTATCTGAGTCATTGCCACTACTGAGTTTAGAAGTTTTCTTCTCCTCTATTTCTTTCACAACCTTGCTATATTTTTCAAACACTTCCTCTGCAACATCTGAATTACTAAGTATTTTATTATCACCACTTTTTTTCTCAGCTACATTCAAGGGTGTTTCTTGTGTGTTGTTTTGCTCTTCAATATGTTTTAGCTGCATTTGATCTTCAATATTTTCTTCAACAGCATTTGGTATTGAGCTTACACTGCTGCTCCTGTTAGTAATATCCAAAATTGTTTTTACTATTTTTCCTCTTATTGTTTGTGGTCTTTGTGATTGTTCTCTTTCATTGTTAAATACTGTAGGTACAGCTAGTTCTTCTGATTTTATTACTTCATCTTTCAATGCAGGAAGAAAGTTTTCGATATAATACTTATAATGTTTTTGATATTCCTCTTGTTTTTCTGGTGATTTTTCTAATTGTTCTCTCAGCGATTTTTCTAATTCAGTTAATACCTCAGGACTAGCTCCTTCCTTGAACAACTCTATGCATTTTTTGATAGTTCCATCTCCATTTTTTTTTGGGCTTTTATGATTATGTGTTTTTTTTGTTACCTTTTTGTATATAGTGTCGTGCAATTGTTGGTTAATATCTTTTTTAGAACTTAGCATAGACTCCTCCATACATAACAAAATGTATAGATACCTCTTTAGCGTTAATTTTACATTAAAACTGGGCAATTATGCCCTATAATGGGCTCTTTCAGAGATAATTATGACTTGCTTACTGGTTAACTATTTGCTTTGCTGCTTCTACAGATTTGCGTTCAATATGATTGTTTGCCTGTTGAACTAACATATTCACTACTTCTTTTACAGGCTTTTCCCTATCAACCATGCCAACACTTTGGCCAGCCATTAGAGATCCTGTTTCAACATCTCCATCAATTACTGCTCTTCTTAAAGCTCCAGCCCAGAATTTTTCTATTTCAAGCTGCCCATCTTCTTTTGAGATCTGGCCCTTTTGGTATTCATCAATAACTTCTTTTTGACGCTTCATGAAGTCATCACTTGCTTTGTTGGCTATAGCTCTTACAGGAATTACAGGAAAATCAGCACTTATCTGTACAGAAGGTATTGCATTACGTGCGGCCGATTTAATAAACACTTCCTTGAAATTTTTGTGGGCAATTGACTCATTAGTGCAGACAAATAATGTACCTATTTGACAGCCACTTGCTCCCATTTCCAGGTAATTAATTATCATTTCACCTCTTCCTATTCCACCTGCAACAAACACTGGTATTTGTTCATTTTTAAAATGAGGCAATATCTCTTGTGCAAGAACAGAAGTGCTAACTGGACCTATATGCCCACCTGCTTCCATTCCTTCTATTATTAATGCATCTACTCCCATTTTTACTAACCTTTTCGCAAGGCTTAATGCTGGTGCAAAGCACATAACTTTAATGCCTGCACCCTTGATTTTTTCTATATTAGGCTTTGTTGGCAGTCCACCGGCAAGCACTATATGGCTCACTTTCGTTTCAATACACACATCTATCAACTCACTCAACTTTGGGTGCATAGTAATTAGATTTACACCAAATGGCTTGTTAGTTAATTGCTGCGTCTCTATGATTTCTTTTTTTAGCAAGTCTGGAAACATTGCACCACATGCAATCACACCAAAACCACCAGCGTTTGAGATTGCTGAGACCAAGTTTCTCTCTGAAACCCAGCTCATAGCACCACCCATTATAGCAAACTCACTGCCAAGAAAATCTGTTCCTTTTTTCCAGAGGCTACTTAACATATAACCTATATCATACGTTTAAAAATGTTTTGTTTATCTATAAATGTGTGTTTTAAGGCGCCAAGTATATGTAAGATTATAAAGAGTACCATAAAATATGCAAGCATCGAATGTAGCTCGTTAGCCGTGTTAGCTAGGTCTTTGTTTTGATTAATCAACAAAGGGATATGAAAAAAATATTTGATCTGTTTGCCAGAAGCAGAAGACATGACATAGCCAGATAGTGGCATTAGCACCATCAAAGAATATAAACCAAAGTGTACTGTTTTACTTGCATTGATTACAAACCGAGAAAAATTTGCTGGAAGTGGTGGAACATAAGTAAAGACGCGAAAAAATATGCGTACTATGATTAATCCAAGAATAGTGATACCGCAAGCCTTATGAATAGCGTATATGTTGAACTTAATTTCATTGCTAAGTGGCAGGCTTTTCATATAAAGTCCAGAACAAAGCATACCGATAATAAAAACAGCCATCAACCAATGGATAACTCTTAAACCTAGGCTATATTTATCGTCTTCCATTTTGATTACCCTAAAGTAGCATTTATATAATAGAAAAACTATTTTTCAATCAAAATCATTAAAGCAATTTAGATTTACCGACAATGTAGCTATACAAATTCGACCCAGCCGGAAGTCAAGGGCACCTAAATCAAGAAACGGATTAAACGAAAAACTTACTTGACAAACTCCGCCAGCCTCCTTATCATGAAACTGAAGCTATTTATTTATCTTCTCTGTACAGATTAAATGACAAAAAAACTCAACGTATCTGGCGTCTCATGTTTAATTTTTTGCACTATGTGTACTCTATGTCTTTATCAAATTTCTAGGTTTTTACCTATACAAGCTGAAATACGCTTATAAAGCATTTAAAACATCAAAAAACGCCAACTTAAAAAATGGATAGTGAATAATTAGCTACCCTAGGGTTTCTTTTGCCTTTTTTTCTGTTTAGTAAATTTCTTAAACATTTATGACTAAAGGTTAGTTGCATTAAAAAGCAGCTAAATCGCGGTTATTAAGCGTTTAGAATAAAAAAACGCCATACTTGAAAGTATAATGTAAGTAATTAGCCAACCACGGGGCTTCTTTTGCCTTTTTTTCTGTTTAGTAAATTTCTTAAATATTTATGGCTAAACGACAATCGTCATCCCTGTAAAGGTCAAGTATCCCGCTACGTGTTAGCGGCTAAGAGATACCCGGCGGTATGACGGTTCGTGATGGCATGACGATAAGGTTCCAGTGTCAAGCGTTTGGCATGCAAATTTCCTTAAACGTTCGTAAGCTTAAAACTTTACTTTAGATCAAACTGCTGTATAGTGACTTTATAGCTTCAATTTTGTAATGAATATACCTAGTATAGAAAATTGTGATCTTCACAATAAAACCGTCTTACTCAGAGTTGACTTCAATGTTCCTATAAAAGATGGAGAAATTCGTGACGTCACTCGTATTTTGAGAGCATTGCCTACTATTCAGTATTTAGTGAATGCGAGTGCAAAGATTATTATTATATCACATTTTGGACGCCCAAAGGCCAGAGACAATAATCTGTCGCTAAAAAATGTAATTGACACTTTATCGCAGTTACTAAATAAAAAAGTGAAATTCATTGACGATTGCTTTGGTGAAAAAGTACAAAGAGCAGTAAGTGTTATGGATGCAGGAGATATAATATTACTAGAGAATCTAAGATTTTATAAAGAGGAAGAGCAAAGTGACTCAAATTTTGCCAAACAACTAGCATCTCTAGCGGATATATATGTAAATGATGCATTTTCTTGCTCTCACAGAGCTCACGCTTCTATTTCACGCATTACAGAATTTTTACCCTCTTATGCAGGGTTTTGCTTGCAAGATGAGCTAAAGTATCTTGAAAAAGCTGTATCGTTTAAAGCTAAACCTATTACTGCGATAGTTGGGGGAGCTAAAATATCAACTAAAATAAAAGTGCTTATGAAGCTAACAGAAAAGGTTAATTACCTAGTTCTAGGTGGTGCAATAGCCAATAATTTTTTGTCATTTAGCAAAGTAAATATAGGGAAATCTTTCTTTCAAAATGGTGTTGACGACCTTCTGCATAATATTCTTGAAACAGCAAATAAAAACAATTGCAAAATAGTTGTGCCAGAAGACGTTCTGGTTGCAGTAAACTCTGATTACAGCACTAGTATTTCAAGAAGAACTGAGTCCATTTTGGACGGTGATATAATTTTGGATATCGGACCACAAACTTTGAGTACAATAAGCAGTATAATAGCAAGCAGTAAGACTCTGCTGTGGAATGGACCTATTGGTGTTTTTGAACATTCAGCTTTTGCAAGCGGTACAATAGGGGTAATGAAAATCGTAAGTGACTTAACGCACAAAGGAAAGTTAACCAGCATAATAGGGGGAGGCGATAGTCTATCTGCAATAAGCGCTGCAGGCCTTGCCGATAAGGATTTTACATATGTTTCCACTGGTGGAGGAGCATTTTTAGATTGGTTAAGTGGCGATGAAATGCCGGGAGTTGCTGCTCTGCAAAAACGATTAGATTAAAACTTTTTTAAATTATTTCTTATAGGCTAGCTTTTTTGTGAACGTGATTATGTCGAAGACAGTTAAACTAATTTTGTGTTTAATAATACCAATAATAGGATTTATTTTTTATATTAAGGATCATTATTTTCACACCGGCTATGTAGAAGAAAATGTTGAAGTCAATTTTGAACCATTTTTCAGTTCACAACCAGCCACCGTTTCAGAATTAACTGACTTCGATAGAGGAGTGTTGAAAGTTTGTGGAGATTGGGGAGCACATCCAGATAAAGAAGATTTCAAAATTTTACTTAGTTGTCCGCAGCATCAAGAAGTAGTGAAAGGAATATATAAGTGATTACGCCAGATGCGGATTTGGAGTTACTTAAAGATGAACTGGCTAACATTTGGTTTACAAATAGTGGAAGTGAAAAAGAAACTATAGGGTTTGGACATATTTTTTGTGGTGAGCCAAACGATAAATTAGGTGGTATGCATTTTGTAGGTAGATATGTTGAAGCTCAAGAGGATAAATGGGCAGTTGGAATCCTGTGCAATGAATCAGATATTAAGCCGCCGGTTTATACATTTGGAATGAAATATTTGGGTAAGGATGGGGAAGTGAAAGTTAAATGCCCAAATGGATACGCATATAACCTTCATGCCGATAATTTCTGCAACTAAGGCGTTTAAGGAATTAGGAAAAGATGGAATGTGTCTATATGAAATGGAAGATGACAATTATCAATCAGTGTTTGTAAGAAAGAATGATGCTATACTCACGTTCTATCCTGACTTAACACCAAAATGTGATGATAAGAGTACTTATTGTAGTTGCGGTAAATCTTAATTTCAAAACCAATAGGGTGAACAAATGATAAAAATGCTATAGGGTGTAGCAAATCTAAATGAGTTAAAATTTTGATTAAAGGGTTTTGTGAATAATAATGAAGAAGGGCATTATTCGTCTAATAAAAGCAATTCAATACTCTTGTGAAGGAATAAAATCAGCTTTTATATCAGAAATTGCGTTCAGACAGGAGTTACTGCTTTTTATAGTATGTGTCTCAGTTTTGTTTGTTTTGGATGTAAGTAATCTAGAACGTGCAGTAATGATAAGCAGCCTATTCCTGGTGTTAATTGTGGAAATTGTTAACACTGCTTTTGAAACGACAATTGAGCGTATTTCCAGTGAACAACACATACTTTCAAAAAAGGTGAAAGATCTAGGTAGTGCAGCAGTTTTTCTTTCATTAATTAACTTCCTGATAACATGGATGATAATATTGACAGGTTAATACGAATGTTATTAAGATATGTTGTCAAACTCACCAATTAAAGTTTTTATATCTTGCGGTAAATCAGAGACAAATTCCATGTATCCCTTACTTTTGGGGTGATATAAGCCCAGTGTATAAGCATGTAGTGCTTGTCTATTGAAATTACGAATAAAACTAGAGTTTTTAGCATATTTTGTGCTTTTACTACTATTTTTCCCATAAACTTGATCACCAACTATAGAATGTCCTATGTGGCTCATGTGGACTCGAATTTGGTGCGTTCTACCTGTTTCTAAAGTGCATTTAACGAGGCTTGCTTGTCCTATAACTTTCTCTACTGAGTAATGAGTGATTGCTAATTTGCCCGTTGTTTTTGTTACACACATCATTTCTTTATTACCGCGTTTGGGAGCAATGTTAGTTTCTATAGTTCCCTGCTGGGAAGATAATGCTCCCCAAACTACTGCTAAATATTCTCGCTTTATTTTACGATTCGATAACAATTCAGACAAAAAACTATGGGCTGCTTCATTTTTTGCAATTACCATTAGCCCACTAGTATCTTTATCGAGTCTATGAACAATTCCTGGTCTTACATCAAGGTGAGCGATAACTGCGTTCAAAAGCGTATCATTGTTTGTCCCAGCACCTGGGTGCACTGTTAATCCACTTTGTTTACTCAGAACTATAATGTCCTCATCTTCATAGACGATATCAAGTTTTATGTCATAATTAGGCTCAATTGATGTGGATATGTCAGGTTGAACGAGATGCACCACATACTCTTCATCTGGTTTTACTATGTAGTCATTATTAATTATCGGTGTGCCAAGTAATTTCACCTGCTCATTTTGTATCAATCTTTGCGCTTTGCTGCGTGATATGTTGCATTTTTCAGCTATATAGGTGTCTAACCTTAATTTCTCTTTATCATTATTAACACTTAAGGTTACTTCTAAGTGGTCTATAACAACTACCCCGCGCGAGCTACTGCAAATGCTGCTTGAATATTTTGATCTACAAAATCAACTTTTGTACTAGGAAGATCACCTTGTTTTTTAATATGGCAAATTGTTTGAGAGCCATCTTTCCAGTGAATTATTATTTTATTATCAAAATTTCGTAATGTTGCCTCAACCTTTTTTTCTTTATTATCTTTTTCTTCCAGCTTAATAGATTCTAATAAATAATATAGAAAGTCACTTGGTTTGCCGTTGATTTTTTCTTTCCATTCATCTGTTTTTTCTTGTTCAGATTTTTTTTGCTCTAACTTTTCCTTCTTTTGCTGCAGCTTATTTTGTTCTGCTTCCAGCTCTAACTTTCTAACTGTGTCACGTAGTTCTTTGACTTTATTTTCTAACACTAATAATTTATTAGTATTATTTCCATTGTTAGCTTCTAAATCAGGCGTACTTGGTTGAGCTTGCTTCTTTTTTATTTCTTCTAATTCATTCCTTACTACGTTTAATTGCTTCTTCAATTCCGTTTTTTCCTTTTCTGTATCCTCTTTTAACTTTTTTAGCATGCTAAGGAACTCGTTATTATTAGACTGCGTAGTTGATTGAAGCCAGCCTACAAAGCGGCTTGGTTCAAATCGTTCAATTTTATCTTCAGCAATTTTAATAGCATTCTCTAACCTAGAAAAAGTACCTTCAATATCTAGTGAATGTGCTTTTTTTGTCAATTCTTTAGTGTTGTTTAAAACTTCTGAAATTTCTGCATGTAGCCAATCTAAATCTTTTTTGATGTCTTCTCTGATTTTTTTTAGGTGATCAAGCGTTTCTTTAATGTTAATATTTGCAGGCTTTAAAAGACTATTATCAAGTAAATCGCAAGCTTTTTTAAGGTTACTGTCAAATGAGTTGCAAAGCGGACTAAGTAGTTTTTTCATTAGAGATATTAGTTCATTTTCCCTTTTACCAAGCTTATTTTCTACTACTGATACAACCATGCCCTTTCCAGACCAGTATGGAAATAGAAGACCTAAAGAACTGTGTTTTCTAATAGTATGATTTTCATGATCCACGCTATTACTTATTAGATTGCTAAGTGTTGATATGATGCATAAAAGAATAGCGACTAATAAAGCTATTAATATTATTGGAGCATTAATGGATTGTGATATTGCTGAAACTACTATAATAGTACCAAATACATATGATCCAGTAAACAAGAGAATCCTATTTCTATTTTCTGCTTCTATATCTTCTAGTATTTCTCTCTGCGTCTTAGAAATTGGTAAAACTATTGAAAGCTTTTCCCCCTTTTTATCTAAATTTGTTACAATTTCAATTTTTTTAGCTTCTTGAGCAATCTGGCTGTACTGTTCATCAACTTGATAGTTTCCTATTTTTTTATCTATTTCATTCTCTTTTATTTTTTGTGTATTTATAAAGTTTATAACAGCAGTAAATAAGAGAACTATAAGAGGAATAAAGGCAAGAGGTGCTGGCGTGAACGCAAACCCAGCAATACTTACTGTAACAGGCTGAATAGAAAAGGCAGTAAATGCTATAAGAGTAGCAATGGTACTTGCTATCGATATAGTACCAGAATACTTTCTTATAGAGCTCAAAATTCTACTGGGCTGGTCAGAAAGTTTTCTAAATCCTAAAAAATCAAAATAGTCTTTGAAAGGATCTTGAGTGTCTGTAACCATAACATTTTTCTAGTTTAAACTTATTTAGGTATACATTAACCAAACCTTAAAATCAAGTTTCTTAATTTTTCAACATGTGCCAAGGCCTATTGGAGCGCACTGTATTAATCTTTACGTAACGATTTGTTAACCAAACAGAATGTGTGCCATACGTTTCTAGATCAGCATGTTTAATAATTTTAGCGTTGCAAGCTGAATAGTCAAACTCACTTAATTGAATTGTTAAATCAACTTTATCACAATTTTCTGAAATATCTTCTTTTTTATAAGCTAGCAGCACTAATTTATTATTTCCTTTATTATATATACAATCATAATCTTCACACTGTAGCCTTCTATTTGAATTGTTATATTTAGTATGATTCAAAATTTGGTTCTGCCCATTTTGTTTCGCCCATGTTTTGACAACAAAGTTCCTATTTTTTCTGGTGAGAGAATATAGTAAGTTATCACTTTCTTTTACAGCAACATTATCAGCACTGATTAGGATGTCGGGGGTTTTATATGCGGTGCTAAAGCAAATACCCAGCACAATAAAGAAAATTCCGAAGAAGCGCCAATTTCTTTCCCACAAGCACAGCCACAATAACCCAAATGTTATTATAATAATTGATGAGGCAGGAAAAGTACGAATGGGAATAACCAAATACTGAAGACTAGCGATAGCGTTTGTTATATACAAAATGCTGTCAATTGGGCGCTCTATAAATGGCGCTATAATCCATTCAATACCGAAAGGAATCAACAAAACATAGATTATTCCAAGTGGAATAATAATTAATGTAACTATTGGTATAGCAACTAAATTTGTGATAATGCCACTAATTGAAAAATAATTAAAATTATATATCGTATACGGAACAGTTGCTAAACTTGCTATTACTGAGCTGATCATTATCGACACAAAATATTTCATTATTTTTATTTTGAATAATTTATTAGCATTAATTTGATAACTGGCAACCAGTGCCAAAACAGCAGAAAATGACATCTGAAAGCCTGGCTTTAAAATTGCTTCAGGTTCTATGATAAGTATCACTGCAGCAGCAAACGCAATTGCTATTAACCCTCGATATTTTCTCTCTATCATTATTGCAACGAGTACTAAAATCACCATAATGTAGGCACGCTGAGCAGAAATTTGCATACCGGTAATCAATAAATAAAACGTGGTTGGCAAGATAGTAAGGAATGCAGATATTTTCTTGGTGTTATACTTAAGAGTCAAAGTTTCAGATATTGCGAATAAATTACGAAACACTACAAAAAACAGACCAGCAACGAATGATAAATGCAAACCAGATATGGCAAACAAATGTGCTATACCTGAATCTCGTATCGCGTCCATAGTTTTTTGATCTATGCCATCTTTTTTACCGATCAGTAATGCAGAGATTATATCCGCATGTGGTTTCTTGATATTTTGCTGCAGGTTTTCATAAATGTATTGACGGAAAGATTCTATATATTCTTGAAATTTCCTTGCTTCAGCCTTTTTGTGCAGGGCTATTTTGCTTGTTGCAAAGCCTGTTGCACTTATTTTCTGGTAATATGCTATTCTTGCAAAATCGTATGCATACTCCGAGGGCGCAATCTTTAGAGGGAAGAGTTTTGCTGATAATTTTACTTGATCGCCTATTTTAATGCCTTTTTCCACTTTGGTTCTAACTGATATTCTGATGTTATCTAGAGCTCTATCCGGTGTCATTCCAGCGCGTGACGCTGGAATCCATATCTTTTTTTTCTGGATCCCAGTATCAAGTACTGGGATGACAAAAGGGGGCGCTGGGATGACAGGAGAGGATTTTGAGATAGTAGGGGATTTTTCAACAGAAAGCAGAAATTGTTTATATGAGCCCCTGTCGTTAATATCCTTCACTGTGGCAACGATATCTTTTACATATCTCTCTTTATCAAGAATTTGAGTATCAACTAAAGCTGTTCTTAATTTACTAGCTGTAAATCCTATGAGCACTGCAATTAAAGCAATGCATAATATTGCGTACTTTCTGTATAATATTGCAATCAAAATTAGTGTGGGTAAAAGCAAAAGAAAAATAGATATGCAGCTTGGTTCAAAACTTAGGGAAAAATATGTTAAAATTCCTGCACACTGAAGAACAGGAAACCACAGTATCAAGTTATATTGTTCATTGCGCAGATTGTTACGTATATAACTAACTATTATGTCAAGAAAAGTTAATAAGTGTGTCGATATTTGCATGTGGTGAAATTTTATTTTTCTTTTTTCATTATTTGTATATATAATAACTAAATAAGCAACGACGCGGGATGGAGCAGCTCGGTAGCTCGTCAGGCTCATAACCTGAAGGTCGTAGGTTCAAATCCTACTCCCGCAACCATTTTTAAGGATATAGTTGTTCCACTTTCCAATCGCTTCCCTCAACAAGAGTGTATCTAAATCTAATATGCTTCCTATATTCACCTTCTTGCCAAAATTCAATTACTTTTGGGATTACGCAAAATCCCACCCAAAAATCAGGACGAGAAACTTGTGTATTGTGAAATTCTTTTTCCTTCAATTTTATAGCTTGCTCAAAATCTTGCCAATCTTTCAGAATGCTCGATTGTTTTGAGCACCATGCGCTAATTTGACTACCCAGCGCTCGAGAAGAGAAGTATTTGTCAGTTCTTTCATCGTTTAGAAGTTTAACCTCTCCTTCAATTCGCACTTGCCTAGCAAATTCTATCCAATGAAACACTAACGCAGCTTTGGGGTTCTCAGTCAATTCTTTCCCTTTTTTACTGTTTACGTTAGTGAAAAACACAAAACCTTCTTTGCTATATTCCTTTAGTAATACCACTCTTGCAGATGGAATACAGTCTTTGCTACAAGTTGCTAGCGTCATTGCAGTTGGTTGTTCACACGGAGAATTAAGTACTGCTTTGTACCACTTTGAAAACAAATCAAATGGATCTTTTTCAAGTGAAAATATCATATCAAAAAATAAAATCTTAATTCTGGCACGCGTTGCAAAAATAAGTGCTACGGCCATTTTGTCGTATAAGTGTTATGATATTATTGCAAATCTTGCAAGGTTTTTGAACTTTACCATATACGTAAAAGTTATTTTGAAAGTATCCAGCAGATCCAGATGGCTGTGCATAATCTTTCAGTGTTGAACCGCCTGCAGCAATTGCATCACTCAGAGTATTTTTTATTTCAGCAGCAAGTTTTTCGCACTCTCTATAGGTCAAGTTTTTTGCTGACCTGAGTGGTGATATACAGGCTCTAAACAAGCTCTCAGAAGCATATATGTTGCCTACGCCAACTATTGATTTATTGTCCATTAACGCTGATTTGATATTCACTTTTTTGTTTTTCAGCAACTCCTGTAAATAGTCTCCACTGAATTCATCCGTGAGGGGCTCTATTCCAAAATCGCTAAAAAAATCCGTTTCTTGTTCTTTATTTAAAACGATAACTAATCCAAATCTTCTTGGGTCATTAAAAATTATTGAAGTATTGTCAGAAAATAAAAATACCACGTGATCATGCTTATTCCGCATTTGATCGTGGTCAGCATATATAAGCTTTCCGCTCATGCCAAGATGTATGATTACAGCCACACTACCATCTGTATTCCAGATGGTATACTTACCTCTACGCTTGATGTTGCGTATGACTTTGCCCTTTAGCATATCATCAATATTTTTTGTTATTGGGGCACGTAAATTCCAATTATTCACTATAACATTACTGATTTGCTTGTTTTTAATTTTATCAAGCAAAAAATTAGAGATTACTTCCACTTCCGGTAGTTCTGGCATGATACCTCCTTCAAAACTTAAGTTTCTGATGGTAATTTTGTCGTTCTCAAATACATTCGAGTATTCTGCGGTGCTTTCTCCTAAAAATTCCTCACCACAAACGAGTTTTGAAAGGGTTCTCTGTCTACTCTGTTGCTGCTTTTTTCTTTTCAAAATATTTTGCTTTAAAGCTTTCGCTAATCTTTTTTTCTCCTCTTCTTTTTCCTTATTCTTTTTTGTGTTATTCATTATCATAATATATAAACTTGCCGTTGTAGCTCAGGTGGTAGAGTACGTCATTGGTAATGACGAGGTCCCAAGTTCGAGTCTTGGTAACGGCACACTGATTATACTTATAATATTGCATAACTTGTAAGCAAGGCTTAGAAGAAAGTTACAGAGGTAAGTTGTCATGCTTTTTCCATATCCTTTCTACCTTCTTGTTTTTGAGTAGCTCTAATGCTTTACAAAAGTGATACCTTGTTTTACTTGGCACTATAATGTCATCAATGTATCCATATGATGCAGCAAAAAATGGGTTAGCAAATTTTTCTTTATATTCTTTAATTAACGTTTGCTGATCTTTTTCGTGTCGAAATATAATCTCAACTGCACTTTCAGGGCCCATCACAGCTATTTCAGCAGTTGGCCAGGCATAATTTATATCACCTTTTAGATGTTTCGAATTCATAACAATGTATGCACCACCATACGCTTTTCTAGTGATAAGGCTAATTTTCGGCACGGTCGCTTCAGCGTAAGCGTAAAGCAGTTTCGCTCCGTGTTGTATTATATTATTGTATTCTTGATTTGTACCCGGCAAAAATCCTGGAACATCAATAAGTGTGATGATCGGAATGTTAAATGCGTCACAAAACCTTACAAACCTCGCAGCTTTTCTTGAAGAATCAATATCCAAACATCCTGCAAGGTGCATAGGTTGATTTGCAACAATACCGACAGTATTTCCTCCAATTCTACCAAAACCAGTTATGATATTACGAGCAAAATCAGGTTTCAGTTCAAAGAAATTCCTTTCATCACAAACTTTTTCAATGAGTTCATACATATCATAAGGAGTATTAGGATTGGTAGGAATTAGAGTGTTTAAGGATTCATCAATGTCGTCAACATCATTACAGATTGGTGCAGATTTTGGTGATTCTTGATTATTTGCTGGTAAGAAAGTAAAGAATTCACGCATTTTTAGCAGCATTTCAACATCATTATTGAATGCAAAATCCGCTACTCCTGTTTTGCTTGTATGAATTTTTGCTCCACCGAGGTCTTCGAAACTTACATCTTCGTAGGTAACCTTTTTTACTACATCTGGCCCGGTTATAAACATATATGAACTGTTTTTCACCATGAAAGTAAAGTCAGTTAATGCTGGGGAATAAACTGCACCTCCTGCACATGGGCCCATAATTAAAGAAATTTGTGGTATAACACCCGATGCATTTACGTTTCTTTGAAAAATTTCTCCATAACCAGCAAGAGAATTTACTCCTTCCTGAATTCTGGCTCCACCAGAATCATTTAGTCCGATAATTGGAACTCTGGCATTAATTGCCATATCCATAATTTTGCATATTTTTTTTGCATGTGACGCACCAAGTGAACCACCAAAGACAGTAAAATCCTGAGAATAAACAAAAACTTTTCTGCCATAAATAGTACCATGACCAATCACTACCCCATCACCTAAAAAATTAGCATTTTGCATGCCAAAATCATTTGCATGATGTTTTACGAATTTATCGTATTCTGCAAAAGAACTTTCATCGAGCAATATACTGAGCCTTTCTCTAGCAGTTAATTTCCCTTTTTCATGTTGTTTGGTAATCCTGTCAGAACCGCCTCCTTTTTCAGCTTCTAGTGCTTTGGTTTTTAGATTTTCTAGTATTTTAAAGTCTTGCATACAATAAAGTAGTTTTCAAATTAGTTGTAGACTTTATTAAGTTTACAAACCCTACTAACTATACACATACACTATTGCTATATGCAACAATGTATGTATGATAATTGTTAATGCTCTGGTGATTCATGGTCACTACTTTGAAAATGTTGCGATGTGTCAACACTTTTCATATTAGAAAGAGGTGGACTAACTGCACTGCTTTTTGTTTGTGCAAAACTTTTAGCAGCTTCAACAACCTTGCTTATACGAGGTTCTTTTTCTAGCTCTTTTAGGTACTTTGAGAAGATTTCACAACTTTTGTCATCCATATGTACCATTATTTTACCAAAACTTTCAGCTTTTTCAGAAGATAAAATCATTTCGATCTTTTCATCGCCTACCCTAAAGGTCATTTTTACTTTGCCTTGCATATCATGATATTGCCAGCTTTTTATTCAGATTAGATTATCTCCTTCTCCTATTCGCAATGCACCATATTCTAAGTCCTTAAATTCCGGGGAGTTCATAAATTTTGCAGGAGTGATCACACTTTTTTCTGGACACTGTACATAATAAAATTTATTATCTCTTTCTACTACAATTCCTTTTTTTTTGTCATTTTCAATACTATCACTTACAATTTGTTTTAGACGTGACAAATATTCGCCGCGTTCTTTCAGTATATCTTCTGGCAATAATCTCCGAACTTCTTGGCTCACATCAGTGCCTGTTGAAACTAGATTAAACATTTCTAACATAAGAGGCCGTAGTTTTTCTTTTCCAGTCTCAGTAACATTTTTATCTTGCTCCATGAGGTGGTATAAGATCAGTATCGAATAATCTATTATTGATGACTTTTTTCTCCTTGGAATACATCAACACTAAACATGACCTTGTGCTTTTTTGCATCGTCTATAGATTTTTGAAGTCTCTTTGCTATGTTTTCGATAGCTTCATCATTAGGTAAGTGTTCAGGCAATGGCGTCAACTTAAGGAAAAATATCAGCGATAGTGTATAAAATTTCTCTCCAAATTTTTTATCATTAAATTATCCAAAGAGTGCAAGGGACAGCACTTTTGTTTCTGTTTTATTTCAACAAAGAAGTCTAAAATGTGTCCTTTTTAGGTGAAATATGCAAAAAGGAAAAAACCTTATTCTACAAATTAAAAATATAATATACTCGAAAACTTTTCAGAAAATCCATTGTGTTGAGTTTTACACGAACAAGAAAACTTCCTTTTTCGACAGTATTTTCTATGATTTTAAAGTTAGTTAAAAAAAGTTTGGGAATAGAATGTGAACTTATGGAGCCATTGACATGTACCCTCAAAGCAAGCTTTTTCTAAAGCAAGGTATAAGATTTGCCATACAGGCTTTCAAGAATCTAAGCATCCAAACAGCCTATCAGGATGAACCTGAGTTGGAGAGGCTATAGACTTATTGCAGCAGATGGTTCTGGTATGAGATTACCCAGCTCTGGGGAAATTGTATCCGAGTTTGAACCAAATGGAACAACAGGCACCATTGGCAATTTGTTTGTTGATTTGTGTACTTCATTGATTTGCAGTGCTCGTCTTGCAGCTTGGAATATAGGTGAACAAACGTTGGCGGCAGAGCAATTACCCGAAGTTATCACTCAAATGCGTTTATTAAATCAAGAGAAATTATTATTTATCTATGATCGTCTTCAGTAAAATTCATTCAGCAGCATTATAATTTGGAAGTAGATTTTATTTTTCGCTTGCAAAAAAGAAATTATAGTAAGCTATGGGAACGCTGGCGAATTAGATTTTGATTTTATATTAGAAAATGAAAAGCTAAAAAATAAAATGAAAGGACAGAAAGTAAGAGTTATAGTGCTGACATTAGCCAACTGAGAAACAGAGTTTTTGACCGAGACTTTGGAGCAAAGCTTATGTGTTAAGGTGGCACATAGAGGAGTGCTATAAACGACTCAAAGTAGGAGCAGAGTTAGAGAATTTTTCTGGAGAGGCTGTATTACAAGAATTTTGGGCAAACTTGGTCATGTGCAATATATTATCGCTTCATATATGTGATGCACAAGGGCCTTGGAACCCAGATCAAATTACTGAGTATCGTTTAAATTTTTCAGTTTTATTTAGTGTAATGAGACAGAAACTCTATCAGGTACTTATTGCGCCAAAAAACTTTCAAGCCCTTTTTAAGTATACGCGCTAAAGTTAAAATCCGACCGGGACAGCCGCAATAAAGTAGATAAGCCTAAACGCCATCATGTCTTTAGGAGAGTTTGCTAATGAAAGTTCTTAAGTTGACGCCATTGGCTGAACGGATACGGAATGACACCATCCTTTTTTCTGGATTCCAGACTGGAATGACACCTCTGGACACTTCCGTCGTAAAGGAACCAGTGTCAGCTACTCGGATGACACCTTTTTTCTACTTAGTTTGGGTTATGCAAGAAGTCTAATGAAGTGAAAATAAATTTATTTACCAAAATAGAGTTGCCTTGGTCTACAGATCTTAGTTTCTTTATCATTTATCATTTCATACCACTGAGTAACCCAACCAGTGGTTCTTGCAAGTGCAAAAATAGGTGTGAACATATTTGAGGGAATATCGATAGCATTCATTATTATACCTGAGTAAAAATCAACATTTGGATATAACTTACGCACAATAAAATATTCATCCTTTAAAGCTATTTCTTCAAGTTTTTTTGCAATTTTAAGCAGTTCATTATTTTGTTCTAGTTTACTTAGAACCTCATGGCAAGCGCCTTTCAATATACGCGCGCGCGGATCATAATTTTTATAAACACGATGTCCAAATCCCATCAATTTAAATGGATCTTTATCATCTTTAGCTTTTTCGATGAATTTATCTATATCTCCACTTTGCTCTATCTCTTTTAGCATATTTATAACTGCCTCATTAGCTCCACCATGTGCTGGTCCCCAAAGTGTAGCAACTCCTGCAGAGAGGCTTGCAAACAGATTAGAACCAGCCGATCCCACCAATCTGACAGCCGCCGTAGAAGCATTCTGTTCATGATCAGCATGGAGAGTAAATATTTTATCCAGAGCTTTTGCAAAAAGGGCGCTTTTATCATTATCAACAGCATCGCCAAATATCATCTTTAAGAAATTTTCACTGTAACTTAATTCATTGTTAGCATTTATGAATTCCTGATTGTTGATATGCCTATAAATCATTGCAACAATTGCAGGAACTTGCGCTATTGCAGAAATTCCAAAGTCTAGATCTTCACCATTGACATTGTTGCCATGCTTTTCATGGTAAGATGCTGACAAACTTGCAAAACATGCAATTAAAATCGACATAGGGTGAGCAGTCTTTGGAAATGCTTTGATTACATTTGTAACTTGCTCTGATACTTTGGATAATTTTTGTATTTTGAGAAGAAATTTTTTGTGTTGCTCTGAACTGGGTAATTCACCATAGAGCAATAAATAAATCACAGCAGTAAAATTATTATTCTCTGCCAAATCAGCTATATTATGTCCCCTATATTTAAGAACTCCTTCATCTCCATCAATGAATGTAATTGTAGAAGAGCATGAAGCTGTAGAAACAAACCCTGGATCGTAAGTGAATAATCCTGTCATCTTATATAAATCCTTGATATTTAACACATCAGGACCTGTTGTTCCGCTTAATACAGGTAGCTCGATTTTTAATCCATTACTTAGTTCTAATAGCACTTTTTTATCCATCACTTAAGCTACTTAAATTTTATACAGAATATACAAACTGAGGAGTATATATTAATACAGTTAACTTTACATTAACCGTATTAAGCGGTCATCAATGCTTTTACTTTTGCATTTAAGCGACTTATTTTACGCGCAGCAGTATTCCTATGAATAACACCTTTATTCACACACTTGTGTAAATTAGATTCAGCATTCCGAAATGCCAGAACAACATTTTCTTTGTCGCCAGACTTGATTATATCAACCAATTTTCTAATAGAGGTGCGAGTTTTACTTTTCCGCATCTTATTTATTAAAGTGCGCTTTGCTATTACCTTTATCATTTTTTTAGCACTCTTATGATTTGCCATATATTAATACCTAAAATACTGTACTTTTCTTTTAATTATAAAGTTTTTTTGTTAATTTGCAATATCAGTTTTTCCTATGGTTAATCTACTGCTTCTCTCTTCAATAATTTTTTCTAAACTTTGCAAGAATTCATTTTTGTTTAACCCAGGATATATTGGGGGCAATATTTCTATTACTGCCTTTCCGGGATTCTTTCTCAGAGAAAGTATGCTTTTTGGCCAAAACAAACCAGTGTTTAAAGCAACCGGTAACACAGGAACAGATAATACGCTATATAAAGCAGCAATACCTGGTTGATATTTTATATTTTGGTTTATAGTTGTTCTTGTACCTTCAGGAAATATTATTATGCTTCTATTTTCTTTTATACGCATTTTTGCTAGTTTGATTATATGGCGTATAGAACTGATACCATCTGAACGGTTAATAAAAATCATTTTCAGCGCTATAAGATGCAAACCAATGAATGGAATCCATTTCAATTCACGTTTTAAAATAAAAACCGCTTTTCTAAATAGTAGTATAAAAATAAATGTTTCAAATGGAGATTGGTGTTTAGATGCAATGATAAAAGGTTGCTTAGGGATGTTTTCCATTCCCCTCACTTCATATTTAATGCCACATAATAAACGCAGCATGAATAATACAACTCTCACCGAACAGACGAGGAAAATGGTTATTACACACTCAGAAAAGAAAATTACAGGGAGAGTAATGAAAGTATAGAATACCTCCCATAATATAAGAAAGAAATTAAACAATAAACTTGAAATCACAAACTCACATAAATTTATTTAAATTTAACTTTATTACAAATTAAAAACAATAAATTTAATTATTGATCATCTGAGTAATAGGATGCGAATCAGCTAATTTGTCCTTTAACTTTTCGTTAGCAATATGAGTATATATTTGTGTTGTAGAAAGGTTAGTATGGCCAAGAACTTTCTGTATCAACACAATATTTGCTCCGCTATTTAGTAGATGGGTAGCAAAAGAATGCCTAATCACGTGTGGAGAGATCTTATTTTCATCAATATTGCATTTTCTTGCCAACTCCTTCATTAATTGACCGACCCTCTGCCTTGTAATTGGTTTATTAGGTTTATCACCTGGGAATAGCCAATCGGATTCCTTTTCTTTAGAGATCAGATTATCACGAACTGATAAATAATTTCTAAGGCTCTGCAATGCTTGTTCATTAAAAAGAATTTGCCTCTCTCTACCACTTTTTCCTTTTATTATTATATAGCATTCTTTGTTATTACTGTTTATTAAATGTGACACTTCACATAATTTCATACTAATTAGTTCAGAAACACGCATTCCAGAAGAGTAAAGGATATCTAAAATCGCACATAGCCTTTTACTGCTTATCTCTTTATTCGATTCGCTTGCTGATTTTCTCACTGTGTCCATTAGCAAAAATATTTCTTCGACACTTAAATACTTAGGCAAAGGACGAGAAACTTTTGGATTCTTTAATTCAGCATCATTAGCCGGCGCTGGATTAAAATCTATTATTCCGTCATTAAATAGACACTTGTAAAAATTTTTCATAGCGGATATTTTTCTTGATATAGAGCTACTTTTATATTTTTTTTGTGTACATAAAGATTTCACATAATCTTTAATATTGGTTTTGTTTACACCAACCAAGGTAGTGCCGCTTTCCAATAAAAATTCTTCAAACTGGTGTAAATCCGAACGATAACTTTCCAGAGTATTTTGTGCAGCGGACCTCTCTGAAGCTAAAGCATCTATGTAATATGTTATGTAAAGATTTTCTTTTTTATTTTGCGACTGTTTATTTTTCATTATCAGTTCCTATATTTATTTCTTTGGCTATAATGTGATTAGAAGTGTTCCCTGTGTTTCTTATGAGAAAATATGAGACAAATAAAGCATTTATCAATAGAGTGAACATCACAAACTTTTGCTTTAACCTTTTTCTTAAATTTAATCTTACTCTTATCATAGTTAAATTATAACGTTAAATCTATAAAAAACACCTTATAAAGTGAGCTCTACTATAAATATAGAATACTTCTTAGCTGTATCTATCTATATTTATTATAACATAACATTGATTATAATTCTAACATGGACAGATAGAGATTCCAATTACGTTAGTGTTATGGGTGTTAATAAATTTTTAATATACACCTTTACAAAAGAAGAAATCAAATGGCATCTTTTTTTAATAAAGTGCTAATAAAAGGAACGGTCACATTTGACCCTATAGATTCATTATCTATCTTTTCTATAATTTTATCAATGCTATAGAAAGAACGTTCTATTCTTGCTAAAATATAATTAATCACTTTTAAATCAATTTTTAACTGTTTATCTGAAAATCGTTTTATTAGCATAATTCTTAATAATTCCTCGCTTGCAGGCAAAATTTTTACGCTGATAGTTGATAATATTCGAGAACTTAAATCTCTTAGTTTGAAGTTAAGCTTTTTTGGTGAAATTGAAGAAGTGATTAGCAGCCTCTTGTCGTTTTCTTTCATGTAATTGTAACAATGTAATAACATTGCTTCATCTTTAATGTTTTGTACGTCTTCTAAAATAAAAGCATCGCTATACCTAATCTCGCTTACGAAGTTATTCACATTGATAAAGATTGCATCGTTTATTGATTGCCAAATATGAGCAAGATGAGTTTTACCGGAGCTTTTAGGTCCAAAAAGAATCAGACATTTCCAAGATAAATCATTAACTACCGAATTATATACGTGCTTATTTTCATCTAAGATGATGTAATTTTGCCGACTATAATCAGCTCGATTATTGTCAAATAAATTTAATTGCACGTTAAGCCTCTTACGTAACCTCTTTCTGGTAGTAATTTTTGCGCAAAAATTTACTTACGCTCCTCAAATGTGTCAGGTATTCTGGGCTCATTTCTCCTCTTACCATAAATTGATTATGCAAAAGGTCTGTTAGCCGTTTTTATAAAGCTCACTTTTAAAATATTTATTGATTGCATATTCTACTGATACATTGAACATTGCTATTATTGGAATAAAAAGTAATATACCTGTAAATCCAAAATATGAAGCGCATATAGTAATTCCCAGAATAATTACAGTTGGATGTATATGAACTTTTTTTCCTATTAATAAAGGAACTAATATGTTTGAATCTATTAATTGTCCAACACCAAATAATAGCAAAACGGCAGCACTTTCAAACCATCCACTAAATTGAGTGATAGCGCTCAAAAACCCAATAATGGTATATAATAATGGCCCTACGTAAGGTATGAACGTTAACATTCCTGATAAAATTCCAATAACAATAGAGTGTTCCAATCCGATTATGCTCAGGCTCACAGAGTAAAAGACCATCATGACAATACATACATTTACCTGCCCCTTTAGATAATTAGATATAATGAAATCCACTTTGGAAAAATAATCTGCAATTTTTCCTCTGTAAGGAATAGGGATTAATTTATTAGCTTTTTCTATAATTAAAGGCCAATCACGTAATATATAGAAAAACACTACAGGAGTAATCACCATTAATGATACCGTGTTAAAGCTTGAACTTAACACTTGGATTATAAAGTTACTAGCAATATCAAGAGCATTCATGAAATAAGATACATAGTTGCTGTAATTTTCTGCTAGATTTTTAGATAAATGATCAAATAAGCTATCCTCGATTTTCATATTAAGAAATTCTAATACAGAGGGGATTACTTTAAACTTTAATGAAGGCACTTTACTCACTAAGAAATTTAATATTGAAGTAATTTGAACATATATAATAGGTAAAACAAATGTTATGACTAGTATAAAAGCTATTAATAAAATAAGTATTATAAAAATTACAGAACATGAACGTGGTATTCTATACTTTTCAAACTTGACTACTAGCGGATTAAACAAATATGCAATAATAATAGATATTAAACATGGAAAAATCATAGGACGCATCAGGAATAACATCCCTATTATAAAAAGCAGTATGAAACAAATAGTTATATGACGTTTTTGCATGTGTTTAGCATAGCTAATTTACTGAAAAATATGCAATTTATTTTTCCTATGTTGAAAGTATTTTACGATTTGTAATACTATCATTTTTTACTAAAATTTAGTTGTTTAATCCGCAGGCAAAGATAGATTTTGAGCTCTCTAAATATCTCTTTTGCTATTATAATTATGCTAGTTAATAGGGGAAGTAACTTTTATATGATGTCAGAAATTTTATTTTTCGGAAAGAATCTTGGATAGAGAGGAAAGCTTCTACAAAAAGAAATATGTGCGCTAAGAAATACAAAATAGCAGCATTAATAGTTGCAGCGGGAGTAGGCAGTAGATGCAATTCTACGATTCCTAAGCAATATATAAAACTGGCAGGTAAATCTGTTTTATTTCATACAATTAAAAGATTTCTGGCTAACCAATATATAGATTACATAAGAATAGCAATTAATAGAGACCATGAAAGTTTCTATGAGAAAGCTATATCACTAATTACAGACACTAAATTACTAAGCCCTGTATACGGAGGAGAAAACAGGCAAAGTTCAGTTAAACTAGGGCTTGAAAGCTTACAAAAAATTAACCCAGATTTTGTAGTTATACACGATGCTTGTAGGCCTTTTGTGTCAGATGTTCTGATAGATAACTTGGTTGAATCTATGATTAATGATCAATATACAGGAGTAGTTCCAGCAATAGAAGTTGAAGACACTATGTCATTGGTGAGTAATAGTTTTATTGAATCTACGATTTCAAGAGGAAAGCTCAGAGCCATACAAACCCCTCAAATTTTTAATTTCAAAGAATTATTATCATGCCATCAATCAGTCAAAGAATTTACTGACGATTCATCACTAATGGTAGAGCACAAAAAACATGTTGCGATTATTAAAGGTGAGAAAAGCAATTTTAAGTTAACCACAAAAGAGGATATCAATATGGCAAAGCTTCTTTTTGAAGAGCCAAAATTTCGTGTCGGAGCCGGTTATGATATACATAAGTTCATTAAAGTTCAAAATGGTGCTGAAAGCTTTATAAAAATTTGCGGTGTGAAAATTGAACACAACATGGCAATAGAAGCGCACTCTGATGGTGATGTTGCAATACATGCAATCGTTGATGCAATACTCGGAGCACTGGGATGTGGCGACATAGGAGAGCACTTTCCTCCTAGTTCCTCTGAATGGAAAGATTGCAATTCATCTCACTTTCTTGACTTTGCTGCTAAAAAAGCAAAGGAAAAAGGGTACAGCGTGTCTAATTTAGATATTACTATAGTTTGTGAAGAGCCTAAAATATCGCCTTACAAAGTAGAAATGAAGAAATTCATATCAAAAGCATTAGAAATTGATGATGAATTTGTAAATATCAAAGCAACCACTGCAGAGAAATTAGGTTATATTGGAAGAAATGAAGGAATAGCAGTGCATGCTTCTGTGTTATTGCATACAAACTTTTATTGGGAATAGAAACGAAAAAACTTACTTGACACCCTTCGCCAGCCCCCTTATCATGAAACTGAAGCTATTTATTTATCTTCTCTGTACAGATTAAATGACAAAAAAACTCACGTATCTGGCGTCCCATGTTTAATTTTTTGCACTATGTGCACCTTATGTCTTTATAAAATTTCTAGGTTTTTACCTAATATAAGCTGAAATGCGCTTATAAAGCATTTAAAACATCAAAAAACGCCGATTTAAAAAATGGATAGTGAATAACTAGCTACCCTAGGGTTTCTTTTGCCTTTTTTTCTGTTTAGTAAATTTCTTAATGTTTATAATTTAGATTAGTTGCGGCTTAAAAGCAACTAAATCGCGGTTATTAAGCGTTTAGAATAAAAAAACGCCATACTTGAAAGTATAATGTAAGTAATTAGCCAACCACGGGGCTTCTTTTGCCTTTTTTTTTATTTGGTAAATTTCTTAATATTTATGGCTAAACGACAATCGTCATCCCGCTACTTGTTAGCGGGATCTAGAGATACCGCGGCGGCATGACGTAGGACTGCTGTCATTCAAGTAGCTGACGCTGGAACCCAGCCTTGCTGTAATCTCATCAAGAACGTTGTGTTTTAACATAAGATCAGCCACTTTTATGCTTACCAACTTAATAAAATTCCTGGATCCAAGTAGTCAGGCTACTCGGATGACACCTTCATAAAGTGAAATGAGATCCCGCTAACAAGCAGCGGGATGACGAGAAAGGGGCTACTCGGATGACACCTTCATAAAGTGAAATGAGATCCCGCTAACAAGCAGCGGGATGACGAGAAAGGGGCTACTCGGATGACACCCTCATAAAGTAAAATGAGATCCCGCTAACAAGCAGCGGAATGACGGGAAAAGAGGTGCTGGGATGACACCTTCACAAAGTGAAATGAGATCCCGCTAACAAGCAGCGGGATGACGGGAAAAGAGGTGCTAGAATGACACCGTTTACTATGTAACATCTCATCATATCACAATGTTCGTACAGTTGTGGCGGTATGACGTAGAAAAACTGTTAACTTAAATCTATATTGACATGTCCCATTTTACGCTTATCCCTAACCTCTTTTTTCCCATATATGGTTAAACTAGCTTTTTCGTTGCTCAAATACTTATGAGAATCATATATATCATTACCTATTATATTTTTCGTCATACAAGGAAAGCGTAATACTACTTCCTGCATAGGTAGCCCGCATATTATCCTAACTAGCTGTTCAAATTGACTAACGTTACATGCATCCAAGCTCCAGTGGCAAGAATTGTGAGGTCTGGGAGCTAGTTCATTAACTAACAATTCGTTATCCTTAGTAACAAAAAATTCAATAGCCAGAATTCCTATTACATCAAGCGCATTTGCTATTTTCTTTGCAGCTCGTTGTACCTCTTGAGTTAATTTACTATCTATTTTAGCTGGCACTGTTGAAGTATCAAGTATTCCATCAACGTGGTAATTTTCTGCTATAGGAAAAAAAGCTACTTTACCGTTTTTATCTCTTGCAACGACTATTGAAACCTCTTTCAGTAAATCAACACTTGCTTCAAGAATGTACTCTGTATTCCAATCAAAGGAAGCAAATTGCTTCACTTCAGAATCATTCTCAAGCACATATTGCCCTTTTCCATCATAACCCATTTCTGTTGTTTTCAGCCTTGTTGGATAGCCAAAAGCTCTACTGTTTTTCAGTAGCTCATTATAATTTTGTATACTTTTGTATTCAGCAGTTTTTATACTCAAGCTTCTAATGAAATCTTTCTCTCTAAGCCTATTTTGCGCAATGTGTAACGCTTTTTTACCCGGATAAAAATTTACATCGATATCAATTGCACTACATGGAATATTTTCAGACTCAATAGTGACCAAATCCACACTCTGTGCAAAAGATTCAAGCGCTTTCTTATCAGAGAAATCTGCTATTGTGAAATCATCAGCAACAGAGCAAGCCGGATCGTCTTTAGCACTGGCAAAAATATGTGTTTTTTGTCCAAGTTTTGTTGCAGCGATAGCAGTCATTTTACCTAATTGTCCACCACCTATTATTCCTATTACTTTTTTGCTAAGCGCATCTGGTTCATTCATACTATAAATTGATATTTCCTAATTAGAGTATACTTGAAAAATCTATGAAAAAAGTATATAATTAGGATACTATCTTTTTATCATGAATATTCTATAATGATTCTAGAATACACACTAACTACCAACTTTGTTGAAGTTACAGTTTTACCAATTTACATTGAAGAGCAATCCATTCCTTATGAAAATTGCTATGTATGGATGTATAACGTTAAGATAAAAAACAAAAGCCAATCAACTATTCAATTGTTAAGTCGTCATTGGCAAATAATAGATTATAAGGGAAAAATAAATGAAATTGCCGGAGTTGGTGTTATCGGAGAACAGCCTGTGATAAAATCTGGAGAGGTATTTAAATACACAAGTGGAACATACTTAAATGTACCGTCAGGAATAATGCAGGGTAAGTATGAATTTCTGAATGAAGAAAGCATAAAAGTTTTTGAGGTTATGATACCACCCTTTTCTTTGGATAGTCCATACGTCAAAACTAGACCCCATTAACTATCAAAATAGTTTATTTGTAACCAGACTGCATTCTGTGATTTTTAGCAAAGCACGATCTTTCATTTGAGCTTTCTTCAATTTAAAATAAATACAGAAACTAGCTATCTTCAAAAATATGGTTGAATAATTGTTAATAATAGTGTATAATTATTAATATTTTCAAGCATTTTTGCCATGGCTCTTTCAAAATTTCTCGATCCTCGCAATGATTTGTGTTTCAAAAAAATCTTTGGAACGGAAAAAAATAAGAATATCCTGATCCACTTTTTGAACGATATTTTAGGGTTTACTGAGATAAATGCAATACAAGAAGTTGAGTTTCTTAGCACTATTATGGATCCCGAAGTTGCCTCTGATAAACAAAGTATTGTTGATGTTCTCTGCAAGGATTCTCACGGAAATAGATATATAGCAGAAATGCAGCTCGCTAGAGACAAGGGCTTCGAAAAACGCGCTCAATTATATGCCGCTAAAGCCTACTCAAGACAATTAGATAAATCTGGCAACTACATTGATTTAAAGAAAGTCTTCTTTATTGCTATATCAAATTGTAACTTACTTCCTGAAGAAGTTGATTATATTTCTACTCACAATATACGTGATATAAAAACTAACGGCCATTACTTAAAAGATTTTCAATTTATCTTTATAGAATTGCCCAAATTTTCAAAAAGTAAAGTAGAGCAGCTAGAAAGTACAATAGAAAGGTGGTGTTTCTTTTTTAAATATGCAGAAGAAACAACAGAAGAGGACTTAAAAGAGATAGCAGAAAAAGCACCAATAATAAAGCTGGCGTATGATGAGTTAGACAAGTTTCGTTGGAACGAAAAAGATTTAGTAGCCTATGAAGAAAGGATAATGGATCTACGCAAAGAAGAAGCCATTCTTGAATACAGACTTGATCTTGCTACTGAAAAAGGCAAAAAAATTGGTAAAGAGGAAGGGAAAATTGAAGGGAAAATTGAAGTCGCAAAAGCAATGCTGGCTAATAATGTTGATGTCAACACTATTGTCAAGTTTACTGGCCTTTCTATTAGTGAGATTGAAGAATTAAGTGGAAATCTGTGAACGGTTACGTTTATTTTTTATCCTTATCATCAAGTGTAAATAAGGTTATTGTAGAGATTAAGCCTATTATAACTATTATTAACGAAAATGGGGCAGCTTCTCTATAGCGCTCATCGCTTACAAGTTCATATATTCTAGTTGATATAGTTTCAAAATTAAATGGTCTTATAATAAGTGTTGCTGTGAGCTCTTTGATAGTATCCATAAATACGAGCAAAAATCCCGATAATATACTCTTCTTGATGAGAGGGATATGAACATTCAAACATGTGGAAATAGGTCCATGACCCATAGTATATGCAGTCCACTCAATTTCATTTGGTGTTTTTTTGAGCCCTGACTCTACCGCCTTGAAAGATATAGCAAAAAAACGAAATAAATATGAGTAAACTAATGCGCCAATAGTTCCTACCAAGCTAATTTCCACAATATATTGAGTAATGAAAGAGGATATTCTGCTTAAAAATATTATTATGCTAATTGCGATAATTGCATTTGGAATTGCGTAGCCTAAAGAAATGAGACGTGCTACATTATTGATTACCTTATTTTTACGCGCCGTATATCCAATAATTATTGCAATGCTAATTGAGATTAGTGCAGTGATGAATGATAAACTAACGCTATTTGCTATTATGTTATAGAATCTTGCTTCATATATGAAAAACCCCTTCTCTATGCTCCAATATATGAGCGGAATCATTGGCAAAATAAAACCTATTAATATCGGCAATACACACATAAGATAAGCAAAGATCAATGGTATAGTGCCACTTATACTCCGTTTGTTGTGATAATCTGAATTGGTATTGATTGAAGAGTAGGATATTCCTTTTTTTTGTAGTTTTTTTTCGATAGCTATTAGTGTTGCAACGAAAATCAACTCTGCAACTGCTAAAACAGTAGTTGAATATTTGTCATGCAGTAAAAACCAGGTGCGATATATTCCTGTTGTGAAAGTATCGATAGCAAGAAACTGTGGTGTGCCGAAATCTGTAATTACTTCCATTAGTACCAAAGACAACCCAGCTATAATTGATGGGCGTATGGAGGGTATGATGACAGAAAACAGGCTCTTCAATGAGGAGAACCCAAGTGTTGACGCAATAGTGACTGAGTTACTAACATTCTTTAGACTTGAGCGGACTAACATATAAACGTATGGATATAGGCTGAATCCCATTACTAATATTCCACCACCTAGGGATTTTATTTCAGGAAACCAATAGTCACCTTTGCTCCAATCTAAAATGTCTCTTAATAAGCTCTGCACCGGACCTGAAAACTCTAGCGTATTTACATAGACGAACGCTACTATATATCCAGGAATCGATATCGGAAAGAACAAAGCAATCTCAAAAATTTTACTTCCAGGAAATGAAAAAAATGTGGTGAGCCAAGCTGGAATTACTCCAAATATGAAAGATATTCCCCCTACTCCTACCATCAAAATTAACGTACTCAGTATATATTCAGGAAAAAGTGTACTGATTACCCATTCGGAATTCGCTGAATCTGTAAATAAGATTGATATTAACGATAGTATAGGACAGACGAATAATATACTTACTAAAAATAAGAATACATTTTTAAATACTCTTAAAAACATTAATTTGAATCTATATTTTATATTAAAATGTTATATGTAAAAACTGAAGATATCCAGTAATTAACAGCCGTACTATTGAATATCTTTATAATTTTGTATATCATGTTTTTAGTTGATAAGTGAATAATCATGAGCTTCGTCATTGCAACTTTCTATCATTTTGTAGAACTTTCTAATTATTATGACATGAAAGACGAAATAAAAGCTGCATGCGACAACATTGAATTAAAGGGTACTATACTCCTTGCAGAAGAGGGTGTTAATGCAACAATATCTGGTGAAAGAAACGCAATTGATAAAATATTCGATTTTCTACGTTCTGATTATAGGCTAAGGAACCTTACATGGAAAGAGAGTGCAGCAGAATATCAACCATTTAGCAAGATGAAGGTAAAATTAAAAAGAGAGATTGTGAATCTTGGTGTAAGCAATCTTGATATTTCCCTTAAGGGTAAATATGTTGATCCAGAGCATTGGGATGATTTTACTTCTCAACCTGACGTTTTAGTAATAGATACACGAAACGAGTATGAAGTGAAATTAGGCAAGTTTAAGAATGCAATTAATCCACACACACAATGTTTCCGTGAGTTTCCTCAGTGGACAGAGTCATTTTCTGAGAGTAAAGACCTGAAAGTGGCTATGTACTGCACTGGTGGGATTAGATGCGAAAAATCTACAGCATATATGAAAAGCCTTGGATTTAGTGATGTTTACCATCTTAAAGGCGGCATTCTTTCTTACCTTGAAAAAACTTATAATAAAAATGGTAATTGGAAAGGAGAATGTTTTGTTTTTGATGATAGAATTGCTGTTGATAACTCACTTACTCCAAGCAACACAATAAAATGCATATTCTGCTCAAATCAAGTTTCAACTGATAAACTGAAATCAGTTCCACGTGGCCAAGTGGTTTGTTCTGATTGTAAACTTCAGTGTTATAGCTATAATAAATAAAACATCATACTGCTGCAGTTGTATGCACGTTGTGATTTGAGAGCAACCTCTACCAGAAAGGGTGTCATGCCAGTGCCCAGACACTGGCATCCAGGTTCTTTTTTTCTAGATTCCAGCGTCACACGCTGGAATGACAAAAAAGCTGATTTTTAACGTAGATAATGGTTATGCAAGAAGTCTACTTCTTACCCTTAATCAACTCTAAAGCCTTCTCCAGATCTATACTCTCAATATCTGCACTCTTGCCCAAAGCAACGTTTGTTTTACCGCATTTTATATAGAATCCGTACCTACCGTTGCAGATAAAAACTTCTTTTCCCTTTTCATTAACCCCGAGAGATTTTAACTCTTTGCGTGGACTGTTTGCAATAATTTGTACAACTTCGCTCAATTCTGTATTCAGCACCTCTTTGGAGCTTTTCTTAAGAGAAAAGTATTTACCATCATAGAAAATATAGTACCCAAATCGTCCAAGGCCTATTTTTACTTCCTTTCCGGTTTCAGGGTGTTCTCCGATTACTTTTGGCAAGGAAAGTAACTGAGTAGCGGTGCTCAGATCAATCTCATTAACATTTATATCTTTTGGTATGGAAACCGTTTTTTTCTTTTTTAACTCGTTATTAAACTCCAGATAAAGTCCAAAAGGACCCTTTTTGATCATCACTTCTTGGTTTGTTATATCATCTATACCTAAACTTTTTGGATATTCTGAATTGTCGTTACTGCCCGTAATTTCTTTTGTATGGTTGCATTCAGGATAGTTAGAACATCCAAGGAACACCCCGGCTTTTCCAAAGTTCAATTTCAATATGCCATCAGAGCAAGCAGGGCATTTTGTATTCACCTCTTTTTTTCCTTCTTCTGAACAAAACCAATCGATTACCAAATCGTGAATGCCGCTGAAAACTTCATCATGCGTCATTTGCTTGACAGAGTTTACATGACCAAAAAATGGCACCCAAAAGTGGCCTAATTCTTTTTTCCAATCTGCATGTCCATTTGAAATTAAATCAAGCTTCTCTTCCATTTGTGCTGTGAAATCATACTCTACACAACGCTGAAAAAAAGTTTCTAAAAATATAGTAACGATTTTACCGCGGCTGCTTGGAATAAACCTTTTGCTATCCAATGAAACGTACTCACGATCTTGTAATACCGAAATAATTGTTGCATAAGTTGATGGTCGACCTATACCGATTTCTTCCATTTTTTTTACGATACTTGCTTCACTATAACGAGGTGGCGGTTGAGTGAAATGTTGTTTTGGCTCAACTGAAATCAGCTTACACGCTTCCCCTTCCTTCATGGCAGGTAGCAGGCCTTCATTTTCGGCTTCTATGTTATCTTGGTAGACTCTATAAAAACCATCAAAGAATATACTTGATCCACTTGCTCGCAGAATTACTTTCTGGTCAGTAGAACTAATTTCGACTACCACTTGATCAAGAATCGCCGACTCCATTTGACTTGCAATGGTCCTTTTCCAGATTAAATCATACAATTTAAATTGCTCTGGCGTTAAGTAATCCTTAATACTACCCGGCGTTCTATTGATATCAGTTGGACGAATTGCTTCATGTGCTTCTTGAGCATTTTTGACCTTTTTTACATATTTACGAGGAGACTGCGGTAAATATTTATCACCATATAATGACTTAATTGACCCTCTAATTGAGTTTATAGCCTCATCTGCAATATGAAACCCATCTGTACGCATGTAAGTTATCAACCCTACAGTTTCACCACCAATATCGATACCTTCATATAAATTTTGCGCTATGCGCATAACACTTTTCACATTAAAATACAGTTTATTCACTGCATCTTGCTGAAGACTTGAAGTAATAAACGGAGGAAGCGGGTTTCTCTTAACTTGCTTGCGTTCTACTGTGCTTACAGCATATTGCCTTGATTCAATCTCCCTGACTAAGTTCTTTGCTTCTTCTTCATTCTTAATATCAAATTTTTCTAGCTTTTTATTGTCATAGTGGCTTAGCATAGCAAAAAAAGCCTCATCTTTGCTATTTTGCATTTCTGCTTTTATGCTCCAATACTCCTGTGTTATAAATTTACTAATTTCATCTTCTCGTTCGCATATAATCTTTAATGCAACAGACTGCACTCGCCCTGCAGACTTGCTTCCCGACAATTTTGTCCACAGCAGTGGTGACAAACTAAATCCAACTAGATAATCCAAAGCTCTACGTGCTTGTTGTGCACGCACTAAATCCATATTAATTTCACGTGGATTTTTTATTGCTTCTTGTACTGCTCTTTTTGTTATCTCATTAAAGACTACTCTATAAATGTTGTTTTCATTACTGATTGCTTTCTTTTCTTTTAATGTCTCTATCACATGCCAAGCCATTGCTTCCCCTTCTCTGTCTGGGTCTGTTGCAAGATATATATCTGATGTTTTGCTTGCGGCTTTTACTAACTCTTTTATATACTTTTCTGCTTTTTCAATGGTTTCATACTTTATAGCAAAATCATTATCCGGATCGACAGAACCGTTTTTTGCTGGAAGATCTCTCACATGTCCAAAGGATGCAGCTACTTTGAACTCTTTACTCAAATATTTACCTATTGTCTTTGCTTTCGCAGGTGATTCAACTATTAATAATGCCATATTGTTAATTATTTTAGTACTTAAAGATAATATGTTGAGAAATATACAATGAAAAGTAAAAAAATATTTTAATGGTTCTTGTGAATTTTACGAACCGGGTTGTGGGACCTTTTCAGAAAACCCTTGGACGTTGCTATTTTTAAGTGACTTTGAAGGCTCATTACAATAGTATATGATCGCAGCAGCAACGAGAAGCTAGATTCCAGTGTCAGCTACTTGCATGACAAAAAAAGGAGCGCTGGGATGACATCCTCCCTTGTGGAAATTGCTCTCAAATCACAATGCTCGTATAGCTGCAACCCTGGAGGTACTGTTTCTCACCCACTGGAGATATTGCACGGTACTATCTACTTGATCATCATGTCGAGTTTCAGGAAACATTAAAATCTCATACTCAAAATCGTTCAGCCATACTGCTTGATGTGGCAGAAAAACCTTGCCAGACTCTATAATCGGAACAATTTGATGAAATCGAGTGAGCTTGTCATCATGTGGCACTATTTCAATAATCGGTAAATCACTGTTTGTCTTTAGCTCTTGCACCAATTGTTGACCACTTGTTTTTGCTTCGATTAAAATTGCGTGTGGCGTCCATCTTGCAGCTAGTGACAAAACCTGTTCTTTAAGCTTTGGATACTCAAGCTTTGCGCGATATACATCAAGTAAATAGAATTTATTATCTATTTTTGCCCAGGTGGTGCAGACACTAAAGTTGCTCATGTCGCTTGTTGAAACCGCAGTATCCCAACTTTGTGTTACATGCGAGAGATTATCAGGAACATTTTTATAGCGCTTTAGCCACTCTCGTTTGACTATACCACTTGAAAGCGGCAGAGGGTTTTGTTGATATTGCGCAGCAAAAGCATAACTCCCAAGTTCAACTTTTATCGTCTCAACTTCTTCTTTTCCTCCATCGAGGGGATATAGCAACTGACCTTCTTCTCTTGAATATAATATCCTTACAGGTGACGCTGGTTTATTATATAATCGCCTGGTCGCACAGTGCTGAGCTACTCGGATGATAGGAACGGGAGGCATTGGCTTTTTGATTGAATAAATAACCTGCTTATTTTCAGAAATCATTGGCAAACAAATATGATGCCATATGTTTTTTGGCTTGGAGAGAAGGTGTCCAGTTAAGTCCTCCTGGTGTAGCCTGTGCATTACAAGAACGATGACTCCTTTTTTTCTATCGTTCAGCCTGGTTACTAAAGTCTGATCAAACCAGTTTGTGGCACGCTTTCTAAGCGTTTCACTCAAAGCTTGAGCAGAACTGAGCGGATCGTCCACAATGATAAAATCACCACCTTCACCAGTTAGTGTTCCACCAACTGATGTTGCGATTCTGTATCCTCTCTGCACTGTTTGAAATTTATATTTGGTATTCTGGTCTTTGGATAGTTCTATCTCTGGAAATAGCGCTCTATACCAACTAGACTGCATCACGCACCTGGTGTCGAGCGAGTGCTTTTCGCTGAGCCGCTGAGAATAACTTGCAACTATTATTCTCGCAGTTGGTTGGTTTCCCAGTATCCATGCGGGCCACGCAACGCTTATGCACATGGACTTCATCGAGCGCGGAGGCATATTGAATATTATTCGTTTCACTTCACCAGCGCTCGCTGCTTCCAGCCTGTCTGATATGACTTTTATATACTGATAATCGTTATACTCACACCCCGGCACTACCGTTTGAAAGCACAGTTCAATGAATTTTAGAAAGTTCATGATATAATGTTGAAACCAACGCGTGACGCTGGGATGACAAAAAAAGGAGCACTGGAATGACACCCTACTTAACCGTCATACCGCGATTCATTCGCGGTATCTCTTAACATAGATCCCGCTAACACGTAGCGGGATGACGAATTACTTAACCATCATTACACCGTCATACCACGATTCATTCGCGGTATCTCTTAGCCGCTAACAAGCAGCGGGATGACGAATTACTTAACCATCATCTACACCGTCATACCGCGATTCATTCGCGGTATCTCAAAGCATAGATCCCGCTAACACGTAGCGGGATGACGAATTACTTAACCATCATCTACACCGTCATACCGCGATTCATTCGCGGTATCTCTTAGCCGCTAACAAGCAGCGGGATGACGAATTACTTAACCATCATCTACACCGTCATACCGCGATTCATTCGCGGTATCTCTTAACATAGATCCCCTACTATACCTTAACATAGATCCCGCTAACAAGCAGCGGGATGACGAATTACTTAACCATCATCTACACCGTCATACCGCGATTCATTCGCGGTATCTCTTAACATAGATCCCCTACTATACCTTAACATAGATCCCGCTAACAAGCAGCGGGATGACGAATTACTTAACCATCATCTACACCGTCATACCGCGATTCATTCGCGGTATCTCAAAGCATAGATCCCGCTAACACGTAGCGGGATGACGGTTGTTGTTTAGCTATAAATATTAAGAAATTTACCAAATGAAAAAAAAGGCAAAAGAAACCCTGGGGTTATTATCCGCTTTAAAATATTGGCGTTTTTTATGTTTTAAACGCTTGACAAGCGAGATTCAGCCGCTTTTAATTGCAACTAACTTACGCTGCAAATGTTTAAGAAATTTACTAAGCAGAAAAAAAGACAAAGAATCCCCGAGTTAGCTAGTCTTTTACTATCTCTGTCGAGTATTGGCATTTTTTGATGTCTTGTAACGCTTTATAAGCGCGTTCAGCTTATTTAGATAAAAATCTAGATGTAGATGAAGTTTTGTAAAGACATACAGTATCTATATACTGCAAAAAATTGAACATAAGACGCCGATACATTAAGTAATCCTTACCTTTTAATCTGCAGATTGGCGAAAGCAAATACAATAGACTTCTTTCGAAACTAGGATAAAGCAGTAAAAATAGTAATTTTGAGGTAAGGAGAAATGAAGTATGAAATAGTGAAAGAGCTCGATAAAGGGGAGTTTCGTCGACTAACAGGAGTAAAGAGATCAACATTTAACAAAATGGTAGGGATTTTATGTGAAGAAAATAAAAAAAAGAAAGCCAAAGGAGGAAGGAAAAATAAGCTAAACGAGGAGAATATGCTGCTCATGGTATTAGAATACTTACGAGAATACCGTACATATTTTCACATAAGTCAAAGTTATGGAGTAAGTGAAAGTACGGCATATAAAACTGTAAAATGGGTAGAGGATACTCTAATACAACACCAAGATTTCGCATTGCCAGGACGAAAAGAACTCCTAAAAAGCGACGTGAAATATGAGATTTTGGTGATTGATGCAACGGAAACACCTGTAGAGAGACCAAAAAAAAGCAGAAAAGATTTTATTCAGGAAAGAAGAAAAAACATACGCTAAAAACACAAATAATTGCAGAAAAGAAGAGCAAGAAAATTATTTGTACGTCATTTTCAAACGGGAGAAAGCATGACTTTCGGCTTTTCAAGGAGTCAAAAGTGCATGTATCAGAAGGTATAAAAGTTTTAGCCGATGCTGGCTATAGAGGTTTTCAGAAAATTCACAAAAATGTCGAGTTGCCACACAGAAGGATGAAAAAGAGTCCCTTAATTAAGGAAAAAAAGGTAGAAAATCGGGAGCTAGCAAGCAAAAGAGTAGTAGTTGAGAATGTAATTGGTCTGTTAAAAAGATTCAAAATTATTGCAGACAGATACCGCAATCGGAGAAAACGTTTTGGCTTGAGATTCAATTTAATAGCAGGAATTCACAATTTTGAGCTGTCTATATGAGTTTCGAAAGAGGTCTAATAGCTTCACTATCATGATAAGGGCGCTGGCGAAGGGTGTCAAGTAAGTTTCTATATAATATTTTCTAAAATAAATAGACTTCTCGCATCCAATTTTGGCAGCGCGCGACACACAACTGCAATGACAAGGTATCGCAAGATAAACATCATATTCACACGAAGTACTTGACTTCACTTGTACTAAGAAGCATTTTATATATGTTGTGTGCCCGTAGCTCAGCTGGATAGAGCAACAGCCTTCTAAGCTGTGGGTCGTAGGTTCGAATCCCACCGGGCACACTCTTTTATCAATACTTTCTATAAATCTTCAAGTACTCTGGCACCACATTTTCAATTGCTAATGGTCGAACCTTCATTGTTTCAAGGTCAACTGACTTTTCGATTGAACTATTCATCATAACTTTCACCTGATCTTGAGTAAGCATAGGGTTCGTATCTCCGGTTATTGGTTTTAGCAGCATAGAAATAATTTTATTTTCTAAAAAGAAAGCTATTAACTTTGCCATTGGAAAAGATACATTGATCAACAAACACTTTCTGTTAGTAACATTCAGAATAAACTTCAATAAGCTTTTGAAAGAGTAAACCTTTGGTCCACCCATGTTATAAATTTTCTTGTCTTGCTTATTAAAACTGATAATACGATATACCACTTCAGCTAAGTCTGTTACACATATTGGCTGAAATTTAGTTGTTCCATTGCCAATTAGTGGTAAGAAAGGAAGAATAGTTGCTAATCTTGCAAATTTATTAAAGAAGTTGTCTTCTTTACCAAATACAAGGCTTGGCCTAATTATTATTGCTTTTTGAAATGCTGAAGTTACAGCTTTTTCACCTTCCAATTTACTTTTGGCATATTTTGACAACTTGCTATTTTCTATTCCCATAGCAGAAAAATGTATCATCATAGGTACATTTTTCATTTTTGCAGCTTTTGCTATCCTTTCAGCTATTTTAACGTGAACAGCGTAAAAATCGTGCTTTTTTGCTTCATATAATATTCCCACTAAGTTTATAGCTACATCACATTCTTCCATACCATCCAGAACTGATTTTTCATCAAAAAAATCGCCTTTAAATATTGATATTTGTCCTAAATTGCCACACAATTTTAAACAAGCAGCTTTTTCCTGATTACGAGTGAATATCTTTATTAAATATCCTTCTGCTGCCAAGCGTCTTACGATGTGTTTCCCTATAAACCCCGTTCCACCAAAAATAATTACACGTTTTGTCACAATTAAAGTTCCTAATAATTTGTTACTGTAAATTAATACAATGATTTCGCTTAATATTTTATTACGAATTCCCGTACAATAAGATCCATTTTCATTCCTCGTGAGCCTTTAACTAGAATTGCGTCATTATTCTGAATAATGTTAGCTAAATCACTTTTCAATTGATTAGAATCATTAAAATGCGTGCCTCTTATATTATCTGGCAAAAGCTCATGCAATTCTAACATAAATTTACCAACTGTATAAACTTTATCTATATTATTTTCTGTGATAATCTTAACCAAATCTGTATGAAACTCTATGCTTTCATCACCAAGTTCCAACATATCACCAAGCAAAGCTACTTTTCTCTGATTAGAATATGTACTCAAAGTTTTTATTGCAGTTTTCATCGAAGCAGGGCTGGCGTTATAGGAGTCATCAATTAAATGTATATATTTTTTATTGCATTTGACCTTATGAATATTGCCTCTACCTTTCGCTACACTAAAATTCTTAAGTGCAAGTGGTAATTTTGATAAATCAAGTCCGAGGCTTTGCACAACTGCTGCAACAGCAAGTAGCGAATAAGCAAAATGCTCACCTTGTACACGTAAATTACAGTTTATAATTTGATTATCACTCAGCCTGATTTTTAAACTTAATCTATTAGCAACTCGGTTTGATGTCATTCCAGCGCGTGACGCTGGAATCCAGTCTTTATTATACAACCGTCTGATATGCTCATTTGCAATTGAACTTCCTGGATCCAAGTAGTCAAGCACTGGGATGACAGAAGATAGTGCTGAAATGACAGAAGATTCATCGTTTCTTATTAAGTTTAGTAAACAAACTTCAGCATTTTTATCTTTACCGAAGCTTATTACATTTCTATTGGCGTGTGATGAGAGATAATCATAATATTTATTATCTCTGCTTAAAACCAAAGTACCGTTATTTTTCATACCATACAGAATTTCTAACTTCGCTTGTGCAACGTCAAATAGTGATGAAAAATTTTCAGTATGTGCAGGTTCGATGTTGGTAATAACTGCAATATTCGGATTACTAATTTTTGATAATTCTTTTATTTCACCAGCTTTATTCATTCCCATTTCAAGAATTAAGTACTGGCAGTTTTTTGGAGCTTTCAGAATTGTCAAAGGCAATCCTATATTATTATTTAAGTTACCTTCGTTTGCATGGGACACTCCATATTGCGATAAAACAGTGTGTAGCATATCCTTTGTAGTGGTTTTTCCGACACTGCCTGTAACTGCAATAACTTTAGCATCAATAAGAACATTTCTAATGTAATATGATGCCATATCGTGCAAAGCTTTCAGGGTATCTTGTACAATAATGAGAGGGAAACTTTTATATTTACCCTCACTCACTATTGCAGCGATAGCCCCTTTTAAAAACGCTTCATGCAAAAAATTATGGCCATCAAAATTCTTTCCCTTGAGGGCAATAAATAAATCACCTTTTTTTATGCTTCTTGTGTCCGTTGAAATATTTGAGCTATGTATCCAATTACAACCATTTACGTCTCTTCCGCCAGTTGCATCAATGATATTATTTGTGTTCCATTTAAACATAATTTAGAGTATTCTTTATAATAAATTGAACAATAAAAGTAGCGAAAATACTACATGTTTTAGACAATGTGCAAATAATGGTTGCAATCCCTATAATTCTATCTTATAATGGATATAGAAGTTTAAATTTTTTCGTCTATAATTAAAATGTATTTAGTTGTAGAAAGTACCTTGGAGGTATGTATGTTCACAGGAAAAAATGAAAAATCTACTTCTATACTAGCTAAAGTTGGTAATGCAGCTTCGGGAGTAGGAAGTTTTCTGGGTAGAGGTGTAAAAGTTCTAGTCAAGGGTGCAGTGTACCCTATATGGCCAAAGAATTGGTTTAAGTCCTGGGATGAAATGCGGCACGACATAAAAAATGGCGGACGTTCTATTATTGGCAACCCACTTGAAGAATATGATCCACCTATAGAAACCACACAAGCTAGTGAGGATCTTGGTGTCCAAATAATGGAGCAAAAGAAAGGAACAGGAAAGGTAACTTTTTTAGCATCAAGGACTCTGACAGGGGATATACCCTATTTGACGCCAGAACGATTAGGTGAAATAAAGCAAAACCTGCCAAATGTAACTATCTTTAAAGAAGAAAATAAAATTGTAATTGAAGTTGATGTTAAAAAAATAATTGAAGACATTAAATATAAAGGAAAGAGTCCAGAGGAGATAAAAAAGCTTGCTATTGAAGAAATTAAACAAAAAGTTGACGGTAACCTTAAAGATCTAGCAAAAATTACTGGTGGAGAATTTAAAGTTCACACAGACTTAAAATTGCTGTATGGTATTGCAGAAAAATTGTATAAGGAATATGATAATCAAAAGCAGTCATCAGACAAAGTTGTGAAGTCTGATGTTGGTCAGCCTTCAGAAACTATAGCTTCAGGTGAGAAAAAATGGGCGCAAGAAGCTATAAAAGCAGGTAAGTCGCAAAGTTGTGGAATGCAAAAATAAGTTATAGGGGAGTATTATGAGTGAAGCTAAAAAAATAGAGGAAAGACATCATAGTCTAACTGTTCCTGGGGATATGTATCACTTACAACCAGGAGTTATTACTGGAAAAAGGGTAAGTGGAATAGAACCCTTTTTGAAAGAACAGCAGGACATGGTAAAAGTAAGGGAACTTGTAAGCTCTTTAAATCTTGAAGATGCTTCTGGTGATGCGATAAAACCACTATCTACACCTAATGTAGAGAAAAACGAAGAAAGAGGGAAAGGTCGCTCTTAAAATATGAGCAATGAAGTTTATGATAGCGATAACATCTTTGCTCAAATATTAAGAGGTGAGTTACCTTGTGAGAAGGTACATGAAAATGAAAATGTACTAGCTTTTCATGATAAGTACCCTGACGCACCAGTTCATATTTTAGTTATATCAAAAAATCAATATATTTCATATGATGATTTCATTCTAAAAGCTCCTGAAGAGGAAATAGCGGATTTCTTCAAAACTGTAAGAGAGATAGCACACAAATATAATCTAGAAAAAACAGGATATAGATTAGTCACTAACTACGGTGAAAATGGAGAGCAGGTTGTACCACACTTTCACGTGCATATTTTAGGTGGTAAAAAGTTAGGAAAGCATGTAAACTCATAGTGTTATATGTTTTGTTAAATGAGCGAATATTTAACCATAGTAATCTTTATCTGCGTATCAATTGTAGTATCTTTTGCTTTAGGTATATTGCCTATGTTTCTTGCAGTGAGTAAGCCAGATGGTGAAAAGCTTTCCACATATGAGTGTGGCTTCAATCCACTATCCAGTGCAAGGAAAAATTTTGACATTAAATTTTACCTAGTTTCAATATTATTTATAATATTTGACTTAGAAATTGCTTTTCTTTTTCCTTGGGCTGTTTCTTTATCTAAGATAAGCTATGGTGGATTTTGGTCTATGATGGTATTTCTTGCAATACTCACTATAGGTTTTATCTATGAATGGTGTAAAGGTGCATTAGAGTGGGAGTAGTTTATGACAAATCAAATTCTATCTAATGATGACTGGGGTCGTTATAAAAAAGAAGGGTTTCTTGTCACTAAATTTGGTGATTTAACAGATTATGTAATGAATTGGGCAAGGTCTGGTTCATTGTGGCCAATGACATTTGGTCTTGCATGTTGCGCAGTTGAGATGATGCATACTGCATCCAGCCGTTATGATCTTGATAGATATGGTATAATGTTTCGTGCAAGCCCACGTCAATCAGATGTGATGATTGTTGCTGGCACACTAACTAATAAAATGGCAGCAGCATTGCGCAAGGTTTATGATCAAATGGCAGACCCGAAGTATGTTATTTCCATGGGAAGTTGTGCAAATGGTGGTGGTTATTACCATTACTCTTATTCAGTAGTCCGAGGCTGTGATAGAATTGTGCCAGTTGACGTGTATGTCCCTGGATGCCCACCAACCGCTGAGGCGTTGCTATATGGAATGCTATGCCTACAAAACAAAATAAAACGGACTCGGAATGGATAAAACTGCAAAGTATATACAAAAAAAGACCAAATGCGAGTGCATTCAAAAAGATGATGGCATTATTGTAATATATTCAACTTTAGATGAAATTGAAAAGTACCTATTCTTTCTACGTGATGATGAAAAGTGTAGGTTTGAACTATTAGTTGATATTTTTGGGGTTGACTATCCAAATAGAGAGAAGCGTTTCGAGCTAATATACAATCTGCTCAGCATTGTGCATAATATTAGAGTACACATAAAGCTTCAGTTATGTGAAAGCGACATGCCTCCAAGTGTAGCGAAGATATTTAGTACGGCTTTGTGGTTTGAGCGTGAAGTGTTTGATATGTATGGAATAGAGTTTTCTGATCACCCTGATTTGCGTAGGATTCTAACAGACTATGGATTCAAAGGTCATCCAATGTTAAAAGATTTCCCTCTCACTGGTTATGAGGAAGTAAGATATGATATAGAGACAAAAAAGGTTGTGTATAATCCTATAGATTTACCGCAAGATTTTCGTATGTTTGATAGCTTATCGCCTTGGGAAGGTAAAACCATAAAAGTAAATACAAAGGAGTAGAAAATGACAGTACAAAGAAAAAAAATATCTTTAATCGGTGCAGGAAATATCGGTGGAACTCTCACCCATATGATTGCACTAAGGGAACTCGGTGATGTTGTTTTACTTGATATTAGTGATGGAATACCACAAGGTAAAACACTCGACATAGCAGAATCATCCCCTATTGATGGATTTAATGTCAATATTACTGGCACAAATAGGTATGAAGATATAAAAAACTCCGATGCAATTATAATAACCGCTGGCATCGCTAGAAAACCTGGAATGAGCAGGGATGACCTCCTGCAAACCAATGCTAAAGTAATGAAGGAGGTTGGCGAAAATATTAAAAAATATTCTCCAAACGCGTTTGTAATAGTGGTTACCAACCCTTTAGATGCCATGGTTTCAGTGGTGCATAAATTTTCAAACCTTTCAACTAATATGATTGTTGGCATGGCAGGAGTGCTTGATTCTTCCCGTTTTCGTTACTTTCTTGCAAGTGAGTTAAATATCTCAGTTGAAGATATATCTGCTTTTGTGCTTGGAGGACATGGCGACACTATGGTACCACTAATCAATTGTGCTTCAGTTGCTGGAATTCCACTTACTCAAATTATCGATATGGGTCTTATCACACAGAAAAAAGTCGATGAAATAGTTGAACGCACTCGCAATGGCGGTAAAGAAATAGTTGATCTGCTTAAGTCTGGATCTGCATACTACGCTCCTGCATCTTCAGCTATATGCATGTTAGAATCATATTTAAAAGATAAGAGGCGCATATTACCATGTGCTGCTTACCTTAATGGTGAATATGGTGTAGAAGAGTTGTTTATTGGTGTTCCTGTAATTATTGGAAAAAACGGAATTGAAAAGATCCTAGAAGTTAAAATGAATGATAGTGAACAAGAAATGTTTAATAAGTCTGTAAACTCGGTGAGAGAGCTGGTGAAATCTTTAGGTTCATAAGCAAATTAATGGTTTTATAGAGCTTCTTTATAGCTCAAACAGCCTAAAAAAGTTGCTTGTGGTTACCTTCGCTACTTGTTCTGGTGACTCATTCCACAACTCTGCCAAACAATCAACAACGTATTTCACCATTGCTGGTTCATTCTTTTTTCCCCTATAAGGCTCAGGTGATAGATATGGTGCATCAGTTTCGACTAAAACACGCTCGCGTGGTACATTTTGTGCAATTTCTCTGAGTAAGCTCGCATTTTTAAAAGTAATAATTCCAGAAAATGAAATATATAACCCCAAATCTATAGATTGATAAGCAAGTTCTTTAGAGGAAGCAAAGCAGTGCATTACTCCACTAAAAGCACCGGCTTTCATTTCTGACCTTAACATATCGATCATCTCATTATCAGCGCTTCTTGTGTGAATAACTAAAGGTAGTCCAGTTATTCTTGACGCTTCTATATGTAATGCAAAACTTTTTTTCTGATTGTCTTTGTTGTCAGATTTATAAAAATCTAACCCGGTTTCACCGATACTAATTACCTTTTGGTTCTTGGTAAATTCAACTAATTCATCAACATGTATACACTCACCGTTTTCTATAGCAGCATCAAGCGGATGTATACCAACAGAGGAGTAGACCTGATCATAGGATGAAGAAATTTTTAATAACTTAGGAACATCGTCAATGCTTACACATATGTTATGCAAAACCTTTACACCATTTTGCTCTGCCCTTGAAATTACTTTTGGTATTTCATCGTCAGAAAAATAAATCAAGTGGCAATGAGAATCTACTATCATGAGCTTATTGTTGAGGCTTTTATTATAGAAGAAAACTCTTCTATCACTGTTTTATAAACTTCTTTTTTAAATGATATAGCACTGGCTACTAAACTATCTATACCTTGCCAACGCCACTCTTTGAACTCTGGATGACCAGTATAATTAATATCAATGTCCTCATCCTCTCCGCAAAACTTCATTAAGAACCACCTTTGCTTTTGACCAGAATATTTTCCATTCCAGCATATTGGTATAACTTCTTCAGGCAAGTTGTAGTATATCCAATCCTTGCTTTTAGTTATAACCTTTACTTTATTAGTACCAACCTCCTCTAGCAACTCACGTAACGCTGCTTGTTCCAGTTCCTCACCATCATCAACACCTCCTTGTGGCATCTGCCAGTAAGAATCGCTATCAAAGCGTTTTCCAATAAAGGCATGTCCTTGTCTGTTAAATAGCATTATGCCAACACAAGGACGGTACTTATCTTTCTGCTCAACCACGAGTACGCTCTGTTTTTAAATGATTTGTTACAGAAGTTTTAATTAATTTTCCATTTTTTTCTTTCTTCATCTCTTCAACAATTTTCTTTGCAACTTCCTTTGCACTCAAGTTCGAGTTATCAATTTCAAGCGAACCCTCAGGTATAAATAGCCTTTTCCCTTCAATTTTCTTTATAGCAAAATCCGGATCAGTAATTTTATTTTCCTGATATCTCTCTTCTGATTGGACACGTCTTACTAGTTTTTCATTATTACAATGTAATACTACAGAAAAAATTTCCATGTCCATTTTTTTACTTAAATTTACCACTGAGTTATATAATCTTTGGTCATAGGGATCACCCTCTATCAATTCATTTGTAAATATATAATGTTTTGATTTTACGTAGTGTTTTTCCAGTATTGCTAATACATTTTCCCTAACTGCAAAAATTTTTTCCCATAGGTCATCTGGAACTTCAGCGTTTTGTAATTTAACAATATCAAATATAATATTATTGAATAGATTATTGCTTACTATTACTGCACCAATGATTTTACACAGTTCCTTTGCAGTAGTAAACTTACCACTGCCTGGAAAGCCGATTAAGTAGATGAGAGTCTTGCCCATAATGAATACTAGTAAAAAGCTATTTTCAATTATATAAAAAGTATATACATTGTACATGCTAAAAACATGATGATAAAATAGATGCAGGTAATACCTTTAACAAGTAGTTGCGTTGAAAATAGTTCATATTTAGAAATTTTGAGTATATAATTATAAATGAATCATATAACCTGTAAACAATGCTTAGCGATATGGAATCGATAAGAAGTACAATTGAAGAGATAATAGATCAAAATAAAGGTCATGATATAGTAACTTTTGATGTGCAGAATAAAACCGTTATTGCAAAATATATGATTATTGCATCTGGTGATTCAAGCCGTCACGTTAAAGCTTTAGCTGAGCACGTAATAAAAAGCCTCAAGCCACATGATAAAATAGATGTAGAAGGTATGGATGAAGGCAATTGGGTAGTTTTGAATTTTCAAGGCATAATGGTTCACATATTCAGGCCGGAAGTAAGGGAGTATTATAAAATAGAAGAGTTATGGAACTGATTGCCTGGATAGCTGGTGCACAACTGCACAAACGTTGTAATTTTGAAGGCAACTCCTGCACAGGTAGTGGTGTCATGAAAGTAGCTGACACTGGAATCCAGTTTTTCATGCAATTTCATCGAAAACGTTGTATAGTGTGCTTGTTTATAATTAAGTTCCAGTGTCTGGGCACTGGCTTCTCTATTAGGGTTACCTTCGGCATTAATGACAGGATAGACTGGGGTTTATAAAATGAAACACGCATCTGAATTTTTAAATTTCATCCAAGAAAGAGGGTACCTATACCAATGCACAAACATTGAAGGACTAGATCAATTATTATTGCAGAGCAATTATATAGTTGCATACATTGGGTTTGATTGCACAGCACCAAGTCTTCATGCTGGTCACCTAATTCAGATTATGATGCTCTGTCACCTACAAAAATTTGGTTATAAGCCGATAGTCTTACTTGGAGGTGGCACAACAAAAATTGGTGACCCATCCTTCAAAGATAAAGCAAGAAGCATCTTGCCTGTAGAGAACATCAATCAAAATACATCCAGTATAAGGAGAATATTAGAGAAAATGGTGTCTTTTAATGACAGCAAGACTGGTGCAATGATAGTAAATAACGCAGATTGGTTGGATAACATAAAATACATAGATTTTTTGCGTGATATAGGAGCTTATTTTTCTGTAAATCGTATGCTAAGTTTTGATAGTGTGAAAACCAGGCTGGATAGAGAGCAAACCTTAAGCTTTCTGGAATTTAATTACATGCTATTGCAAGCTTACGACTTTATTGAATTAAACAAAAAATATGATTGTCGTCTGCAGATTGGAGGGTCAGACCAGTGGGGAAATATAGTAAACGGAATTGAACTTGGAAAAAAGTTGAATTTACCTGAGCTATTTGGCCTTACCATGCCTCTTTTATTAAATGCACAAGGAAAAAAAATGGGCAAAACTGAAAGTGGAGCAGTGTGGCTTGATGATAATATGCTAAAGCCTTACGACTACTGGCAATATTTTCGCAACGTTGATGATCAAGATGTTGGACGTTTTTTAAGATTGCTCACTGATGTGCCAATTGATGAGATTAGAAAATTAGAGTCTTTAAAGGATCAAGAAATAAATGAAGCAAAAAAGGTCTTGGCAACAGAAGTGACAAAAATATGTCATGGTGACAAAGAAGCGGAACTTGCACAATTTGCTGCAATTTCTGCTTTTGAGAATGAAGATAGCTCACTACTTCCTGATTACATCATAAAAAAAGAACAAGTTGCAAGCGGCATATCCTTAGTAGACCTACTACATGACACCGGTTTTGAACCTTCAAAAGGCGCTGCAAAGCGTTTAATACAGGGCAACGGATGCAAGATTAATGATAATGTTGTAAACAATATTGATCATGTAATAAATTTCGAAAGCTTTAAAGATCAGCCATTTATAAAATTATCTGCAGGAAAGAAACGCCATATAAAAGTTGTGGTAGATTAGGTCTCGAAGTAAGAAAACAAATTTTATACAAGTGAGAAATTAGATATGGAGCAAATTTTCAAAATTCGAGAATTATGTATAAAACAACTGGAAAGATAGTAGAAAGCGAAATTCTATTATATATAGCTAAAGTGGCTTAGGTTTACCTACAATTTGAAAAACAACAAATTCGTCATTCCGCTACTCATTAGCGGAATCTATACCGCGAATGAATCCATAACTGTACGGACATTGCAATTTGGGCCTACCAGGAGGGCAATGCCTCTTATCCAAGTACCCTCTTCTTGTCATCCAAGTAGCCGACACTGGGATGGCTTTGTTGCATAGCAACTGAAAAAATCTGGTGGCTACTGACAAAATTCATTATAAAATAGCCATTTAACCTTGAAAGAAAAAATATGCCACAAAAAATGAGGGTCAGTAACCATAGCGAATATAACAAATTTCTAGAAAAAAGAGGAAATATTTTTCATTATATCAACGAAGCCATAGAAAAGTGGTACGAGAATGGTCCAAAAATACCAGGTGGCAACAATATTTATAGCGATAAAGTTGTAATTTTGGTGCACATAATAACTTGTTTATTTAGAATAGGCCTGAGGCAAACAGTTGGGTTTATAGCAGGATACCTTGAGCAAATTGGGAAAAATTTGCAAGTTATCAGCTATTCACAATCATCAAGAAGGTTTAAGAAACTCAATATTAAGATCAATGATTGCAGAAAATAATATGGAAGATATCGAAATTGCTATAGACAGTACAGGAATTAGTATATACAACAACACTCCTGGTCATAGCAAAGAAAATAGCGAAGATAGAAAGTATCGCAGCTATGAACAGACAAGAAAATTGCATGTAATGTTGAATACAAACAGCAAAAAAGCCATAGCTGTAAAATACAGTAACGGCTGATCACTATGGAGCTTGTGATTTGCTAAAAGAAGTCGATTTTCAGTATGTCATAAAAGTACTATATGCAGATAGGGCATATGACAGAGAAAAGCTCTATAAGCTGTGTAATCAATATGGTATAAAAACGAAAATTCCTCCGAAAAACAACGCAGCAGAGCATCCAAAGTTAGACTATATGGCTGAGAGAAATTCTGCAGTCAAGCTCATAAAGTCATATGATGAAGATAGAGGTTGTCCGGAAACAAGTAAAAGGCTATAATATCTGAAATTTTAGTACGGGGTAAAGATGAGAAAAAAGTATCCAACAGATCTAAGCGAAAGGGAATGGGCAAGAATAGAAAAACACTTCAGAGTATCATACAAGAAAGGAGGAAGGCCGCCAAAGTATAGCAAAAAAGAAATATTAGAAGCAATTTTCTATGTATTGCGTACAGGGTGTCAATGGCGGTATTTACCAAATGATTTTCCGCTATGGAAGACTGTGTATGAGCAGTTCAGGCAATGGAAGAAGCAGGGAATTTTTGAGAAAATGAATTATGAAATTACAAAATATAGTAGAAGAAAAATAGGAAGGAATGAGCAGCCGAGTGCCTGTATAGTAGATAGTCAATCTGTAAAGACTACAGAAAAGGGGGGATCAAAGGCTATGATGGAAGTAAAAAAGTAAAGGGTAGAAAAAGGCATATAATTACAGACACTCAGGGTTTTATACTAGGTTGTTACGTAGGCGCTGCTAACGAAAATGATAGAGATGGTATTAAAATAGCATTAAACAATATGAGAACAAAATATACTAAAGTTAAAAAAATGTGGGCTGACATGGGATACCAAGGAAGAAATTTAAAGAATCACATAAAGGAAGAATATGACATAGATATTGAAATTGTTAAAAGGCCTCCATGTAGATTTTGGGTGCACAAAGATACGCCACCTGAGCTACTACCAACAAGAGAACAAGGGTTTAAAGTACAGCCAAGAAGATGGGTTGTAGAAAGGACTTTTGCTTGGGTTAATAGGAATAGAAGGCTATCGAAGGAGTATGATTTACTCACAACATCCACTGAGAATTTCATATACCTAGCTATGAGTAGGGTTATGTTAAAGAGGGAATATGCTTGAATTTACTAGTTTCCGGACAACCTCATATAGTACTTCCCAAAGTAAATGATAAAGGTATAATAAGCTATTTGAGTTATAATGGCGTATAGTGTGGATTTAAGGGAAAGGGCAGTATCGATGATAGAAAAAGGGAAGTCAAAGGTTGAGGTGGCAGAGCTTTTGGAGATAGGAATAGCAACTCTGTACCGCTGGTTAAGAAAGAAAGCCGCTGGTGAAAGCCTAAGAGCCTGTCTTGAAAAGAAATGAGAAAGAGAATATGATGAGATAAGTAAAAAATAGTAGGTAAAAATGTATCCAAGTGATATAAGTGACAAAGAATGGGAAATTTTGGAGCCAAGTGTTGCACAAGGTGCAGTAGGACGGCCAAGAAAGCACAATATTAGAACAATTATTAATGCAATAAGATATATAATGAAAGGTGGTTGCCAGTGGAGAATGCTGCCAAAAGATTTTCCGCCATGGAAAACGGTGTATGATTATTTTCTCAGGTGGCGTAATAGTGGCAAATTGGAAGAAATACACGATATGTTAGTAAAAAAGGTAAGAAAAATGGTTGGCAAAAATGAAATACCTTCGGTAGGAATAATTGATAGTCAATCAGTGAAAACCACTCAAAAAGGGGATCCAGAGGATATGATGCTGGCAAGAAAATAAAGGGTAGAAAACGTCACATCATTGTGGATACAATAGGCCTAATTATTACAGCTGATGTTCATAGTGCAGGCATTCAAGATCGTGATGGTGCTCTAAATCTTTTTACTCAAGCTAAACGAAAAGCTCCAACGCTACAAAGGTTTCTCGCTGATCAGGGATATATTGGTAAATTGCAAAATTACTGTTTATTGAAAACAGGATGTTTATTGACGATTACTAAAAAAGCAGCTGATGCTGTAGGATTTCAAGTTATTCCTAAACGGTGGATTGTTGAAAGAACTTTTGCTTGGCTTTCCAATTTTAGACGTATGAGCAAGGATTATGAGCATTCTCCTCTTACTTCAAAAACTAATATCTCCTTTAATATGATTACTATTATGCTTGCTAAATTAGCTGCTTAGTTCCTTTCAAGACAGGTTCTAAGGCCATCGAAAAACGGCAGCTTTATTCGAAAAATAGACCCAAAAATACTCGAAGAATATGTTAAAAAGAATCCAGATCATACGCTGGCAGAGATGAAACAAAATCTTGGATTTGGAATAAATTCAATTTGGTATAGGCTGAAACAGCTAAGAATTACTTTAAAAAAAAGTTACACTATATCAAGAGCGCAATCAAGAAGATAGGCAGCGATTTACCGATAAAATCTCAAAAATAGACCATTCCAGCATCTTATATATAGATGAAGCAGGAGTTGATAATAGGTTATACCGAGAGTATGGACGTGCTCCAATAGGAAAGAAAATTTATGCAGATATTCCAGGAAGAAAACGAGAGAGAATCAGTATAATAGGCGGGTGGATTGGAAAGAGATTTATTGCACCAATGACTTTCAAAGGTGGGTGTGACAAAGAGGTATTCAATACATGGTTAGAGAAGATGTTATTACCTAAATTGCCACATGGTACTACAATAGTTATGGACAATGCCACATTCCATAAAACTCCCAAAACAAAGGAGTTAATAGATAATGCTAGATGCCGTTTGCTCTATCTACCAACATATTCACCAGATTTGAACCCTATAGAGCATTGTTGGAATACCATCAAAAGCCGCCTCAGACCTTTAATGCATAAATATACAGACTTACAACTTTTGGTTGGTAATACCATAATGGAAATTTATCATTCATTTTAGAAAATACTATAGTATAAAGAAGTGGAAAAAAGAGATGAGTTATGGAAAAAGATCTTATATAGAAAGTTTTTTCTCGCGACTGAAACAAACATTCGGGTTTAGTTTTAGGAATAAATCTGAGACAAATAGAGAGAAGGAACTACTTGTTAAATGCTATTTGCTCAATAAGTTCACTGATATTGGTATGGCTAAATTTGAGATAGCTTCATAAATTTATTGTGCGTTACCTACTATCCGAAGAGCGATGCAACAAAGCCCACGCACTGGGATGACAGCAGTCCTACGTCATACCGCGATTCATTCGCGGTATCTCGGCCGCTAACAAGAGATCCCGCTAACACGTAGCGGGATGACGAGCTTATCGTCACGCTGCCACGAACCGTCATACCGCCGCGGCGCTAACAAGAGATCCCGCTAACACGTAGCGGGATGACGAATTACTATCTACACCGTCATACCGCGATTCATTCGCGGTATCTCTTAACATAGATCCCTTACTTAACCGTCATACCTTAACATAGATCCCGCTAACAAGCAGCGGGATGACGGTTGTCGTTTAGCTACAAACATTAAGAAATTTACCAAATAAAAAAAAGGCAAAAGAAGCCCCGTGGTTGGCTAATTACTTACATTATACTTTCAAGTATGGCGTTTTTTTATTCTAAACACTTAATAACCGCGATTCAGCTACTTTTAAACCGCAACTAATCTAAATTATAAACGTTAAGAAATTTACTAAACAGAAAAAAAGGCAAAAGAAACCCTAGGGTAGCTAGTTATTCACTATCCATTTTTTAAGTTGGCGTTTTTTATGTTTTAAACGCTTTATAAGCGCGTTTCAGCTTATGTAGGTAGAAATTTTATAAGACATAAGGTGCACATAGTGCAAAAAATTAAACATGATACGCCAGATACGTGAGTTTTTTTGTCATTTAATCTGTACAGAGAAGATAAATAAATAGCTTCAGTGTTTATGATAAGGGGGCTGGCGGAGTTTGTCAAGTGGTTTTTTAGCCACGTTTCCCTGTTATAATGTTCGTTTGCTTGACCTAAGATCCGGGAGTATTTAAACTGAACTCTATATAGTGTTAAAAATGATAGGAAATCTAAGCGGAATAGTTGATGAAGTGCGCAGTGATCACATAATCCTGAATGTGAATGATGTTGGCTATATGGTGTATCTTTCAGCCAAAACTTTAAGTGCTTGTGCAATTGGAAGTAGAATCAAATTACTTATCGAAACCTATGCAAATAACAGAGAAAACACTACTCAGCTATATGGTTTTATAAGCGAAGAAGAACAGCAGTGCTTGAGGTTGCTAGTTAAAGTAAGCGGCGTTAGCTATAAAACTGCAATGTCAATTTTGGGCAAATTAACTCCAGAACAGCTATTTTTGGCAATTATGAATGAAGATAAAGTAGCACTCAAGATGAGCGGACTTGGCCTGAAACTCATAAATCGAATCATCACTGAATTGAGTGGCAAAGTGAGTAAACTAGAAATAAATAACAATAATTTTCATCCAATTAATGAAGATGCCCTTTCAGCATTGATCAATCTTGGGTATGAAAAAATGAAAGCTTATGATACGATAAAAAAATACAGGCCAAATCTGGACACTAAGGATATTATTCGCATGGCGCTTAAGGAGCTTTCAATACTATGAAATCAATATCGTGCGGTAAAGAATATACTGAAGATGTGCGCAATATCAACATCAGGCCTGAACAACTTGATGATTTTGTCGGGCAAAAAGACTTAATACAAAATTTAAAAGTGTTTATAAACGCTGCACAGACGAGAACTGAAGCTTTAGATCACGTTTTATTATATGGTCCTCCAGGGCTTGGCAAAACAACTTTAGCACAAATTGTTTCTAAAGAATTAAGAGTTAGCTTTCGCGCAACTTCTGGTCCTTTACTTAGTAAAGCTGGAGATTTGGCCGCAGTGCTTACCACTTTAAATGCAAAAGATGTTCTATTTATCGACGAAATTCATAGATTAAATCGCAGCATCGAAGAAGTTTTATATACTGCTATGGAAGATTTTTGCCTGGACATATTAGTAGGTGAAGGTCCATCTACTCGCACTTTAAGGATAGATCTACCACCATTTACGCTAATTGGAGCAACAACACGGCTTGGATTACTTTCTGCGCCACTCAGAGATCGTTTTGGCATTCCTTTGCATCTTGAGTTTTATTCCTTTGAGGAGCTGGTTAATATTATAAAAAGAGGCGCAAGAGTTCTTTCTGCTGAAATTGAAGAGGATGCAGCACGGGAAATTGCCTGCCGTGCGCGCGGCACTCCAAGAATTGCTTTGAGGTTACTCAGAAGAATAAGGGATTTTGTTGAAGTGAAAGATGATAAAAAAATTACTTATGAAGTCGCTGATTCTGTATTACTAAAATTGGGTGTAGATAAAATGGGACTCAATAAACTTGATATGAATTATCTAAGATTTTTATTCAACACTTCAGGCCCTGTTGGAATTGACACCATATCTATTGCGCTATCCGAAGATGTTGGCAATATTGAAGAAACAGTAGAACCTTATTTAATCAAAATTAGTTTTGTAAAGCGCACACCAAGAGGGCGCGTTCTAACCGATCAAGCAAAGGAGTATTTGAGCTTTCAACATTAAACATCATAATTTATATTGACTAATTGACATGATATCTATATGCTAATATTTATATATTAAAAATAATGGAGGCATATATGTTAAATAGCACTGAAACTGTATCTTTGATTGGAACTTCTTCTAATCTAAATATCAGTTCTTCTGATAATAATCCAATTTCGGATACTAAAAATGTACCTAAATACGTCACTCTTAATAATGAAGAAGAATGGAATGAGTTCTTTATAATGCAGAACAACACTTCTACTAATATCACTAATAAAAAGAAACCAAAACCTTATATTCATAAGGATAGTAATGGTATATATACATATACTGCTCGGGACGAGAATAAATATGGTGGTAAGAACATTATAGGCAAAGTTGCTGAACAAATTAAAGAAGCGATATCTAAGAGCCTGTCTTGAAAAGAAATGAGAAAGAGAATATGATGAGATAAGTAAAAAATAGTAGGTAAAAATGTATCCAAGTGATATAAGTGACAAAGAATGGGAAATTTTGGAGCCAAGTGTTGCACAAGGTGCAGTAGGACGGCCAAGAAAGCACAATATTAGAACAATTATTAATGCAATAAGATATATAATGAAAGGTGGTTGCCAGTGGAGAATGCTGCCAAAAGATTTTCCGCCATGGAAAACGGTGTATGATTATTTTCTCAGGTGGCGTAATAGTGGCAAATTGGAAGAAATACACGATATGTTAGTAAAAAAGGTAAGAAAAATGGTTGGCAAAAATGAAATACCTTCGGTAGGAATAATTGATAGTCAATCAGTGAAAACCACTCAAAAAGGGGATCCAGAGGATATGATGCTGGCAAGAAAATAAAGGGTAGAAAACGTCACATCATTGTGGATACAATAGGCCTAATTATTACAGCTGATGTTCATAGTGCAGGCATTCAAGATCGTGATGGTGCTCTAAATCTTTTTACTCAAGCTAAACGAAAAGCTCCAACGCTACAAAGGTTTCTCGCTGATCAGGGATATATTGGTAAATTGCAAAATTACTGTTTATTGAAAACAGGATGTTTATTGACGATTACTAAAAAAGCAGCTGATGCTGTAGGATTTCAAGTTATTCCTAAACGGTGGATTGTTGAAAGAACTTTTGCTTGGCTTTCCAATTTTAGACGTATGAGCAAGGATTATGAGCATTCTCCTCTTACTTCAAAAACTAATATCTCCTTTAATATGATTACTATTATGCTTGCTAAATTAGCTGCTTAGTTCCTTTCAAGACAGGTTCTAAAAATATAGAAAATAATGATATAGAATTTATAAAACTTAAAGAAAGCAAAAATGAAGATAATATTATTGAGCCTGCCGTAAGAATTGCGATAGGTAGTAATACAAAAGAAATAAGCATGAGTGACATTCTAAATAACGATTTGTGTAAACAATATGGCGTGAAAGCAATTACATTATTGCTACCTCAAAGTAAAGCAAGGGGGCTACGTTGCCGGGTTGATGAACATGGAACAAGAATTTATGAAGTAGCTAATGGGTCATATCAAATGACTTTAAAGTGGAATGCTCAAGGAAAAGAATGTAATATTAAAATTAATATTCATGATAATGGCTCCGTAGAACTTATTGAGGGTAATGGTGTTACTATGGAGCAATTAGCTGCACATAAAGAAGTAAAAGTAGGAAGGCAATATGAAGCAAAGCCTTTACATGAAGTGTTAGCATCACAATTGCCACAAACACAATTACAACAAAGCTCTGAAGAAGTAAAATTTTTGGAGCAGCATTCAACAAATGTAGAAGACTTGAGCGGCGCATCACAAAAGCATCAAGCTCCTGCTGCTTCAAAATAGGTAAAGTAGTGAAAATTCAGTATAAGTTGCTTGCATCTGCAAGTAACTTATACTTTTATGATGAGCAACACAATACTACCAAGAAATTTCTACGAGCGGCCAACTTTGGTTGTAGCCGGGGAGTTACTAGGAAAGATGCTGAAATTTTCTAACTTTAGTGGAATAATAACCGAAGTTGAAGCCTATATAGGAATGAATGACCCAGCTTGTCACGCGGCAAGAGGCTATACTAATCGAACCTCAGTAATGTTTGGTATGCCGGGGTTTTCATACGTGTACTTTATATATGGAATGTATTACTGTTTAAATATTGTAACAGAAACAGAAGGGTTCCCAGCAGCAGTGTTAATACGAGGATTAAAGCTCATTGAACCGCTTGAAGCAAACTTAGGCGGACCAGGAATACTGTGCAAAAGATTAAACATTACAAAAGAACATAATAAGCAAGACCTTACTATAAGCCACAAATTTTGTGTTTATGAATCTCACCTCAACCCGGATTATGTGTGCACTCCGAGAATCGGAATTAGTAAAGGCCAAGAGAAATTTTGGCGGTTTAAGATTTTCTAAACTTAAGCTCCAGTGATCTTGCGTAGACTATTTGCCAATTGGATAATCACCAGTGAAACAAGCATCACAATATTGTGGTGTAGCATTGTTACGCACTTCTCCTTTAACAGCCTGATATAATCCATCAATACTCAAGAAGGCTAGGCTGTTTACTCCTATAACTTCCTTAATTTCCTCTACAGATTTATTTGCAGCAATTAAATCTTTGCACTCTGGCGTATCTATTCCATAAAAACAAGAATGCTTAATTGGTGGGCTTGAAATTTTGAGGTGAATTTCTTTTACTCCTGCATCCTTTAACATAACTATTATATTTGTTAACGTACTACCACGCACTATACTATCATCTATTAAAATTATGTTTTTACCCTTCAAAGTGTGCCTATTAGCATTGAATTTTAATTTTATTCTAACTTTACGTACTTCAGCGGTTGGTTGTATAAAAGTTCTTCCTATGTAATGATTACGAATTATTCCCAGTTCCATAGGTAATCCTGAATGCTTTGCATATCCAATAGCTGCAGGTATTCCAGAATCAGGTATTGGTACAACCATATCTACATTGTTTTTTGGTGGGCTCTCTTCTGCAAGTATTCTTCCTATTTCTTTTCTTATATCATATATGGACCTATTCTCCATTATGCTGTCTGGTCTCGAAAAGTAAACGTATTCAAAAATACAAAAACTTGATTTTTGCTGTGGGAAAGGAAATGCTGAAGCTAGATTATCATTTCGATCAATGGTGACTAACTCACCTGGTTCTATTTCTCTAACAAACTCTGCATTTACTATATCAAGAGCACAAGTTTCAGATGCAAGAACGTAAGAACCGTTTAACTTCCCTAAAACAAGAGGCCTGATTCCAGATGGATCACGTACTCCAATAACTACTTCTTGATTGATTGCCACAAAAGAATAAGCACCCTGTATTTGCTTTAATGCATATATAAAACTCTCTAAGAAGCTATTTTTTTCACCCCTTGCTGTCAGATGCACTACTACTTCTGTGTCAATATCTGACTGAAAAACGCACTCTTGTTTAATTAATTGTTCGCGTATCGGAGAAATATTAATTAAATTACCATTATGTGCTATAGCAAAATCCCCAAATTTGTTACTTTTGCCAAGCATGGGCTGCGCTCCAAATTTACTACCACTTGTTGAGTATCGAACGTGACCTATTGCACAATCTCCAGGCAAGGATTTTTTTATTTCATCTATATCATCAAATACGCTGCTCACTTGACCTTGAAAGTGATAAGAGTGCAGCTTATCGTTGTTACTGGTTACTACGCCAAAAGACTCTTGACCTCTATGCTGCAAAGCATGGAGAGCAAGTATAGAGTTAAAAGCAGCGCTTTGGTTGCAGCTTATGCCAAATACCCCACATTCCTCACGCATTTCATCTAGCATAAAAACTATTAAGTAAAGTTTAATTTTACTTTAGCATAGGTAAAATACAAGTATTTTGTTGTTCATCTGCTTTTATTGCCAGCAATAATCCTATGCATATCAAGCTTGCAGCAGTTGTACTTCCTCCATAAGAAAGAAATGGCAGTGGATCGCCTATCACAGGCAAGAGGCCTATTGACATTCCGATGTTTATAAAGAAATGAGCGCTAAAAAAGGCGAAAATGCCGATAGATACCGACTTAGAAAAATAATTTTTCGACCTATAAGCGATAGAGAAAATTATGCCAAGTAATGAGGTATAAAGCAAAATTAAAGTCATGCTACCTAAAAAGCCCCACTCCTCACTCAGCACTGCAAAAGCAAAATCTGTACGTTTTTCCGGCAAAAATCCAAGTTGAGTTTGACTTCCACTCACAAAACCTTTACCAAGTAAACCTCCTGAACCAATAGCTATCTGAGATTGCTGCGCATTATAACCTATTCCAAGTGGATCCACTGATGAATCCAAAAACGACAATATCCTTTGCTTGTGATAAGGACGTAAAAAAGGCCAAATAGCCGGTACTGCAAAAATGCCAAGCGTTCCACATATTACCGAATGAGATCTTTTTATTATTGCTGTGAATATAATTGATATCCCTATAAATAACATTATCACAGCTGTGCCTAAATTAGGTTGCTTTAACACCAAGAACACGGGTAAGAAAATAATTATAAGTGCCTTAAGCAATCTTTTAAATTCCATCATTTTATATACACTCTGCTTATCAAAATAGCGAGCAAGCGCAAGTATTAAGCCTACTTTTGCAAATTCTGATGGTTGCAAACTAATTGATCCAATTCTTATCCACCTTGTTGCACCCATTATGTGTGAGCCAAAAAAATTCACTACTAATAGCGAAATCACTGCTGCTACATAAAAAAAGTAGGCGTGCTTCAAATAAAAATCTAGCTCTATGAATGACATAGCTATAGCAAGTAGGAAAAAGAAGGAGAATATGACCAGTTGGTGAATCGCAAATGGCACCCACTTTCCTCCAGCAGAAGAGTATTGAACAACAATGCCAACGCAAAACAGCGCTATCACGTTAATGACTAACAACCAATGAATCTTCTTCAGTCTATCCACAATAAAGACCTTATAACCTTAAAGTATAGTAAAATATGAAACAAAGATAAAAATCAAAAAACCAACTTCTCAACTATAGTATTTTCTAAAATGAATGATAAATTTCCATTATGGTATTACCAACCAAAAGTTGTAAGTCTGTATATTTATGCATTAAAGGTCTGAGGCGGCTTTTGATGGTATTCCAACAATGCTCTATAGGGTTCAAATCTGGTGAATATGTTGGTAGATAGAGCAAACGGCATCTAGCATTATCTATTAACTCCTTTGTTTTGGGAGTTTTATGGAATGTGGCATTGTCCATAACTATTGTAGTACCATGTGGCAATTTAGGTAATAACATCTTCTCTAACCATGTATTGAATACCTCTTTGTCACACCCACCTTTGAAAGTCATTGGTGCAATAAATCTCTTTCCAATCCACCCGCCTATTATACTGATTCTCTCTCGTTTTCTTCCTGGAATATCTGCATAAATTTTCTTTCCTATTGGAGCACGTCCATACTCTCGGTATAACCTATTATCAACTCCTGCTTCATCTATATATAAGATGCTGGAATGGTCTATTTTTGAGATTTTATCGGTAAATCGCTGCCTATCTTCTTGATTGCGCTCTTGATATAGTGTAACTTTTTTTTAAAGTAATTCTTAGCTGTTTCAGCCTATACCAAATTGAATTTATTCCAAATCCAAGATTTTGTTTCATCTCTGCCAGCGTATGATCTGGATTCTTTTTAACATATTCTTCGAGTATTTTTGGGTCTATTTTTCGAATAAAGCTGCCGTTTTTCGATGGCCTTAGGCTTTCACCAGCGGCTTTCTTTCTTAACCAGCGGTACAGAGTTGCTATTCCTATCTCCAAAAGCTCTGCCACCTCAACCTTTGACTTCCCTTTTTCTATCATCGATACTGCCCTTTCCCTTAAATCCACACTATACGCCATTATAACTCAAATAGCTTATTATACCTTTATCATTTACTTTGGGAAGTACTATACTAACCGAATTGGAGTGCTATATATTCCAGTTACTACTGTTAAAACTGCCATAAACAATAGACAGAAAAGCATAGGAAATGGCACATCATTAATTTTGTCCGGTGTCATTCCAGTGCGTGACGTTGCATCATTTTCAAAATACATTTTCTCTACCATCTTCCACATATATATCAATGCAAGGAAAGAGCCAGCAGCAAATGTTACAAGGGAAATCCACGCATGAGATTCGATAATTGCTTTCATTATATACCACTTGCTTACAAAGCCATTTGTTAAAGGCACACCGATTAATGCTAAACTGAGTAGAGTGAACGCAAGTGCTGTATAAGGCATTGATTTCTTGAGTCCCGATAAATTCTCTATTTTTGTTGTATCAAATTTGTAAGAAATACATCCTGCAGCCATAAATAAAGATGTTTTTATTATGCTGTGGTTTACTATGTGAAGAATTGCTGCAAATACACCTGTTTTTGAGTTAAAACTCAGTGCTAAAATTATATAACCAATTTGGCTAATACTAGAGTGAGCAAGCAGTCTTTTTATGTCTTTTGCGGTTATTGCAAATATCGACCCAAATATAACAGCGCAAAGTGCGAGGATAATTATCACGTTGCTTAGTGATGGTTTAAATAAGAAGAAATTTTGATGAAAAACAGTATAAAAGATTCTGATGAAAACATATATCATCACTTTTGTCACTGTGCCTGAAAAGAATATGCTAATGAAACTTGGCGCCTCACTATATTCATTAACCAGCCACCTGCTTAATGGAAACAGTGCCATTTTGATTGAGAGACCAATAAAAATGAACAACGTGCCAAGTTTTATGATGTTGTTATCGTGTAATGGAACTATTCTTTCAGCCATGTCAGACATATTGAGCGTTCCAGTCATTGAATACAAGAGCCCGATGCCAAATAAATAAAATGTTGCGCCTATTGTTCCACTAATTAGATATTCAAATGCTGCAACCAAGGCTTTTTTATCCCTTCCCATTGAAACTAATACATAAGAAGAAAGAGATGAAATTTCCAAGAAAACGTAAAGGTTAAATATGTCGTTTGTTACTAGAATCCCGAGCAGTCCGCTTAAGCACAGTAGAAATAGAGAGTAAAAACCAGTGATTTTGTTTTTGCTAATTTCTTTTTCGTTAATATAAAAGCTATAAAGCACGCTAATCAGCGCTATAAAATTCACCAAAGTTAGAATCAAGGAGTTTAACACGTCGATTCTTAACTCTATTCCATACGGAGGAGCCCAATTTCCAAGGTGATAAGTTATAATTTCACCTTTATATGTTTTAATGAGTAGTATTGATGAAATGATAAGAGTGATTGTTGTTGCAATAAAAGAAATAAACCAAGATACCTTGTGTTTCTTGGCAAGAAAGCAAAACATTGATGCAATTATTGGTATAATAACTTGTAAGATTGGTAATTGCATTAAATTGTTGTTAATATATCGTTAAAGTATTAGTATATATAATACTTTTTGTTTTAATACCCTTATGTTATCTAAAATTTGTAACGCAATAAAACGCCTATTACGAAGAGAAGATAAATTTGTAGGAAGAGATGAAAATGGAAATTCTTACTATGAATCAAGTAAAGGAAAAAGGTGGGTTATGTATAGCAGTGTCTCTGAGCCTACAACAGTGCCTCCGGAATGGCATATATGGCTTCACTATACTGATAATGTAGTACCAGTTAATAATAAAAAAAGAAAAGTAAAACATACTCCTAATTTAACGGGTACAAAAGATGCATACTATCCAAACCAAAAAGTGAAAAATTACTATAAAAGCTGGAGTCCTGATAACTAAAGATGCGAAGGTCAAATATACTTGAAATAACCGCTGGATTATTTGTATTAATTTTCACTATTTTTCTGATTTTCTTTGCTATTGATAAGCTATCTTACATAAAGAAAAACTATAAGGATTGCAATAAAATATATGGTCTTTTTGCTAACGCTAACGGTATAGGAGTTGGTGATAGTGTCAAGATCTCTGGTGTAGATGTTGGAAGCATAACTGGTGTATCACTTGACAAAGCTACCTACGTAGCACGAATCGATATGTGTATAAGCAAAGACATAAAATTGCCAATTGATAGTTCAGCTCTGATCACTAGCAGTGGAGTTGTTGGCAGTAAATTTGTTAATATATCACCTGGATCAGATATTAAACTAATCTTGCATGGTGGTAAAATAGAGTATACTCAAGCTGAAGCAAATATGGGTGGAATAATGGACAGAATTCTTGGTATGTTTACAAAGTGAAAATGGCAGGATTCCAAGTATATCCGTTCAGGTAAAGCCTCCTGTAGTTCTAAAGTATTTAAGGAGTTTGCCTTATTTCTTGCCTTTTCTACCGCTTGCTTTGGGGTTTATAGTATAGAAAGTGCCTTAATAGTTGCAGTGCATGTCTATCAATGATAAAATGAAAATTAATTTATTTTGATATTATGATTGGTTTACTGTTTGCCGTACTGTTGTTCCTCTGTGGTAGTGATGCACTTGCAAAACAGGAGCCACGTTCAATAGCTGGAGATAATCACATAAAGGTGATAAATTATAACCCACAAGCTATACATAAGTATACGGGTTTTTATGGTTATCAGTCCAGTATATTGTTTGAACCAGGGGAGGTAATACAAAACCTTTCAATGGGTGATTCAACTGGTTGGCAACTCCTTCCTCAAGGTAATAGATTGTTTATTAAGCCTATAGATGATATTGCCGATACTAATGCAACTATAATTACCAATAAAAGAGTTTATTACTTTGAACTTCATGCTGAAGAAGCAACTGGACTAGATGATCCAAGATTAGCATATGAAGTAAGGTTTCTTTATCCACTATTTAGCAGTGATGAGATTTACACAACAAATAACGGTGATATCTTCGAACAAGCTAGTCATACCATTATTCCTGATATCAATGATATTGAAGTTGTAAAGAAGGGATTAAATTTTAATTATTCCATCTCGCACGTCAAAGGTAGTCAGTCAATAATACCAATTAAGGTTTTTGATGACGGAAAATTTACATATCTACAATTCAATAAAATAAACTCTGATTTTCCGGCAGTTTTTATGGTTGATTCTGCAGGATATGAGTCTTTAGTAAATTTCCGTACAGTTGATAACTACCTGATAATCGAAAGGGTAAGTTCAGTGTTTACCTTAAGGAATGGATCGAGTACAGTTTGCCTATTTAATGAAACCATACCTTTCAAAAAAGGGTAAAGGCTATAATGCCCGAGATATGGGTGCAAAATTTTTTCTATGATGTTCTGTAATTCCATAAAGGCCAATAGCGTTAAGGTGCTCTTTTGTCCCATATCCTTTATTTTTATACCAATTATATTCAGGATGCTTATTATGCAATTCTTGCATAAGCCGATCTCTCGTAACTTTTGCAACGATTGAAGCTGCTGCAATTGATGTACTCAAATTATCACCATTTACTATGGATTTCACTTGCCATTTCACTTCAGGTGGTTGATTACCATCAACTAGTACATAATCTAATTCTAGGTCCAAGTCTATCAACGCACGTTTCATTGAAAGCTTTGTTGCTTGCAAGATATTGTATGAATTTATTTCTTCTACGCTTGCCATTCCTATACCAAATTTTGCAACGGATGTTATTTTTTCATATAGGACTTGCCTACATTGAGGAGTCAACTTTTTCGAGTCGTTGATTCCATCAATAATTGTATTTCTATCAATAAATACTACGGCTGCGGATATTACTGGACCAGCTAGCGGACCTCTTCCAACTTCATCCACTCCTGCTATCACTCCTGATAATTTATTTTCTAATGTAAAGTCTGGGTATTTCATAGGTTTTTATAATAAGAAAGTTATAGTAAAAACTGAACAGATAATAGAAATTATCCAAAATTTCATAACGATTACATTTTCTGACCATCCCTTCTTCTCAAAGTGATGATGTATTGGTGCCATAAGAAAAACTCTTTTTCCTTCTCCATATTTAAACTTTGTATATTTAAAATATGATATCTGAATAATAACAGATAGAGTCTCTATTACAAAGATTATTCCAATAATGGCAAAAAGCATTTCTCTTTTAATTAGGACACTAGTTAACCCTAAAGCCGCACCTACCGACAAGCTACCAACATCACCCATAAATATTTTTGCTGGATGTGTGTTAAACCACAAGAAACTTAGAATAGCTCCTATAAATGCAATGCAGAATAAAGTAATATTCATATCTGCCTGAGTTATATATGCAATTAGCCCCAAAAAAGCAAAGGAAGTGATAACTTGAGTTGCAGCAAGGCCATCCAAACCATCTGTGAGATTCACAGCATTAGAAGAGCCGACAATTACAAACGCAGCAAACGGAACATATAGATAGCCAAAATCTATTATTACTCCTTTAAATAGGGACGTTTTTGTAAAACATTCAGCAGAGTATAGCTTAAGTATAAACACACCAACCAGAGCAACAATAAACTGAATAAGTATTTTGGTTTTTGCACTTAAACCTCGATAGTGATTTGTCTTCAATTTTAAATAATCATCAATAAATCCAAGTAGAGCAAAAAATAGAGTTATCAATATCAGCAGCAAAATTTCTGGTGTTAACTGAGCCCAGAGTAAAATTGGTAATAAAGAAGAAATCAGTATTATTATTCCGCCCATAGGTGGTACATTCTTTTTTGTTATTAAATGACTTTCTGGTCCACATGATCTAATTGGTTGCCCATCTTTGCTTATTTTTTTTAGAAGCTTTATAAAATAGGGAAAAAGAATAAACCCAAAAACAAATGAGGTAAAAAATACTTTTGTAGCTAAGATCATCTGCTTACTTAAATTGACTAAGTGTCATACCACCTATAGCTAATAAAGTCAACTTCTGTCATCCTATAGCCTGACCCACAACTGTACGAACATTGTGATTTGGGCCCATCAGTAGGGTGTCATCCCAGTCTGGAATCCACAACTGTACGAACGTTGTAGTTTGGACCACCAGTGGGGTGTCATCCCAGTGCCCAGACACTGGTTCTATGCAACTTAATTAAAAACGTTTGTTTTAGTGTAAGACAATTACCTTTAGCTTATCAGCTCAGTTATAAGCAAAATTTCTGGATTCCAGACTGGAATGACACCATTTGCTGTGCAATTTACCTTCAAAAATGAATGTTCGTACAGTTGTGAACCTGTGGCAGGTATTACATAAGAGCATTTCCCTCTTCTAAATTAAAACGCACTTTTGCCTCCTTTGCAGTCTATACTTTAGATGTATTTAATTTACAAATACTAATTATTTATTAATAATGGTGATATGTAAATATAGTTATAAAATAATTGTTACACTTGAATTCCTTCCTGGTTTCTGTTGTTATCAGAACATTTAAAACACTTTAAGAAAGCTGCTTAGTTAAATTAACTTAGACAAGTAAATAGCAGTTTTGCAGCCTGTTTTTATGAATGATGATAAAATGTTGTAGCCAAATGCGCTTTCAGCATTGTGCTGAATTGCAATATCTTTGTGCTCTAACTCCTCGTCGCGAAATTTACTTATAGTTTCTCTTAATTCCCCATCTTCTAAATGTGAAACTTGCTCTTTGTAGTGCTCCCCGATAACTTCTTCAACTGCAGCAGTGCAAGCCATAGCAGCTTTTTTGCCCATAATGGCAGTTGCAACGCCAAGCGACACTCCTAAAACACGCCAAACAGGCAACAAAACAGTAGGACGAACTTTTTGCTCTTTGATTTTCTCATTAAAATAGTGAAAATGCTTTTTTTCCTGCTCTTCCATTTCAATTATTTCATTGATTATAGAAGATTTCTTAAGAATAAATTTTTGACCAGAATAAATGCAAATAGCTCCATATTCTCCAGCGTGATCTACTCTAATTGCCTGTTGCAAGAACTGATTGTTGCTGTACCTTAAATTATTTAGATTTCTTTCTTTCTCCACAATACACCTTACCTGATACGAACAGAGCTACTATGAGATAAATTAGATTCCATGTTGCTAAGGAAACACCTAGAACGTAATGAGGTCTGTCACAAGATGGAGAGTAATTAGGATTTAGTAGATTATTTCTGAGCTCTTCTATACTAACGTTACTACTTGCTTGCTCTGTACAACCTAAAACATCATGAAATAAGTGGAGTTCAAGACCTATATGATAAAAAGATATTACTGCACCTATGAGGTAGCTGCAAAACATTGCATAGATTAGAATTTTGTTGTCTTTAAGCATGCACGCTACTGCAAGTAATCCAGCGATATAGTAAACTATTCGCTCGTATGTACATAACTTGCATGGCAGCATGTTGAAAAAATATTCTAGCACATATGCAAAAATTAGAGCAGCGGCACTCGACAGCAGAAAGATTGCAGGAATTCTGGAATTATTACACATAACTTTAAGTAAATTATCCCTGAAAGTATAAAGCAGAGTATTCATTTTACATAGGGATTTTTATTTTTTTTCAAAAGCAATCTAACTGGCACACCGTCTGCAAAGAAATTTTTTCTGAGATCGTTAATTAAATAGCGTTTGTAACTTTCATCAACACTTTCAGGTATGTTACATATCAAAGAAAAAGCTGGAGGTTTAGTACCAATTTGAGCGATATACTTCATTTTAACTGCTTTGCCTTTTACAAGAGGGTGAGAATGTTTTCCTACAGCATCTATGAGCCACTTATTCAGTTTTGCAGTGCTGATCTTCTTGTTCAAGGATTCACTCACTTCAAGACACTTATCTATCACATCACCGCAGCGCATGCCTTTTAACGCAGAAATTGTTATAGTTGGCACTTCCAAGAATAACCTGGTTACTTCCTGTTGTTTGACAAATTTTATTAACCTGCTTCTGTCATCCTTACCTATTAAATCCCACTTATTTAAAACAACAATAATCCCTTTCCCTCCCTTAATTGCAGCTTCACCAATTGATAAATCCTGCTGCTCAATACCAACTAGGGAGTCTAGCATTAAAACTACCACATGAGAGCGCTTGATTGATTCCATGCTTTTCTCAACAAATCTTGATTCTAAGCCATCTACAACATTCGCCTTTCTGCGGATTCCGGCAGTGTCAATTAGAGTAATTAACTCTCCATCATGATCATATGTAATATCCACAGAATCACGTGTGGTACCTGGCTCTGAACTTGTTATTAGTCTGTTTTCTGCAAGTAAACCATTTAAAAAAGTTGATTTTCCAACATTCGGACGGCCGATGATCGCGATCCTCAGCCTACTCAGTTCATTGTTAGGTAACTCAGTGTTCTCGTTAAAATTTTCAATAACACCAGCTAATGCATCATAAAGATCAACCATGCCAAGATTATGCTCGGCAGAGATATACACCGGGCCAAGAAAATCAAAAAACTGCAAATAATCAACATTTTCGGATTTATGACTCTCGCATTTATTTGCTACTAGTATTACAGGTTTATTTATTTTTCTCTTCAGCCACTTTGCAAACTCTTCATTTCGCTCATTTTGCACTTTTGCATCAACAAGAAAGAAAATTATGTTTGAATTGGATAAAGAAAATTCGATTTGTTCAATAACTTGTAGTGAAAAATTAGTTTGGTCGTTCCATCCTCCTGTATCTATAACTTTAAACTCCAAATCGCTAATTCTCCCCATTCCCTCTCGCCTATCCCTTGTCACTCCTGGAATGTTACTCACTACTGCTGCTTTTCTTCCTACTAATCTGTTGAATAGGGTCGATTTTCCAGCATTTGGTAGGCCTACTATGGCGATTTTTAGCATAATTCAAGGGCATGTTCTATATGAAGTAAATTATAACCGAAACTTTTCAATTTAACTATTGACTTCGTAGATTATATAAGCATACTACAGTTAGAATTTTTTTATTTCGTTATGTAAAATATGGGGTAGTTATGCTAGTGTCAGAGCAAATAGAGAGTGTAGATAGAGAAGAATTAAAGCAACAAAATCATATACATAAAGATACAGAGTATTCGGAAGAGACGACAATATATGGGCATATTAATCAACATATGGAAAAAAACATCTCAAATACATTGCATGAAATATATGATGCTCTTATGTCATATAACGAATCGGAACAGCCAATGGCGTCAACTTAAGAACTTTCATTAGCAAACTCTCCTAAAGACATGATGGCGTTTAGGCTTATCTACTTTATTGCGGCTGTCCCGGTCGGATTTTAACTTTAGCGCGTATACTTAAAAAGGGCTTGAAAGTTTTTTGGCGCAATAAGTACCTGATAGAGTTTCTGTCTCATTACACTAAATAAAACTGAAAAATTTAAACGATACTCAGTAATTTGATCTGGGTTCCAAGGCCCTTGTGCATCACATATATGAAGCGATAATATATTGCACATGACCAAGTTTGCCCAAAATTCTTGTAATACAGCCTCTCCAGAAAAATTCTCTAACTCTGCTCCTACTTTGAGTCGTTTATAGCACTCCTCTATGTGCCACCTTAACACATAAGCTTTGCTCCAAAGTCTCGGTCAAAAACTCTGTTTCTCAGTTGGCTAATGTCAGCACTATAACTCTTACTTTCTGTCCTTTCATTTTATTTTTTAGCTTTTCATTTTCTAATATAAAATCAAAATCTAATTCGCCAGCGTTCCCATAGCTTACTATAATTTCTTTTTTGCAAGCGAAAAATAAAATCTACTTCCAAATTATAATGCTGCTGAATGAATTTTACTGAAGACGATCATAGATAAATAATAATTTCTCTTGATTTAATAAACGCATTTGAGTGATAACTTCGGGTAATTGCTCTGCCGCCAACGTTTGTTCACCTATATTCCAAGCTGCAAGACGAGCACTGCAAATCAATGAAGTACACAAATCAACAAACAAATTGCCAATGGTGCCTGTTGTTCCATTTGGTTCAAACTCGGATACAATTTCCCCAGAGCTGGGTAATCTCATACCAGAACCATCTGCTGCAATAAGTCTATAGCCTCTCCAACTCAGGTTCATCCTGATAGGCTGTTTGGATGCTTAGATTCTTGAAAGCCTGTATGGCAAATCTTATACCTTGCTTTAGAAAAAGCTTGCTTTGAGGGTACATGTCAATGGCTCCATAAGTTCACATTCTATTCCCAAACTTTTTTTAACTAACTTTAAAATCATAGAAAATACTGTCGAAAAAGGAAGTTTTCTTGTTCGTGTAAAACTCAACACAATGGATTTTCTGAAAAGTTTTCGAGTATATTATATTTTTAATTTGTAGAATAAGGTTTTTTCCTTTTTGCATATTTCACCTAAAAAGGACACATTTTAGACTTCTTTGTTGAAATAAAACAGAAACAAAAGTGCTGTCCCTTGCACTCTTTGGATAATTTAATGATAAAAAATTTGGAGAGAAATTTTATACACTATCGCTGATATTTTTCCTTAAGTTGACGCCATTGCCTGAACGGATACAACTTAATTTTTAATCTGCAGGAGTCAAGTTGAGAATGTCCAATTTTCCACTTTCTTTATAGCATAACATACTTCAGCGCCTCTTGCTCCTCTTGAAGTCCAATGGGCTCACCACTTATGTGTAAATTAATCGTTAATGTTGTACACGTTCTTTTCTTTTTCTACTCTCTCTTGCTCTTCAATACAATATATAGCAAGCGGATTAGCTTTAAGTCTTTCGACTCCTATTTCTTCTCCTGTTCCATCGCAGTAACCATAAGTGCCTAATTTTATTTTTTCTAACGCCTCCTTAATTTTTTCTTTTCTATCTTTTCGACGCTTGATTAATTCCTCGTTTCCACTATCTTCATCAGAATAGTATGTATCAATACTATTATCTTCTAGTTCTTGTTTCTCTAACTCAGCGAGTATTGATTGTAACTTTAAGCTGAAGTATTCCATTTGTTTTACGCTCATATATTCTTCATCTTCTGAAGGAGTGTAATCTTCTGGTGACTTTATTTTTGGTAACTTTTCCATAATTGCATTATCAAAAAAATAATAAAACCTATATAATTTATGAACAAAAAATTATACTACCTCAAAGTAAACACTATAATTTATAATAAACATTTAAAAGCCTAGTATGATCGACTCAGTAAAAAAAATTAGTAATAGATGATAAGAACTTTACCTATATAGTATGTATTTTTATCATAATGTTAAGTTTATCTTCATTTACACTTAAAAACAACAATAAACAAGAAGTTATGTTAACATTAACATGGATATGTGCTACATTTGTTTTGCAGATTTCTACAAATAATTTGTTTACATCTGATTATCATGATGGAATATTAGAGCAAATCTTTGTACAGCCACTCTCTTCTAGGCTTATAGTTGCTTATAAAATTTTCGCTCACTGGTTATTATTTGGGTTACCGATTTCAGTAATTTCTTCCATATTCAGCTTTGCAATTCTAGGCAATAGTATTGAACACTCAATAGCAGTTGGAGTGTCTTTATTATTTAATACGCTGATAATCACTAATATTTCAGCTACTGGAAATGCATTGATGATTGGTCAAAACAACTTAGCATCAGGAGTATCGCAAATTCTTGTTTTGCCAATGATAATGCCAACCTTTGTGTATTTTAAAATGCTAACTCAATTTGAAAATTTATCCTTGAATATTTATACACTACTAATCACCATCTTAGTTTTTGTTATTTTGATTGTTAACAGCACCATAACTACTCACATGGCACTAAAATTTGCTGTGGAACAGGATTGAAAAATCTTACTGTTATTCAGTAGACTTCTTGCATAACCTAGAAAAAAGGCAAATAGTTATTATAGATTTAGGTTTATCGACAATTTGAAAAACCTTCATTCCAGCATCCTTCCCTGTCATCCAAGTAGCCCTTCGTTGTCATCCCAGTGTCAAAAACTGGGATAACAGCTAACCTGACAACCGTCATCCCGCTACTTGTTAGCGGCTAAGAGATACCGTGACGGTATGACGGTTCGCGGTGGCATGACGATAAGCCTCATCATCCCGCTACGTGTTAGCGCCGCGGCGGTATGACGATTCGCAGCGGCATGACGAGAAAGGGGCTACTTGGATGATACCTTTTTTCTACTTAGTTTGGGTTATGCAAGAAGTCTATTCCTTCATAAGGAGAAGTAGTTAAAGGAATTTACTCTATTTCTCCCTCTTTTTTTATTATTTTTAATCTATAGTTAACGTAAAAGAGATATGCAAAAACTCTATTGATCCATAGTCTGCAAATTATTAATAACACTTACTTTAAAGAACCTCACTTTACGCTGATCTTTGAGCGCTCTTCTGTGGTATTTTGTAAGAGTATAACTTGTGAAATCGTCTTCCCTATAGATTAAAGAGTTACACTGCTTTATATGTGATGCTATCCACTCTGCATAGTCCTGATGATCGGTTGCAATGAATATTTCCCCTGTTATAAGTATTTTTTTTGCTAATAAATTTAAAAATTCCGTATTAATTAATCGTCTTTTATTGTGACTTCTTTTTGGCCATGGATCTGGAAAGAGAATAAAGAATCTTTCAACACTGTTATCAGGAAAATTTGCAATCAATTCTCTTGCATCTTCTGTCCACATTAAAATATTTTTTATGTTCTGTATTTCTATGTTTGTTAGCAAGCGAGAAACCCCCTTTAAGTAGGGCTCACATCCTATAAATAATAGATCAGGTTCATTGAGCACCTGGTAAAGCATATTTTCACCGTTGCCAAAGCCTATTTCTACCCATATTCTTTTTTGTGAATTTACAATTTTCTCTATAGATTCCTTGCTGTTTTGAATAGAATATTTTTCCAATATTTCATCAACATCAGGTTTTAGCCTGGACCTTCTGGAGAACGATCTAATCCACTTGCTATTCTTAAATAGCATATTCTTGATACATATATAATTTTCTCACTATATTTTATATAGCTTAAACAATTCTCGAAATGAGTTAATGAAAAATTACTTGTCAATAATTGTTAATATTATATAATATATGAGTTCTAATAAAGTTTAAGTTAAAGGTATGAATAATAATAATCCAGTCGTAAATCTACCGGTTACTATCAGAAAGCTATCATCAAACAAATTTATAGAAGAGATATGTCAAGGCCAATTTGAGGATCAAGATAATACCTTGTTTGAAGATTCTTTTGTTAACAAAATTAAAGAAGGAGATGTGGTAGAAGGTGTAATTACAAGAATAAACCCTAACGACGTTGTGGTTGATATTGGTTTAAAATCTGACGGGAGAATTCTGATCAAGGAACTCGGTTGTAATGATGAGGTCATTATTGGCTCGAAAATCAGAGTTTATGTGGAAAGAATTGAAGATTATCATGGTAATGTTGTTCTTAGTCGTGAAAAAGCAATTAGGGACGAAAAATGGAATAAGTTGGAAGAAGATACAGTTACAAGGGCTGAAGTAAGCGGAGTTATTAAACGCTCAATTAAATGTGGCTTTATTGTTGATCTTGGTGACGGAATAAGCGCTTTTTTACCGCTGAGTCATGTGGATTTGAAGCAAGTAAAAGATGCGAAGCACCTTATTGAAACTGAACAAAAGTTCATCGTGCTTAAAATGGATAAGAAGCAGGGCAATATTGTAGTATCAAGAAAGCTGGTGTTAGAAAAATTGCACGCTGGTGAAAAAATTAAATTTTTAGAATCTTTAAATGAAGGCGATATAATAGAAGGGAAAATAAAAAGTATCACTCATTACGGTGTATTTGTCGGTATTCATGAATCAGATGTAGTGGGAGTTATAGATGGATTGTTACATATTACAGATATCTCTTGGAGTAGGGTAAGTCATCCGTCTGCAGTTTTTACTTGTGGTCAGACTATAAAAGTTAAAATTATAAAAATAGATAAGGAAAATGCTAAAATTTCCTTGGGTGTGAAGCAGCTAGAAGATAGCCCTTGGCAAGAT